>CAWIAR010000001.1:0-202901 GCA_963834185.1 uncultured Actinomycetota bacterium
CGGCCTTGCGGCAGGATGACGGCGTTACGGTGGGGTGTATGACCGGTTCACGGTATTCCTTCGACCAGGCGTGGGAACACGAGCGAGCTCGGCTGGCCGGTATTGAAGCGTTGTGGGATGAAGGCAGCCGGAGACTCCTGGAACGGTGCGGGTCGGCCAGCGCCCCCGCCATCCTGGAGGTGGGGGCCGGCGGGGGTTCGCTCGTCCAATGGCTTGCCGCTCAGGCCGCCGACAACGCCGTCGTGGTCGCCACCGACCTCGACACCCGATTCATCGACCCACTGGCCGAGGCGGGCGGCCGGGTTCGTGTCGACGTCCGGCAGGCCGACATCGTCGCCGATCCCCTCGAGTCCGATTTCTACGACTTGGTCCACATCAGGATGGTGCTGGAACATCTCGCCGAGGCGGATGCGGCGATCGGCCACCTGACCGCTGCGCTCCGGCCGGGAGGATGGCTGGTAGCGGAGGACTTGGATTGGACGCCTTTCGGTTTCCAGCCGGAATCGGAGCTCACCCACCGCGCCGCCGACGCGGTCCTGGATCTGATGGCGCGCGGTGGATTCGACCGGACCTTCGGCCGGCGGCTACCGGAGGCTGTCGCCGCTCACGGGATGGAGGATCTCCGTTGCGAGGGCCGGTCCAAGATCCTTGAGGTAACGGATCCGGGCGCCGCGTTCTTTCAGCTCTCCTTCGACGAGATGACACCAACGTTGGTGGCCACCGGCATGCTCGGCCAACAAGACGTCGACACCGTCCGCGCCGGGCTCGTCGACGGCAGCTACCGAATCGTCACGCCGACGCTGGTCGCTGCCATCGCCCGCAAACCGACCTGAGCTGACCTGCCCGCCGGGTCGGTGACGAGTGGGCGGGGGCCAGAAAAAGGGTCACACGGGGCCACTTCAACTTCGCACGGCCACCTGCTGAAACGAGATTTCGGGGACCTTCAACGTTCATTGTGTTGCACGCTCACTGGAATTCGCGCAACGAATTCGAGTTTGGCGGTCGCTGGCCGAAGGCGCCGGCTGCGCCCCGCTGCGCCCTCAAGCTGCGGCTGTCCGAGTCTTCGCTGCGCCTTCCAAGCGTGGCCGCCCGTGGGACAACTGGCTGACTACAGCTTGATCGATTGTGTGTAGGAGTCCTGGTTGGGTGTGGTCGTGCCGGGATGGCCACGGAAGTCCGTCCAGCATGGGTGCAGTCGTAGGTCGCTGCCGAGGGCGACTCCGGTGTAGTCGCCGATGAAGACCCGCTGAACCACGTTGCCCTCGTCGTCGGTCGAGACGAACTGGATCTGCGGATTGGATGATTGGGTGGTGATCCGGTGGATCGGCAGCGAATGCCAGCGGATCAGGTCGTTGGAAGTCCAGTAGGCGTAGTCCAGGTTGATGCCTCGCGGGTCGTAGTGCCGGGTGTAGGAGGTGATGGCGACGACGCCGCGGTAGATCGCCACCGCGCCAAAGACTTCGTCCTGCGCTGTTCCGACCGCGACGGTTGGAGACCACCTCGCGCCGCCCTTGGAGAGGGAGGCGATGTTGTCGCCGTTCGACTTGATCGAGGCGCCGGTTTGCGCGTCGTACTGTCCGTTGCGGTCATCGGCCCAGGTCAACGCGAGCAGGTCGGTCTTGGGGTCGTACGCCAACTGCGGGTCACTGTTGATCCTGAAATTTTCAGCGGTCAGGTTTCGGTGCCGAGCGGTTCGTTGAACGGAAAATCGTAGTTCGTGTCGACAATGACCCGGCGGAAGGTCCTACCGTGGTCTTTCGAAGCCGCTACCACAGTGACGTCGCGATCAGTGTCGCCGAACTGGTCGCGGGCCAAGGACTGGCACTGTTCACCCTCGTAGCGATGTAGAGGGTCCGTCGTTGCCGACCTTCGGGTTGGAGCCCTGGGAGTAGGGGGCGAGCCCGCCTGGGCGGAAATCGGCCAGCGTGGTGTCAACCCGCCGGTACGGCGAGAAGGTGCGGCCGTAGTTGGAACTGGTGGCTACGACGATGGGTGACTCCCGGTAGCTGCCGTCGGAATTGTCGGCGAACCGAGCCGGTTGCTGCTTGTGCGCTCGCCGGGCCGGCGACCGTCATCATGACTGAAGCGGCAATAGTGACGACACTAATCAAAACGGTCCTGGCGTGACGAACCCGCATGGGCGTCGGCCTTCTCGTGAACGGATGATGTCGGTGTACTAGATCCCTTCCTGACGCCCGTGGCAATAGCGAGTTCTCCAGTGGTTCGGGTGGAACTGGGAAGGTCCCCTCAGCAAGACGCCTAGTGCACGCGTACAACCACGTCCCGGTCAACGATCCCCTTCCGGATTTGCGGTGTGAATCACAAACGGGTGTCCTTACCGGCCGTGTTTGCGGCACGCGCGTTGGTCAGCGAAGCCGCAACTCCGGCATCCGCAGGGCCGCGGGGGCCGGCAACCCAAGTGCGGTCGTGACGTCCGCCAGCCTCGGCATGGTGGCGCTGACACTCACCCGTGGGTCCGAGGAGTTCTTCGGGCGACGGAACCGCGCGAGTGGGCCGAGCTGGATCGCTGGGTATACCCGTGCATTGTCTGGCAGACCCGCCCGCGCACGCGCGACTTGCACCGCGTCGCGGAGCCCGCCAAGGCTGTCAACCAGGCCGGCATCGACGGCGTCGGTGCCCGTCCAAACCCTGCCCCGGGCCACTTCCTCGATTTCCGCGACCGACCGGCCCCGTCCCCGTGCCACCTTGGCCACGAAGTCGTCGTAAACCGCGTCGATAGCTGCGGCAAGCCGCTCGCGTTCGGCGTCGTCGAAGCCCCTGCGGGCCGAGAACATCAAGGCGTGTTCCCCACGCGAAACGGTTCCAGTGGTGAGGCCAACACGGTCGAGCAGCCGGCGCACGACCACCTTGCCCCCGAAGACGCCGATCGACCCGGTCAGGGTCGAGGGGAGTGCGACGATGACGTCGGCCGGGCAGGCGACGTAGTAGCCGCCCGACGCCGCGACCGCACCCATCGCAGCGATAACCGGCTTCGCCGCCCGGAGCACAACGACCTCACGCCAGATCGTCTCGGATGCCACCGCGGACCCGCCTGGGGAGTCCACATGCAGCACAACCGCGCGAACCTTGTCGTCCGCAGCGGCCGCGCGCAACGCCGCACCCACCGAATCGCTCCCGGCGATCCTACCCATCGGACCGCGCCGCGAGCGGCCTGATGCGATCGCGCCGCGCACCTCGACGAGCGCGACATGACCCCGATGACGCCGCGGTAGGTGCGGCCGACGGCGGGGTCGCCACCGATCCGCAAACAGCAGCTCGACGTCCCCGCCCACCCGGGCCCGCATCGCTGCGTGCGCCTGGTCGCGGTAGCCGAGCGCGTCGACCAGATTGGCGTTCCGGGCCTGGTCCGCAAGGTGCGGACCACCGTCGACGAGGCCGCGGACGACGGCCGGGTCCAGGCCTCGCCCTTGCGCGATCGCCTCCACCGCATCGGTGAAGACGGACTCCGCCAGCCGTTCCAGCGCCGTGCGGTGGGCTTGGGTGAATTCTGTCCGCATGACCTGATCTGCCGCATTCTTGAACTCGTACCGCTGCTCGAGCTGGGGCTCGATGCCCAGCCGGTCGAGCGCGCCCCGCAGAAAGGTGGTCTCCACGCCCACGCCGAGCAGGCCAAGGTCTCCGCCGGGCTGGATCCACACCTCGTCGAACGCCGTCGCCAGCACGTAGCCGGCCATCCCACCTGTTTCCTCGCCGAACGTTTCGGCCCACGCCAGCGTCGGCTTGCCGCCGGCCGCGAAGGCGCGCACGCCGAGGCGCAGCTCCTGCATGCCCGCCCATGGCAGGGAACCACCCACCTTCGCGATCAGGCCGACGACCCGAGGGTCGTCGGCCGCCTCGTGCAATGCGCGCAACGTGGGCCTCAGCCGATGCCGGCCGCGGCTACGGAGCCGCGAGATCGGATCGTCCGGCTCCTGCTCTACGGGCATCTGGGTCAAGTCCAGCTCAAGCAGGACCGGCCGACGGTGGGTGCGCAGGGCAGGCATCAGGACACCGTACGACGTCCGCCGACCGACGATCTGCAGTCATCTGGCCCCATGGCAGATCAACCGAGGCCGGAAGGGAATCATGATGATCATGAGGGTGGAGACACTGACGACCGAGCCGTCGGCGTCCCGTTGATGGTTCCTGACGGGGCGTCCTACGGGTGAGTGAAGTCGGCCGGACCTGTTCATTCGTCCGGATTGGCTTGATCGGGGTTTCTCATCGGCCCGACTCGACATCACCGGCGGCAGCGGCCGAACGGGCACTGTTCGGGTTACCGTCGCATCAGCTGTCCGGTTCATGCCGCGGAACGGCGCGGAAGTCGGGTTCTGCGATCAAACGCGGTGCCGAACAGATGATGAGCGAACTCGACAGCGCGGAGAAGGGCAGGGAGCCTGTGCCGGCTTCGCGCGAGGGCAACGGGCACCGATGGCTGCGCGCTCCACACGTGATGCAGGGGGTGCTGCCGATCCGCCGGTCCCAGGTTCCGGTGGAAATGCTCGCCGGCCTGACCCTGGCGGCCCTGGGCATCCCTGAGGTTCTTGGGTACGCGAAGATCGCTGGGATGCCTGTCGTGACGGGCCTCTACACAATGTTGATCCCGATGGTCGTGTTCGCCGTTCTAGGTTCGTCGCGCCATCTCGTCGTCGCCGCGGACTCGGCCACTGCCGCGATCCTCGCCACCGCTTTGACCGGGCTCGCGGTGGCCGGATCGGAGCAATATGTCAGGCTGGCCGGGCTCGCGACCCTGCTGGCCGGCGGGTTGGTGCTGCTGGTTCGGGTGGCAAGGCTCGGGTTCCTGGCGAATTTCTTGTCCCGGACCGTGCTCGTCGGATTCCTCACCGGCGTCGGGATCCAGGTGGCAGTTGGCCAGCTCCCCGGCATGCTCGGGGTGAGTGCCGCCGGCCAAGACATGCTTCCGCAGCTCACAGACATCGTGCGGGCGCTCCCTCAAGTGCACCTCGCTGATCTGGTGGTGTCCGGCGGGGTCGTGGTGATCGTGTTGGCCCTGCGTCGGGCCGCCCCGAAGATCCCCGGGCTGTTGATCGCCGTGATCGTCGCGATCGGCGTGGGCTGGGCCGCGGACCTGGCCGATCACGGCGTAGCTGTTGTCGGGCCCGTCCCGGGTGGGCTGCCGCACTTCTCGCTGCCCGCGCTGGGCTGGGACGATGCCACCACACTGCTCGGCGCGGCGTTGTCGATGTTCGTCGTCATCCTCGCGCAGAGCGCGGCGACCTCGCGCGCCTACGCCGTGAAATACGACGAGCAGTTCAGCCACGACACCGACCTGGTCGGTCTGGGCGCCGCGAACGTGGCGGCCGCGTTCAGCGGGACGTTCGTCGTCAACGGCAGCCCGACCAAGACACAGATGGTCGACAGCGCGGGTGGACGCAGCCAGCTGGCCCACCTCACCACGGCCGCCGTGGTGCTGATCGTGCTTCTCCTGCTAACCGGGCCGCTGGCCTATCTGCCGAACGCGGCGTTGGCGGCCGTCGTGTTCCTCATCGCGATCCAGCTCATCGACATCAGGGGGATGCGACGCATCCTCGCCTGCCGGCGCCACGAGTTCGCCGTTGCGCTGCTCACGACCTCCGCGGTTGTCGTCCTAGGCGTCGAGCAGGGCATCGCGCTCGCCGTCGTCGCGTCGATCATCGAGCACCTACGTCACAGCTACCGACCGCTCAACAGTGTGCTGGTGAAGTCCCAGGCCGGGCACTGGCAGCAGAACCCCGTCCTGCCCGGCTCGCGGACCGAACCAGGACTCGTGGTCTACCGATTCGGCAGCAGCCTCTACTACGCCAACGCCTCCCGCCTCCTCGACGACGTCACTGCCCTGTCGGCCCAGGGAGACACGCTGCGGTGGATGATTCTGGACGGTGCGGCCATCGGCGATGTCGACTACACCGCGGCGGCGGTCCTGGCCCGGGTAGTCACACACCTCCGCAACCGAGACATCCGTTTCGGTCTCAGCACCGTCCTCGGTCCGGTGCGCGAGCAGCTCGACCGCTACGGCATCAGTGCCACTCTAGGCCCCGACGCCTACTACGACACTCCCGGAGAGGCGCTCGAGGCATTCCACACTGCCGAAGGAGAAACCGGCCCATGACCCGGAAAGCAGGACTGTGAGCAGCCGGCGAACGGCGCCAGTGTCGAGTCAATCCAACTGACGCCTGAAGGACGTCGACGTGAAGAAGATCGGCCGGATCGCCGCCGGCAGTTTGGGCCGCTGCCCATGCCGCCACCCGGATGAGTAACGAGACCCGTTCAACCAGAGAGGGTTTCGATGACCAAAGCCTGCCAGGTCATGGGTCCGACAATGTCGTCGATGGCGAAGCCGGGGACGTCCTGAGCAACGGCGGAATGAAATCCGCGTATCCACGCCCAGTCCTGGGACCGAATACGCCGTCCACGTGGAAGGTCCAGTGAGCCGTCTCCACGCCCGTTGCGGAAGTTGGCCTGTGCACCGCCTCGGGCCGTGCGGCGCTCCCCGGTGGACCGTCACGATGACGGCGAACCACGTTTGCTGGCCGACCTCACCGTCGACCACCAGGCCGTGCGCCGGGAGGCTCGCACGGTGGTGTCGGTCGTCGCACCGAAAGGCCATCCACGGTGAGTCCCGCACCGTAGGTATTGAGGAGGTACTTCAGCGAGCGGACGGTCACCAACGGCCACAAGTTGTTGGCACCCCGCGCAAGCACGGGCCAGGGCGGGCAAGCCCACCGTGCTCATCGATGCCGAGATCGCCGTTGTTCCCTCGCTTGACGACAGCCTTGATGCAGTGACCAATTACGCTGCGGCGGCCGGCCCAGCGTCATACAGGCCCCCGGCTATTACGAGGCCGATCAGCGCACCGCCGACCGCTTTTCGGGCCGTCCGCCCGAGCTGCCGCGAACTGGAGCCAACGGGCTTGCCGCTGGCTACCGTTTCCGCGAGTGCCGGCCGCCGCGATGCATGAACTCGACGACGCGAAAGGACTGCACCTCCAGCTCTGAGCAGCAAGGGCTTACTTGTCAGATTGCCCTTGGGGAGGTTGTTGACCTCGGCAGGGAGCGCCGACACCGACCGTGGTGCGCTGGGCGTGGCCGCCGGCTTCCACGAGCAACGGGTAGCACCCCGGCCGGTCGGTCCAGTACCCGCCAGGAAACCACATCCAGCCGCTAGTCGAAGCCGGAGGGCGGCACGTGGGCGGACCAACGCTGAGGCTGGGCACACCTGGTGATCCCCAGCCGATCAGCAAATGGCCTGCGGCCTGGGCGGGAACGGAGATCCGCCACCCCCCGCCGGGCCTGATGCCCAATCCGTCCTTGGCAAAGAAGGTCTGAGCCGGCGTGTCAGGATGCCGGTCGCGCGAGGTCCCCAGAGCGGGGGACTTCACCGGGTCCGGCAACGAGACAGCGTCCAGCACGGTAATGCGGCCCGGCGGAGGGGCCTGGTCGTCGATCACATTGCAGTCCAGGGCGCTGAACGTGGCAACCGCAGGTGGTGGCGATGCCGACGTCACGCCATGTGTCACACCCTGCGGGGCCGGCGCCGACTGGCTCGCCGGCGACCCCCGGCACCCGGCAAGGACCACCGCGCCGACCATGCAGACCGCGATTCGACGGACCACCATCGGGCAAGCCTCCGCCCAATTCCGTCAATTCCGCAATGGACCCAGACCGGGAGCCCCAAACGCTTCGGGCAGACGCCCTCTCGGGTCCGTCCTGCATTCGACTGCGCTGAGATCCGTCGGTTGTTTCGGCGGAGGGGTTGGCGATCTGGGCGATCGCCCGGCACCCCCGGTAGGGGACGCAACGGCCGGACGTTCACGAACGGACCGCCAGCCAAGCCCGGCGATCCGGGTGAGCGAGCTGACTGTGACCGGTGGTGGATCCGCCTGCGGCTACGCGGACGATCCTGCCTGCTGTCCGGTTCGTCCCGCAGCACGGTCGCCGTAGGCCGTTCGTCGATCGGGCCGGCTCGGAGACATCATCGGGTGCTTGCCGGTGGGCCAGCGGCGTATGGACCACTCGCCGGGAACGCGTCGGTGGGTGAGCCGATCGCCTCGGCTATGACTGCACGGAAGTCTCGAACTTTGTGAGAATAGGAATACGGTCCAGGACGTCGCGCAACTTTGTCGCACCTTCGCCCTGTCGCCACGCACGGTACGCGAGATCGTGCTCGTTCGACTCCCAGAGTTCGTAGGCAACAAAATGGGCAGGGTCGGCAATGTCTGCGAGTAGGTCGACACGCAGGCAACCTGCGAAATTCCTTGTTTCCTTGAGGATCTCGGTGAACATGGCTGGTCCGTCGACCAAGTGGTCGGCTGCGAAGTGCACGTCGAGCATGGCGGTTATCGGCATGTAGTCTCCCGTTGTTGTCGGCTGGTCGGTGTACAGCAGCCCCGTGCGATGCACCTACGGCTGAATCAGGCTGGAGCAACCGACTGAGGCTCCTGAAGGGCCTCTGTCGCTCCCAGGGCGGTTGCCGAGTGACCGCTGCCGAACGTCTGCGAGCGCCCGGTCATGGTTCTGCTATCGGGCAGGGCAATGGACGTCGGATAGCTTCGAACCATGGGGATGACGGTCAGGGGGCCGGTTGTTGCGGACGTGTCGGCGATGGCACGGGTCCTCGTCGAATCGTGGCGCGAGACCTACCGCGACCTCATGCCGGACGAGTACTCGACGATCCTTCGTTCGTGGCGCGGCGGGAGCGGTTCTGGAGCGCTGCCCTATTAGACCCGCAGTACTCGCAGAACAAGATTGCCGTCGCTGAACTGGACGGGCAACTGGTCGGCGTCGGCATGTCCGGCCGGGCGCGGGATGAGGACGCTACCTGGGACCGTCAGCTCTACATCCTGTACACGTACGCGGCGGTCCATGGCCTCGGCGTGGGTGCGGCATTGCTTGACGCGGTGATCGAGCCCACGGCATCCGCGGCGCTGTGGGTAGCGGACCCCAACCCCAGAGCGCAAGCGTTCTACAGCAAACACGGCTTCGTCGATGAGTGATCAGACGCTGCGAAGCCACCTGCGGCACATTCGTGATCACGGCTGGACTGGCGACGAAGGTGCAGCCGTGTTCGGGCATTTCGGGCAGTTATACGATGCGGCAATTGTTCGGTGGCGTGCGGGTGCCGGAGGGCTGCTGGGTCGCGAGGGCGTCTCAATGCTCTGGGAGTACGTCACCGGGCTGTTCGCGACCTACGAGGATGTCGAGGACTTCCCGAGGTACCTCCAGTCGTACGTCAACCGCATCTACGTGGGGCAGGCGGCTCCGGCCCAAACTGGCATGGGCAGCCCGCTGCGTCGCGGTCTGGCCAACGTGGCCAAGCAGTCCCAGCCGCTCTTGGGCGATGCCGCCCTGAAGGATCTACCAGCACCAGAGTCCGATGAGGAATCACGGCGATGGCTGCACCTCGGTACACAGCTGCTGAAAGACGCCGGATGGGCCTGGCCAATCCCCGCCGAGTTGGCCTTGGACGCGGCCTCTGAGTGCGACCAGTGGTCGGTTCCCCGGCGGCGGCAGATGACACTGACCCAGACCTGCCCGGTAGCCAGCAACTCGATGGCCAGCTGCTCCCGCGCGTCGGCTGGCAAGTCCGGTCGGCGTGCGGTTGCCCCGACGAACGCCGATCCCCACCAGTACGACCGGTGGCCGTGCTTCCAATAGTTCTCGTTCGACCGGTCCTCCGACGGGCGCACTCCCCGGTTTACGTGGCCGGCCGATGCTGCTGCGATGCCCGAAGTCTCGTGCGCGTCCATGAGGTGGTCACCTAGACCGATGGTCGGACAAGCGAGGCCTTCTAGTCCCTCGCCGCGGTCTGGTCAAAAAGTGCAAACTGGACCGGCGGGTGGGAGCATGCAGTGCGTGACAGATCCCGATCTTGTCGATCAGTTCGGACAGTTCGAACACGTCTGGACGAGCCGCGATACCGAGCGCGCGGGCGGCATCCTGCACGATGACTTCGCCCTGGTGCTGGTGCACCCGGCGCCGGCACTCACGCCGCGGAGTCGGTGGCTGGAGATGCTGCCCGACTACGTCGTGCATTCTTGGACGGTGCTCGAGCAGCGGGTCGACGTCGACGGCGATGTCGCCTCGGTGCTGCAACTGGTGGACATGCGGGCCACCGTGCTCGGTAACGATCGGTCGGGGCGGTTCGTTATCACCGACACCTGGCTGCGCGGCCCGGACGGGTGGCGGATCTGGCGTAGGCACTCGACTCCGCTATCCGCCGGCCCGATGCCCGCCTGAGACCACTCGGCCCGTAGTCCGGTGCTGGCCCATGGTTAGGGGCCGCCGCAGGATGGTCGGGCGGTTCGCTGCGCGGGGAGCGCAGAACGTGGTCAGTCAGCCCACGTCTGCGTCGAGCGGTGCCGGCAAGGTCCTGATCGTGCCGTGGGCCATGTCATCGAGCTCGGCCAACCACCACGCGGTGCCGCCGATCGGCCGACCACGGCGACGTCGGGACTCGTGCAGGCACCCGGCGATCACATACAGCGGCGACAGCCTGCCGTCGATGACGAAATCGGGCCGGTTGGCACGGACCACTCGTCACGCTCCTCCGACCACCGCTCACGGGCGTACTCGTCATCCGGGCCGACCAGCACCCACGGCGGCCACTCGTCGGCGGCCACGTTGCTCCGGATGCTGCGCCGGGGCTCGCCTACCCATGGTGTGCACGCTGCCAACGGGTGAGCGCGGCTCTGGACTTCACCGGGTTCGCTCCCTCACCCGTGATGCCGATCACGATGCTGCTGAGCAGCCTCGGCAGCGTGCCGGCGGCCTGGCGGTACTCGACCAGTGCCGGATGCACCGATACCCGGCCCGACGGGCTGGTCAACATGACGCCGTCACTGGTGAGCACGTCGTCGAGCTCCGACATCCGGTCCACCAACCTCCTGAGAGCTTCCCGGACGGCCGATTCGGCACTCGTTGGGACGCAACCCACTTTCCGCCATTTCGGCCACAACAGAGGCCACCACAGCGGCGCCTGGGGTCGCCGATAGTCGTTCGGTCATCGGAATTTCCGTTCGTTGTGCATGTCGGAGGGATACCTCGTAGCGCTGTCCTCTGAGCGCGCCTGCCCCTATGTCGGTCCCCGGGTGGGGGTGTAGGAGGTCACCAGTCACGGGAGGTCTTCGGCGGTGGCCTGCGCTGTGTCGGCTGCTCGGAGCGCGCTGGCGTGTTGAATGGCCGAACCGATGGACACGCCGACTTCCTTGGCCAGCTTCGTTGTCGTCCTCGGCTCGTGCGCCAACCATCGCCCGCGGCGCGTCGGTCATGTCCTGAGCTTCCGGGCCAAAACCGCACCACGATTGGCCCGACAGCGGCGGGAATGACAGTCTGACGTCCGGGGAGCAAATTCGGGAGACGAAAGAGGTCTCGATGGTCTACGACGAGGTTGGAGCGTGGTCAGGAAGAGGTCGTCCGCCAGGGGCTGTGGTCGTCGGCTACAACGGCAAGGAGCACAGCCGGACCGCCTTGGCGTGGGGTGTTGACGAAGCAGCCAAACGAGACGCACCCCTGCTCGTCCTGTTCGCCGCCAACTATCCCGGAATGACCGTCGAGCCCAGCTCAGGGCTTCATCGCCGCGACCCCGCGGCGTTGGAGGCCGCCGAGGAGGTAACCGCACGTGGGGTGTCCCTGGCTGTCACGGCCAACCCCGGCTTGTTGGTCGCCGGCGCCACCGAGGTGACCAGCCCGTCCCGGGCACTGACTGAGGCAAGTAACGACGCCGCGATAGTCGTTGTCGGCAGCCGTGGCTATGGCCGCGTCCTCGGCGCGCTACTCGGATCTGTCGCTTTCGCGGTAGCCGCTCAGGCCCGCTGCCCGGTGATCGTCGTGAAGGACGAAGCGGTGGATTCACCGGTCGGGCCCGAGCATCGCGTGGTCGTGGGTACCGACGGCTCTCCCGAAGCCGCCGCCGCCGTCGGCTTCGCTGCATCCTGCGCGGCGACAGCGTCGGCGCCCTTCGAGATCATCACCTGCACCGGCGGACATCAGATTGAGAATGTCGACGTACGGGAGCTCCGAGCCTCAGCGACGCGAATAGCCGAAGCGGCAGCACATCGCGTGCGCGCAATTCACCCCAGGTTGATCACAAGTATCCGCGTCGAGGACTCCACCCCCGAGCTCGCCTTGATCGATGCCTCGGCCGACGCCGGCCTCGTGGTGGTCGGCACACGCGGTCGGGGTGCCTTCAAAGGGATGTTCCTCGGCTCAGTGAGTCACGCCGTGATCTACGGCGCCCCATGCACAGTCGCGGTCGTCAGCACGGGCCGAGAATGGACGTAGCGGATGCCGTCACCGGTCGGTCCCCAGCCGCAAACGTTACTGAGCCCCGATCCACCATGTGGGTTCGGTGACGACTGTCTGGCAGTGAGCTGCTGTTGGTCGGCGTTCGGGCGTGGTTGGGTGGCCGGCAACCGGCTTTCCGCTTTTCCGCTTATCGCGTGGTAGTGCTTGTACGTCCGGGTTCGTCAGCTGCGCCGGCGGAGGGTCCGCAGATCCCGGCGAACAGTCATCGCGATGGGCCAGGCCCGGTGCCTCGTTCCGCCGCTTCCTGCACGGCCCGCGGGGGGAACCTCAACCCGTTCAACCAGACCACCGAGGAATGCCAGCGCACGGGGCTGACGCCACCGTCTTCGCCGACGTGGAGGCGCCGAGTCCTCCACCGCGCAGCGCCAAGTCGTCGACGTCACCGGCGCTGCATTTCGTGGCGGAAGTTCCGGGCAGAAACCTGGTAGCCGGCGGCCTGTGCGACCGGCAGCAGCCGTTTCGCCGAGATCCGGCCTTTGGACGTGTGGACCCGTTTGGCGACCAACTCGGTCACCGACTCGAAGTTCCGGGCCCGCAGCGCCGGCGCCGGCTGGTGCCGCCGGCCTCGGCGCGTTCCACGACCCGCCGGACGGTCTTGTGGGTGGTGGCGCAGATCTGCGCTGCACCTCGGTAGGTGCCGACCTCGCGGTAGGCGGAAATGATGTCCATTCGTTCCCTCGCTGACAACATGGAGCGCCCTGGGCGGTCGGGTGACTGGTTGGCACCGCCACCGTCACCGCCCACACGGCCCGACACGACACGACGAGCAAGGGGTGGGGACTTCTAACTGGCCAAAACCGCGGACCTCACCTGGCCACGACCGGGGACTTTTTCATGGCTACGGACACTTGACGACCTTCGTGCCCCATCGGGCAAGGTCGGGCGGTCTTTTGGGTCACCAATGCTGCCCCGATGTCGCCACTCCATGGTCTTAGGATTCCGAAAATGGGAGAAGAACTGCTGACGGTTGGACAGCGCCTTGCCGGTACCGGTCGCAACAAGCCCAACCCTGCCTCCGAGGTGTCGCGCGTTCCGTCGGATCGATCACTCATCGGTGCAAATTCATTGATCAATCTGCAGCGGCAGGCCGGCAACGCGGCAGTTGCGGCGATGTTAGCGGAACGCCGACCCGTTCAACTGGCGCCACTTGATCAGGCACCGGTGCTCACAAATCGGCCCGGACGGCCCCCGCTCGCGGAGCCCAACCAGCGCTCAGTTTCACGCGAGGGACCATCGCAGACACGGACAGGCACGGTCCCCATCGTGCAACGCGACGACGAAGAAGCAGAGGAGCCCGCCGGGTGCGGTCTTTGCATCGACCCAGGCCCGGCCGGCACCCAGGCCCACAACCAGATCCAGGCACGAATGGGGGCGCTCGGTGTCGACAGCGAGGTGAAGGTCATCGCCGGCCGTGGGGGCGGTACCAACAATCGGCTCGACCTTGCGCGATGGGACGACAGCTCCATCGAAATCGGTGAGATCAAACCCAACCACGCTACCGGACTTGCGCACGGACGGGCCGACCTCGAGCATTACAAGGGGGTTCTGGAAAAGACGAAAAACCCCCTGTTCAAGGGCAAGACCGTCCGGATGCTCGACGCTGCCGCCCCGCCCCCGATGATGTTCGCAAATCCGGGCGTTGCGCTTCCAGAACCCCAAATGATGAGCACGGTGAACATCGGCGGCGTTTACGGATACAAGTGCGAGCCGCCGAACGGCCTGTACTTCGAGGCGGGCGGCAAGCTCAAACCCGGCGACAAGCATGTCACGGCCGAGGTGCTGAAGGCCAAGAAGGACTTCTTCAACAGCGACTGCATCAAGAAGAAGACCAAACGGCAAGCGGTTCAAGATGAACGGGTCAAGATCGTTGATCGCGCCGGCGTCACTCGGCTCGTCAAGCCGACACTTGCGTTCTCGTTGCTGCAGTCGCGGGCGTTCCATGTCCGCCGCGAGCTTGATGTCCTCAGTGGGGAGCACCACGAGAGGCACCGCATAGCTACACGGTCGGTCGCGGGCGGGCTGATGGTCGGCGGTCCGATCGGGGCCTCCTACAGTGCGGCGGCTCTGTTCGATCTTGCCACGATGCCAAGCCTGTCGATCTGGGCAGGTGCACAGACCGCGGCAGCGAAGTGCGGAACAGCGTCCGACCTGAAGGCGCTGGCGCTGGCGCTGGACGAACTCGACAAGGCAATGACCGGTCCGCGCTACGAGTACCTGACATTCAAGGGCGCCAACGCCGCCACCCCGAACACGCCGGCACCGGCGGCCGGCTCGTCGCCGCAACAAGGTCAGGCACCACCGTTGCCACCGCCGGCGCCGAAGCCTGCCGCGCCCGACCCGACAGTGGCCCCGAAACCCGCCGACGGCGGGATCACTGCACTTGAGATCGCAGCACTTGCCGGCCTTGTGCTCTTGACATTCCTAATTCTGCAACCGGAACTCGGCGCCGCCGCTGTCGCGGGCACAGTCGCCGGCGGTGGCGCCGAGGTCGCCGGGACGGCCGCTGCCGCGGAGGCACTCGTCGGCGGTGCCGCGACAGCCGCTGAAACCGGATTGGAACTTGCTTGCGAGGAGATGGTGACAGACTCCGTGCTCGCTGCGGCAGGCGCCTAGCGTAGTGTCGACCATCTCTACTTTAGGGCAGCTCTATGTCCAGAGATGCGATACACCCCGGGTGCGGCGTTCGGATCGATGCGGCGGCGCATCGGGGGGCGTTGGCGACCAACGATTTTGTCGGCGCAGGTCCGGTGACCGTGGCGGTGCTGGCATGCGGGATCGACCGCGGTATCCGTCGGCGCATCAGGTGTTGTTGGATGCGATCGCCGAGCGGGGGGCGGTGGTCAGCGAGTATCCGCCGGGGACGGCGCCGGCGCTGCACCGGTTCTTGGTGCGGAACCGGCTGATCGCGGCGATGGGGGAAACAACCGTGGTGGTGGAGGCCGGTCGGCGTTCGGGGTCGACGGCGACGTTCCGGGCGGCGCGGGAGCTCAACCGGGTAGCCGCCGCCGTGCCGGCGGCCGGTCACCTCCGCGCTGTCCGCCGGCTGTCACGAATTGATCGCGAACGAAGGGGCGTTGCTGGTGACCGGCGCCGCCGATGTGCTGGGACTTCTGGTCGGCAGCCCCGGCGTGGTGGCCAAGGAGCCGGGGTCGGCCGAGGTTCGGCCGACCGACAAGCTGTCTGCGGAGTCGGCGGTGGTGTACGAGGCGCTGCCCGCCCGCGGGTCCCGGGATCTGTCCGCGCTGGCCGCGGGGCCGGGCTGTTCGCCGACGACACCCTGGCGGCCGTGGCCGAACTCGAACCGCTCGGCACGGCCACCACGGACGGCGCCAACTGCAGACGGGTCCGTGCTGTCGTTGCGCGGAGGGTGTGACCGGACCTACCCCTGTGTGGGCTCACCCGGCAGGGTGGCCAGTCGGTGCAGCGCCAATGGTGCCCGCGGCGCATATCCGGTCGGCCACGTGGTCCAGGTTGGCGCGGCGGTCACCATGCCCAGCGGCAGCTGTCAGAGGTGCGAGAAAGCCGAGGTGGCCAGGGTGATCATTCGCTCCTTGTCCGCGTCCGGTTGGTGGGTGAGATTCGACATCGACGGCAGGTTGATGATGAGAGCGCGACCGCCCTGCTGGATGAAGACCTCACCGGCGATGGGATTCCAGAATGCGTCGTCGCCCAACCCGGCGAGGTGCTCGCTGGAGCTCTCGAGCTGTTGCTTGCGCGCGTCGATGTCGGGCTGGGACTTGTCGATCTCGAAGTACATGACGTAACTCTCGTCGGAGGTGGCGGAGTAGATGCATTCGCCGATCGGGCCGCCGTCGGCGAGCACCTTCATGGGCTTGCCTGCAGCGGTTGACACTTCGTCGACCGTGGTCAGTGCGCAGGCGGAGCCGGCCGACATAGCAGTGGTAGCAGCGGCATTGGCCGGTCCGGACTGCACCGGATCGGTGCCGCCGGCCGCGGTCGGCCGGGAAAGCGGTGCGGCGAAGGATGGACCGCCGCATGCGCTCGCCCCACACACCAGCAGGCCGGCGAGCAGCAGGGTCGGAAGGACACGCTTCATGGAGTGCTCCTTGATAGTAGTGGGGTGTGAAGGGATTCGGCCGGCTCTGTGCGGTGCGCGGCAACGAGTTCAACCAACCGCTGCAGTGAAGGCATAACTGCCGGTGGCGGCTCCGGTGCCGGAGATCACCACCTGGTAGCGACCGGCGTCCGGCACGGCGACGATGTCGCCGGCACACATCGCCGTCGACCCCGCGATCGGGGTGCCGGTCTGGTTCAGCACCGTCCAGAACAGGCTCGATGCAGTGCAGCTCGCCGCGGGTGCGACGCGCAGGGTGGCATTGGCTTGGGCGGTGAAGGTCCACCGATCCACGGCTCCCGGCTTGTCGATGGTGCCGACCGCCGGTACGTCGACCCGCAGCGGGCGGTTCTGGTCAGGTCTGGAGGTCTGCCACGTCACGGTGAAGGGACCGACGCCGCCGTCGTTGCTGTCGACCACGAGCTGGTAGGTGCCTGTGGCCGTGAAGACGACGCGGCCCTGGTCTTGGCAGATGTCCAGGTCGCCGGTCAACGGGCGGCCGTCCGGCAGGATCAGCGACCAGAGCAGGGGATTGGCGGCGTCATCCGAGCAGGCCGGCGCGGCGGAGAAGTAGCCGATGGTGCCGGCGGTCACGCTGATCGAGTACCGGTTGCGAGCGCCGGGGGCGTCGATGGTTCCGCGGGCCGCCGTGTCGGCCGTCAACGCCGCGGTCAGGTCCGGCCGGGAACGCAGCCATCCGAAGCGGTAGCTGCCGGTGCCCCCGTCGAAGCTGGTGACGACGAGCTGGTAGGTGCCGGATCGGGAGAATGCGACGCGCCCCTGGCTTTGACAGATCTCGAGTTCGCCGGTGTAGCGGGCGCCGTCCGGATCCAGCACGTACCAGTGCAAGCCTGGGGACGTTGTTGCGGCGCAGTTCTTGTCGGCGGCGAAGAACCCGACGGTGCCGGCCACGACGGTCATCGGATAGGCGTCAAGTGCGCCCGGCTTGTCGATGGTCCCGGACCCGGTCGAGCCGGTGGCGAGTGGCCGGGCCAGATCGGGGCGGGAGGTCTTCCACAGCAGGGTGTACGGGCCGGAGCCGCCATTGGCGCTGGCGATCACCAGCCGATACGTTCCGGCCCTGGTGAACTGGACGCGACCGAGGTCGGCGCAGATGTCGATCTCGCCGGTGAAATGCGCGCCCCCGGCATCGAGCACATAGGCGCTGAGCGAACCGTCCGGGCCGGGCTTGCACCCGGGCGCCCCGGCGAAGTAGGCGACCGTGCCTCCGGGAACGGTGAAGGCGTATGACCGGGCGCCCCCGGCGGTGATCGAGCCGTGCACGGACGCACCGGGCGTGATGTCGCCGCTGATCGTCCCGGTCGCTGCGTTCGACCCCTCGATACCGTCCCGGCCGGGCACCGAGCCGGTTCCGGCCGCCATGGACGAGGCGAATCCGGCGTCGCCGGTCGCGGCGACATCCTGGACGCAGCCGGGCAGCGCAGCGGTCGGTAGCGCGAGCTGGGAACAGATCTCCGTGGCTCTGGCCACCGCGGCCGCATCGACTGCAGTCGGATGGCGGTCCGGGAAATGGGCCACCGTGAACGACGCCGTTCCCTGACCGTGCCGGTACGTGAAGAGTGACTGACCTTGCGAAATTCGCCAGGAGGCAGCATATTTCGCGTACAGCGTGTCGTAGTCCGCCAGTTGGTCGGTGGTGTAGTCGATGCCGTTCGAACTCTCCAGCGAGCCGCCGGGTTGCCCGGTGAACGGTCCGAGCAGGCCATGGACGGTACCGAGCCGAACCGCGGCCAGGTCGGCGTTGAGATCGAGTCCGTCGGAGTTCGTCCGCACGGTGATCCGGCTTCCATCCGAGACCGTGACGGTCAGCGAATCAGAGGTGCGGGCCGCCCTGGTGCCGTGCGGCAAGGTGAAGGCGCCGACCCCGGGCAGCGGGCCGCCCGGCCGCACCACTGTCAGGCCCGTGCCGAGTGTCCCGGTGATCATCAGTCGGTCGCCGCCCGCCGCGATTGCCACCGCCGTCGTCATCGCCAGGTACCGGCTCCCCTTCAGGGGTTCCTGTCGAACCTGCACGGTGAGCTCGCGGCCCTGCAGCGCAGTGAACTCGCCGGCACCCTGCATGTCATAGAAGATTCCGTCGGCGGTGCGCAGGTGTGGGTCCGCCGTGCTGTGCGCACCGGACGTGGAGTCGGTCGGTACCCCGTCCGAGCATCCCGAGATGCAGGGATCCGTGGCTGGGTTCGGCGCGGTTCGGTCCGGGTCGCACACGGTCGTGGCGCACGGTGCGGGCGGGCAGTTGTACAGGCAGATGATCGACGTCTGGCCCTGGGTCAACGACCCCGCGAGACCGGTGCCGCTGCCGAGTCCGGCGTGTGAGCCGTGACTGGACTGCTGGCCACTTGAGTTGTAGCCGGTGTCGAAACCGCCGCTGGCCGGACCGACCGACCCGTCCGCGCTGCGACCCTTGCCGGAGAAGTCGTCGAGGCCGGGATTGGTGTGGTCGTCCTTGTCCATGCAGTTGATGACGCCGCCGCCTCCGGCCCCGTATCCGACCCCGGTGCTGTTGGTGTTGAACAGGCCGATCTGGCCGCCGGAGTAGGCCATGCCGAACGTCGACGCGCTATAGCTGCCGAAGCCGATCCCGTAAGTGCCTCCGATCGAAAGGTAGTCGCAGGAGGTGCCGCTCGCATCCGAACGGTCGACCGGGTCGCTCCCGACGTATTCGTAGAGATTCGCCGAACCGCCGTCGACGCCGAGCGGATCCGGGGCGGTCCAGCGGCCGGTGTCGGTGTCGTAGTCCCGTGCTCCGAATCGCACCAGCGACGAGTTCGGATCGGTGACGCCGCCGGCGAATCCGATGCGCTGCCAGCCGGGTTGCAGCTCGGAGGTGACGGTGCCGAACGCGGTCCGGCTTGTCCGGTCGACGATCGTGCCCGTGCGCCCGTCGATGACGAGCCCGGGCCCGCCGGTGGCGTCCGGGACTTCCAGGTAGTCGGTGCCGTCCGCGATCACATAGGCGGGTAACGGCGCGCTGCCGTCGTAGACGAACCGTCGACTGATCCCACCGCTCGCGTCCAGCTCGGCAGCGGGTCGCAGCTGGTCCCGGTACAGCAACCCGCCGGCCGGTTTGCCACCTACCGAAGTGGCGATTCGTCGACCGAAACCATCTATGCTGTAATGCGATCTCGGGATGGCCGGGTGAACGTACGGACAGCAGGGCACCGCTGGCGTCATAGTGGTAGCGGGTGGTGCCGGTCGGTGCGGTGGCGGTCGCAAGGCGTCCAGCGCTGTCGTAGCCGTACGTGGTGTCTCCCTTGCTGAGCAGTGCGTTGCGGGCGTCGTAGGTTCGGGAGGTGACGACCCCCTGCGGGTCGGTCGTCGAGGTGAGATTGCCTGCGGCGTCGTAGCTGTAGCCGGTCGTGGCGCCGTTGGTCGTCTCGGTCGCCAACCGGCCGGCCGGGTCGTAGGCGAAAACGGTGCGGGTGGTACGACCGGCTGTGGTGGTGTCGAACTCGGCGACTCGGCCCAGGTGGTCGCGCTGGTAGAGCAGGTCGGCGACGGCCGACCCGCCGGGCCCGGCGATCTTTTCCTCGGTGGTCTCGCCGAACTGGTTGGTGGT
Source organism: uncultured Actinomycetota bacterium (assembly GCA_963834185.1). GTDB lineage: Bacteria > Actinomycetota > Actinomycetes > Mycobacteriales > Nakamurellaceae > Nakamurella. The sequence continues at coordinate 19,958 of CAWIAR010000001.1, forward strand.
GAAGACGGCGCGCAGTGATCCCAGGGTCTCGGTGCGGATCCGACCGGTGGCCGGGTCGCCCGCGATCAGCAGGTCGCCGGCCCGGGTGAGGTTTCCCGCCGCGTTGTAGGTGTAGTGCACTGCCGCCGTACCGCCGGCTGTTTCACTCTGGGTTCTGCCGGCGACGTCCAGAGTCCGGGAGACCGTACCGTTCACCGGGCCGGTGGTTGTTTCGGCAGTGACGTCGCTGCCGGTATACGACTCCGAAACCGCGACAACGGTGCTCGCCCATCCGGTGAGTCTGGACCGGCTGTCGTACCGTGCGGTCTGTCGGCCGGCACCTGCGTCGTAGGAGACGACTTGGCCGCCCGCATTGCGTTCGATCGAGAGGGTGGTGCCGCCGCTACTGATGGTCGCCGCCCGGCCGTCGACATCGTAGGTCAGACCGGTGAACTGCGGGCCGCCCTGGCCGGCCGGGGAGTTGATCGCCGCGACCTGTCCGTCGGCACGGCGGGTGATCTGGTATGTCCCGGCGCCCGGCGCTGCGAAGCCAGTGATCCGATCGGCGGCGTCGCGGTGCAAGGTGATCCCGGACGCTCCCGGGCCGCTGACCGAGAGCAGGCCACCGAGCACCGTGTTGATGCGCTGCTGCACATCGTGCTCCGGGTCGGTCACAGTGGTCCGCCCGGGTCGGTAGGCGTACGTCCAGATCCGGGCGTCCGGACCGGTGCCCAGGGTGATCCGGTCGATCCGGCCATCACCGTCGTAGTGGTAGCCGACGGGAAGCCCGCCGCTACGGCGCAGTACGACCCGGCCCTTAGCGTCGTAGCTGGTGGTGATGGCGGCTCCGGTCGGGTCGGTATTGGTGGCCGTGCGGGTCGCCGGGTCGTATCCGGACGTCCAGCTCTTGCCGTCGACGGTCAACGTCCGGCTCGGGGTGGTCGGCGCCGCGCGGTTCGGGGCCGCGGCCGCGGTGGTGGACCGTCGGCCGCCGTCGCTCACCGAGGCCAGGACCGGAGCGTCGGTGCCCCAGCGCGGGTCAGGGGCGAGTGTCATGTCGATCGTTCGGCCGCCCGGCAGGGTGATCGTGCGCTGCGCGGCGCTGGCCTCGAGAGTGGTTACGGCGCCCACGGTGTCGGTGTGGGTCCAGCGGGTGGCGGACCCCTCGACGGCCACCGTGTCGACCGCGGTGGCTCCGCCCGGGTAGTCCGTCTCGACCGTGCGACCGGAACCCGAGTTCGAGCTGCTGTAGGTGGTGGTGGCACCGGTTCCGCCCGTGCTGGAGGCCAGCCGGCCCTGCGCGTCATAGGTGTAGCGGAGGTATCGGCCGGCGGCGTCCTGCCAGCCGGTGAGCAACCCGTTGGCGGCGGTCCGGATCTTTGCCACGGACCCGTCCGGATAGCCGACCGCGGCCAGCCGGCCGTCGGAGAATCCGAGGTCGGTGCTTGCCCCTGCGGGCACCTGCAGGCGTTTCGGGGTGCCGTCCGCGGCCCGGATCACCGAGAGGGTGACACCGCCGGCGTCGGATACGGCCGCCACACCGTGCTCGGTCCAGGTGACGCTGATCTGCACAGCGCCGGTGACCGCGTCGACCGTCCGGGTGAGTCGGCCTCGGGTGTCGAACAGGTCGACCCTGCTTCCGGTGACGTCAGGGATCGCCACCTGACCGTCGACAGCACTGCCCGCGACGTGTCGGACCGTTCCGTTCCCGGCGATGAAGGTCTTGGTGGCCGGATCGAAGCTGTCCAGGACGGACAGGGTCCAGCCGCTCAGTCCGATCGGGTCGGCCGAGGGAGCCTTGTCCTGCAGCCGGCCGGCGGCCCTGTCCGAGGAGTAGTCCAGAGTGATCGTGGTGCCGGCCAGTGGCAGTTGCGCGGTGCCGACCTGCCGTGCACACGGCAGGATTACCAGGTCGTCGCACCGGTCAAGGGCGGGGTCGTCCGGGTTCGCGGCAGGTTGCGTCGGGTTGGCCGTCAGAGGTGCCGCGGGTGTGGCAGCGGCGGGGGTGGTCGCCTCCGGGGCGGATGTGGGTGGCGCAAGGGTGGGGGAAAGGAGCACACCAGAGGCTGTGGTCGGGCTCGGTGCTGCCGATCCGGACGTGGTGCAGCCGCTGATCAAGGTCGACACAACAAAGAATGCCGCGAGGGTCAAACCTCCCGGCGACCACCGGGGGTGCGGAACCTCGGGGCGGCCGGTCCGGCTGGCGATCGGGCTCTCGGCCCACGCCGCTGCGTTGTGATCGCGCGGATCCTGAGCTGAGGTTCCCATGTCCACGACGTTAGGAATCAAGCCGATCTCGCACACCCGTACGTCCACGGGGACAGTACGTGTTTGTCCGACTGCGACGTGCGTCCGTCCGGCCCTTTCCCGGGAGGTAGGGCCAGGTCAGCCGTCGGTCGGCTGCGGAAGGTTGGCGCGGCCGCGCACGCCCAGCTTCCGGTAGACGGCGGCTAGGTGGCCCTCGACCGTGCGGGTGCTGATGAACAGTGCGGCGGCGATCTCCCGGTTGTTCCGCCCGGTCGATGCAAGCGCCGACACCCGCCTTTCGGTCGCCGTCAGCAATGCGCCGATCCGGGCACCGTCGAGGCGGCCGAGCTCATCACGGACGATCTCTGCCCAGGCCGCGGCTCCCAGGGAGGTGAATCGCTCAGCTGCGTCCTGCAGACTGGCTCGGGCAGTCGCCTTCGCCCGCCGACGTCGGTGGACTTGGCCGAGAGCCAGCTGCGAGCGCGGCAGTTCGAGGGCGAGCGGCGAGCGGCGGTGGGCTGATACGGCGCGCTCCAGCACCGCCGCGGCGCCGTCCAGGTCGCCGGCCGCGGCGAGGATCAGTCCGTCGAGGCGGTAGCCGACCCCGGTCAAGGTGGGCCGGTGCAGCCTCTCGCCAATGGCCCGCTGCTCGGCTGCCAACCGGGACGCCTCGTCCAGCTGGCCGGCCCCTATGAGTGCCTGTCCGAGATCGGCCTCGAGGCGCTGTCGCCGCCCCGGCTCATGCACGCCCAACACCTGCGCCGCCGACCAGGCGGTCCGAAAGTGCGCGAGGGCCGCGTCCAGGTCGTGATCGAAGAACGCGACCAATCCCAGAACGTGCTGGTAGACGATGGTTTTCTTGGTGGGGACCGCCTCGGGCACCGGCGGCATCCGGCCCACGATCAGCGCCCTGGCCCTACTGCTGTCGCCGGTCGTCGCGGCCAGAAGCCCACCGGCGGCGTACAGGGTGGCCGGAGCGACTCCGCCGGTCCGGGTGGCCTGGGCCAGGCCTTCCTCGACCGCGGCGAGGCCGACGGCGTAGTTGCCGGCCCAGAATTCGGTCAGTGCGAGATGTCCGAGCAGCGCAGGAAGTGAGCCGTCGTCGCCCTCGGCGTGGGCGAGCACCAGGGCGGCCAGCAGCTCGGTGCGGGCTCCGTCCAGGTCGTCGACCAGCTTGAGCTGATAGGCCCGAATGCTCCGGACCCGATTGAGTACCTGCGTGGATCGTGGCTGACGCAACTGCTGTCTCGCCTCGGCCGCTTCGGCCCGTGCCAGCAGATCATCGGCGAGGCCGAGGCCTGCGTCGAGATGGTCCTCGGCCAGGTAGACCAACGCCATCGAGAGGGCCCCGGGATCGGTGTCGCCGATCTCGTCGAACAGCGCGATCGACTCGCGGGCCAGATCAGCACGGCTGGTGGTGAGCCCGTCGCCGACATCCGCGGCACAGGCCAGGGCCACCGCTCGGCTCCGGCGGTCCAGTTCAGGCGTGTGCAGCACCCGACGCAGTACCGCCTGGGCGGCAGGTTGACCGCGGACCCAGTACGTCGACTCGATGAGCATCGGCAGCAACGAGGCCCACGGTCCTGCCGGCGGCGTTCGCCGGGCGATCTCTTCGGCCAGTTGACATGCGCGCTCGACATTTCCCGCTGCGAAATGCAGCTCGGCGGCGAACAAGGTGCGTGCGTCGAGCACCTCCACGTCTTCGGGGACGCTCAGGGCAGCCGCCAGGTCGGCCAGCTCAGCGGCCGCGTGCGGAGCCCCCCGGCTCTGCGCTGTCCGGGCGCCGGCCTCCAGCGCACTCGATATCTCGGAGTCGGGCTCGCCGTCGTTGGCCAGCGCCAGATGCCGGGCTCGTTGCTCCGGATCGGCGGTGATGGTGGCGAGCCGCCGATGCAATCGGTGTTGCCCGCCCGAACTCAGTTCCTGTATCGCGGCCGCCCCCAGTAACGGGTGGCCCGGGCGTAACCGGCCGGCCGATTCAGTGATCAGGCCTGCTGCGAGCGCGATGTCGATGGCGGCCTCGGCATCGGAGACCCCGGCCGTCCAGCGCACGTCGAACGACCGCCCAGGTCGGGCGCGACAGCGCCGACACCACCAGCAACGCCTGACGGGCATCATCGGGTTGCGCTGCGAGCCTTTGGGAGAGCAGCTTCGACAACGACTCCGGAACTGCCGGTCGGCCGCCGTGGGCCAGCTCGCCGGAGAATGCCCGGGCGAGTTCCAGTGCCCAGTAAGGATTCCCGTCGGCAGCCGCGATCAGCACCCGTTCGGTGTCAGCCGAGGCGACGGCGCCCAAACTGCCGCGGATCAGCCCCGAGATCGACGCAGCCGGCAGCCGAGCCAGCGCCAGGACCACCAGGTCATCCTGCCGAACAAGGTCGCGCAGGGTCGCGGCCGACTCGATGGCCGCCGAAGTCGCCGATCCGACGGGACCGGGGGTACGACGGGTCATCACCACCCGGATCGGCTCCTCGTGCAACCTACGCAGCGCATAGCCCAACACGTTCGTGCTGGCCCGGTCTAGCCATTGCACGTCGTCAATGGAGATCAACACCGGACCGGTTTCGCCGAGCACGCGAAGGACGCCGAGCACCCCGGCCCCGACCTCTCTCTCGCTGGCTGCAATCCCGGTCGGCGAGCGGCGGAGCAGCACGACCTCGAGCACCGACCTGACCGATTCGGTGACGCGCTGGAGCACGTCGTCGGCAACAACCTCGAGCAGGTCTCCCAGGCCGGAGAAGGACATGCGCGCTTCGGCCTCGGCGGCGCACACCGACAGCACGCGATGACCCCGCTCAAGGGCCGCCGACACACCCGCTCCCAGCAGGGTCGACTTTCCGATCCCGGCTTCGCCTTCGATCACCATCGCGCGCGGCGGCACCCCGCCGGCCAAGAAGTCGGCGACAGCCGTCACTTCGCGGGAACGACCGATCACAGGTGGGCGATCCTGGTGGTCCACTGCTCACGACCCGTCAGTCGAGGGAGGCCGGCGCCCGCCGGCCACACCACGCCCGCCGGGTGCGCCCTATGGCACGAGTGTGCCGCGATCGGTCGGACCTGTCACGACCTGCGGCCGACTCCCGTTCGCGGAGCGGCCTCCCGGGGGCGATTCACAGCTGGATGGCCGGCAGGACCCGAGCCGATCGAGAGCCGGCACGGCGGAGCGCCTCGATCACCGTGGCCGCATCGTCTGCCTCGACCACCGACACACAGGTTCGATCAGCAGGGACGTAGATGGAATGGAGGACCGTCACCGGCTGGTCCGACGCCGTCATGGCAATCGCCACGGCGCGGACGGCCGCAATCACCGCACCGAGATCCGCGACCTCGGCGCCGGCGACAGTCCGTTGAACCGCAAAGATGGTCATGCTCCGACGGTAGGGCGTCGCCTTCGGGGCTGTATCCGTGCAAGTACGTGGAGTCCACCTGATTCCGGAAGCTGGAATCTGCCTGGTCCGGACCGGCGGCGGACCGATGGCCGAAACGCTGTTGCCGAGCATGTGGCTGTGTCAGGTCGTCGCGAGAAGTCGTTGGTGAAGCGCCCGGGTGGCGGGGCTGGGGGAGACGCCGAGCTGTTCGCGCAGGCCGCGGGCGAGGTGACCGTAGACAGCCAAGGCTTCGGCGAGGTTGTCTTGCGCGGCGAGGGCCTGCATAAGGTAGCGGTAGCCACTTTCGCGCAACGGTGCGAGTTGGACGAGCTGGCGGCCGGCGCGTTCGGCGCCGGCGAGTTCGGCACCGCCGAGGCCGAGTTCGGTGGCGGCGTAACACTCGAGGGCCCTCAGGCGAACCACCGTGACGCGGTCTCGGATCTCGGTGATCCAGGGGGCGTCCTCGCCGGGCAGGAATCCGCGTTCGGCGACGAACAAGGCGAGTTGAGCCGGTCCCCAGGCGCGGGTCCAGTCGTGTTGGGCGACGGAGGATTCGGCCCGATGGATGGCCTCGACGGCGGCCTCGAGATCGACCCACGCACCTGGGAGGTTCAGTCGCAGCAGTGCACGGCCATCGACGGCGGTCGGACCGAACACGCGGCGCAGCTTGGACAGCAGCGGGTTGATCCGGGCGTTGATGGCCGCGGGGTCGGGCTCGCGCCAGAGGGCTTCGGCCAGTTCGTCGCGGGGGATCTGGCGGTGCCGGTTGACGATGAGATAGGTGAACAGCAGGCGTCCTTGGCGGCCCGGCAGGCCGGCGTCGAGGCGCCGACCGTCGTAGTCGACGGCCAGCGGCCCGCAGATCTGGATCCGCATGTAGGGCGACGTCAAGGTCACGCCAACCATCTTCGCAATACTCTGTGTGACACGGTGAGCGCAACGGGAGAACAGGAGTGTCCGATGGCGAAGTTGATCCGGTGCGAGTGCGGGTTCGTCGCTCGCGCTGACAACGACGATGACGTGCTCGCCGAGATTAGTGCCCACATGGCGACTGATCATCCGGCGGTGCTTGGGACGGTCAGTCGTGAGGATCTGCTCGGCTGGATCCAAGTCGAGTAGCCGATCCGTCGACGACGGCGCCAAGTTTTCGCCAATGTCGCCGCAACGGGCCGGCCGTAAACCTCTCGTAGAAGGCCCTACACGATTGCGGGAGGCGACCCATGACGACCACAACATCGACCGTCGATTGCGCCGTGCTGGTGGATGCAGACTGGCTGGCCGAGCATCTCTCCGATCCGCTGATGCGGGTGGTGGAGGTCGACGTCAGCCCGACGGCATACCTGGACGGCCATATAGACGGCGCGGCCCTGTGGAACATCTACACCGATCTCAAGACCCCGGACTATCAGCTGGCCGATACGCCGGCACTGGAGGCACTACTGGTCCGCTCGGGCATCACCCCCGACTCAACAGTGGTGTTCTACGGGTACGGCCCCGCGCTGGGATTCTGGCTGATGACGCTGCATGGGCACAGCGATGTCCGCATCCTCGACTGTTCCCGCGCGGCGTGGCTCTCGGCGGGCCGTCCGTGGAGCACAGTGGATGCGATTGCGGCGGAGGGGCGTTACCAACTCGGCGATCAAGATGCCCGGCTGCGGGCCGACCACAACGGGATCAGCGCCGCGATCGCCGATCCGCACGTCACCCTGGTTGATGTCCGCTCGGCGGCCGAGTACGCAGGCGAGCGGTTTTGGCCCTCCGGTGGCGCGGAGCCAGGTGGACGCGCGGGTCACATTCCGACAGCGATCCACCGCCCCTTGGATGGCCTCTACGACGCCCAGGGGGCGTTTCGCCCATCCTCTGAACTTCGGCAGATCTTCGCCCTGGCGCACCTCGACGACGACACGGAATTGATCACCTACTGCACCATCGGCGCCCGCGCAGCGACCGCCTGGTTCGTCCTCACCTACGTTCTCGGCCGCGCTCACGTGCGCATCTACGACGGCTCGTGGGCCGAGTGGGGCCGACAGCTCCACAATCCTGTCCAGACCGAACACCACCATCACCAGGAAGTACCAGCATGACCGCGCCCTCCTCTGCTTCAACGCAAGGAGGTCAGCGATGCGGGCGAGCCCACCGCCATGGCACACGGCGTTCGCCGCTCGTTACAAAGAGGTATGCGGTTTGCGCAGGTCAGGCGCTGCGCTGCCTGCTGATGTTGTTGTTCGAGACCAGCGAAGGCGCCGGTCCCGATGGTGATCGTGCCGTCCTTCGTGGATGGCGGCGCCTGCCAACCCGCTACAGCCTTAACCGCGCTCTGTGCCGCACGCCGCCCCGTCCTGGTGCGCATCACCGGGCGGGTGCTATGGGAGGGGGCACCCTGGAACGTGCCCGTCCGACAGAGCTGCGCCCCACAGCAGTGGTGGTTCCTGTTGCGGTGCCGATGATGATCTTGTCGGCCGCGGGCTGTGAACCCATCGGTCGTCAAGCGGCGCAGGCCGCCTTCTGGCAGGCGCAACAGCCGCTGGCGACACATACAGCGTTTGGTGCGCAGTGTGGTTCGCGGATCTCCGTCTTGCGCCAGGTCATTGGCTGATCCGGCGTCGGTATCGTCCGACGCATTCGCAGCAGGTCGTCGTTTCTTGCCGTGACGCCGACCACCTCACCGACGATGTCGGCTACGTCGTTGGTCGTCGATGCCATCACCGAAATCCGGGGTCGGGACCACCACGTTCGCGACCACGCCGCCCGTTCAAACAGGCCATCGGGACTGCGCAGGGTCTGGTTGACCGGCTCTTTCGGGCCCCGGGGCGGCGAACGGCAGGTCGTTGCGGCCTCGGACGCCGAGCTTTCGGTAGATGCGGGTCAGGTGGGCTTCGACCGTCGATTCGCTGATGAACATTTCTGCGGCGATCTCCTTGTTTCTGAGTCCGAGCCGGACCTTGGCGGCGATCGTGTCCTCGGTGCGGGTTAGGTCGGTACCCAGTGAACCGAGCACGCGCCGTAGCGCGTCTTCGGTGAGCGCCGTCCAGCCGCGCAAGCCGCGTTGTGCGAAGCCGGCCTGGCAGCGTTCCAGGTCGTGCCGGGCCGATGCTCGCTGCCCGGCGCGCAGCTGGGTGAGGGCGCTGTAGTACCGCGCGCGCAAGGCATCGATCCGGTAGCCGAGCTCGTCGAAGCGGGAGCGCGCCCATCCCAACTCGGTTCCGGCCAGGTCGAGGTCGCCGGTGAGTAGGTGCAGCTGCCCGTGGCCCATGGCGAGCATTGCGTTCACCAGCGGTGAATCGAGCGTGTGGGCTTGTCGCTCCAGCGTGGCCACCAACTCCACGCAGGTGTCGAGTTGTCCCATCGTGGTTGCCGCGTCGATGGTGGCTGGGAGTACCGGCAGGAATCCGGGATGCCGGTAGCCGAGCTCGTCCAGGATCGCGAGCGCGGCGAGCAGGTGCTGCAACGACGCAGACGGGTCGGCCAGTGTGTGGGCCAGCACCCCCCGAATGTGGTGCGCTCCGACGGTGCGGACGGGATCGCCGGCCTTGGCTGCCCACGCATCGAGCCGCTCGACCGCCCACATGGCCTCATCGGAGTCGCCCCGCAAGGCGGCGATCAGACCAGTTGGGTGGGCCAGCCACGCCGTGACGTGTTCGTTCGCCGCTTCGTCCGCCGCCTCCAGACCCTCCACCACCAGTCGGTGGGCGGTGTCCAAGTCGCCGGTCGCCAGTTCCAGCGTCGCCAGGTCGCACAGCCGGTACGGCCGCTGGAACTCGCTGCCCATCGCGGCGGCGGCCGCGGCGGTGCGTTCGAAGCCGGTCCGGGCGCCGGCCACATCACCGTCCCACAAGCGCTGCCGTGCCCAGAACACTTCGGGCGATACCCGCAGCAGTGTGCTGCCCGGCTTCTCGGCCGGCAATACTTCGCCCCTCAGCTCGGGTAGGGGGTGGCCGATGAGCAGCGACGTGCTGGACAGCGTCGCCGCTGCCCGCGCGATCGCGGCCGTGTCCTGGGTCCGGCGCGCGATGTCCAGCGCCTGTCGACTGCAGCTCAGCGCCTCGGTCAACCGCCCTTTGAAGAAGGCGAGGTGCCAGCCCAGCAGATCGAGCAACACTCCGCGTCGCTGTTCGTCATCGCGGACGTCGGCGAGCGCGTGACGAAGGAATGCTTCGGCGCCGAGGACGTCGAGCAGTACCCGCTGGCCGACCACCTGGGAGTGCAGCGGGCCGGATTGCAGTTCGGTCAGAAGCTGATCGGCGAGGTCGATCGCTTGGGTGATCTGGCCGGCGCCGGCGCGGTAGGTGAGTTCGGCCAGCGCGCGGATGCCTGCCGCATCTACCAGGTCGGCTGGGGTGAGCCGCCGACTGTGGGCAGCGAGCTCTGCGGCCACGGCCGCAGAACCGCGCTGCCCCGCGGTGGCAGCCGCGGCCTCGAGTTCCTGTGCGACGTCTTGGTCGGTTTCGGTCGCGCTCTTGGCGAGGTGCAGCGCCCGCTCCACCGGATCGGTGGCATGGTGGAGCAGTTGCGCATGCAGCTCCTGCAGCTCCAGGGGGTTCAGGCTCGCTCGCACCGCGGCAGCGATCAGCGGATGCGCACACCGAACGATGAAGCGATCGTCCACCTCTACCAGCGGTGCGATCGGCCCGCCCAGGACGGCCAATGCGTGTGCCGTTCCCTGATCGGCCAGAGCTATTAGTGGCACAGCCCCACCCACAGCCACCAGATTGAGCATCCGGCGAGCCTCGGAAGGCAGTTCCTCGGCCCGCGCGGCCAACAGCTTGACCGAGGTGGCGCGGACCGCCAGGCGTTCACCGCGATGCCATTGCCGACTCAGCTCGACCGCGAACAGTGGGTTGCCTCCGGAGACCTCGTGCAACCGGTCGAGTTCGGGTCTGGTCAGATACGTGCTCCGGTGAGCCAGCATCTGGTGCAGTTCCATCACCGTCATCGGTTCGATGTGCAGCACATCGGCTTCCAAGGACGCGTGCCGCAACGGCAATTCCGGGGTGGTCGGGCTCCAGGTGCGGGTGGTGGCCAGAACTGCTACCGGGTAGCCGTCCAACCGCCGCAGCGCGAAGCGGATCGACCTGCGGGTGACGGTGTCCAACCATTGCAGATCATCGATCGCAAGTAGCACGGGCCGCTCGGCCGCCGACACCCGCAACAGCCGCAGGAACAGTCGCGCTCGCTCCGCCGGATCGAGATCTCCGGCCAGCAGTTCCACCGAGGGCGGCTCGGATCCGCCCACCCGGTTGTCGAAGAAGTCCCGCAGGCCAAACCCAGGAGTCGGCAGATCTTCCTCGGCCGGCCGGGTGACCAAGACCTCGAATCCGGCGGCGTCGGCTCGGTGGACACCGTACGACCACACCGTGGTCTTGCCGATCCCCGGTTCCCCGGCCACGATCAACGACCGAGGCGCAGTCGGTAGCCGGTCGACGAACGTGTCGACCCTGGACCGGTCATCGTGCCGGCCGACGATATCCGGGGACTTGCCCAGCGGCAGTGGCCTCATAACTCACGGAGCGTAGCCGCTGTCGCACACACACGGAGTCCGGACATTGTGGGGTGGACGTTGGGGTTTCCCCGCTCGCGCCGAGACCCCCCAGATTTCTACGGTTGGAATTGTCAGCCACTCGGGCCGGCAGAGATTCCAAGGAGATCCATCATGACCGCCACCCTGTCCAACAGTCCGGACCGGACCCTCAATCCGCCGCCGCCGAACACCGTTCTGGCAGACCTGCAGAACGCGATCGAAACCTATCCGCAGACCCATCTGACGGTGGAGATCTACGATGTCAACGCACCCGGCGCTGCCAGTCAACGCGGGCGACGACGTAACAATCGACGTCCGCGTCAGCAATTCCGGCCCGCTGGACGTGGACGGACTCACTCTTCTGGTCAAGGGCCTGAACGGCACCACGGTGAAAAAGCACAGCGCGACCGTCTTCACCTCGTCGATCACCAGCGCCGTGTTCGGCCGGCTCCCCGCTCACCAACCCAACGCGCCGGTGGACACACCAGACGACCACTACCACTTCAAGGCCCCCAGCGCCCGACCGCTGGCGGACCTGGTCGACGTCTCAATCAAGGACTGGAACGCGGACGTTCTGGCACACCTCTTCAACTCACACAGCGATCCGGACCCCGCAGCCCACGACGTCTACAGCTCCGCCGTCATCGCCAACTGAGACACCGCGAGCCGAGAGAATTCGAAGCGAGCTGTCGCCGGCGGGCACGAGAAGCAGGACTACCAGCTGATGAGGACCAGGCAGCAGTACCGCCTGGTCCTCATCAGCTAGTAGGAACGGATCCCGACCACGACGGGGCCGCCTGGGACGGGGCGAGCACCACCGCCGGCGGACGGCACCCCGGGAGCCTGTCGGATACGCACATCAATCGAGAAAACGAGTCCACGATGACCCTCCTCACCGGACAGTCCGTCACCGCCACCGTCCAGCGCATCTACCACATCCAGGTCCCCGATAACCCGCCGCAGGCACTCCTGCCGGTGATCATCGTCTTCCACGGTGGCGGCCAGGACGTCAGGACCATCGCAACGCGGTGGGGCGTCAACCCGCCGAACCCCGTGCCGACCCTGCTGCAGAACTACCTGCTGGTGTTCCCGGAAACGGACCCGCGCCTCGGGGAACAATGGGTGCATCTCAAGGCCGGCGACGTCGCCCTCTCCACCCTTGACCTGGAGTTCGTCCGGCAACTCCTCGGCGAACTGACTACCCGTGGGTATCCGACCGTATCGACCACTGTGCGCACCGTCAGCGCCGACCCGGACTTCGTCTACGCCGCGGGCTTCTCCAACGGGGGCGGCATGGTCTGGCAGCTGCTCAACTCCGACCTGGCGGCCTCCTTCCAAGGTTTCGCCGCGGTCGGCAAGGCCCTTGACCCCGAAAAGGCAACCGATTACCGGGCGGCCCTTGCCACCTCCGGCGCTGTCCCGGCACCGGCCCCGGTCGTCTACATCCAGGGCACAGCCGACCGCGGCTACCGGTCGCCGTGCACGCAGGAAGAAACCAAGTTGGACGAGACTCTGCCGTTTTTCACGGTGCAGGAGACCATGACTCGCAACGTGATTCCAATAGGCCCGGCCAACACCCGACTGATCGCCGGCAGCACCGGCGTCACCGAGGTCGTCCTGCAACTGTTCACCGGCGCCGCCGCCTTCCTGCTCGGCACCGTGATCAACGGCGGCCACAACTGGCCCACCCCAACCACCACCGGCAATCCCCCCGTCGCCTCCCACTTTGACGCTACCCGAGCCATCATCGAATTCTGGCGAGCCAACGCCGGCCTTCCCTAGTACGACGGCGACATCATCGGTTCCTCGGCCGTGACCCGGATCGGCAATATCCGCCGCGTCCAGGCCGACCGAGGCGCCGCAGCAGCGGACGCTGTCGACCAACTCATCGCCCGGCTGGATCGATGAATCGACGGCGCCGTCATTACCCTCGCCGACCGCACCCCGTTGACCGCGCGCTCGTCGACGACTGCCGCTACGCGTCAAAGGCGGTTAACAGAAGTAATACGCTGACCGCCTCCTCTCACTCATGAGAGGTTGCACCACGGCAACATCGAGGAGGCGCCGCGATGACCGAATCTCCCCACTCTGACTTTGGTCAAGCGGTTAAACGCACCCAGCGCGCCGTAGCGGCCCTGCTGCAGGGCGACCCGGAGCCGGAGAAGGAACTCTGGTCGCGGCGCGATGACGTCACGCTCGCCAACCCGTTCGGGGGGTACCGACGCGGCTGGCCGCAGGTCGAAGCCGGTCTTGATCTTGCGGCGGACGGGTTCGCAAAAGGCGGGACGTGCGTCTTTGAGGAGATCTCGCGGGAAGCCGGGCCCGATCATGGCTTCGTCTTCGAGATGGAACGATTCGAATCGAACCTCACCGACGGACGCGGAGTGTCCTCCGGCGCGCTCCGGGTCGTCATGATCTTCAGGGTGGAAGACGGCGACTGGAAACTCGTCCATCGCCAGGCCGACACCCTGACCGAGTTCGGCGCGACTAACCACGCGGACAATCAACCGATCCGCCGGATGAAGACGCTGCATACCGCTTACCGTGTCACCGATCTGAAGGTCTCGCTCGACTTCTACACCACCCTCGGATACCGCGAGCTCGGTCGCGTCGACTTGGGCGACGGCAACAGCCTCACAATGCTCAAGTTTCCTGACGAGGACGTCGTGACCCTCGAATTGACGCACCGCCCGGCCGAAGACGACGTCGACATCGGCACCGGGTTCAGCCATCTCGTCGTCCAGGTCGATGATATCGCCGACGTCGTCGAGGCCCTCACCCGTGCCGGACTGGGACCCGGGCCGTTGGAACACCACCAGGCGCCGGACGGTCCAATTACCTCCTGGCTCACTGATCCCGACGGCTATCGCATCGAACTGGTGCAGTGGCCGCCAGGCCATGCCGACGGCCTCTCTGACGCCGACTTCGCTCCGTAGGAGCGCACGGGTGACATCGGGCACGAGGTCCGGATCGAAATGCTGAGCCCAAACACGACGCGCGGCCCGGAGTTGTGCAGATGGCGCCAGGATAGATCGCCAACCCACCACCCGTGCTCGCAGCGGGAGCGGCCGCCGCGCGAGAGGCCGTCTCCACCCAGCTACCCGACGGCGCAGACGGCGGCCCCTCCTCGACCAAGCCGGGGACACTGCGCAGGAAGCACATCGATGTGGTCGGGCACGGGTCGACCACCTCGAGTTACGCCGTCGGTTTCGATGCCGAACAAGCGATGCTGTAGCGAGCGTTCGAGCTCAACCGGACGCCCGACTGCCGGCACTGCTGTTCAGCGGCCGATGTGTCGATTCCTTCGGTTCGGAGGCGCTCGATACATGAGTCCGGCCACCCCAGGGCGCAGCGCATACGACCCGCGGCTCTTGGTTCGCCTCCTTGCAGCCGAACCGCGCGCCCGGGCGGCCTCCGTGCGGCGCACACACCGGTTGGCGATACCGCCGTACGCGTCCCGCGCGACGATCGTGCTGCAGGACACCGGTGCTGCCCCGCCCGCAGGATGAGCGGGTAGCCGAACAGCGGCGTTACTTCGCTTTTGTACGCCACTCACTGGCGAGGATGCCGTAGGTATAGCCGTCTACCCAGCCGAGCTCTGCATGCCAGGAGTCTTCGATGCCATGCTGCTCGCGGCGCATGCCAACTTTCTCCAGCACCCGCACCGATGCGATGTTGTCGGCGAAGCATCCGGCCGTCACGCGGCGTAGGTCGAGGTGGTCGAAGGCCGCGCAGAGCAGCCCGCGGGTAATACTCGTCGCATACCCTCGCCCAGCGAAGCGCGGCTCGACGATGTACCCGATAAGCCCTTCCGTGCCCTGCGGCATCCCCGGCTGCCCCATGCCGTCCACGATTTCCAGGAATCCCATCGCGACGACCCCTTCATCGGCCTCGGCCACGCAGGAGAAATCAGTCTCGCTTGTCGGGACGGCCAGCCACTCGCGGCGGAAAACTTCTGGTTCAACACTCGTGTGGATCGTGAACAGGTTGACCCCGGGGTCGTTACGGAAAGAGAGAAGGCGACCGAGGTCGGTCCCTCTCGCCTCTCGCAGTAACAGGGAATCGACGCGCAACGGCCACGGACTGGAGATCACGCCGTCACACTCTCAGGTGACCAGCACGAGCGTCCAACGGTTACCGGACAGCCCGTTCGATCGTGGGCGCGCGGTCCCCGACACCCGGGAGACTCTGTATGACCGGTCGGCTCCGCATCTGACTCCGGCGATCCGGCAACCGAACGGCACAGGGCAACGAGAGCGGCGCACGAAGCCGACACAGCCGCATGATCATCGGATGTCGCAAAGGGATCGACTATCGGAACGGCTGTGGCCGCGCGGGGGCGTGAACGCGTCCTCACTCTGCGGGTCGTCGAATCGCGACACTCCACAGCGGCCCGGCTACGCCCTGGGTGTTCGGGCTCGCCGCCTGGGCCAGGCCACGCTCGGCAGCAAGGCGATGCCGGCCGGCCGTTGCCGCCGATCGCGTTGTCCCACAATCCATCTGCGCCACAGCATCATCCCAAACATCGCCGGCGCGGCCCCGCAACAAACGAACAACACTTTGAGCGGCACGCCCGGTTTGGGTTGACCGACGATGGGGTGCGGTGGTGGTGTGTTGATCCGAAGTGTCCGCGTCACATGCTTCCACCGAAAGATCTCCAGGTACATCGTGTACCAGCTCCAGCACCACACCGTCCCGCTGACCACCAGCAGGGTCCGCGTTGCCGAAAGCTTTGGCACCGGAACATCCTCCAGCCTAATTCACGGCAGGATGACGATGTTACCTGCGGTGCTGCATGGCGGTGGTTCTGATCAGCGCCACGGCAGTACTTAGGTGGGACACCGGCAGCCAGTCCTCATTGGGGACCGTAACAGGATCCACGTTCCGGTCATCGTTCGGCTAACGGGCGCCGGCGTCTGTTCTCTCGATGCGGGCGCCCGCATGTGCGCTGCAGTTCCGTGGGATGGCGGGTCTGGCCGCCGGATTCAGTCGTGAGTCGGTATTGCGGTGTACTCCTCGTCGGTGACGTGGTCGAGCCAGGTGACGACTTCGCCGTTCTGGCCGGCTTCCTGCATCGCTACGTGGGCCATGAACCTGTGGGGGGGCGCCGTGCCAGTGCTCTTCGCCGGGTTCGATGTAGACGACGTCGCCCGGGCGGATCGCCCGTGCGGGTGGCGACGAGTCCGAAGCCGTCGGTGACATACAGCGTCCGGCCCTTGGGGCGGTGGTCCCAGGCGGTGCGTGCGCCGGGAGCGAAGTGGGCGCCCGATGGCCGACTGCTCGTCCGGTTTGCGGACCGTGTCGACGAACACGGCTCCGGTGAAGGACGATGCGGGCCCGGCACCGGTCGTGCCTTGACTGCGGGTGTATCTCATCGCCAGAGGGAAGACCTTGGCCGGCGCCGAATAGTCGTCGGCGGGATAGCCGTCGGTGTCGTCGGGCTCGTCACCGTCCTGGTCGCGGGCCTCACGGCCTTGGTCGGCCGTGCGGTCGGGGGCACCAAACACCCGGTGGTGGCGGCGCCGGCGAGCCAGGCACGGACACCGGCCGCGACGATGCCTCCGACAGGCGGCGGGCCGGTGCCCTCGAGTACGGTCGTCGACAACTCCAGTGGCTCCACCGTCAGCGCTGCCACTCGCAGCGCGGGTGTCGCACCGGCCGGAGTCTCGGTCGGCGCGGCCGCCACCGTCGCCGTCGGCCAAGCCCTGCCCGTCACCGACACCGCCGCGGGCGGCCCCGCCTGGGTTGTGCACGCCGCCGCCAACACCTTCGTCGCGTTGAGTGCCATCTGCACACACGCCGGATGTACCGTCCAGTTCGACCCAGGCGCGGTGCAGTTCATCTGCCCTTGCCACGGCGGGATGTTCGACGCGCGCACCGGACAGGTCCTCCAGGGTCCACCCCCCGTCTCCGCTGCCGTCCATCCCCGTGCTCGTCATGAACGGCCAGATCCGCCTGGGCTGACCCGGCGCACGGCAAGCGTCCCCTACCCAGCACCGTGACCAGGAACCTGCCCTGTGGATCCTCAATTCAATGGGCACGCGGTCCAGGCCCTGCCCGGAGGCGTAGCGCAGCGAGCAGTAGGCCTTCGGTCAGCGCATCGCGTGCCGTTCCTCAATCAGAACGACAGAGTTGGCCCAAAGACACGCCCTTTTCCGATGACATCGAAGTTCGCCGCACCCGCATACGACATCATCAAGTCGCGCCCTGGCAGCGGAGTCTTATCCGTCTCTCACGGGTGTACAAGAGTGAGATTAAGAGCCGCTGCGCTCGACGTCGTGGCGATCCCAACCGCCCGACCGCGGCGGCGACGCCACCGCAAGCTTGCAGCCATGCCACTGGCAGCCTGAGCGGCGCGGCCTCGGTACGCGTTCACCGCGCCGCGCGCAGCACGGCGACGATCCGCGGATGGCCGTCGATCTCCGGCTGGTCGACGATTTCGACGTCACCGAGGCCGACGATGCGCCCCACCCGACGTAGACCCTCGACGGTAAAGCCCCAGAATACGAAGTCGTCGTGCGCGTACACGTTTCCAGGCTCGTGAACCTCGATCGCCGGGGAGTCGCCCGGGAGGTGCGAGCCGTAGGTCTCAAGCACGATTTCGCCGCCCGGTGTCAGCACGTCGGCCAGCGCCTGCAGTAGCGCGATCGGATCGGTCACCCGATGCAGGATTCCAAAGCACAACGCCACGTCGAACCGCTCATTGAGTTCGCGCACGTCCAGCGCGTCCATGCGGTGATAGTCGACTCGCGATGCGAGTAGCTCGGCGATAGCCGAAAAGCCGGCACCGGCCGGCAGATTCACGCCGAAACGGCTGCGCACCCACTTGACGTACTGCTCGTTGTCGACGGCGACGACGTGGCGTGCACCGCGGTCCTCCGCCAGGAAACTGTAGAAGCCGTCGAACGCGCCGACATCGAGCACGCTACGCCCCGCAAAGCGGTCCGCGCCGACCACCGGTAGACGATAGCCGTGGTCGCGTGCGATGCCCGGCGTGTAGATCCCGGGCGCCAGGGCGAAGGTGTGAAACCAGAGCGGAACCGAGTCGCGGACGCGTTCGGCGCGCGCCGCCGACGCGCCGATGGCCAGCACGTCGGCGACCACCCGCTCCGCAGCGGAGGTCTCGGGGATCGGCTCGATCGGCTCGATCGCGCACTGCATCGGCCTCCACCACAACACCTCGGTCTCTCGGGTCGTCGCAGCAGTGCTCGACGGTACTGTTGTCGCCCGGCGGGATGCGCGGGTACAGCCGAATCGTATGCGGCGATTGTGGTTGACCGAATTGCGAAACCGAACGCGATCCTTCCGACAATGGCGCCATCGCAGTGGTGGCCCCCAGCGGCAGGTGTGCAGGTCGCGTGACTGATCAGCACCAGTCGCACGGGCACAATCAGGGGCATGGCGGCTGACTCTTACGCAGACATGCTCAAGAGGCTCTTCGCCGACTATGAACGCAAGCAGAGTCTAGCGTTCATCGCGGAGGTCGCGGCTGGCAGCCGCGAGGACCTTGCCGGCCGAGCACGCCCGGGTGCCGAGTTGGAGATGACCGATCGGTTGGCGCGCCAGCGCCTGGACGATCTGCCTGCGAGTACACACAACTGACCGCATCTCGCCGGGCACCGTCTCCCGAGAGGGTGAGTCCGTGACCGGTGCGGTGGCCGCGGCCTCACGCCCACGGCCCGCGTCGGTCGCGTCTTTGATCATGGTGTCCGGGATGGTCGAGTCGGCACCGCGTGATCCGTTCTCGGATGTTATGCGCTGATCGTGGCGGGGAGGGCCTCCTGTGTTGTTGTGGTTTCGCCGTCGAGGATGGTGAGGCGGCTCTTGGCGCAGGACGTCGAGGCCGATGTAGCGGCGCATCTCGGTCCATTCGTCATGTTGTTCGGCCAGGACGGCGCCGACGAGGCGGATCAGCGCGGCGCGGTCGGGGAAGATCCCGACGACGTCGGTGCGGCGACGGATCTCGCGGTTGAGTCGCTCCTGGGGGTTGTTCGACCAGATCTGCCGCCAGATCGCCTTGGGGAACGCGGTGAAGGCGAGGATGTCGGCCCGGGCGGCGTCCAAGTGGCCGGCCACGGCGGGCAGCTTCTCGCCGAGGGCGTCGACGATGCGGTCGAACTGGGCGTGCACGGCGTCGGTGTCGGGCTGGTCGTACACGCTGTGCAGCAACGCCTTCACCCAGCCCCACGAGGCCTTCGGGGTCGCGGACATCAGGTTCGCGGCGTAATGCGTCCTGCACCTTTGCCAGCTGGTGCCGGGCAGGGTCGCGCCGATCGCCTCCACCAGGCCGCGGTGCGCATCGGAGGTGACGAGTTGGACACCGGTCAGGCCGCGGGCAGTCAGGTCACGGAAGAACGCCAACCACCCGGCGCCGTCCTCGGCCGAGGTGACCTGCAGGCCAAGGATCTCCCGATACCCCTCGGCGTTCACCCCGACGGCGAGCATCGCGTGGACGTTCACCGTGCGGCCGCCCTCGCGGACCTTGAGCACCAACGCGTCCGCGGCCAGGAACGTGTAGGGGCCGGCGTCCAACGGGCGGGTCCGGAACGCCTCCACCTGCTTGTCCAACGACTTGGCCATCTCGCTGACCTGCGACTTGGACAGCGACGTGATGCCCAGGGTGTTGACCAGCTTGTCCATCCGGCGCGTCGACACCCCGAGCAGATAGCTCGTGGCGACCACGCTGACCAGGGCCTGCTCCGCGCGGCGACGTCGCTCCAGCAGCCAGTCGGGGTAGTAGCTGCCCTCCCGCAGCTTCGGGATCGCCAACTCGATGCTGCCGGTCCGGGTGTCCCACTCCCGGGCCCGATACCCGTTGCGCTTGTTCGTCCGCTCGTCGCTGCGTTCGCGATACGGGGCCCCGCAGATCGCGTCCGCCTCGGCGGCCATCAACGCCTCGGCGAACGTCTTCACCATCCCCCGAAGAAGGTCGGGGCTCGCCTGGACCAGCTGCTCCTGCAACCAACCAGACAGGTCAATACTCGGCACTGCGGCCATCGTCGTGCTCCTTCGCGTGAGTTCCTTGGCGGGTTCTCTTGAAGGATCACGCGGTGGCCGTCTCAACTCACGACGCCACGCACACCGGCGGGCAACTCGGACACCACGACCGTGGACGCAACTGCAGCATCGGTGCGTCCGACGCGCTCGACCTGTCTGGTCACTCCGTCGTAGTCCCGAAACAGAGCGCGAGCGGTCCAGCCGGTACCGCGGTCCGGTAAGTTCGAATGCGCCCCGCAGTGCCTAGCGGAAGGGAGGGTCTGCGCCATGGTGATCGGTCCCGTCGGTGCTGCCTTCTGCCCACGCTTTACCCACCATAAAACGATGGCAGATCGCGGCAAACGCCTGGCAGCCCATGATCATCCACTAGCTTCATCACCGCAGGTCAGAGACCTGCAGCAGGGCCTCTAGCTCAATCGGCAGAGCAGCGGACTTTTAATCCGCGGGTTCAGGGTTCGATCCCCTGGGGGCCCACCACCTCGCTGTATGACGTCGGTTGATCCTTGACGGTTGGTCTTCGGGTGATGCCCGACAGTGGGTCGGCTGATGGGTGACAGTTGTGTCGGCTGATCCTTGACACTCCCTCGATGAGGGCGAAGCCATTCGGTGGGGCACGACCGATACCGCCGCCGCGAATTTCGGCAGAGCCGCACGCTACGGTCGTCCGATGGACGACCTGCCGATCTGCGTCACGTGCGGGGTGCAATACCCCGCCGACCACGACACCGCGCACTGTCCGATCTGCGAAGACGACCGCCAGTACGTCGGGCACAACGGCCAGGAGTGGACCACCCTGGGCAGCCTGCGCACCGAGCGGAGCAACCGATTCGGCGAAGAGGTGTACGGGCTGACCGGCATCGGCACGACCCCGCGGTTCGCCATCGGCCAGCGGGCGCTGCTGGTACCGGGCGAGGGTGGAAATCTGCTGTGGGACTGTGTGTCCCTGATCGACGACGAGACCGTCGAGAAGGTCACCGACCTCGGCGGCATCGCGGCCATCGCCATCTCCCACCCGCACTACTACAGCTCGATGATCGAGTGGAGCGAGGCATTCGGCGGCGTTCCCATGTACATCCACGACTCCGACCGCCCATGGGTCCAGCGGAACGGGAATGTGGTGTTCTGGGAGGGCGATCGGCAGGAGATCCTGCCCGGCCGCACACTTCTCAATCCCCGCATTCACTTCGCCGGTGGCTCCATCGTGCACTGGGCGGACGGTGCACAGGGCCGCGGAGCGTTGTGCACCGGCGACATCTTCCAGGTGGTCTCCGACCGCCGGTGGCTCAGCTTCATGTACAGCTATCCCAACTACATCCCCGAGCACCCGGATACGGTCAGGCGGTCGCTGCAGTTGGTCGAGCCGTTCGACTTCGACGTGATCTATGGCGCCTGGTGGGAGATGGTCGTCGAGCAGGACGCCAAGGCCGCCCTGACCCGATCCGCCCGGCGCTATCTCGAGCACCTCGGCATGCAGCTGTAGCCGGCGTCGCCGCCCAGGGCCCGGTCGATGCCGGCGCCGAGGCCGCCATCACATACATCTGCACCCGTCCCGGCGTGCCGGAACGGGTGCAGGTCGAGGGACGGCGTGGTGCGCAGGATCGGCGAGGGCCGGACCTGATCAACAGCTGCGCGGGTCGAACAACGTCGGGTTGCATACGCCCGGACCGCGGTAGTAGGTGAATGCCGCAATGCCGTTGAGCGTCGGCAATGTCCTGGCGAAGATGCTCTTGACGCTGACCCTGGCGTCACTGGATTGGTAGCAGTAGCCGCCACCGTTGTCGCTGTAGATGAACTGCACCCGACCGCGGAGCACCTTGCCACGGACGGTGGCGTCGAAGTACAGGATCTGCCGATAGCTGCGGGTGCCGATGGTCTGCACTCCGGTGATCGAGGTGAATGTGAACGCGGTGGCCCGCGCGCCGGCCTTGAGCTGCGCCCGACGCTGGGCGAAGTACGTCGAGGCCGAGGCGGGCCAGGTGCTCGCCCTGGCGCACAGCGTGCTGCTCGCGCCGTAGTCCCAGGTGGCCATGCCGGCCGGCGACGTCACGCTGATCCCGTAGACGCCGGTCACCGCGGTCCATCCGCGCGGGCCGAACCACGTCCAGTACTTCGTCGTGTGTTGGACGAAGCCGGCCGGAACGGCCGCACGGCGGCAGCGACCGAACCGGCTGCGGTGGTCGTCCGGGTCTCGAGTGGCGCCGCGGCGCCTGCTGCCGACGGCGTCGCGACGAGGATGGTGGCGGCGGTCAACGCCGCGGCGGCAGTTCGGAGGACTCCGCGGAAGGTGGTGGTGTTCATGGCCAGGATGGTTCGCCGGCAGCGTCCGACGAACGTCCGACGGAACCGATACGCAGTGCGCCGACGAAGCGCAGACATGCACCCTCGGTGACCGACGCTCCCGCACTCTGTACTCATACGTGCCATCCTCTGCCGATTCTGATTACTCACTGCTACCGTTGACCGGTGCTGGGGGGAAGCCGAGTACCGGTCATCGACCGACGACGCCTGCGCGCAATGCTCGGCGACGGCCCCGTGGTGGCGGTCGCCGACGGCGGCTTCGGCAAATCGGTCCTGCTCAGATCGCTGGCCACCGCAGGCTCGGCGCCGGCCGTGCTGGTGGAGCTGGACCGGCCGACCGGGCCGGCCGAACTGCTTGCCGCGCTTGTCCGTTCAGCCCGTCACGACGGCCTGTCCGACGTTGCCGCCGCCTTGACCGGCGCAGATCCGAACAGCCCGACGGCGATTCGCGGCAGCACTGGCCGCGGTCGGACCGCTCTCACTGATCGTCGACGAGATCGGCCGCCTCGACCCGGCAGCGGCCCTCGCGCTGGCAGCGGCGGCGGAGGCCATCACGAAGCCCGGGCGGATGCTGCTCGGCGGGCGCACCTTGCCGCCCGAGCTCGCTGCGCTCCCGGGCACCACCTACCTCGATGCCGCCGACCTGGCCTTCACCGCGGACGAGACCGAGGAGCTGCTGGCCCAGCTGGACTCGACCACCGGTACGGCCGAACGCGACCTGATCCAGCAACTCACCGGCGGATGGCCGGCGGCAGTCGCAGTCGCCGCGATGCGGGCGGTCGGGTCATTGCCGGCAGCGGTGGCCGGCGGCCACGCCCACCGGAGCGCGACGGCGGACGGTGCGCTACCCGCCCCTGAAGACGTGTCCGACGAGGTCAGGGCGCTCTGCTGCCTGCCTTTGCTGTCGGAGGCCGTCGGCGTTCTGGTCGCCGGACCGCGCAGGACTAGGCGTGCTGGCCGCCGCCGGCATCCCCACCCTGACCAGGGAGGACGGCTGGCTCGAATTGGCCGAGCCGATTCGTGACCGGCTGGCGGAGCGAACCGCGCTGCCGATGGAGTTGCGCCGCGAGGTGGCCAGGCGCTACGCCGCCGCGGGCAAACTCGCGGTCGCGCTGCATGTGCTGTGGTCGGCCGGAGATCAGCTCGGTGCGCTCGCCCTGCTTTCGGATGTGCATTGGACCGCGCTCGCCCAGGTTGGCGTGCCGGACGTACGCACGGTCATCGACGCGGTCGTCCGACGCCCAGCTCCTGATCCACCCGCAGGCGCTGATCTCGGCGATCCGGCTCACCGAGGACGGCCCGGTGGGCGACGAGCGCGGGCGATGGATCGGCAGGGCCCGGGACATCTTCCCCGAGGATCACCCGCTGCGGCCGCTGGTCGATGCCGAGGGCGGCCGGATGGCCATCCGACTGGGGCAGGCCGACCGAGCCGTCGCACTCGCTCGGGCCGCACTCGCCCATCCGACCGTGCTCCCGTTGGCCCGCGGCCGGGCCGAGTTCGTCCTCGGCATGGCCACGGTCTACCGGGGGGACCCGGCTGGGCTTCGAGAGGGTATGGCGCATTTCCTCGAGTCGATCGCCGCGCTGCGCCAGGCCGGCGACCGGCGTTGGGAGGCGGAAGCGCACCTCACCCTCGGGTTCGGCCTCGACTATCCCGCCGGCGCGATCGCCCGGGCGGCCGAGCGCATCCGCGAGGCACTGGCCGTGCTGCCGCAGGCCGACGTGCTCCGCGCGACGTACCTGACCTTCCTCGCCGAGGTCCTGCTCTGGTTGCCCGACCTCGATGCCGCCGAGACCGCACTGCTCGAGGCGGAGAGCATCGCCGCCCGCAGCTACGACCAGCGACTGTCCGCCTACGTGCAGTGGACCTGGGCCTGGGTGGCGTGCAGCCGGGGGGATCGGGTGGGTGCTGCCGAGCGAGTTGCCGCGGTGTTGCGGCACACCGACGGTTGGTACCGGTTGGCGTCCGGGCTGGCATTCCTCGGCGAGGCCACCGAGATCCTCGCCGCTGTCGGCGATGAGGCCGGGGCTCGCCGAGCGCTGGCGGACGGCGCACGGCGACCGGACGCCGCAGCCCAGCCCCACCTGTTGGCCCGGGCCAGGGCGGTCGTCGCCGCCCGCTTCGACGACCCCGCCCCGGCGAGGGACGCGCTGGTGGCCGAAGCGGGGGACGAGGACACCAGACCCCTTGATCGACCGCGGCTGCTGTTGCTCGCTGCCTGGGCCGCACACCGGATGGGCGACGACGAGCTGGCCGCGGCAGATCTGCGTGCCTCGGCCAGGGCCGCGGAGGCCATCGGGCATCCCCCGGCGGCCGGCATCCGCGATCCGGATCTGGCCGCGCTGGGCCGCCGGCCTCGGCGAGACGGCATCGGTGCCAACGCATCCGGAGATCTGGGTGCTGGGCCCCTTGCGGGTCACCCGGGGCGGCGTCGACGTCACTCCCCCACCCGGACATCCGGCCGACCTGGTGGCCCTGCTCGCTGTCCGGGGATCACAGCCGGTCGAGACGGTGATCGACCTGCTCTGGCCGGACGTGGATCTCACCACCGGACGGTCGCGGCTTCGTAATCTGCTCAATCGGATCCGTCAGGCCAGCGGCGATCTGGTCGAGCGGCGTGGTCCCATCCTGCAGCTGGTCGACGGCTGTCGCTGCGACCTGGGCACTTTCGACGCCGCCGCCACCGCCGCGATGGCCGCTACGGCAGCGCAGCGGGCCGGTCTGGCCCGCCAGGCTCTGGTCCGGGCCGGCGACCTATTGCCGGCAATGGACGCCGAATGGGTCAACTCCGCGCAGCGAGCTCACCGCCGCACCGTTCTGGAGCTGCTCGACCTCGTCGCCGAGACATCCTGGAAAGCCGGCGATCTCGACGACAGCCGACGACACCTTCGGCAGGCGATCGACCTCGAGCCACACGATGAGATCCGCTATGTCCGGCTCGCCCGGGTGTTGCTGCGGCAGGGGCGGCGCGGTTCAGCCCGTGAGGTGGTCCGCCGGGCGTTGGCGGCCGCAGCCGAAATCGGCGCCACACCATCGGAATCGCTCGTCGATCTGGTGCGCCAGCTGGGCCGGAAGCGTGAGCCGGTGGGAGTTCTCGACGCCGCGCCGGCCTGACCTCTGATGCGATCAGGCCGTCCGGATGAGGCTGCCATGGTCTCAGCCGCCGGCGGTGATCCGGTTCGCGTTGTCCCCCGGGTACCAACACACTCGCCAACCGGCGTTCTCCCAGATGACCGGAATCGTCGCGGGTTCCGTGGCCCCGGTTTGCAGATTCTGCCGCGAGACCTTGACGTAGGCCGCCATTCCGCTGCCGTGCGGCACGATCTCGCCGGTCGGGCGGAGCGCAGAGTAGCCGGCGTAGCTGGCCGGATTGGGCTGCCCGGACTGCACCGCGGTGACGTCGTCGGAGCAGCCGAGCTGCAGGGTCAGATCGCCGTTGCCCGAGTTGCGGGCGTCGGTCCAGGCGATCGCAGCATCGACAATCGCACCCTGTTGTGATTGCACCGAACCCGGCGGCCGGGATCCGTCCCCACCGGCGCCGCCCCCGCCACCGTTCCCGTCGTTGCCTCCGGTGTTGGGGCCCGGGTTCGGCTCCGGCACCGGGTTCGGCTCGGGCGCTGGGTTGGGCTCCGGCGCCGGGTTCGGGTCGACGGACGGGTCGGGCGCCGAGTCGGGATCGACGGACGGCGTCGGGTTCGGCTCCGGCGATGGCGCTGGGTCGGGATTGACGGGGGGCGCCGGGTTCGGTGTCGGAGCGGGCTGACGTTGTCGGTGCCGCGACCGGCGCGACCGGGGGCAACGCGCCTGCGCCGCTGCTACCGGAGCTCAGCACGATCGACCACGGTGACGATGGTGCCTATCGCGACCGCCGTGGCGAGAACGATCGCGATCAGCACGCCGGCGCGGCGAGGCGGCGGCGGAGGCGCCCAGTACGGGCTGCCGGTGCTCGGGTCGTACTGGACGCTCATCACCACTCCTCGAATTCGATGTGGTCGCGGGTCAGAAGCCGAGAGCGAGGTCGGCATGACCGGCATCGTCGAACGTCGGGAAGTCGTCGTGATGCGCGTAGTCGCTGACCCCGGGGTCGGCGGCCGCCGTGTCAGTCGCGGCACCGGTGTCGTAGCTCGGCGCTGCCTCAGGACTCGGCGCCGCCTCGTAGGCCGGAGCCTGCTCGTAGGTGGGCGCGGCCGTCCATAGCCGGAGCCGCCTCGTAGGTCGGAGCCGCCTCGTAGGTCGGAGCTGCACTGTCGTAGCTGGGTGACGGGGTGGCGGCGGAAGGGTCGGACACTGCTCCTTGGCCCCAGTAGGTGCCGTCGTTGAACCCGCTGCTGTCACCGCCGGATCCGTAGCCGGCACCGCCGCCGACGTAGACGGCGGACGAGTTCGCGTCGGCCTGCTGCGCGATCGCGGTCCACTCGGCCGCGGTGCTCGGGTCCCCGTTCTGGGTGGCCTGGCCGGCGTTGGCCCATGCCTCGGCGCCGGCGGCACCCCATTCGTGATAGCCCCAACCGCCATTGGGCTGGTATCCGGACGTCGGGTCGTACTCGGGTGTGGTCATCGGACTCTCCTGTGTCTGTTCCACCGATCCGGGTGACCGGTGTGGTGGGACAGACCATCCGTCGACGCCGTCCGACGAGCGTCCGACGGCGTCCGACGGACGCTTCAGGAGCGTTCCGCTGCCCGCTCGACCGCATAGCGAATGCGCAGGTCGGGCCCCAACTGCCGGACCTCGCGCAGTGAAAGTCGATGGGCGTCGGCCAGCGTGTCCACCGCGCCTCCGGCGAGAGCAGGCAAACCGGCGCCGAGCAGCAACGGCGCCTGGTAGACCAGCACCTCGTCCACCAGGTCGGCATCCAGCATCGCGGCCGCCAGCGTCGGCCCACCCTCGAGCAGCACATGCCGCTGACCCTGCCGATACAACTCGGCGAGCAGCGCAGACAGGTCCACTCGGCCGTCGGCCCCGGCAAACGCGGCTGCGCTCGCGACCAGCGTCGGTGCGACGCCGTCCAGCACCCGGGCACCGGCCGGGGTGCGGCCCGCGGAGTCCACCACCACCCGCAACGGCTGCCGCCCCGTCGCCACGCCGGCGGCGTTACGTGCGGTGAGTTGTGGGTCGTCCGCGAGCACGGTGCCGATCCCGACCATCATGGTGTCGACCTTGGAGCGCAGCCGGTGCGCGTCCGCCCTCGATTCGGCGGAGGTGATCCAACGGCTGGTGCCGTCGGCAGCCGCGACGCGGCCGTCGACCGTCTGGCCCGTCTTGAGCGTGACGAACGGCCGGCGCTGTCGCACCGCGGTCAACCAGACCCGATTGACCTCCTCGGATGCCTGGGCGGCACCGGTGCCGGACAGGTCGACCACGTCGACCCCGGCTGCCCGCAGGGTTTCCATGCCACCCGCCGCCGCCGGCCACGGATCCCCCACGGCCACCACCACCCTGGCCACGCCCGCCTGGATCAACGCAATGCTGCACGGGCCGGTCCGACCGGTGTGGTTGCATGGTTCCAGGGTGACCACGGCGGTCGCTCCCCTCGCCCGAGAACCCGCTGCCCGCAACGCCATCACCTCGGCGTGCGGTCCCCCGGCCACCTGGTGGAATCCCTCACCGATGATGCGGCCGGCGGGGTCCAGCAGCACACACCCGACCACCGGGTTCGGCAACGCGACGCCATCGCCGCGGCCGGCGAGCTCGACGGCGCGCGCCAGCGCGGCGAGTTCCTCCTGCCGGAGTGCCGACGACTGGTCCACGACTGGCGAAGCTACCCGACCTCAGCCCGGATTACTGCAGGAGCCGTTGTCGGGATGACCCGGCTCGCGGCCCGGGCGATCACTGCTCGGCTGCTCCGCCATGGAATCGACGCGACCTCGACCGGTTCCGGCAGGCCCTTCAGGGTCAGCGTCCTGGTGGGGCCATCGACCGGGCCGCGCGGCCACCGCTGTCGGCACGCTGGCCAGGATCTCGCCGCCGGTCGCGGCCGCGCCGATGCGCGCGGCAACGTGCACCCCCGCCCCCTGGTAGTCGCCGCCGGCGACCACCACCGCCGCGGTGTGGATTCCGATGCGGACCTGCGGGGCGAACCCGTTGAACCGCCTGTGGTTGCTCAAGCGACCGCTGGATGTCGACAGCGCACCGGATCGCTGCGGACGGGTCAGCGAACACGACGAAGAATCCGTCACCGGCGTGGTCGATCTCGTTCCCGCCGTGGGTCGTGAAGATCGACCGCAGAGTGGTGTCGTGCCACCGGCGCAACAGGACCCAGGCGTCGTCGCCGATCAGCGCGATCGTCCTGGTCGAGTCGACGATGTCGGTGAACACAAGCGTCTGGCTCACCCGCTGGGCGACATCGCGTAGTTCCCTGGCACCAGGGCGGCCTCGACGCAGCAGATCGGTCGCGATCCGGGATTGCAGCACCGCGCCGAGACGCTCGAAGACATCACGGGCAGCCCGGAGCTCGGTGGTGGCCGACTTGCCGTCCGAGCGCGCAAGGTGCGCGCGGGCCAGGGTGAGCCGGGCGCGAGCGGCCTCGTACGGCGCTCCCACCTTCAACCACCCCCGCACGGCGCGACGCAACGCGCTGACGGCGAGCTCGGCCGATCCGCCGGCCAGCGTCACAGCGCCCTCGGCCCCTTCGCTCGCCGCCGCCAGCGCCGGCGTCGCAAACCGGCGGCTGATCACGCCCAACTCCACGGCCGCAGCGCGCGCCGTCTCGAGATCATCGACCGTGATGGCGATCTCGACCTGGGCCGGGCAGCAGCAGCACTCTGGACAGCGGTGCCCGTGCGTCGTTCAGGGCGTCGGAGATCATCGCCGCCGCCACGCTCGAGCGTTGCCGGCGGCCAGTTCGACCAGAGCCAGCCCGGGCTGGGCCGGAGTAGCCGCCTCCTCCGCCGCGCGGAACGACTCTCGGCGGCATCGAGTTCGCCGCGACGAAGGTGCAGCTCGCCCAGCTCGTACAGGGCGAATCCGCGGTGGACCATCTCGCCGCCGAGTTCCTCGGATCCCCGCCTGGCCTCCTCCTCCGCCACCGCCCACTGCCCCGCCAGCAGGTGGATCCCAGCCCGGTGGACCCGGCAATCACCGGTGACCGGAACGATTCCGTCTCGCGCGCAACAGCTCTCGGCCACTTCCGACCATGAGCGCGCGCGGTCGTGGTCCTGGACCTCCGCGCAACTGCACAACGTATGGCAGTAGACGATCTGCGCGGTGTGCGGAGCAAGTTGACCACTGGTCGCCGCCGTCATGGCGGTGTCCAGCAGAGCCGTCGCCTCCCGGACCCGACCGATCCGGGTCAGGGCCCTGGCGGTCGTGCTCACCCCGAGCATCTCGACGTCGAGATCGCCCAGTCGGCGCCCGATGTCGGCGGTGCGGCCGGTCAGCTCCATCGAGCCGTCGATGTCGCCCTCGAACAACAGCAGCACCTGACCGCGGATCCAGTCGAACCGACCGTGTTCGGCGCACTCGGGCTGCTCGGCGAGCAGTCCTCCCGGCAGTGGCCAGCCACCCCGAGCGACCGGGATGTGACCTCGCGGAAGCTGGTCCGAGGCGAGGGCGAGGGCCATCCGGGCCGCCGCCGGTCGGTCCTCGACCTCGCTGTAGCCGGCGTAGGCACGCTCCCTGGCTCGCTCGGCCTCGTCGAACCGCCCGTCCGCCCAGGCGGCCTGGCCGAGCGATTCCAGCGCATCCGGCGGGAGGACGCCGGCGGCATCCGCGGCCGCCAACAACTCGTAGGCCTGCCCGCCAGGCCCGCCGGCCGACCGCCCGGCGGGCCTCGTCGAGATGCGGTTCGACGGTTTCGCTCATCGATGCGACCCTCCCTGCGCTTCGTTCAGCCCGGTGCGAGGCCCGAAGTGTCACTGACTCGCTTGCTGTCGCTCGCTCACTCGACCTCCCTGAGCGTCAGGCCGATCGGACGCCACCTGATCGAGCGCCCAGCGCGCGGTTTCGGCGATGACCGGATCGTCACAATCCTCCCACTTCCGGGCAAACGCGACGCCGTCCCGGCCGAGGACCGCGGGAGCGGCGTACAGCGCGCAGACGAGTCAGCCAGGGCTGCTGCCACCGTCCGCTCGTCGTCGAACGCCAACTCGCGCAGCCACCGGCCGGCGTCGCCGACGTCCGCGCGGCGCGAAGCGGACCAGGAGCCGCCGGCGCTGCTCCTCGTCGAGCGTCGGATCGATCAGCGGGATCACCACCCTGGCAAGACTCGGCACCAAGGGAGACCTCGAGGGTCTCCAGGGCAAGCGCCGCGCTCACTGGCGGATCCGCCGCCGAGCGCGGCCACCGCCCTGGCCATCCGCCCACCGTGAGTGACCGCGATAAGCCGCCCGACATCGGCAGCAGTCGAATCGATCTCGTCGCGCAAAGCGCGGCGCAGCGGGCCCCGATGTCGGAGGCACTGCGTCCTCTGCCGAACCGATCGAAGAGGGTGAACCCAGCGATCGCAAGAGCCGCGAGGGCCCGCGCGGCACGGCGGGCCTCCGCCTCGACCAACGGACCCGAGCAGGGCCGGATCGACGGTGCGATCCGCCGCAGCCAACGCTCGAGCGGCGAGCGGCGCTGACGGTCCGCCGAGCCGGAGGTGAGGCACCGCTGCAACACGTCGAGCGCCTCGGGCGACCAGCTCTGGGTGACCGCACGCATGATGCGTTCCATCGGCGACCGGCGACTGCGCTGGCCGGCACAGTCGATGCCGTCGACCCAGCAGCTGATCGAGAATCGGAACCAGCAGGTCGGCATGAGCGGCCAGCGCCGCTGTCAACTCCATCGGTGGGCTCGACGTCGAGGCGAGTCCGAGCAGGTCGGGCACGAACCGGTGCGACGGCGACGCCGCAGCCCCGGTCAGGGCGCGATGCGTCGACTCGCCTCCGGAATCGACGGCCCGCCGCCAGATGTCAAGTGCGCGCGAACCCAGGGCGCCGGCGGCATCGACCTGCGCCGCTGCCGTGGCCACCCGAACCGAGGGCTCGAAATCGTCCAGCAGGACCGCCAGGACATCTGTGGCGCCGGTCGCACCGAGTCGGACGTACGCCTCGATCGCGGCGGCACGCACTGCGCCGGGACGGGTCTGATCTACTGCGATGTGCAGCACCTGCGGAGCCAGACCGATCATGGCTCCGCGGACGGCCGTGTCCAGACCGTCCATCTGCCGGCCCGGGTCCGGGTCGGCGAGCAGGTCCGCGACGTGTCGTGGCAGGTCCCGGTCACCGGACTCGGCGAGTGCGCGCAGGCCTACCCCCCGGTCGGCAGGTTCGGGACTGTCCAACAGTCGCCGGAGCGCCTCCCTGGAGGCCGGATCGCTGATCGGCATCAGCCGCGGATCCCATGGCCGACTGGTCACCGCGAGCCGCAACTTGCGGCCATAGTCCAGAAACGCCTTGCGGGCCAAAAGCAACCAGAGCAGGGCCAGAAATGCAGTGACCGCGGCGACGACCAGCACGCTGAGCGAAACGGCATGAAACACCAGCAGTAGCACGCCGACGAAGCCGAGGGCCAGGGGTACTCCGGCACCCTCGATCATGGCCTGTGCGCGCAGCCGCAACTCCGCCGGCAACACCTGGTACGTCGCCGAGATCCCGGTGCGGGTCATTCCGTCGGTCAGCGCGATGTCGACAACCTGCCCGGCGCACGCCGCCACGAAAAAGCCGACGCCGGCCAGGCCGCCGACCGACCCGGCGACGACCGCGACCATCAGCGCCACCAGCACGCCGGCCGGGTTTGCCCACAGGCCGACGCCGACCCCGAATCGGGTCAGCAGCCGACCGGCGAAACCGGCCACGAACACGATCGTCACGACGTTGATGAGCACCCCGAACAGGCCCATGAACCGGGTGAGACCGAGTGGATCCGGATAGTGCGCAGCGGCTCGCTCCCAGACTATGTAGTCGAGCAGCTGGCTGACCGCCGCGGACAGCAATTGATAGCCGAACAAGGTCAGCACCAAAGTGTTCCGCAGCAGCTCTGCCCGCCCGCGGGGGGCGGCCGACGGCAGCGGCGCGACGCGAACGGGACGCGTCCGCAAGGGTCCGGCGTGCCGGCGAGCGGTGATCGCCACCAGCACCATCATGACGGCCGCGGCCCCCACCGACAGGCCCAGCAGCTGCGCCGGGCCACTCAACAGAGGAGCCAGCCATGCCGACGTAAGGCTGCCGAGGCCGAAGCCGACCGAGAACCCGGCGACCACCCGCGGCAGGTGAGCCTTCATTTCGCGGACGTCGAGGAGACGTCCCGCCTGCGCACCGACAATCAGGAAACCCAGCGGGATCGACAATGGAAACAGCACCAGCAGCGGGAATGTCACCCACAGGGCGCCGGTCATGGTCAGAAGCAGCCAGCCGGAGGCCACCGTGACCAGATACGAAGTCAGCACGGACAGCGCGACCACGACGACGGACCTGCGGGCGAGTGCGCGCCTGATGACGGCGGAAACCAGCACGCCGGATACCGCGACGGCGAGGTAGGCGTACGGCAACCCGTCCGCGCCGTACCGGCTGAGGAAAAGGGCGCTGGCCGGCACGACCAGGAAGGCGATCATCAGCCCGAGGGTGATCGTCTGACCGGTGAGTAGGACCAGCCGCGACCTCATTGTTCCTGCGGCGGTGACGACGTGGCGGTAGGTGGCAGGGGCTGCTCGTGGCGTTGTCTGAGCCGCCGCACCAGCTCGGTGATAACCCCGCCTGCGATCTCCGGCCGGTTGCGCACGGCGTCGTCGAACGCCGGTTTGCGCAATCGGAACGCCTGGACCGGCGACGCGGCGGTCACCGTCGCGGTGCGCGGCTGCGGGTCGAGCACGGCCAGTTCGCCGACGACCGAGCCCGCGCCCATGGTCAAAGTTCGATCCGGCCGGGTCACAGTGACCTCGCCGTCCAGCAGGACAAACAGCCAGTCCTCCATGGCGCCGAGCTCCATGATGACCTGTCCGGTCTCGAAGTTCACCTCGTCAACGACGGCGGCTACACCGGCGAGCACCTTGTCGGGCGTCGAAGAGAACAGGTCGACCCGTCGCAGCCGAGCCACCCGCTCGACCGTGAGCATGCGTGGATTCTATGACCGAATTCCGACAAACCGCGCGTCGGATCCGGACCGGACGGAGCGAGGCAGACTGCGCGGTCAGTCCGTCCGGCGCAGACTGTGGCCATGTCGCAACCGCTCGTTCCGCCCGGTCGACGGCGCGATCGAATGATCGTCCCAGTGGTCGTGAACGCAGGCCGGGATGCCTGATCCCTTCCGGCGCGGCCGGGTGATCAGGGATCCGGTGCACGGCTACGTCGAGGTGCCCGAGGAGCTCGATCCGCTGGTGCGCTGCGGAGCGATCCAGCGGTTGCGGCACATCTCCCAGAACTCCCGCGCGGTCGCCGGTTTCCCGTCGATGACCGGAACCCGGTACGAACACGGCCTGGGTACGATGCATCTGGCCATCAAGGCGTGGACATCGTGCTGGCAGCACACGATCCCGCCAACAGGCTCTGAGAGAATTGACACCCAAGGCGATTTCAAGCTGGCTGTGATCCGCGACCTACGCGCAATGCCGGATCGCGATGCGATCACCCAGGCCTGGACCGGCACGGAGGGACCGGTGGAGGACACTCCGCTGTGGAACGACTTCGAGCGCCGGATCGGTTTGGTCCTCGGCGCTGTCGGCCTACTCCACGATGTCGGGCACCCGCCCTTCTCCCACGTCTTGGAGCCGTTCTATCAGCGCCACCTGGCGAGCATCTTCGGCGCCTCGGCCCAAGCCGCATTCGACATCTACTCCCACGCCGCGAACGGCCCGGTTCAGTTCCATGAGTGGGCGGGCCTGCAGATCTTCGACGGCATCGGACAGGTGTCGTTCGGCGCCCTGCCGCGGGCCATGATCCGACGGGTGCTGGCGGACCGTTCCGGATCCGGCTGGGCGTATTGCCTTCACAGCTTGATCGACGGCCAATTCGACGTCGACCGGCTCGACTACCTGTTGCGGGACGCCGCCAACGCCGGCACCGAGTTCGGCAACATCGACACCACACGGCTGCTGCAGAGCCTTGAGTTGCATCGACCGGGCCGCGACGACTGGCGCATCGGCCTCGGGGCCCGCGCGGTGTCGTCGTTCGAGACGCTGCTCATCCAGCGCGCGCAGCACTATCGGTGGGTGGTACACCATCCGGCGACGGTCGCCGCCGACGCCGCGTTGCGCCGATGCACCGAGGCGGTCCATGAACTGTCCGGGCTTGCTCCGGCGGATCCGTCGGCGGCGGGACCGATCGCGGCGATGCGCGCCAGACTGCCCGACCTGGACTACATCTCGGCCGTCGCCCTGACTGTCGACGTGCATCCGACGACGGCACCGCTTCAGCGCTGTGTCGACGACCACGAGTGCCTCAGTTGGCTGCGCGCCGTCCGCCCGGCGCTGACCGAGCTTTCCCGATCGGCGGACGACGCCGGTGTCCGGCGCCGAGCTCGGTCGGCGCTGACGCTGCAGGCCGTGTTCGACACGTTCGCCGTGACGCCCATCGCCGCCTGGCGCAATTATCAGGAGTTCCTGGCCAGGATCGATCAGAACCCCGCCGAGATCGCCCGGCTGGTCGGAGCGGCACGCGACGAGGAGCCGCCTGGCTATCTGCGTACCGCAGCAGGACGGAAGGTCGTCGATGCACTGCTGGCGGAGGTGCCTGCTCGGTTGAACGCCGCCCTCGATCGGCTGCTCAGCCCCGTCGAGCACGACTCCGACCTGCGCGCGGTCGAGGACCTGCTGGTTCAACAGGCCGGGTGGGTCGACGCGTGCGGCGAGGGCACGTGGATCGTGACACACGTGCCGTTCCTGGCGCTCCGGAGGGGGTCGCACAAATCTGGCGCGGCGACCACCCGGCGTTGCTCAGCGACGTGAGTCCGTACCCGTTGGCGCTGGCCGCCATCGAGATCATGCGGCCTCGCTACTACGTGTTCTTCATCCCGTTCGCCGGTGCCGCAGCCGAGGCGTCAACCGCGCAACGTCGTGCGGTCGGGCGGTCGTTCTTCGCCGTGGTCGCAGGCATGGCGGGCAGCGAGCCCGTCAGTTGAAGTGGAACGAGCGCTTGGCCATGCCGAACCAGAAGCCGTCGACCGCACTGTGAGCGTCGACGCCGGCGTCGGCGGTGGCGCCGAGCGAGACGAACAACGGGGCGAAGTGCTCGGTTCGGGGGTGGGCTCGACGGGCCGCCGGGGCGGAGTGTTCGAAGTCGAGCACCGCATCGACGTCACCGGACTCGACGGTCTCCTTGGCCCACTGGTCGAACTCGCGTCCCCATTGGGGCGCAGCTCCCGTGGTGTCGCCGAACATCGCCTCGCTCAGGTTGTGCGTGGTGAACCCCGACCCGATGATCAGCACCCCCTCGTCCCGCAGGGGGGCGAGGGTCCGGCCGAGCTCGAACAACTCGCGGGGATCCAAGGTCGGCATGGACACCTGGAGTACCGGTACGTCGGCATCGGGAAACATCTCTTTGAGCGGCACGTAGGCACCGTGGTCCAGGCCGCGCTTGGCGTCCTGGTAGACCGGACGACCGGGCTTCGCGACCAGGGCGGACACCGCCTTGGCGAGATCCGGTGCCCCCGGCGCGTCGTAGGTGACCTGGTAGTAGCGGTCCTCGAAGCCCCAGAAGTCGTAGGTGAGCGGCACCCGATCGGTAGCGCCGACGGTCAACGGGGCTGACTCCCAGTGTGCCGAGACCACCAGGATGGACGCCGGGCGCCGCAACTCCGTGCTCCACGCGGCCAGCTCACCGGTCCAGGTCTGGTCGTCGGCCAGCGGGGGCGCGCCGTGCGACAGGTACAGCACCGGCATGCGCTCACCGGCATCGGACGACGTCGGTTGCTGGGCGGCGCTCGTAGTCATGTGATGCAGCCTACCCGCATTTAGTTGAGCGCTCAACTAACTGTTTCTTTCTATACTCCGCCGGTGGACGATCCCTGGCTCAGCGACGAACAGCAGCGGACGTGGCGGGACTTCCTGCGGATGTCCGGGACGCTCTCCGACGTCATCGAGCGGGACCTGCAGCGTGAGGCGGGCATGCCGCACGCCTACTACCAGATCCTGGCCATGCTCTCGGAGGCACCCGACCGATCGATGCGGATGAACCGACTGGCCACCGTGGTCCGCTCGTCGCAGTCCCGGCTGTCCCACGCCGTGACCCGTCTCGAGCATGCCGGCTGGGTCGCGCGGGAGCCGGTTCCGGGCGACGGTCGCGGCCAGATCGCCCGGCTGACGGAGGCCGGCTATCGGCGGCTGGCGGACGTGGCGCCCAGCCACGCCCGTACCGTCCGGGCCGGCTTGTTCGATCCATTGACCGCTGAGCAACTTGGTCAGTTCGACGAGATCTGCCGGACCGTGCTGGCCGCTCTGGATCGGCGCATCGACGACAAGGGCCGCGACCGGTGAGGTACCTCGTCATCGGTGCCGGGGCAGTCGGTGGGTCGATCGGTGCCCAGTTGTTCCGCGCCGGCCGCGACGTGGTGCTGGTTGCCAGGGGTGCGCATCTGGCCGTGATCCGCGCGCATGGCCTCCGCTATGTCACGCCGACGGAGTCCGTCACGCTGCCGATTCCGGCCGTGAGCGGCCCGGACGAGCTCGATCTGCGATCGGACGATGTGCTGCTGTCGGCGGTGAAACTGCAGGACGCCGCCGCTGTGCTCGACCAATGGGCTCGACAACCCGTGCTCGACGGGAACGGCGGCGGATGGGCCACGGCCGGCGCGCGGCTGCCGACTTTCTGCGTGCAGAACGGGGTGGCCGGCGAGCGCATGGCGCTGCGCCGGTTCGACCGGGTGTACGGGGTCACCGTGATGCTGCCGTCGGCGCATCTGGAGCCGGGCCTGGTGACCAACCACAGCGCGCCGGCCGCCGGCATCCTCACGCTGGGTCGCTTCCCGTCCGGAGCCGATGGGACGGCTGCCGCGGTCGCAGCAGATCTGACCGCCGCCGGCTTCGAGGCACCGGTCAGCGATCGGGTGATGCGCTGGAAGTACGCGAAACTGCTGGCCAACCTCGGCAACGCCGCCGAGGTCGTACTCGGGCCGCTGGACGACGCGGCCGGCGAGGTGCTGGAGCGCGCCACCGGGGAGGGTCGGGCGGCGTATTCGGCGGCTGGGATCGACTTCGCCTCGCCGGCCGAGGACGCCCGGGCCCGCGAGAATTTTCGGTTCGCCGAGATCCCCGACCAGGCTCGACCGGGTGGCTCGAGCATGCAGAGCGTGCTCCGCGGCACCGGCTCGGTCGAGGCCGCTTATCTTTCGGGCGAGATCGCCCTGCTCGGCCGGCTCCACGGGGTACCGACCCCGGTCAATGCCGTTCTGGCCCGACTGGCCGATGAGTGTGCCGTCGGTCTGCGCGAACCCGGGTCCCTCAGTGCCGCAGAGGTTCTCGCCCTCGCAGACGCCTGAATGGGGCCCGTCCACTCGTCAACGATCTCGTCGATGGAGACCGCAGAACTCGTCCTCCCGAGTGCCGCCCCCATCCAATGTTGATCATGCGGATCCCGAAGTCGTTTTGTCCGATTAAATGCGTCTTTGTCGCATATATCGGATCGGGTTTCGCATGATCAACTTCGCAGGACCGGGCCGCGCGTCGGGTCAGTGGGGCATGCCGGCGGCGGTGTGCTCGAAGGGCACGACCTCGGCCGGCAGCGGCGGCCCGGGCGCAGTGCCGTCGCCGAACGGGCGGCCGCCGAGGACGTCCCGGCCGTGCGGAGTGAGCCAGCCGGTGAGGTTCGGACCCTTGGGCACGATGCCGGACGGGTTCACGTCCCGGTG
This sequence comes from uncultured Actinomycetota bacterium, assembly GCA_963834185.1. Lineage (GTDB taxonomy): Bacteria > Actinomycetota > Actinomycetes > Mycobacteriales > Nakamurellaceae > Nakamurella. Next base: position 58,123 of record CAWIAR010000001.1, read on the forward strand.
CACGACGTAGTAGTGCCGCTTGATCTGCTCGAAATCGACAGTGTCGCCGAAACCTGGAGTCTGGAACAGATCTCGGGCGTAGGCCCAGAGCACCGGCATCTCGGTCAGCTTGGTCCGGTTGCACTTGAAGTGGCCGTGGTAAACCGCGTCGAACCGGGCCAGCGTCGTGAACAGCCGAACGTCGGCCTCGGTGATCGTGTCGCCCACCAGATAGCGCCGGCCGGTGAGCCGGTCGGACAGCCAATCCAGCCGGGTGAAGAGCCGGTCGTAGGCCTTCTCGTAGGAATCCTGGCCGCCCGCGAACCCGCAGCGATAGACGCCGTTGTTCACCTCGGTGTAATTGCCCTGCGCCACCTCGTCGATCTCGTCCCGCAGCGCCTCGGGATACAGGTCGGGCGCGCCCTCCCGGTGGTACGAACGCCACTCGATCGACAGGTCCAGGGTCATCTGGGCGAAGTCGTTGGTGACGACCTGACCGGTGGGAATGTCCACGATGGCCGGCACGGTGATGCCGCGCTCGTAGTCGGGAAACCGCGCGAGGAACGCGTCCTGAAGCCGAGGAATGCCGAGTACCGGATCAACGCCTCCAGGATCGAGATCGAACGTCCACGAACGCTTGTCGTGCGTCGGACCGCACATGCCCATCGACAACACGTTCTCCAGGCCGAGCAGCCGCCGAACGATGATCGCCCGGTTCGCCCAGGGGCAGGCCCGCGCGACGATCAGCCGATAGCGACCTGGCTCCACCGGGTAGCCGTCCCGCGCGTCCGCGGTGATCCGGGTGGAGATGTAGCGCGTATCACGGTTGAAGTCCTCGCCGGCCTTCACATACGTGGCGTTCTGGCTCTGTTGGCTGGTAGTCATCGCCGTCCTCGTGTCGTGTCGGCCGACCCGGCCATCACAGACGGTATCCGGCCGAGCACGCAGCTACTCCACCTGGTCGGTGAGATTCCGGCACATATCAGTTGCTCAGCCGCACCCAGAACCAGACCGCCATCAGGGCGGTGACGAAGACCCCGGCGGCCACCAACCAGAACCAGTCGACCGGTGATCCGGCGAACGCGTTGACCAGCAGACAACCGCCGGTGATGACCACGAAGATGATCACGCACGACACCAGCATCAGTCGGCGCTGACGCTGCGGGATCGAACCAGGTCCACCATGGTCGTCGGTCATCACGCCTCCCGTCCGCACGGTACGCCGCTCTCCGTCGGGGCCCCCGTCATCGGTACCCGGTCAGCACGGTGATCAGCCGACGCACCGCCTCGGGCACCCGCTCGGCAGGTAGCCGACGAAAGCCCATGGCCAGTCCCGGTCTGGCCGCGGCCGAGATGAAGCGGGTCGAGATCGGGTCAACGGCGACGCCGACCTCCGCTGCCCTGGCAGCGAAGTCGACGTCATCGACGGCCGGGTTGTCGAACCAACCGCAGACAAGCAGGCCCGCGGCATTGGGTTGCACCTGCAGCCCGGCAGCGACCAGCGTGCTGGTGCTCGGACCGGCGGCCGGAACGAGCAGCGCGCCGCTGTCCGATCTCCTCGCCGCGGGGGTGGGCGGGTCAGTGCGGGCGATCACCGCGACGCTCGCGGTGCTTCATGAACCTCCGAGGGCGATGGTCACCGCGTCCTCGGCCGGTCCGAGGTGCCTCGGGTCCGGCTGCCAGATTGCGTCCCAGGCGGCTTTCACGGCCGCCGGCACCTCGCGAATCTCGGGCGTTCGAGTGACCAGCGGATGGCCGTCGGCCACGCCGTCGGCATCGATGCCGACCTGGCGGCAGAGGAACACGGCCCGCGCCAGGTGGAACCGCTGAGTGACCACCAGCGCCCGGTTCACGCCGAAGATCTGCTTGGCCCGGACGCAGGAGTCGTAGGTGTCCTGACCCGCGAAGTCGCGCACCACCTTGTCCGCCGGGACACCGTGGCCGACCAGGTAATCGCGCATCGCGGTCGGCTCGTCGTATCCGACCTCGCGATTGTCGCCGGATACGAGCAGCACCTTGACCGTGCCGGCGGCGTACAACGCGGCCGCGTCATCGAGCCGGTACTGCAGGTACTCCGACGGACTGCCGTCCGGGCGCAGGCCGGCGCCGAGTACCACCGCAACGTCGGCCGACGGCGCGTCGGCCACGCTGAACTGATGGCCCGAGGCGTCGATCCGGGTCCAGACGTACGACCCGCCGACCAGCAGAACGGCAACCGCGACCAGCGATCCGGCCGCGATCAGCAGCCTTCGATGGCGTTTGCGCCACGGCGACGCCGGCATCTCGGGCTCCTGGTCCGGCGCAGGCGTCGTCATGTCGTTGTGGACGCGCCGGGCCCGGCGCGGTTCCGAGGTCGCGCGGTCGTGGACGACCTGCTCACCTCACGCGGGGGCGCGGATACGGCACACGCTCGATGTGGCACCGACGCGTTGGCGTTCATGTTCACCGGCGCGTGGTTCATCGCGATCGCCGGTCATCCTCCGATCGTCGGGTCGTCGACCGATGGAGTCCGGTCGCCGCTCCCGGCGAGCGGGCGGACCAGCGGTAGAAAGATCTCGTCGACGATGCCGACGATGTCCGAGTCGGACAGCGGCTTGAACGTCAGGAACAGGTGGTGCCGCATCAGGTCGACCGCGACGGTGCGCACCCGCGGGGTGACCCGGGCGGGATCTATCTCGCCGCGGGTCGTCGCCCGTTCGAGGATTTCGTCCATCGCGGTACTGGCGCGCCCCCCGAAGGCCCGTTCCTGGACGTCCGCGAAAGTGGTGCCGGTGGACGAGAAGTAGCTGCCGATCAGCACGCTGAGCACCGGGACGAGCCGCCCCCGGGTCTCGCTCGCCCGACGCAACAACTCCAGGGTGTCCTCACGGAGGGAGCCGGTATCGGGCACGGTGACCCGGTCGCGGCTGAGTTCGTGGACGATGGCCGCCCCGACCAGCTCGTCCTTCCCGGCCCATCGGCGGTACAACACCGGGCGACTGGTGCCCGCCCGTTCGGCGACCGCCTCGAGGGTGAATCCGGCGTATCCGTTCTCCTGCAACTCGGCCCACGCCGCGTGCAGCAGCGCGTCCTCGAGCTCCTTCCCGCGTCGACGGCGAGCAGCCGGAAGATTCATTTGCGTATCTTATCGGATCGAGGCTACTCTGGCGCCTTAAGTACGCGTCTGTATCTTATCGGGAGTCATCGTGGCCAAGCAGGCAGCTCCGCCCATTCCTCGACAAGCCGTCGTCACGGCCCTGGTGCTGATCGCCGGGGGGATGGCGGTGATCTTCGACAGCACGATCGTCAGCATCGCGCTGCACACACTGGCTGCCGATCTGAACGAACCGGTCAGCACCATCCAGTGGGTCAGCACCGGCTACCTGCTGGCGCTGGGCGTGACCATCCCGGTGGTCGGCTGGGCCCAGGCCCGGATCGGTGGCAAGCGTCTGTGGATGATCGGACTGGCCATCTTCCTCGCCGCGTCCGTGGCCTGCAGCCTGGCCTGGGACGCCCCGAGCCTGATCGCGTTCCGAGTGGTCCAGGGCATCGGCGGCGGCATCATGATGCCGCTCATGGCAACCCTGGCCATCCAACAAGTCCCCGGCGCCGCCGGCCTCGGGCGATTGATGGCGCTGGTCAGTCTGCCGGCTGCGCTCGGTCCCATCCTGGGGCCGACCATCGGCGGGATCATCCTCAACGTGGCCGACTGGCGCTGGCTGTTCTGGGTCAACGTCCCGTTCTGCCTCGTCGGACTTGCGCTGGCTTGGCGACTGCTGCCGAACGACCCGCCGACAGGTCGCCCGCGACTTGACCTCGTCGGCCTGCTGCTGGTCTCGCCCGGGCTCGTCGGCATCCTCTACGGGCTGTCGAACGTCCATCAGGACGGTGGTTTCGGCCGCGCGGACGTCTGGCTCCCGTTGGTGGTCGGCGTCGCGCTCGCGGCCGGTTTCGTCGTATGGTCGGCGCGCCGACCGTCGACCGCACTGGTGGACGTCGGACTGCTGCGCCGCCCGTCGGTGGCGGCGTCGTCAGGCGTGCTGTTCCTGTCCGGCGCGTCGTTGTACGGCTCGATGTTGTTGCTGCCGTTGTTCTTCCAGATCGTGCACGGCACAGATGTGCTGACCGCCGCTCTGCTGCTCGTCCCGCAGGGAGTGGGCGCGCTGCTCAGCCGCGCCCTGGCCGGGACGCTGACCGACACCGTGGGCGCGCGGACCGTCGCCATCGGCGGGTTCATCGTGATGGGGGCGGCCACCGTCCCGTTCGCGCTGGCCGATGCGAATACGAGCACCTGGTGGCTGATGGCGGTGCTGCTGCTGCGCGGGTTCGGCATGGGTGCGGTGATGATCCCGGTGATGTCCGTGGCCTTCGTCGGTCTCGAACGTGCCGAAGTCGCCCATGCCAGCATCATCACCCGGCTCGCCCAACAGGTCGGCGGTGCGTTCGGAACTGCGCTGCTGGCGGTGATCCTGGAGTCCGCAACCAGCGGAGCCACCGGTCTTGCCGACCTCGCGCACGGCTTCGACATGGCGTTCTGGTGGGCCGTCGGATTCACCGTCGTCGCCGTCGCGGTCTGCCTGGTTCTGCCGAGTCGTCCGGGCGCGGCAGTGGCACCGAGTCCGGAGCCGAGCCCTGCCGGGGCGCGCGACGCCACCGCGACGAGGTCGACGGCCTGATCGCGCCCATTCCGGTCATGCCCGGACGAGATCCATCACAGTGATGTCCATCGGTGCTGAAATCACCGGCCAGGCAAATGATCTCGAGATTCTGGGCGTTCACCGGATCGACAAGCCCTGGCAGTCATCACCTGTGGTCAGGCTGCCGACGTGCAGCTCGGAGATCGATGCACGCCGGCCGGCCGACTGCAGGCGGAAACGGCGTCAGCGACGGGCCGAGCAGGACGACCGGGGCTCGCCACCGCGATCAGAGCCACGACGCCGGTGCCGGCCCGTCGGAACCCCATTCGCCGAGCTGTGGCCTGCGCCACCAACCGCCACCATGGCTAGCTGCCGGCTGCGGCGAAGGCTGCCGCGTTCACCCACGCCCAGAGCGGAGCCGTGTCGGCAGGGTATGCTGAGCCTTGTTGCGCCATCGTCGGCGCTGGTCCGCCCAAGGCACCGCTCCGGTGTGGGCGACGGTCACGAACCTATGGCCCTTTCCTGCGGCAGTCCGACCGCCGTTTCGATGATCGCTGGCACTCACGCGGCCCGCGTTCGGATTTCCCCGCGTGTGGGCCACGCGTGTACGCGCAGCCCTGGAAGGGGTCGCCTTCGTGGCCACTCTCTACGGTTTTGTCAGCACCTATCCGCCGACCCAATGCGGCCTGGCCACATTCACGGCAGCACTGCTGGGCGCGTTGACCGGGCGGGGTCCGGACGAAGCCAGGGTCGCCCGGGTTCTGGACGCACCCCAGCCGCCGGGCGGGTTCAAGGTTGTGACCGACATCGTTTCCGGTGATTCCGCCGGCACCGCCCGCTCGGCCGGCCGACTCAATGAGTGCGACGTGGTGATCCTGCAACACGAGTTCGGCATCTACGGCGGCACCGACGGCACCGATGTGCTGATCCTGATGGCGGCTCTGAAGGTGCCGACGATCGTGGTGTTGCACACAGTTCTGACAGATCCGACCTGGCATCAGCGGCAGGTGCTCGAGTCGGTGATGACCGCCTCCAGCGCGATCGTCACCATGAGCCGCGCCGCTCGGGACCGGTTGTTGGCCGGCTATCGGGTGGAACCGGGCAAGGTCAGCATCATCGCGCACGGTGCGCCGGAAGCGACCGGGCGGCCGACCGTCCCGCAGAAACCGTCGCCCGGGCATCAGCCGACCATCTTGACCTGGGGATTGTTGGGTCCCGGCAAGGGAATCGAATGGGCCGTCGCAGCGCTGGCGCAGCTGCGCGACGTGGATCCGAGCCCCCGGTACATCGTCGCCGGACAAACGCACCCGAAAGTCTTGCAACGCGACGGCGAGGCCTACCGGGACAGCCTTGATCAGCTGGTCCATCGTCTAGGACTGTCCGACTCCGTCGTTCTGGACTCCCGCTACCGGGACGCCGCCGCCCTGGACGAACTGGTGGCCTCGGCCGACGTGGTGCTGCTGCCATACGATTCCACCGACCAGGTGACCTCCGGAGTCCTGATCGAGGCAGTCGCAGCCGGTAAACCCGTGGTGGCGACCAGCTTCCCGCATGCGGTTGAGCTGCTCTCCGGCGGTGCGGGCACAGTGGTCGATCATCAGGATCCGACCGCCATCGCCGACGCCCTGCGGCAGGTCCTCACCCAGCCTGAGGTGGCGACCGCGATGGCGGCAGCCGCTACCGGCGCGGCACCGGAATTGCGGTGGTCGGCGGTCGCCGACCGGTATCGGCAACTGGCCGACAGACTGATCTCCGACGTCGCCATCGACGCGGCGTGACGGACGTGCCCGACCGATCAGGAGGCACGGCCGCGCAGCTGCGGCCGGTGTTCGACCACCTCGCCGCCCTCACCGACGACCACGGACTCTTCGAGCACGCCCTGCTCGCCGTTCCGCGTCGTGAACACGGTTACTGCGTCGACGATGTCGCCCGCGGTCTGGTCGTCACGTGCCGGGAGCCCGCACCGGCACCGGTGGTGGCCCGGCTGCGGGAGCGTTACCTGTCCTTCGTGCTCGACGCGGTGTCCGACGACGGTCGCTGCCACAACCGGATGGGAGCGGATGGTCGCTGGAGCGACGACGCCGCGCTCGGCGACTGGTGGGGGCGGGCGGCCTGGGGTCTCGGCGTCGCAGCGGCCCGATCACCCGGTGTCGGTGCCCGAGCCCGCGCTCTGGTCGGGTTCCGAATTCTTGCGCAGCAGCGATCCCCGTCGTCCCGATCGATGACATTCGCTGCGCTCGGCGCAGGCGAACTGCTCCGGGCCCGTCCGGACGAGCCGTCGGCTCGCACGTTGTTGCAGGATCTAGTAGCCGAAGTCGACGCCGCAGCCACGAGTGCTGCATCCCGCGATCAGGCCTGGGCGTGGCCGGAGCCCCGACTGCGCTACGCGAATGGCTCGGTCGTCGAGGCGCTGCTGCTGGCCGGCGAGGGGCTGTCCGAGGTGACGGTCGTCGCCCGCGGGCTCGAGTTGCTCGAGTTCCTGATGCGGGTCGAAGTCAGGGACGGCCACCTGTCGGTCACCCCGGTGCTCGGCCGCGGACCGGACGATCTGACGGCCGGCTTCGACCAGCAACCCATCGAGGTTGCCGCGATCGCGGACGCGTGCGCAACGGCGTACCGGATCACCACCGACCCGCGGTGGCTGGTCGGCATCAACCTGGCCACCCGGTGGTTCCTCGGCGAGAACGACAGTATGACGCCGATGTACGACCCGGTGAGCGGGGGCGGTTACGACGGCCTGGAACCGAACGGGCCCAACATGAACCAGGGCGCCGAGTCGACACTGGCCATGCTCTCGACCCTGCAGCACGCCCAGCGCCTGCGTGAGATGCGCTGACCCGGCCGATCACCGGGTGATCAGCTGCTCGTACACCTGCAGGTATTCCGACACCATCCGCGTCACCGAGTAGCGCTCCCGCGCCCGGGCCGCCACCAGTCGCCGATCCAGCTGGACTGCCGCGCTGATGGCCGTGACCGCAGAGTCGATGTCCTCGACCAGGAAGCCGGTGACCCCTTCGTCGACGACCTCGGACATCGAACCCCGGCGGTAGGCGACCACCGGCGTACCGCAGGCCATCGCCTCGACCACTGACAACCCGAACGGCTCGTCGAACGCGATGGGATGCAGCAACACCGCGGCCGAACCGAGTACCTGGGCGCGTTGCTCGGAGCCCACCGATCCGAGGAAAGTCACCCGGTCGCCGTCGACGTGCGGCTCGACCTGCTCGGTGAAATATCGCTCGTCCTGAACCGGTCCGCAGATCACCAGTCGGCGGCCTGTTGCCGCGGCGATCGAGATGGCTGTCGCGGTGCCCTTGTCCGGATGCACGCGCCCGAAAACCACGAGATCGTCACCGGCGTCAGGTTGGAAAGGCAGCGCTGTCAGATCGATACCGTGGTGGATGGTGGCCACATAGTCCAGCTCGGGAGAGCGGTCGGACTCCGAGATCGACACGAACGACGAGCGCGATCGGGCATAGGCGGGCAGGATTCCGGCACCGGAAAAGCCGTGGATCGTCGTCACCATGGGCGCACCGGCGAGCGCGTCGAACGCGAGCGGCAGCCAGTCCAGCTGGTTGTGTACCAGGTCGAACTCGCCGGACCGGTTCAACGCGTGCGCAACATGCATGGCTTCCCACACGCGTCCGTCGAGCTCCGGATCCTCCGCGTAGCCATGCGGGCAAAGCCCGTCCAGCGTCGCCTTCGTCACCGAGTCGAGGGTCGCGAACAGCGTCACGTCGACCCCGCGGGCGACCAGACCCTCGGTGAGCAGGCTGGTGACCAGTTCCCACGGGCCGTAGTGCCGCGGCGGCGTGCGCCAGGCAATCGGTCCCAGCATGGCGATCTTCATCTGGTCATCTCACCCGAGGGTAGCCCCGGGTTCTCGCAGCGGCTGAGCACCTACGGGCGGCGATCCGAGGGACGTCGACGCGCGGTCGCCGTTCTACCTGATCGGTCTGCTGGAAACGCGCCGCCGATCCGTTGACGGAGAGGACTGCGCCTCGCTCTTCGCGGCAACGCAGGCGAACCTCTCGGCCAGGCATTCAGCCCGACGTGAGACCCAAGACGAGGGCGCGGGCCCGCACGGGAGCGTTCCTGTCACGGTCGATCAGGGTGACCCTGCGAGACGGTCCCGCTCCGGTGACGGAGCGGGACCGTTTCCACTGCTGACGCTGCCAGAGCCGCCTCGGGGAATCGAACCCCGGACCTTCTCATTACGAGTGAGACGCTCTGCCGACTGAGCTAAGGCGGCAGCGCAACGAGTCTACAGAACACCGACGAATGCTCAGGACCGCGGAACGGGCGGCCGGGCCGCGGGCTCGCCGGTATCGACAGCCGTTTGGTACATCGACACTTGAAAGATCGCGTCACAACGGATGTCGACGTAGCAAACGGGTGTCGATGCGGCCTCGAGCAACCCGACCGGTGCAAGACTTGCTCCGGGCGGGCAAGGCACGGCGACCCGGTCCGGGCTGCCACCGGCTCAGGACAGACCCAGCCCGTTGAGCACACCCTGCAGGTAGCCGATCGCGTGCGCCCGACCCCGACTGCAATACGCCTCCGAGGAGGTGTCGCCCCAGGTGTCCAGGTCGCCGATCATCGCCGGGACGTGGTCGTCGATCACGAAGCCGTCGAAGCCGACGTCGTGCAACCGGCGCAGTACTGCGGCGACATTCAGATTGCCGTCCCCGAGGAACGTCTCGGCGAAGGCGGGGACGGTGCCCGCCACGTCGCGCAGGTGCACGTAGAAGATCGCCTGCTTGGTTCCGAGCCGCTCGATGACGTCGAGCACCGCAGCCTGGCCACCCATCTCCGACACCGTGCCGATGCAGAAGTTCAGCCCCCACCACGGGCTGCGGGCGGCCTGCTCGTGGGCCCGCTCGAGCGCCCCGGGTGAGGTGAAGATGCGCGCAGCGCCACCGAGCGGCTCGGCAACCGGTGGGTCGTCCGGATGCAGCGCCAGCCGCACACCACTCTCCGCAGCCACCGGCAACACCGCATCCAGAAAGTACTGGTGGTTGGCCCACAACGCGTCCTGGTCGATGGCCCGCTCCACGTCGTCGGGCACCAGCTTGTAGCCGGCAAGCGCGTTGCCGTCGCGCAGCGCATCGGCCAGATCGAACTCGGTGACCACCGCCCCGCCCCGACCCGCGGCCTGCATCTTGGTGCGCCAGACGTAGGTCACCAGGAAGTTGTAGCCAAGGGTGTCCAATCCGACCACGGCCATGTTGCGGAGCGTGGTGCAGAAGTTGTCGATCTGCTCGTCGCGCCCATCCAGTCCACGCTGGATCTTGTAGAAGTTGGCCGGCGAGACGTTCTCCAGACCGTCGATACGCAAGCCGTCGGCGGCGCACCGGTCGACGATCGCCTGCAGCTGGTCGACCGGCCAGTAGCCGTCCGGCGCGGTCAGATTGTCGGGGTTGTGCAACTGCACCCCGGTCAAACCGAGTTGGCGGGCGAAAGTGCCGACCTGTTCGTCGTAGCTGTCGACGTGGCCCATGGACAAGCGCATGGTCACCGCTGCTCCTCGAGGGTCGGGTGGCTGGGTGTGCTACGAGTAGTACACAGCCGTCGGGCGAGCAAAGGAGCAGCGGGTGGCCCCAACAGGATCTCGACAAGCGGAGTTCGCCGGACGTGTTGCCCTGGTGCTGGGCGGTTCCGGTGGCATCGGCCTGGCCTCCGCCGCCCTGCTGGCCGAGCGCGGGGCGCAGGTGATGATCAGCGGGCGGCAGGCCGACGTTCCAGCGGCCATGGAGCAGTTGGCCTCGTGCGGCGAGGCAGTGGCAGCGCTGCCCGCGGCCCTGGACGACGAGCAGGCGGTGAACGACCTGGTCGCGGCCACGGTCGACCGCTTCGGCAAGTTGGACATCGTGATCGGCGCGGCCGGCATCCAGCGCTACGGCACCACCACCGACACCTCCACCGAGCTGTGGGAGGAGGTGTTCGCGATCAACGTGCGTGGCGCCTTCTTCGGCGTCCGCGCGGCGCTGCCACATCTGCGGGCCTCGGATGCCGGTTCGATTGTGCTCGTCTCGTCCATCCAGGCGTTCATCACCCAGACCGGCGTGGCGGCCTACACCGCGAGCAAGGGTGCACTCAACGCCTTCACCCGATCCTTGGCCATCGACGAGGCCAAGCACAACGTCCGGGCGAACGTGGTCTGCCCGGGCTCGGTGGACACGCCGATGTTGCGCAACTCGGCCCGCAGTTTCTCCGATGGCACCGATGCCGGCACGCAGGCGACGATCGACAGCTGGGGACGGGGGCATCCGCTCGGCCGGGTGGCGCTGCCCTCCGAGGTGGCCGAGGCGGTGTGCTTCCTGGCGTCGACCCGCTCGTCGTTCGTCACGGGCGTGGCACTGCCGGTGGACGGCGGGCTGCTCGCGCAGATCTCCGTCGTGCTCCCGGACTGAGCCGATGGCCGCCCTGGAGACGTCTGCACCACGGGTGCTCGCCGCGGCGCGCTCCGTGGTCGGCGAAGGCCCGGTATGGGACGCAGCGACCGGCCGGCTGCGTTGGGTCGACATCATGTCCGGCCGGCTCAACAGCACCGATCCCGACTCCGGCGCCACCGAGTCACAGACCGTGCCCACCCTGGTCGGCGCGGCCGCCCCACGCGCCGCGGGCGGTCTGGTGCTGGCCACCCGGGAGGGCTTCGGCACGGTCGACGGACCGGAGGGACCTGGCTTTCGCCCGCGGCTGGACCTGCTCGCACCGGGCGAGCGGATGAACGACGCCGCCGTCGACCCTTGGGGTCGGTACTGGGCCGGCAGCACGACGATGGAGTTCACCCCGGGTTGCGGGGCCCTCCACCTGCTCGAGCCGGGGTGGACGTCGCAGGTGGTGTTGGATGGGTTGACCCTGCCCAACGGCCTGGGTTGGAGTCCCGACCGGCGCACGTTCTACCTGGTCGACACCATGCCGGGCGACATCCTGTGTTTCGACATCGACCCGGATACGCACCTGCCGGTCGACCGACGGTTGTTCCACCACGTCGATGAGTCCCGCGGCATCCCGGACGGCCTCACGATCGACGCCACCGGCTGCCTCTGGGTGGCGTTGTGGGGCGGGGCCGGTGTCCTCGAGCTGTCGCCCGAAGGCGACGAACTCGGGATGCTCGAGATGCCGGTGCAACAGCCATCGTCCTGCGCGTTCGGGGGCCAAGGCCTCGAGCGGCTGTTCGTCACCTCCGCCAGGGACGGCCTCGAGGTTGCCGACGACGCGCCGGACGGTTCGCTGTTCGTCGTCGACTCACCTGGGGTGATCGGGCAGCCGGCGACCGTTTTCGCGGGCTGATCGTCAGGAGTTGGTCGCTCCGAGCGAGACCCATTCCTTCCACGGAATCGCCCAGTCGTAGATGTCGCCGTCCGCGGCAGAGAGCTGGACACTTGTACCGGTCACCTCGACCGGGTCGCCGTAGATCGCCGAGTTGAAGTAGGCCTCGGCGCTCTCCGGCGACAGGTTGACGCACCCATGGCTGACGTTCACATACCCCTGGTCGCCCACGGTGTACGGATTCTCGTGGATGAACTCGCCGTTGTTGCTGATCCGCACGGCCCAGTACTCGTCGATGTTGGTGTAGCCGTAGGCCGGGTTGCTCATCTTGGTGTGCTCCTGCTTGTCCATCACGATGTGGATGCCGGAGCGGGTGACCCGATTCGGGTCACCGATCAGGTCACCGGAACCGTAGGAGGCCTCGTAGGTGGCCACCGTCTTTCCGTCCTGCTTGACCACGATGTTGTGCGCGTTCGCGTCGGCGTAGACGACCTGGTTGCGGCCGATCCGGAAGTCCGACGTCACGTCGTACCCGCCGTAGTAGTTCCCGGAGAACTTGATCCCGTACATCTTGGCCTCGACGTGCACCTTGGTGTTCTCCGGCCAGTAACTCTTCGGCCGCCAGTCCAGCGACGGGTAGTCGTCGCCGTCGTGGACGATCCAGGCGAACGCGCCCTCGACCTTGGGTGTCGTGGTGATGGTGACGTTCTTCTCGATCAGCGCCTTGTCATCGGCGCCGAGGCCGAAGCGAATGATGATGGGCGCGGCGACACCGACCACGGCTCCGTCGCCGGGCGACACGTTGGTGGTGATCTCGGCGTCCGGGGTCAGCGTTGTCCAGGTCCCGGAGATCTTCACGGCCTTGCCGTTCTCGCCCCTGGCCGCCCCGGTCACCGTGTACGTCTTGCCGTAGCCCAATTCCTCTCCGACGACCCAACTCTTCTTGTCCGTCGCCAGCTTCCCCTTGATTTTCTTGCCCTCGGCGTTGGTCATGGCCAGCGCGGTGATCACACCATCGGCCACCGAGATCTTCGGGGTGGCCAGCACCTCGACGCCCTCGGTGCCGAACTTCGGCGACGCGGTGACCTTCGCGGCCGGTTTCGGCGGAACTGTCGGTGTGGACGAGGACGACGCCACCGCCGACGACGTCGGCAGCAGGGTGGTCTGACTCGACGTCTCCGCGGGTGCGCTGGTGGACGGGTCGCCGGCCGATGACGCAGCGGTGGGAACGGTCACCGTGGCGGTTGGCGCCGAGGTGGACGAGGCCACCGGTTGACCGGCCGCGGACGCGGCGGTAGGAGAGCCGGCACTGCCCGACCCGTCCGACTGACATGCAGCGACCAGAGCCAACGCCGCAGCGCCGGCCACCACCCCCGCCAGGAATCGCGCCCTACCCATATCCGCCCCACTTCTGCCGAACTCGATCACGGTACGTCACGAGAAGGGTGCTCCATCGCGACCCACCGACACGACTGGACACGCACAGGTGCGACCGGACCGTGACCTCATTGGTACCAGACATTTCTGTCGTCTCGGCGACGATCGGGTCACCGGCAGGTTCCCGACGTAGAAGGATGACACGGTCGAGTGAACGCAAACGTTCGATACGTGGCGAAATCAGGCGAGACTTCCGCCCGCGCACGGCATCGGCCTACAGAATCGGTCGCGCTCAGGTCCGCGATTCGTAAGCTTTCCTGGCCGAACACACCGATGCCTTGGGGCATACGTGGTGGGAACCATCCGCTGCGAGCTTGATCACCACAGACTCGCCCGGGACCGAGTGGGCGATCACCGTGCCCGGTCCCGACGGTGAGTCGACGTGCTCGCCGACCGCTGGAGTGGTCGCCTTGAATTCCTGGTAGAGCGGGTGCTCGTACTTCAGGCAGCACATCAGACGTCCGCAGGCACCGGAGATGCGCATCGGGTTGGCCGGCAGATCCTGGTCGCGGGCCATCGCCAGGGTGACCGGTTCGTAGTCCTTCAGGAACGTGGAGCAACAGGTGTCGCGACCGCACGAGCCGATCGCTCCGGTGACCCTGACGGTGTCCCGGGCGGCCAGTTGGCGGAGCTCGACGCGCGTGTTCAGGGTGGCGGACAGGTCGCGGAGCAGGGATCGGAAGTCAACGGTGTCCGGCGAGGAGTAGTAGATGACCGTGCGGCCGTTGACCGGCTGCGGGTCGACCGCCAGCACCTTCATCGCCAACTGGTGCTCGCGGACCAACTTGCGAGTGGCGACCATGGTGCGCGCCTTGGTGGTGCGCAGCTCCTCGGAGGCAGCCACGTCCGAGTCAGTGGCCGGACCGAGCAGAACCGGGAACCCGTAGGTCTCCTCGTCGGTGTATTCGGCGGCCCAGACCACGGTGGCGACCACCGGCCCTTGCTCCGTCGGCAGCAGCACCTTGTCCCCGACCTCGGGACGCAGCTCGCCCGGGTCGGCGTAGTGCAGCTGTCCGTTGGCCGTGAAGGTGACGGCGCACAGCATGCCCATGGTCCATCACCGTACGCCGCGGCGGACGATCGCCCGGTCACCCGGCGTAGAGCACGCTCATCATCGCCTCGACGGCGATCAAGGGTTTGACGTTGAGCTCGATGGCCTGCCGGCAGGCGAGTACCGCCTCGAGTCGGTGCAGCGCACCCTCGGGACCGAACCGGCTGACCGCGGTATCGACCTCCGCGAGTTGATCGGGGTTGGTCAGCGGCACGTCGGCTCCGACCGCGCGGGTGAGCACATCGCGGTAGAAGCCGGACAGGTCGACCAGCGCCCGATCGAGGACGTCCCGCTCGTGCCTGGTCGCCCTGGTCCGCTGCCGCTTCTCCAGCTCCTTCAACGCGCCGGCGCTGCCGCGGGTGGCCAGGGCGGCACCCTTTCCGGTGCCCCCCGCGCCCAGGGCGGTCTTGAGCTCGTCCAGCTCCAGGCTGTCACGATCCAGGGATGCCGCCTTGGCGGAGTTCTTCGCCCGGTCGACGAGTTCGTCGGCACCGGCGAACACCTCACCGAGCGATCGCAGGGCGCCGGGTATCTGCAGGGTGGCCTCGCGGTTCGCCCTGGCCTGCGGGTCCGTCGCCAGTCGCTTCGCGCGCCCGACATGACCGCCGGCGACCGAGGCGGCCCACCGTGCGGTCTCCGGCTCGATGTGGTCGCGATGAATCAGCACCTCGGTGATGGCGCCGACCGTCGGAGTGCGCAGCGCGACCACCCGGCAGCGCGACCGGACGGTCACCATGACGTCGTCGGGGTGGGTGGACGGCGCGCACAGCAGGAACACGGTGTGCGCCGGCGGCTCCTCCAGCGCCTTGAGCAACGCGTTGGACGCCCCCTCGGTGAGCCGATCGGCGTCCTCGATCAGCACGATCTGCCAGCGTCCTGACGACGGGCGGGACGAGGCCAGCCGGACGACCTCACGCATGTCGCGAACACCGAAGGTGAGGCCCTCCGGGGCGATGGTCCGGACGTCGCCGTGGGTGCCGTGCAGCACCGTCCGGCAGTGCAGGCACTCGCCACACCCGCGGTACGGGCACTGCAGGGCCGCCGCGAACGCGCGCGCAGCCACCGACCGACCAGAGCCGGGCGGTCCGGTGAACAGCCAAGCGTGGGTCATCGCCGCGGCCGGCACACCGGGATCGTCGTGGGTGGCAGCGACGGCTGCGCGCAGCACGGTCAGGGCCTCGTCCTGCCCGATGACAGCGGCGAACGCACCGTGGTCGGTCGAGGTGCTCAGGTCGGCGGTCATCTCGTCTGCGACTCTAGCCAGACGACCCGACACCGATGCTCGACAACCCGCACACCAGGCTCACGGCAGGGCCCGCCCGATGGCGACCAGGGAATCGAGCCGCCCGAGATTCGCCCGACGTACCGGCGACCGGCACACCTTGGTGATCGTCAGCCCGGCGCGGGCAGCCACCGCGCCCAGAGTTGCCGGAGTGAAGTGCCAGATGTGTTGCTCGGGTTTGAGCGTCCACCACCGGCGGCCGAGCAACCGGGCCGGCACGGCCGAGATGTACGGCACGGACAGCGCGAACGTACCGGCGGGCGCCAACCGTCGGCGCACCTCGGTGAGAAAGACGAGTGGGTCGGGCACGTGCTCGAGCGTGTCCCAGAAGCACACCGCGTCGGCGAGGTCACCGTCCGGTGCGTCGGCCAACTGCCCGCAGTACACGTCGAGTCCGCGGGCGTCACGGGCATGGGCGGCCGCGGTGCGGGACAGTTCGACGCCCCAGGTCTTGTAGCCGACATCCCGGGCAGCGGACAGGAAGAGGCCGTAGCCGGTCCCGATCTCGAGCAGCGACGCGGGTGGCGGCACAGCCTCCTGGATGATCTCCAGTCGACCGGCGGTCCAGCTGCGCTGCAACGCCATTGCCGGGTTGAACCGGCCGCGGCCGCCGTACACGCCGCCGTCCTCGAAATAGGCGGGTTCGTCGTAGAAGCGTTGCAGTGCGTCGGCCGACAGGCGTGGCGAGACGTAGACCAGCCTGCACGTGGGGCAACGGACCACCGCCAGTGGCGGCATGCGGTAGAGCACGGTTCCGGGGATGTCACACAGACAGCAGGTGACTTCCTCGGTATCGGACCCCTGCCAGCCCTGCGCCCGCACTCAGCCCCCTCACGCTTGCCACCGCCCCGTGGCGTCCGGCCAACCTACCAACTCCTGCAGCGTCGCATCGTCAGCGCGCCGATCAGGCGGCCCGCACGCTGCCCTTCACCGGCGCCCGCAGCCGGAGGGTGGAGTCCACCCTGGCCGCGACCTCAGCAGGCAGCGCACCCGAACTGGGAGCGAGTGAACCCACCACCAGATAGCGCTCCGGAGCCGAGGCAGCCAGGTCCCGATAGGCCTGGGCCGGGTCGACGGGCGATTCCTCGCTGTCGGGCTCGGCCGGGTCGTTCGGTGCCGGCCCGGCTGCTGCGGAGTCGGGTTCGACCGGGCCGGGCCCGGCGCGGGCGACCGGAACGTGATCAACGAGCAGGGTGAGGTCGGGGCGCAGCCCGCCGGTCGCCCATTGGGCCATGCGCAAGATCCGGCCCTCGTCCAGCCCACCCTCCGCGCCGAACCTGACCACCACCGCATCGACGTAGCCGTGACAGATCACGACCGCGCCCCGCTCCAGGGCCGGCAGCAGTCGATCGGCGGCCAGGTCGGCGAGGTCGGCGATCGACCTCAGGGCGGCCGAAGGTGCATCGACCGTGCGCCCTGACGTGATCTCGATCCGGGGCGGCGTGCCGACCGATGCCGGCGCGGTCTGCTCGCCGACCAGCCATCCAGCGGCACTGAGATATTCGGAGACCAGTTCGGCATAACGGTCAACGTCTGCGGTATCCGCGCCCTCGACCGCGATCAGCACCCCGGGCCGGTCGTCGTCCTCCAGCAGGGCGTCGCGGCGGCGGCCGAACACCCGGCGCAGCATCGATCCGGCCAGCCCCCCGACCTGCCGGCCGGCGTACAGCGACACCAGAACCGCGATCAGACCGCCGACGGAGAGCACGATGGCCGGGCCGGACAGGTATATCTGGAACGACCCGACGGTGAGCAGGTGCGAGCCGAGCGCGCCGGCCAGGATCGGGCCGAGCGCGATGGTGCCGAGCAGGACCAGCCGGACCGAGGACATCACGAACGCGAATACCCGTCCGCGCAGCTGGTCGGCGACCTCTTGGCCGATCATGGTGAATCCGGTGATCCAGGCGATGCCGGCGAACAGGCCCATGATTGCCGAGGTGAGCACGGCGCCCAGGAAGTCCTGCAGCAGGCCCATGATCACCAGGGAAACCCCGGCGAACCCGATCGAGAGGGTGAAGATCATGCGCCGGGGCACGGTCGGCAGCACCTTCGGCCCGATCAGCATGCCCAGCGCGAGGCCGGTGAACACCGTGCCGAACAGGATTCCGTAACCGGCGTTGCCGGCGCCGAGGGTGGCGACGTAGGCCTGGGCGACGCCGGCCACCAGCCCCCCGGCTCCGAACGCACCGAGGATGCCGATGTAGATCGCCCGCATGATCCGGGAGTTCTTGATGAACGAGATGCCCTCGCGGACCAGCGAGAAGATCCCGCGGTTGGTCGTCCGCTCGCCGACGAACGCCGGGATCAGGTGCCGCGAGAAGTAGATCATCGCGGCGGAGAACAGGTAGGTGCAGGAATCGAGGACGATCGCGATGTCGATGGAGGCCCTTGAGGTGCCACTGATCAACGCACCGGTGCTGGTGGCCGGGTCGACCGGCGCCCCGAAGAACTGGGAGACCGTGGACAGCAGCGCGAACACCAGCGCGGCCACCGGCACCATGCCGTACACCGAGACGTAGTTGAGCTGGTTGGCCACCGCCAGCCGCTCCCGCGGGACGATGTTGACCCACAGCGTCTGCTTGGCCGGGGTGCCGAACAGGCCGACCGCCTCGACCAGGAACTGGGCGATCAGCAGCCAGGTCAGGTTGCCGCCGATGACGATCGACAGATACAGCGCGGCGGCGGCGACATCGCAGACGATGGCGACCTTGCGCCGATCGAACCGGTCGACCAGCGCTCCGGCGACCGGGGCCAGCAGCAGGTCGGGAAGCAGCCGGGTGACCAACACACCGGAGACCGCGGCACCCTGGGCCAGGTTCGACGAGTCCTGGGTCAGGTACGCGGCCATCGAGGTGGTGGCCAGCAGGCCGAGCCAGTCACCGAGGCTGGATACGGCGACCGCAGCCCACAATCGGCGGAAAACCGGGATGCGCAGCAGGACACGGACCGAGTTGCTCTCCCGCTTGCTCATCGCCGACGTCCCCACCCGCTCACCGGTTGAACAGCTGGGACAGCGCCTCGACGATCCGTTGGCCGAGCCCGGTGGCGAACAGCACCACGACGATGAAGACCAGCACGCCCCAGACGCTGTTGCCGGATGACTTGCGCTTGACCTTGGGCGGCGGCGGGGGGGCCGGACGGGCCAACGGCCGAGCGGGCTGAGGTGCCCTGCCGCTCTGGCCGGTTCCGATCTGGCCGCCTCCCCTCTGCGCGAGCCCCTTACGCACCGCCTCCTGGGCCGAGGGCGGCAGCCACTGGGTGAAGTTCAGCACCTGCGGCGGCAGCTGGGGTGCGTGCGTGCGCGCCGCAGCGCGCGTCGCGGCGTCCCGACGGGCTCCTTCGGCGTGCCGCCGTTCCTGATCCGCCTTGGTCGCGGCGGCCTGCTCGGCGGCGGCCCGGCGTTGGGCGATCTCGGCCTCCGCCTTGGCCACCATGGCCGGGTCGATGGCGATGGGCGAGCCAGGTGTGACCAGGGTGGTCGCACCGGTGCTGCTGGTCACCCAGCGGTCGCTCCCGGCGTCACGGAAGACGTCCTGGGTCGGATCGGGGTAGATCCGGACAGGTGCAATCGGGGAGCTCGGGTCGGCAGTGCCGTCAGCACCGGCCAGCGCGTCGGTGAACCCCGTCGACGCGCCGGTGTCCGCAGGCCCCGACGTCATAGCCCGATCGTAGGCCGCGCGCACACCCGGTCACCGGGTGTTTCCCCTGAGTCGTCCCCGAGACTGCTCCTCGGACACACAGACATGCCCGGGTAGCGCCGAATGCAAGGGACAAGCCGTCCGAGACGGCGTGTCCCTTGCATTCGACGCTACTTACCCCTGGGGCTCAGTCGGTGGCCGGCTTCTTGGCCCGGCTCCGGGTGCTCGTGGCCTTGGCCTTGGGCTTTGCCGCCCCGGTGCTCTTGGTGGTCGGAGCCCGCCGGGTGGTGGTCCGCTTGGGCGCCGGGCCCCTGGAACGCCGGTCGGCCAACAGTTCTGCGCCGCGAGCCACGGTGATCGTGTCGACCTCGTCGCCCTTGCGCAGCGACGCGTTGGTCTCGCCGTCGGTGACGTACGGGCCGAACCGTCCGTCCTTGATCACCATCGGCTTGCCGGTGGCCGGGTCCTCGCCGAGTTCGCGCAGGGCGGCCGCCGCTGCCGCCGTCCGGCCGCGGGTCTTGGGTTGCGCGTAGAGCGCAAGCGCCTCGTCGAGCGTGACGGTGAACAGGGCCTCCTCGCCGGCCAGCGACCGTGAGTCGGTGCCCTTCTTGAGGTAAGGCCCGTACCGGCCGTTCTGCGCGGTGATCTCTTCGCCGGTCGTGGGGTCGGTGCCGACCACCCGTGGCAACGTCAACAGCTGCAGGGCCTGCTGCAAGGTGACGGTTTCCAGACTCATCGACGCGAACAACGAGCCGGTGCGAGCCTTGACCGCGTTCTTGCCGCTGGTCGGTTCGTCGTCGCGGAGCACCTCGGTCACGTACGGCCCATATCGGCCGTCCTTGGCGACCACTTCGCGGCCGGTGGCCGGGTCGGTGCCCAGCACCCGGTCGCCGACCTCGGCCTCGGCGAACAGCCGGTCCGCGACCTCAGCGGTGACTTCATCAGGGGCCAGGTCCTCGGGCAGGTTCGCCCGTTCGGCGGGTGCATCCGGGCCGTCGCCGGCCCGCTCGAGGTAGGGCCCGTATCGGCCCACCCTGACCACGATCACCCGTCCGGCGCTGTCGGTGAGCAGCGGCAGCGAGTTCACCTCTCGGGCGTCGATCGACTCCAGACGCTCGGACACCAACTTCTTCAGCCCGCCGTTGCGTCCGACGCCACCCTCCGGCCCGATGTCGCCGCCGAAGTAGAACGACTCCAGCCAGGGCGTGCGCTGCAACCGGCCCTCGGCGATGGAGTCCAGTTCGTCCTCCATGGCCGCGGTGAAGTCGTAGTCCACCAGCCGCGGGAAGTACTGCTCGAGGAGCCCGACCACGGCGAACGCGATCCAGGAAGGGACCAACGCCTGACCCTTGCGCCACACGTATCCGCGGTCGGTGATCGTCCTGATGATCGAGGCGTAGGTGGAGGGCCGGCCGATGCCGAGATCCTCCAGCGCCTTGACCAGGCTCGGCTCGGTGTACCTGGCCGGCGGGGTGGTGGCATGGCCGGCGGCCTCGAGGTCGGCGATGGTCAACTGCTGACCCTCGCGCAGGTTCGGCAGTCGCCGTTCGGCGTCGTCCGCCTCGCCGCCGGCCTCCGAGTCGACGGTCTCCACGTAGGCCCGCAGGAACCCGGGAAACGTGATGGTGCGGCCCGAGGCGTTGAACGTGCAGGTGGCATCGCCGGCCTGGGCGGTGATCCGCACGGTCAGGGTCCGGCCGCGCGCGTCCACCATCTGCGAGGCGACGGTGCGCTGCCAGATCAGCTCGTACAGCCGGAACTCGTCGGAGCGTCCACCGAGCGAGCCGGCCAGGCTCCCCGGGGTCCGGAAGGCGTCGCCGGAGGGACGGATGGCCTCGTGCGCCTCCTGGGCGTTCTTGACCTTCTTGGTGTACTGCCGCGCCTCGGCGGGCAGGTACTCCGGCCCGTACAGCTCCCGAACCTGGGCCCTGGCCGCGTCCAGCGCGGTCTTGCTCAGCGTCGTCGAGTCGGTCCGCATGTAGGTGATGTAGCCGGACTCGTACAGCTTCTGGGCCGCACGCATCGTGCGCTCGGCCGAGAAGCCGAGTTTGCGGCCCGCCTCCTGCTGCATCGTCGAGGTCATGAACGGCGGGTACGGACGCCGGGTGTACGGCTTGTCCTCCACCGACGTGACCGTCCCGGTGCCACCGGTGAGCAGGCCGGCCAGCGTGCGAGCGCCGTCCTCGTCCAGTTGGAGCACGTTGCCCTTGGCCGCGTCGTCGGACAGCCGACCGGTGGTCGGATCGAAGTCACGCCCGGAGGCCAGCCGTCGGCCGTCGACGGCGGAAAGCGATGCGGTGAACCGACCATCCGGCGCGTCGGTCGGGGTGAACTTGCCGTCCAGCCCCCAATAACTCCCGGACACGAAGCGCATCCGTTCGCGTTCACGCTCGACGATGATCCGCGTGGCCACGGACTGCACCCGGCCGGCCGACAGCTTCGGCATGACCTTCTTCCACAGCACCGGGGAGACCTCGTAGCCGTAGAGCCGGTCGAGGATCCGGCGGGTCTCCTGGGCGTCGACGAGGTTCTCGTCGAGTTCCCGCGGCGACTCGGCGGCCGCCCTGATGGCCGCCGGGGTGATCTCGTGGAACACCATCCGCTTGACCGGCACCTTCGGATTGAGGGTCTCGAGCAGGTGCCAGGCGATGGCCTCGCCCTCGCGGTCCTCGTCCGTCGCCAGGTACAACTCGCTGGCATTGGCCAGGAGCGACTTCAGCTTGGCGACCTGCGCTTTCTTGTCCGGGGTGACGATGTACAGCGGCTGGAAGCCGTGCTCGGTGTCCACGCCGAGGCGGGCCCACGACTCGCCCTTGTATTTGGCGGGCACGTCGGCGGCGCCCCGCGGCAGATCACGGATGTGGCCGATGGACGACTCGACCACGTAGCCGTCACCGAGGTAGTTCGAAATCGTCCGCGCCTTGTTCGGCGACTCCACGACGACGAGTTTGACGCCGCCGGTCGCGGACGGGGTGCCCTGACGGGATGCCATGCGTGCTTCGTTCTCCTCTACGTTCCAGCACCGGCACGACCCGAGGCGGTTGCAGACTGCTGGTTGTCAACGCACTCGAGGTGACGGCTGTCCGGTGCAGGATGCCACGTACTCACCGGTTGATGCGTTCGTCCCCACCCGCATGGCCATGGAACCACCTGTTCGGCGGGTCCCGGCGACAAGTCCCCTACGGGGTGACTCCGGGAGATCGGTGGTGTGCTCTCCGTCACACTGCTCGGTCCCGGCCGACCAGCGGGCCTCGGCGGGCGGTCAGGTGAACAGGGGGCGGCAGGCCTCGATCCCTTCCAACTGTTCGGCCAGCGCCGGTGCGGCCAGCGCCTCGGCAAAGTCGGACAGCGGCGCCCTGGCCTCGGTCACCGCGTCGTCGGCGAGATCTATGGCCTTGGTGACCCCGCTCTCGTCCGTAGCCGCCTTGATGTCGTCGGCGCCCTGCTCCGCGGCATCGGCCATGGCCGGCGCCGCCTTCAGCAGGGTGTCCTGCAGTGCCTCACCGTTCGGGATGGCCGGGGCACCGATGCCGGTCAGGTCGTCCGTCATCGTCCGATAGGCCCGTGCGGCCCCGTCGAACACGTCGGCGGCGCCCGCCCGCCGGGTCGCCAGGTCGCCGCTCTCCTGGTGGGCCTTGGAGGTGTCCGCGCTACTCAGTCCGGTGCACAACGCGGTGAACCAGCGCACCGAGGTGTCATTGAGAGGACCAAGTGTCGCCGTCCCGGACGGCTTGGGCGCCGAGGGGGTGGGGGCCGGCTTGCGGGTCGTCGACTCCGAAACCGAGGTGAAGGCGGTGGTGGTCGCGACCGTGGTACTGCCGGCGCCGGTATCGACCGAGTCACCCGTGGCGGATGCGCGATCGGCGGACGAGGTGGGAGGCGGCTGCGCCGACGTCGTGGCCACGTCCGACGCCCCGTCGGCGCTACTGGTACAGCCGGTCATCAGGACGACTCCGGCGACAACGGCCAGCCCGGTGGCAGCGGGCACTCCCCACCCACCCTCGCGCCTGCACCGGCGAAGTACGCGCAAACGGCCGGTGCCCTTCCGGGCGCCGGCCGCTGTGCGTTCTGCTTTCAAAGTCACCCGCTCAGCGCCTGGCACGACGGGATCGCCGCGATGCCTTGCGCAACCGCCGAGCTCACCTTCATGTTCTGCAACTCCTGCAGGGGCTTGACCGCGTCCTGCAGGTCAGTGCTCAGAGTGCTCAGTTCGGACAGTGACGAGGGATCGCTCGGGTCGGCCTTGGCGAACTTCTCCCCGAGGCTGGTGAACTTCGGCCCGAGCTCGCTGAACGAGGTGACGATCTTGTCGGCGAACTCGTCCCCACCGTCGAATGTCGGCTTCGGCGCGTCCGTGAGCTTGCTGCCCGCGTCGGTGAACGCCGCGCCCAGTTTGGTCATCGCGTCCGAGACCGCCGTCAAGGTCGCCTTCGGGTCCGAAGGATCGATCTTGGACTGCAGGTTCTGCAGGTCCTTCACCGGCGCCAGAGAGGTGCAGAACGTGTCGAACCACTGGGTGGTCTGCTCGTCGATCCCGGTGGCATCTCCGCCGAGCGTGGTGGTCGGCCCTTCGGAGCTGCTGTCCTCGGAAGTCGACTCCTCGGAGGTGGTGGCGTCCGCGGAGGTCGACTCCTCGGTCGTCGGTGCCTCCGCCGAGGTCTCCATCGAGCTCTCGGTGGTCGGCGCCATGGTCTCCGAGCCCGCCGTGGTCGGGGCCACGGTGGTGCCGGCGGTCGCATTGCCACCGGTCGATCCGCAGCCGGCCAGGAACAGTGCGCCTGCGGCCAGCAGGGCACCCACGGTTGTGCGCTTCATCTGTGTTTCCTCCCCGCAGCCTGTCGGCTGCGATCAAGTCGGCTGGTGGTCAGCCCCCCATCGACCGGACCACGCTAGCAAGGACAGAACGTCCGACGGCCTGGCTCTCCACATCGTTCCGTGAGCAATCCCACGCACTCGGTAAGGACCGGTCGGGCATCAATTCATGAAGGACTTGCAGGCGGGGATCTCCTTGATCTGCGCCTGCAGAGCTGGGTCGAGGTCGTAGTTGCCCATGTCGAAGTCGCCGAGTGCGGACTCGGCTGCCTGGCCGGCTTCGCTGAGTACCTTCTGCAGGTCCTCGGACGACGTGACCGTTGCCGCCCTCACCTTCTCGGCGGCCGCCTTGTACGCCGGGCCGGCCTTGCCCATCGCCGCAATGATCTTGGTTGCGATCTCGTCGCCATGCTCGATGGTCGGCGGCGGAAGGGCGCTCAGGTCGGCTGCAGTCTTGCTGAACGCATCGCCGACCTTGTCGAACGCGTCGGCGATGGTCTTCTGGCCTTCCTTGGGGTCACCCGTCATCGCGGTGCCCATGCCGGTCATCGACGTCATGGCAGGTCCGAGGTTCGTGCAGAACGAGGTGAACCAGTCCGTGGTCGCCCCGTCGAGGCTGCCGTGCAAGGTCGTGGTTGTCGCGGCCGACTCGGTGCCGGTGTCGGCAGACTCGCTGGAGGACTCGGTGGCGGTGCCTTCCGCCGACGATTCGGTGCTCTCCGAGGTCATCGCCTCGGAACTGGTCGTCGCCTCCGAACTGGTTGCTCCCCCGGCGGCGGCCGAACTGGTCGCAGCGGTGGTGGCCGCGGTCGAGGCAGCTGTCGGCGTGCCTGCGGAGTTGCTGCCGCAGGCAGCCAGGGCCACAGCGGCCGCGACGGCCACGCCGATCAATCCGGTGCGCCTCATCGTGAGGTCCTTCCGTTTCGGGACGGCCCGCAGGTCGTCATCCCTGATGCAGCGGGATCGCCGTCGGTGCGGGCGGCAGGCCCACCGCGGAACCATACGTCCTGAGAGACACCCGTGTACCGGGTTCGAGGAACCTGAGAGCTGCGCGAACGGCGCCGTCACGGCACCGTCACCCTGGCGGCGGGATCCCGGCGGGCCCGGTCCTGAGAATGCACCAGGACCGGGTCCGCCGCTGCGATGTCGGCGAGGCCCGGCCCTGGAGGTGGCGCGCTGCGGGCTACACGGTGTGGAGCTGGTTGGCGCGCTTCTTCGAGACCACGACGGCGACGACGATGATGGCCACCGCGACCAGCGAGATGATGATGCGCACCGCAGTGTTCTCCGAGGTACCGACGGTGAGCCCGACGATGGCCGGCGCGA
Source organism: uncultured Actinomycetota bacterium (assembly GCA_963834185.1). GTDB lineage: Bacteria > Actinomycetota > Actinomycetes > Mycobacteriales > Nakamurellaceae > Nakamurella. The sequence continues at coordinate 83,539 of CAWIAR010000001.1, forward strand.
TCAGCACGGAGACCAGGTTCATCACCTTGATCAGCGGGTTGATCGCCGGGCCGGCTGTGTCCTTGAACGGGTCACCGACCGTGTCGCCGATGACCGTCGCGGAATGCGCATCGGAGCCCTTGCCTCCGTGGCGGCCGTCCTCGACCAGTTTCTTGGCGTTGTCCCAGGCCCCACCGGAGTTGGCCAGGAACACCGCCATCAGGGTGCCGGTGGCAATCGCCCCGCCCAGGTAGCCGGCCAACGGACCGACCCCAAGGCCGAAGCCGACGGCGATCGGCGCCAACACCGCGAGCAGACCCGGCGTGGCCAGCTCCCGCAGCGAGTCGCGGGTGACGATGTCGACGACCTTGCCGTACTCGGGCTTGCCGGTGCCCTCCATGATCCCGGGAATCTCGCGGAACTGGCGGCGCACCTCGCGGACCACGGCGCCGGCTGCCCGGGATACCGCGTTGATCGCCAGGCCGGAGAACATGAACACGACGGCCGCGCCGATGATCACACCGACCAGCACGTTCGGCGAGAACACCGTGAAGACGAACGAAGTCGCGTTCGCGGCCGCGTCCGCCGCGCCGGAACCGGCCGTCGCCACCGCCTGGATGATGGCGTCGCGGTAGGAACCGAACAGCGCGGTCGCGGCAAGCACGGCAGTCGCGATCGCGATGCCCTTGGTGATCGCCTTGGTGGTGTTGCCGACGGCGTCCAGGTCGGTGAGGATCTTGGCGCCCTCCTCGGAGACCTCTCCGCTCATCTCGGCGACGCCCTGGGCGTTGTCGGAAATCGGTCCGAAGGTGTCCATGGCGACGATGACGCCGACAGTGGTGAGCAGCCCACAACCGGCCAGCGCGATGGCGAACAGCGCAACGGACAGCGAACCGGACAGCAGGAACGCGCCGTACACGGCCGCCCCGATCACCAACGCGGTGTACACGGCGGACTCGAAGCCGACCGAGATGCCGGCCAGGATCACCGTGGCCGGGCCGGTCACCGAGTTGTCCGCGACGTCGTTGGTGGGCTTGTTCTCGGTGCCGGTGTAGTAGCCGGTCAGCCACAGGATGACGCCGGCCAGCACGATTCCGATGATCACTGCGATGAACGCGATCAGCGCCGGGTTGCCGCTGACGCCCGCGACCGTGGCCACGCCCAGCTCGGCGAAGGTATTCGGCAGGTAGACGAAAGCAGCGACACCGCACAGCACCGCTGAGATGCCGGCGGAGATGTAGAAGGACCGGTTGATCGTGGTCAGACCGGGCTCGGTGGCCCGCGGCTTGGTGATGTACACGCCGATGATCGCGGTCAGCACGCCGATGGCCGGGACGATCAGCGGGAAGATCAGGCCCTTGCTGCCGAACGCGGCCTGGCCCAGGATCAGCGAGGCGACCAGCGTCACCGCGTAGGACTCGAACAGGTCGGCGGCCATGCCCGCGCAGTCGCCGACGTTGTCACCGACGTTGTCCGCGATGGTGGCGGCGTTGCGGGGATCGTCCTCCGGAATACCCTGCTCGACCTTGCCGACCAGGTCGGCCCCGACGTCGGCGGCCTTGGTGAAGATGCCGCCGCCGACACGCATGAACATGGCAAGCATGGCGGCGCCGAACCCGAAGCCCTCCAGAACCTTCGGTGCATCGTTCACGTAGACCAGCACGACGAAAGAGGCGCCGAGCAGGCCGAGCCCGGTCGTGGTCAGACCGACCGCGCCACCGGTGCGGAAGGCGATCTGCATGGCCTTCTCGCGACCCTCGCCGTTGGCCGCGGCCGCGACCCTGACGTTGGCCCTGGTGGCCAACCACATGCCGAGATACCCGATGGTCGCCGAGAACCCGGCACCGATCAGGAAGAAGATCGATCTGCCGATCCGCTCTGCGGCCGAGTTGGCCGGCAGCACGAACAGCAACGCGAAGACGATGACCACGAAGACGCTCAGCGTGCGGAACTGCCGTCCGAGGTACGCGGCCGCGCCCTCCTGGACCGCCGCCGATATCTCCTGCATCTTCGGGGTGCCGGTACCTGCCGCGAGCACGCCGGCCCGCAGCACGAAGGCGATGGCCAGGGCGACGAGGGCAACGACCCCGACGATGATCACCAAGGTTTGATCGCTACCCGACAGACTGCCGCTGGCGAGGTTCTGTTCCACCGGGGCCGACAACAGCCGGGACATAGACGCTCCTGATCTCCACTGCACGAAGCACCGGGCCCGGGGGGCTGACCGGCGCTGGTCGACAAACCACAAAACACCGGGGGTACCCCGGCGTGAGTGGCCCTCACTGTAGGGCACCGCGGACCGTCTTCCGGTCACCGGGGCGGCGGCCCGAGTGCCCGACGCGCACGCTGCGCCCGCCGTTGGTGCCCTCACTCGTGTTGATCAAGGCGCTCGGGGCAGTCATTCGTCCGGTTGAAGCATTCTGGTCCGGCTTGGGCCGTCGCGATTGCCATGGTCGACACGGCGGACGGCAGGTCGGAATGCTCGGGTCGGCGCGGAGGGGGCGGATCGTCGGTGCCGGCGCTCACAATGAAGCGGTGACCGGGATCATGGCGCGGCAGCCGGCGCCGATCGCGGCGGCCCGGACCGGTGAGCTGCTGAGCCTGCTGTGCCGCAGCGAGGACGACGCTGCCTGCGTCCGACACATCGAGAGGCTTCCGGCCAGGGCGGCCGAATGCGCGGACTGGCCGGACTGGGTTCCGGCGCCGGTTCGCGGGGCGCTGGGTGAACGAGGCGTCGACCGACCGTGGACCCACCAGGTGGTCGCCGCCGACCTGGCCCACCAGGGCAGGTCCGTCGTCGTGGCAACCGGAACTGCGTCCGGCAAGTCGCTCGCGTACCAGCTTCCCGGATTGGCCGCCCTGCACGCCGACCAGCGGGCATGCGTTCTCTATCTGGCGCCGACCAAGGCCCTGGCCGGAGATCAGTTTCGCGAGCTCGCCCTGGTGGCCGAGCCGGGCGTGCGGCCGGCATTGCTCGACGGCGACACCCCGCTGGACGAGCGGGACTGGGTTCGCGAACATGCCCGCTGGGTGCTGACGAATCCGGACATGCTGCATCGCGGGCTACTCCCGAGGCACGACCGGTGGAGCCGGGTGCTGCGCCGCCTGCGCTACGTGGTCGTCGACGAGTGTCACGCCTACCGCGGGGTGTTCGGCTCGCACGTCGCCCTCGTGCTGCGGCGCTTACGCCGGCTGGCCCGCCGGTACGGTTCCGATCCGGTGTTCGTGCTGGCCTCGGCCACGGTCGCCGACCCGGCGACCGCGGCAGAACGCCTGATCGGGTCGCCGGTGATCACCGTCACCGACGACGCCTCCCCTCGTCCCGAGCGGACGTTCGTGCTCTGGGAACCGGAGTTGATACCGGGCGCGACCGGCGAGAACGGCGCGCCGCTGCGCCGGTCGGCGCCGCACGAGTCGGCCCGGATGCTGGCCGACCTGGTGGCCGGCGGCGCGCGCACCCTGGCTTTCGTCCGCTCGAGGCAGGGCGCCGAGCAGACCGCCCTGCAGGCCAAGCGGCGGCTCGCTGACCGGGCGCCCGACCTGGTCGACCGGGTTGCCGCCTACCGCGGCGGCTACCTCGCCGAGGAGCGCCGGGCGCTCGAGGCCGATCTGGACTCGGGCGCACTGCTGGGCGTCGCCTCGACGAACGCCCTTGAGCTCGGCATCGACATCGCCGGGCTTGGACGCCACCGTGCTGGCCGGCTATCCGGGAACGCTCGCCTCCCTGTGGCAACAGGCGGGACGGGCGGGCCGAGGCGGACCGGACGATCCTGCTGCGTTGGTCGCGTTTGTGGCCAGGGACGATCCATTGGACTCGTACCTGGTGCACCATCCGGAGGCGGTGTTCGGAGCAAGCGTCGAGGCGGCGGTGACCGATCCGTCCAACCCCCACATCCTCGGCCCGCACCTGGTGTGCGCGGCAGCCGAGCAGCATCTGACGCCGGTCGACCTGGCGATGTTCGGCGGGCCATCTGCGGTCCCGGTGCTGGACGACCTGGTCAGCCGGAAGGTATTGCGGCGCAGGCCAACCGGCTGGTACGTCAACACGCCCGGCCACCCGGCCGCCGACGTCGACCTGCGCGGTGGCGGTGGCGCTCAGGTGGCCGTGGTCGAGTCGGCCACCGGGCGGCTGCTCGGCACGGTCGACGAGGCCAGGGCACCGGCCGCCGTCCATCCCGGCGCCGTCCACCTGCACCGCGGCGAGAGCTACGTGGTGGAGGAGCTGGATCTGGCGGCCGGCGTGGCCTTGGTCCGTGCCGAGACACCGGAGTGGACCACCAGCGCCCGGTCGGTGTCGACGGTGGAGATCCTCGGCCAGGCCAGCGCGCTGGACCTGCCTGGTGGGGTGCAGATGTGCACGGGTGACGTCCGGGTGACGTCGCAAGTGGTCGGGTTTCTGCGTCGACTGCCGGGCGGCGAGACGATGGGCCTGGAGCCGCTGGACATGCCCCAGCAATCGCTGGACACGCGGGGCGTCTGGTACGTCGTTCCCGAGGTGAAGCTGATGCGCGCCGGCGTCGCGGCGCCGCTGATCCCCGGCGCCCTGCACGCCGCCGAACATGCGGCCATCGGTTTGCTGCCGCTGTTCGCCGGCTGTGACCGATCCGACATCGGCGGGTTGTCCACGGCCTGTCATCCGGACACCGCCGAACCGACCGTCATCGTCTACGACGGATATTCCGGTGGGGCCGGATTCGCCGAGCGCGGATTCCAGGTCGCGGAGCAGTGGTTGACCGCGGTACGCCGCACCGTCGCCGACTGTCGGTGTGCCGCGGGTTGCCCGGCCTGCGTGCAGTCGCCCAAGTGCGGCAACGGAAATCAACCGCTGGACAAGCTCGGTGCGGTCAAGACCCTCGACCTCGTCGTGCACGCGCTCGCCGCGCGTGGCCGGGAGACGGGGCGCATTGACCGGGCGCATTGACCGGGCGCATTGACCGGGCGCTTGACCGGGCGCATCGGCGTACAGCTGCACAGGTCGCGAAATCGGCGGCCGAACGATGGAAAGCCATCGTCCGGCCGCCGGTTCCGGTGCGTAGGGGGCTTGCCCGCCGGGTCAGACCGTGGCGAGTGTCGGTTCGAGAACGGTGGCCGACGGCGCGATCGGCTGGGCCCTGCGAGCGTGCCACAGTCCGAGGATCGCCAGGATGAGCAGCACACCAGCACCGACGAAGGCGGCGATCGCCGCGTAGCCGGCGATGGTGCCGATGGTCGCGAACGCGTAGCCGTACAGCAGCAGGCCACGGAGAGTGTTGCCGGTGAACAAGGTGTCACTGCGGAAGGTGTTGACAGCCGTGGTCGCCTCGGTCTTGACGGAGTCCGACAGGGTTGTCTCAGCCGCGATCTCCTTGGACACAGCGCCGGCGCTGGAGTAGGTCATCGGCTGCTGCCAGCCGGAGGTGTCGACGCCCATGGCACCGACCGTCTCGGCCAGCTCGGCGCCACCCTTGTTCATGTGGACCAGGATGAAGTGGTCGGCGTAGGCCTTGGCCTGGGGACCGGTGGTCATCTGCTGGCCGGCGTACGGCTCGAGGGCCGCCTTGTCGCCGGCGGGCAGGGCATCAAGGGCCGCACCCGAGGGCATGGTGATGTCCTGCTGCGACAACTGGTCGTGGACCGTGTCGCCCACGAAGACACTCGCCCAGGTCAACAGACCCCCGGCAATGAGCAGGACCGCGGCAAGAGCAAAGCCGAATCCTGAGAGCAGTTTGTCGAATGCGGCACGCATGGTGTCCTCCTAGTTGGAACAGGGCGCTTGTGTCCCTGCCTTCTGGGATTGACGTTACGAACGTGTGAGATCGCACAGCAGTGCCGTCGGTCGGGACCCTGCGGGGACGAAGGTCCCTGGTGCGTGCCGTCCGAGTCAGGTCCCCGTGCTCGCCGGCCCGTCGAGAAAGTCGACGGCGACCGCGGCCAGCAGCGGCGAGTCGACGATGTCGTAGTGGGTCAGCCCGGGCAGGATGGCCAGCGCGTGTCCACCGGCCGGCCGGCCCTCCCCGGTCCAGCCGCCGTCCCGCCGGCCACCGTCCAGCAGGCCGAACAACTCGACATAGTGGCTCGGCGGCGCCATGTCCGCGTCGCCGGCCACCAGGAGCGTCGGCACCTGCAATCCGCCGACCTCCGCGGTGACGTCGAACGGCACGGCCATCGCCTCGCCGATCTTGTCCAATAGCCGGGGGAAGTCCTCGGGATGCGGCGCGACCCGTTGGTACAGCTCGTACATCGGGGTGTCCTTCATGAACTCGGCCGCCGCGGCTCCGACCTGACCCTGCTGCTCACGCATCTCCGGATAGATCGCGTCGGTCCGGGAGTTGGTCGAGACGACGACCAGCCGGCGGATCTTCTCCGGGTACTTGATCGCCACATGCAGCGCCACGCCACCGCCCAGTGAGAATCCCATCAGGTCGGGCTGGTCGAGCCCGAGTTCATCGATCAACGCGGCGATGTCGTCGGCCATCAACCGCACATCCAGCGGCCGGTCGATGTCCGCGGTCCGGCCGTGGCCCTGCAGATCGACCAGGATCACCCGATGGTGATCGGCCATCGCGGGCAGGATCGGACCGAACATCTCGCCGGAGCCGAGCCCGCCGTGCAACAGGATCAACGGGTCCCCGGTTCCGTGGGTCTCGACGTACTGGGCGATGCCGTTGGCCTCGACCAGTTGGCCGGCGCCGGTGGTCGTGCTGGTCGATCGCGTGCTGCTCACAGTGCTGCTCCCTGCCCTCGTTGGGGTCCACCATGCTCGTCCTCCGAGCAGACCGGCCACGGGCAGGGAAGTCATCGCCACGATCGGCACCTTGCGGCCCGCCTTCGGGTCGCGATCCTCACCGGTCCGGACCCGCCCGCGCCCGTCCGGTCGCCCGGCCGCTGCCGATCGGCCCGAGCGCGACATCCACGGCGGTCTGTACCCGCACGTCGAATCCGAGTACCTCACACCCGACCAACGCCGCGTGATTGGCGGCCACCACCCGTCCGGCCCGGGCGCACGCGGCAGCGGACCCCTGCAGCACCACTGCGGCCCCGGCCAGCGCACCGAGATCGGCCGCGGCCCCGGCACGCTGCGCGGCTATCGTCGCACCGCCCATCCGTAGCGCCAGCGCAGTGATCACCAGCAGTGCCGCGACAGCCAGGCAGGTCACCACGGTCGCCACCCCGCGATCGCCTTGCTTGATGCCGTGCACACCGCGACCCATCGGCTAGTCCCCCGTATCCTCTTGCGCTGCAACAGCACTCCCTGACACCCGCACCCCGGGAAGCAACGAAACGCCCGGAGCGCGCACCGTCGCCGAGACCAGCTCGCCATCCCCGCCGAACGACACCACCGCGCCCGGCGGGGCCATCGCCGCCACCGCAGCTTCCGCCGCCACCCGATCCCCGCGCGCGGCCAAGCGTGCCGCTGCTGCGGCCGCACCGGCGCAACGGACCTGAGCGACGGCGCACCCGATCCCGGCCAGACAGAGCACCAGGGCCAGGACCAGCGTCGCCAGGCCGATCGCCGCCTCGACGGTCACCGCCCCTCGATCGGTGCCGGCCGGCCGGGACCGGGCAACCCTCACGGCCCGCTGAGCGCAGAACTGACCAAGTTGGTCAGCCCTGCGACAATCGAGTCACCCGTGACGATCCGGTACAGCACAGCCGCGAAGGCCGCAGCGACGACCGTGCCCACGGCATACTCCACCGTGGTCATACCGTCGTCGGACTGCCACTGCTGCGCCCCGTACCAGCGTTGCATTTTCCCCAACACCGGCGCCTCCCTTCTCGCCAACTCCGTGTCGGCGCGGCACCACGATCGCCCGGCGAGGGACGTGAAGAACATGCGCAAGATCAACTTGTGGATGGCTGCACCAGAGGGGGACAGAGTGCCGGTCGACATCGCCTCGGCGAGTTGCCTGAAATCCTCGGCATGTCGGTCGTCACCGCTCGACAGTCCTTCAGCCCGGGCCGTCGGGATGGGCGAGATCGAAGGCCCGGGAAACCATTTTTGGGACGACCATGCGCCACGCGTCCACCACGAGCTCACGAGACTCGGCCGGATCCAGTTCCGCAAGATCCGCGTGGACCCAGTTGAAGCGCAGGTCCGACGCCGATGGCAGCTGGAACCGGCGCGGGTCGCTCGCGACCAGGGCCGCCCGCTCCTCCTTGGGAAAGGCGAAACCCATCACCGTCTCGTCGAGGGAGAACGCCACGTAGACGAGCCGGCCGACGCGGAACTTCAACCTTCCGCGCACGTACACCTCGTACGAGCGCTCCAACCCGGCGCCCAGCGCCCGGACGTCTTCGATGACCGCCACGCTCAGCACCCCCATCGTCTCCTACGTCCTGCTACCCACCCTCATCGACCAGAAGGGCGACACGGAGTCATCGATCCTTGGCTTACAAACCCGAGGCGGGCCTCAGCCGCCCGGACCCATGCTGATCCAGGTCGTCTTCTGGTGCGGGAAGTCGGTCTCGTCCTTGATCTTCAAGCAGCGCGAGCATTCCCGATGTGTGCCCTTGCGTTGCTCCGGGTTGTCGTCGTTGACCTCCGACCACCTGTGTCGACCCAGCCGGCACTTCCAGTACGTCACCGATCGCGCAGCTCGAGCGGCGTCGGTCACCCCGATGGCCCGACGTAGGCGGACGGCGCCGGCCAAGGTACCGAGCGCGTACGGGAGTTCTCGACCACGGGTGAGAACACTCAGGTCGGCTCGGAATTCATCGGAGTATCTGTCCTGATGCGGTGTGGGTAGCACCCACACGGCGATCGCCACGACCGCGCCGGAGAGATGCCCAGGGCGGTGGACCTCCCGCGCACTCATGGGGCCTCCTCGCCGATCGCAACTCAGCTGCCCGGACCGCTGCTCAGCCAGGTGGCCTTCGTGTGCTCGAACTGAGTCTGGTCCTTGACCTTCGAGCAGCGTGAACACTCCAGATGGGTGTTCTGGCGCTGCTCCGGGTTGTCGTCGTTCACCACCAACCACGTGTGCCTACCGAGCCGGCACTTCCAGGATGTCACCGATCGTGCGTAGTCGTCCATGTCGATCTCCTTGAGGAGTTGGATCAGGGAACCGCGCCGGCGAGATTGCGTGGCGCGTGTGGATCCTTGACGTGGCCGGGATCGACGTCCTCCCAGTCACTTTCCACCGGCCGAGCCACCCGGCCGAGTTTCAGAAGCCCGGGCCCATGCTCATCCACGTCGATGTGACGTGCTGGAACTCGGTCTGGTCCTTGATCTTCGAGCAGCGTGAACACTCTCGATGAGTGTTCTGGCGTTGGTCCGGGTTGTCATCGCTGACCACCAGCCACTTGTGCCGACCCAGCCGGCACCTCCAGTCATTGACAGATCCTGCGGTCCCTTCCATGTCTGCCTCCTTGATCGCGTGTTCGTAGGAAGCGCCTGCCAGGCGCCCAGCGCGTACTTGAACTGCCGACCGCGCTCGGCATGCTCAGGTCGGCGGGGAATTGGCCGGGCTACCGGTCTTGGTGGGCCGTGGGGCGGGACCGGCGGGCGGTCGAAACCACCGCACCGGCCAGATGATTCGTACCGTGAGGCTCTGGTGACCTCAGGAGGTATCGCCCACCGCCCAGGGCCGGCTGACGAGCTTGGTTCGGGTCTGGTGGGCGCGCGCCAGCGCAAGCCGGGCGGCCGCCATGCCGTCCTCGGAGATCCGGTAGTACCGGCGGCGCGGCCGCGCCGCCGCACTCGGATCGACATCCTCCCAGTCGCTTTCGACCCAGCCCAAGGTCTCCAGGCGCGCCAGGATCGGGTGGATCGTGCCGCTCGGCAGGCCCGTGACCGCGCCGATCTCCAGGCCGTACCGGCGGGCCGCCGGGTCCTCGAGCAACACCCTGAGCACCGCCTGGGTCGTCTGGGTCATCCGCGGGTCCGCCATGGTCGTACTCTACCTAGCCTCGCCTCCTGTCATCGGTCACCCCTATCCCGCCGGACCCATCCACGCAGCGGATGTCGGATCGTGCTCGTTGATGTCCTTGACCGTGAGACACCGCGTGCACTCCTTGTGGATGCCCTTGCGCTGTTCCGGATTGTCGTCGTTGACCATCACCCAGCGGTGCCGGCCCCATCGACACTTCCAGTAGACAACGGACCGCGCGGCTTCGTCGGAGTCGGTCTCCTTGATGGCCCGACGCAAGGGGACAGCGCTGACCAGCGCCCCGAACGCATACGGGAGTTGTCGGCCGATCATCAGCACGCTCAGGTCCGCGCGGAACTCGTCGGAGTACCGATCCCGGTGGGCCGCGGGCAGAACCCGGACGGCGATCGCGACCACCCCGCCGGCCAGGTATCCCGTGCGGTGGATCTCAACGGTCTTCATGAGGTCTCACCTACCGCCCAACGCCGCGACAGCGGTGCGGTTCGCGTCTGGTGCGCCTGCGCCATGGCCAGCCGCGCGGCAGCCAGCCCATCAGCGGAAACCCGGTAGTACCGGCGGCGCGGCCGCTCGGTGGCGCTGGGATCGACGTCCTCCCAGCCGCTCTGTACCCACCCCAGGTTCTCCAGCCGGGCCAGGATCGGATGGATGGCGCCGCTCGGCAATCCGGTGACCGCACCGATCTCCAAGCCGAATCGACGGGCCGCCGGATCTTCCAGCAGCACCCGGAGCACGGCTTGCGTCGTCCGGGTCATCCGTGGTTCAGCCATGGTCGTACTCTACCTAGCCCTAGGTAGAGAAGCGATCGGCCAATCGGGTACAAACCGGCGCTGAAGAGCCCGGCACGGTACTCAGGTGGGAACCTGTCGCCATGCCGGGCGGCGTGGACTCACGTGATATCAGGACCGCGCGCCTGCTCCTGCAACCCGTGCGTACCGCGCATGCGGACGCTCTTGCCGATGCCCTGGCGGATCCGGCCGTGTATGCCTTCACCGGCGGTTCGCCGGAAGACGCGCTCTGGTGGCGAACCCGGTTGGCGTTTCTGGAGCCGGGCCGGTCACCGGACGGGCGGGAGCTGTGGCTCAACTGGGTCATCGAGCTCTCCGCGACGTCCGAGATCGTGGGCTACGTCCAGGCAACGGTGACCGGTGCGTCGGCCGACGTCGCGTATGTCCTCGGTACTCGGTGGCAGGGGCACGGCTACGCGGTCGAGGCGACCCGCGCGATGATCGATCACCTGATGGATGACATTGGCGCGGAGGAGATCCGGGCGTGGATCGCTGAGAATCATATCGCGTCACAGACTGTCGCTCGAGGGTGTGGGCTGGTACCGACCGGCGAGATCGACGGCGACGGCGAACGGCTCTGGATGTGCCATCCGACTGCGGACGCCGGATCGCTCACCGGGCCGATCGACCGATGACGGTCTGCGCGGCGGCAGCCAGCAGCGCGGCAATGCGGTCGGATTCCCGGGCAATGAGCGCCACAGTCACCCGAATGTGGGCAGTCGTGTCCGGCAGGATCTGGAACGGAGAACCCGCCGCCACCGCGATCCCGTGGCTGGCCATCGTGACCAGCGCCCCGGTCTCGTCCTGCACCGGCAGCCACAGATTGAGGCCGTCCCCCGTCGGCATCTCGATGCCGTGTCGACGTAGGGACATCACCAGCTGGGTTCTTCGCCGTGCATATTCCTGCTGCGCCAGCCGGACCTGAGCCACCGAGTCGTCGTCGGTCAGCAGGTCGAGCAGCAGGCGCTGCAGGAGCCGACTCGTCCATCCCTGACCCAGGTGTCGGCGATCGATCAGCCGGGTCATCAACGCCGCCGGCCCGCCCAACACGGCCAATCGCAGATCGGGCCCGTGCGATTTGGAGAAACTTCGGATGTGCAGCACCGCTCCGGGGATCCAGCTGCCCAGGCTGATCGGCGGGGTGGTGGCGATGGACCCGGCCGAATCGTCCTCGATCACGATGACGTCATGGCGGGCGACCACGGCGGCGAGTTCCTCGGCGCGGCCACGACTCAGGCTGCTGCCGGCCGGGTTCTGCGCCCTCGGCTGCAGGATGGCCGCGGCGGCCGGCGTGGTGAGCGCAGCCGCGAGCGCGTCCGGCCGGAGCCCCTCCTCGTCGACCGGTACGCCCACGACCCGGATACCGCGGGACTCCAACAGGTCGAGCAGCGGAGCGAAGCACGGGCTCTCCACGATGACGCGCTCGCCGAAACCGACCAACTCGGTCAACGCGAGTTCCACAGCATCCATGGCCCCGTCGGTCACGGTGAGTTGGTCGACCGGGCAGGGCAACTCAGTGCGCAACACCTCGGCCAACTCCGGCAGGGTCGGGTCGTCCAGATAGCTGCCCGGTGATGCTCCAGCAGGTAGCCGGAGCAGCGCGGGCCCGAGGTCGGGCAACAGCGTCGAATCCGGGACCCCGGTCGAGAGGTCGAGGGTGAAGCCGGCCGACCGGTCGAGGGCCCGCCGGTACCGGGTCGGGGCGGCCCGCCGCCCGGTGGAGACGACAGTGCCCCGTCGACCGTCGGTGCTGATCGCACCGGCCCGGGAAAGCAGCGCCCAGGCGGCGCTGACGGTGGAGGGCGACAGCCCGAGGCGGCCGGCCACCGCGCGCACGGGCGGCAGGCGGTGGCCGGGTTTCAACTCCCCCGCCCCGACGGCCGCGCCCACCGCGTGGGCCAGTCCCCGCGCCGACCGATCGGCGAGTCTGTCGGCGAGAGAGTCGAGTGTCAGGTCGTCCACGTTTGTACTGTAGCAATTCGGCATTTGTGCTACCCACGCGAAGCACATAGTCTGCGTGCATGACCGCTCGCATCTCCCACTGGATCGATGGCGCGATGGTGGCCGGCACCTCCGGCCGCACCTCGCCGGTGTACAACCCGGCCACCGGCGTGCAGAGTGCCGAGGTCGACCTCGCTACCGCTGCCGAGGTCGACGCCGCGGTGGCCGGCGCCAGGGTTGCCGCCGAGCAGTGGCGCCGGGCGCCGCTGTCCAAGCGGTCATCGGTGCTGTTCGCCTTCCGGGCCCTGCTGCACGACAACCTCGACGAACTCGCGAACATCATCACCGCCGAGCACGGCAAGGTGCATGCGGACGCGGCCGGCGAAATCGCCCGCGGTCTGGAGAACGTCGAGTTCGCGTGTGGTGTCCCGCAGCTGATGAAGGGCGGGTTCAGCGAGCAGGCGTCCACCGACGTGGACGTGTACTCCATCCGCCAGCCCCTCGGCGTGGTCGCCGGGATCACCCCGTTCAACTTCCCGGCCATGGTTCCGCTGTGGATGTGCGCCAACGCCATCGCGTGCGGCAATGCGTTCGTCCTCAAGCCCAGCGAGAAGGACCCCTCGGCCTCGCTGTTCCTCGCCGAGTTGTGGAAGCGCGCCGGCCTGCCGGATGGCGTGTTCTCCGTCGTCCAGGGCGACAAGCAAGCGGTGGACGCCATTCTCGCCCACCCGGACATCGCCGCGGTGAGCTTCGTCGGGTCCACGCCGATCGCCAAGTACATCTATGAGACCGGCACGAGCGCCGGCAAGCGGGTCCAGGCCCTCGGCGGGGCGAAGAACCACATGGTGGTGCTGCCCGACGCGGACATCGAGCTGGCCGCCGACGCGGCGGTGTCGGCCGGATACGGAGCGGCCGGTGAACGCTGCATGGCCATCTCGGTTGTCGTCGCAGTGGGCGACGCCGGCGACAAGCTGGTCGATGCCATCGCCTCCCGACTGCCCGGCCTGGTGATCGGTGACGGCGCCGACCCGAAGAGCCAGATGGGCCCGCTGATCACCCGCGAGCACCGCGACAAGGTGGCCGGCTACATCGCGGCCGGCGCCGAATCCGGCGCCAGGGTGGTGGTCGACGGGCGCGACGCCGACCTCCCGCAGGACGGCTTCTTCCTCGGCACCACCCTGCTCGACGACGTCAAGCCCGAGATGAGCGTCTACACCGACGAGATCTTCGGGCCGGTCCTTGCCGTCGTCCGGGCCCAGGAATACAAGGAAGCGCTGGATCTGATCAACAGCAACACGTTCGCCAACGGTACGGCGATCTTCACCCGCGACGGCGGGGCGGCCCGGCAATTCCAGTTCGATGTCGAGGTCGGCATGGTCGGCATCAACGTGCCGATCCCCGTTCCGGTGGCGTACTACTCGTTCGGCGGCTGGAAGGCGTCGCTGTTCGGCGACACCCACATGTACGGCCCCGAGGGCATCAACTTCTACACCCGGGGCAAGGTCGTCACCGCCAAGTGGCCCGACCCGGCCACGTCGTCGATCGACCTCGGCTTCCCCCGCACCCACTGAGGATCACGCGTGTGCCCTTCCGAGCACTACTGAGAGGCAGCGCATGACCGAGGCCACCCACACCGGCGCCCTGTCGTCCATCGCGACCGACGAGGAGACCGTCCGTCGCCTCGACCGCGCGCATGTGTTCCACTCCTGGTCGGCCCAGGCTCTGATCGACCCGCTGCCGATCGCCTCGGCCGAGGGCTCCTACTTCACCGACTACGCCGGCAAGCGATACCTCGACTTCTCCAGCCAATTGGTCAACGTCAACATCGGCTACCAGCATCCGAAGCTGGTGCAGGCAATCCAGGACTATGCGGCGAGGATGACGACCGTCCAACCGTCGTTCGCCAACGACGCCCGCAGCGAGGCGGCCAGGTTGATTGCCGAGATCTCGCCGGACGGCCTGAACCAGGTCTTCTTCACCAACGGCGGCGCCGAGGCGAACGAGAATGCGATCCGGATGGCGCGGCTGCACACCGGTCGGCACAAGGTGCTCGCCACCTACCGCAGCTACCACGGCGCCACCCACGGAGCCATTGCGCTGACCGGTGACCCGCGGCGCTGGCCGTCCGAGGTTGGCGGCGTCATCCCCGGCATCGTGCACTTCTGGGGCCCCTATCCCTACCGGTCGCAATTCCACGCCGAGTCCCGAACAACAGGAAGCCGAGCGCGCGCTCGCGCACCTGCGCGATGTCGTGATGGTGGAAGGGCCGGGCACCATCGCCGCGATCATCCTGGAGCCGGTCGTCGGGACCAACGGTATCCTGGTGCCGCCGCCGGGCTACCTGGCCGGTGTTCGCGAGATCTGCGACGAGCACGGCATTTTGCTGATCGCCGACGAGGTGATGAGCGGGTTCGGTCGATGCGGTGAGTGGTTCGCGGTCGACCATTGGGGCGTCACGCCCGACCTGATCACCTTCGCCAAGGGCGTCAACTCCGGATACGTCCCGCTCGGCGGGGTGATCATCTCCGATGCGGTCGCCGAGACCTTCCAGACCAGGCCCTATCCCGGCGGCCTGACCTACAGCGGTCACCCGTTGGCCTGCGCCAGTGCAGTCGCGTCGATCACCATCTTCACCGACGAGGACATCCTGGGCAACGCTCGCTCGCTCGGAGAGGACATCATCGGGCCGGGCCTGGCCAAGATCGCCGCCCGGCACCCCTCGGTCGGCGAGGTGCGCGGTCTCGGAGTGTTCTGGGCGGTCGAGCTGGTTCGCGACAAGGACACCCGGGAGCCGTTGGTGCCGTTCAACGCCGGCGGCGAGGCTGCCACTCCGATGAACGAATTCGCGGCGGCGTGCAAGGAGCGCGGGCTGTGGCCGTTCACCCACTTCAACCGTACGCACGTGGTGCCGCCGTGCACCTCGACCGCGGACGAGGTGCACGCCGGCCTGGCGATCCTGGACGAGGCGTTGGAGGTGGCCGACCGGTACTACACCGGCCGCTGATCGGTCAGGTCCGGTTTCGAACTGCCGGCTCAGTCCGATTCGACCCACGGCCGTTGCCCTTCGAACGGTGCGCGCGCACATAGAGGTGATACGGCTCGTCGTCGGCTTCGTACAGCGGAGCCAGCCGAAGCGGTCCGAGCCGGTAATGATGCGCCGAGCCGAGAGGTCGTGCGGCATCGAGGTCCCCGATCGACAGGTGATCGGTGGCCCCGTCACGGGCCGCCAGCGCGATCGGCCCGTCGAACACCGTGACCAGGCTGGGGTCGTCGAGGGCAGGCTCGACGCGCAGCCGCGCCGGCAGCTCGACATCGATGGTGTCTCCGTCGGACCAGCTGCGATGGATGGTGACGTGGCCACCGGTCGCCGGGCCGATGGCCTCGGGCTTGCCGTTGATCGTCACACCGAAGCCCGGCTCGGCCCATCGCGGCACCCGCAGGTTCATCGAGAACGTGCCCGAACCGGCGAGGGTCAGCCGAGCGGGTCCTCCCAGGGCCCCTGCGACCTCCAGACTCACCACCATCCCGCGATCGGACCAGTTGAGCCGAGAGGGCACGTACAGGTTGACGTAGAGCGCGTCGTCCGCCGGTGAGGCGCCGTAGATCGCCTCCGGCAGCTTGGTGAGGCTCTCCAGACCAGTTCCACCACAACAGGTCCCGAGGTTGCCGAACTGTCGCCGCGCGCCGGGCGCCACCGGCAGCATGTAGGTGACCAAGGGGTCGTCGGCAGAATCAGCGTCGGCGCGGGAACCGAGGATCTGGTTCAGCAGTGCGCGTTCGACATAGTCGAGGTAGCGAGCGTCGCCGGTGTGCAGGAACAGCCGATGACTCAGCTTGATCATGTTGTACGCGGCACAGGTCTCGGCGTTCGTCGATCCGGCGATGCTGCCGGCAATCTCGTCCCTGGCTCGAAAGACCTCGGCCTGCCCGACGCCGCCGTGACAGTACATCCGGTGCGGGACGACCATTTCCCAGAAGTTGCGCGCGGCCGAGAAGTACCGAGGCCGGCCAGTCGCTTCGAACATGCTGAGATAGCCGAGGAACTGCGGGATGTGCTGGTTGGCATGCTTGCCGGTCAGCAGGTCCCGATTCGCCGCACAAGCCGCGAGGAGCGGTTCGTTGTCGAAGTGGGCCGCGGCGCTGAGCATGGTCGGGTCGCCGGTGTGCACCGCGAGTTCGGCGAGACTCTCGTTCATCCCCCCGTATTCGCCGGCGATGTAGAGCGCCCACATCTGCCGACGCTGTTCGGCCGTTGTCCGACTCAGTCTCGCCCAGGTCCAGCGACCGAGACCATGGGCGAGTTCGAGGGCACGCTGGTTACCGGTGAGCCGATGAGTGTCGAGCAGACCGGCCAGGATCTTGTGGCACGTGTACCACGGGGCCCAGATGCTGGGGTAGCCGACGTAGCGCTCCAACTTCGCGAACTGGTCCTCGGGGAAGGCGGCGAGGTACCCGGGATCGCTGTACCTGCCGCTGGCCGCCATGGCGTCCTGACAGCGGCCGAGTTCGTCGATCAGGTAGCCGAGCCTGTCTCGCAGCGCCGGTTCCCCGGTGCCGGCGACGGCCTGGGCGAGCATCGACAGGAAGTGCCCGCTGAAGTGGCCCCGCAGCAGGCCGGTGGCGTCGTCCCAGCCGCCGGGGGGCACCGCGCCGCCGGTCGGCAGGCCGGCCTCGGTCCGGAAGTTGGCCAGAATCCGGTCGACCGGAAACTCCCTGGCGTAGCGCAACATCCGATCACGCTTTGCGAGCAGCACACGGTCCGTGAGTGAGACCTCGGACAGTCGAAACGGTTTGACCTTCCACGACTTCGACGCCGCGACCGACATGGGCGAAGCCTAGGGCAGCCGCAACTCGCCGAGCAATCCGATGATGACCGGGGCGAGGCCGAGGCACAGGAAGCTGGGCAGGAAGCACAAGCCGAGGGGCGCTGCGATCAGCACGGCGGCCCGCCCGGCACTCTTCGAGCCCACCATGACCACCCGCCCACGAAGTGCCGCGGCCTGCTCGTTCAGTGCGTTTACCAAGGGCGTGCCGCCCACTGCACTGCGGCAGGCGGCAGCTACGACCGGCGCGAGGTCGGGGCAGCCTTCCGCGGCGCGCCAGGCGGTCGCCGGTTCGGCGCCCAGCGCGAGCAGCCCGGCAACCCGGACCAGCTCGGCGGCCGGGTCGGTGCGTCCGGCGGGCGCCGCTACCGGCGGCAACACCTCATGGGCCGCCGCCAGACTTGAGGCCATGTCCATGCCGGCCCTCAGACAGGCCGCAATCAGATCCAGCCGCACTGCAAGGTCTCCCGCTGTGCCCGCGACTTCGGCCGGCGACGGACCCAACCGGATCCGAGCTGCGAGCGCCGCGACACCGATCGAAGCGGGCAACACCAAGTACCACCAACCGGGTGCAGTGAGCAGGCCGGCGCCGAGCAGACCGGCGCCGGCCACCAGGCCCCGGCGTCGGGGCGCGGGTAGCGTCCGCCTCACTCGTCGCGGTCGGAGTCGAGCGGGTGTGGGCACTAGCAAGAAGGCCAAGGCCAGGGCCAGGATGACCGCGGCACTGGACCCCACCCCTGGCCCGATCATGGGCGATCAGGCCCGGACGATCCGTGAGATCCACACCAATCCAAGGCAACTCAAGCCGACGCCGACGACAAGGAACAGCTGCCCGAGGCCGGTGTGCAGCAGCACGGTCACCGGCGCGGCGCCCATCGCCGCGCCCAGCAGCAGCCCGACAGCCGGCAGCGCCGCCAGGAGGTACCCGGAAAGCTGCGGGCCGGCCACTTCGGCGGATCTTCGATCGGCAAGTGCGGCTCGCGCTTCGACATCGGCCGCAAAGGTCTCGACCAGATCCGCCAGCGGTATTCCTCGCCGCGCCGAAAGCCGTAGTGCCGCCCGGAGCCGCCGGCCCATCGTGACCGTTTCGGCCAGGTCGCCGTCGGAGGCGGGCCCGTCAGTCGGACCGCCAACGCCGAATCTGACTTCGCGAGCAAGTTTCTCGAGCAGCTCAGCCGCCACACCGCTGGCGGCCGCGCCGGCCAGCACGCATGCTTGTGGCACCGAGGCGCCGGACCGCAGCTCCCGGGACAGCAGGCGCAGGCCGGCCGTCACCTGCGCAAGCTCGATGCGGCTTCGCCGAGCGCGGACCGCACCCCTCACGAGCCGGCCGGCGGTGAACACGGCCACCGCGGCGGCCAGGCCCGGGAACATCCCCAGCAGGGCGCCGGTGGTGATCCCGATCGCCGCCGCAGCGGTGATCGGTGCGGCCAACGGGAACCGGCGAGACGACCCGGCCTGCTGCGACGGCGGGCGCGGACCCGGCGGCCAGGCAGCGGAGGGGTTCGCTCCGGCCCGGTCGCCGGCGGGCCGTCCACCCGGGTGCGGTCGGCCGCCGTACACCACGCCGGACCGCGGCAGCTCGGGCCGGACCGGCCAGAGCAGCACGCCGGCGGCCAGCAGCACCACGATCACCATCCAGCCGCCCCGATCCACGAGGTCGCCCTCCGAGAGCCGGGCGGCGAGCTGCCCGACGCTCACCAGGGAGCCACCACTCCCCGGGAGGCCAACAGACCCGGCGAGCACCGCGGCTCCCTCCGGGATCGGCCGACCGTCCACCACAGCGGGCAGCGGCACCACTCGCCCGTCGGGCAGTCGCTGCAGCACGCCGACCTCGGTCACGGCACGCTGATGACCGGCGCGGTGTAGATGGATCACCACCTGCACCGCACCGGCCAACTGCGCCTGCAAAGCCTGCCGACCAATGCCACCGAGCGCCGCCAGCGCCTCCAACCTGGCCGGCACGTCCAGCACCGCGTTGGCGTGCACGGTTCCGGCGCCGCCCTCGTGTCCGGTGTTGAGCGCGGCCAACAGGTCGACCACCTCCGGTCCACGTACCTCGCCGACCGCAATCCGGTCCGGTCGCATGCGCAGTGCCTGGCGGACGAGCTCTCGAAGTTCGATCGCCCCGACGCCCTCCACGTTGGCCGGCCGCGCCACCAACCGCACGAGATGGGGGTGCTCGGGCCGCAACTCCTCTGCATCTTCGATGGTGACGATTCGCTGGTCGGCGGGAACCTCGGCGAGCATGGCGGCCAGCAAGGTGGTCTTTCCCGAGCCGGTGCCTCCCGAGATCAGAAAGGCCAGTCGCGCGGCCAGCACCGCACCGAGCGCGGACGCGGTGATGCCCGGCAACGATCCCCTGGCGGCGAGATCGGTCAGCCGGTGGCGGGCGGGCCGAAGAACCCGGAGGGACAACGACGTTCCGGACGCCACCACCGGCGGCAGCACAGCGTGCAGGCGGGTGCCGTCCGGCAGCCGGGCGTCCACGTAGGGATGGGCCGCGTCGAGGCGACGCCCGGCCGCAGATGCGAGTCGCCGGGCCAGCCGCTGCACCGCTGCATCGTCGGCGAACCTGATGCCCGTCCGCTCCCAGCCCCGACCCCGGTCCACCCGCACGTCCCCGGGCGCGTTGACCACCACGTCGGTGGTCTCCGGATCGGCCAGCAGTTCGGCCAACGGCCCGACCCCGACCAGCTCGCGCTGCAACATGCGGATGAGCCGGAGCAGTTCGGCATCGCTGACCAGCCCGGGCGACTCGGCGCGCACGGCACGAGCGAGCGCGTCGGAAGTGGGTTCGGATCTCTCCTCGGCGAGCCGCCGCTGGACGCGCTCGACCAACCCGGTCGGCGTCGGAGCGATGTCGGCCGTCATCGCTTGCATACCCCTGCGCACCGGATGACTTCGGCGGCCGCCCGGCCCAGTGGGCTTCGTGGATCCAGGCCGGGTGGCCGTCCGGCTTCCAAATCCCTGGCCAGGCCCGGCTGCGGCCGCATGCTCGTCAGGAGCGGCACGCCGAGCGCCTCGGCCAGGTCGTCGGCCCCCAGGCCGCCCGGCGACGGGCCCCTGACGACCAGCCCGACATTCGCACCCAGATCGGTCAGCCGGCCGATGAGCCGCCCGGACGCGAAACAACCGCGCACGTCCGCCGGCACCACCACCACGGTCAGGTCAGCCTGCTCGACGGCCCGATCGGCCGATTCGCCCGGGTGCCGCGGGAGGTCGAGCACGGTGACGTCGCCGGACCGACGGCCGGACTCGAGCAATACGTCGACGGTGCCGGGGCTGACTTCGCGGCCGATGACCCGGTCGTGGCAGAGCAGGGCCACACCCCCACGCGGCACCGGGAGCCGCGGCAGCGCCGCGTGCAACTCGGCGGTGACCAGCCGTCCGGTCGGCGCGGTCAAGTCCGACCAGCGCACACCGGGGTCGGCCTCGAGACCGAGGACCACGTCCAGGCCAGGCCCCCATCGGTCGCAGTCGGCGAGCAGCACCGATCGTCCCGCAGCGAAGGCTGCCACCGCGACGGCGCACGCGAACACCGAAGCACCGGCGCCGCCACAACCACCCACCACGGCGATGTGCCGTCCGCCGCCGGGCTGATCCGATGCCGGCGTCGGACAGCAGGTCGACCAGGAACTGGTCGTCCGAGCCGAGGACCACGGTGCGTTCCACACCCAGCCGCACACACTGTTCCCAGACCACTCCGTCCGGCTCGGCCGAACAGACCACGATCACTCCCGGTCGTCGGGGCAGCCGGGCGAGCACGGCCGCGGGCACCGCAAGGGCGTCGATCAGCACGACCGGCGCGGATCGCCAGGCCAGCCGATTCGACGGCTCTCGGGCGTGCGAAAGTTCGACCCCGGCCGCGGCCGCCACCCGCAGGACCTCGTCGAGCACCGCGTCGTCGCCGGTGATCACCAACGGTCGGTCGTCCATCACACCCCCAGCGCCGGCACCCAGCCGACGGGTCAAGTGGAGCGTCGACCCAGCGGGCTTGGCCAGCCGCCGAAGCACCTTGTGGACAACCAACCCGCAGGTGGACAACCGTCGGCGCCACGAGCGCGAACCTGGTGCACGGCCGGCTGAAATAAGGGCGGCCCCCGCCAGGGGGGAGGCGGGGGCCGCAGGTTCAGTTCCGGGGGGTTGAACTGAACCGGGTGGTCGGTTCCGGGGGGGTAGAAACCGACAGCACAACTGTAGCCCGCACACGCAACGGCGTCACCTACCGGATGACGGCGAGCCTGCGGTGCGTGAGAGTCTCGCGCCACCGGGGTTAACCCATTCGGGTGCGGTGCTCGGCTCTGAATCGGTCCGGGTGGCGATCCGCCGGAACCACCCCCGGAAGCCGTTGCCATGGTCCGGAAGTCGGGGTATCACTGACATACGGAACCCCTGAGACGGCCAGTGGCGGAGTGGAAGAGAAATTCCGCTCACCCCGTTCGGAGCTTCCGACGCGGACCCCAGGTACCCACTCACCGCACCAAACCGCGGGAGGTACGTCGTCAGGGTCGCCCGGCAGATGTCGAGGTGGCCGCTCACGACGAGAAGTGGTGAGCCTTGGTAGCCAGTCAGCCCGCGTGGACGGCGTCAGGACCCCGGTCCGGGCGCCGTCCTTTCTGTCGCTCGGCGTTCGTGCCGGGGCCGGGCGTCCCGGCCGCGACGCTCGCTGCGAACGCTGCTCGCGGTCATCGTTGTGAAACTGCACCCATTCGGTCTACTGCTCAGTAGGCCCGTTTCGCGGTCGCCCGCCCCTCACCCTGCGGCGTCGGCAATCGACACGGCCTCGCGCGCGCCGTCGGTGAGACACCGGCCGACCTCGACCACCCACGCTCCTACCCCGGCCGGTTCACCCTCGGCGTAGCGCGAGATCAGCTCGCCGTAGCGCGGGCCCGAGCGCAGGTGCGAGACCTCGGGCACCGTCAGCCCGCGCCGATCCAATCCCGTCGACACCATCGTCAGCCGGGCAGCCGCCCTGGCCACGACCCCATCGGCCGACCCGAACGGCCGGCGGGACAGCAACTCGCCGTGGACCACCGCCACCAGCACCGGGGCGGGCCATACGGCCGCGGTGACCGACTGCGCCAGCGCGGCCAGCCGGGCGGCCACCACTGGATCGGCCGGCCGGCCCGTGCCCGTCACCCCGGGCAGCCCGGTGGCGGCCATGGTGTGCAGCTGAGCGAGAACCTGCAGCGGCGAGCGTTGCCAGACCGGAGCCAGGCGGCCGAGCCCGGCCGCGACGCGCAGCGCACCGGCGAGCACCGGATCGTCCACCGTTGCCGCTGCCGGATCGAGCAGGCCCGAACCGCCGTCCAGCACCGCTGATGCCCGCGCTGCCCGAACGGACGCCGCAGCGGCGGTCCGCGGCCAGCCCTGCCGGTTGGCCGGGTGCCGATAGACATCGGCGATCGCCGATCGGCACTGTTCCACGGCGTCGGCCACCCCGGGCAGGGCGAGCAGCGGGTCGGCCTCGGTCATCGTGGCGAGGCTATGGCATGACCGCCACCGGGATGCGCCACGCAGCCGCCGGCGTGCAGCCTCGGTGCCGGGCCGGCCGCCGCCGTATCGGGCCGGCCGAATGCGGCGAGGCCGCCGTCCGACACCGTGAAAGTGCGCCTCCGACGGACCTGCCCGGACCCTGTAGCTTGCAGGAGGCAGCACATCGCGATCCCGGCCCGCCGGGCGTCCTGCTGGGCTGGGCGGCTGCCATCGGCCGCATCCGCCTGAAGGAGACCGCGTCGTGGCAGACGACTCGAACGCCAACACCCTGGACAACCTGCTTTCCGAGGATCGCACGTTCCCGCCACCGGCCGAGCTGGCAGCGACTGCGAACGTCGGCGACGAGGCCTACGCGCAGGCCGAGGCCGATCCGGAAGCGTTCTGGGCCACGCAAGCACGTCGCCTGACCTGGGCCGAGCCCTTCACCCAGGTACTCGACTGGTCCGACGCGCCACACGCGAAGTGGTTCGCCGACGGCAAACTCAACGTGGCGGTCAACTGCGTCGATCGCCACGTCGACGACGGCTTCGGTGACCAGATCGCCATCCATTGGGAGGGCGAACCCGGTGACACCAGGACGATCACCTACGCCGAGCTCAAGGACGAAGTGTGCCGCGCGGCGAACGCGCTTGCCTCCCTGGGACTTTCGGCCGGCGATCGGGTGGCCATCTACCTGCCGATGATTCCCGAGGCGATCGTCTCGATGCTGGCCTGCGCCCGGCTCGGTCTACCGCACTCGGTGGTGTTCGCCGGGTTCTCCGCCGAGGCCCTGCGGTCCAGGATCGGCGACGCGCAGGCCCGGCTGGTGATCACCGCCGACGGCCAGTACCGGCGGGGGACGCCGGCCCCGCTCAAGCAGGCCGTCGACGATGCGGTGTCCGACGCCGACTCGCCGGTCGAGCACGTGCTGGTGGTCCGCCGTACCGGGATCGACGTGACCTGGGGCGAGAAGGACCTGTGGTGGGACGAACTCGTGCCCGACCAATCCACCGAACACGACGCCGAGGCGTTCGACGCCGAGCATCCGCTGTTCATCCTGTACACCTCGGGAACCACCGGGAAGCCGAAGGGCATCCTGCACACGTCCGGCGGCTATCTGACCCAGGCCGCGTGGACGCATCACGCGGTGTTCGACCACAAGCCGGGTGAGTCGGTGTACTGGTGCACCGCCGACATCGGCTGGGTCACCGGCCACAGCTACATCGTCTACGGACCCTTGGCCAACCGGACCACCGAAGTGGTCTATGAGGGCACGCCCAACACGCCCCACCAGGGCCGGCACTGGGAGATCATCGACAAGTACGGGGTGACCATCTACTACACCGCACCCACCCTGATCCGCACGTTCATGAAGTGGGGCAAGGACATTCCCGCGGGATTCTCGCTGGCGTCGCTGCGCGTACTCGGCAGCGTCGGCGAACCGATCAACCCCGAGGCGTGGATGTGGTACCGGGAGAACATCGGCCACGACCGCTGCCCGATCGTGGACACCTGGTGGCAGACGGAGACCGGCGCGATCATGATCTCGCCGTTGCCCGGCGTGACCGCCGCCAAGCCGGGCAGCGCCATGACCCCACTGCCGGGCATCGGTGCGTGGTGGTCAGCGACGACGGTGTCCCGGTCGGCAAGGGTCAGGGCGGCTACCTCGTGCTGGACAAGCCGTGGCCGTCGATGCTGCGCACCATCTGGGGCGACGACGAGCGCTTCAAGGACACCTACTGGTCGCGGTTCGCTGCCCAGGGTTACTACTTCGCCGGCGACGGCGCGAAGTACGACTCGGACGGTGCCCTGTGGCTGCTGGGCCGGGTCGACGACGTGATGAACGTGTCCGGACACCGGATCTCCACGACCGAGGTGGAGTCCGCGTTGGTGTCGCACCCGTCGGTGGCCGAGGCCGCGGTGGTGGGAGCCAACGACGAGATGACCGGTCAGGGAATCGTCGCGTTCGTCATCCTGAGAGGCGACGCGGCCGAGGGCGACGCCTCCGACCGGATCAGGGCCCTGCGAGAGCACGTCGCCAAGGAGATCGGCCCGATCGCCAAGCCCCGGCAGATCATGGTCGTCCCCGAGCTCCCGAAGACCAGGTCGGGCAAGATCATGCGGCGGCTGCTGCGGGATGTCGCCGAGAACCGTGCTGTCGGAGATGTCACGACGCTGGCCGATTCGTCGGTGATGGACCAGATCTCGGCCGGCTTGTCGGGGAGCAAAGTCCGAGGACTGACGCCTGCCACCCGGCGGGCCGCCTCACCTCGCGACGACCCGGCGATCAGATCGCCGGCGTGTGGGGGGTGATCGACGTCCAGGCGGTCAGCGCGCCGGGCGTGGACGTCGACGACGAGGGGGACCGACCGATGCCCTGGCCCGCAGCTCCATCGGGATGCGATGCACACCAGAGCCTTCGCGATTCATCAACAGCTCGACTGCCTGCCTCCCGAGTTCGTAGTGTGGCAGCGCGATGCTGGTGAGGCCAGGCTCGAGCCAGCTCGCCAGATCCGAGTCGTCGAACGAGATCACCGACACGTCATGTGGAATGGTCAGGCGGGCGTGGCGCAACGCGTGATACGCGCCCATCGCCACCCGATCGTTGAGGCAGATCAACGCCGTCGGCTGTGCTCCGCTCTCCAGGAGCCTGGTCACCGCTTCCTGGGCCGGCCCCGGCCACCACAGGCAACTCACCCAGCCGGCCAGTTCCAGGCCCTGCGAGGCAAGCACGGCGCTGATGCCGGCGTGCCGCTCGACGCCCGGCGATTACCCCGTCCGGGGTCTCGCCCACCAGGTAGATCCGGTCCGTATGGCCCGCCTCGAGCAGCGCCTCGACTGCGGTCCGGCCGGCGGCCCGTTCGTCGGGGATCACCGCAAGGGTGGGGGTGCGGCCCGCGGGCAGGCAGTTCATCATGACCACAGGTTGATCACGCAGCGGCCGCGGCACCGTGGTCCGACGGGTGTACATCGACCCGTAGATGAAACCGGACACTCCCCGATCGAGCATGTCCTGGATCAGTTGCTTCTCGAGTTCCTTGTCGCCCTCGGTCTCCCCGACGAACAACAGGTGCTGGTGCTGGAGAGCCGTGGCCAGGCAGCCCCGAACCTCGTCGCCGGCGAACGGCTCGGAGGCGATCACATCGGAGATCAGTCCGATGGTCTGGGACATGTTGGTGCGCAGGCTGCGGGCCAACAGGTTCGGTCGATAGCTCAGTTCCCGGGCGGCCTGCAGCACCCGCTGCTGGGCGTCGGCCGAGATCCGCATGTCGCGGCGTCCGGTCAGCACGAAGGATGCCGTCGTGCGGGAAACCCCGGCACGCTGCGCGACATCGACCAACCTGACTCGCGGGTCGGTCACCTGACCTCCCGTCGTGGGCGAGATTCTCACTCTGGCCCCGTTCCGACCGTCACGCAACCTGGGCCGGTTCGTCAAGGTCTCGGTTCCGCAACATCCGGTGTCGTACGGGTTGACACCGACGGTACGCAAGAGCAGCGTTCGCTTAACTCGGTTTAGCAGTGACGATCGCTGGCGCCGGGCTCGCCAGCGCCCGGGAGCAGACGATGGTGTCGAGAACGGGTTACCCAGGTGGGTGGGTGCGCGACGAAGCGATTTGCCGGTGGCGTCGCACCGATCGTGCTCCGCGGCAGTCCCGTCCGCATCCCGTCGAGTTGCAGGACCGGGCGACCGGGACGACCGTCTTCCGTGTGACCTGTGATCTACAGTCCGGCGCCACACGAGATGGGACCGGCCTGCTCGACCGCAACGATGCTCGGGGCCCGATCGGTCGAGACGGGGCCGGAAGCGTCACTACCGCGCGCAGCGCGGGGCCGCCCATGCCCTAGTCCTGCCTTACCGATCTGCGGCCCGAACACCCCCGGCCGGCAGCAGCTCCCATCACCTGGCAAAGGAGTCCACATGCGAAGAACCCCACGAATCGGCCTGGCCGCGATGGCCGGCCTCGCGCTCGTCCTGACCGCCTGCGGCAGTGAGCGATTCCGGCTCGACGACCACCACGCCGGCCACCACGGCTGCAACGACCAGTGCCGCGGCGGGCAGCGACACCGCCGCGGCCAGCGACACCGCCGCGGCCAGCGACACCGCCGCGGCGAGCGACACCGGCGGCGCCTCCGACACGGCGGCCAGTGGCGGCGGTGGCGACGGCGGCACCCTGGTGGTGTGGGCCGACAACTCGGCGAACACCGCCAAGGCCATCGAGCCGCTGTGCAAGCAGTGGGCCGAGGAGAACGGCGTCACCTGCACGGTCAAGAAGTTCAACGGCGGCGGCCGATCTCTCCGACGCGCTGACCAAGGGCTTCCAGTCCGGCGACGTGCCCGACGTCTTCGAGGGCGCCGCACGACCAGATCGGCACCATGGTCAAGAACGGCTTCCTGGCGCCGGTCGATCTGAGCGCGAACAAGGACAAGTTCAACCCGGTTGCGATCACCGCGGTCACCTTCAACGGCAACACCTATGGCGTGCCGTGGGCGGTGGAGAACATCGCGCTGTTCGTCAACAAGTCGATGGTCGCCGGGTGCCCGGCCACCTTTGACGACGCGGTGGCCAATGCCGAGAAGATGATCGCCGCCGGCAAGGTGAAGAAGGGCCTCGGCATCGCGATGCAGATCACGCACCGATGGCGACTTCTACCACTGGTACCCGCTGTTCACCGCCGATGGCGGCTACGTGTTCGGCGCGAACGCGGACGGCACGCCGAACCCGAAGGACACTCGGGCATCGACAGCGCCGGTGCGGTGGCGGCCGGCAAGCGCCTGAAGCAGTTGGTGACGGAGGGCATCTTCAGCGGCTCGGTCACCTACGACATCGCGGCCAAGGCATTCCAGGACGGCCAGACGCCGTACCTGATCACCGGTCCGTGGCAGACCCCGGACTCCAAGAAGGCGCTCGGCGACGACCTGATGGTCTGCCCGATCCCGACCTGGAAGGACGAACCAGAACAAGGCCCAGCCGTTCGTCGGTGTGCGGACGTTCTTCATGACATCCAAGGCGCAGAACCCGGTGCTGGCCTCCACCTTCCTGACCGACGAGGTGCAGACGACCGAGTTCATGGACGGCATGTATCCGTCGACCAGCGGCCGTCGGCGTGGACCGAGTCCGTCGACGCAAGCAGTCGACCGACCCGAACGTCAAGGCCTTCGGTGAGTACGGCGCAGCAAGGCATCCCGATCGCCGAACATCCCGGAGATGACGCCGGTCTGGACCGAGATGGGCCCGGCCATGTACAAGATCACCACCGGCGCGGACCCGGCCGACGCGTCCTGAAGAGGCGGCAGCGGCGGTGAACAAGGCGAACGGCACGGGCTGATATGCGAGGGCCCTGGAGAGCTATCGGGCCTCGAGGGCGCACGGCTGACCGGGAAGGAATCCTCCGGTCATGACCGAACCCGCCACGGCGGTCCGAGGAGCGGGAGGCGAAAGCCTCCCGCTCCGCGGGGGCCACCAGCACGTTCGTCAAGATCGTCCTCGTCGGACTCACCGATGCCCTGCTGATCTGGGCGGTGGTGAAGGCAGTCACCGACAAGTGGTGGCTGGCCGTCGTGTTCTTCGGGGTCGTCTTCCTCGCGGTCAACTACGCCTACTTCGTTCGCGGCAACCTGCCGCTGAAGTACCTGCTGCCGGGGCTGGTGTTCCTGTTCGTGTTCCAGCTGTACACGATGTACTTCACCGCCTATTCCTCGTTCACCAACTACGGGACGGGCCATCTCGGGCGACAAGGACGCGTCCATCGTCGCGATCCAGGCGCAGAACGTGGTGGCCGTCGAGGGCGGCCCGCAGTACGCCGTGGTGCCGATCGTCAAGGACGGCGTGGTCTCCATGCTGGTCACCGACCCGCAGACCGGGGCCGGTGTCCATCGCCACCAACGAGGGCCTGACCCCGGTGGCCGACGCCGAATCCAACGCAAGGGCGAGAAGGTCACCGGCGTCACCGGATACCAGAGCCTGAACCTCGGCACGCTGGCTCCGGCAACGCCGACTACAAGGCCCAGTGGGACGCCCTGCAACCACCGATCGACAAGGACAAGGGCATCTACCTGCGGGCCAAGTCGGTCACCAAGGCCGGCCAGGCGCAACCCGGCTTCACGTACGACGCGGCACAGGACGCCATGGTCAACACCGTCACCGGCGAGGTCTATCCGGCCAACAACGACGATCGGCAACTTCGTCGCGCCAAGGGCGAGAAGCTCAATCCGGGTTGGAAGGTCGGCGTCGGATTCAAGAACTACACCAAGCTGTTCACCGACCCAACGGTGCGCGAACGCTTCATCCCGATCCTGCTGTGGACCTTCGCGTTCGCGATCCTGACCACGATCCTGAACTTCAGCCTCGGGCTGATCCTGGCGCTGGTGATGAACGAGCGCCGGATGCGCGGCCAGAAGATCTACCGGCTGCTGCTGATCGTCCCGTACGGCTTGCCGTTCATCCTCACCGCTCTGGTGTGGAAGGCCATGCTGAACACCGACTTCGGGCTGATCAACCAGATCCTCGGGGCCAACGTCCCCTGGTTGGAGAATGCCTGGCTGGCCCGGTTCTCCATCCTGATGGTCAATCTGTGGGCCGGCTTCCCGTACTTCTTCCTGGTCTGTTCGGGTGCCCTGACCGTCGATCCCGGCCGACCTCAAGGAGGCCGCGTTCGTCGACGGCGCATCCAGCCGCCACGCGTTCCGCACCATCGTGCTCCCGCTGCTGCTGGTGGCCACCGCACCGCTGCTGGTGACCACATTCGCGTTCAACTTCAACAACTTCACCTTGATCTACCTGCTCACCGGGGGCGGGCCGTTCCCCGGCTCGGTGATCGACGGCGGATCGACCGACCTGTTGATCACCTACACCTACCGAATCGGGTTCAACCGGTCCAACCAGCAGCTCGGGCTGGCGTCCGCGATCGCCATGCTGATCTTCGTCATCGTCGGAGCCATGTCGGCATACGGCTTCCGGCTGACCCGTAGGCTCGAGGAGATCGGCCGATGAGCACCCTACCGACGTCCCGCGACCGACCCGGTCGCACGTCGACCGCACCGATCAAGGCGGCCCGGATGCCGTTCGGCCGGTGGTTCCGGCTGGTCGGCTGGCGGCACCTCGTCGCGGTCGATCATGTGTGCATCTGGGCGCTGTTCCCGGCGTTCTACGTGCTGAGCCTGGCGTTGTCCGGCAGCAACACGCTGACCGGCGCATGCCCGACCGACAAGTCCGGACTCTCCGCAGTCCTGTGCATCTTCCCGTCGAAGTTCGACTGGTCCAACTTCACCCAGCTGCTCAACAGCGATCAGTGGCCGTTCCTCAAGTGGATCGCGAACTCACTGATCATCGCGACGATCAACTCGGCGGCCGCGCTGCTGATGGGCGCCTGCGCCGCCTTCGCGTTCAGCCGACTGCGATTCCGCGGCCGGCGGATCGGGCCTGTTACTGCTGATGCTGGTGCAGATGTTCCCCGGGATGCTGGCCATCACCGCCATCTACACCCTGCTGCAGCAGATCGGAAATACTTTCAGCGGTTTCGGTCTCGGCACCATCTGGGGACTGACGCTGGTCTACCTCGGCGGCGCCTCGGGCGTGAACACCTTCCTGATGAAGGGCTACTTCGACACCATCCCGGTGGACATCGACGAGTCCGCCCGCATCGACGGGGCCGGCCACGTGCGGATCTTCTTCGGGCTGATCCTCCGGCTGGCCGTTCCGATCCTCGTCGTGGTGTTCTTCGTCAGCTTCCAAGTCCACCTTCAACGAGCTGGCCGATCGCCTCCGTGGTGATGCCGGACAGACAGCAACACCACGGCAGCGGTCGGACTGAACAGCCTGGTCTCCAATCCGCTGATCCAGAACTGGGGCATGATGGCCGCCGGCGGCCTGATGATGGCGATCCCGTTGTTCGCCCTGTTCCTGGCCACCCAGCGGTTCCTGGTCACCGGCCTGACCGCCGGTGCCGTGAAGGGCTGAGACTCCGTCGTCCCGGGGTGCGCCCGGCACCCCGGGACGACGGGCCCAACCCGCCGGGATTGCGAACCGCAGAAAACTCGACACCGACGGCCAGCAACCGAGAGTCAGCCCGAAAGGAACAAGCCCATGGCCGAGGTCATCCTCGACAAGATCAACAAACTGTACGAGAACGGGTTCCACGCGGTCCACGACCTGTCGATCGACGTGGCCGACGGCGAGTTCATCGTGCTGGTCGGACCGTCGGGCTGTGGCAAGTCCACCGCCCTGCGGATGGTCGCGGGGCTGGAGGACATCACCACCGGAGACCTGGTCATCGGTGGTCGCCGGGTCAACGACGTCGACCCGCAGGGCCGGGACATCGCCATGGTGTTCCAGTCCTATGCGCTGTACCCGCACATGTCGGTGCGCGACAACATCGGCTACGGGCTCAAGCTGCGCAAGGTGCCCAAGGACCTGATGAACGCCCGCATCGCCAAGGCCGCGGACATGCTCGAACTGACGGCCGCTGCTCGACCGCAAGCCCAAACAACTCTCCGGCGGCCAGCGTCAGCGGGTGGCCATGGGACGCGCGATCGTCCGTGAGCCGCAGGTCTTCCTGATGGACGAGCCACTGTCCAACCTGGACGCCAAGCTTCGCGTGCAGATGCGGGCCGAGATCTCCGCTGTCGTGCGGTCGTTGAACACCACGACCATGTACGTGACGCATGACCAGACCGAGGCCATGACCATGGGCGACCGGATGGCCGTGATGAAGGCCGGCTTCCTCCAACAGCTCGGTACGCCCGGCGAGTGCTACGACACCCCCAAGAACATCTTCGTCGCCCAGTTCGTCGGTTCACCGCCGATGAACATGGTGATGGCCAAGGTGGTACCGGTCGGTGAGGGGTTCCACCTGGAAGTCGGCGGATCAACGGTTGAGATCCCTGAGTCGGTCTTGAAGGCCAGGCCGGCACTGAAGTCGTACGCGGGCCGCCCCGTAGCCCTCGGTGTGCGCAGCGAGGACATGGAGGACGCGAGCTTGACCAGCGTGCCGCAGGAACGGCGGATCCAGGGCCAGGTGACGCTGACCGAAGCCCTCGGATCGCAGATCATCGTGCACTTCACCTTCCCAGGCGACAAGGTGGTCACCGAGGACACCAAGCTGATCGAGGCCGAGGCCGGCGGCGAGGAACTACATCTGGGAACCGAGGGCGGGGTCAGCTGGGTGGCCTCGTTCGCGCCGCGGTCACGGGTGAAGATGGGCGACCAGATCGAAATCGCCGTGGACATCGAGCGGGCCCACTACTTCGACGCGGAAACCTCGGATGCCGATCTGGGAGTGATCATCTCGACGTCACCGGAGCCCCCTGCCTGCCGGTCCACCACGACGGGTCGGAGCTGGGCGTCCCGGTGCCGACACCCAGCCTCGGCGACGTCGTGCCCGTGCGGATCCGAGTGCCGGCCGGGAACAACGTCGAGCGGCTCACGCTGCGGGTGCTGCGGGACGCGGAGCCGTTCTGGGTCGACGCGGTAGCCGACGGCGCTGCGGGCAAGGACGGTGACCAGTTCTTCGTCGCCGAGGTTCCGGTGGCCAACCCGGTCACCGGCTACCGGATTCTGGTTGACCGGGGCGCGGAGGGGTCGTCCTGGCTCAACGGAACCGGTGACCACCACCGTGACGTCACCGACCAGCACGACTTTCGTTTGACCGTCTACGATCCCGGCCCGGACTGGGCGATGGACGCCGTCGTCTACCAGATCTTCCCGGATCGCTTCGCGAGTTCGGGTGCCAAGCACCCGCCGGAGTGGGCGGTGGCCGCGGGGTGGGACGACGAGGTCATCCACGTCGGACGCGACACCCCCCGACAGTTCTTCGGTGGCGATCTGGACGGCATCGCAGGCGCATCTCGACCATGTCCAGGGGCTCGGTGCCGACACCGTCTACCTGACCCCGATCTTCCCGGCCAGATCCAACCACCGGTACGACGCCAGCAGCTTCGCCATGGTCGACCCGGTGTTGGGCGGGAATGAGGCGCTGGCCCGGCTCGCCGGCGCCGTGCACGGCCGCGGCATGCGGTTGATCGGCGATCTCACGTCCAATCACTCCGGCTCCAGCCACGAATGGTTCAAGGCCGCCGTCTCCGATCCCGCTGCCCCGGAGCGCGGCTACTACTACGTCAACGAGGACGGCACCTACCTGTCCTGGCTCGGGCACGCCGGCCTGCCGAAGTTCAACATGGCGTCCGGTCCGCTGCGCGAGATCATGTTCGGCACCGGCGATTCGGTGGTCGCGCGGTGGTTGCGACCGCCCTACCAACTGGACGGCTGGCGGATCGACGTGGCCAACATGACCGGTCGTAGCGGACCGCATGACGACAACACGGCCGTGGCCAGGCAGATCCGCGCGACGATCGACCAGGTTCATCCCGGCTCGGTGCTGATCGCCGAGCACTGCCATGACGCCTCCGGTGACCTGACCGGCGATGGTTGGCAGGGCACCATGAACTACGGCGGCTTCACCCGTCCGGCCTGGTCGTGGCTGACGGCGTCGGACAACCGCCTGAATTTCCTCGGAGTACCGGCCGGGATTCCGCGCCGGCCCGGCCCGGCGATCGTCGCGACCATGCAGGACTTCTCCGCCTCGGTGGCCTGGAAGGTCGCCGTGAGGCAATGGAACCTGTTGGCGTCGCACGATACTCCCCGATTCCACACGGTGACCGGCGACGACGCGGTCACCCGGATCGGGGTTGCGCTCCAGCTGACCTATCCGGGTACACCGATGATCTTCGCCGGCGACGAGATCGGACTGACCGGCACCGACGGTGAGCACTCCCGCACCCCGTTCCCCTGGGATCGACCGGGCCAGTGGAACACCGAGACCCTGGCCGCCTACCGCGAACTGCTCACCCTGCGCCGCCGGCACCGGGCGCTTCGCCGGGGCGGACTGCGCTGGGTGCTCGTCACCGACGACGCGATCGGCTTTCTGCGCGAGACGGCCGACGAGCGACTCCTGGTGGTGCTCGCCCGGTCAGCCTGGCCCGGTGCCCGCCTGCCGGCCTCGCTCGCCGTCGACACTCCTCAGACCTGCTACGGAGAGGCGGATCTCACCAACGATGGTGTGGCCCTGGTGATCCCACCGGGGCCGCCCGGCGCCCACATCTGGCGTCTCGCCTGATCGACAACAATCCAGCGTGCGAGGATCAACTTCCGTCCATCTGTGACCGGTGTGACAGGTGGCAACAACTTCATCCTCGTCGTCGAAGTTGATCCTCGCCGGTCAGGGGACGCCGGGGGCGAGGCCTGGAGAGGTGAGGCAGAGCGCCGCCTGGGCAGCGCCGGCCCCCAATGACGCGCGCAGGTCGGCACCGGCGAGTCGGGACACCAGGAAGCCGGCAACGAAGGCGTCGCCGGCCCCGTTGGTGTCGACCACGGTCTCCACCGGAACGGCTGGGACCTCAACGCGTCCGGTTCGGTCGACGCCGATCGCACCGCGCGAGCCGCGCGTTGCCACCGCCACCGTCGCCCCCTGCGCGACGAGGGAGCGGAGGAAGGGCTCCGGCTCCGGGAGTCTGTCGTCGTTGCAGAACACCATGGTCCCGGCGTCCCGCCACGGGACATGCCATGACCCGACGCCGTCGTAGT
Organism: uncultured Actinomycetota bacterium; assembly: GCA_963834185.1. Classification (GTDB taxonomy): domain Bacteria; phylum Actinomycetota; class Actinomycetes; order Mycobacteriales; family Nakamurellaceae; genus Nakamurella. The sequence continues at coordinate 117,993 of CAWIAR010000001.1, forward strand.
CGTGCAGGTCGACGACGATCGGCACGCCGGACTCCAACGCTGCGGTCAGCCATGGACGGGTGTATTCGGCCAGATCGATGACCGCGACGTCGGCGGCGGCCAATGCGGCCAACGCCGCTGCGCTCGGCGGCCCCGACGGTGGGTCAGGAACGTCGAGGTAGATGGAGAGCCGCCCGCCGCCCGCATCCATCACGTTGACGTGTCGTTCGGTCCGCCCGCCGCCGGTATCGGCGAACAGGTGGACCCCGTGATCGCGCAGCACACCGAGCACCCGGGCGCCGGTCTCGTCGGCTCCCACCACCGTGTGCAGCGCCACCTCGGCACCCAACGCGGCCAGGTTCAGCGCCTTGCCGGCCGAGGTGCCACCGATGGTCTGCCAGTGCCGGCGGGCCACCACCATCTGCGGCACGGGGTCGGGCAGGCGATCCAGTCCGATCAGCAGGTTCTCCGAGACCGGACCGGCGACGAACACCCGAAGCGGCACGCGTCCTCCCCCACCGGATGGGATCCGGCGGGCCGGAGACCGGCCGCGCCGTGGTTACGGTGGCATGGTGACACGGCGCCCGGCAGGATTCGCAGTGCCCCGGCATCGACGCCGCGGCCGGGCCACCCTGATGACGTCGGCGGTGCTCGCGGTGCTGGTCCTGGCCGGCTGCTCCGCGCAGTCCGCGGGTCCGCCCCCGGGCTCGCTGACGACGGCCAGCCGACCCGCCGGCCCCGAGCCGTCCATGGACATCGCGACCGGGACGACGCCGACCAGCCAGACGCCGATACCGACCCGAGTTCGAGCGGGGTGACCGTCACGGCGACCGCACCAGCGACGGTGACGACCACCGCCCGGCCGAAGACCACCGTCACCACCCGCACCCCCGCGCCGGCCACCGTCACCCGCACCACGGTCGTGGTGCCGCGCACCACGACCGCGGCGGTGGAACAAGGCACCCCGGGTCCCCCGGTCGCTTTACCGCCGGCCACCACGGCCAGCCGAACCGCGGCCAGCCGAACCGCGGCCGCCTTCCGCTTCCCGGTGCCCGCGGACGTCGGCAACGCCACCCAGCTCATCACCGTGGCCGCCCCGACCCGGAGCAGCACCGAGGGCACTCTCACCGCCTGGGAACACACCGATGGCGGCTGGCGGCGCAAGGTCGGCCCGGTGCACGCCTACCTCGGTTCCGAGGGCATCGGACAGTCCAGCGAGCAACATTCGCGGACTCCGCAGGGCACGTTCACGCTGACCCAGGGCTTCGGCCGGGAAACCGATCCCGGGACGCAGTTGCCGTACTTCCGCACGGACCTGCAGGACTGGTGGGTTTCCGACGTCGGCGCGCGGAGCTACAACACCCACCAACGCTGTGCGGCCGAGTCCTGCCCCTTCGACACCGGTGCCAGCGAACAGCTGAACCTCGTCGACCCCGAGTACGACTACGCCGTGGTGATCGACGCCAACATGAACCCGGTGGTACCCGGGGCCGGCAGCGCGTTCTTCCTCCACGTGGCCAACGGCGGACCCACTGCCGGTTGCGTCGCGATCGATCAGGGCACTCTGGTGACGATCATCCAGTGGCTGGACCCGGCGCAACATCCGCGGATCGCGATCGGCCTCGGCTGAGCGATCGACCGGACACGTGCCATGCTCGAGCCCGGCGCGGCAGCGCCGCTGCGGGCCGGGCATGGCACGATGAGCGGGCCCGATTCCGCACGGACAGAAGGAGACGGATGTGACGACCCCGCGCAGCGGGCGGCCCGACTCCGGCGTGGTCCCCGCCATCCCGATGGTCGCCGAACCGGACGTCGATCGCTCGGCGTCATTGGGCAATTTGGTCAAGGAAGCCTCGACCCAGGTCTCGACCCTGGTCAGGGCCGAGATCGAAATGGCCAAGCTCGAGGTGACCAAGTCGGTCAAAGAGGGCGCGATGGGCGGCGCCTTCTTCGCCGCCGCGGCGGCCACCGCACTCTTCTCGCTGTTCTTCTTCTGGTTCATGGTCGGCGAGATCTTCTCGACGTTCCTGCCCAGGTGGTTGGCCTTCACCATCGTGTTCGTGCTGATGGTGCTGATCGCCGCCGCGCTCGCCTACCTCGGCGTACGCAAGGTGAAGAAGGTCAAGAAGCCGGAGCAGACCATCGCCTCGCTGAACGACACCGCGCAGGCGCTCAAGTCCGCCGCGACCCACCAGCCGGATGAGCAGGTTGGCGTCCACCAGCCCCGCTGAACCCAGTCCTCCTGCGCCGTCGGTCGTCCGGCATGACGGCCCGTGGACGCACCGCGACATCAGCGCGAACGGCATCCGGTTCCACATCGCCGAAGCCGGCACCGGCCCGTTGGTCGTCCTGCTCCACGGATTCCCGCAGTACTGGTGGAGCTGGCGGCATCAGATACCTGTCTTGGCCGCGGCCGGTGTCCGGGTGGTCGCGCCCGATCTGCGGGGCTACGGCGACACCGACAAACCACCACGCGGATACGACGCCTTCACCCAGGCCGCCGACGTCGCAGGGCTCATCCGCGCGCTCGGTGAGCGTGAGGCCGTTCTCGTCGGCCACGGCTACGGCGGGGCCATCGCGTTCAACACCGCGGTCCTGCATCCGGAACTGATTCGTTCACTGGTGGTGGTCGCGGGCCCCCATCCGATGTACACCGCACGCATCCGCCGGCCCCTCCGTGCCGACCGCTATGGCCGGCTGCTGACCTGGGCGGCGATCCCATGGTGGCCGGAGCGTCGGCTCACCGCGTCCGGAGGCGCACTGGTGGAACGCATCATCCGGTCGCACGCCGGCGCGACCTGGAAGGCGACACCCGACTTCACCGACACGATGGGACGGCTGCGCCGGGCGATCCTGATTCCCGGTGCCGCGCACAGCGCGCTGGAGCAGCTCCGCTGGGTCACCCGATCGCCGTTCCGGGCCGACGGCCGCCGGCACCGGGACGCGCTGGAACGCCCGGTGATCTGCCCCGTGCTGCACGTGTCCGGGCAGGCTGACGCGTTCACCCCGACAGCCACCCTGGCCAGGGCCGAGGAGTACTGCGCGAACGGCTACCGGATGCACGTGGTGCCGAAGGTCGGCCATTACCCGGCGGAGGAGGCGCCTGCCGACGTATCGGCGCTGATCCGCGAGGCGGCGGCCGACGCCGATCGACGGGCCACCGGCTGACCGAAAGGCAGCGGGGGCCCGGCCGGACCGAGCCTCAGTCGGCCACGCAGGCGCCGGTGTCGGCCGCTGTGGTGTCGGTCGCGCCGGCCGCGACCTCGTCGGCAACCTCATCGGCGGTCAGCACGAAGCCGACGTCGTCGGCGTCCGGGGCAGCACCGAACACCACGCCGAGCACCCGGCCCTGGGCGTCCAGCAACGGACCGCCGGAGTTTCCCGATTGCACGGTGCCCCGCACCGTGTACACCTCCCGGGTGACCGTGTTGCCGTAGATGTCCGGGCCGCGGAGGTCGAAGTCGGCGCGGATGCGGGCCGCGCGGACGGTGAACGGCCCGTCCAGCGGATACCCGGCGACGATCGCATCCGCGCCGGACTCGGCAGCGTCCGGAGCAAAGCGCAGCGCGGGCAGGCCGAGGCCGTCCACCTGCAGCACGGCGACATCGGTGCGCGGGTCGTACAGCACGACGGTGGCGGCCCTGGCGTCGCCGTCCACCTCGACCGTCGTGCTGTTCGATCCGGCGACGACATGCGCGTTGGTCAGCACCCGATCAGGGGCGATGACGAAGCCGCTGCCCTCCAGTTGCTTGCTGCAGGATTCCGCGAGCGCCCTGACCTTCACGATCGACGGCTCGGCTCTGGTCACCACCGGCGATTTCGCCAACGCAGCGTCGGGCGGGGGGACATCGGTGATCGGAGTCGACGAGAGCGGGTCGAGGATCTGCGGGAATCCGGACTGGTCGAACAGGTCGCCCAGTTTGCCGGACACCTCGCGCAACTGGTCGGGCATCACCTCATCGACCGTGGACAGCACCGACGAACTGCGCACCGCCGAGTTGAGCCAGGCATAGGGCGTCTTTCCCAGCGGCACGGCGATCATCCAGATGATGATCAGCACCGCCAGCGTGTGTCCGACCAGACCGAGTCCGTGGTCGACCGCCCGCGCCGGGCGCCAATGGATTCGATCGGCCAGCATCCGACCGAGGCTGCCGCCGCCGTACTCGCCGATTCCGACACCGAGCACGACGAACGCGATGCCGACGGCAACCTTGGCGGCGTTGTCGTCGACGTGCTCCATGACCAGCGGCGCCAGCCGGATCCCGGCGATGGCTCCGGCGAGCGCACCGACCAGGGAACAGGTCGCTGCCACCAGGCCCTGCCGGAAGCCGGACCAGGCGGCCCCGACCAGCAGCGCGAGGACCAAGGCGTCGACCACGGTCACTGCGGGATCCCGGAATCGGCCGGCAGCCGGAGCAGTCGGCCCGCATCCCACCGGACCGCCCAGCCGCCGAGATCGAGCAGTAGGTCGAGCAGGCCGGCGGTGAAGCCCCAGACCACCATGCCCGCGACACTGAACGCGGGACCGGCGAAGCCGTTGCGCAGCCGGACCCGGCCGCGGTTGGCCGGGTCGACCAGGTCGGCGACCGGGACTCTGGCGACCGCAGCGGTCTCGGCCGGATCGACCGCCGACACCGGCCCGGGCGCGTGCCAGAAACCGAGCACCGGACGGACCAGACTGCGCGACGGGCGAAGGTACAACTGCGGGAGCTGGGCGGCCGGCAACACCGACGACGGGTCCAGGCCGGTTTCCTCGTTCGCCTCGCGCAGCGCAGTCGCGACGGCATCCTCCCCCGGCTCGGCGCGGCCGCCGGGAAAAGCCGGCTGGCCGGGGTGCGAGCGCAGCGTGCTGGCGCGGGCCGTGAGGAGCACGTCCGGACCTCGCGCGCCCTCGCCCATCAACATCAGCACGGCCGAATGACGCGCGTCTGCCGATGCGGTTGCCCCATCGAGCATCCTGAACCGATCAGGCAACTGCGCGCCGTCGATCGCGGACACCAGCGGTGCCAGCCAGTCCGGTAGCTGGTCGTCGGGCGCCAGCCGAATGCCGCGATCCGCCAGGTCGGCGCCGTCGGGCCGGTTCACCCGGCAGGTCCGGCGTCGGGATCGATCGGCTCGACGGCGGCGGCGAGGTCGCCCAAACCGGCCAACTCGAGGAGGTGGGAGCGTTCGGGGCCGACGACCAGGGCGGCCGCCGCAAGCGGATCTGCCGGCCCCGTTCGCGAGGACGGGCACAGCGGGGCGAGGTAGCAGGCACCGCAGGCCGGTTTGCGGCTGTGGCAGACCCGGCGGCCGTGGAAGATCGTCCGGGTGGAGAAGTCGGTCCAGGTCGCCGGCAACAATTCGGCAGCCAGCTCGGCCTCCACCTTCACCGGATCGGTCTGCCCGGTCAGTCCCCACCGCCTGACCAATCGACCGAAGTGGGTGTCGACGGTGATCCCAGGCTTGCCGAACGCGTTGCCGAGGATGACGTTCGCCGTTTTCCGGCCGATGCCTGGCAGCGTCACCAGGTCGTCGAGGGTGTCCGGCAACTCGCCGTCGAACCGCTCGACCACCTCGCGGCCCAACCCGATCAGCGCCGTCGCCTTGTTCCGGAAGAACCCCGTCGACCGGATGATCTCCTCCAGCTCGGCGCGGTCGGCCGCGGCGTATTCGGCGGCTGACGGGTAGCGGGCGAACACCGTCGGGGTGACCTGGTTGACCCGGACGTCGGTGGTCTGCGCGGACAGGATGGTGGCCACGGCCAGTTCGTACGGGGTGCTGAAGTCCAGCTCGGCCTTGGCGTCGGGATAGCCGACGGCGAGCTCGGCGTCGATCTTGCGGGCACGCCGGGTACGGGCCAGCGGCGTCGAGGGTGTCGTCGCCGCGCGTGCCATGCCTGTCAGGTTGCCACAGCACACCGACGACCCGGTGCGGCCTGCGCACGCGCGCCCAGTGGTCCATCACGTCGGGCGGGTGGGACGATGGGTCGATCATGACTGTGTTCCTGGTGTTGCTCATCCCCTTGCTGGTGATGGTCTTCGCCCTGCTCATGGAGCGGGTGGAGAACCGTCTGCGGAACACCTCGGTGAGTGAGGACGAGGTCGAGGAGTTCCTCGATCAGGCCCGCCCGGAAGAGGTCAACACCTTCATCAGGGAGGGCTGGGGCCGCGCCCTGTCGGTGTTCCGGCTGCGCCGCAAACCCAAGGCCAGGCAGCGGGACTGACCTGGCCGGACCGGCCACGATCGGCACCGTCGGCAGCGTCGCGCGGGCACTGCGACACCCGGTCGGATCCGCCCGGCCGACCGCGCCGCGAGTCGCGCCCTAGACTGTGGCGTGCGTCCCACCCGGTGGGCCGCTTTCCGCGTGCGTCGTCAGGAGGACAGGTGGAAGAGACCCTCGCCAAAGCCGGCATCTTCCAGGGGGTCGACCCGGAGGCTGCAGCTGCGCTGAGCGAGGCCCTTGAGCAGGTCGACTACCCCCGAGGTAGTGCCATCATCTCCGAGGGTGAGCTGGGCGATCGGCTGTACGTCATCCTGTCCGGCAAGGTGAAGCTCGGCCGGCACTCTCCTGACGGTCGGGAAAATCTGCTCGCGGTCATGGGCCCCTCGGACATGTTCGGCGAACTCTCGGTGTTCGATCCCGGTCCGCGCACGTCCACGGCCACCGCGGTGACCGATGTCCGGTTGGCCACGATGGACCGGGCGGGACTGCGCGAGTGGATCAACAAGCGGCCGGAGATTGCCGAGCAGTTGCTGCGGGTGCTCGCCCGCCGGCTGCGGCGGACGAACAACGCGCTGGCCGACCTGATCTTCACCGACGTGCCGGGCCGGGTTGCCAAGGCCCTGTTGCAATTGGCCAGGCAGTTCGGCCAGCAGGACGGGCCGAACCTCCGGGTCACCCACGACCTCACCCAGGAGGAACTGGCCCAGCTGGTCGGCGCCTCCCGGGAGACCGTGAACAAGGCGCTGGCCGATTTCGGTCACCGTGGGTGGTTGCGTCTCGAGGGCAAGAGTGTGATCATCCTCGATCCCGAACGGCTGTCCCGCCGGGCCCGCTGACCTCGCCGGGACGGGTCGTCCGGCTCAGCTGTTCCAGGTCACCGGGCCGTCGGTACCCGCAGGGTATTCCTCCAACGGCACCTCGCCGGCCGCCCAGGCATCGAGGACCGGCTGCACGATCCGCCAGCACTGCTCGGCGGTATCGCCGCGCACGGACAGGCTCGGGTCGCCCTCGAGCACGCCCTCCAACACCTCGCCGTAGGCCGAGAGCCCACCCGGTCCGAATTCGCTGACCAGTTCGGTCGGGTCGAGTTCGTGCGGGTCGCCGGGGCCGTTGACGTTGATCCGGAGCCGGGCGAGGTCAGGACCGAACCCGATCACCAGCTGGTTGGGGCCGACCTCGCCGTGAAATCCCGTCGGTATTCGCTGGGCCGGTTTGAACGTGATGATTGCTTCCTTGCGTGCGCTGGCGATCGCCTTGCCCGATCGGATGACGAAGGGCACGCCTGCCCAGCGCCAGGTGTCCACCGTGAAGGTGACTTCGGCCAGTGTCTCGGTGCCGCGTTTCGGGTCGACCCCGGGTGACTCCGCATAACCGACCATCGGCTTCCCGTCGACGACCCCGGCCGTCCACCTGGCCCGCCGGCTGTAGCGCACCGGGTCGTCGCCGAAGACCTTCGTGGCGCGCATCACCAACGCCTTGCGGTCGCGCAGGTCAGGTGCGGACAGGGAGGTCGGCGGCTCCATGGTGAGCACGGCCAGGATCTGCAACAGGTGCGACTGGATCATGTCCCGGAGGGCGCCGGCGCCGTCGTAGTACCCGGCCCTGCCCTCGAGTCCGAGCGACTCGTCGAACACGATCTCGACCCGGTCGACGTGTTCGGCGCACAGCAGCGGTTCCAGGAGCCGGTTGGCGAACCGCAGGCCCAGCAGGTTCAGCACGGTCGATTTGGCCAGGAAGTGGTCGACCCGGTGGATCTGCTCCTCGGGGACCAGCTTCACCAGCAATTCGTTGAGCGCGTGGGCACTGGCCTGGTCGGTGCCGAACGGCTTCTCCAGCACCAGCCGGGTGCCCTGGGGAAGCGTGACGTCGAGCAGGGCCGTGCAGGCCTTCTCGGTGACCGCAGGCGGCAGCGCGAAGAAGATCGCCGGCACGCCCGGGCAGGCCTTGAGCAGGGTGCGCAGATCGGCGGCCGAGGTCACGTCGGCCTTGACGTAGGTCGAGGCCTCGGCCACCGCGGTCGGCTCCTTGCCGGTGGCTCCGGCCGCCTTGAACGAGTCGAGCACGCGCTCGTGCCACTGCTCCTCGGTCCAATCGTCGACGCCGCTGCCGACCAGCGCCAGGTCGACATCACCCTTGGCCAACAGGCCGCCCAGCCCCGGCAGCAGGAGCCGATGGGAGAGATCGCCGGTGGCGCCGAGGACGAGCAGCGTCGAGACCGAGGCTTCCATGAGCACAGCTTGCCAGCCTGGGCGTAGAGCCGCCCGCAGTGGCGGTGGCCCAGTTCAGTGGCCCAGTTCAGTGGCCCAGTTCAGTGGCCCAGTTCCAGTCGGCCCAGTTCAGTCCCGCCGCAGCACCGTCACCGTCACCGCGACGGTGACGTGCACGGGGTCGCGCAGAGTAGAAGCGCCCTGGGCAATCTCATCCGCACTGCGATGCCGGGCGGTGGGTCCCATCCGCACCAGGTCGGCGGCCTGCACGGCGGTCAGCGCGACGCCATATCTGACCACCTGGCTGTGGTCGGTGACGGCGACCAGCCCGGCCGCCACCGCGTCGTCCGCCAGGGTGTCCGACTTGCCCTCGGCAACGGCCAGCAGCCCGAACGTCTCCCGTAGTTCGGCGAGATGGTCCGGCTCGGGCGTCACAGCGACCACCCGGCCCCCCGGTTCCAGCACCCGGGCGAACTCGGCCGGATCCCGTGGCGCGAAAACCGAGAGCACCGTGCCGATGGACGCCGCCCGCACCGGCAGCGCGGACCAGGCGTCGGCGACCACGGCGGCCACCCGCGGGTGCGCCCGCGCGGCCCGGCGGGCGGCGAACCGGGACGAGTCCAGCGCCACGCCGATCCGCTCCTCGACCGGGTCCACCGCCCCCGCCAGATACCAGCCCGGCCCGGCGCCCACGTCGAGCACCGGACCCTCTGAGGTCACCGCGGACACCACGGCGTCCCGGATGGGGTCGTAGTGGCCGGTCGCCAGGAAGGCGACCCGGGCCGCGACCATCTCGGCGGTATCTGCGGTGTCGGTGCGCGCTCGGCCCGACAACAGGCTCAGCTGACCGTGTCGCGCGACGTCGAACCGGTGGCCGGCCCAACAGCCGACGGTGCCGATGGGCTGCGGCACCTGGTCAGCGCCGATCGGGTCGAGCGGTCCGCCGCAGTGCGGGCAGCTGAGCAGGTCCAACGCGGCCGCGAGCACGCCGGATCAGCCGCGCAGGTACGCGAGCTGGGCGGCCACCGATCGCTCGGCCGCCCACCGCACGGACGGATCGATGTCGGTGTAGACAGCGTCGGTGACGGCCTCGACCGACGCATCAGGGCCCGCCGTCGCCAACACGGCACTGATCGCCGCGAGGCGTTCCTCCCGGTGGGCCAGGTAGGCCGCGCAGACGGCGGTCAGGTCGGGCAGGTCGGGGCCGTGCGCCGGCAGCACGTGCGCCGGGCCGAGGGCGGCGAGCAGGCGCAGCGAGTCCAGGTAGTCGCCCAGCGACCCGTCGGGATGGGCGATCACCGTGGTTCCGCGCCCGAGCACGGTGTCGCCGGTGAGCACCGAGCCCGGTGCGGGTCCGTCGCCCGGCAGGTGGAAGCTCACCGAGTCGTCGGTGTGGCCGGGCGTGCCGAGCACGTCGATGGACAGTCCGGCGGCGGTGATCCGTTCACCGGGCTGCAGGGGTGCCCCGCCGTGGCAGTGCACCGGGTCGACGGCGCGCACCGGGGCGCCGGTCCTCGCGTGCAACTCCGCGGCCGACTCGGTGTGGTCGTGGTGGCGGTGGGTGATCAGGATCAGCGAGACCGGACCCGCCGACGTCAGCGCGGCAAGGTGGGCGGCGTCCGGCGGGCCGGGATCCACCACCACCACGCCGGCCGCGGACGGGCCGGCCAGGACGTAGGAGTTGGTGCCGTCCAACGTCATCGGACCAGGATTGGGCGCGAGCGCAACGCGCGCCGACGGGGTCACCCGGCGCAGACTCACCGCGGTTCCACCTGCATCTCCCGGCCCTCCACGTCGACGCGCAGCGGTTCGCCCGGGGCCGAGATCACCCGAGGTCGGACCGGCCTGACGGTGCGTTCGATGGCCAGCAACTCGGCAACGGTGGCCGCGTCGCCCACCTGGTGCAGCACGGACAAGGTCGGCGGCATGATCGCCCGCTCCCCGGCGGCGTGCGCAGCGATGAGGTCGGCGGGTCTGTCCCACTGCCCGTGGTCGGCCTCGGTGGTCACCATTGCGGCCTGTTGTCCGTCGGGCACCGGGGCGACGAAGAAGAACGTGTCGTACCGGCGCGTCTGTCCCGGCGGGGTGATCCACCTGGCCCAGGGCACGAGCTGGTCGAACGGTGCCGGGATGCCTTCGGCGGCCAGCACGTCTGCGACACCGATGCGGTGGGCGGTGAGCTCGAGTCGGAGACGTTCGCGTTCGGCACTGGGCTCGGGTTCCACCGGCGGGGCCGCCCCGAGCAGCACCCCGGTCTCTTCGAACAATTCACGCACCGCGGCGGCCAGCAACTCGGCCGCCTCGGGCTCGGGCACGGTCCAGCCGCTGCGCCCACCAGGACAGCGGCCGACCCGGCACGGCGATTTCGGCCCGGTCGGTCGGGTCGACCCCGCCGCCCGGAAACGCCACCACTCCGGGTGCGAACACCAGGGCAGCGGCGCGGTGCAGGGTGAACACCTCCAGCCCGCGATCGCCGTCGCGGGCCAGCACGACGGTCGCCGCGCGCCGCACCGGGACGTCAACACCCATGCGCTGCACCGTAGCCTCCCGCGCCGCCCGGCTCTGGATACCGTGAGGCATGCGCAGGACCTGGACCACCGTCGGCGACGGGGTGCGGGTGACCCACGCGGTCCGCTACACCACGGCGTCGACGCTCATCGACGACGGAACCTCGGCGCTGTTGGTGGACCCGGCGCTGGAGCCCGATGAGCTCGCCGCGCTGGCCGCCGACGTCCGTGACCTCGGGGTGTCGGTCGCCGGCGGGGTGAGCACCCACGCGCACTGGGATCACCTGCTCTGGCCCGCCGGTCTGCCGAGTGCACCGCGCTGGGTGTCCGAGCCGGCGGCGGCCGCAGTCGACCAGCACCGCGCCGAACTCACCGGCGGGCTCGGCCCACTCCAGCAGGCGCTGGCGCCCGGATTCGCCGAGGTCACGCCGGTGCGCGGGGCGGTGACCGGCACCGTTGTCCCGGTCCCGTGGCCCGGGCCGGAGGCCCTGCTGGTGGTGCACGACGGACACAGCCGAGGTCACGCCGCTGTGTGGCTGCCGGCGTCCGCCGTGCTGCTGGCGGGCGACATGCTCAGTGACGTCGAGCCTCCGCTGCCCGAGTCGCCCGAGCACCTGGCCGAGTACGACGCCGGATTGGAGCTCCTGCGGCCGTTCGTGGAGCTCGCTCGCGTGCTCGTCCCTGGCCACGGTTCGCCGACCGATCGCCCGATGGATCGGTGGATCATCGACCGGCGCTACCTGGACGATCTGCTGGCCGGACGGACCCCGGAGGACGACCGCGTGCCGCCGGAGGACTGACGGCATCGGGCCCTCCCACGCTGCGCCGCTTCGAGACTCACAACCGGGCGACGGGCGCGACTGGTTGCCCGGGTTTCACGCCATCGACGGCAGCAGGTGTCAGGTCCGCAGCTCGACGATCGCCTCGACCTCAACGGGGGCGCCCAACGGCAACTCGGCGACCCCGACGGCCGAGCGGGCATGCCGTCCCGCCTCTCCGAACACCTCGAAGAACAGGTCCGAGGCGCCGTTGATCACCCCGGGCTGGCCGGTGAAACCCTCGGCCGAAGCGACGAATCCGACCACCTTCACCACGCGGACGACCTCGTCCAAGCCCACCGCCGCGTCGATCGCGGCCAACACATTCAGACCGGACAACCGGGCGTACTCCTTCGCGTCCTCCGGCGAAACCTCGGCCCCGACCTTTCCGGTGGCCGGCAAGGTGCCGTCGAGAAAGGGCAGCTGGCCCGCGGTGAACAGCAGGTTCCCGGTGCGGGCCCAGGGCTGGTAGGAACCGGCGGGCGTGGCCACCGTGGGAAGGGTCAGGCCGAGCTCCGCCAGCCGATCCGCGACTGCCATCACTTCTCCCGCTTCAGATAGGCGACGAGTTGTTCGGGGTTCGGTCCGGGAACCACCTGCACCAGCTCCCATCCGTCCTCACCCCAGGTGTCGAGGATCGCCTTCGTGGCGTGGGTGATCAGCGGGACGGTGGCGTACTCGAAGGTGCGACGAGTGCCGGTCTGGGGGTCTGCCATGCGGTCACTGTAGGACTCGCACAGCGGCGCGGCGCGTCCCCCTACGCTGGCGAGCATGGAGTGGTGGCGCTGGCTGGCGGCGACCGTCGAGGCGTTGTTGCTGCTGACGCTGGTTCTGCTCTGGTACGACGGCCTGCGGGAGAAACGGAACTGGAAGCCGATCTGGGCCGTCCGGGCCACTGGTCTGGGGCTGGTCGTCGTTCCCCTAGGGTTCCTGGTCGTGCTGCTGGTACCGCTCTGGCTGGGCCTGGTCCTGGTGGCGATCCCGGCCGTCACCATCGTGTCGATGGCGCTGGCGAGCTGACGTGACCGTCCCGAAGCCGAACTCCCGGCATCCGTCGCGCTCGGGTGGCCCTCGGCCGCCCGGCGCGCGCGACTGCACATCGTGTCAGGCAAGGGAGGCACCGGTAAGAGCACGGTGTCCGCAGCGTTGGCCCTGGCGCTGGCCGCCGATGGGCGGCGCGTGCTGCTGGTGGAGACCGAGGAACGGCAGGCCATCGCCCGGATGTTCGACCTGCCGCCGCTGCCGTACGAGGAGCGGCGGATCGCCGTGGCGGCCGGCGGGGGCGAGGTGCGGGCCTTGGCCATCGACGTCGAAAAGGCCCTGCTCGAGTACCTGGCGATGTTCTACAACCTCGGGTTCGCCGGCCGCAGCCTGCAGCGGATGGGGGCGGTGGAGTTCGCCACCACGCTGGCCCCCGGGCTGCGGGACGTGCTGCTGACCGGCAAGGTCAAGGAGACGACGACCCGACGGGGCAGCGACGGTCGCCCGGTGTACGACGCGGTGGTGATGGACGCCCCGCCGACCGGCCGGATCGTCACGTTCCTCAATGTCACCATTGCCATGCGGGACCTGGCCAAACGTGGTCCCATCCGCAATCAGGCCGAAGGCGTGGCGCAGGTGCTGCACTCGCCGGACACCATGGTGCATCTGGTCGCCCATCTCGAGGAGATGCCGGTCACCGAGACCCTCGAAGCGGTGGCCGAACTCCGGGCATCCAACCTGCCGGTCGGCACCATCGTGGTGAACGCCGCCACCGAACCTCGGTTGCCGGCCGCGTCGCTGCGCCCGGCAGCCGAAGGCCGGCTGGACCTCGACCGGCTGGCGACCGGGTTGGCCCAGGCCGGTATCGACCCGGAGTCCGACCTGGTGTCCGGACTCGCGGCCCAGGCGCGGACCACGCCGCCAGGGTGCTCGACGAGCAGGCGCTGCGACGTCAGCTCGCGGGTGCCGGGTTGCCGCTGATGACGCTCCCCGGCTGGTCGACGGGGTGGACCTCGGCGGCATCTACGAGTTGGCCGACGTGCTGGCCGCGCAGGGGGTCAAGTGAGCGAGCGCTCGCGAGCGAACCATCAGCACTCCATGCCGCAACCGAGCCGGAGCGCCGGCGAGGGCGGATACGGAATGAGCCCGGTCCAGCCGCCCGATGAACCTGTTGGCCCTGGTCAGGAACCCGGCCACCCAGGTGGTGGTGACCTGCGGCTCCGGCGGTGTCGGCAAGACGACGACGGCGGCGGCCATGGCGGTCGCCGCCGCCGACGCCGGGCGGAAGGTCGCCGTGCTGACCATCGACCCGGCCCGCCGGCTCGCTCAGTCACTGGGTCTGGAGGAGTTGGACAACACCGCCGCGTCTGGTACAGCGGGACGGCCCGGGCGAGCTGTTCGCGATGATGCTGGACACCTCGCGGACGTTCGACGACATGGTGGCCGCGCACTCCACCCCCGAGCGGGCTGCGCAGATCTATGCGAACCCGTTCTACCGGACCATCTCCACCTCCTTCGCCGGCACCCAGGAGTACATGGCGATGGAGAAGCTCGGCCAACTCGCGGCGGCGGCGAGTACGAGCTGATCGTCGTCGACACTCCGCCGAGTCGGTCGGCGCTGGACTTCCTCGATGCACCGCAACGACTCTCGTCGTTCCTGGACGGCCGGATGATCCGGCTGCTGGTGGCCCCGGGGCGCGGCGTGATGAAGATCGTCGGCGCCGGGCTGACGTTGTTCACCAAGGCCGTGCAAACCATCATCGGCGGCCAGATGCTGGCCGACGCGGCCCAGTTCGCCCAGTTGTTCGAGGGCATGTTCGGCGGCTTCCGCGAGCGGGCGCAGCAGACCTACGAACTGCTCCGTCGTCCGGGCACGGCGTTCGTGGTGGTCGCGACCTGCGAACCCGATGCGCTGCGGGAGGCGTCCTACTTCGCCGATCGGTTGCGCGAGGAACACATGCCGCTCGCCGGGGTGGTGCTCAACCGGACGCACCCCACGCTCGTCGACCTGCCCGAAGCGGCCACCATGGACGCGTTGGGTGAGATCGGATCGTCGGCTCCGCTGGCGGCCGGGGTGCTACGGGTGCATGCCGACCGGCTCCGGCTGCGGGCCGCCGAGGTGCGGCTCAGGTCGAGGTTGGTCAGGGCGCATCCGGACCTGAAGGTGCTCGAGGTGCCGGCGTTGGCCACCGACGCCCACGACCTGCCGGCCCTCCGGGAGATCGCCGGCCACCTCGGGCGGCCGTCCTGAATCGCGCGCCCGCCGCTCGACAGCACGTGAGCCCCAGCGAGTTGATCATGGGGAACCGGTACGGCCGCGCTCGGCGTGTCGCCAACACGCCGGGATCAAGCGTACGAGTTCCCATGATCAACTGGGACCCAGCGGCCGCGTCGTGGTAACCAAGGGCACGTCGACAAACGGAAGCACCGAGCCAGAGTCCGGAGCCTTCAGCCGGCGACGGATCGGGTGGCGTCGTCGCGGGCCTCGAGCAGCACGTCGTGCCAGCTGGTGACCTCGGGGTTGCGCTTGAGCAGGGCCCGGCGCTGGCGTTCGGTCAGCCCGCCCCACACGCCGAACTCCACCTTGTTGTCCAGGGCGTCGGCCAGGCACTCGAGCTTCACCGGGCATCCCCTGCACATCTTGGCGGCCTCGCGCTGGGCCGCGCCGGTGACGAACAGCAGGTCCGGATCCTGGGTGGCGCATACTGCGCGGGTCGTCCAGTCGGCACCGCCTGGGGCGATACCCAACGCGGCCGATCGGTCTCCCCCGACGACGTGCAAGCCGAGCGTGGCCATCAACCCAACTCCCCTCGAGTCACCCGCGGGCATGGTGCCCGTCGGTAACCCAGACGGCCGTCCGGCTCATCCGGTTGCGCGTAGGACGCACATCACCGGCTGTTCGTTCCACTAAGAGCGGTTACCCGCTCGTTCCAGTACCAACTCACAGGTGATCCTCATCGATCGCCCCGCGCAAGCACTGGAACCGCTGGTCAACCGGGAGTTTCCGCCCCCGAACGGCCCGAACAGCCCCCCGTCCCCCGGTAGCCTGGCCACCGTGCGTGTGATGAGCGGCGTCGCCAAACTGGCGATCGCCACCCTGGTGGCCGGAGTCCTGGTGGCTGGGTTGCTGCTCCCCTATTCCATCGGCATCGGGATGGCCTCGAACCAGGTAGCCGATGCAATCGAGTCCGCGCCGTCCGACCCGATGGACGAGCAGGCACCGCAGCGCACCACGATCACCGACGACACCGGCAAGGCCATCGCCTATCTGTACGACCAGAACCGGGTCGACGCCCCACTCTCGGACATCAGTCAGTACCTGCGGCTGGCGGTGATCTCCATCGAGGACCGGCGCTTCTTGCAGCACAAGGGCGTCGACTGGCGCGGCATGGTCCGGGCGCTGCTGAAGAACAGCTCGGACAACGGCGCCGTCCAGGGCGCCTCGACGCTGACCCAGCAGTACGTCAAGAACTACCTGTTCCTGGTGAAGGCCAAGACCGACGCGGAACGGGCCGATGCCATCGCCGTCACTCCGATCCGCAAGCTCCGCGAGGCGAAGCTGGCGCTGGCCCTGGAGAACGGGCCGAACAAGCTGTCGAAGAACCAGATCCTGGAGCGCTACCTGAACCTGGTGGCGTTCGGACCGAGCACCTACGGCGCCGAGGCGGCGTCGCTGCGGTACTTCGGCGTGCACGCGTCCGATCTGTCGTTGCCGCAGGCCGCACTGCTGGCCGGGATGGTCAACAACCCGAACAAGTTCAACCCGCTCGACCCGGATCATGCTGTCGACGCCCGCACTCGCCGCGACCTGGTGCTCGACGCCATGGCACGCACCGGCGCGATCTCGCAGGACAAGGCCAACGAGGCCAAGAAGACCAACCTCGACCTGAATCCGCAGGCGACGCCGAACGGCTGCATCAACGCCGGCGGCTCCACCACCAACGGCTACTTCTGCCAGTACGTCCTGGACTACCTGGAGCAGGCAGGTTTCACCGAGGCACAGCTCGCCGAGGGCGGCTACACGATCCGCACGACCATGGATCCGAACGCCATGAAGGACGCCAAGGCTGCGGTCAACGCACAGGCCGACCCCGGTTCGTCGACGTCCAAGCGCGTGGCCAACGTGATGGCCATCGTGGAGCCGGGGCTGACCACCAGAAGGGTGCTGGCCCTGGTGGCGAACCGGCCCTACGGGCTCAAGGCCGCGCAGGGACAGACGGTGCTCCGGCTGACCACCACGTTCGCCCCGCTCGGCGCCGGCTCCACCTTCAAGATTTTCACCGCGGCCGCCGCGATGGAGCAAGGGCTCGGTACCCAGACGACGATCGGGGTCCCCGAGACCTACCGCTCGAGCCTGGTCCCGACGCACGAGTTCAAGAACGCGGGCAGCTACCCGGACTCGATGACCCTGGCGAACGCGCTCGCCACCTCGCCCAACACCGCTTTCGTCCGGTTGGAGGATCAGATCGGCCTGTCGAAGGTGGCCGACATGTCCGTCCGGCTCGGGATGAAGGGCTACCTGCTCGATGCCGGTGACGTCGATCCGGCATTCTCCGGGACCGGCACCGACTACGAGGCGCAGATCACCCAGCAGAAGATGGCGTCCTTCACGCTCGGCGTCTCGCCGGTCAGCCCGCTGGAGCTGGCCAACGTCGGTGCCACGCTGAAGTCCGACGGCCAGTGGTGCCCGCCCACGCCGGTCGAGTCGATCACCGACACCACCGGCAAGCTGCTCAGCTGGAAGCAGCAGGAATGCCAGGAGGCGGTGCAACCGGACCTCGCCCACACGCTGACGGTGGCCATGGAGGGTGACCTGACCGACCCCGACGGCACCTCGCACGCCGCCGCCACCGCCGCCGGATGGAACCGGATCGCCGCAGGCAAGACCGGCACGACTCAGGATTACAAGTCCTCGGCCTACCTCGGTTTCACGCCGCAGTACTCCGGCGCAGTGATCACCTGGGACTACCTGCCCCGGCCCCAGCCGATCTGCAAGAACCCGCTGCGCACCTGCTCCACGGATGACGCCCAGGGCGGCCAGGGGATGAGCGGCGGATCGGTACCGGCGGCCACCTGGCTCGCGGCCATGATGCCGCTGCACGAAGGTCTGCCCAACGCCGACTTCTCCCCGCCCAACCCGCAATACCTGCAGGGAGCTCCGCAGGCCCAGGTGCCGTCGGTCGTCGGGTTGGCCGTCGACCAGGCCAGTGACCAGATCAAGGCCAAGGGTTTCCAGGTCAAGGTGGTCCTCAACGACAAGACCGGCGCCGCGGCCAACACCGTGGTCGACCAGGACCCCAAGGACAATGCCCTGCCGGGCACCACGGTCACGCTGACCGTGGCCACCGGCGGTTCGACCGGTGCCGAGTCCGTCCCCGGCACGGGCACCACTGCCGGACCGGGCACCGGTGGCGGGGGCTGACGCGACGCCCGCCGGTAGACCGTCGCGTTGGCCGGCGGTGCTCGGCGGTGTCGTCGGACTCGGTGCTGCCGGGCTGGTCTGGTCCACCGCGGTGGAGCGGCAGCTGTTCACCCTCCGCCGGGTGGATGTCCCGGTGCTGGCGCCGGGCAGCTGGCCCATCCGCGTCCTGCACCTGTCCGACCTGCACCTGCGCCCTGGGCAGGATCGCAAGGTCCGGTGGGTGTCGGCGCTCGCCGATCTACGGCCGGACCTGGTGATCAACACGGGCGACACGCTGTCCCACCGCGATGCGGTGCCGGTCGCGGTCAGGGCCCTCGGCGACCTGCTTGATCTGCCCGGAGCATTCGTCTTCGGCAACAACGACTTCACCGCACCGGTCCCCAAATCTCCGCACCGGTATTTCGTCGGCCGCAGGCCGATCCGCAAGGGCCCTGAGCTGCCATGGCGTGACCTCCGCGCAGCGCAGGCCGAGCACGGCTGGGTCGACCTGACCAATCGCCGCGCCATGCTGGAGATCCGCGGCCAGCGGATCGCGCTGGCCGGGGTGAACGACCCGCACACCAAGCGAGATCGGTACGAGGAGATCGCGGGTCCGGCGGAGGCCGACGCAGTGGTCCGGATCGGCGTCACCCATTCTCCCGAGCCCAGGGTGCTCGACCTGTTCGCCGCCGACTCCTACGACCTGGTGCTGGCCGGACACACCCACGGCGGCCAGGTGCGCATTCCCGGGTTCGGTGCTGTGGTGACGAATTGCGACCTCGACCGCTCCCGGGCCAGGGGGCTGTCCCGCTGGGGATCGTGGATGTGGTTGCACGTCTCAGCCGGTCTGGGTAATAACCCATTCATGCCGGTGCGGTTCGCCTGCCGGCCCGAGGCGACCCTGATCACGCTGGTGCCGCGGGAACCCTGAGCGGCGGAGGCGGGCGGTCCGGAGCGGCGAGAGCACCGTGCCGGGTCCGGTAGGCTTGAGCAGGCTCACGGGGTGTGGCGCAGCTTGGTAGCGCGCTTCGTTCGGGACGAAGAGGCCGCAGGTTCAAATCCTGTCACCCCGACCACGTAGGGCCAGGTCAGGCACTGTCTCCGATATTGGGAGACAGTGCCTGACCTGCTTTGGTCCGCAGTCCGTCCGCAGCAGATTCGCCGGCCGCTCGGTCAAGTCGCTCCGCGACATTGTTGAGGTTGTCTTCAAACAGGCCCGCGTAGGTGTCCAGGGTCAGCGCGGCTGACTTGTGGCCCAGCATCGTCTGGACACCTTTCGGGATTCGGCTCCGGCGCTGATCGCCAGACTTGCCGTCGTATGCCTCAAGTCGGGGGGGCAATGGCCGGGAACATCGGGTCGGCTTCCCTGCACCGGACGGCCGCGACCCGGAAGTATCGGACGCGAAACTCCGACACGCGAAGCACCTCGCCGAGGTGGCTGGTGAACACTAGGTCATCTCGACCTTTGCCGACCATCAGCGCGGCTAGAGGCTCGCTGAGGAACGCGGCGAAAGGCGGAAACTCCCTCATCGTCGACTGCCGGCGCACGCGACGGGCCAGGCGGTAGGTCTCGACGTCCCGCTGCGTCTGGCGCAATCGGTCCCGAGCCAATTCTTCTACGAGCATGGACATGTCAGCTCTCCGGATCTTGGGAGCGGTGCAGTACCGCGATGTGCTGTCGGGTTCATGGTTGAAGCGATGAGACATGGTCTTTCCGGTGCCGGTACGTTGGGCCGGCCCAACCTTCTGGTGGGGCAGTCAGAATGGAATCCGGCCGGTGACCGTCGGCGGTCGGGCGTCGGCCGCCGAGACGATCGCAGTAGTGGTGAGGCCGTGTTCCTGCCGGTCGAGTCGGCCGGGCGTCGGCTGACCTAGACATCACGATTGGCATGGTGGACATCGGTTCACGAACTGCTGTGGGACTGATCCTGGTCGCTGGATCACCCCGGCCCAAGGGGGCCAGCCCGCCAGTTCAACTAGGTCAACACCCCGAGCCAAGCGGATGCCACCTCGCATAGACAGGGATGGTGACGTCCCTTGCTCAAGAACCTCGCCAGTCCTGCGGGCCGAGCGGCCGGTCTCGCGCGCCGGACTGGACGGTGACGAACGGCTTCGGCGGGGCGCGGCGACTCGGCGTCGGCAGGCCCGCGCCCGCGCGACGGCGCCGAGCCAGTCGGCGCTCATCGCTGGCCGAGGATCGCGTCTTGCTAAGCGCCAGAAAGACTCAGAGTGGTAGGTCGCCGGTGGCGCCCCACTGCTGCTGCCGGTCCGGAATGCCCGAGCTGTACTTGACATACCAGGTTGCGGTGGATGGCCGCCAGACTCCGTAGTCGCCGACGCGGTCGCCGTCGTAATCGCCGGAGACGGGGACGTCGCCGGCGGCGCCCCATTGCTGTTCCGCGTCAACGCCGGTGCTGTAATTCAGGTAGGTCATTACCAGGTGGCGGTGGTGGGGCGCCAGACTGCGTAGTCGGCCTTGCCGGCGCCGTTGTAGTCGCCGGAGACGGGGACATCGCCGGTGGCGCCCCATTGCAGCCGCTGGTCCTGGATACGGGTGCTGAACTTGAGGTACCAGGTGGCGGTGGTGGGGCGCCAGACCGCGAAGTCGGCACGCTCCGCAACCGGCCCAGTTGGCGGGAGGCAGACTCCGAACTGGCCATGGCTGAACGCTACAACGGCACGAACTCGCCGGCGGACTCCTTGTGGCCAGGGGGTGCGGTGCGCAGGAGGCGGCTCGAAATGGGCCATACGACCTGCGATTGGCTGGAACTACTCGAGCTACTGCTCCACGCCCGCGGTCGTCTGGATGCAGCACACACCGCCGCGGTTGCGTCCGCAGCGCGTTCGAAAAGGTCCTAGTCTCGCCGCATCTGACAAACGCAACCAATAAGCATATCGGCAGGTCAGAGTCTGTGGCGCCCCGTTCGCTGCAGGTCCTGGAGCTGACCGACGGGTCGTTCGGGACGAAGAGGTCGCAGGTTCAAATCCTGTCACCCCGACTGTGAAAGCCCAGGTCAGACGGCTACCCACGAACCACCGAGGACAGACCTCGAAAGCGGGTGAGCCGGACGAGCTGCAGCAGTCTCAGTTTCCATCCCAGTCGGATCCGTCCCCGCTGCGTCCATCATCGGCTTTTCCGGCTCGTCTGCGCAGGTCAGGCCCTCAGTGATCGCCTGTAAACAGGCTCGGTCCGACTTGGAAAGCGTCCTCTGATCCAGCCCGCGACTCCGGCCATTGGCACCGCCGAAGCTGCCTCTTGTTTGATCAAGAGCCGGCGCTGCGCGCCGACGTCGCCGCTCCGCGTGTCCTCGCTTCGCTGCGGGCCGCTACGCGGCTCCTCCTGCACATGCCGATCAAGCTCCCTCGCTCAGTCCCCCGATCGAGGCAATCGTTGCGGACCGGGGGAGGCGGTCTCTGGCCGCGGCCAGCGCGCGCTCGCACTCCTGCCAGAGCCGGGCCATCAGCTCGGCGGCCGGCACGATGTCGTGCACCAACTCGACGGACTGGCCGGTGAAGGGCAGGTCGTCGTGGCCGCCGCCTGCACGGATCTCCGCCAGCAGCCGCGGACCGATCACGGCTGGGTCGATTTGATCCGGGTCGCGGCTGAGCCTGTCGATGAGGTCGGTCCGCAGCGCCCTCGGAGCGAACGGAGTGCCCACTTGGGGCAGATTGAACGGCGGGAGGACCCGCTCCGCGTGGGGTACCTTCACCGCGTCGCGTGCGTGGGCGGCGACGATGCGCTGCTTCCAGGCCAGGTCGACGGTCATCTCGGTAGTGGCCAGAAATCGGGTGCCCAACGAGACACCCTGCGCGCCCAGAGCAAGAACAGCGGCGATGCCCCTGCCGTCCGCGATACCGCCGGCCGCAACCACCGGCGTTCTGCCGGCGATGTCGACGACCGCTGGCGTCAGGACCAAGGTAGAAATCCACCCAGCATTGCCACCGGCCTCGTCCCCCTGTGCGACGAGGACGTCGCAGCCCGCCTCGAGAGCTGCCTCGGCTGCGTCGACGTCCCCCACGGTTTGGATCCACAGGATGCCCCGATCGTGCGCCTCCCGGATGAGGTCGGCTGGGATGCCCATGTGGAAGGAGATGGCAGCGGGTTGCAACTCGAGCGTCGCGTCGAACGCCGCCCGATCCAGCGGCCGCCCAGTGTGGTTCACCGCGAAGGGCCGATCCGTGAGGTCCCGAAGCAGCGCCCACTGCCTCTGCAGTTCGGTGAGGCTTCGCACGGCTGTGCCCACGCTGCCCAGCCCGCCGGCGTTGCTTACCGCGGCGGCCAGCCGCACCTGATCCCACGGCCCAAAGGGTGCAAGGACTAGGGGAAGGCTGACCCCGAGCAGGGAACAGAGCTGGTTCATTGTCGGCTTCTTTCTGGAGTCCGCACACCCGAGCGAACACCCCAACCAACACGAACCGGAAGCCTCGAGAACAATTCCAGGCACCTTGGAGACCCGCACCGCCAGGTCGTCCTCCGAGCGGCTGCCGCATTCGGTCGTCCGGCGCGGCTGTCAATCTGTCTGTCAACGGCTCCACGGAGTATGGGGCTGACAGTGACAATAACGGACTGATTCCACGAGTGTGGTCGTCTCGACCGGGGCGCGGTCCGGGTTGGACCAAGCCACCTGATCGCGGCCTTGGTCATTCGGCCGCCTCGATCAGCAGCTCCAGAGCCCATGCTCTTCCCCATGGTTATGCGCCGGTCACGGTCGCAAAGGACTCACACCTGAACGCCTGCGCAGCAACGCATCTCGCCCGTTCAAAGCGGTGTTTTGCCCGAGCAACGCCAAGATCCGCAGTTCTCGCACTCGGAGGATGCGAGTAACGAACTGAGTAACCATCGGTCCCAGCAGTCGGGGCCAGGACCGGACGATCATGGACTCGGCGCCGCTGATCCACAGACTCCAGACGCCTATCCAGCGTCCTTCGGGACGAAGAGGCCGAAGGTTCAAATCCTGTCACCCCGACCACACCAATACCGGTCGGCACGCCCATCTGGCGAGCCGGCCGGATCGTCGTCCCGGGCCTGATCGTTGTCCCGGGGCCTGGTCGTCGTGTCAGTGCGGCAGGCTCAGTTTCAGCGCAACGACCACGAGTCCGATGGCCAGGTTCAGCACGATCGTCCGGACCAGCCCCCGGCCGTGCAGGTGCACCGCCCTGGCCGCGATCAACCCCCACACCTGCAGTTCCACCAGCGCGGTGATCAGGGCGGCCCAGGCCGCCGCCAGCTCGCCGGCGTCGAACAGCCAGCCCGCCACGATCGCCGCCGCGGCCGGCGGCACAGCCGCGAAGACCAACGGCCACTCGTGACGCAGACCCTGGCCGATGGCGGCGACGCCCCATCCACCCTGCACCGAGGCGACAGTTTCCGCGTAGACATGGGCCACCCAGAAGATGGCGTTGCTGATCAGCAGGATCAGCGCGAGCACCCACGGCGGTCGAGTGGTTCCCGCGCCCAGGACCACCGAAGCGGCCAGCACCGATCCGTAGATCGCCGACGTGTAGTCCCGCCGACCGTGGACCTCGTGGTTGACGCTTCCGACGTGGCCAACGGTCAGCTCCTTTCAGCCGCGGGACTGCCTCCGGCCACCGACCCATCATCGCGCCCGCCCGACGCGACCGCCCCGCGAGTGGGTGAATCCGGACAAAATTAGGTTGGCGCCATGTCCCCGAACGCTGATCGACGTGGCCGGCCGATCTCCCCCGCTGACGTCGTCGACCTCTTCGTCTACGTCGTGGTGCTCAACCTCGCTGCTCAGTACATCCCGTCGATCATCGTGGAGACCTTCTCCGTCTCGTTGCTCACCGCGCTGCTGCTCAAGGTGGTGCTGGAGATTGTGCTGATCGCCAAGCAGGCGGTCACCTCGCGGCTGAAGGCGGCGACCGGACCGGCGGCGAAAGTCGTCGGTGGGCTGCTGCTGTGGGTCGTCGCCGTCGGGAGCAAATTCCTGGTGTTGGCCCTGGAGGATCTTCTGCTCGGCGACGCGGTGAGCCTTGGTGGGTTTTTCGCGGTAACCGGCCTGATCATCACGCTGCTGCTGGCCAGGGCCGGGGTCAGGTGGCTGATGAGGCTGCCGGTCGACGAGCCGAGCAGCGCTGGTCGCGCTGACCTAGCGTTCGCCGGCGGCCCCGCGGTGGACCTCGAAGACGTGCAGGCCGAACTCGTCGGAGAGCATCCGGAAGGCAGCCACCCCCCGCACGCTGTTGCCGTGCTCGTTCAGCCGCGGCGACCACACGGCGGCGCCGACCCGACCGGGCAGCACGGCCATGATCGCGCCGCTGACCCCGCTCTTCGCCGGCAGCCCGACGTTGGTCAACCAATCGCCGGCGCCGTCGTACAGCCCGCAGGTAGCCATCACCGACAGCACCCGGCGCAGCACCAGCGGCGACATCAGTACTTCGCCGGTCACCGGCTGGACACCACCGTTGGCCAGCGTGGCGGCCATCAGCGACAGATCTCTGGTCGTCACCAGCGCCGAGCACTGCCGGAAGTACGTGTCCAGCACATCGTCAGGTGTGCCCTCGAGCACGTCGACGCTGCGCAGGAGATGGGCGATCGCCCGGTTGCGGTGCCCGGTCTCCGACTCGGACCGGCACACCTTCTCGTCGACCGCGATCCGATGCCCGACGAACCGGCTGAGGTAGTCGAGCAGGCTCGGTGTCGCCCGATCGGCGTCGCCGGGAATCAGCGAGGTCGCGGTGATCGCCCCGGCATTGATCATGGCGTTGCGCGGGTGACCGGTCACGGGGTCGAGGCTGAACTGGTTGAACGCCTCCCCGGACGGCTCCACGTCGATGTGCGCGTCCACCACGTCGAACCCGCGAAGCTCGAGAGCCAGCGCGTAGGCGAACGGCTTGGACACCGACTGCATGGTGAACGGGGTGTCCACATCGCCGAAACCTGCGGTCTCGCCGGTCAGCGTGGTGGCGGCCAGACCGAACTGCTCGGGATCGACCAGCGCGAGTTCCGGAATGTAGTCGGCGACGGCGCCGTCGGTCAGCGGCCGGCATCGGTCGAAGACGTGCTGCATCTGGTCGCGTACCGGAGTGGTCACGTCGGCAGACTAATCGGCGACGCCTCCGACGTTCGTATTCAGCCACCTGAAAGAGTGATCATCCTGGAACAGTGGGTACTTTGGGTAATGAGCAGCCGCCATTTGGGGGATGCTAGAACCGTGAACGTACTGACTAGTGTGATGGCCGGGGAGATCGCTCCGTCGGGAAAGAGTCGAACCTTGCGGGTCTCATCGCTCACCGCACAGCACCTGAATCGTCACGTCCGGATCGGCAGTCGCGACAACGGTGACGGTGTCCAGGGGCGGTTGTTCGCGGTGCGGCACGAGCGGGCATGGTCAGTGGTCGAATTGTCGGTGATGAACCAGTCGGTGACCATCCAGATCCCGCACGCCGGAGACGGTGTCGAGCTCATGCTGCTGGACGACGAGCCGGACGACACGCTGCGCTGACCGGCTGCTCAGTTGAACCCGCGGTCGTCCTGCTTCAGCGCGGTGTCAACGGTCAGCGACGAAGCCACCACCAACGAGAGCAGCGGGTCGACGAGCTGCCGGTGCAGGTGCACCACGTAATGATCGGCTGTGGTGAACATCGTCGTCATCAGACCTTCCCAGGTCTTGGTGATCCGGGCGATCTCCACTCCGGTGTGATCGGTGATGGAGAAGTTCCAGGCCCGCCAGTTCTCGGCGTTGATCGAGCCGACCTCGTAGCCCCCGGCCTCCATGCCGAACCGGATCTTGCCGAAGACGTTGCGTTGGACGATGCGGCCGATCTCCGGGCCGTCCGGCCTGGTGACCAGCACGGTCGACTTGAACACCTTGGCCGGACGGGTGAGCACCATCAACGGCCGCTGTGCGCGCATCCCGCACCTCGAGCGAGTGGGTCAAGAACTGGTCGAGCGAGCTCACGAAGCGCGCAGCCTTCTTCAGCCCGGACTGATTGATCTCGGCCACCGCCCCGATCACGGCACCGTCCGCACCCTGGACCACGAACTCGTTGGTGAGCTCGATCAGCTTGCGTTTCTGGGCCACCACCAGGATCGGCTCGGACAGCGGAGAACGCACCGCTCGCAGAGGGCCCCGCGGGTGCCGACGGATGCCCGGCCGCCGCACCCGGGTATTGGGGTTGTTCGGCGGGCGCCGGCGTCACGCCGGCCGCAGCGGCGGCGGAGGTCGACGGCTGCACATGTGCCGTCCACTGCGCGCCGTCCCACCAGCGCAGCTGGGGCCGCCCGTCCGGCGCCGGTCCGGCAGGGTCCGGATACCAACCGGCCGGCACAGGTGCACTCATGCCAGGAATCCTTGCACTCCCCACGGCGTATGGCTGGGCCCAAGGACGACCGCGACCGCCGGGCACCTTGTCCGCTAGGTCCAGTTCGGTCGCGGCACTGTCTCAGCGCAGCTCGGGGAAGTCCTCGATCCGGTATTCGGTCGCCACCACCGCTCCGGCGTCGGCGTGCACCTCGTTCTCCCTGCCGCGCAGCTCGACCCGGCGAATCTTCCCCGAGATCGTCTTGGGCAACTCGGCGAACTCCAGTCGACGGATCCGCTTGTACCCGGCCAGGTGGTCGCGGGAATGGGCGAAGAGCGCCGCCGCGGTGTCCCGGTCCGGCTCATGTCCGGCGGCCAGCACCACATAGGCCTTGGGCACCGCCAGTCGCACCGGATCGGGCGAGGGCACCACCGCTGCCTCGGCCACGGCATCGTGCTCCAACAGCACCGACTCGAGTTCGAACGGCGAGATCCGGTAGTCCGACGCCTTGAACACGTCGTCGGCCCGGCCCACGTAGGTGATGTACCCGTCACCGTCGACGCTGCCGACGTCCCCGGTGTGGTAGTAGCCGTCCCGCATCGCCTCGGCGGTCCGGTCGGGTTCGCCGTGATAGCCGGTCATCAATCCGAGCGGCCGGTGCGCCAGATCGAGGCAGATCTCGCCCTCGGCGCCGCGCTCTCCGGTGGCGGGGTCGATCAGCGCGATGGTGTAGCCGGGCAGCGGGCGACCCATCGAGCCCTCCTTGACCGGCTGCCCGGGCGGATTGCCGACGGCCAGGGTGGTTTCGGTCTGGCCGAAGCCGTCGCGAATGGTCAGGCCCCAGCCCCGCCTGACCTGTTCGATCACCTCGGGATTGAGCGGTTCACCGGCCCCGACCGCTTCCCGCGGCGGCGTAGGCAGCGCGGTGAGGTCGGCCTGGATCAGCATTCGCCACACCGTCGGCGGCGCGCAGAACGTGGTGACGCCGTTCTCGGCCATCACCCGCATGAGCGCGGCGGCGTCGAACCGCGTGTAGTTGTAGAGGAACACGGTCGCACCGGCCAGCCAGGGCGCGAACACGTTCGACCAGGCGTGCTTGGCCCAGCCGGGACTGGAGATGTTCAGGTGCACGTCGGCGGCGCGCAGGCCGATCCAGTACAGCGTCGACAGGTGCCCGACCGGATAGCTGACGTGGGTGTGCTCGACCAGCTTGGGCAACGCGGTGGTGCCCGAGGTGAAGTAGAGCAAGAGTGTCGAGTCGGCCGGAGTTGGCCCGTCAGGCTCGAAACTGGTTGCGACTGAACGAGAATCGGCGAAGTCCAGCCAGCCGGCCGGTAGCCCGGTGCCGCCGACCGCGATCCGGACGAAATCGCCAGGGACGTCGGCGAACGTCGCGACGTCGGTCCCGCGGGCGACGACGAACCTGGCCTGCCCCCGGTCGACGCGGTCGCGCAGGTCGGCCGCAGCCAGCAGTGTGCTGGCCGGGATCAGCACGGCGCCGAGCTTGATGGCCGCGAGGATCGTCTCCCACAACTCGACCTGGTTGCCGAGCATCAGGATGATCCGATCGCCGCGGCGCACTCCCTGTGCACGCAACCAGGTCGCGAGTTGGTCGGACCGTGCAGACAGCTCGCCGTAGGTCCAGGACCCGCGGCTGCCGGACTCCTCGACGATCGTCAGCGCGGCCCGGTCGGGATGCTCGGAGGCCAGCACGTCGAACCACTCGAGGGCCCAGTTGAACTCGGTGAACTCGGGCCACCGGAAGGCTTGTACGGCACCGGCCAGGTCGGTGGCATGCTGCTGCAGCAAGTCCCGGGCCGCCCGTATCGCCGCGGTCGCCTCCGTGGGGTTGGCCGTCATCGTCGAGGAGCCTCCACTGCTCAAACCTGGACGTAGCGTCGAATGCAAGCGACTCGCCCGACCGGCCGGCGTGTCCCCTGCATTCGACGCTACCCCGCCGGTCACGGCGGCTGTGTTGCAGGTCACGGTGTGTGTTCGGGCAGGGTGGGGTGGCATCGGCCGCGCGTCCGGGCGAGGATGACAGCCACCGGCGCACCGCCGCCCGGCTGCCAACTCCGGGAGCGCGGTCGCCGCTGCCGAGGAGGTTCGATGCCCGACGGGTCCGAGAAAGCGGCGTTGCACCATGCCGTCGACCAACTGGCGCACGCGGTCGACGCGATGGCGCGTCGGTATGGCCGGAACAAGGCGGTGCAACGACTGGTCGGCGACGTCGACCGGTTGCGCCTGGATGCGTCCGACTGCGACGGTCTGGCCCCCGCCGGCACCTCGGCACCCACGGCGATCGAGGTGGTTCCGGACACGCCCTATGACGAGTCGTTGTGGGCGGGCGCGGACGACGAGGGCGTCGGCGGCGTGCGCACGACGGGCCAGCGATGAGCGCGCCCACCAGGCCGGGGGCTGCGGACGCCGCCGGGGACAAGCCGCGCGGTGTCGACACGCCCGGCCGCGCCACCATCAGGGCCCGCACGCTGCGCAAGGATCCATGGTGGCGCTCGCCGCTGATCACCATGATTCTGTTGACGGTCTGGGTGCTC
This sequence comes from uncultured Actinomycetota bacterium, assembly GCA_963834185.1. Lineage (GTDB taxonomy): Bacteria > Actinomycetota > Actinomycetes > Mycobacteriales > Nakamurellaceae > Nakamurella. Next base: position 146,911 of record CAWIAR010000001.1, read on the forward strand.
TACGCGCTGATCCGGACGCTGACGCAGGAGTACTACTTCGTCGCCGCCTATCACTATCTGTCGCCGTTCAGCTCTCCCTGCGTCTCGGCGTCCTGCGTGCCGGAGTCGCGGGACTTCGGGACCTGGTTCGGTGAGTTCCCGGGGTTCATCCCGTTCGCGATCCTGGTGCTGCCGTTCCTGCTCGGTTTCCGGCTGACCTGCTACTACTACCGCAAGGCCTACTACCGCGCGTTCTGGCGCTCGCCGGCGGCGTGCGCAGTGCCGGAGCCGCACAAGAAGTACACCGGTGAGACCCGCTTCCCACTGGTCGTGCAGAACGCCCACCGCTACTTCTTCTACGCGGCCATCCTGGTGTCGCTGGTCAACACCTACGACGCGATCATGGCGTTCCACTCACCGACCGGCTTCGGCATCGGCCTCGGCACCATCATCATGGTGGTCAACGTCGTGCTGCTCTGGATGTACACCGCGTCGTGCCACTCCTGCCGGCACATCTTCGGCGGGAAGCTCCGGCATTTCTCCCGCCACCCGGTCCGCTACAAGATGTGGACGTGGATCTCCGCGCTGAACACCAAACACATGCAGTTGGCCTGGACCACCCTGGGCACGCTGATGCTGACCGACATGTACATCTGGTTCGTCTCGGCCGGCTACATCTCCGACCTGAGGATCATCGGATGAGCCGGCGGGCGAATCTCCGGCACGAAGTCCGGATGCCGCGGCGAAGCGAGGAGAGCGAATGACCGGGCCCTCGATGCGCGGCGAGCAACTGCACAGCGACACGTTCGACGTGCTGATCATCGGCGCCGGTGGGGCCGGGCTGCGGGCGGCCATCGCCGCCCGGCAGGCCGGCAAACGAGTCGCAATCCTGACCAAGTCACTGTTCGGCAAGGCGCACACGGTGATGGCCGAGGGCGGGATCGCCGCCGCCATGGGCAATGTGAACCCGCACGACAACTGGCAGGTGCACTTCCGGGACACCATGCGCGGTGGGAAGTTCCTGAACAACCCACGCATGGCCGAGCTGCACGCCCAGGAGGCACCCGAGCGGGTCTGGGAATTGGAGACCTACGGAGCGCTGTTCGACCGGACCAAGGCCGGGAAGATCAGCCAGCGCAACTTCGGTGGTCACGAGTACCCGCGGCTCGCGCACGTCGGCGACCGCACGGGTCTGGAGTTGATCCGCACGTTGCAGCAGAAGATCGTCTCGATGCAGCAGGACGACGAGAAGTCGTTGGGAAGCGCCGAGGGCGCGCTTGCGGGTGTTCGCCGAGTGCACCGTGACCAACCTGTTCAAGGACGCCGACGGACGGATCGCCGGGGCCCTGGTCTACTCCCGGGAGTCCGGGCGCTTCGCGGTGTTCCAGGCGCCGGCGGTCGTGCTGGCCACCGGTGGCATCGGAAAGTCGTTCAAGGTCACCAGCAATTCGTGGGAGTACACCGGCGACGGGCACGCGCTGGCCTTGCGGGCCGGCGCCACGCTGATCAACATGGAGTTCGTCCAGTTCCACCCGACCGGAATGGTCTGGCCGCCGTCGGTCAAGGGCATCCTGGTCACCGAGTCGGTCCGCGGTGACGGCGGGGTGCTGCGCAACTCCGAGGGCAAGCGTTTCATGTTCGGTTACATCCCCGATGTGTTCAAGGCGCAGTACGCCACCACCGAGGAAGAGGCCGACGGCTGGTACAACGATCCCGAGAACAACCGCAGGCCACCGGAACTGCTCCCGCGCGACGAGGTGGCCAGGGCGATCAACAACGAGGTCAAGGAAGGCCGCGGCTCACCGCACGGTGGAGTCTTCCTCGACATCGCCAGCCGACTGCCGGCCGAAGCGATCAAGAAGAAGTTGCCGTCCATGCACCACCAGTTCGCCGAACTGGCCGACGTCGACATCACCAAGGAGCCGATGGAGGTCGGACCCACCTGTCATTACGTGATGGGCGGCGTCGAGGTTGATCCGGACACCGGGGCGTCAGCCGTGCCGGGGCTGTTCGCAGCGGGTGAGTGTTCGGGGGGCATGCACGGTTCGAACAGGTTGGGCGGCAACTCGTTGTCCGACCTGCTGGTGTTCGGCAAGCGGGCCGGTGACGGTGCCGCGGCCTACGTCGACGCCCTGCCCTCGCTGCCGCAGATCTCGACGTCCGAGGTGGAGGCGGCCATCGCCGATGCCGAAGCGCCGTTGTCGGCAGCCGAGGGTGAGAACCCCTACACCGTGCACGCCGAGCTGCAACAGATGATGAACGACCTGGTCGGCATCATCCGCCGGGAGAACGAGGTGGCCAAGGCCGTCGAGGGTCTCGACTCCTTCGATGGGCGGCTCGCCCGGTTGAAGGTGGAAGGCGGCAGGGCGTTCAACCCCGGCTGGCACCTGGCGCTGGACCTGCGCAACATGCTGCTGGTCTCCCGCTGCGTCGCCGAGGCGGCGTTGTTGCGTACCGAGAGTCGTGGCGGTCACACCCGCGAGGACTATCCGGGCATGAATCCCGAGTGGCGGCAACGGTTGTTGGTGTGCTCGTTGGAGGATGGCAAGGTGCGGGTGGACGAGGTCATGCAGCCGCCCCTGCGGCCGGACCTGCTGGATCTGTTCGACGTGTCGGAGCTGGGGAAGTACTTCACCGATGGCGAACTTGCCGGACGGGTCGACCCGGCGTTGTCGGCGTCGGCCGCGGCAGCACCGGAAGGACGGTAATGGCGTACACGGGACAGTTCCGGGTCTGGCGCGGCGATGCCGACGGGGGCGAACTGGCGGACTACCAGGTCGAGGTCAACGAGGGCGAGGTGGTGCTGGACATCATCCACCGGATCCAGGCCACCCAGGCCGGTGACCTGGCGGTCCGCTGGAACTGCAAGGCCGGCAAGTGCGGCTCGTGCTCGGCCGAGATCAACGGTCGGCCGAGATTGATGTGTATGACCCGGATGTCGACGTTCGACCCGGACGAGGTCATCACCGTCACACCGATGCGCACCTTCCCGGTGATCCGCGACCTGGTGACCGATGTGTCGTTCAACTACGCCAAGGCTCGCGCGGTACCCGCTTTCGCGCCGCCGGACCTGGCGCCCGGCGAGTACCGGATGAAGCAGGTGGATGTGGAGCGGAGCCAGGAGTTCCGCAAGTGCATCGAATGTTTCCTGTGCCAGGACGTGTGCCACGTGGTGCGCGACCACGAGCCCAACAAGAAGGCATACGCGGGGCCCCGCTTCCTGATGCGGATTGCCGAGCTCGACATGCACCCGCTGGATGTCGCGGATCGCCAGAACGCCGCGCAGACCGAGCACGGCCTTGGTCTGTGCAACATCACCAAGTGCTGCACCGAAGTCTGCCCGGAGCACATCAAGATCACCGACAACGCCCTGATCCCGATGAAGGAACGGGTGGTGGACCGGCGCTACGACCCGCTCACCAAGCGCCGGCTGAAGCTCTGGCGGAAAGAGGACTGACGAAGTCAGTCCGAGAGCTGCCAGGCGGCTGCGGTACCTCGTAGCGGCCCACGGCTCGACCGAGGTGCCAGGATGTCCGACCGCGACCACTCCAGGGTCACGTTGGCGGCCAAGGTGTCGTCGACGTCGGTGAGCGGACGCACGTTGCTTCCCTCGACGAGTTGGACGGTGCTCTGCCTCGGGCTGGTCGAGGTGGTGAGCACTGCAAGCAGTGCACCGTCCGGCGAGTAGGCCGCGGCCCAGCTCGCCATCCCGTCGAGCCCGGACAGCGTGGTCGGCGTGCCCCCGTCGAGGTCGACCACCACCGGAGGCAGTGCCTCGAACCGCCGTTGATCGTTGCCGAGCGCAACCACCCGCTTGCCGTCCGGCGACACCGCGGCCAGCAGGATGGTGGTCGCCCGGTCGCTCATCGCAGCCGAGGGGTCGACCTGCCGTGTCGTGCGGTCGGATTCGGCAATCACCACCAGATCTCCCAGGCCGGACCCGCCCTTCATCGTCCCGGCGACCACGGTGCCACCACCGGCGACCAACTGACCCGAGGCCCGTTCCGGCAGAGTGGCAACCACAGCAGCGGTCGCCGCCTGCCGATCCACCTCGACCACCGCGTCGTTCGCGCCGGTGCCCATGCCGAACTCGAGAGCGAACAGACCACCGGTCTCCCGATCCCAGGACGGCAGGTAGTACGTGGATCCGTTCCCCAGCCGGCGGGTGCTGCTCGCGGTTGCCTGGGTCGTCGACGCGGTCCCGGTGGCGGACCCACTGCCGGCCGTCGCCGTCGGGCTGACCTCACGCACCGATCGGTCGGCCGTTCCGACCAACCACATCCGACCCTTCAGGGTCACCGCGAAGTCTTCGGCCAGGACGACCTGGGCACCGTCGGGCGAGAACGCCGCAGTGGCGACCCGCGCGTCCTCCGGCAGGGCGAGGCAGTCTCCCGGGCTGATGTCGGGCGAGCCGGTCCGATCCGCTGTGGGCGTGGCGGCCGATGGCGAGGCTCCGGCGCTGTCGGTCGGGGTAACCGGACCGGACGTCGTTCCCGTGACCGGTTCCAGGCACCAGTCGTCGCCCCCACGCACCAGGGCAGTCGTCCCGTCGGGCGAGACGGCCAGGCTGCCCTCGGGCATGGTCATCGGGATGGCGGTGACCGACGCTGCCGACAGCGGCTGATAAGCGGCCGGTGTCGGGGTGCCCGCCGTCCCGGACGAACAACCGGCCAGCCCCGCCAGGACAACCACCGCGACCGCGACCCACCGACCTGATCCCCCCCGAGTCATGAACCCACCGTAGCCAGGCCTCGCACCCCTCGGCAGTCGATCCCCCAATTCCGGCTGCCAGAAACGCTGGCGAGACGTGGCTCAACTCGGCGTCCGCAGTCCCTCGCTCCCACAACCGCGGAGTTGACCCTCGCCCGGCCAGTAGGTTGACCCGGTGCGCAGAGTGATCAGGTGGCTGCCGGTCGGGCTGCTGGCTCTGGTGGTCGCCTGCTCGGATCCGGCTCCGATGGCGGCGAGTTCCTCCGCCGGCCCCTCACCGGTGCGCACTGTCGCACCGTCGAGCCCGTCGTCCGGGCAGCAAGCGACTGCGTCGACTCCGACCAGTGCGGACCGCGCGAGTTCGGCAGGTTCGGCTGCGGGTGGCACGCCCACGCCGGCGACAGCCGCCACCAGCGCTCGGGCACTGCGCATCTCCGACCCGGTCGACCTACCGACGCAGGTCGGCACCGAAGCCAGCGGGCTGGCCCGGTCGGAGACGATCCCCGGCGCGTTCTGGACGGTCGGCGACGCGACCGGCACGGACACCATCACCGCGGTCGATCTGTCCGGACAGCTGCGGGCCGAGGTGAAGGTCGACGGGATGGCCGCCGACAACGCCGAGGCGATCGCCTCCGCGGCGTGCGACGGTGGCCGCTGCCTGTTCGTCGGCGACATCGGCGACAACAGCTCCGAACGCGATCACGTTGCGGTGTACCGGATGCCCGAGCCGAAGGCCGGCCAGAAAACGGTGAGCGCCCAGGAGTGGGCGTACACCTATCCGGATGGTGCACACAACGCCGAGTCGCTGATGGTCACCGCCCACGAGGTCGTGATCATCAGCAAACCCGACGGCGGCGCGCAGGACCATCGCATCTATGCCGGCCCGCTCGGCGGCGGAGAACTCCGGCTGGTCAACACCTTCCGGCCGCCGGCGCCGGCCGACCCGCGACAGTCCTTGATCACCGGCGTGGTCGCCACCGACGCAGAGTGGAGCGGCACCAGGGTGCTCCTGCTCACCTACGACGACGTGATCGCCTACCAAGCGCCGGCTGCCGGTGCCGACCCGGCGGACTTCGCCACCTGGCCGCACCGGCAGCTGCCGATCCCGGAGCTCGACCAGGCCGAGGGCATCGCCTCGCTGGCCGACGGGTGCGGCTATGCGGCCGTCTCCGAAGCCGGACCGGTCGGTGCAACCTCGACCATCGCCGCGGTGCGCTGCGACTGATCGTCCCCCGGCCGCGCGCGCGGCAACCCGAGCGCGGCGATCACGGCCAACGCCGCCAGAACCGCTGCCGCCCAGAACACCGCGGAGTTCGCCGTCACCGCGGCGTGCACCACGGCCGCGTGCGCCGCCGGCGACAAGGCCTGCAGGGAGCCGGGTTCCAGAGCGGATGGGTTCAATCCGGCGGCCGCCGGGACGCCGACCAAGGTACCGGTGAAGCTGGCGGCGAACAACGAGCCGAGCGCACCGACCGCGGCCGCCCCTCCGATGGTTCGCAGGAACGACGCCGTCCCGGTCGCCGCCCCGATCTCGGAGCGGGGCGCGCTGTTCTGTACCAGCACCAGCGGCGTCTGGAACAGCAAACCGATGCCGGCGCCGCCCAGCACCATGTACAGCGCCGTCAGCCATCCCGGCGTCCCGGCGCCCATGGTCGCAAGCAGCAGGGCGGACCCGGTGAGCAAGGAGGTGCCCGCGACCATCACCGGACGGAACCTGGCCCCCTTGCTGGTCCAGCCGCCGATCGCCAGGGCAACCGCGATGGCCGGCAACAACATCGGCAGCAGCAGGAGTCCTGAGTTGCTGGCCGAGTGGCCCTGGACCACCTGGAGGAAGACCGGAAGGTAGTTGACCGCTCCCATCATCACCGCGCCGGTGCCCAGCATCAGTACCAGGAAGGACATCAACACCGATCGCCGGCGGAACAGGTCGAGCGGCAGCACCGGATGCGCGGCGCGTCCCTCGACCACGATCAACCCGGCGAGGCACACCGCGGCGATCGCTGCGCAGCCGAGCACCTGCCAGCTCCCCCACGGGTATTGGTGTCCGCCCCACGACACGGCCAGCACGACACCGGCGCTGGCCACGGTCAACAGCCCGAGCCCAGCCACGTCCACCCGACCGCTGACGTGAGTCGTCCGCAGCCGCAACAGGATCACCACCCCGAGCAGCGACACCGCCACCAGCGGCAGGTTCAGCAGGAAGATCCACCGCCAGCCGAGATGCTCGGTGATCAGGCCGCCCACCCACGGGCCGACGATCATCGAGAACGGCGCCACCGCTCCGAACACGCTCTGATAGCGGGCGCGTTGGTCGGGTGGCGCGATGTCGGCCACCGCTGCCAACAGGCTGGTGAAGGTCATCCCGGCCCCGAGCCCCTGCACCGCGCGCGCCGCGATGAGCTCGGTCATCCCGGTGGACAGGCCGGCCCACAGCGATCCGAGGCCGAAGACCGCCAACGCCGCGATCAACAACCGGCGGCGACCGAACAGGTCACCCAGTCGGCCACTGGTCACCGTGCCGATGGCCATGGCCAGCAGGTAGCTGGTGGCGATCCAGGCCAGGCGGTCGAAACCGCCGAGCTCGCCGGCGATGGTCGGCATCGCGGTCGAGGCGACCAGGGTGTCCAGTTGGACGGGGATCAACGCCAGCACCAGGCTGAGCATGATGGGCCAACGGCGCTGGACGTCCGCCGATCCGCGCGGCTGGGGTTGCACAACGGTCGTCATGGGAGTCTCCTGAACTTACTAGTCGACCGGCAAGTAACTTACTAGCCGACAGGTAAGCATGTTCCTAGCCGCTCGTCAAGTAACCTCTGGACAGTTGTGACCGGGGCCATCGAGAGGAACTCCATGCCGCGCGGCGGATCCGACACCCGTGCCGAGATCGTCCGGGTCGCCATGCGGTTGTTCGTCGAGCAGGGCTACGACAAGACGTCACTGCGCGAGATCGCCGAGGAGTTGGGCGTCACCAAGGCCGCCCTCTACTACCACTTCCGGACCAAGGAGGACATTGCCAAGGAGGCGATGACGGACTATGCCGCGCGGGTCCAGGCGATCATCGACTGGCTCGGCACCGCGCAGGACGACCCTGGGCGCGACGAACAGTTCGTCGACCGGATGCTGGAGCTGATCACCACCGACGGTGGTCTGGTGCTGCGCTTCAGCCAGGCGAATCCGACGGTGATGGCGCGGGACGACTTCGGCGGCGCGCACGTCTCCCAGGTCGCCGCGATGATCACCGGGCTGGCCGGACCGGATCCGGACCCGGAGGCCACCACCAGGGCGACGTTGGCGTTCGGCGCCCTGATGATCGGCACGCTGCAGCCGCTGGGCAACCTCGCCATCGGCGCACCGAGTACGCCCGAGGAACGGCTGGCCGCGTCCCGCCGGGTAGCCCTCGAGCTACTGGCCGGATTGCCGACCTCGAAGCGCTGAACCGCTGGCCGGACAACCGAAGCGAGCTCGGCGCGAGGTCACGCCGAGCGGTCAGACGGTGTCGGTTTGCCTCAACGGGAGCACGATCTGGAACCTGGTGTCGCCGGGTTTCGACGAGACCGACAGGTCCCCGTGGTGCTTGTTCACCACGATGCGCCATGAGATGTCCAGCCCGAGGCCGGTGCCCTGTCCCACGGGTTTGGTGGTGAAGAACGGCTCGTAGATCCGGCCGATCACCTCGGGCGGGATCCCGGACCCGGTGTCGGCGATCTCGATGGCGACGTGATCGGAATCCGGCCGGGATGTCGTGATGGTGAGCGTGCCGCGGTGCGCCGGATCGTTCATGGCCTGCAACGCGTTGTCGATGATGTTGGTCCAGACCTGGTTGAGCTCAGCGCCGTACACCGGGACCTGCGGCAGGCTGCGGTCGTAGTTCTTGACCACCGTCACCCCGTCCGGAATCTTGCTGGACAGCATCACCAGCGTCGAGTCCAGCAATTCGTGCACGTCCAGCACCTGGTAGGGGGCGCGGTCCATCTGCGAGTACTGCTTGGCGGCCGAGACCAGGCTCGACACCCTGGTCGTGGCGTCGGAGATCTCGTTCATCAACAGCTCGGTCTCCAGCGTGTAGTTCAGCCAGTGCACCGCGCCGGCGAGCCCTTCGGCGGAGACCAGGTCTGACACGTTCTCCAGCCAGTCGATGTCGACGCCGGCCGCGACGAACGTCGGGGCGATCGCATAGCCGTCGGGTACGCCGTGGCCGTCGAGCCAGTCGGCCAGCACGTCCTCGCGATCCGATGCCTCCAGCGGGGTCAGCTCCGGGGCCTTGGCGACGAACTCGACGACCTGCTCCTGCAGCCCGATCAGGGACTCCAGCGCGGCGCGATCCCAGGTGCCGGCGGCGATCATCGCCAGCTTGTGGCGCATCCCGGCTACCCGCTCCCGGAGCGCGGAGGTAGCCCGGACCGCCGCCGCAGCCGGATTGTTCAGCTCGTGGGTCAGCCCGGCCGACAGCGAGCCGAGGGCAAGCAATCGCTCCCGCTGAACGATCATGTCCTGCGCCCTGCGGGTGCCGAGGAACAGTCCCTCGAGCAGGTGGACGGGCATCGGGAACCACTGCGCCATGAACGTCGCGAAGTCAGCCGCGGACAGCACGTAGAACCGCGACCGGCGGAGAGTACGGATGGTCTGCATGTAGGTCTGCGGAATACGGTCTCCCAGATAGGCGCCGATGGCACCGGCGTAGACCCCGGCCTGCTCGGTGCGGCTGATCTCGACGTCGGTGTTGCCGACCAGCCGGGACAGCACGACCTCACCGTCCAGCAGGACGAAGAAGCAGGTCGCCGGGTCCCCCTCGCGGTAGACCAGGCCCGGCTCGCGGATCTCCACCGCGCCGTGTTCGCACAGCCAGGTCAGCTGCTCGCGGCTCAGCGACTCGAAGAGGAACAACGAGGCGAGCTCGTCGATGTCGCAAGTCAGCTGTTCGGCCATGACGTCCGTCCTTCGCTGTCGTTACAAGCCTTCGAGATAGCGGTGCACGAGCATCACGGCCATCGCGCCCTCGCCCACGGCGGAGGCGACCCGCTTGGCCGACTCGGCTCGCACGTCGCCGGCGGCGAACACGCCGGGCACGTTCGTCTCCAGGTGGAACGGCGGCCGGTCCACATTCCATCCCACGAGGTCCGAGTGGTCGCCGAGATCCGGCCCGGCAAGCACGAAGCCCCGTGGATCGCGCACCACGACGCCATCGAGCCAGTCGGTCAGCGGAGCGGCACCGATGAAGACGAACAACCAACCGGCGCCCAGATCCTCGGTCTGTCCGGTCAGCCGGTCGCGCACCGTGATCTGCTCCAGGTGCTCGTCGCCGCTGACCCCGACCACTTCGGCGCTGGTCCGCACGTGCACGTTGTCGATCGCGTCGAGCTGCTGGATCAGGTAGTGCGACATGGACGCCTGCAGCGACCGCCCGCGCACCAGCAGCGTCACCGACCTCGCACCCCTGGCCAGGTAGACCGCGGCCTGGCCGGCCGAATTCGCTCCGCCGACGATGTAGACGTCCTGCGAGCGACAGTTCGCCGCCTCGGTCAACGCCGATCCGTAGTACACGCCGCGTCCGGTCAGTCCGTCGACGCCGGCTGCATCCAGCTTGCGGTAGGAGACCCCGGTTGCCAGCACCACCGTCTGCCCGCTGATGGACCCACCGTCGGCGAACCGGACGGTCCGCGCCGGACCTGCGACCTCCAGCGCGACGACTTCCCGGGTGGTGACCAATTCGGCACCGAACTTCACCGCCTGCCTGCGGGCCCGGTCGGCCAGTTGGCCTCCGGAGACGCCGTCCGGGAAGCCGAGGTAGTTCTCGATGCGTGAGCTCTGACCGGCCTGCCCACCGGTTGCGGTGCGTTCTACCAGCACAGTGCGCAGGCCCTCGGACGCCCCGTAGACCGCAGACCCGAGGCCGGCCGGTCCGCCGCCGATCACGATCAGGTCGTAGAAGTCGCTCGACGGTGACGTCGTGAGCCCGACCTTGGCGGCCAGGTCGGCGTCGGTCGGAGCGACCAGCGGCGTTCCGTCGGCGGCGATGACCAACGGCAGCCGCAGGTCGTCGGTACCGGCCGCGTCCAGCAACCGCTTGCCCTCCTCGGAGTCCGAGGCGTACCACCGGTAGGGAACAGCGTTGCGCGCCAAGAACTCCCGAACCTCGGACGACCGGGCGGACCACCGATGGCCGACCATCTTGATCTCGGGGACCGGCTTGTGATCACTGCGTTTCCACGCCTCGAGCTGGGCGTCGATGACCGGGTAGAGCTTCTCCTCCGGCGGATCCCAGGGTTTGAGCAGGTAGTAGTCGAGGTCGACCACGTTGATGGCATCGATGGCCGCGCTGGTGTCCGCGTAGGCGGTGAGCAGGACTCGCCGCGCCCCGGGATGCAGGTCCATCGCCTGCTCGAGGAACTCCAAGCCGCTCAGCCCCGGCATCCGGTAGTCGGCCAACAGCAGCGCCACCAGATCGCCGCGCAGCTTCAGCTCCCGCAGGGCGTCCATGGCCTGCTCGCCGGACTCCGCACGGACGATCCGGAACTCCTGACCGTACTTGCGCCGCAGGTCCCTGGCGATGGAGCGAGAGACACTCGGGTCGTCGTCGACGGTCAGGATGGACACCCGGGGGGTGGTCGGCGAACTGTCGGGCGCGTCGGTCACGTCCGCGACTGTAGCGACTGCGACCGACACCTCGCGCCCGGTCGCTGCGCTGTCAGCGGAACGCGACCAGCTCGGCGATCTGAACGGCGTTGAGCGCGGCGCCCTTGCGCAGGTTGTCGCTGGACACGAACAGGGCAAGGCCGCGACCGTCGGGCACCGAGGGGTCCTGCCGGATCCGGCCGACGAAGGACGGATCCGACCCGGCCGCCTGCAACGGGTTCGGCACGTCGGTCAGCTCCACCCCCGGAGCACCGGAGAGCAGTTCGGTGGCCCGGTCCACCGAGATCGGCCGGGCGAACTCGGCGTTGATCGACAGCGAGTGGCCGGTGAACACCGGCACCCGCACGCAGGTTCCCGACACCAGCAGGTCCGGGATCTCGAGGATCTTGCGGGACTCGTTGCGCAGCTTCTGTTCCTCGTCGGTCTCCTGCGAGCCGTCGTCGACGATGCTGCCGGCCAGCGCAATCACGTTGAAGGCAATGGGCCGGACGTACTTCTTCGGCTCCGGGAACGCGACGGCGGCGCCGTCGTGGGTCAGCGCGGCCGCGTCGGCGGCAACGGCCTGCACCTGGCCGTCGAGCTCCTGCACGCCGTCCAGACCGCTGCCCGAGACCGCTTGGTACGTCGAGACGATCAGCCGCACGAGGCCGGCCTCGGCGTGCAGCGGACCCAACACGGGCATGGCGGCCATGGTCGTGCAGTTCGGGTTGGCGATGATGCCGCGTCCGGCGGCGATGACGGCGGCAGCGGCGTGCGGGTTCACCTCGGATACCACCAAGGGAATGGCCGGATCCTTGCGCCACGCTGAAGAGTTGTCGATGACGATCGCGCCGGCGTCGGCGAACTTCGGCGCCAGCACCTTCGAGGTGGCGCCGCCGGCCGAGAACAAGGCGATGTCCAGTCCGGAGGGGTCGGCGATGGAGGCGTCCTCGACGAGCACCTCTCCGCCGGCCCAGGGCAGGGTCGACCCGGCCGACCGGGCCGAGGCGAAGAATCGGATCTCCGAGATCGGGAAGTTCCGCTGCGCCAACAGCTTCCGCATGACTCCGCCGACCTGCCCGGTGGCGCCGACGACACCGACCCGCAAGCCCGCGCTCATCGGGTCACACTCCGCTCGTTGCTCGCGGGTGCGATCCGACCCGCATCATCACTCGGCCGCCGGCGCTGCCTCATCGTCCGGTCCCCGCATACACGATGGCCTCCTCGGCACTGCCAAGGTCGAACGCCGTGTGCAACGCGCGCACCGCGGTGTCCAGGTCGGTGTCCTTGACCAGCACGGAGATCCGGATCTCCGAGGTGGTGATGATGTCGATGTTGACCCCGGCCGCGGCCAGCGCCTCGCAGAAGGTCGCAGTGACCCCGGGGTGTGAGCGCATCCCGGCGCCGACCAAGGACACCTTGCCCACGTGGTCGTTGTAGATGATCTGGCCGAAGTCGATCTCGACCTGCCTGGCCTCCAGCGCGGCCACGGCCTTGGGGCCGTCCCCCTTGGGCAGTGTGAAGGTGACGTCGGTGTGCCCGTCGGCGCCGCGGGAGACGTTCTGCACGACCATGTCGATGTCGATCTCCGCGTCGGCGACGGTCCGGAAGATCCTCGCCGCCACGCCGGGCAGGTCGGGCACGTTGGTGACGGTCACCTTGGCCTCGCCCCGGTCGTGCGCGACGCCGGTGATCAGTGCCTGTTCCATCGGGAGTTCCTCCACGGTTCCGGTGACGGTGGTGCCGATACGGTCGGAGTACGACGACCGGACGTGGACCGGAACGCCGTACCGGCGGGCATATTCCACGCAGCGGAGCATCAGCACCTTGGCGCCGGACGCCGCCATCTCGAGCATTTCCTCGTAGGTGATGGTGTCCAGTTTGGCGGCATCCGGCACGATCCGCGGGTCGGCGGTGAACACCCCGTCGACATCGGTGTAGATCTCACAGACGTCGGCCTTCAGGGCTGCGGCCAGGGCCACCGCTGTGGTGTCCGAGCCCCCGCGGCCCAGCGTGGTGATGTCCTTGGTGTCCTGCGACACCCCTTGGAAGCCGGCCACCAGCGCGATCGCGCCGTCGTCGAGCGCTGCCCTGATCCGGCCGGGGGTGACGTCGATGATGCGAGCCCGGCCATGGGTCGAATCGGTGATCACTCCGGCCTGGGAACCGGTGAACGAGCGCGCCTCGGCACCGAGTGCGGAGATGGCCATCGCCACGAGCGCGTTGGAGATCCGTTCGCCGGAGGTCAGCAGCATGTCCAATTCGCGGGCCGGCGGCACCGGCGACACCTGCTGGGCCAGGTCGAGCAGGGTGTCCGTGGTGTCGCCCATCGCGGAAACGACGACCACGACGTCATGGCCGTTCTTCCTGGTCTCGACGATGCGCTCGGCCACGCGCTTGATGCGCTCGGCCGTCGCCACCGAGGAACCACCGTATTTCTGGACGTACAGACCCACCGAGCTACCCATCGCTGCGTGAACGTGCGAAGCCGCGCGCTGCGCGAACCGGACAGGGGCCGACGAGGGTCCGACGGCGAACGCGCACCCGCCAGAATACCGGCCGCCATCACCCGGTTTGACGCGGTCAGCCGAGCGTCCGCCGCACTGCCCTCCCAATATCTGAGACGAGTGGACCCGAATGTGGGAACCACCTCACCGATCCGCGGTCGCCGGGCCGGCGGCCGGACGGGCCAACGGCGGGGCTATCAGGTCGGCCGTGCCCCGGCGATAGAGCTCGGGTGGGCGGCCGCCGGCCGCTGTCGGTACACCGACACCCTCGGCCGGACGGACAAAGCCGGCCGTGGCCAGGACCTTGCGCCGGAAATTGGCCGGATCCGGTGCCCGGCCCCAGACCGCCCGGTACACCTCCCGCAGCTCGGCCAGGCTGAAGGGCTCCGTGAGGAAACTGGTCGCGATCGTCGAGTACTCCAGCTTGGCCCGCACCCGCTCGATCGCGTCGGCCAGGATCCGGGGATGGTCGAAGGCCAACCGGCTCGGGTAGCGCTCGCACCGGCCACCAGGACGCATCCGCGGCATCGGACCCGGCGACCGGATCGGGCATCCAGGGCGCCAGTGCGACGTAGCCGATGGACACCACCTGCAGGCCCGCCCGGATCCGAGGGTCGCGTTGCGGGTCCGAGTAGGTCGCCAACTGCTCCACGTGCAGGCCCGGCGGCTCGCTGTCGATGCCGGTCTCCTCGACCAATTCGCGGCTGGGCCGCCGCGTCGGCCGACTCGACGCCGTGGTGCAGGTGACCTCCGGGCAAGGCCCACCAGCCGCGGAACGGATGCTCGTCCCGACGGACCAGCAGGACCTGGAGGGAGCCGTCCCGCACGGTCAGGATCGCCAGGTCGACCGTGACGGCGAACGGCGGGAACGCCGCGGGGTCGTACCGACGCAACCATGCGGCCTCGCCGGCCCGGGTCATGAGGCCACCCCGGCCGGGAAACCAGGTCCGGCCAGCGGCGCGGCGAATTGCGTACGCAGTTCCAGCAGCGGATCGACCGTGCGGACCGCCAGGGCGCACCTTGTCCTCCAGCGACCGCTGCAACAGCACCCAGGACTGCCCGGCGGCGGTCAGCGCGTCGGTGAACCACCTGGTCATGCGGGCGCGGACGTCCAGGTCGCCCTCGCGCATCCCGTCGTCAACCCATGGAGTGCCGACATGGTCGGTGACCAGATAGACGGCCCGCGGCGGCACCGCGATCCACGGTTGGTCGCGATCTCGCCGCGTCGCCCAGATATCGGCGCTCCCAGATTGCGGTGGCGAAGGCATCGGTGTCGCAGATCAGCAGCGGCGAGCCGGCGCGGGCGGCCACCTGTTCGGTCCGGGTCTGCTCCATGGCTACCGCGTCGAAGTCATCCGTTGTCCAGACCACGTCGGTCAGCGCGACCGGCTCGCCGGCAGCGCCTTCGCACCGGGCCCATTTCAGCTCGGTGTAGGCCCGGCCGTACTCCGGCACCCAGCGGGTCGCCGCCCATCCGCCGCCGCGCGCGGCGTAGTGCGCGGCGAGCGCGCGGGCCACACTGGTCGTCCCGGTGGACTCGGCACCCACCACGACGACCCTGGAGACCAATCCGGCCCGCGTGGCCGGCGGCGAGCAGCCGCCAGGTGCCTGCGAGGTCGGCGCGCACCGCCGTCGCCGAGTAACCCCGCCTGGGCAGTACCAGCGGCGTCGGCGTCGAACCACCGGGCCAACTCGACAACGTAGGGGTCGCCGCCCACCACCAGGTCGACCGGGCCGGCGTCGCCGCGCCGACCCGCAGCGCCGCCTGCATGGCCGCCACCTGTGCCGCCCAGACCATCGGGTCGCCCAGGTCGACCGGCGCGTCGCAGCGGACGCCGAGCACCCGGACACTCGGATCGCCCGACATGCTCCGCACGCAGCCACTCGACGCGGTCCTCGAGCCGGATGGACTCGCATGCGGAGGCCATGACGAGCACGGTCAAGCCTCCGGCAGCGCCCGGCGGCCTGCCGGATCGCGTCGTGGTGGCCGCGGTGCGGCGGGTAGAACTTGCCGATCAGCAGTCCGTGGCGATGCCCGGTCATCGGGCACGCCTCCGGCATCGGCTCCGTGCGGGTTCGCGCGGCCGCGTTCCACGACCGCAACCCTGCGACGCACAGGCCCAGGAACAGTAGATAGACCAGCGCCGTCAGGACCAGGTCACGGCTGAGGTACAACGGCACGTAGATGCAATCGGCGGCGATCCAGAACCACCAGGTCTGCAGCCGTTTCGCGTTGAGCAACCATTGCGCGGCGAGCGACAGGCAGGTGGTCAGCGCGTCCAGGAACGGGGCGCTGTCCCCCACGCTGCGCAACAGCGGCCAGAGCGCCGCCGTGCCGACGACGACGAAGGCCACAGCGCCGGCGAGTTCGGTCCGGCCGGCATGCTCGACCCTGGCCACCGAACCGGTGGCGCCGCCGATCCGGCGCATGGCGTGCCACTGCCACCAGCCCAAGAAACCCAGGACGATGTAGACGATCTGCAGCGATGCGTCGGCCCACAGTCGGGCCGAGGCGAACAGCGCGAGGAAGAACGCCGAGTTGGCGATCCCGACGCCGAAGTTCGCGATGTGCCCGCGGACGGTGAGCCAGACGCAGACTCCGCCGGTGAGAAAGCCCAACAGCTCCGCCCAGGTCACCCCGTCGTCGCCGAGGGTGAACACCACCTGATTCAGTGGCGCGACCAGCGCCTGCAACCAGTCGATCATGAGAGCCTCCTTGTTTAAGTCAATCTGACTATAACTCGGCTCGGCTCTCGGACACGATCGGTTCCAAGGTCGGGCAGGAAAGTCCGTCCGGACATGCAACGTACGAGCGCGCACCGTCGGTCTTCTCCTACGAGCGGGCCGAGCGGCCGTTCGCTAGTCGAAGGCCCCCGACCGAAAGCGATCCATGTCCCGGTTGATCCGCAGGACCGTGCGGCTGTCCGACGGACAACGTCGGAATGCCGAGTCCCTGCTCGCCGAGCACGGACCGGGGCTGTGGCGCATCGCCCTGGTGGTGGCCGGGTTCACCGCAGGCCGCCGAGGACCTGCTGGCGGCCGCGCTGCTGCGGGCCCTGCCGCATCTGGACCGGATCACCGCTCCGGCTCCGCTCTACCTGCGCCGGGTCATGCTGAACTTGCGGGCGTCGGAGTACCGGCGGAACTCCATCGCCCGGATCGACCTCGGCCCGTCCCGGAGCGGCCGGATCACCACGACACCGCCGAGACCGTCGCGCTGCGGGCAGATGTCGCGGCGCGCTCGGCCCGGCTGGCCCCCGGCAGCGGGCGGTCGTCGTGCTGCGCTACCTCGAGGACCGCACGGCGGCCGACACCGCCCGGATCCTGGGCTGCACCGAGGAGACGGTTCGTTCACAGGCCCATCGCGCCCTGGCCCGATTGCGCACCTGGCGCCGGGCCTGCTCGATGGCGATGCTGCATCCACGAGGAGTCTGCAATGACCGACGCCACTACGCGCGAGGGGCCCGACGAGGCGGGTCTGCGCCATGCCTTGCACGCGCCGGCGAGCTGCCCGCCCCGCCCGAACTGCCCCGCCGGGTGCTCGGCCGGCCCCGTTCAAGCGCGCACGCACCGCCCGATCCGGGCGGCGCACAGCTCCACCCGTCCGCCGGACCTGGGCCGTCGCCGGGGCGGCCGTTTCGGTGGCCGCAGTGGTACTCGGCGTCGCCGTGTTCGGCGGAACCCAGCGCCCGGGGGTGGTCGACGGCGCCGTCGGCGCCCAGTCCGCCACCGCGGCCACCGCGGGGACCTCGGTCGCGGCCGGCCCACGGCCGAAACCAGCAGCGACGCAACGACAACCTCACCCATATCGCCGGTGTTGTTGCCACCCGGGAACTATCAGGCCTGGAGCTCGCAGACGGTCCCCTGCGGGGGCATTCGCGCGGTCGCGCGACACCGAGCAACAATTGTTGCGGCCCGGCGTCGGGGCGGCCACAGCCGTGGTCTGTGACACCACGGAGAAGGAGCGCCCTGGCGATGGCGTCTGGTTGATGGCCGGCGAGCGTGAGTTGACTGCCGCCCAGGCAACTGCGCTGGCCGCAGCGCTGACCGTCGCCGATGTCCCTGCGGACCCGGCCGGCGTGTGCGACGCGATGGGAGTGTTGGTTCCCGATTTTGCGCTGGTCCTCGCGGACGGGCGAACCGTGCGGCCGGGGGTACCGGGCGACGGGTGCCACCCCAGCCGGGACGTCGCAGCGATCCTGGCGCCGACGGGCGGATCGCCGGTCCCGATGACCACGCCGATCGAGCAGCTGCGCTCGCAGGCCATGGTCGACACGGGCTGCGATCCGGCGTCGACGCCGTACTGCGGACCCGTTCTCGTCGGGGGGAACGGGTTCGCCGGCAGCCGCCCCAAACCGCCGGTGTCGGCGTCGGTGTGCCGGTACAGCGTCGCCGGGGACAGTCCGGAGTCCTGCGCGCCGCTCTGGTCGCGCTGGGCACCCCGGGCCGAAGGAGCTGGCGGCCGCGCTCCGGTCCGGTGATCGCAGCCAGGATCAAGCCGGCAGCGGCCTGCACGTCCGCAGGGAGCACGTTCGCGCCGGCGGACACCGGTTGGTTGACGGTGGTCACGCCGGTCGGCGACGATGGGAAGTCGACGGACGCGGTCGTGTTCTCCGTCGAACTGGGCGGCTGTCATCGGGTGCTGGCTGCGGACGGCGTGGGCTGGATCGCCCCGCAGCAGGCGGTGGACGCGCTGAAGGCGCTGGCGACCGAGCCGGTGCTGCTGAAGTAGGTCGATTCGGCCGACCCCCTCGCGGTGCGCACCCAGGGCGCGGTAAAGTCCGCCCGTGGTGCGCATGGCAGTGATCTCATCGCCGGGCCTGCTCCTTAGCCGCCGCGACGGAGCCTGATCGACCGGCTCCTCCGTCGCGGGGTGTCGTGCTGCTGGTCGTCGTCCGTTCCGACCAGCTCTGCGAGAAGGTACCGATCATGAGCACTCCTCCCGTCTCCCGCCTGCGTTCCCCTTCCGGTGAGCTACCGGCCGACCAGCCCCACTGGAATCGGCAGCGCCCCGGCCATATGCCCTATGCCCGCTACACCCCCTTCACCCCGATAGACCTGGCCGACCGCACCTGGCCGGACACGGTGATCACCAAGGCGCCGCTGTGGTGCGCGGTGGATCTGCGCGACGGCAACCAGGCCCTGATCGACCCGATGACCCCGGCCCGCAAACGCCGGATGTTCGACCTGCTGGTGGCCATGGGCTACAAGGAGATCGAGGTCGGCTTCCCGGCCGCATCGCAGACCGACTTCGATTTCGTCCGTGAGATCATCGAGCAGGACGCCATCCCGGACGACGTGCGGATCCAGGTGCTGACCCAGGCCCGGCCGGAACTGATCGCCCGCACCTACGAGTCGGTCGAGGGCGCGCATTCGGCCGTCGTGCACCTGTACAACTCCACCTCGACCCTGCAGCGCCGGGTGGTGTTCGGACTGGACCGGGCGGGTATCACCCGGATCGCGACCGATGGTGCGGAGGAAGTCGCCAGGTGGGCGGACAAGTACCCGGAGACCGACTGGCGATTCGAGTACTCGCCGGAGTCCTACACCGGCACCGAACTGGAGTACGCGGTCGAGGTGTGCAACGCAGTGTCGGCAGTCTGGCGGCCCTCTCCCGACCAGCCCATGATCGTCAACCTGCCGGCCACGGTCGAGATGGCCACGCCCAACGTCTACGCCGACTCCATCGAATGGATGCATCGCAACCTGGATCGCCGGGACGCCATCGTGCTGTCCCTGCATCCGCACAACGATCGCGGAACCGCAGTCGCCGCAGCGGAACTGGGCTTCATGGCCGGTGCCGACCGGATCGAGGGGTGCCTGTTCGGCAACGGAGAGCGAACCGGCAACGTCTGTCTGGTCACGCTGGGGCTCAACGTGTTCAGCCAGGGCATCGACCCGCAGATCGACTTCTCCGACATCGACGAGATCCGCCGGACGGTCGAGTACTGCAACCAACTGGCCGTGCCCGAACGCCACCCGTACGGGGGTGATCTGGTCTACACCGCGTTCTCCGGCTCGCACCAGGACGCGATCAAGAAGGGCTTCGACCACCTGAACCGGGACGCGGCCGCAGCCGGCGTGCCGGTGGACGACTTCACCTGGCAGGTGCCCTATCTGCCGATCGACCCGCGCGATGTCGGCCGCTCCTACGAGGCGGTCATCCGGGTCAATTCGCAGTCCGGCAAGGGCGGCGTCGCGTACATCATGAAGACCGAGCACGGACTCGACCTGCCGCGCCGGCTGCAGATCGAGTTCTCCAAAGTCGTCCAGCAGCACACCGACTCGGAGGGTGGCGAGGTCTCCCCGGCCGCCATGTGGGGCTTCTTCGACGAGGAGTACCTCAGCCGCACGCAGCCCATCGAGTTCATCCGCGGCCGTATCGAGACGCCCGAGGATGCCGCCGGCGAGATCGACACGCTTGCCGCCAAGGTGGTGGTGGACGGCCAGGATCAGCTGCTGCGCGGAACCGGCAACGGACCGGTCGCAGCCTACTGCGATGTGCTGAGCCAGCTCGGCTACGACGTGCGGGTCCTCGACTACGTCGAACACGCATTGTCGGCGGGTGGCGATGCCAGGGCCGCCGCCTACCTGGAGTGCGCGATCGGTCCCACCGTCCTCTGGGGCGTCGGGATCGATTCGTCCATCACCCGCGCGTCGCTCAAGGCCATCACCTGCGCGGTGAACCGGGCTGCGGCCGCTGAACAGGACGAGTGAGCAAGGCGGATGCGCATCCTGACCATGAAGCCGGTCCGCATCGAGCGGTTCTCCTCGCACGGGGTCGTGGTGTACCACCCCGTCGACGGCGTCGGGCTGCTCACCAGCGACGGGCCGGCGACGATGGTCACTGCGGAGTTCGAGCCGGGCGGGGTGCTCGGCCGGCACCCCGCCACCGGCCGCCAAGCGCTCGCCGTGATCAGCGGTGCGGTGGAGGTCTGGGGCGGTGACGGCCACGCCGAGGACCTCGCCGCCGGCCAGCTGGTGCTGTTCGAGCCCGGCGAGGAACACGAGACCAGGGCGATCACCGCGGCCACCGTCGCCATCATGGAATGGGCCGAACCCTCGGGCGTCTGAGCCGGACACGCGCGCTCGCCTGCTACGGCCGAGCGCGCTTGCCTGATAGGGCCGAACGGGTGAGCGCGGCCCGCGCGCGTATTGCCGCGGGCTTCGCTTCGTCCTGTTTGCACCAGACTCATTCGTCGAGGAGGTGCCTCATGGACCGCACGACCGCCCACGACATCATCGAGATCGTCGTCTGTCCGGAGTGCGCCGCTCCGGCGGAGATCACCTGGAACGCTCGGCCCGACCTCGATCCCGACCTCGCGCTCGCGTACGTCAGGTGCCTGTTCCGGCACTGGTTCCTGATGCCGGGCAGCAGCGTCCCGCGCGCCGCCTGATCCAGCATCACCGGGCCGCTTCGGCCCTGGGCTGCGCGTGACCCGAAGGGCCCAGACTCTCGACCCCTTGGGCCTTTTCGGTTCACCCGCGGGTAGGTGGCAGACTGCCGGGGTGCCCGAAGGTCATGTCACCCACCGTCTGGCCATCGGCCTGAACGATCGGTTCGCCGGAGCCCCGACGCGCAGCACCAGCCCGCAGGGCCGGTTCGCCACCGAGGCGGCTGAGATCGACGGGCATCCGTTGGACCTCGCCGAGGCGTTCGGAAAGAACCTGTTCGCCCATTTCGGGGAGCGAACAGTGCACGTGCATCTCGGGCTCGCCGGCAAGTGGTACTTCGCTGCCGATGACACCCGACCGATCCTGGGCGCGATCCGCTGGCGGTTGGAGAACGATCTGCACTACGCCGATCTCCGGGGCCCGCAGGCCTGCGCCCTGGTCTCGTCGGATCGGCAGGCAGAGATCACCCGGGCCCTCGGACCGGACCCGCTTCGTCCGGATGCGGATCCGGAGATCGCCTGGCAGCGGGTCAAGGTCTCGAAAATGCCGATCGCCCTGCTGTTGATGGACCAGCGGGTGTCGGCCGGGGTGGGCAACATCTTCCGCGCCGAAGTGCTCTACCGGCATCGAATCGACCCGATGATGCAGGGTCGGCTGCTGCGTCACGGGGAATGGCTCGCCGTCTGGGACGACCTGGTCGCCCTGATGTCCTCGGCGGTCGCCCGCGGCCGGATCGATTCGGTGCGTCCTGAGCACGAGCCGGAGGCGATGGGCCGGGCGCCGCGAGTGGATCGGCACGGCGGCGAGGTCTACGTCTACCGCCGAGCGGACCTGCCGTGCCTGGTCTGCGGCACCAGGGTCAGGACGGCGGACCTCGGCGGCCGCAATCTGTTCTGGTGCCCGAAATGCCAGCGTCCGAGCCGCCGCCGCCCAGCCGCCTCGACCCGATCGCCGCGCGCGGCCCGGTCACCCGGGGCGGCCGGACCCGACCCGCTGTCGGTGGCCGGTTCTACGGTGCGCACATGACCCCTCGTTTCGATCTGATCGGCGTCGTAGCGTCCGACATGGCCGCCTCCGTGACGTTCTATCGGACCCTCGGGCTGTCCTTCCCGGACGGCGCGGAGGCTGAACCGCACGTGGAGGCCGAGCTTCCGGGCGGACTGCGGTTTGCGCTCGACGCCGTGTCCACCATCACCTCGTTCGACCCGGATTTCGCACTGCCTGGTCCGGGGAGCCGCGGCGTCGCGCTGGCCTTCCGGTGTGCCGACCCGGCCGAGGTCGACGCGCTGCACGGCGCGCTGACTGCGGCCGGCCACACGTCGGAGCGCGCCCCGTGGGATGCCTTCTGGGGGCAGCGCTACGCTACCGTGCTCGATCCCGACGGCAACCCGGTCGACCTGTTCGCGGCCTTGCGCTGAGCCTTCTCACACCCGGTGTCCGAGCGCTGACCTACCGTTTCGCCATGGACAACGACTGGACCGTCGAACTGGCCGATCAGCTCACCTTCGACTGGGAGGTGCAGTTGCGCCCGCGGTGGGAGGGGCTCAGCGATTCCGAGTACCTCTGGGAGCCGGTTCGCGACATGTGGAGCATCCGGCCGAGCGGCACCGGCCGCACACCGATGGCGATCGGCGGCGGCGGCATCGAGATCGATTACCAACAGCCCGAGCCCGAGCCCGTACCGCTGACCACCATCGCCTGGCGGATGGCGCACGTGCTGGTGGGTGTGTTCGGTGAACGCAACGCGCGGTACTTCGACGGCCCGTCGGTCGACTACGCGACGTATGACTACCCGATGTCCGCAACCGAAGCGCTCGCCCGACTGGACGAGGGTTATCGGCTCTGGAACGAGGGGGTCCGTGGGCTGTCCGTGACCGATCTCGGCGAGCGGTGTCGCGAGCCCGGCTTCGAGACCGACTCGATGGCGGAGCTGATCCTGCACATCAACCGGGAGATCATCCACCACGGGGCGGAGATCAACCTGCTGCGTGACCTGTACCGGTGGCAGTGAGCAGGAGCTCGTCGGGCACCTGGTGGCTCCGCGGTTCCGCGTGCGTCTGCGCCCTGCGCAGAGTGGGCAACAGCAGCAGCGCGGCTACGGCCACACCGAGGGCCGAAGCGGACTGCAACAGGTAGGCATTGGATGCGCCGCTGTGGTCGACGATGATCCCGGCCAACGGCATCGACACGGCCAAACCGACGGAGAGTCCGGAACTGGCCCAGCTCATCGACTCGGTCAGCCGGGCGGCCGGCA
Organism: uncultured Actinomycetota bacterium; assembly: GCA_963834185.1. GTDB lineage: Bacteria > Actinomycetota > Actinomycetes > Mycobacteriales > Nakamurellaceae > Nakamurella. The sequence continues at coordinate 170,368 of CAWIAR010000001.1, forward strand.
CGATCCGCTCGACCAGCGCCATCCCGGAGATGAGCACCGGGGCCACCGCGACCCCAGCCACCAGCGCACCCGCACCGAGCGCCCAGACGGAGCCGAGGAACGGGATCGGCAGGGTGACGACACCCAGCACGCAGGCAGCCGTCACGTACTGACGCACCAGCGACGCGCGCAGGTTCAGTACGCCGAACACCAGTCCGCCGGTGAGCGAGCCGAAGGAGTACAGGGCCAACAACAGTCCGGCCATGCCGGCCTCGCCCTGCTCCTTGGCGAAGGCGACCGTGGTCACCTCGAACGTGCCGAAAACCCCACCGAGCAGGACGAAGATGCCCGCGATCCCGGCGATTCCGGGCAACAGGATGGCCGCCCGCCCCGACTTCGCCCGGCTCGTCCCCGACGCGGGCGGCTCGGTACGGGTCTGCATGAGCAGCAGCGTCGTGCCGACCACCAGGAAGATCGACGCGAGCACCAGCGCTGCGCTCGGGAAGAGCTGCAGCGCAACGACGGTGGCCAAGGGCGGACCGAGGATGAAGACCACCTCGTCGATCAGCGACTCCCAGGCAAACGCGGTGCGCAGCATGGGTGACCCGGTCAACTGGTTCGACCACCTGGCCCTGACCAGCGGGCCGATGTTCGGTGCCGCCGCGCCGGCAATCCCGGCGAGCAGGTAGATCGGCCAGTTCAGCGTGGTGGTGATACCGACCACGATGATGGCCGCGATCGCTGGGATGTGGACCGCAAGTTGCAGCGGCACGACCTTGCGCTGGCCGTGGGCGTCGATCATCCGGGAGACCTGCGGGCCGATCACCGCGGCGGCGATGGAGAACACCGCAGAAGCAATGCCGGCAACGGCATAGGAGCCGCGCTCCGCCGAGACGAAGAGCACCGCTCCGACGCCCGACATCGACATCTGCATCCGGGCAACCAAGCCGGCCGCCGAGAAGCGAGCCGCGCCGGGACGCCTGAGCACCTGCAGATACGGGCCGAACACGGGGTCACTCCCACCGATAGCGCTGGTGGCCGGCGACCAGTCTTCCTTCGCTTTACCGTCCGGCCGGTACAGTCTACGGGATGGCAGGCGACACCCGCGACCGGATTCTGGCTGCCGTGCGCGCGCTGTTGGCCCGCGGGGGACCTGATGCGGTCACCCTGGACGCGGCCGCCTCCGAGGCCGGCGTCTCCAAGGGCGGGTTGCTCTACCACTTCCCGACGAAGGCGTCGCTGTTCGTCGGCGTGCTGAGCCAGATGCGTGACCGGGTGGTGGCCGACATGGCCGCACGCACGGCCGACGGTGATCCGGTCACTGCGTTCCTGGAGTACGGACTGCCGGTCGACGACGAGGATGCCTTCGCCGTTGCGCTGATCGCGGCGGTACACAACGGCCAGGCCGCCGACCCGGAGATCCGGGCGTTGCTGTTGGACGGATTCCGGGCCTGGGAGGCTCCGATGCTCGACGCGGTCGCCGACCCGGTACGGGCCGAGATCATCCGGCTGGTCGGCAACGGGATCTACCTGTCCGCGATCTCCGGGTTGCCATTGCCCGACCGGGTCCTGCTGACCCGCGTCATCGACCGACTCGCCGGCGCCGAAGCCCAGGAATAACAACCGGCGAGCACCAGCCACCCCGGTGCGTAGCGTCGCATGCAAGCGACACGCCGTCCGAGACGGCGTGTCGCTTGCAGCGGACGCTACCTACCCAGGCTGCACCGCGCCTGCGGCTCAGTTGGAGGCGAACGCCGCGTCGAACGCCGCGGTCGGGGCGTCGAACAGCTTGGACTTGACGAACTCCAGGGCTTCGGGCGCGCCGACCAACCGATCCATGCCGGCGTCCTCCCACTCGATGGAAATGGGTCCGTCGTAGCCGATGGTGTTGAGCATCCGGAAGCACGACTCCCAGGGCACGTCGCCGTGGCCGGTGGAGACGAAGTCCCAGCCGCGCCGCGGATCGGCCCAGGCCAGGTGAGATCCCATCCGGCCGTTGCGACCATTGCCGACCTGCTTTTTCGCGTCCTTGCAGTCGACGTGGTAGATCCGGTCCTTGAAGTCCCAGATGAAGCCGACCGGATCCAGGTCCTGCCAGACGAAGTGGCTGGGGTCCCAGTTCAGCCCGAACGCGGGACGGTGGCCGATCGCCTCCATCGTCGCGACCGTCGTCCAGTAGTCATAGGCGATCTCGCTGGGGTGCACCTCGTGCGCGAACTTGACCCCCTCGCCGTCGAACACATCCAGGATGGGGTTCCACCGGTCGGCGAAGTCCTGGTAACCGGCGTCCACCAGATCCTGCGAGACCGGTGGGAACATGGCCACGTACTTCCAGATCGACGAGCCGGTGAACCCGACGACGACGTCGACGCCGAGACCACGGGCGGCCTTGGCGGTCAGCTTCATCTCCTCGGCCGCGCGCTGTCGCACTCCTTCGGCCTCGCCGTCACCCCAGATCCGGTCCGGCAGGATGCCGCGGTGCCTGGCGTCGATCGGGTCGTCGCAGACCGCTTGCCCCTTCAAATGGTTGGAGATGGCGAAGACCTGGAGGTTGTAGCGGTCGAGGATCTCCTTGCGGCTGTCCAGGTACTTCGGATCTTCCGCCGCCTGCCACGGGTCGAGATGGTCCCCCCAGCAAGCGATCTCGAGTCCGTCGTAACCCCAACCGGAAGCCAGCCGGGCCACCTCCTCGAATGGCAGGTCGGCCCACTGACCGGTGAACAGGGTGATCGGTCGTGCCATGTCGCTCCTCTTTCTCCCCGTACGGGAAACGCCGGTCGGCTCAGGCGATCCCGAACAGATGATCCATGAACAGTTGGTCCAGCGCCTCGATGTGCACCTCGCGGTGACCCAACTCCTCCGGATCGTAGGAGTCGGACAGCAACGAATCGAGGGTCTCGCCCTCACCCAGCGTGGGCTCGGCCAGTTCGGCGACCTTGGCGGCGGCCAGTGCCTCGGCGACCCGCGGGTCGGCCCGGAACGCCTTCGCCCGCTCGCGGAACACCAGATAGTTGCGCATGCATCCGGCGGCCGAGTCCCAGACCCCTTCGACGCCCTCGACCCGCGGCGGCTTGAAGTCGAAATGCCGCGGCCCGTCGTACGTAGGTCCGCCGCCGACCGGTCCATTTTCCAGCAGGTCGACCAAGGAGAACGCGCCCTTGATGTTGCCCGAACCGAACCGGAGGTCCTGATCGAAGCGCGGACCGTGCTGGCCGTTCAGGTCGATGTGGAACAGCTTGCCCGCCCACATGGCCTGGGCGATGCCCTGGGTGTAATTCATCGAGGCCATCTCCTCGTGACCGACCTCGGGGTTCAGTCCGACCATCTCCGGGTGCGCCAACCGGTCGATGAACGCAATCGCATGCCCGATCGTCGGCAGCAGGATGTCGCCGCGCGGCTCGTTCGGCTTCGGCTCGATCGCGAACTGCAGGTCGTATCCCTGTTCGATCACGTACTCGCAGAGGATGTTCACCCCCTCCGCGTAGCGGTCCAGCGCCGCGCCCACGTCCTTGGCGATGTCGGACTCGGAACCCTCGCGGCCGCCCCACATGACGAACGTCTTCGCGCCGAGCGAGGCGGCCAGATCGACGTTGCGGCGGACCTTGTTCAGCGCGAACCGCCGCACCCGACGGTCGTTGGCGGTGACCCCGCCCTCCTTGAACACCGGGTGGGAGAACAGGTTCGTGGTGATCATCTCGATGACCAGGCCGGTGTCCTGCGCGGCCTGCCGGACGTCATCAAGGCGTCGATCACGCTCGGCGTCGTCAGAACCGAACGGCACCACGTCGTCATCGTGGAACGTGAAGCCCCAGGCGCCGATCTCGGCCAGCTTCTCGATGGCGTGCCTCGGGTCCTGTGGGGCCCTGGTGGCCGGGCCGAACGGGTCGACGCCCTGCCAACCGACGGTCCACAGTCCGAAGCTGAACTGGTCGTCCTTGGTGGGGATGTAGGCGGTCATGGGGCGATCTCCTGCCAGGTGCTGTGGTTGGCGGCACTGTGTTCGACGGCGTCCAGCACGCGCTGGACCTGCAGGCCGTCGGCGAAGGTGGGGCTGACCGCGGTGCCGGTGCCGATGGCCGTCACCAGGTCGCGGACTTCGTGGACGAAAGAGTGCTCGTAGCCGATGATGTGGCCCGGCGGCCACCAGGCCGAAAGATAAGGGTGATCGGACTCGGTCACCAGGATCCGCCGGAAGCCGGCGCTGGTCGCCGGCTCGCGGTTGTCGTAGTACGACAGCTCGTTCATCGCCTCCATGTCGAAGGCCAGAGTGCCGTCGGAGCCATTCACCTCGATACGCAGGGCGTTCTTGCGGCCGGTGGCGAACCGGGTGGCCTCGAACGAACCGACCGCACCGCCCGCGAACCGTGCGGTGAACAGCGCGGCATCGTCCACGGTCACCTCGCCGGTCTCGGTGCCGCCACTGGCCGACAGCCCTGACCCCGATTCCGTGAGCACCGGCCGCTCTTTGATGAAGGTCTCGGTGATCCCGGACACCCCGACGATGTGCTCACCGAGCAGGAACTGGGCGAGATCCACGATGTGCGCACCGATGTCACCGAGAGCGCCGGACCCGGCCAGCTCCTTGCGCAGTCGCCAGACCAAGGGGAACTGCGGGTCGATGATCCAGTCCTGCAGATATTGCGCCCGGACCTGCCTGATCGTGCCCAACCTGCCCTCGCCGATCCACTGGCGGGCCAGCGCCATCGCCGGCACCCGCCGGTAGTTGAAGCCGACCATGGCCACCTGACCGCGCGCCGCGGCAGCCTCCGCGGCGGCGACCATCGCCTCGGCCTCGGCGACCGTGTTGGCCAGCGGCTTCTCGCACAGCACGTGCTTGCCGGCTTCCAGGGCGGCGATGGCGATCTCCGCGTGCGAGTCGCCGGGCGTGCAGACATCGATCAGGTCGATGTCGTCGCGCTCCAGCAGTGCCCGCCAATCGGTCTCGGTCTCCGCCCAGCCCAGCCGGTCCGCGGCGGCCGCCACCGCAGCGGCGTCGCGGCCGACGATGACCGCCATTTCGGGCCGGAGCGGCAGGTCGAACACTCGAGGGGCGGTGCGCCAGCCCACCGAGTGGGCCGCACCCATGAATGCGTAGCCGATCATGCCCACCCGCAGTGCCCCGGCTTCCCGGGTCGCGGCGGCTTGTGTCATCTCTGAGCTCCTCTGCTGTCGTTGTTCTGCACCCGAGCGGTTCCGGCACGTGCGGTGGCTCCACGCCTGCCCGCCCGCGCACCGTACGCGTGGCGTCGGTGCCCCGGACCCGCGGGAGGAAACACCGAGTGGGCTCGTCCGAGCCCGGTGCTCGCGCTGCCCGGGCGGGCATGGACCCGCCGACACCGCGACCGCGGCACGACGGGTCCTGCCCCTGGACCAGACCCGGGAAAGGCGTGGATCAGGACTCGAACGCGGACGGCAGGTAGGTGTCCACGTTGTCCTTGGTGACCACGGCCGAGTACAGGGTGATCGACTTCGGCACCTCCTGCTCCTCCAGATCGGCCATGCCCTTGTTCAGGACCAGCAGCCGGCCCAACAGAATGCCGGAGGCCGACTGGGTCGACGGGTAGATGACCGTGGCCTTGAGCACTGTGTTGTCGGCCTTGATGTCGCGCATGACGTTCGCCGACCCCGCCCCGCCGACCATGAAGAACTCGTTGCGGCCGGCGTTGGTGATGGCAGCGAGCACGCCGACACCCTGGTCGTCGTCGTGGTTCCAGATCGCGTCGAGTTGCGGTGCGGCCTGCAGCAGGTTCGAGGTCACCTCTTCGCCCGAGTCGGCGGTGAACTCGGCGGATACCTGGTTCGACACCTTGAATCCGTACGTGGCCAAGGCGTCGGAAAAGCCCTTGGACCGGTCGACGGTCAGCGGAAGGCTCGCGATGCCCTGGATCTCGGCGATCTTCGGGCTGGCGACGCCCTTGTCCTTCAGGGTCTGGCCGATGTACCGGCCGGCCGAAACACCCATGCCGTAGTTGTCACCACCGATGTAGGTCCGGTACGCCAACGGCGAGGAGAAGATCCGGTCCACGTTGACCACGACGATCCCGGCGTCGCTGGCCTTCTGCGCGGTGTCGGTCATCTGGGCGCCGTCGAACGGCAGCAGCACAATGGCATCGACCTTGTCGTTGATGAAGGTCTCGACCTGGGAGATCTGCTGATTGATGTCGTTGGTGCCCTCCACGATCGACACGTCGAGATCGGGCATCGAGTCCGACACCTTCTTGACGTTGTCGGTGATCGCGGCGATCCAGCCGTGATCGGCGGCCGGTGCCGAGAAACCGATCTTGACCATCTTTCCCTCCGGGTTGCTGCTTGCGCTGGTGAGTGGGCTGGATTCGACGGCGGAGGTGACCGCCGAGCTGGTGGTGGCGCCGCCGCTGGTGGTGGCGCCGGTGGTGCCGGCCGGTGTTGTGGTGGTCTCGGCTGCCGGCGTGTTCGACGTGCACGCGGCCAGGATCGCCGTCGTGGCCGCGGCGAGACCGCCGGCCAGGAACGTTCGGCGGCCCAGGCCACGGACCCATTCCGGTCCGGGGTCACCGTTGACTTCGGGGGGCATGTGGTCTCCCTCTCCAAGAAACGCTGTCGGTGGATGTGCGGCTCGCCGGGCCGCGGATGCGAAGGCGGGTACTGCATATGCCATTGGTGCTGTGATGCCGGTGGATTCGTCAGTGCAGCCGTCAGCTCCGAAGTTGGGTTCTGGCGACGCGCTGCTGGAGCAGGACAGCGATCACGATGATCGCGCCCTTGGCGATGGCCTGGGTCGAGGTGTCCAGGTTGTTCAGGGTGAAGACGTTGTTGAGGATGGAGAAGATCAGCACGCCGATCATGGTGCCGACGATGGTGCCCCGGCCGCCGGTGAGCAGGGTTCCGCCGATAACCACGGCAGCGATCGAGTCCAGCTCGTAGCCGATGCCCAGGTTCGAGGAGCCCGCGTTGGTCCGGGCAGTGATGAGGACCGCGGCGATCCCGCAGCACAGACCCATCAACACGTACAGGAACATGGTGTGCCGTTTGACGTCGATGCCGGCCAGCCTGGCCGCTTCCGGGTTGCCGCCCACCGCGTACGTGCGACGACCGAAGGTGGTGCGGTTCAGCACGACCCAGCCCAGCGCCGCCACCAACACGAACACGATGACCTGCACCGGGATGCCGAACACACTGCCGGTGAAGAAGTCCCGGAACCCGGTGTCCTTGATCACCTGCGTCTTCTTCCGCGAGATCACCTCGGCCAACCCGTCAGCGGCAGCCAGGGTCGCCAACGTCATGATGAACGGCACGATGGGCCCGTAGGCGATGAACAGCCCATTGACGAGCCCACACCCCATCCCGACCAACAACGCCACCACCACGATCAGCCACCATGTGGTCTTGCCGGCCAGTTCCTGGGTGGCCACCGTGGTCGACCACACCGAACACAGCGCGACCTGCGAACCCACCGACAGGTCGATGCCGCCGCCGATGATCACAAACGTCATGCCGATGGACAGCACGCCGGTGACCACCGCCAGGGTCAGCACCGTCCGCAGATTGGACGCGGTGCCGAACCGGGCCCCCGCGGTGACCATGCCGATGATGATCAACACGACCAAGGCGATGATGAGGCCGACGTGCCGACCCCAGGGGCTGGCCAGGAAACTGTTCCCGCGCGACCCGGAGGGCCGGGCCGGCGGATTCGGGCCGATGCCGCTGGGCTGGGCCCGCTCGGTCATGGCCTCACCGGTGCCGACGGTCCCGTCGGGAATGGGTGTGCTCACGCTGCTCGTCCTCTCATCACCAGATCGAGTACGCCCTGCTCGTCGATCTGTCCTGCCTCGCCGGAATACAGCACTCGGCCCTCGGCCATCACCAACACCCGGTCGGCCAGCCCGAGCACCTCTTCGATCTCGCTGGACACCACCAGGACGGCGATGCCCGAATCGGCCAGTTGGCGGATGACCGCGTAGATCTCGGCCCTGGCCCCGACGTCGACGCCGCGGGTCGGCTCGTCCAACATCAACACCCGACAGCCCTTGAGCAGCCAGCGGGCCAGCACCACCTTCTGTTGATTCCCGCCGGACAGCGTGCGAACGATCCTGGCGGGATCGGCGGGGCGGACGTCGAGCTCTTCGGTGCGCACCTTGGCCGCGGCGAATTCCGCTCCCCGACGCAGAAATCCGGCAACCGAGAATCTCCGCATCGAGGAGACCGAGACGTTCTGGAACACCGGCTCCATCAGCAGCAGTCCCTGCGTCTTGCGCTCCTCGGGGCACAGGCCGATGCCGGCGGCGACCGCGGACGTCACCGATCGATGGATCGACTTGCCGTCGACGGTGACCGTGCCCGACTCGGCCCGGCGGGCGCCGTAGATGGTCTCCAGGACCTCACTGCGGCCTGCTCCGACCAAGCCGGCGATGCCGACGATTTCACCGGCCCGGACGGACAGCGAGACATCCGAGAACTCGCCGCGTCGGCTCAGGCCCTCGACCGTGAGCACCAAAGGTGCGTCGGCCGGCACACCAGGACGCTGCGGGAACACGTACTCGATGGACCGCCCGGTCATCAACCGGATCAGGTCATTGGTCGGCGTCCCGGCCGGCAGGTTGGTGCCGACCGTTCGGCCGTCCTTGAGCACCGTGATCCGGTCGCCGATACGGCGGATCTCGTCCAGCCGGTGCGAGATGTAGATGACCGCGACACCGTCCCGCCGCAGGTCGTTGACGAGGCGGAAGAGGTTTTCCACCCCGTCCGGGTCCAGCACCGCGGAGGGCTCGTCCATGATGATCAGACGCACGTCGTGGGACAACGCCCTGGCCATCGACACAATCTGCTTTTGTGCCGCGGACAGGTGACGCACTTCGTCCGATGCCCGGATCTCCGGATGACCCAACCGGGTCAACAAGTCCCGGGTCCGCTTCCGCATGCCCTGCCGATTCGAGAAGCCGGCCGCGCTGAGCTCATGGCCGAGGAAGATGTTCTCGGTCACCGACAGCCCGTCGACCAGATCCAGCTCCTGGTAGATGGTCGAGATGCCGTGGCGTACCGCGGCCAACGGGTTGGCCAGCTGCACCGGCTCGTCATCCCAGCGAATCTCGCCGTCGTCCGGGCGGTGGGCACCGGCCAGCACCTTGATCAAGGTGGACTTGCCGGCCCCGTTCTGCCCGAGCAGGCAATGCACCTCGCCCGCCCGCACCTGCAGGTCGACGCCGTCCAACGCGCGGACACCTGGGAAAATCTTGACAATGCCACGCATCTCGAGCAGCGCCGGCAGATTCGGGTCGCCGCCGGGGGTGACTCCCTCGACCACCGGAAGGATGTCCTCCACTGGCGGTTCCGGCACCGGGTCGCCCTGCGCTTGGGTCATCGCCGCACCCCCATCGAGGGTCGAAACGGCGGCACCGAAGTCGGGTCGGCCAGCACCAACTCGATGCCGACCTGGGCGCCGCCGATGCCCGCGGCGTTGAAGCCGAGGGTGGAAAAAGCAATGCGACAGCCCCCGGCTTCGGGCGCGACGGCGTGCGCGAGCAGCGCGTCGGTGATCGGCTCCTCGAGATGGACCGACAGGGCGGCGAACGTTCCGCCGAACATGAGCACCTCCGGGTTGAATGCGTTGACCAGGGCCGCGGCGCCCCGACCGAGCAGCAGTCCGACTTCGCGCAGACCTTCGAGGGTGCGGACGTCACCCCGGTCGGCCCTGGCGACCACCTCCGCCAGCCTCGACGACAGGTCCTGGGTGACGTCGCGCAGCGGGTCGCCCGGCTCGCTGACCCTTGCGAGAATCGCATCCAGCCCGATCGCGGCTTCCCAACAGCCGCGCCGTCCGCAGCCACAGAGGTAGCTGGGGTCGGCCAGCGCCATGTGGCCGAATTCCCCCGAGTAACCCCGGGCTCCTCGCATCAGCCCGCCGCCGGAGATCACCCCACCGCCGACGCCGACCTCACCGGTGACCAGCACCAGCTCAGTGGTACCGGCGGCCGAGCCGGCCGCGTACTCGGCGAGCGCGGCCAGGTTGGCCTCGTTGTCGGCCGCGATCCTGGTCGCCGGCAGGTTGACCTCGGCTGCCAACATGTCGACCGCATCCACGTTGCGCCACTGCAAGTTCGGCGCGTACGCCACGCGACCGACGGTGGTCTCGATCATGCCCGGAATGGCCAGGTGCAAGGACTGGACCGGACGCTCCCCGAGGCCGGTGACCACGGACTTGACCAGGTTTCCCACCCGACGCATGGTGGCGGGCGGATCCAGCTGACGGACGTCGAGCGAGACCGTGCGACTGGCCACCACCGCGCCGGTCAGGTCGAGGACGTGGCAGGCCAGATAATCGACGTTGATCTCGACCCCGAGAAACGCGACGTGGTCGGGGTCCAGCGCGAGCAGTTGCCCCGGCCGGCCGAGGCCGCCGCGTTCCACCGCCCCTTCGCGCAGCAGCCGGCGTTTGATCAGGTCGGCGACCAGGCTGGACACCGTTGCTCTGGTCAGCCCGGTCTCGGCGGCGATCCTGGCCCGAGACCACGGTCCGGGACGAGCCGCCGTCCGTAGTACCTGGGACAGATGACTGCGGCGCACCAACGCTTGGTCGATAGGACCAACCGCCGCGGACGTCGTCGTCATCTGACCTCTTTTCGTCTGTTGAGTGAACAAACTAATTCTCGCGACGGTGTGGCGTCAATCACTTGGCATGAAATTTCGGTACGACGGCGCTGTGCGCGCGAACGGGGGAAGTGCGATCCTCGGACTTCGGGGACGATGCAACGGGGCCCCCGACACGCCGACTCCTTGCGGGCCGGGTCCGCGATCAGTGTGTCGGGGCCGGCGACCAGGTCGCTTCGACCGGGCTGGTCAGCTCGCTCGGACCACGAGGTCGGCGCGCAGTTTCGTGCCGTCCCTGGTGAAGTGCCGATCCTCGTCGTCCTGCCATTGCTGGAGGAATCGTCGGCTGGCCTCGCCGTCCCGCTCCACCGCCCGGCGAAGCCGCTCGGCCCGGTCCGGCAGTTCCAGCCAGGCGAGCAGGCCGACCCGGTCCGCGATCGCCCACCGGCCGGCGGAAACCCCTTCGAGGATCAGGACCGCGGGTGGCGCGATGGTCACCAGCCGTCCTGGAACCGGTACACCGGTGGACCAGTCGTTGGCGAGGAGCCGACCCGGTCGACCTCGGGACAGGGGCCGCAGCACCGAGTCCTCGAGCCGGTCCCACCAGTCGAACGGGTCGTCCCAGGTGGCGAGGAGATCGGTGGAGAGCAGCGCGACCGGGCCCGAGGACACCGGTTCGCAGGCCCGCGCCCAGGCCTGGGCGAACGTCGACTTGCCCGATCCGCTGGGCCCGTCGACCACGCCGAGCCGGATGTCGCCGAGACGCGGGGCGGTGTGGGTCAGCAGCTGCGCCGCGGCGGCCGCCGAGACCAGACCGGCCATCGGGTCAGGCGTCGACGGCGCGACGTCCGGAGAATGCCCGGCCGAGGGTGACCTCGTCGGCGTACTCCAGGTCGCCGCCAACCGGCAGTCCGCTGGCCAACCGGGTCACCGAGAGCCCGGGGAAGGTGCGCAACAGCCGGGTGAGATAGGTGGCCGTCGCCTCGCCCTCCAGGTTCGGATCGGTGGCCAGGATGACCTCGTTGATCCCTGGCTCGGCGATCCGCTGCAACAGCGGGGCGATGCGCAACTGGTCGGGCCCGATACCGTCGATCGGCGAGATGGCCCCGCCGAGGACGTGGTAGCGGCCACGAAACTCCCGGGTGCGCTCGATCGCCGCGACGTCCTTGGGTTCCTCCACCACACAGATCGCCGAGTCATCGCGCCTCGGGTCAGCACAGATCCGGCACTTGTCGTCGGACGAGACGTTTCCGCACACCTCACAGAAGCGGACGTCGTCCTTGACCCGCTGCAGGGCACCCTGCAACCGGGTGATGTCGGCAGCGTCCTGGGTGAGCAGGTGGAAGGCGATGCGTTGGGCGGACTTCGGACCGATGCCCGGCAGTCGCCCGAGTTCGTCGATCAAATCCTGGACGGGTCCCTCGTACAACTGCTCAGGCCCCCGGCAGGCCGGGCCGGTCGCCCGGACCCGACAGGCCGCCGAGGCCGAAGGAGTCCAGGCTCAGTCCGCCGGTGACCGCGCCCAGCTGTTCCGCAGCCAGTTCCTTCGCGGCCCTGGCGGCATCCCGCACCGCCGCCACGATCAGGTCGCCGAGGGTGTCAACATCCTCGGGGTCGACGACGCTGGGGTCGATGGTGACCCGCTGCAATTCGCCGGTGCCGTCCACCACCGCGGTGACCACCCCACCGCCGGCCGTACCGGTCACCTCGGCATCGGCCAGCGCCTCCTGCGCGCGTTCCATGTCGGCCTGCATCTGCTGGGCCTTGAGCATGATCATCGACAGGTCGGGCATTCCTCCTGGTTGCACGCCCCCAGCCTACGGCGACTGCGCCGCTGGAGGTTCGCGACCGGCCCGGAGCGGGTCCACGTGGTGGCCGGCACCGGTCGGCGCCATGCGCGATCCGAGCATCCGATCGGCCCAGCCTGCCCCGCCGCGGCGGGCCGGCGTGGCACCGTGGACGGATGCGCGCCCGACACCGCCTCGTCATCGTGGCTGCGGCTGCCGTGCTCACCGCTGCCTGTGGCACCGGCATCGCGGCCCCGCCGACCACCGTCACCTCGGCCACCCCGTCGTCCTCGTCGTCGGCTACGAGCACGGCCGTGTCGAGCGGTCCGCAGGTCACGGTCGCGCCGTTGCCGGGAAGCACGACGTCGAGCCCCGCCACGACGACGTCGCCGAAGCCGAAACCGGCGGCGACCAGCAGAAGTAGGTCCACGGCAGCCACCGGAACCGGCGGCGGACCGGTCACGGTCACCAAGACCACGTCGGCGCCGGGCGCCGGCAGTGGGAACAGCCCCACGACGACCGTCTCCGAGGATCCGGCGACCGTGACCGAGACCGTCGTGGTCGATCCACCGTCAACGCCCGCACCGCCGAAGACCACGAAATCCCCCTCCGCGACGCAAGCGCCGCCCAAGACCACGACCAAGGCCAACGGTGGCGGCAGCATGACCCGCAAGGTCGTGGTCATCGATCCTGGCCACAACGGCGCCAACGGCGCGAACCCCGGGATCATCAACCAGCAGGTGAACGCCGGGTTCGGGCAGTACCAAGCCGTGCAATACGACCGGCACCGAGACCAACGCCGGCTACCCGGAGTACCGGTTCAATTGGCAGGTCGCGCAGCACCTGAAGGCCGAACTGGAGGCCAAGGGCATCACCGTGGTGATGACCCGCAATTCGGACGACGGGGTCGGCCCGTGCGTCGACAAGCGGGCCGCGATCGGCAACGACGCCGACGCCGATGCGGTGATCTCCATCCACGGTGACGGCGACGACGCCTCGGCGCACGGTTTCTACGTGATGACGGCCGGGCAGACGCCCGACGGCATCGCGCCGGGCGTGACCGCGCAGTCCTCACGACTGGCCGGCGACGTGCGCGACGGCCTCGCCGAGGTCGGGCTCAGCCCGAACTCGCACCTCGGTGAGAACGGACTGTGGACGACCCGCACCGACCTTGCCGGCCTCAACCTCTCGCTCCGGCCCACCGTGATGATCGAGGCCGGCAACATGCGCAACGCCGCCGACGCCGCGCTCATGTCCAGCGACGCCGGGCAACAGCAGGTGGCCCAGGGACTCGCGGTCGGCGTGGTCAACTACCTGATCGGGCGCTGACCCGGAGCTCAGACCAACTCGAGGGGCAGCGCGTTGGGCCTGATGGTGCCCGCGGCGATCTCCGCGGCGTAGTGGCACGCCACGCGGTGGCCCGCGGAGAACTCCACCAACTCGGGGCGTTCCGTGTCGCAGAGCGTCTCCTGGCGCCAGGGGCAGCGAGTGTGGAACCGGCAGCCGGACGGCGGGTTCGACGGGGACGGCAGATCACCGGTGAGCAGGATGCGCTCCCTGGTGTCCTCCAGGACCGGGTCGGGCACCGGCACCGCCGACAGCAACGCGCGGGTGTACGGATGCAGCGGGGTGTCGTACACCTCCTGCGACGGCGCCTCCTCGACCATGGCGCCCAGGTACATCACCCCGACCCGGTCGGAGATGTGCCTGACCACGGCGAGGTCGTGGGCGATGACGATGTAGGTCAGGCCGAATTCACCCTGCAGATCCTCGAGCAGGTTGATCACCTGGGCCTGCACCGAGACGTCCAGCGCGGACACGGGTTCGTCCGCGACGATCAGGTCCGGATTGACCGTGAGGGCGCGGGCTATACCGATGCGCTGCCGCTGGCCGCCGGAGAATTCGTGCGGGTATTTGCGCAACGCGCTGTTCGGCAATCCGACCGCGGTCAACAACTCACGTAACCGATCGCCGGTGTGCCGCTTGCTGGTGTCCAGACCGTGTGCCTGCATGCCCTCGATGAGCAGCGATTGCACCGACTGGCGAGGATCGAGTGAGCCGAGCGGGTCCTGGAACACCATCTGCATCCGCCGTCGGGCGACGCGCAGCTCTTCCTTCTTGAGCGAGGCGATGTCCGTTCCGTCGAAGATCACCTCGCCGGCGGTGGGCTCGACCAGCCGCAGGATGCCGCGGCCGAGTGTCGTCTTGCCGCAACCGGATTCGCCGACCAGACCGTAGGTCTCGCCCCGACGGACGGCCAGCGACACGCCGTCGACGGCATAGACGTAGCCGATGGTGCGGTCGACCAGCACACCCTTCTTGATCGGGAAGTGCACCTTGATGTCGTTGACCTCGAGCAGCACGTCGGCGCCCGCGGTAACTGCGGACAGGTCCGCGGCGGAGGCCTCACCCTCGGCGACGTCGGCCTCCGTCGGTGCGCCGGTCGGTGACACCGCGTCCGGATCGTGGCCGTGGTCACCGGTGTCGAACTCGGCTTCGTCACTCATGCCTTCACCCTCCCCTCGCCGGCGCTCGGGTTGGGTTGCGGCATGAAGTGCTGATCATTCGCTCGCAGACGCTCGCTCATAGCGCACTCCATTCCGGGCCGGTGGTCTCGCCAGCTGCGACACCGGCCGGTTCCACCGGGTTGTGGCAGCGCAGCTTCCGGCTGCCAACACCCTCCAGCTCGGGCATCACCTCGCGGCACACCTCGATCTCATTGCGGCAGCGGGGCGCGAAGGCACAGCCGTGCGTCCACGGGATGTTGTCGTTGACCGAACCGGGAATCGGGGTGAGTCGCTCGCCCTGCGGGGCGTCCAACCGCGGGATGGACTCGAGAAGCCCGTGGGTGTACGGGTGCCGGGGGGACTCGAAGAGTTCATGCCGGTCAGCCCGTTCCACGATCTTGCCGCCGTACAAGACGTTGACCTGGTCGCACAGCCCGGCCACCACGCCGAGATCGTGGGTGATCATGATCATCGCCGTGCCGTGCTCGACCACCAGTTCCTTGAGCAGGGCGAGGATCTGGGCCTGGATGGTGACGTCCAGCGCCGTGGTCGGTTCGTCCGCGATGAGCAGTCGCGGCCGGCAGGCCAGCGCCATGGCGATGAGCGCACGCTGCCGCATGCCACCGGAGAGTTGGTGCGGATACTCCTTGAGCCGCCGGCTCGGGTCGGGAATGCCGACCTGGTCGAGCAATTCACGCGCCTCCACCATGGCCGCGGACCGCTTCATCCCCCGGTGCCGTTCCAGCACCTCGGTGACCTGGATGCCGATCGGCACCACCGGGTTCAGGCTGGACAGCGGGTCCTGGAAGATCATGGCCAGGTCACGCCCCCGGCGGTCGCGCATCTTGTCGATGGGCAGCGCGAGCAGGTTGGTGCCCTCGAAGTCGACGGTGCCGGTTACCTCGTTGCCGCGGCGCGGTAGCAGTCGCATGATGGCCAGCGAGGTGACCGACTTGCCGCAGCCGGACTCGCCCACCAGCCCCACTGTCTGTCCGGGCCGGACCTCGAAACTGAGGTCGTTCACCGCGACGAAGGGATCGACCCCGCGAGTGCGGAATTCGACTCGCAGATCGGTCACGGTGAGCAGGTTCTCGGGCATTCCCGTCACCGCCGGTTCTTCGGGTCGAGGGCTTCGCGCATGGACTCACCGAGCAAGGTGAAGCCGAGCGCCGCCACGATGATGCAGCCGGCCGGCCAGAACGCCAGCGCCGGATGGGTGTCGAACACGGTTTGCGCCTCGGCGAGCATCTGACCCCACTCCGGCTGCGAGACGTCCTGGGATCCGAGTCCGAGAAAGGCAAGAGCCGCAGCGTCCAGGATGGAGGTCGCCGCAACCAGGGTGGCCTGCACCAGCACCGGCGACATCGAGTTGGGCAAAACGTGCCGGAACACGATGGCGCGCTGCTTGACCCCGAGCGCCCTGGCGGCCAACACGTGATCGGACGCGCGCTGGCCGAGCATCTGGCCGCGCAGCAGCCGGGCGAATACCGGTATCTGGGAGATCGCAACGGCCACGATGACCGTGGTCAGGTCGGGATTCGAAGCGAGCACTCCGATCGAGAAGGCCAGCAGCAGCGACGGAATGGACAGCATGACGTCGACGATGCGCATGATCACGCTGTCCACCCAGCCACCGAAGGCGCCGGCAAGGATGCCCAGGATCATGCCGCCGATCAATCCGATCAGGGTGGCGAGGATGCCGACCAGCAAGGTCTGGCGGGCACCGAGAACCATGCGGGAGAAGAAGTCCCGACCGAAGGTGTCGCCGCCGAGCGGAAACCCCGGTTGCGCCGGGGCGATGGAGTTGCGGGCGCGGGAGGTTTGCCTGATGAGCAACTGGTCGCCGGGGGCGTGCGGGGCGATCCACGGCCCGAGCAGGGCCAACAGAACCAGCAGCCCGATGATCACCGCACCGACCCAGAACAGCCAGTCGACCCGCAGCCGCTTCCAGGCGTCGGCCAGGATCGAGTTGCCGGTGTCCTCGGGTTGCACGACGGCGGTGGCGGCAAGCTGATCGATCCGGTCCCGCCGGATGGTGCCGAAGGAGGTGCGGGAGTGCTTCGGCTCGTTCGGGTCCGTCATGCCCCGGCCTCGCTTCGCGTCGGAGCGGCACGACGTGCTGATCGTTCGCTGGCTGGCGCTCGCTCATCTGCTCACCTCGTCCGGATCCGCGGATCGATGACCGCGTACACCAGGTCGACGATCGTGTTGACGATGACGAAGGTGGCCACCGAGGCCAGGATGCACACCTGGAACACCGTGAAGTCCTTCTTGGTCCACGCGGTGGCCAGCGCCTCGCCGAGACCTGGGTAGGCAAAGACTTTTTCGGTGAGAATCGCGCCGGCGAGCAGGGCACCGGTCAGCAGACCGACGATGGTCACCACCGGAAGCATGGCATTGCGCAGAATGTGGCGTCCGCGGATCACCCTGGTGGTCAGGCCCTTGGCCTGCGCGGTGCGGACGAAGTCCTCGTTCTGCACCTCGAGCACCGATGATCGGGTGATCCGGAAGATCACGGCGAACGGAATCGTGCCCAGTGCGATCCAGGGCAGGATCAGATGGCGGATGGAATCCCAGGAGGCGTCCCACTCCCGGGTGATCAGCCCGTCGAGGATGAAGAACCCGGTGACCCGGGTGGCATCGATGTCCGGCGACTGCCGTCCGGACGGCGGCAACCAGCCCAGCTTGACCGCGAACAGCCACTTCATCAGGAACGCCAGGAAGAACACCGGAATCGCGATGCCGACCAGCGAGGCGAGGATGCCGGCGTTGTCCATCCAGCCGCCCTTGCGCCGCGCGGCCAGGTAGCCGAGCGGGATGCCGAAGATCAACGCAAAGACCATGGCGCCGATGGCCAGCTCGACGGTGGCACCGAACCGGGCGCCGAACACCTCCAGCGCCGGCGTCCCCGGCGCCACCCCGGTCGACGTGCCGAAATCTCCGCGCAGCATCCGCCCCAGGTACTTGAAGTACTGGACGATGATCGGCTGGTCCAGCCCCAGCGCCGTGCGCAGCGCGGCCACCTTCTCGGGAGTGGCCCGGTCGCCCAACAGGGCGGTCACGGTGCCCCCGGGCAGGGACCGCAGCCAGATGAACAGCAGCAGTGACAGCGCGAACAGCGCCACCACCAGCTGCAACAGCCGGCGGATCGTGTATCGGAGCATGGCAGCACCCTCCGCAACCAACGCCGCGGCGGGTATCACCCCGAGAGGCGATACCCGCCGCGACCCTACATCGTGTGGCCGGCGTCAGCCGGTGATGGTCACCGCGTTGAACTTCTCATCGGTCAGCGGACTCGGCGTGACGCCCTGCACCTTCGACGAGAGGACCAGCGCCGGCGGCGAGTGCGAAATCGGGATGGCCGGCAGCCACTCACCCATGAGCTTCTGGTTCAGCGCCACGTAGAGCTCATTGCGCTTGGCCGCGTCCGGCTCACTGTCCGCCGCCTTGAGGTCTGCGGTCAGCGTCTTGCCCCAGTCGGAGGACTCGGTCGCGAACCGGTTCGGGGTGCGGGTGAAGAAGGTGCCGATGAAGTTGTCCGGCGTGTTGTAGTCGCCGGTCCAACCCAGCAGGAACAGGTCCGGCTTCTGCGCCTCGACGCCGTCCAGGTAACCGCCGTTCCACGGCTTGGACGATTCGTTGACCTTGATCCCGACGGCCTCCAGGTCGGTCTTGAACGCCGCGAACACGCTCTTCGGGTCCGGCATGTACGGCCGGCTGACCTCGGTCGGCCACCAGAAGTTCAGCGTCAGGTCGGTGGCGCCGGCCTCGGCCAGCAGCGACTTCGCCTTGTCCGGGTCGTACGCGTACTTGGTGCACGTCGTCGGTGTAGCCGTCGACCGTGTCCGGGTAGAACAGGTTGGCGACCTTGGCGCCCTCGGGCAGCTGCGAGCTGACGAACTGCTCACGGTTCAGCGCGTAGGCGATGGCCTGGCGGACCTTGAGATCCTGCAGCTTCGGGTTGTTCTTCTGGTTGATGCCCATGTACAGGATGTTGAACGCCGGACGGACCGCGACGTTGAAGCCGGCGTACTTCAGCTGGTCCCAGTCGGCCGGGTTCGGCAGGTCGTAGCCGTCGATCGTGCCGGCCTGCAGTTCCTGCTTGCGGGCGGTCTCGTCCGGGATGATCTTGAAGATCAGCTTGGCCGGTCGAGGCCTTGGTGCCCCAGTAGTCCGCGTTGCGGTCGAGTTCGACCACATTGTTGGCCTGGTCGTACTTGCCGAAGATGAACGGACCGGTGCCGGTCGGGTGCTCGGTGCCGTAGGCCGGGTAGACGAACGAGTCGCCCTCGGCGGTGACGTTGTTGGCGTCGTACTTCTCCAGCGCGGTCGGCGACTGGATGGAGAACGACGGCAGACCCAGGATGGCCGGGAACTTCGAGGTGACGGCGGTCAGCTTGATGACGGCGTTCTCGCCGTCGGCGGCGCAGGAGTCGTAGAGCGACGGGATCGGCTCGCCGGCGTCGTCCTTCTGACCCTTGAACCCGCCCATGGTGTCGGACCAGTACTGGGCCTGGGTCGACGCCGGCGCCGGTCTGGCCGTACATGCGGTCCAGGTTGTAGCAGACGGCCTTGGCATCCAGGTCGGTGCCGTCGCTGAACTTGACTCCCTGGCGGATCTTGAAGGTCCAGGTCAGGCCGTCCGACGACGCCTCCCAGGACTCGGCCAAGAGCGGCTCGACGTCGGCGGTACCCGGCTTGAAGCCGACCAGGCCCTCCATCATCTGCCGGACCACCCGGAACGTCTCGCCGTCCGTGGCGTACAGCGGGTCGAGCACCGACGGGGCACCGGCAGCACCGAAGGTGAAGGTCTGGTCGGTCTCACCGCCGCCGCCCCCGCTGGACGGTGCCGCCGATCCGGTGTCGCTGCCCGGTGCGCTCTCGCTGGCGGATCCCGTCGCGGCACCGGTGTCGGTGGCGCTGGCTGCGGTGGTGGCGGCGGTGGTGGCCGCCGCCGTGTTCGTCGTGGTGTTGCTGTCCCGGTCGGAGCTGGCACATGCTGCCAGCGAGACCGCCACGGTGGCGGCCAGTCCGGCCACCAACCAGCGTTGACGCCTCACGCTCTCGTACCTCCAGATGTCGTCGACCGACCGGATCCATCCCGGGCGGGTACCGCCAGCCACGGGTTGTCCGGGCGGGACGGCAGTAGCGCAAGCTCCGGCACGCACGGCTGTGCCGCCGCGCGGGAACTTGACCGGGACCATAACCGCGCGGTGTCCGGGCCCGATAGCCCCTTGACTGGATCGTTACCGGGGGCGGCGACGACGGTCGGGAAGATCTGCAGCCGCAGGCGGCGGCTACGCGATGATTGCCGGTCGCCCGCCATAGCTCGGTGCGGCCGGCTGGGTGGCACCCCGTTGGCTGACTACGGTAGGAGCGGACCTGTGCCGCCGACGGGTGGTCGCCCGTCCCAGCAGCCTCGAGGAGCACGCGGATGAGCACTGCCACGCCTACCGATCCAGCCACCGCCTGGCCCGGACTGGACGCCCCGCTCGCCGAGGCCGATCCGGAGGTCTACGGATACATCACCGATGAACTGCACCGACAGCAGCACACGCTGGAGATGATCGCGAGCGAGAACTTCGCCCCGGTTGCGTCCATGCAGGCGCAGGGAAGCGTGTTGACGAACAAGTACGCGGAGGGCTACCCGGGCCGCCGCTACTACGGCGGGTGCGAGTTCGTCGACGAGATCGAGCGGCTGGCCATCGCCCGGATCAAGGCGCTGTTCGACGCCGGGTTCGCCAACGTGCAGCCGCACTCCGGCGCCCAGGCCAACGCCGCGGCGATGCAGGCGCTGATCAAGCCGGGCGACACCATCCTGGGGCTTTCGCTCGCGCACGGCGGCCACCTGACCCACGGGATGCGGATCAACTTCTCCGGGCCTGCTGTACAACGTGGTCGCCTACGAAGTGTCCAAGGAGGACCACCGCGTCGACATGGACAACGTGGCCGCGCTGGCCCGGGAGCACCGGCCGAAGCTGATCATCGCCGGCTGGTCGGCGTACCCGCGGCAGCTGGACTTCGCCCGGTTCCGGGAGATCGCCGACGAGGTCGGCGCCTATCTGTTGGTGGACATGGCGCATTTCGCCGGGCTGGTCGCCGCCGGGCTGCACCCGAGCCCGGTGCCGCACGCGCACGTGACCACGACGACGACGCACAAGACCCTCGGCGGTCCGCGCGGCGGCGTGATCCTGACCAACGACCCCGATCTGGCCAAGAAGGTCAACTCTGCGGTGTTCCCAGGACAACAGGGGGGCCCGCTCGAGCACGTGATCGCGGCCAAGGCGGTGGCGTTCAAGATGGCCGCCGACCCGTCGTTCACCGAGCGGGCGGAGCGCACCTTGGCCGGTTCCCGGATCCTGGCCGAGAGGTTGGGCGCCGACGACGTGGCCGGTGCCGGCGTCACCGTGCTGACCGGCGGAACCGACGTGCATCTGGTGCTGGTGGATCTACGCAACTCCGACCTGGACGGCAAGGCGGGCGAGGATCGGCTGCACGAGGTCGGAATCACCGTCAACCGCAACGCGGTGCCGTTCGACCCGCGGCCGCCGATGGTCACCTCAGGGCTGCGGATCGGCACGCCTGCGCTGGCCACCAGAGGTCTGGACGAGGCTGCGTTCCGCGAGGTGGCTGACATCATCGCCACCGCGTTGACCGCCCCGGTGGGGCCGTTGGACCCTCCGTTGCTCGAATCCTTGCAGGCCAGGGTCCGGGCGGTGGCCGAGCGATTCCCGCTCTATCCGACTTTGTGAGTCGGCCTCCCTCGGACGGGCGAGCATCTCCGGGTTGAAGGCGACGCGAACATCAACCGCGCATCACCTCGAAAGCGGCGGCCAGGGCAGCGAGATGCTGGTCGACTCCCCGAAGTCCGCCGCGCAGCGTGGAGACGCTGACGTAACCGGCTCCTCGCTCGCGCCATCCGTCGCTCTCTGCTCTGATCCGACCGAGATCTCCGTCCGCCCAGCTGACCCGGCCTTCGAGCCCGATGGAGTCCGGATCCCGACCGGCCCGCTCCGCGGCAGCCCGTACCTCCTGCCACGCAGCGTCGAACCGCGGACCAGGGACATCCATGGTGATCCAGCCGTCGCCGAGGATGCCGATGCGTCGGAGCGCACGACCACGGGGCCTGGCCCCGATCCAGACGGGGATCGGGCGCTGCACCGGAAGGGGGTTGATGCCCGCCCCGTTCACCTCGTGCCACTGACCGGAGAAGGTGAGAACCGGCCGGGTCCAGAGCGCACGCATGAGCGCGATCTGCTCCTCCATACGTGCTGCGCGGTCGGCAAAGTCCTGCCCCAACGCCTCATATTCGACAGCATTCCACCCGGAGCCCACGCCCAGTCGCAGTCGGCCGCCGGACAACACATCCACTTCGGCGGCCTGCTTGGCCACCAGGGTCGCCTGCCTCTGGGGAAGCACGAGAACGCCCGTCACGAGTTCGAGTTTCGTCAGCGCGGCGATGAAGCTGAACAGCACCAGCGGCTCATGAAACGGGTCCTGGTCGGTGTAGGCCCATGTACTGCCGTCGACCGTCGTGGGCAACAAACCCGGCCCTTCCGGATGCTGCGCCGGATCGGCTCCGACGACATGGTCGAAGGCGACGACGTGGTTGAACCCGACCTCCTCGATACCCAGCGCCGTGGCCCGTACGGCGTCACGATCCGCGGGGATCTCATTCTGGGGAAAGACAGCACCAATGCGCATCAGGACTCCGATCTGCCCGGTCTGGTGGTCGCAACCACCTACGTGCGGTCGACACATGCAGGACGCTTGGAGTTTCGGACGTTACTTAGATAGGATTGCAACTATACAATTGACCTCTCGACGTGCGCACCACCGCCTCGGGTAACGGCGTTCTACAGTTGACTGCCGTCGCCCGGCGACCGGATCTTCGAACAGGAGCAGTGATCTCATGGCCGCTCTCCCCGTGCTGCTCACGACCCCGACCGAGGGCGTCAGACTGTTGACCCTCAACCAACCGCACATCCGCAATGCCATGACTGCCGAGCTCCAAAAGGCGTGGACCGAGTCGATGAACGAACTCGCCGAGGACAGCAAGGTCCGCGCATTGGTCATCACCGGCGCGGGGCCCACCTTCTGCTCCGGTGCCGACCTGTCCTGGCTGGATCCGGGCGCATCACGGGACATCACGCCCGACAAGCTGCGGACCAAGATGCTTCCGTTCTACAAGAGTTGGCTGGCCGCGCGCGAGCTGCCGTTTCCGGTGATCGCCGCGGTCAACGGGGCCGCGATCGGAGCGGGCCTTGCACTCGCCCTGGTGTGCGATCTGCGCTACGCCTCCCCCACCGCCACCTTCAGCGCACCGTTCACCCATCTCGGGACTCACCCTGGAATCGCCACCACCAGGTTGCTGCCGGAGGCGATCGGGATCACCAGAGCCAGAGAAATGCTCTATACGGGCAGGCAGGTCGATGCCAAGGAAGCATTGTCCTGGGGGCTGGTCAACGGAGTGGCCGACGACGTCGTCGGCCGCAGCGTCGAAGTCGCAGCCACCATCGCGCGGGCGGCCCCGATCGCAACCCGGCTGACGAAGTCCGGACTCGCCCATGCCGCCAACGGGATGAGCGCAGCACTCGAGTGGGAGGCGCTGGCCCAGCCGATCACCATGGCGACGGCCGACCTGCACGAGGGCATCGAAGCCCGGCGCAACCATCGGCCACCGATCTTCACCGGAGAGTGAGGCGCGCAGGCGGCGCGACGATTTGTCACTCGCAAACCAATCAAACTGTGTTGTAAGCTAAATACTCGAACACCGGTGCACCCAAGGTCGCGTAGCACCACCGGGAGCATCAGTGTGACGCGATCGCAGGTCGACCGCGGAGGGGAGGATCCAGTGGACGGATCGTCGGTCGCTACCACCGACCTGTTCAAGGCACTCGGAGATCCGGTGCGCTGGAGCATCATCCAGCAAATGTCCGAGGTCGATGAGCTCGCCTGTAGCAGGCTCGAGCAGACGCTGCCGATCTCGAAGCCGACCGTCTCGTACCACACCAAGATCCTTGCCCAGGCCGGTCTGATCTCCGTGCGGAAGGAGGGTCGGAACTTCTACTACACCCTCCGGCGCGACGTCCTTCAGTCCATCGCGAGCGAACTGTGGACGGTCGCACCCGGTCCGCGCCCGGTTCGGGACGGAATGGTCGACCTCAAGTCGAACCCGAACAACCGCCGACGCAATCGAATTCGGCCGCGGCCGAACGACGGCGGCGTCGCGGTAGGGCAGGAAGTCGTCCTGCTCACCTGGTGAGTCCTTCGGTCCATGGGTGATTTGCGGGACCGTCATGGTCCGCGGCCGCGCATGGTCCATCGAGCCGATCAGCCGTCCCCGAGCCCGTGGCCGGCTGCCCTGGCTACGACGTCCGCCGCCTCCGGCCAGCCCTCGAACAGCCGAATGCTCCCGTCGTCGGAGTCGGCCTGGATGGCACAACGGCGCAGCCATTCGTCCTGCGGCCATGGGGGACTCGCCAAGACCCCGAGTGGCACTTGCTCGGCCACCCAGGCGGCAGCCGCGACCGGATGATCGAAGTCCGACGGGCCACCGCTGAGCACGAGCACCGGCCGGTCGATCGATCGCAGGCGTTCGGTCGGGAGGCCGACCACCGCTGAGTCGCCGAGGAAGTCGCCCGCCCAGCGTTCGAACACGTCCAGCAGGGCCCCGGCACCGAGCCGGCGGATGATCTCTCCGTTCTCCGGGCTCCGACGAACCAGGGCGCTCCAGTCGGGCAGTTCGAGCATGTCGTCCACTCCGCCCGCCTGCAGGGCGCGAAGGACCGGAAGCACATAGACCTGGCCCAGGTTGAGCCGAGCGTAAACGCCGCCGCTCACCCACCACACGACCGCCGCCTGGAACGACGATGGATGCCGCTGCACCGCAAGCAAGCTCACCCGGGCGCCGGCCGATCCGCCGCAGGCGACCGCAGGTCCGACATCGATGTGCTCAACCAGGCCCGCCAGGACGTCCGCCCACATCTCGGACTCGGTCGCTCCGTCGAACCGGACCGCCGAACCCCCACAATTGGGCCGGTCCCACGTCAGCACCGTGCATCGATCGGCGAGCCGGACGGCCAACTCGGGTATCCCAGGGGTGTGCCGATCGAAGCGCCCGCCGGGGGTCACGGTCACCAGCGGCCCGGCTCCGACGAGGTCGAACTCGAGGCGAGTGCCATCCACCGTCGCGCGCACCAAACGTCCCTTCGCCGCATCACCATTGCCTCGACCGGCCGGCCACAGGCCGGCAACGGATGTCGACCCGCAGGGTCAGCCCTCGTGTCGTGCCCCGGAGCCCTGCGGCTCCCCGGTCGTGTCCCGGGTCGGTTCGATGACGCCGTCGTCGGTATCGCCGTCGTCGATGGCGCCGTCGAGCAGCGCGTCGGGGTCCGCGGTCGCCTCCGCGGTGGTGGCGTCACGTGGCGGCAGCTCGATGGTGACGCCGGTGGTCGCGATAGCTCCACCCTTGAAACCCTGACGCTTCGCGACCAGCGCGGCCCACGTTCCCGAGAACCCCCTCGGCATGACCAACGCGATGATCACGAACACGGCGGCGAAGGTCAGCGGGCCGATACCCGGCGCGCCGTTCGCCAAGTCGCTGACCGTCTTGGAGACATAGACCATGACGACGGCGCCCAGCAGCGTTCCCCATGGGCGAGCGGCACCACCGACCAACGCGACCACGATCACCTGGAACAGGGCCGTCGGTCCGAGGAACAGATCGGGTGTGGTGAGCAGGTTGTACTGGGCATAGACCACACCGGCCGGCGCCGCGATCATGGCCGCGATGCAGAACACCAGGATCTTGATACGCGAGTTCGGCACGCCCATGGCCGCACTTGCGATCGGGGCGTCCTTGATCGCGGTGGCGAAGTAGCCGAGTTTGCTTCGCTGCCAGATGATCAGGAACGCGATCATGACGACGTTGAGGATCAGGAAGATCTGGCCGAACACCGCAGGGTCCGCGAACTGCATGTCGACGGCCTTCGGCTCCTCCTGGAGGGTCACGTACATGCCGACGGCGCCACCGAGCGGCTTGATGACGATCAGGATCGGCAGGATCGCTTGCGAGATGATCAACGTGATGAGCGCGGTGAGCACCGCCCCGCCGCCGGCGCGGACGGCCGCAAGCGCCACCGGCAGCGCAACGATGGCCGCCACGACCGGTGCGATGAACAGCGAGATCCAGGGCGAGATTCCATACGTGTTGTACAGATAGACCCCGGTGTAGCCACCGACCGCAAGGAAGATGGGCTGGGCGAGGGAGAAGACACCGAGCGATCCGTACAGGAAGTTGAACGAGGTGCCGGCGATGGCGTAGTACAGCGCGAGAACCAGGATGCTGACCGTGGCGGTGTCGAGCGTGGCCATCGCCACCCATCCGACCACCAGCAGGGCGACCAGACCGATGGCCGGCGTCCGGTAACTGGCTAACAAGGAGCTCGATCCCTTCATCGGCTGGCAACGTTCGGACGGGCCAGCAGGAAGGCCAAGATGATCAACAGCGGAACCAGCGTCGTCCAGACCGACGAGAGGTAACCGGCCGCCATCGAATTGACGACCCCGATGCCGAGCCCGGCGATCACCGCACCGACGGTGTTGCCGATTCCGCCGATGATGACCACCGCGAATGCAGAGATCAGGAACGAGGTACCGACCTCTGGGGTCATCACCGAGAACGGCGAGATCACCATGCCGGAGATGCCGGCAAGGACAACGGACACGGTGACAGCGGCGCGCTGTGCGACCGGAACCCGGATTCCGTACAAGCCGGCAGCCGAAGGGTTCTCGGCAACGGCTCGCAGGGCCCGTCCCCAGCGCGAGACCCGGACGAAGATGTACGTGCCGGCCGCAACGACGAGAGTGAATACAGCAGCAATGATCTCGGTGTTCGCGATGGTCAACCCGGCGATCTTGACCGAGCCCAGGTCGACGGTCTGGACCGTGCGCGGATCGGAGCCGAAGATCACCGCCAGGCTGCCGTTGATCAGCAGCAACAACGCGAGCCCGACGAGCAGTTCGCCGATCTCTCCGACCTTGCGACCGCGCCACTCGAAGAGTTCGGCCACCCCCCATCCGATGAGGCCGAACACCAGGACTCCAGGGATCAGCATGAGATACGGGTTGAGCCCGAGGATCTGCGCCGACCAGTACCCCGCGTACATGCCGACACCGACGAAGGCGCCGTGCGCGAAGTTGGCGATCTTGCCGACGCCGAGCACGATGGTGAAGCCGACGCCGATCAGGCTGAGGACGGCGCCGGTGAGTAGACCGACGATGAGCAATTGTTGGAACAGCATGCCGGCGGTGCACCCCTCCCGAGTTGGGCCCGTAGGCGTGGCCTGGTCGATTCGGCTGACGCGCCGGGGGTGAGGCGTTCACCCCCAGCGCGCCGGGCTCTGATCAGCTCCGGTACGGAATCGGATCGCCCGCCGGCGATGGCCTCCGGATAGAGCCCCACGACCTTGGCGTCCTGGATCTGGACAAAGAAGACCGGAGGCTCCTTGAGTGCGCCGTTCTCGTTGAACGACAGCGTGTCCTGGGGGTTCAGGTTGCCGGTGTCGTGGGTCAGCTCGACCTGGTGCAGTGCGGCGGCGATGTCGGCGCCCTTCGAGCTCGCCGCCTTTTCGAGAGCCTGCTGGATGAATTTGCCGGCCTCATAGCCGATGACAGCCGAACTGGTGATGCCTTTGCCGTTCTTGGCTTTGAAGGCGTCATTGGCCTTGGTGAACTGAGTCCGGCATGCCCTTGAACTCTGCCCGCGGGCCGGACGACAACAACATGCCATTGCCCTTGGCGCCCAGTTCCTTGAGGATGACGTCCACAGTTCCGGTCGACAGGAAGATCTTGGCGGTGGTGGTGACCTTCTCGGAGAACAACCGGCCGAGGTTGAGCCCGTCCGTGGGATAGCCCTCGTTGTACAGGACCGCCGGTGAATTGGAGGCCATCCTGGCCGCGATCGACGACAGGTCCGCTGCCTGCGAGAGCGGATAGGAAACCTCGGTGGTGATCTTGAAGAACCCATCGGCGTTCGCCTTGCCGAACCCGTTGTGCAGATTGTTGCCGTAGGTCGTGTCGCTGTACGACAGGCCCATCGTCACGGGAGCGGACAGGCTCAGCTTGCCGGCGACGAACTTCATCACGTCGTGGTACGCCTGCGCGTTCTGATCGGTGTTCGCGACCACCTGGAAGACGTCGTTGAAGCCGCGCGAGGTGATCTGTGCTGCGGTTCCACCCGGGGTCAGCCACGGAACGCCGGCGCGGTGTGTCACGTTGGTGGCCGCCAACACCATGTCCGAGATCTCGCCGCCGACTACTACCTTGGCCCCATCGGCCAGCGCCTTGTTGGCCTGGGTCACGCCATTGTCCGGGCTGCTCTCCGTGTCGTACTTCTTGACCTCGAGCTTCGCGCCGCCGAGGGACTTGATCCCGCCTGCCGCGTTGATCTCGTCCACCGCCATTTGCAGCCCGGCGTTCTCGTCGATGCCCAGGGGCGACTGGACGCCACTGAAGTCGGTGATGTTCGCGATGATGATGGTCTCGCCCGAGCCGCCACCACCACCGGCGCTTCCGCTGGCTGCCGTCGTGGCGCCGCCACCGCCGCCGCCGGACGAAGCCTGGCCGCCGCACGCGGCCAGCAACATTGCCGAACACGCCGCGATCACCGTGATCACAGCGCCTGAAGACCGTGCTCTCATGGTGCCTTCTCCTGAACTCGTCGTTGAGATGGGTGTCCCGGCGCCGATTCGGTCGGCGTTGACCGGATGTCGTGCTCCGGCGGCCTCGTCAGCTGCCGAACATGTAGTGCGCGATTCCTTCGGTATCGGTCGCCTCGACCGCACGCGTCTCACTGATCACACCGCTCTGCATCATGGTGATCGAGTCGAGAATGCCGACAACACCGGCATTCTGTTCGGCCAATAGAATCCCCAGCCCCTTCTCGTCGCGGAGCCGGGCGATTGCCTCGAACATCTGCTGGACGACGACCGGGGCCAACCCCTCGGATGGCTCATCGAGCATCAGGATCTTCGGCCGCGCCATCAGGCCACGCGCGACCGCCAACATCTGCTGTTGACCACCGGAGAGGTCACCGGCCTCCTGACCCCGCTTCTCGGCCAGGATCGGGAAGAGGGTGAACATCTCGTCGAGACTCTCTGCCCGTTCGGCCTTGGTTCGCAGGTGGGCGCCCACCAGCAGGTTGTCGACGACGCTCAGCGAGGTGAACAGCTGTCGTCCGGCCGGCACCAGCACCACTCCCGCCCGGCACCGGTCCCAAGAACTGGCGCGTGACAGGTCGACTCCGCCGAGCGATATCGAACCCTCCTCGGCCGGCAGATCGCCCGCCAGGCAGGCCAACAGGCTCGATTTGCCCGCGCCGTTGAGCCCGAGCAGCCCGACGATGGAGTGCTCCGGCACCGTGAGACTCACGGCATGCACCACCCGGAGCGCGCCCCGACGCACAGACAGGTCCTTGACAATCAGTTCAGGCGCCGGCATGAGCACCACCGAGATAGCTCTCGATCACCTGAGGATCGGCCAGCACGTGGTCAGCCGATCCCTCGCTGACCAGACGTCCGGCATCGATCGCCATGACTCTGTCCGCCACGACCGGATGGCCCGCACGTTGTGCTCGATGACCAGGACGGTGACGCCGTCGGCGCGCACCCGCTTGACGATGCCGACCAGCTCGTCGACCTCGTCGGTGTTGAGGCCGCTGAAGATCTCGTCGAGAAGGATCACCTTCGGCTTGGTCGCCAGTGCTCTGGCCACCTCCAGCCGTTTGCCCTCGACGGCGTTGACCCCGGCCGCCGGCTTTTCGGCCAGGGCGGTGAGTCCGAGTCGGTCGAGCATCTCGTCACTGCGTTCGCGCGCCTCGCGGCGGCTCGCTCCGCTGCCGAACGCCGCCGTCATCACATTGTCCCGAATGGTCATCGACCGAACGGTCGGATCAGCTGAAACGTCCGGGCGATGCCCTTGCGCAGGCGCCGATGCGGGGGGAGCCGTGATGGTCGAGCCGTCGAAAGGATGGTGCCCGAAGTGGGTTTGAAGGCACCGGCTATCAGGTTGAACAGGGTGGTCTTCCCGCCCCGTTCGGCCCGATGATTCCGAGGATCTCGTCCTTGGTGATCGAACACGTGACGTCACGCAGCGCATGGAAGCCGCCGAAAGTCTTCCCCAGACCCTCGATGTCGAGGATCGGAACGCTGGTAGCAGACCCTGCCGGTGGCACGGCGGTCACTCGACCACGCTCCTTCGGGCGATCGGCTCTGTCGGCGTCAAGCGATAGTTATAGAAGTCTGGAACTGCTAGGTAACGTAGGGGTCATTCGAATCACAGTCAAGGGGACACCGACACTCCACAGGTCACGATTACGCGGCGTTCCGTGATCGAACGAGTCGACCTGTCAAGCCGGCCAGAACAGCACCGAACAGGGACAGCGCGGCCGCGAGCAGATACGCCGTTCCATAGCCGGCATCGGCGTCGTGCACCACCGCGAGCAGGACCGGTCCGACGGCCTGACCCAGGGCGGCGAAGATCCCGAGTCCAGCACTGATCCTGGGAAAGTCGATGCTGCCGAACGCATCGATCTGCGTCAGCGGCATGAGCAGCGGCGTGCAGCCGACCGCGAACCCGAGCAGGACGGCGCCGGACAGCGCGCCGGCGACGCCAGTGGTTGCGACCAGGACGCTGAGGGCCACAGCCTGCGCGACGAAGACCAACCACGTCCACCTCCACAGCGGTATCACCTTGAGCGCCGCCGTTGTCGCAAAGCGCGCGAGCACGGCCGCGGCGGTCACCGTCGGTACCAACACCCCGGCGACCGGGAGCCCGTGCTCATTGCCGAGGCGAACGATGTGCGTGAGAGAACCGATCTGTGCCGTCAAATAGACCGCAAACGCCGCCCCGAGCAGCCAGAAGGAGCGGCGGCGCAGGTAGTGCGTTGCTCTTCCCGGCGACGCCGACGCGGCTTCGGGGCCGACCAGGACCGGCGCTCGAGGCATCAGCCACAGCGCCGTTGCCGTCACCACGACGAAGAGCACGACGCCGCACAGCACTGCGGCCGGGCGGGCGCCCCAACGGCCCGACAGCCACGACAACACCGGTGCAGCCAGCACTCCTCCGGCGGAGATGCCGATCGTCGACAGTGCCAGAGCGCCGGGGCGCGACCGCGGAGTGGTGACCCTGACGACCGCGGTGGTCAGCGGCAGCGTTCCCAGCGCAATGAATGCCAATCCCATGCCCGCGTAGCACAAGAGGGCCGGCACCTCGGCATGCACCTGGCCGATCCCGGCGACCGAGAGCCCTCCGACCAGACCACCGGCGAGCACCATCATGCGCGGCTCGACCCGGGCCAGAGCCCGCCCGACAGGGAGCGACCCGAGCGCGCCGGCGACGAAGAGCACGCTGGTTCCGGCGGCGGCATGACTGAGTGGGATCCCCCGCGCCGTGAGTTCGGCCAAGTACAGCGGCAACGAGTAGTTCGTCCACCCGGCTATCAGCACCAGGCACAGGAATGCAGCGAGGACCACCCGCTTCTCGACGCCGGACCATCCTCCGACGGTCGGCTCCCCGGACACCCCACCTCCGCCTTCGCGACCGATCGGGCTCCGATGGTGCCGCGAACTGCTAGCCACTGTGATCCATACTTCGACGGACGTCAATGCCTCGAAGAACGAGCCCCGATCCGCCGCACGGATGCAGCCGTGACCGGCCAACTCTTGCGCGCAGGACTGGCAAATGGTTCCATCCTTAGCAAGTCATCGAATCGTTCGCGCTGAGCTGGAGGCAAGGGTGCCTGATCTGCTGGTGGACAAGCAGGACCGTTTCACGGTGCTGACCATCAACCGCCCCGAGCGGATGAACTCCCTCGGCGGCACGGTCATGGCCGACCTGCAGGACGCGATGAGGAGTTCCAGGAGGACCCGCAGCAGTACGTGGTCATCGTACCGGGGCGGGTGACAAGGCGTTTTGCGCCGGCGGCGACCTCAAGGAGATGGCCGAGGGGGCCGTCCCGGGCACCCGGGCGGCCGTGTCGAGGACCCGGACATCGGCGGCCTGGCGGCCAGCGAGAAGTCACGATCGCCGCGATCAACGGCCTGGCCATCGCCGGCGGCCTCGAGGTCGCCATCAGCTGTGACATCCGGATCGCCTCGGAGAACGCGTGGTTCGGCGTCTTCGAGGTCAAGCGCGGCATCCTGGCCGGCGTCGCGGTCAACGTGCTGCCCCGGCTGATGCCGATGGGCGCAGTGATGGACCTGATGCTCAGCGGGACCGGCTCACCGCCGAGGAGGCCTTCCGACTCGGCCTGGTCCAGAAGGTCGTGCCGCACCGACCAGCTCATGGAGGCCGCGCTGGCCAAGGCCGAGATGGTGGCCAGCAACCGCCAGGCCGCGGTCATGGGCACCAAGCAGGTCCTGAAGTTCTGGCGACAACGCGATGATGGCCGAGCAGCAGCGCTACTACGAAGCGGTGATCCACCGGGTCCTGCTGTCGGGCGACTTCCTCGAGGGCCCCCGCGCCTTTGCGGAAAAGCGCGAGCCCACGTTTTCCAACGGATGGCCCGATCCGTTCGACGCCCGCTGACCAGCGCCGGGTGTCGAAGCCGAGCGGCGCGGGGGACAGGGGCGCGCGCGCGGGCCCCGAACCCGCGCGCCTCGCGCATAGAGGAATTGCTCGCCTGCTTCGAACTGGT
>CAWIAR010000002.1:0-667776 GCA_963834185.1 uncultured Actinomycetota bacterium
CCGGCATGGTCGATGACCATGTTGCGTCGTGCTGGCGCGCGAGCGCCTGAGCCGGTAGGGTCAGTCCCGACGGCTGGGCTGCGGAGCCGACGACCCGACCGTGGTGGCCACGGGATCAGCATCGAGGTGCGGCGACGGTAGTTGACGTACTCGGGGTACCTGGCCGCGGACAGCGACTCGGTGAACAGCGTCGAGCCGACGAACAGCAGCGTGAGCAACACGGCACCGAGGACAGTCGGCTGCCATGGGCTTCCGGCCGCCACCACGGCGAAGCCGAACACGACCCACCACTGCAGCTGTTCGAAGAAGAAATTCGGGTGCCGGCTGTACCGGAACAGGCCGCTGGACAGGAACCCGATTCCGATCGGCTGACCGGCCTCCCGGGCGGCCCGTTTGCGCTGGTGGAACTCCCACTGCTGCTGATCGGCGACGGTCTCGCCGGTCAGCAACAGCAGGAACAGCACGGCCAGCAGCCAGTCCCACACACCGAGCGGACGTTGGTGCTGACCGGCCGTCCAGGCCGGCAGGGTGATCAGCACCAGCAACACGTTCTGGTAGCCCGAGATGAACAGCAACTGGAAGACCTGGTACTGCCACGGCCGCATCCGCGCCCGCAGGATCGGCCAGCGATAGTCCTCGACGCCGGAGTAGCCGCCCTTGCGGGCGAAGTTGTAGGTGAGCCGGATACCCCAGAGGGTCACCAGCACGGCCATCAGGACGACCCGGGCATCCCACCCGGAGGTGGCGGCGAAGACCCAGAGGTAGGCCACCGGAACGATGGACCAGATCCGGTCGACCCACGAACTGTCGCGGGTGAGCACCGACGCCAGCCAGGTGCCGGCGATGACCACGCCGGCGATCAGCCAGACCAGCCCGAGCCCGGTCATGGCCACACCGGGTGCAGGTCAGTCACCCGACGGGGCGTCATCGTCGGCGTCCTCTTCGTCGTCGGAGTGGTCCTCACCGTCGGCGTCACCGGTGGAGGGGGCCTGCGGGGCGGTCACGTTCGGGACGCTTATCACCGCGACGCCTGATGCCAGGTCGATGCGGAGGTCGCCATCGCGGGCATTGCCCTCTTCTTCGCGGCGGATGGCCTTGGCCTGACGCTCCGCGATCTCGTGGCGCATGCCAGGGTTGAACAGCGCGCCGAGCTCTCCCATGGGACCCACAGGTTCAGGGTACGTGAGGTGAACCCGGGCGGCGGACGATCGGGCCCGCCCGCTGGTCAGCTCCCGGTGAACGTCGGCGCGCCGCTTGTCGACGAAGGCCCGGATCGCTTCTCGATGGTCGGCACCGGCGAAGCAGGCGGCCTGGGCGCGGTCCTCGAAGTCCAGCGCCGCGTCCAGGGTGTTCGCCGGCCGCGAACCGCACCGACCGGGCGATCCAACCGAACGCCAGCGGTCGGCCCGGCCGCCAGCTCGGCCGCCAGCGCGCCGCGACCGCCGGGCAACTCCGCGTCGTCGACCACCTGGTCGACCAGGCCGATGTCCAGTGCCGTCTCGGCGGTCACGGGTTCATCCAGCAGGAGCATCCGCATGGCCCGGCCGGCACCCACCAGCCGCGGCAGGTGGAAGGACAGCCCGGTGTCGGCCGACAGCGCCACACCCGCGAAGGACGTGCGGAACACCGCCGAGCGCGCCGCCACCCGCAGGTCGCAGGCGGCGGCCAGGCCCGTCCCGGCACCGGCCGCCGGGCCGTTGACCGCAGCGATCACCGGCTTGCCCATGTCGGCGAGCAGCCGGACCACCGGATTGAAGAACTCACTGACCGTGTCGGCCAGCCGTGGATCGTTCGCGGCGACCAACTGCAGGTGTTCCTTGAGATCCTGCCCGGCGCAGAATGCCCGACCGCTGCCGGTGATGACCACGGCCCGCACGTCGGCGTCGGCCGCGGCCTGGCGCAGAGCCGCGAGGAAGGCAGCCTTGAGCGTGCTGTCGAACGCGTTGAACGCACGCGGGGCGGTGCAGGGTGAGAGTCCTTACGGCCCCGTCCTGCTGGATCGAGCAGCGGGCCGTCGTCGGGGGATGTCATCGGGCCATCGTGCCCCGAACCGATCCGATCCGGGCACCTGGGTCGTCACGGCGGTCACTGATGGGGAAGAATGGACTGGCCCGTCCGGCGCGCTGTGCCGGATCGAGCGGGCGTGCTCGAACAGTCGAAGTTGTGGAGGGAGTCGCAGATGGCGGCCATGAAGCCCCGTACCGGGGATGGTCCTCTGGAAGTGACCAAGGAGGGTCGCGGAATCGTCATGCGGGTCCCCTTGGAAGGCGGAGGCCGGCTCGTCGTCGAGATCTCCGCCGACGAGGCCAATGCCCTCGGTGACGCGCTCAAGGCGGTTGTCAGCTGACCGCCGCTTGATCCGTGTGCACACGCCCGGGCCCCTGACAGGGTCCGGGCGTGTGCTGTGTCCAGGTGTGGCCGCGCGGTGTGCGGTGTCGGGATCGGTCAGCCCAGCAGCGATCGGTACAGCGCGACGGTCTGCTCGGCGATCGTCGTCCAGGAGAACTGGGTCTCCGCCCGCTCGCGCCCGGCGGCGCCGAAGCGCTCCGCCCGGTCGGGGTCGGCGACCACCGCGTTGACCGCGGCGGCGAAGGCCGACCGGAACGTCGCCGGGTCGGCCTCGTCGTAGTGCACCAGGTCACCGGTGACCCCGTCCGCGACCACCTCGGGAATGCCGCCGACGTCACTGGCCACCACCGCCGCACCGCAGGCCATGGCCTCCAGATTGACGATGCCGAGCGGCTCGTAGACCGACGGGCAGCAGAACACCGTCGAGGCCGAGAGGACCTGCTTGACCTGGTCGAGGGTCAGCATGCCGTCGAACCAGAAGACGTTGGGCCGGGCCGCCTGCAGGGCGTGCACCGCCTCCGCGGTCTCGGCGGCGATCTCCGGGGTGTCCGGCGCGCCGGCGCAGAGCACCAGCTGCACCTCGGGGTCGAAATCGTGCGCCGCAGCGATCAGGTGCCCGACGCCCTTCTGCCGGGTGATCCGGCCGACGAACGAGGCGATCGGCGCCTCGAGGTCCACTCCGCGCTCGATCAGCAGGGTGCGGTCGTAGGTGGGCCGGTAGATCTGCGTGTCGATCCCGTTCAGGATGACGTGCACCTTGCCCGGATCGAGATCCGGGTAACAGTCGAGGATGTCGGCCCGCATGCCCTGGGACACCGCGACGACGGCGTCGGCCCCGTGGTACGCCGTCGACTCGGCCCAGGACGACACCCGGTAGCCACCGCCGAGCTGCTCGGCCTTCCACGGACGGCGCGGCTCGAGGGAGTGCGCGGTGACCACGTGCGGCACCCCGTACAGCAGCTTGGACCACTGGCCGGCCATGTTGGCGTACCAGGTGTGCGAGTGCACCAGGTCGGCGTCGCCGGTCGCGGCGGCCATGGACAGGTCGACGGACAGCGTGGCCAGCGCGAAGTTCGCCTCGGCCAGGTCCGGCGCCGGCCGGTGGCCCGTGGCGCCGTCCCGGTCGCCGCCGAAGGCGTGCACGTCGACGTCGATCAGCTTGCGGAGTTCGCGGACCAGGTAGTCGACATGCACCCCCGCGCCGCCGTAGACGTCGGGCGGGAACTCTCGGGTCAGGATCGCGGTGCGCACACGCGGCGAATCTAGCGGCCCGGGGCCGACTCGGCCCGGCGGGGCCCGATGCGCGGGCCGGCGGCCGTGCGGGCTATGGTCGCAGCCATGGCGGGCAAGCCCAGGGTTCTCGGAATCGTGCTGGCCGGTGGCGAGGGCAAGCGGCTGTGGCCGTTGACCGCCGACCGGGCCAAACCTGCCGTGCCGTTCGGCGGCGGCTTCCGGTTGATCGACTTCGTGCTGTCCAACCTGGTGAACGCCGGCTACCTGCGGATCTGCGTGCTGACCCAGTACAAGTCCCACTCGCTGGACCGGCACATCACCACCACCTGGCGGATGAGCCAGATGCTGGGCAACTACGTGACCCCGGTGCCGGCCCAGCAGCGGCTCGGCCCGCGGTGGTACACCGGCAGCGCCGACGCGATCTTCCAGTCGCTGAACCTGGTCTACGACGACGACCCGGACTACCTGGTGGTGTTCGGCGCCGACCACGTGTACCGGATGGACCCGTCGCAGATGGTCGCCGAGCACATCGACTCGGGCGCCGACGTCACGGTGGCCGGGATCCGGGTGCCGCGCAAGGAGGCGACCGCGTTCGGCGTGATCGAGACCGGGCCGGACGGCCGGACCATCAGCCAGTTCCTGGAGAAGCCGGCCGACCCGCCGGCGGTGCAGGACGACCCGACGGTGGCGTACGCCTCGATGGGCAACTACGTGTTCACCACCAAGGCGCTGATCGAGTCGCT
Source organism: uncultured Actinomycetota bacterium (assembly GCA_963834185.1). Lineage (GTDB taxonomy): Bacteria > Actinomycetota > Actinomycetes > Mycobacteriales > Nakamurellaceae > Nakamurella. Next base: position 4,326 of record CAWIAR010000002.1, read on the forward strand.
CCGGGCCGACGCCGCGGACGAGGACTCCGTGCACGACATGGGCGGCAACATCATCCCGTCGTTCGTGGACAAGGGCGGGGCCAACTGCTACGACTTCGCCCGCAACGAGATCCCTGGCGCCACCGACCGTGACCGCGGCTACTGGCGCGACGTCGGCACCCTGGACGCCTACCACGAGTCGCACATGGACCTGGTCTCGGTGCACCCGATCTTCAACCTGTACAACGAGGACTGGCCGATCCTGACCCTGCCGCCGTCGCTGCCGCCGGCCAAGTTCGTCGAGGGCGGATCGGCGCGGGAGTCGATGGTCGGCCCGGGCACGATCATCTCGGGCGGCACGGTCGAGCGGTCGGTGGTCAGCAACAGCGTGCGGATCGAGGGCGGCGCCAACGTCCAGGGCTCGGTGATCATGCCCGGCGTGCGGATCGGCCGGGGCGCCCAGGTCCGCAACGCGATCCTGGACAAGAACGTAGTGGTACCCGAAGGCGTCAGCATCGGCGTCGACCCGGAGAAGGACCGCAACCGCTACACGGTGACACCGTCCGGCATCACCGTGGTCGGGCAAGGGCCTGACCGTCGAACGCTGATCGGTCGGCCCCGATCAGCAGGACCAGTTCAGCGGCACCGGGTTGAGCGCCGGGCGATCAGCCGACCGGCTTGGGCAGCCGTTCCGGGCAGCCGGCGGTCTTGAACTGCGGCGCGTATTCGAAGTGCCAGCCCTCGTTGTCGTAACGCCGGCAGAAACCCAGAGAGCCCTTGGTCTGCTGCAGCCACTGCCAGCCGGCCTGCGGCTGTGCGTCGACGGCGACTCCGAGGACGTGCGCCGACCGATCCGGGGGCAGCACCAACTGCTCGGCGACGTCCTTCCCGTACTGCTCCTCGTACTCGGCGAACTGGGCCAGTTGCTGGGCGCTGCTGCGCTTGCCGTCGTTGAGGCACAGGGTGATGCCGGCCATCTTGGCCTTGGCGACCGCGGCGTCCCAGGCCTTGACCACGTCCGGTTGCAGGCCGGTGGTCGGCTCGTTGACGTACTGGCTGTCGGCCTTGCAGGTCGGCCCGCCCTTCGGGCCCGGAGTGTCCGGGTCGGCGGGCGGGTTGCCGAGCCAGTAGGCCACCACGGGTTTGCCGTCGGCGTCGGTGCTCGGGCCGAGCGTGGCGGTGGTCTTGGACGCGGCGGGCTTACGAGGTCGATCGGGCGTCCCCGGTGGAAAGCCGGATTCCGTTGAGTCGGTGGTGGTCTCGGTCGGCACCGGCGATTCGGTCGGGCGTGGTTTCGGTCGAACGTCGGTTGCTCGGCCGACGACCTGGGTCTGCGCCGGGCTCGAGGATGCCTCGGGCTCGGAGGACGGTGACGAAGGCGGTGACCTCGGTCGGCCCGACCGCGGTCCCGCCGGTGCCGGACGAGCAGCTCGCCGACAGCGCACAGCCAGCAGCGCGGCAGCGGTCAGACGGCGTGCCGCGGCAGAACGTGAACTCATGCCCCCGCTTCACCGCGACCAGCAAGCCGTCGCCCAGCGGCAGCAACACCGGTACCAGCGTTTCGTCGTCCCGGATCATCCGGCCGGACTCGCGGACCGCGACGGTCTCGGCGTCCCGTTGAGTCGGGTCGGCGACCCGGTCGTGCCACAGCGCGTTGTCCAGGGCCAGGATGCCGCCCTCTCGCAGCAACCGGATCGCCTCCGGGAGGTACTGCGGGTACTCGTCCTTCGCGGCGTCGACGAACACCAGGTCGTAGGCCCCGTCGGTGAGCCGGGGGAGCACCTCCAGGGCCCGGCCGTTGATCATCCGGGTCCGGCCGCGTGGCGATCCCGGCGTCGCCGAAGGCCTGCTTGGCGGCGCGCTGGTGCTCGGCCTCGACGTCGATCGTGGTCAGGATGCCGTCCAGGGCCATGCCGGCAAGCAGGTGCAGTCCACTGATCCCGGCGCCGGTGCCCACCTCGACCACCGCTTTGGCGCTGACCGCCGCGGCCAGGAAGGTCAGCGCGGTGGCGACCCCGGCGCTCACCGGGGTGCAACCGAGATCGGCGGCCCGCTGTCGGGCCGCGGACGCGGCCTCGGACTCGGGCACGTACAGCTCGGCGTAGGACAGGCTCGCGGTCACCGACGCTCCTTCCGGGAAGGGTCGTTCCGCACGCTACCCGGCAGGGCCCCGCCGCGTGGCTCCGACGGGCCATGGACCGCGCGGAAGTCGCCAGGCAACCCCGGGGCCCGCTAGCCGATAGGACAGAACAACAGGGCTCAGGTCTGTCGGATCGGACGATGCTTCCCCGAGATGCACGGCCAACGATGAGGCATTCCATACCCGTCCCCCTGGAGGGCTCCCGTGCGTCGTATCCGTACCGCCGTGGCGATCCTGTCGGTCACCGCGTTCGCCGTCGCGGGCTGCAGCTCCGGCAGCTCGGGCAGTGACACCAGCGCCGCGCCGACCACCGGGCAAACCACCTGGGCAAACCACGGCCGCCGGCACCGGGGCCACCGCCGGCAGCGGCTCCGAGGCCGGGAGCTCCGCCGCGTCCAGCGCGCCCCAGATCACCTCGGGGCAGGCCACCGGCGCCCCGGCCAGCGGCGGGGTGTTCACCATCGCGCTGGCCAACGACCCCGGCAACCTCGATCCGTCGATGACCGCATTGTCGGTGACCAGGTTCGTCTCCCACCTGGCCTACGACACCCTGCTCTCGTACAAGACCGACGGCACCGCGGTGTCCGGGCTGGCGAAGAGCTGGAAGGTCAGCCCGGACAAGGTGGTGTTCACCATGGTCCCCGACGTGACGTGCTCCGACGGCTCGAAGTTCACCCCGAGCGACGCCGCGGACAACCTGAACTACGTGTCGGACCCGGCGAACAAGTCGCCGCTGACCGGCGTGTTCATCGACCCCGGCACCAAGGCCGTCGGTGACGACGCCAAGGGCACGTTGACGGTCACCGGGCCGCAGCCGAATGCCTTCCTGCTCAACAACCTGGCCAACGTCTTCATGATCTGCAAGGCCGGCCTGGCCGACCACAGCCAAGCTGGCCAAGGAAACCTTGGGTACCGGTCCGTGGGTGCTGTCCGAGGCGGCGGCCGAGGACCACTACAGCTACACCAAGCGGGACGGCTACACCTGGGGCCCGGACGGCCAGACGGTGACCGAACCCGGATCGCCGGACTCGGTCAACGTCCGGATCATCACCAACCAGACCACGGCGGCGAACCTGCTGCTCTCCGGCGAGGTCAACATGGCCACGGTGACCGGCGGTGATTCCAAGCGGCTGGACGCGGCCAACCTGGTCAGTGTCAACGAGGCCGCGCCGACCGGCGAGACCTGGTTCAACCAGGCCGACGGGCACCCCGGCTGCCGACGCCAAGGTGCGCGAGGCGCTGGCCACCGGCACCAACCTGGCCGACATCCAGAAGGTCGCCACCGCCGGTAAGGGCGGCCCGTCCCAGGGCATGGTGACCATCTCGCCCAAGCCCTGCGCCACCGACACCGTCACCGGCAACCTGCCGGCGTTCGACCCGACAAGGCCAAGGCATTGCTGGACGCAGCGGGCTGGGCGCCCGGCGCCGACGGCATCCGGGTCAAGGACGGCAAGCAACTGGCGATGACGTTCCTCTACCTGCCGACGGCCGGTGCTCGGGCTGACCGCCGGCGCCGAGTTGCTGGCCCAGCAATGGAAGGACATTGGGCGTGCAGCTGAACCTGAAGACCATCACCTCGACCCAGCTCAACGAGATCGTGTTCGGCTAGCGGGGCGTGGGACGCCGCCTGGATCTCGCTCACGGTGAACCTGCCGTCGCAGCCGGTGCCTTTCGTCTCCGGCCCGGCCGTGCCCGAACGGCACGAACTTCTCGGCAATCGAGAACAAGGACTACACCGCCAACGCCGGCAAGGCCGCGGTGGCCGGCGCGGACAAGGCCTGCGACCTGTGGGACGCCGCCGAGGTGGCGCTCTACAAGCAGCTTCGACCTGGTGCCGATGTTCGACCTGTACGCCTCGACGTACTTCAAGAACGGCACGGCAACGGTGAGCGGCGGCGAGATCTGGGGTTCGTCGCTGCGGCTGACCACCGGCTGAGCCGGGCCGAACGCTCGGATGACCATGACCACCGAGACCGGCTCGGCCGCGCCCGCAGCGCGGCGGCGCGCGGCCTCCGGCCCGTGGCCGGCGTTCCTGCGCCGTCGGTTGATCCGGCTGCTGATCTCGCTCTGGGCGCTGGTGACGTTCTCGTTCCTGATCATCCACCTGGTGCCGGGCGACCCGATCCGGGCCGCGCTCGGGTTGACCGCCGACCCGGCCCTGGTCGCCGCCAAGCGGGCCGAACTGGGCCTGGACGACCCGCTGATCGTCCAGTACTTCCGGTATCTCGGGCACCTGTTCACCGGTGACCTCGGGGTGTCGCTGGGCAGTCGGCTGCCGGTGGGGGAGACCATCGCCGCCCGGCTGCCGAACACGGTGAACCTGGCGGTCATCGCGTTCGTGGTGATCGTGCTGGTGGCGGTGCCGATCGGCGCGCTGATGGCGGTGTTCACCCGGGGCGGCCGGAACCGCTTCGCCGAGCTGGGTTTCACCTCGACCGCGGTGGTGTTGGCGGCCATCCCCGAGTTCCTGCTCGGCGTCGGGCTGGTCTACGTGTTCGCGGTGCGCATACGACCTGTTGCCGATCGCCGGCAAGACCGATTGGACCTCCTGGATCCTGCCGGTCACCGCCCTGGTCGTCGGCCCGGCCGCGGCTCTGGCCCGGATCGTCAGGGTGGAGACCCTCTCGGTGCTGGGCGAGGACTTCGTCCGCACCGCGCGGGCCAAGCGGCTGCGGCCGCGGCTGGTCTACCTGCGGCATGTGCTGCCGAACGCGCTGACCGCGACCCTGACCATCGGCGGCCTGCTGCTGTCCGCCCTGGTCGCCGGCACCGTGCTGATCGAGACCATCTTCGCCTGGCCGGGTCTCGGCCCGACCATGGTCACCGCCATCATCAACAAGGACTATCCGCTGGTGCAGGGCATCGTGCTGGTCTACGGCGCGTCTGGTGCTGCTGATCAACCTGGTGGTCGACATCGTGCTGGCGCTGGTCGACCCGCGCTCGACGATCCGGGACGCGTGACGGATGACCGACCTGACCAGCACTGTCGTCGCTGTCGAAGAAGCCGGGGAGAGTCCCGCCCGCAGGGCGCCGGCGAGGGTGGCGAGCCCTGTTCGGCTCGCCGACCGGGGTGGCGGCGTTCGTGGCCACCGTCCTGCTGCTGGCCCTGGCCGTGTTCGCGCCGATCATCTGGGGCGAGGCCGCTGCAGACCAAGGACCTCGACGCGCTGTCCGAGGGACCCAGCGCGGCCCACCCGTTCGGCACCGACGCGCTCGGCCGCGACATCCTGCTGCGGGTGCTGGTGGCCACCCGGCTCAGCCTCGAACTGGCGCTCGGCGCCACCCTGGTCGGCGTGGTCGTCGGAGTGCTGCTCGGCGTCGCTGCCCAGCGTGCTCGGCCGCCGCGGTCGGCCGGTTCTTGGTGGCCGCGGTGAACATCGCGGTGGCGTTCCCCGGGCTGCTGCTCGCGCTGTTCTTCGCGGCCATCTTCGGCGTCGGCGCGATCGGCGCGATGCTCGCCCTCGGGCTGGCGTTCGCGCCCGGGTCTGGCCCGGCTCACCCAGACCCTGGCGGCGGCGGTGGCCGGCCGGGACTTCATCAGCGCGGCCAGGGTGGTCGGCGTCGGCCGGGTCAGGGTGCTGTTCCGGCACGTGCTGCCGAACATCGCCGAGCCGCTGATCGTCAACACCACGCTGACCGCGGCCGGCAGCCTGCTGGCCTTCGCCGGCCTGTCGTTCCTCGGCGTCGGCGTGCAGCCGCCCGCCTACGACTGGGGCCGGATGCTCGCCGAGGGGCTCAACGACATCTATATCAACCCGATGGCGGCGCTCGGCCCCGGGCTGGCCGTGGTGCTCGCCGGGCTCTCGCTGAACCTGACCGGTGAGGCCGCCGCCGCGGTGCTCGGCCGCCGCAGCGCCCGCGGCAAGGTCGCCGCGCCGGCCGGCGGTCGTGGCGCCGGCACCCGACACCGGCGGCCGACGCCGTGCTCGACGTCGCGGACCTGTGGGTGCGATTTCCCAGTCGCGCCGGCGAGATCACCCCCGTCCGCGGCGTGTCCCTGCGCGATCGCGCCGGGCGAGGCGGTCGGCATCGTCGGTGAGTCCGGGTCGGGCAAGAGCCTGACCGCGCTCGCGGTGGCCCGGCTGATCGAACGACCGGGGGCGGTCGACGCCGCCCGACTGGACTTCAAGGGCGAGAGCCTGCTCGGCGGATCGGCGGCCAAGCAGCGTGCGGCGCTCGGCACCTCGATGGCCATGGTGTTCCAGGACCCGATGAGCTCGCTCAACCCGGCGATGAAGGTCGGCCGGCAGCTGGCCGAGGTGGCGCAGGAGCACCAGCACAGCAGCCGGCGCGCCGCGATGACCAGGGCTGTCGACCGGCTGCGCGCGGTCCGCATCCCGGCGCCGGAACGCCGGGCCAGGCAGTACCCGTACGAGTTCTCCGGCGGCATGCGGCAGCGGGCGATGATCGGGATGGGGCTGATGGGCACGCCCGCGCTGCTGATCGCGGACGAGCCGACCACGGCGCTGGACGTCACCGTGCAGCGCGACGTGCTCGAGCTGATCGGCCGGGTGCGCGCCGACGACGCCGCGGCGCTGCTGCTGATCTCGCACGACATCGCCGTGGTCAGCGCGGTGTGCGACCGGGTGCTGGTGATGTACGCGGGCCGGGTGGTCGAGGACATCCCGGTCCAGCGCGCTGCTGCAGCACCGCGGCCCACCCCTACACCAGGGCGCTGCTGGCCGCGGTGCCGGACATGGACACGCCGCGGGAGGCCGAGCTGGCCACCATCCCCGGCCGGCCACCGGAGCCGGGCGCGTTCCCGGCCGGCTGCGCGTTCGCCGACCGGTGCCCGCTGGCCAGCGCCCGCTGCCGGATCGAGGACCCCGAACTGGCCGACCCCGGCGTGGGCCACCGGGTCGCCTGCTGGCACCCGCAGACCGGTGCGGTGCGGCCGGAACCGGTGCTGATCGGCGGGCCGTCATGAGCGAGCGTCAGCGAGCGAATCATCGGCACTTCATGGCGCAACCCAACCCGAGCGTCAGCGAGGGGAGGGTCGGGCCATGAGTGAGCTGCGCTTCGAGCAGGTCACCGTGCGGTACGGCACCGGGTCGGCGCGCGTTGGACGCCGTGGCCGGCGTCGACCTCACCGTGCCGTCGGGATCCGTCGTCGGCCTGGTCGGGGAGTCCGGCTCGGGCAAGTCGTCGCTGGCCAGGGCGGCCGTCGGGTTGGCGCCGCTGACCGCGGGCAGCATCCGGCTGGACGGCCGTGACGTGACCGGCCGCGACGCCGACCGACGTCATCCGGTGCAGATGGTGTTCCAGGACCCGTACTCCTCGCTCGACCCGCGGATGAGCATCGGGGCGTCGATCGCCGAGGCGATGCGAGGGGTCCGCGGCCGGTCGGCCCGCGGTTCCGAGGTCGCCCGGCTGCTCGACCTGGTGTCGCTCGACCCCGGCCGGGCCGGGCTGCTGCCGTCCGCGCTGTCCGGCGGCCAACGGCAGCGGGTGGCGCTGGCCCGGGCATTGGCGGCCCGCCCCGAGGTGGTGATCGCCGACGAGATCACCTCGGCGCTGGACGTCTCGGTCCAGGGCGCCGTGCTCAACCTGATCCGGCGGATCCGCCGCGAACTCGGGCTGTCGCATGCTGTTCATCTCGCACAACCTGGCCGTGGTGCGCTACGTCAGCGACGTCATCGCGGTGATGTACCTGGGTCGGCTGGTCGAGGTCGGCCCGACCGAGGCGGTGCTCGCCGATCCGCAGCACCCGTATACCCGGTCGCTGCTGGAGTCCGCGCCCCGGCTGGGCAGCCGGCTGATGGGTAGCCGCTGCTCGGTGGGCGGCCGGCGGGCGCCGCCGATGACCACGAGCTCGACGTGGACATCGCCGATCCGCACGACCCGCCGACCGGCTGCCGGTTCCACCCGCGTTGCCCGGTCGGTCCGCGGGTGCTGCCGCTGCGGGGCATCTGCGTCGACGTCGACCCCACGGTCGACGCTGCCGCCCGGCCGCACCGGGCCGCCTGTCACTTCCCGGGCACCGGCCCGGACATCGAGGAGGTATCAGCGTGACGACCGCCAGCCGACTGACCCTGGACGACCTGGACCGGCTCGCCGTGCCCTACGACCCGGCGATCTCACCGGACGGGCGCACGGTCGTCTACGGCCTGCGCCGCCCGGACACAGACGAGGATCGGGACACCCGCAGCCTGTGGATCGTGTCGGCGAACGGCGGCGACGCCCGCGAGCTGACCCGCGGTCCGGCGGACGCGGCGGCCCGCTGGTCGCCCGACGGCACCCGGCTGGCGTTCCTGCGCAAGGCCGGAGACGCCGGCCAGTTGCACCTGCTGGACATGACCGGTCCGGGCGAGCCGGAGCAGCTGACCGAGCTCACGTTCGGGGCCGGTGCGGCGGTGTGGTCGCCGGACGGCACCCGGATCGCGTTCACCGCGCCGGTCGCCGCCGACACCGACGACCCGGACGGCAAGCCCGATCCGCATGCGCCGGTGGTCATCGACCGGCTGGGCTACAAGGCCGACGGCGCCGGGCTGTTGCGCTCGCTGCGGCCCCACGTGCACGTGCTCGACCTGGCCGACGGCGGCTGCCGGGCAGTCACCCGCGGCGACTTCTCGGTCGGCGCGGTGGCCTGGCATCCCGATGGTCGGCGGCTGGCGTTCTCGGCGGACGACCTGCCGGACGCCGACCGCACGGGCGCCGCGCGGTGTTCGTCGTCGATCTCGACGAGCCGGGTGCCCAGCACCGACGGATCGGCCCGGCGGGCGGCCAGGTCGGGCCGGTGAGCTGGCCGATCGCCGACAGCGGCCCGCTGGCGGTGGGACGACTGGATACCGAGGTCGGGCACGCCGATCTGCTGTTGCTGGCCGACGCCACCGGCTGACGCCGCCGTCGCAGACCTGACCGGTGCGCTGGATCGCAACGTGATGCCGGGGGCGCCGGGCTACCCGGGCGGCGCACCGCAGCTCGAATCGGACGGTGAGCACTTGCTGTTCTGCGCCCGGGACGCCGGCTGCACCCACCTGTACCGGGTGCCGGTGGACGGCAGTGCAGCGCCGGAGCGGGTGCTGGGCGAGCCGGACGAGGCGGTCAGCGGGCTGTCGGTGGCCACCGACGCCGCGGTGGCGGCCTGCGTCGTCGCCGGACCGGACAGCTACGGCGAAGTCGTCCTGCTGGACACCACGACCGGCGAGCGCCGCGTGCTCACCGACCACACAGCCAGGTCCCTGCCGGACGTCGCGCTGTTCACCGCCGAACCCCGCACCTTCACGGTCGGCGACGGGTCGACCGTGCACGGCTGGTTGTTGCGCGACCCCGCCCTGACCGGGCCGGGACCGCTGCTGCTGGACGCCCACGGCGGACCGCACAACGCCTGGAGCCCGGTTCCGGACCTCGGCCACGGCTACCAGCAGATCCTGGCAGCGCAGGGCTGGTCGGTGCTGATGCTCAACGTCAGGGCCAGCGACGGTTACGGCGCCGAACACTTCACCCGCAACGTGGGCAGCTGGGGTCACGGCGACCAGGCCGACTTCCTCGACCCGGTCGACGCGCTGGTCGCCGAGGGAATCGCCGACCCGGACCGGCTGGCCGTCACCGGCTACAGCTACGGCGGCTACACCACCTGCTGGCTGACCGGGCACACCGACCGGTTCGCCGCCGCGGTCGGAGGCGGGGTGGTCGCCGACACGGTCAGCGAACTCGCCTCCGACGCCGGGCATCCGCTGCTCGGCGCCACGCTGCTGGCCAACGTCTGGGAGTCGGCCGAGGCGCTGCGCGCCCAGTCGCCGATGGAGTCGGTCGGTCGGGTGCGCACACCGACGCTGTTGCTGCACGGCGCCGACGACGACCGCTGCCCACCCGGCCAGGCCGAGCAGTGGTTCGCCGCGCTCCGCGCCCAGGGCGTGTCCACCCGGCTGGTGCTCTACCCCGGCGCGTCGCACCTGTTCATCCTCGAGGGCCGCCCGTCGCACCGTCGCGACTACTCGGCCCGGCTCGTCGACTGGGTCACCACCTACTGCACCGGAAAGGGCATGTCATGACCGTCACCGAAATCGCCACCCGCAAGGAGTGGACGCCGGTCACTGGCGGGAGCGGCTCAGCACGCTGCTCGGCCGAGCACAAGGTGCCCGGCGCGGCGCTCGGCATCCTGCGGGACGGCGCGATCACCGACGTCGCCGCGGGCCTGCTGTCGGTCCGGACCCTGGTCGACGCCACCCCGGACTCGCTCTTCCAGATCGGGTCCATCTCCAAGGTGTGGACCACCACATTGATCATGCAGCTGGTCGACGAGGGCAAGCTGACCCTCGACACCCCGGTCGCCGAGACTCATCGACGGACTTCGCGGTGGTCGACGCCGAGGTCGCGAGCACGGTCACCGTCCGGCACCTGCTCACCCACAGCAGCGGCATCGACGGCGACGTGTTCACCGACACCGGCCGCGGCGACGACTGCGTCCAGCGCTACGTCGAGAAGATGCAGGAGATCGGCCAGAACCACCCACTGGGCGCGACGTTCTCCTACTGCAACTCCGGCTTCATCCTGGCCGGCCGGATCGTCGAGGTGCTCACCGGCAAGACCTGGGACGCGGCGCTGCGGGAACGGATCATCGAGCCACTCGGGTTGACGGCCACCGTCACCCTGCCCGAGGAAGCTCTGTTGCACCGCGCGGCGGTCGGCCACATCGGGCGAGCCGGGGGAGCGACCCGACGCCGGCGCCGGTCTGGGTGCTGCCCCGCAGCGCCGGCCCGGCCGGGCTGATCACCGCCAGGGTGCACGACGTGCTGGTGTTCGCCGCCACCCATCTGGCCGGCGGCGTGGCGCCGAACGGCACCCGGATCCTGTCCGCGGAGAGCGCCGAGGCGATGACGCAGTGGCAGGTCGACCTGCCCGACCCGACCACGCTCGGCGACTCCTGGGGGCTGGGCTGGATCCGGTTCGGCTGGGACGGCCACCGGCTGGTCGGGCACGACGGCGGCACCATCGGCCAGGCGGCGTTCCTGCGGGTGCTGCCCGGCACCGATGTCGCCGTCGCGCTGCTGACCAACGGGGGCGACGCCCGCGGGCTGTACCAGGACCTGTTCACCGAGATCTTCGCCGAGCTCGCCGGAGTCGCCATGCCGGCCGCCGCCGCGCCGCCGGAGAACCCGGTCGAGGCCGGCGACCTGTCGCTGCTACCTCGGCCGCTACTCGCGCGCCGGGGTGGACACCGAGGTCTACCTGCAGGACGGCGAACTGCGGCTGCGGGCCACGACCACCGGCCCGCTGGCGGCGTTGCAGGACAAGCCGGAGGAGTACCAGCTGGTGCCGGTGGACGCCGACGGCGCCTTCGTGATGCGGCAGGAAGGCGCGCCGAACTGGACGCCCGCGCGGTTCTACGCGTTGGCCGACGGCAGCCGTTACGTGCACTACGGCGTGCGGGCCAACCCACGGGTGGACGATCCGGCGGCGGCTCGGTGACGACCGCCGGCCGGCGCACGATCGCCTCCACCGGGGACGCCGGACCCGGTGCGCGCCGCGCGGACCGCGGCGGCCGCCGCGGCGCGGCGTCGGGCATCGAGGTGGCGCTGGCCGACTCGCTCGAGTTGCAGCAGCAGGTGCTGGAGGTCGTCGACCGGATCTGGCGTCCGCCACCGGGTGAGCCGGTGATCACCCTCGGGGTGCTGCGGGCCATGGTGCACGCCGGCAACTACTGCTCGGCCGCGCTGCTCGACGGCCGGTTGGTCGGGGTCTGCCTCGGCTTCCTCGGCGACCATCCACCGCCGGTCCCTGCACTCGCACATCGCCGGGGTCACCCGAGCCGGGCAGCCGGCCGGCACATCGGCTACGCCCTCAAGCTGCACCAGCGGGCCTGGGCGCTCGATCGCGGCCTGGACACCGTGACCTGGACGTTCGACCCGCTGGTCCGCCGCAACGCCTACTTCAACACCGTCAAGCTGGCGGCCCGGCCGGTGGAGTACCTGGTCGACTTCTACGGTGAGATGACCGACGAGATCAACGTCGGCCAGGGCAGCGACCGGCTGCTGGTCGATGGTCGCTGCTGGCGCCCGACGTGGTCGACGCCGCCGCGGGGAACTTCGCGGAATCGGCGCTCGACGCGCTGCGGGTCGACGCCGTGCCGGTACTCGACGACGGCGGCTCCGGACGGACCGATCACCCTGCCGGACGCCGACCGGTGCGCAGCCGGTGCTGGTCCGGGTGCCGCCGGACATCGAGCAGCTGCGGCTCGATGCGCCCTGAGCTGGGAAAGCCGCTGGCGGGCCGCGGTGCGCGGAGGCCATGGTCGACCGACTGGGCCGGCGGTTGGACCGTCCGCGGCTGCACCCGCGACGGCTGGTACCTGCTGGTGCCGCCGGGTCCGCTGCGGGGTGGCGGCGAGGGTGGCGGTGACGGTCACCCACGGTCGTAGGGTCGAACCGCCGGCGGCGGCCCGTACCGGGCGGCCCCGCGGTGGAGGAGCCCGGATGACCGAATCGAGTCGGACCAGCCTGCGGCGGGTGCTGGACGATCTCGGCCGCACCGTGCTCGAGGTGGTGGCCGGACCGGCGGGCGCGGCCGCCGTCGACGGCCCGGCCGGCCGGGTCGGCGGGGTGGTGATCCTCGATCCGCTCGATCCGCCGCTGTTGCCGCCGCGGGCGATCGTGCTGGCCGTCGGCGTCGCCGGCGCCGGGCCGCTGGCGGACGCTGCTCGACGGGCTCGCCGGCCAGGATGTGGCGGCCCTGGTGGTGCGGGCACCGGTGGACGTCGACGACCGGGTCAGGGCGGCGGCCGAGCGGGCCGGGATCGTGCTGCTCGGACTGACCAGGGGTGCGGCCTGGACCCAGGTCGCCGCCATGCTCCGGTCGCTGACCGCGGAGGACGTGGTGCCGGTGACGTCCGGCGACACCATCGGCGGTACCCCGTCGGGCGACCTGTTCGCGTCTGGCCAACGCGGTGAGCGCGCTGATCGACGCGCCGGTGACGATCGAGGACCGCAGCTCCAGGGTGCTGGCCTTCTCCGGCCGGCAGGACGAGGCCGACGAGTCCCGGGTCGAGACGGTGTTGGGCCGGCAGGTGCCCGAGCCGTACACCCGGCTCCTCGAGGACCAAGGGGTGTTCCACCGGTTGTATCGCACCCAGGGTGCGGTGTTCGTGGACGAGCGAGAGCTGGCCAGCCCGAAGATCGGCGTCTCCCGGACCGCGGTTGCGGTCCGGGCGGGCGACGAGATCCTCGGATCCATGTGGGCGGTGACGGCGACGCCGCTGAGCCCGGAGCGGGCCACCGCGTTCGCCGACTCCACCCGTCTGGTGGCCCTGCACCTGCTTCGCCAGCGGGCCGGCGCGGACGTGGAGCGAAGGCTGCGGGCGGACCTGCTGGCGACCGTGCTGCGCGGAGAACGCGGGGCCGACGAGGCCGCCGCCCGGCTGGGACTCGCGACCGGGCCGTCCGTGGTGCTGGCGCTGGCCGCGCTCGACGAATCCGATCTGGACGCCGACCTCGAGGCGTCCCGGCAACGGCTGGCCGACGCGTTCGCCGTGCACCTGTCGGCCGTGCACTCGCGTGCCGTGGCCGCGCTGGTCGGCGGGGTCGCCTACGGGATCCTGCCGGTGGCCGGCGTCGGGCGGTGCCGGTAGCGGGGCCGACGCCGTGCGGATCGCCCGGGAGTTCCTGGAGCGCAGCGAACGTCGGATGCCGGCGGTGGTCGGGGTCGGCCGGGTCGGTGCCGGGCGGACCGGGGCTGGCCCGCTCGCGGTCCGATGCCGACCGGGTGCTGCGGGTGCTGCGCCGCGAGGGGGCGGCGCGGCGGGTGGCAACGGTCGCGGAGGTTCATGTCCAGGCCTTGATGCAGGAGCTGTCCGACCTGTCGGTCAGCCACGAACTCGACGACCTCGGCCCGGTCGGCGCGCTGCGGGCCTACGACGCGGACCACGCGGGCGAGCTGGAGCGGACGCTGCGGGTGTGGCTCGACGAACTCGGCGACGTCGGGCGCCGCCGCGGCCGCGCTGCGGGTGCACCCGAACACCTTGCGGTACCGGCTGCGGCGGATCGGCGAGGTGTCCGGGCTCGATCTCGGTGACCCGCAGTCGAGGTTCGCCGCCACCATCGCCCTGCGGCTGGCCGAGGTCGCCGGCCGCGACCTCAGGTGAGGTCGGCGCGAACCCTTCACAGACCGTTCACACCGGCCGCCGGAACAATCAGCGCAGACCGGTCGTTGCACCGGAACACCCGGAGGTGAGTGCCCTGTCCATGTTGTCCCCGTCGTCCGGCCCGGCCGGGCCCAGCAGCGATGTCTGGACACCGCCGCCGTGGGAGGACATCGTCCGCGATCACGGTGACCGGGTGTACCGGCTGGCGTTCCGGCTGTCCGGGAACGCCCACGACGCCGAGGACATCACCCAGGAAGTCTTCATCCGGGTGTTCCGTTCGCTGGACACCTTCCGGCCCGGGCTCGTTCGAGGGCTGGTTGCATCGGATCACCACCAACGTGTTCCTCGACCTGGTGCGCCGCCGGCAACGGATCCGGATGGAAGCGCTGCCCGAGGAGACCGACCGCATCGCCGGCCGCGAGCCGTCACCCGAGCAGGCATGGCACGAAGCCAATCTCGACCCGGACCTGCAAGCCGCGCTGGACGACCTGCCGCCGGAGTTCCGCGCCGCCGTGGTGCTCTGCGATGTCGAGGGCCTGTCCTACGAGGAGATCGGCGCGACCCTGGGCGTCAAGCTGGGTACCGTCCGGTCCCGGATCCACCGTGGCCGGCAGGCACTGCGCGTCGGCCTCGAGCGCCGACGGGCGGAGAACCTGCGCGCGGTGACCGGCTCCGCCGAGCCGAGCAGCGGCGGACGGGAAGCGGAGGCGGTGGGATGACACCGTTGTTCGAGGACCATCTCTCGCTCGACGCCGTCGTCGCCTTCGCCGACGGCGAGCTGAGTCTGGTCGCCTACCAGCGGGCCGCCGCCCATCTGGAGCGCTGCCCGTCGTGCGCCGCCGAGGTCGCCGAGCAGACCTCGGCCCGGGAATGCCTGCGTCGCGCCGGCACCCCGCCGATGCCCGGCTCGCTGTTCGACCAACTGCGTTCCATTCCGATCGGCCTGGAGATCGTCGTCGCCACCTCCCGGCCCGGACGAGCACCGCGGACGGATCAGCCGATCCCGCGGCTTCCGGATGGGCGCAGGATTCCTGCTCGCCGGGATCGCGGTGACCACACTCGGCCACTGCAGCGGGTTCCGACCGCCCCGGCCAACCGAATCCGTTCGCCCGTCCCGGGCTGTCGCCGGCGTTCACCGTCGTCGCCACGCCGGCCATCCAGCAGGTCGCCCGCCGCCTGCCGGGCGGCTGACCGACCAGCACCGACCGACCGGCACGTGGTCACCCGATCCACCCGGTCCGTCCATTGGCGCCCGCTCATCCGCGTCGCCCACGTAGCCTGCAGCCTGAGGTCGTCCGTCCCCGGGCGACCCTCGCTCCATGACGAAGGCAACCACCGATGACCACCCCCACGCCGGACTCCGGCACCGAGAACGGCGGTCGACCCCGGCTCGCCCCGCGGCCGGTCTGGCGACCGACGGTGGACCGACGGGAAGCCGAAACCTTCGGACGACCGGGCGGAGTTCGCCGGATCATTCGCGCCCCGCTGCTTCGGTCGCGCCGCCGAGTGACCGCTGCGCCGGTGGTTCCGGAGATGCTCGCCGATGCCTTCGGCCGCCCGGCGCCGGACGCGCCCGGTCTGATCCGGCCCGCCGGAGCCGGTACCGCAACTCGCGCCGGAGGAACCGGGCGATCCCTGGCGCGACCCGCAGGCCGCCGTCCGCCTCGGCCCACCCGCGCGAGGACGAGCCGGCCACGGAGAAGCGCGCAACCGGCGACGGCGCAGAAGTTCACCCTCAGGCAGGCGCTCTTCGAGCGGCGGTTGCGCCCGTCGGCAGTGATCGGGATGCTGGTCGCCGCCCTGCTGGTCGGAGCCATCGGCGGGGTCGTCGGCTTCCTGCTGGCCGGCCGGCTGCCGGCCACCGCTGCCGACCCCGAGTTCAGCGTGGCCACCGCACAACCCGGTCTCGAGGCGGTACCCGGCTCCGTGCGGGACATCGCCTCCCGGGTGGTCCCCACCGTGGTGTCGCTGGAGGTGCGGACCGGTGATGTCGGGAGATACCGGCTCCGGTGTGGTGATCGACGGCCGCGGCTACATCCTCACCAACAACCACGTGATCTCGCTGGCCGCGTACCGACAAGACCGCGGTGCTCACCGTGGTGTTCAACGACGGCAAGGGCACCAGGGTGCCCGGAACCATCGTCGGTCGCGATCCGGCGTCCGATCTCGCCGTGGTCAAGGTCGACGCAGCTGGGGTCACCGTCGCCCAACTCGGCGACTCCGACAAGCTCGCCGTCGGTGACGCGGTGATCGCCATCGGCTCCCCGCTCGGCCTCGAGGGCACGGTGACCACCGGCATCATTTCCGCGACCCATCGGCCGCTGCGACTGTCCGGCGAGGGCACCGACACGAACGCGGTGATCGACGCGCTGCAGACCGACGCCGCCATCAATCCCGGCAACTCCGGTGGCGCGCTGGTCGACGGCTCAGGGGCGGTGATCGGGATCAACACCGCGATCCGGACGCTCGGCGACAGCCAGGCCAGCGGCTCGATCGGACTCGGTTTCGCCATCCCGATCAACGACGCGAAGGCAGTCGCGGACGAGATCATCAGAACTGGCAAGGTCGTCCACCCGACCCTGGGGGTGAGTGCCAAATCGGCCACCGACGGCACGACCGACGGCGCCCAGGTGCAGAACGTCGCCGACGGTGGCCCGGCCGCGAAGGCCGGCATCCAGGAGGGCGATGTCATCGTCAAGTTCGGCGACCGTACCGTTGGCAACGCGGACGAGCTGCAGGTCGCGGTCCAGGAACACAATCCCGGCGACACCGTGCCGGTCGAATTGCTGCGGGACGGCAGGAAGATGACGGTCCAGGTCACCCTCGGCACGGCATGAGCGACAGTCAGGCAGCCCGGACGCGGCACGAGCTCACCGCCGGCCTCGGTAGGCTGATCGCACCGTCGGCCGAACAGCCAGGGCGGAGCAGTACGGCTGAGCGGTCCGGCCCGGCCCGTCCGATGTCGGTCGCAGTACCGAATGATCGTGTGTCCCCCGAGGAGGTGGTCGCGTGTTCGGCCTCTCGTGGGGGCAGATCATCATCATCGTGCTGGTCGGCATGTTCGTCCTTGGGTCCCGAGCGGATCCCGGTCGCGGTGCAGTGGACCGTCGACTCGTTGAAGAAGGTCCGCAACATGGCGCAGGGCGCGCAGGCCCAGCTGCAGAAGGAGATCGGACCCGAGCTCGAGGAACTGCGCCGGCAGGTCGCCGAGTTGCAGTCGCTCAAGGAGGTCCAGGAGCTGCGCAACCTGCGCGATCTCAACCCGCGCAGGTTGATCGGCAACACCCTGCTGGGCAACGACGGCGCCTCGAGCGGCGGAATCGCCGGCTTCCTCGGCCTCGACCCGAACCTGCTCGGGCCGCCGTCGGCCGACGCCCAGGCACTCGCCGCCGAGCGACGGCTCAGAACGGCGGTCAGGCCAACGGGACAGAGGCTGCGGCGACCCCGCCGCGGCCAGCCGGCAGCGATGTCCGTCGCCCAGCCGCTGGCCCCCGGAGAACGCCCGCCGTTCGACCTCGACGGCACCTGATCGAGGCCGCCCGACGGCTGCAGCCTGACTCAGCGGCGCGCCGGACTGATCCCCAGCGAGACGCCGGCCAACGGACGACTCCGCGCGGCCAACGCATCGGCGACACCGCGCAGCGCCATGGCTGCCGGTGAGCCGGCCGCGTCCGGACGCAGCACCAGGGGCAACCCGTCGTCGCCGGCCGACCGCACGGCCGGCTCCAGCGGGATCTCGCCGAGGAGCGGGACGTCGGTGCCGGTCACCCGGCTGAGCGCACTCCGCGACCTGCCGACCGCCGCCGGACCCGAACAGATCGAGCACCGTGCCGTCCGGCAGGGTCATCGGGCTCATGTTCTCCACCACACCGGCGATCTTCTGCCGGGTCTGGGTGACGATCGCGCCGGCCCGCTGCGCCACCTCGGCCGCGGCCTGTTGCGGCGTGGTCACCACCACCAACTCCGCGGTCGGCACCAGCTGCGCGGTGGAGATGGCGACGTCGCCGGTACCCGGCGGCAGGTCGAGCAGCAGCACGTCCAGGTCGCCGAAGTACACGTCGCCGAGGAACTGCTGCAGGGCCCGGTGCAGCATCGGCCCGCGCCACACCACCGGGGTGTTGCCCTCGACGAACATGCCGACGCTGATCACCTTCACCCCGTGCGCCACCGGCGGCAGGATCATGTCGTCGACCCGGGTCGGCCGGCCGCGTCACGCCGAGCATCCGCGGGATGGAGAACCCGTAGATGTCGGCGTCCACCACCCCGACGGACAGCCCGCGGCCGGCCAGCGCGGCGGCCAGGTTGACCGTCACGGTGGACTTGCCGACGCCACCCTTGCCCGAGGCGATCGCATAGACCCGGGTCAGCGAGTCCGGCCGGGCGAACGGGATGTCCTTGGTGGCGCCGCCCCGCAGGCTGTCGCGCAGCGCGGACCGCTGCTCGTCGGTCATCACGCCCAGCTGCAGCCGCAGGTCGGTGACGCCGGGGACGCCGCGCACCGCGGCGGTGACGTCCCGGGTCAGGGTGTCGCGCATCGGGCAAGCCGGCGATGGTCAGCAGCACGGTCAGGTCCACCACGCCGTCGTCGCCGACGTCCAACCGATCGACCATCCCCAGGTCGGTGATCGGTCGCCGGATCTCCGGGTCTTTGACGGTCGCCAGGGCGGCGCGGACGGCATCGACGGTCACAGCAACACTCACCCAGCCAGGCTACGGGCCGTCCGAGCCGCGCCCGACCGGTCGCCGGTCTGCCCGAAGGTGCAGACCTGGCCGGTTTACCGGTCCGGGCGCGGGTCCGGCTCGTACGCTCGGACGAGTGTCCTCGACGCACGGACCCGACGACGGGGAGCGGAGCCGCCGCGGCCGCTCTGCCCCGATCCGATGCCCGCGACCGAGCACCGCGGCGTCGGCATCGATCGCCGTCCCGGACCTCGCCGCGCATCGGGGTCCGGTGCCGCGGGAGTTGCTCACCCAGCTGCAGCGCACCGTCGGCAACGCCGTGACCAGCCGGTTCGCCGGGTGAGCAGGCTGTGCGTCCAGCGCACCACGGCTACCGCCAACGGTGGGGTCTTCGACAACGGCCCTGGCTACACGCCCGCGAGGTGGCACCGGTGCCGTCGGGTCGCGGGTGGGCGCCGACATCCTGCTCGACTTCACCCCGAACGACCTCGTCGAGGCGCCGGTCGACGGGATCAGCCTGATCCAGACTGTGCGCGGGGTCACCAACCGGGTGCCGGGCAAGTCCACCCTGGACCGGGGCCGGCCGCACGACAACACCGCGGTCAGCAGCAACAAGGACGACACCCAACTGGTCGGGCCGGGCGGGGTCGCGGTGGATGTGCCGGTGCACCGACCCGGCCGGGACGACGCCAACCGCAGCCCCGGCTACGGGGTGGGTTGGACCGGGCCGGCCACCTCGAACACCCTGGGCGCGGACGCGCCGACCCTGGGCCGCACCGCAGCGCGGTGCGCACGTGCGGGATCCCGGCACCGGTGTGCTGCTGCCGCCGGTGAAGGCCCAGATGGAGGACGGGCCCTGGCCGGACGGTGCACGGTCAAGGACCAGACCTTCGAGATGAACTTCGAGGTCACCGCGCTGGTCACCGCCGGGCCGCTGAAGGACACCTACCTCGGCTCGATCGAATGGGGCTGGGAGTCGGACACCAGCGGCACGGTGACCCTCAAACCGTTCCGACTGCTGCAGGCCGGGGTGCCCACGGACAGCTTCATGGGCGCGGCGCACACCTGGAACGACGGCGATCATGCACGACAAGGACGGGACCGCGGTGAACACGGTGGACCTGCCCACCCCGATGCAGCACTCGGACAGCATCGCCGCGGTGAACATGACCACCCCGGCGATCCTTGACCGGCTGCCGGTGGCCCGCCGGGAGCTGGCCGGTTTCCCGCCGGGCCCGAGCCCGGAGCGGGTAAACACCGCAGTTCGAGATCCGGGCGCTGGAAACGGAACTCGCCAAGCGAAAGATCTTCGTCACGCTCACCTGCAACTCGATCTCGGACACCGGCGGCGCCGCGTCGCCACCGGAGGACGAGGTCTGGCTGTCGTTGGACGGTGGCGGCTCGATGGCCATCGGGCTGACCGGCACCCGCACCTTCCGCGCGCGGGGACAGCCACCGGTACGAGTTCGCACGTCGGCGACTTCATGCCGATGAGCGCGCCCGCTGCGGCTCCAGGTCAACGAGCACGACCGGGCCGGCAAGGGCGGACGGGAGACGCGACGACAGCTGGTCGACTACGCGTGGCGCTCCCCTTCACCCCGACGGTCACCGCTGATCCCGACCGCCACTACCGGGTCGACCTGGACTTCGACAAGTGAACGCGGCCAAGGTTCCACTGAACCTGACCGCGGCTGACGAGCGGCGCGACGGACTGACCGTCACGCTGACCAACGTCTCGAGCGACGCGGTGCCGTGTGGTTCGAGGTGGAGGGTCCGAACGGCCCGCTGTACGACGGCCTGACCGTCGACCTGACCCGGGCCGGGGGACCGACGGACCCTGTTGCTCACCGGTGATCGAAACGCTCGACCAGCGGGCGGGTGGTGCTGGATCCCGACGCGGCGCTGATCCGCCGACGGTCGATCTGGCGGCGTGGGCGCTACGCCGATCAACGGCGGGGACGCAGCTCGCCGCCGGCGACTGCACTCCGCCACCGTCCGGTACCGCTGCGAGGAGCCCGATTGTTGGCGCGGCGAGGTGGCCGCAGCGCCGGTGTCAGTGCACATCGCCGAGTGACCGGCCCAGCGGAAACGCTCCGCACCGATGCCAGGCAGCCGGCTCCGGGCTACCGGCCCACAGCGCCACGGCTCGTGACCGGCTGCCGGATCGGCAGCCGGGGGAGGACCGCGGCGGCCGCGGCTCGTCGGTCGGCCAGGGTGCCCGAGGTGCGCGACCGTCAGGTGCGGGGTCGGGTCGGTGATCTCACCGCCGTACGGCTGGTGATCGCGGGAACCGGGCGACGACAGCGCGCAATGTGCAGTTGCCGCAGCGGCGCCGGGTCGTCGGGGGCCGAGCCAGACGAGGTCCGCGGCGAACCACTCGATGACCGGGCCAGCGTCAACTCGAACGCGGGAAGCGTGCGGCGATGTCGGCCGCCAGCCGACCGCACCATCGTCGGTCCAGCTGGGCCGGCGGGACGAACGGGTAGAGCACGGTGAGATGGGCCGGTACGCCCCAGCCGGCGGCCAGGTCCAGGGTGTCGCGGTACGGACGGCGACCGCGGCTCCGCTGCGGGCACCTCGACCAACAGTGCCGTTTCGGTTTCCGACGCCATCCGACGACCGTAGGACGGTGGGTGAGCCGTCGCCCTGCACATCCGATTCGGACCGTGTTCGCAGTGGTCGGACACCGCGCGTGTGGAAACATGGGAGGCGGAGTTACCGCACGTGACAGGAGGGTCCGACGTGACCACGCCCATGGGGTTTCGGGGCAACCCGGGGATCCCCAATCTGCCCACGCCGCCGACCGGTTTCGCGGTGGCGGCCTATCCGACGTACGCCCAGGCGCAGGCCGCGGTCGAGCATTTGGTCAAGCACGACTTCTCGGTGCAGGACGTGACGATCGTCGGATCCGACCTGCAGATGGTGGAGCGGGTCATCGGCCGGCTGACCGCCGGCAAGCTGGCCGCCGCCGGCGCCGCGTCGGGTGCCTGGCTCGGTTTGTTCGTCGGCCTGCTGATGTCGTTCTTCTCGCAGGTGCAGGGCGGGATCCTGTTGCTCATCCTGGTATCGGTGGCCATCGGCGCCGCGTTCGGCGCGATCATGGGCTACCTGGGCTATTCGGTGGCCAAGGGTCGCCGGGACTTCACCTCCTCGTCCCAGGTGGTGGCCCGTCGCTACGACGTGCTGTGTCAACCTCGGTCAGCGCGGAACAGGCCCGTGAGTTGCTGTCCAGGATGGAACTCGGCCAGCGCGGCTGAACCGATGGCCGTCGATCGTTCCCGGCACCGCGGTGACCGTGCGCGACGAGCTGCCGCGCGCGCGCAGCTGGCTCGGCTCCGGGCCTGGCGCAGGACCGTCCGCGCGTATCGACCTCGGCCCGCCCGAGCTCACGCTTGATCCAGCACGAAGAGAACACCACCTTCCTGGTCACCGCCGGTGCGGACCGGTTCGTGCTGCGCATCCACCGGCCGCCGCTGCGCACCGTGCAGACCGTGGAGCAGCGAGCTGCGGTGGTTGGCGGCGCTGGCCGCGCGACACGCACATCGCGGTACCGCAGCCCGTGCCGACCGCCGACGGTGCGTTGCTGGTGCGAGGCGGCCGCGACCGGGCGTGACGGCAGCCGGATCTGCGTGCTGTTCCGCTGGCTGCCCGGGACGTTTCCTGGAGGACGGGTTGACGCCGCGGCACCTGCGGGCGGCCGGCCGGCTCGCGGCCGAGTGCTGGAGCAGCACGCTCGCCGATGGGACGACGCCGCCGGAGTTCCGTCGACCCCGGCAGGGACTTGATCACCGAGGGGGCCCGGGCCGCCGAGGCGGCGGGCGTCTCCGAGCAGCAGGCCCGCGCGCAGCCGACGTTGTTCGCCGACCACGAGCGGGCGTGCGCCGAACTCGACGGCGGCGCTTCCGGCCACGGTCAGGTCGCGCCGGTGCGTGAGTTGCTCGACCGGGTGGTCGCGCACCGGGCGGTGCTGGGCACCGGCCCGGACGTCTACGGCCTGCAACACGGCGACCTGCACCAGGAGAACTATCTTCTTCCATCGCGGCACGATCGGGTCATCGATTTCGACGACTGCGGATTCGGTTGGTACATCGACGATCTCGCTGTCACCGCCAGCGAGATCCAGGGACGGCCCGGACACCGCCGAACTGGTCGACGCGCTCGTCGACGGCTATGGCGCTCCGGTGGATCGTGCCGCGCTGGAGCTGCACATCGCGTTTCGTTACCTGCAGATCGCCGTGTGGAAGCTCAGCCTGCGCAGCACGTTCCCGGACACCTGGCAGGCGGACGTCGAGGGCCTGGTCGGCGCCATCGCCCGCCGGCTCGGGTGACCGGTCAGAGCCACTTGCGGCGGCGCAGCAGCATGTAGAGCCCGACGCACACGATGACCATGATCAGCACGCAGATGAGGAAACCGTGCGTGGAGTGCGCGCCGGGGATCACGTCGAAGTTCATCCCGTAGATCCCGGCCAGCGCGGTGGGCACCAGGCCGATCGCGGCCCAGGCCGAGATCTTGCGCATGTCCTCGTTCTGCCGGGTGGCCACCTCGGCCATGGCCGCCGATACCAGGGTGGTCAGCGTGTCGTCGTAGGAGTTGACCCGCTCCGTGACCTGGCTGAGGTGGTCCTCGACGTCCCTGAAGTACTCGCGGATCTCGGCCGGGATCAAGGGATGCGCCTCGTTCGCCAGCGAGCGCAGCGGCCCGACCAGCGGGTTCACGGCTCGGCGCAGCTCGCCGACTTCCCGCTTGAGCAGATAGATCTGCTCGGTGTCGACCGGGTTCTCCGGCGAGAAGACTGCTTGTTCCATCTCGTCGATGTCGTCCTCGATCGCCTCGATGACGGTCAGGTACTTGTCGATGACCCGGTCGGCGATCGCGTGCATCACCGCGGCCGGGCCGGCCGCCAACCGTTCCGGGTGCTGCTCGAGTTCCCGGCGCAGCCCGGCCAGGCCGGTGTGCGAGCCGTGCCGCACGGTGATCAGGAAATCGCGGCCGAGGAACACCATGATCTCGCCGGTGTCGACGATCTCCGAGGCGGCGCCGGTCTCGTGGTCGACGTAGCGCACCGTCTTGAGCACCAGGAACTGGTAGCGGCTGTAGCGCTCCAACTTCGGCCGTTGGTGGGCGTGCACCGCGTCCTCGACGGCCAGCTCATGCAGGCCGAAAATCCTTGCCAGATCGCCCATCTCGTCCTCGTCGGGTTCGTACGCGCCGACCCAGACGAAGCCGGCCGAAGCCGCCCTGACCTGGGCCAGCGCCGCCGCGGGATCCGCGTCACCGGGCAACCGGCGGCCGTCCAGATAGGCCGCGCAGTCGACGATGGCGTCTTCGTGCGGATCCGGGTGCCGTGACCACGGCGCGGCGCAGCGGAGATCGGAACGAGGGCAAACTCGGCAGGCTCGGCATCGCTCGGACCTCCTTGGCAACGGTGGCCGGGCCGGAACGCTGGACTGCGCTCCGGCCCGGAGGGTGGTCGGCGGGCCAGCGTCAGGCTACTCGGTGAGATCGCCGTGCACCTGCGGCCCGAGCGGGGTGGTCGGTGCGGCGGGTTGATCGAATGGCACGGGTGCCGTGACGGAAGCGGCAGGATGGACCCGATGCGTATCGACCTGCACACCCACTCGGCCGCCTCGGACGGCACCGACTCCCCGGCCGAGCTGATGGTGCTGGCGGACGACGCCGGCCTCGACGTGGTGGCGCTGACCGATCACGACACCAGCGCCGGGTGGGAGATCGCGGCAGCAGCGCGGCCGCAGTCGCTCACGCTGGTCCGCGGCGCCGAATTCTCCACCCACGTCGTGGTCGACGGTCGGCGACGCTCGGTGCATCTGCTCGGCTACCTGTTCGACCCGGCCGACCCGGCGATCGTGGCCGAGCAGGCCCGGTTGGTCGGCGAACGACTTCAGCGCGGTCTGCGGATCGTGGAACACATGGTGTCCGCCGGCGTACCGATCACCGCCGAGCAGGTGCTGGACTTCGCCGCCGGGGCGCCGGTGGGCCGCCCGCACATCGGGCGTGCCTTGGTGCAGGCCGGACTGGTCAACACGGTGACCGAGGCCTTCGACACCTACCTGGCCGGGGGCGGGCCGTACTACGTACCGAAAGACGACACCGAGTTGACCGTCGCGGTGGAGATGATCACCGCGGCCGGCGGAGCGTCGGTCGTGGCCCACCCGTGGGGACGGTCGCAGCGGCCGGCGCTGGACGCGCACCGGTTCGCCGAGCTCAAGGACCGCGGGCTCAGCGGCATCGAGGTTGACCATCCCGATCACGGGGCGGCACAGCGTGACGAACTCCGCGCCCTGGCGACCCGGCTGGGCCTGTTGGTCACCGGCTCGTCGGACTACCACGGCACGAACAAGGTCCTGCGGCTCGGTCAGGAGACGACAGACCCGGCGGTGTTCGACACCCTCGTCGCCGTCACCAGCGGGGTACCGCCGCTGGGGCCGTGGCGATCCGGCTCCAGATGACCACGGCTCCGCTCCCGCCCATCGGCGGGCCCGAACCGGCCACCCGGCCCGAGGGCGTGCCGACGATCGATGGGTCCGACCGACAACCCGATGCGCCGACCGCAGCCCGACCGCTGCCGCGGTGGCTGCGTGGGCTGGAAGCAGTCGCCGGTGTGCTGTCCGCCGGGATTCTGCTGTTGGGCATCGGGTTGGTCGTTGCCCAGCTGCTGGCGCCCCGACTGGGCGGAACCGGTCTGGAGGCGGCTGTCGGACCCGGCTGGGACCGGGCACTGGCTGCCGTGGGCGTCGGCCTGTTCGGCGAGGGGTTCAGGGTGCTTCGGCGCCGCCTGCCGGCAGGAGCGCGCGCGTTCATCGCGATCGTCGTGCTGCTCGGGGTCGGCGCGTTGCTCTGGTTCACCTGGTGGCGCTGAGCCTCCCGTGGGGCCCGCTCCGATCGGAGCGTCGGAAGGCTCGGCTTGGCCAGGTCGTCAGGGACGCGCGGTCCACCGCCGGACCAAGTCCACCAGCACCGACACCAACCCGTCGGGGTTCTCCACAGCCGGGGAGTGGGCGGCGCCGGGGAGCAGCACCAGCTCGGTGCCGAGACGCCGCGCCATGTCGCGCTGCTCGTCCAGCGGCCAGGCGTCGTCGTGCTCGCCGGCCAGCACCGCGCCGGTCGACCCGCCAGCGCAGCCACAGTTCGCTCGACGGTGTCCGGATCGTCGATCAACGCGCCCGCCATGCCCAGCAGCGACACCTCGGAGGTGGCCAGGAAGCGGCGCTCGCGGAAGGCGATGAGCTCAGCCGGTTCGGAATCCGACCCGCGCAACGATTCGGTGGTCGCCTGCCGCAACGCCCACGCCGCGGCCACACCGTGTTCGCGCAGCAGCGGACCACCGGTCCGAAGCGCGTCCAGTCTGGCTCCGCCGGTGAAGGCGGCCGGGCCCGAGCAGAGCAGGATCAGGCCGGCGACGGCGGCTCCTGCACCACGGCAGCCCTGGCCACCATGCCGCCGTAGGAATGGCCGAGCAGCACCACCGGAGCGGGCAGCGAAGCGACGACCTCGGCGATGACCGGGCCGAGCCCGGCAGG
Organism: uncultured Actinomycetota bacterium; assembly: GCA_963834185.1. Lineage (GTDB taxonomy): Bacteria > Actinomycetota > Actinomycetes > Mycobacteriales > Nakamurellaceae > Nakamurella. The sequence goes on from CAWIAR010000002.1 coordinate 30,743, forward strand.
TCGGTAGAACTGCTCGTCGTCCGGACCCGGTGATTCGAACTGGCCCGGCAGGTCGAGCGCGATCGCCCGGATTCCCGAGTGTGCCAGCGGTTCGAGGATCGGGTGCGAAGTCCTCCTTGGATCCGGTGTAGCCGGGCAGCAGCAGCGACGGTCGGGCTGTGGACACCCGCAGTACCGTGCCCCGCGCCGGTGTCCAGCGCGGCCATCGGGTGGCCGGCGGCCGACGAGGGTGACCCGGCCCGCGGGTGTTGCGGTGATCTGCGAGGCCACCGCGTGCTCAGCTCCGGAGGGCGACGACGGTGCCGCCGCGGGTCTCGAGGATCATCGCGCCCGACCGCGGCCGCATCGACGCGGCCGGTGTACCCGGCGCGGTCGACGCTGATGGTGCGCAGCGGGAGCCCCGTCTTGTCCAACTCGGCCAGGCCCGCGCGTCGACCGGCAGCAGCGGGGTCCCGTCCACGATCGCCGGGAGGCCGAGGGCGCCGGCGGTCACGAACCGCAAGGTCAGGCTCTGCCGGTCCTCCTGGCTCACCGTGGGGGTCGGCGTCGCGGTGCTGGTCGGGTCCGGATGGGCGGGCGTCGTCGTGGTGGTGGGGGTGGCGGTGACCGACACCTCGACAGTCTCGGTCTGCACGGCCAGCAGATGGGAGCCGATCAGGTTGTAGCGGACCGAGTCCGGCTCTCCGATGGTGGTTCCCTCGATGGTCAGCGCCGGGGTGGCCCCTTCATCGCGGTGATCTCGGCGGCCGGGATGTCGACCGGAGTGCGGGAGACCTCTGCGCCGTCGGCGTCGTAGACCACCAGCGCGGGCGTGGGCGCCGACACCAGCACGGCGGCCCGGTCCTTGGTGATGCCGACCAGTCGGGCGGCCGGTGAGCCGGTGTCGATCTCGGCCCGCGCCGTGTGCTTGTACTGGTCCTGGTCCTTGTCGTGGGTATTGGGATCGGTCCAGTTGAACACCAGCCGGGCGTTGGTCCCGTCCGCCGTGCAGTGCTCGATGGTGGCGAACTGCTCGATCGGCCACCGCGGCGTCATCGAACGTGCAGCCGACGTGCCGGGTGTTCGGGTTCGTCGGGTTCGGCTGGTCGCCGTACTGGATGGTGCGGACCAGGTCGTAGCGCCAGAGCTCCATCAACGTGTTGCCGACCCAGCCCGCGTAGGGGCCGCCGAACACCAGCGAGCCGCCGGCCTGGTTGGCCGAGGTGCGGGCGTACTTGCGTGCACCGGTCGACGGCTCCAGCGTCTGGACCTGGGAACACCAGCCGTTCTTCTCGTACAGCACGACGATGCCCTCGACGCCACCACCGTTGGTGTCGGCGTCACCCGACCCGAAGTCGCAGATCGGCAGGTTCGACCGACCGTAGGACCAGCGCACCTCGCCGGTCTGCGGATCCCGGCCGCTCAAGGTGTGCTGGTCCGCGGTCACCACCACGCCGTACGGCGAGGTCACCGCGCCGAGCTTCGCGTCGGTCGCCGCGGTCCACGCCTGCCGCAGCGAGGTGGGCACGCGGTTCGCCGCCGACGGTTCGGCGATCGGCGTCGCTGGTGTTCGAGGTGGTCGCCCTGATGTCGCTGGTGAACCAGACGACTGCGCCGAGCACGACGGCCAGGACGGCGAGCCCGGCGGCGACCATCCGGTCGATGCGGCGCCGGGTACGGGCGGGCACAGTTCACGGCGCGAGAATACGGGTCGTCGTTGTGCGCCACGGCCGGGTCGGCGAAACGCTCACCGGGCTCTCATTCGCCGGTCCGGCATCGTCGGGCCGTCACTCGTGGGCCGTCACTCGCCCGAGGGGGCACCGGCGTTCTCGCCACCGCCGGTGCCGGCTCCGCCGCGGGTGCGCCGCCGGGTGCGGGAACGCCTCGGCCGCGACGCGCTTGGCTCGCGGGGTCGGCGTTGCCGGTGGCGGGATCGGTGCGGGCATCCGCAGGCTGGTCGCGGTGCTGGTGATCCCGGCCCGCTGTCCCGGCTCCGGCCGTCTTCCCGACCGCGTCGCGGGCCACCGGGTCCACTGCGGCCGCCCTGGCCGGCGCCCGTCCTGCGTCGACCGCCGGTCTCGCCGATGTCCTCGACGGTCTCGGCGGACAGCCCGGCCCTGGTTCGCTGGTCGCGGGGGAGCCGGCCGGTGACGTTCTCATGGATGCCCAGGTCGGCCCGCAGATTGGCGGACGTCGAGTAGGTCTCCGCCGGGTCGGCGTAGTCCATTCCGAGCGCGTCGTTGATCAGCTTCCAGCGCGGCACGTCGTCCCAGTCGACCAGGGTCACCGCGACACCGGACTTGCCGGCCCGGCCGGTCCGGCCGATCCGGTGGATGTAGGTCTTCTCGTCCTCGGGGCACTGGTAGTTCACCACGTGGGTGACGTCCTCGACGTCGATGCCCCGGGCCGCGACGTCGGTGGCAACCAGCACGTCGACCTTGCCCGAGCGGAACGCGCGCAGCGCCTGTTCCCGGGCGCCCTGGCCCAGGTCACCGTGCACGGCGGCGGCAGCGAAACCACGCTCGGCCAACTCGTCGGCCACCTTCTGCGCCGTGCGCTTGGTGCGGGTGAAGACCATGGTCAGCCCGCGGCCCTCGGCCTGCAGCACCCTGGCCAGCAGCTCGATCTTGTCCATCGCGTGTGCCCGGTAGACGAACTGCCGGGTGGTGTGGTGGGTCGCGCCCTCGGCCGGCAGCTCGGCGCGGATGTGCATGGGCTGGCGCATGAACGAGCGGGCCAGGGTCAGGATCGGCCCGGGCATGGTCGCCGAGAACAGCATCGTCTGCTTGATGTCGGGAACCATGGCCAGCACCCGCTCGATGTCCGGCAGGAAGCCGAGGTCGAGCATCTCGTCCGCCTCGTCCAGCACCAGCATCCGGACCGCGCCGAGCACCAGGTTGCCGGCCTTGGCCAGGTCGAGCAGCCGGCCGGGGGTGCCGACGACGACGTCCACGCCGCCGCGCAGGGCGGCGATCTGCGGCTCGTAGGCGCGGCCGCCGTACACCGCGGTCACCGTCAGCCCGGTGTACCGGGCGGCGTCGTGCAGGTCACGGGTGACCTGGATGCACAGCTCGCGGGTGGGAACCATGACCAGGGCGCGCGGCGCCCGACCCTCGGCCCGCGGCTCCGGGTCGGCGGCCAGGCGGTGCAGCAGCGGGACCCCGAAGCCGAGGGTCTTGCCCATGCCGGTGCGGGCCTGGCCGATCAGGTCGGATCCGACCAGGGCGACCGGCAGGGTGAGGGCCTGGATGGCGAAGGTGTGCTCGATGCCGGACTGCAGCAGCGCCTGCACGATCCGCGGGTCGACCTGCAGATCGGCGAACGTGGGGGCCTGCGCCTCGACCGGCGCGTCTGCGGCGAGCGGATGCGACTCGGCAAGGTCCTCGGGAGCCAGTCCGGTCTCCGGATCGGCGATCTGCGGGTCCGAGATCGCGGTGCGGGTGTCACCCGGTCCGGTGGCAGCGGTGGTCGTCATGGGTGGTGCCTCTTTCCTCGCTTCGCGCGCGTTCACGCGGGGCGAGGCCGGGCCTCGACGGTCCGGCAGACCGACCACGTAGGGGTCGGCGGGCGACGCGCGCACAATGCGGCCGAGCCTCTTGCGGCCCGGCCTGTCGACCCCAGTCTACGTGGGCGGGCCCGGTACGTGGGCCAACGGCGACCGCCAGCCGGCGGCCGCCGGCGGCCCGCCGGTCGGCACAGCCATGGGCCGGGTCGTAGGCTCGCAGCCAGCCAGTGCCGCTCGAGGTGGCGTGGGGAGCACGCCGGAATCCGGCCCGGACAGGAGAACGATGTCGCAGGCGCAGCAGGCCGACGCGAGTGGAATCGCCGGCATGGCCGGGGAGGCCGGCACGTCCGCGTCATCGGGTGTCTCGTCGGTGCCGACTCCGCCGGAGAGCCTGGTGCCCGGCGTGGTCGACCTGCTCGGGGTGCTGGCCTACGGCGAGCTGTCCGCGTTCGACCAGATGGCGAAGGACGCGCGGCATGCCCCGACCCTGGCCGGCCGGACGGCGCTGTCGCAGATGGCCGCCGCCGAGATGGGTCACTTCCGGATGCTCGCGGCCTACCTGGAGCAGGCCGGCGTCGACGTCGAGGACGCCATGCGTCCGGTGGTCCGGCCGATCGAGGCCTTCCACGATTCCACCGCCCCGCACTCCTGGCTGGAGTCGCTGGTCAAGGCGCACGTCGGGGACGGACTGGCCGCCGACCTGTATCGCGAGGTGGCCGAATGGCTCGACCCGGCGAGCCGAGAGTTGGTGTTCGCCGTGTTGGCCGACACCGGGTCATTCCGCGTTCGCCGTGCGCGAGGTGCGTCGGGCCTGCCAGGCCGACCCGAAATTGACCGGCCCGCTTGCGCTCTGGGGCCGGCGGTTGCTCGGCGAGGCGATCATGCAGGCCCAGTACGTGGTCGCCGAACGGGACGCGCTGGCCGAACTGATCGTCACCGGGTCCGGTGACCTCGCCGGCATCGCCGCTCTGTTCCGGCGCCTGCAGCACGCCCACGCCGAGCGGATGAAGTCACTGGGCCTGGCCTGACGTGCCTGAGTGACCGGGTACGTCAAGCGCCGGCCGGACGCACCGCCGGGGTTTTTCGCGGTCGAAGCGGCCGGGCTGCGCTGGCTCGCCGAGCCGGCCGCGGACGGCGGGTGCGCGGTTGCCGCGCGTGCTGGACGTGGGCGCCGCGCACATCGAACTGCAGCGGATCGACGAAATCCCGGCCAGCCCGTCGGCGGCGGAGAACTTCGGGCGGGCGCTGGCCGTCACCCACGCGGCCGGCGCGCCGGCGTTCGGGGTGCCGCCGGACGGCTGGACCGGCGACGGATTCATCGGCAACCAGCCGCTGGCGATGGGTCGGTACGCGGCGTGGGGGACGCTTCTACGCGGAACTGCGGTTGCTTCCCTACGCCCGGGCAGCCCGGGACCGGGGCACGCTGAGCTCCGCCGGATCTGGCTGCGGTCGAGTCCGTCTGCCGGCGGTTGGTCGACGGCGAGTTCGACGACGGACGCCCGCCGGCCCGCATCCACGGCGACCTGTGGGCGGGCAACGTGCTGTTCGCCAGGGCGGGTGTCGTGCTGATCGACCCGGCGGCCCACGGCGGTCACGGACAGACCGACCTGGCGATGCTGCTGCTGTTCGGGCTGGCCCAGGTGGACCGGGTCAGCGCGGCCTACGCCGAGGCGGCTCGGCTACCGGCGGACTGGGCCACCCGGACGGAATTGCACCAGCTGCATCCGCTGCTGGTGCATGCCGTCTCGCACGGGGCGTCCTACGGACACGCCGCCGAACGTGCAGCGGCCCGGTACCGCTGAGGTACCGGGCCGGCCGGGATTGCAGGGGCAGCAGGTCTACGGAACGGTGGTCTTGCTGTAGTTGACGTGGATGCGGCCCATGAACAGCAAGGTGATGCCGTCGATCAGGATCTGCACCCCCAGCAGGATGCCCAGCAGCGTGAACGTGGCCTGCGCCGGGCTGAACAGCACGATCAGGCCAAGGATCAGCGAGGCGATGCCGCTGATCAGGATCACCCAGCGGGACTCATCGGTCTGGAACGAGGCGACGATCCGGACGATGCCGCCGACCAGGAACAGGAAGCCGGCCATGATGGTGAACACGAACGCGCCGCCGAGCGGGTGGCGGACGATCAGCAGGCCCAACACGAACAGCAGCGCGCCGGCCAGGATCGTCGACCAGAACCCGCCGCCCTTGCCGATCTTGAAGAACGACGCGATCACCCCGATCGCGCCGAAGATGATGGCTGTCCATCCGATGAACAGCACGGAGACCGCGGTGGCGATGACGACGTCGCCCAGGATGATCAGCCCGCCGATGATCAGCAGGATGCCCCAGACGATGTCCCAGCCCGTCCGCTTGCGTTCGACGGAAACCTGTTCGATCTGTGTCATGGTGCGCACTATACGAACACGGTCGGTGACGCATGCATCCGACACTCCGGACATTCACCGGACCGTTGCGATGGGACGGAGCGGGCGGGCGGGGGAGAATGAGCCTGTCATGACGAAATCGCTGCCACTCATCTTCACCGCGCCCCGTCGCGGTCGTCCGCCCACCCACCTCGCCGACCTCGGGCCGCAGGCCAGGCGGGACGCGGTGGTCGCCGCCGGCGCGCCGGCATTCCGGGCCGACCAGTTGGCCCGGCACTACTTCACCAACCTGTCCCGCGACGCCGCGCAGATGACCGACCTGCCCGCCGCCGGTCGGGCCGAGTTCGTCGACGCGTTGCTGCCCGAACTGCTGACCGAGGTGCGGTCGATCTCCTGTGACGACGGTGACACCCGCAAGACGCTCTGGCGGGCGCACGACGGGACGTTGATCGAATCGGTGCTGATGCGCTATCCCGAACGGATCACCCTGTGCGTGTCATCGCAGGCCGGCTGCGGGATGGCCTGTCCGTTCTGCGCCACCGGCCAGGGCGGCCTGGACCGCAACCTGTCCACCGCGGAGATCGTCGACCAGGTCAGGCTGGCGGCTGCCGCGGCGCGGGACGGTGCGCTCGGTGCACCGGGGCGGCTGTCCAACGTGGTGTTCATGGGCATGGGCGAGCCGCTGGCGAACTACAACCGGGTGCTCGCGGCAGTGCGGCTGATCACCGCGCCCGGCGCCACACGGGACTGGGCATCTCGGCCCGCTCGGTGACCGTCTCCACCGTCGGGCTGGTACCCGCCATCGAGCGGCTGACCAAGGAGAACCTTCAGGTCCGGCTGGCCGTGTCGCTGCACACCCCGGACGACGAACTGCGTGACACCTTGGTCCCGGTCAACGATCGGTGGAAGGTGGACGAGGTACTCGCCGCTGCCCGCGGCTACGCCGACGCCACGGGCCGGCGGGTGTCCATCGAGTACGCGCTGATCCGCGACATCAACGACCAGCCGTGGCGGGCCGACCTGCTGGCCGCGCACGCTGCGCCGCCATCTCGGTCAGCTGGTGCATGTCAATCTGATCCCGCTCAACCCCACACCGGGCTCGCAGTGGGATGCCTCACCGCGTCCGGTCCAGGACGAGTTCGTCCGCCGGGTGCGGGCCGGCGGGGTGGCCTGCACGGTGCGCGACACCAGGGGGCAGGAGATCGCTGCCGCCTGCGGGCAGCTCGCCGCGGCGTCGAAAGGCTGAAGTAGGTCTGAGGCGGCCGGTCGGTCAGGGCCGGCGGCGGCGCTCGCGCTTGAAGGCGGCCCTGCGCCAGATGATCCAGCCGGCCATCAGCACGGCGATCGAGATCAGCCAGTAGTCCTCGACATGGGAGACCTGGTTGCCGAACACCGCCAGCATGATCAAACCGAGGACGCCGATCCACAGCAGGATTTCGCTGCGCGGGGCGAAGTCACGCCATTCGCCGTGCCAGCCCCACTCCTCGCTGGGGGCGTCGGGGTTGTACCGGACCACGTGGGTCGGTGCGTGGTGCACGTCCAGGTCGCCGTGGCCGTCGTGGCCACCGACGGGCAGGGTCTCCAGCTCCGCGCCGTAGCCCGCGTCGGGAGTGGGGTGCGTCTCGCCGGCCACCGAAGACCTCCGCTCGCGCCGGGGCCGCCGGACGCGACCGCCTCGGGCTCATCCTCGCACGGGCCCGACGGTCCCGCGCCGGTGGACGTGCCGGGCCACGGTGACGGTGCGGGACCAACGTCGCACTCGCGTGCGGCGGCGCGGGACAATGGTGTGGTGACGGGCCCGGAGCAGGGGAGGGACGGCGGGGTGACGAGCACCCCGCGGCGGGTGGTGGTGCTGGGTTCGACCGGCTCCATCGGCACCCAGGCGCTGGACGTCATCCGCCGTCACCCCGAGTCGTTCACCGTCGTCGGGCTGGCGGCCGGCGGCGGTCGGCCCGACGTGTTCGCCGCGCAGGCCGGCGAGCATCCCGATGCCCGGCTCGCGGTGGCCGACCGGTCCGCAGCCGTGCAGGTCGGTCAACGGCGTCGCGCCCTGCTGACCGGACCGGACGCGGCGACCGAGCTGGTCGCCACCACCGACGCCGATGTCGTGCTCAACGGCATCACCGGTTCGATCGGGCTGGCGCCGACACTGGCCGCGCTGGCCGCCGGCCGGGTGCTGGCGCTGGCCAACAAGGAATCGCTGGTGGCCGGCGGCTCGCTGGTGACCCGGGCGGCCGCGCCGGGGCAGATCGTGCCGGTGGACTCCGAGCACTCGGCGTTGGCCCAGTGCCTGCGCGGCGGCCGGGCGGCCGAGGTGGCCCGGCTGGTGCTCACCGCCTCCGGCGGGCCGTTCCGTGGCCGGTCCGCCGCCGAGCTGGCGGCCGTCACCCCGGCCCAGGCGCTGGCCCACCCGACCTGGGCCATGGGTCCGGTGGTCACCATCAACTCCGCCACCCTGGTGAACAAGGGCCTCGAGCTGATCGAGGCGCACCTGCTGTTCGGCGTGCCGTACGAGCAGATCGAGACGGTGGTGCACCCGCAGTCGGTGATCCACTCCATGGTCACCTTCGTCGACGGGTCGACGCTGGCCCAGGCCAGCCCGCCGGACATGCGGCTGCCGATCGCGCTGGGCCTGTCCTGGCCGGACCGGCTGCCCGACGTCGCGGCGGCGTGCGACTTCGGCTCGCCGGCGAGTTGGACCTTCGAACCGGTCGACCACGACGGCGTTCCCCGCGCTGGGGCTGGCCCGCCGGGCCGGCGAGGCCGGCGGCACCGTCCCGGCCGCCTACAACGCCGCGAACGAGGAGGCGGTGGCGGCTTTCCAGACAGGTCGCTCTGTCGTTCACCGGCATTTCCCAGCTGTTGTGCCGCATCCTGGAAGAGTCGGAACACCTGCGCGGTGAACCGAGGGACGTCGCGGACGTCCTTGACACCGAGCAGTGGGCCAGGATCCGGTCCCGCGAGTTGATCGCGGCACGGTCGGATCGCCGGCAGCAGCAGGCACGACCCGACACGGGCCGACGAGGGAGCATCGCGCTGACCGTGTGGACCGTCATCGGCATTGTGCTGTTCGCCCTCGGGCTGCTGTTCTCCATCGCCTGGCACGAACTGGGCCACCTGACCTTTGCCAAGTTGTTCAACGTCCGGACCACGCAGTACATGGTCGGGTTCGGCAAGACGATCTGGTCGCGCAAACGCGGCGAGACCGAGTACGGCTTCAAGGCTGTGCCGCTGGGCGGCTACATCCGGATGGTCGGCATGGTGCCGCCGGACCCGAAGACCGGCCGGCAACGGATCACCACCACCTCGGCCGGGCCGATGGGCATGTTCCGGCAGATCATCGAGGACACCAGGGCCGGCGATCGGGCCCAGGTGCTGACCACCGACGACGGCCGGCAGTTCTACCAGCTGCACCCGTTCAAGCGGATCGTCATCATGGCCGCCGGACCGTTGATGAACCTGATCCTGGCGGTCGGCATCTTCGCCGTGATCATGGTCGGGATCGGCATCCCGACGCCCAACACCACCGTGGCGTCGGTGTCGGCGTGCGTGGTGCCGGCCTCCGCCCCGGCCGCCGAGCAGAACAAGACCGAATGCCCCGAGGCGGAGTGGACCCCGGCGCGCACGGCCGGCCTGCAGGCCGGCGACACCATCACCGCGTTCAACGGCACCCCGATCACCAGCTGGGACCAGCTGACCACGCTGATCCGGGCCGCCGCCGGCACCACCGCGGCGATCACCGTGGACCGCAACGGCACCGAGCTGACCAAGCAGGTGCCGATCGTGCAGACCGAGCGCCCGGTCTACGACGACACCGGCAAGCAGATCGGCACCGCGCCGGCCGGCTTCCTCGGCGTGTCGGCGCAGCAGGAGTACGTCACCCAGCCGATCGGTACCGCGATCGAGCGCACCGGCCAGTTCATCGGCGCGGCCGCGCACGCGGTGGTGACGATCCCGGCCCGGATCCCGGCGCTGTGGAACGCGATCTTCTCCGGCGAGGAGCGGGCGGCGGACTCGCCGGTCGGCATTGTCGGGGCCGGCCGGCTCTCCGGCGAGATCCTCGAGCTGGACACCACGGCCAAGGACAAGGTGCTGCTCTTCCTGCAGTTGTTGGCCGGGTTCAACATGAGCTTGTTCCTGCTGAACATGCTGCCGCTGCTGCCGCTGGACGGCGGGCACATCTTCGGCGCGGTGGTGGAGTGGATCCGCAAGGGCTGGGCGAAGCTGCGCGGCAAGGCAGATCCTGGACCGTTCGACGTGGCCAAGCTGATGCCGGTGGCCTACGTGGTGGCATTGTTGTTCGTCGGGCTGACCCTGTTGACGCTGGTCGCCGACGTGGTCAACCCGGTGAAGCTGTTCGGCTGAGCGCCGGACCGGTCGCAGTCAGCGCGCAGACCGACAGGGGCGAACATGGGATCGAGGACTGAGCAGAGATGACGCACGGATCGCCGGTAGGGATCGGTCAGGCCGGAATCGGGTTGGGCATGCCGAGCATGCCGGCCGACCGGGTGGTGCCGGTGCTGGCTCCGCGCCGACCGACCCGGCAGCTCGACGTCGGCGGGGTCGGCGTCGGGCAGTGAGCACCCGGTCTCCGTGCAGTCGATGACCACCACCGTGACCGCCGACATCAACGCCACCCTGCAACAGATCGCCGAACTGACCGCGTCCGGCTGCCAGATCGTCCGGGTCGCGGTGCCGTCGACCGACGACGCCGAAGCGCTGCCGGCGATCGCCCGCAAGTCCCAGATCCCGGTGATCGCCGACATCCACTTCCAGCCCAAGTACGTGTTCGCGGCCATCGAGGCCGGCTGCGCCGCGGTCCGGGTGAACCCGGGCAACATCCGCAAGTTCGACGACCAGGTCCGCGAGATCGCCCAGGCCGCCAAGGATCACGGCACTCCGATCCGGATCGGGGTGAACGCCGGCTCGCTCGACCCGCGGCTGCTGGCCAAGTACGGCAAGGCCACACCGGAGGCGCTGGTCGAGTCCGCACTGTGGGAGTGCTCGCTGTTCGAGGAGCACGACTTCCGGGACATCAAGATCTCGGTCAAGCACAACGACCCGGTGATCATGGTCAGGGCCTACGAGCTGCTGGCCGAGCAGTGCGACTACCCGCTGCACCTCGGGGTGACCGAGGCCGGCCCGGCGTTCCAGGGCACCATCAAGTCCTCCGTCGCGTTCGGCGCGCTGCTCTCCCGCGGCATCGGCGACACCATCCGGGTCTCGCTGTCCGCGCCGCCGGTCGAGGAGGTCAAGGTCGGCCTGCAGATCCTGGAGTCGCTCAACCTGCGCGAGCGCGGGCTGGAGATCGTCTCCTGCCCGTCATGCGGCCGGGCGCAGGTCGACGTCTACACGCTGGCCAACGAGGTCACCGCCGGCCTGGAGGGGTTGGACGTCCCGCTGCGGGTCGCGGTGATGGGCTGCGTGGTGAACGGGCCGGGGGAGGCCCGCGAGGCCGACCTGGGGGTGGCGTCCGGCAACGGCAAGGGGCAGATCTTCGTCAAGGGCGAGATCATCCGGACGGTCCCGGAGAGCCAGATCGTCGAGACGCTCATCGACGAGGCGATGCGGATCGCCGAGACCATGCGGGATGCGGGCGTGCCGAGCGGCGAACCGTCGGTCAGCCTGGTCTGATCTGTCCATGAGCTCCGGTGGTGCTGGCGGACTGCGGATGCTGCCCGCCCTGGCCGCCCGACCCCTGGGCGCATGCGCACCTGAGCCAGGTGGCCGCCGCCCTGGCCGCCGACCCGGTGTCCGCGTGCCTGGTGGCCGCCCGGTTCGAGCAGGCCGGCATGGACCGGGCCGCCCTCGGTGGCCAGTTCTGGGGCGTGTCCGGCGGCCGGGACGGGCTGTGCTTCGCCGGGCCGAACCTGGTGCCGCTGACCGGGGACGCGCACGCCATCCGGCTGTTCGCCACCGCCTTCGGCCGGCGCGGCCGGACCTGCGCCTCGATCCTCGGTCCGGCGTCCCTGGTGCTGCCGCTGTGGGAGCGGCTGGCGCCGCGCTGGGGCGCGGCCCGGGACATCCGGTCCGACCAGCCCTGCTGATCTGTCCGCGCGACCCCGCCGTCCCGCTCGACCAGCAGGTCAGGGTGGTGCGGCCGGACGAGATCGAGGCGTACTACCCGGCCGCCGTGGCCATGTTCACCGAGGAGGTCGGCGTGGATCCCCGGGCCGGCGACGGCGGGCGCTGGTACCGGGCCAGGGTGGCCGACCTGATCGCGTCCGGCCGGGCATTCGCCCGGTTCGACGGCGACGAGGTGGTGTTCAAGGCCGAGATCGGTGCGTTGTCCTCGCAGGTCGCCCTCATCCAGGGGGTGTGGGTGCATCCGCGCCGGCGCGGGCAGGGCTTCTCCGCGCCGGGGACCGCGGCCGTGGTGGACCGGATCCGCCGGTTGTACCGGCGCCTGCCGAGCCTGTACGTCAACCGCGACAACCTGCCGGCCAGGGCCAGTTACGCCAGGGTCGGGTTCACGCCAGGTCGGCACGTTCGCCTCGGTCCAGTTCTGAGAGTTCCCCCGGCCCGCGGGGACTTCCTACAAGGATTGTGCCCGGTTTGGGCGGATTAACTCCCCGCGGGCCGGTTGACCTCGGCGAGCTTGGCGATCACCCGGCCGATCAGGTCGTAGGGCATCGGCCGGTCCAGCGGGAACTTGAGCGTGCCCTTGCCCTTGGGGTCCAGGTACGGCGCCAGGTCGGCGTCGAGCGCCTCGTCCGGCTCCGGCGCCGGATAGATCGACACGTGCTCCTTCCAGCCCGCGAAGTGCACGATGCTGCGGCCGCCGAGGGTGATCGTCGGCATCGAGTACTTGATCGTCTCCTCGGCGCCGGGAACCGAGCGGTGCGCGACCTCGCGGATCCGCCGCAGCACCCGTTGGGTGTCCGGCCGTAGCCCGTCGAGGTATTCGTCCACCGTCGTCGGCGTCGTCGCCACTGCTCGATCCTCCGCGTCCGGACAAGTTCCCACGTCCCCCGCATCCCATGAGACCACCATCCGGGCGCGCGTGCCCGGTCGGCCCCACCTCAGCCCGGACTGCGGAAGGCTCCGTCGGAACGGCGCGTTCGGCCACGGCCGGGCAGGCCCTGCCCGGATACTGGATCCATGTTCGGCCGGTCGTCGTGTGCCCGTCGGCGGGTACACCATCCGGCCCGCTGGCTGGTCGGTCTGCTGGCGACCCTGCTGCTGGTCGCCGGGTGCACGTCCGGCGGCGGCGACAGCGAGCGCCGAGACCAGCCCGCTGCCGACCGACACGGTGCAGGAGTTCATCGGCGACTGGACCCGGCTCGACCTGGACAAGGCCGCCGCGCTCACCTCCGAGCCGGGCGAGGCCGGGCAACTGTTGACCGCGGTCACCCAGAACCTCGATCCCACCGACGTGCGGATCACCGCAGGTCAGCTCGACCAGCACCGGGGACGCCGACGCGACCGTGCCGGTCACCTTCGCCTGGGACCTGAAGAGGCGCCGGCACCTGGACCTACGACGCGACCTGGACCTGGCATCGCACCGGGGCCGGCGCGAACGCCCGGTGGTCACTGGTCTGGGCGCCGACCGTGGTGCATCCCCAGCTCGGTGCCGGCCAGACCATCGCCGTGCGGACCAGCGAGGCCACCGACGGGCAGCTCGTCGACCGGGACAACCAGCAGCTGCTCGCGCCGGTCACGGTGTACTCGGTGCAGCTGGATGCAGCCAAGACCGGCCGATCTGGACGCGACCGCGGCGACACTGTCGTCGGTCCTGACGAAGTTCGACAAGACGCTGACCGCCAAGGCGATCGCCGCGGGCGCGCGCAAGGCCGACCCGTCCGATCGGCTACACCGTGGTGAACCTGCGGGAGGCCGACTTCGCCACCGTGCGGGCCAAGCTGGCCGGTCTCGACGGGCGTGACCACGCCGAGCGAGGTCCGCGACCTGCCGCCGACCAAGGACTTCGCCAAACAGCTGCTGGCCCAGGTCACGCCGGTCGCCGACAAGCTCGCCCAGGGCACGGCCGGCTGGCGCATCGTGGCCATCGACGCGGCCGGCGAGGAGATCACCACGCTGGCCGAGCAAGCCGCCAAGGACGGCGCCAAGGTCACCCTGACCCTGGACGCGGCGATGCAGACCGCAGCCGAGAAGGCGCTGGCGACGGTCAAGAGCCCGCGGTGCTGGTGGCCATCCAGCCCAGCACCGGGGAGATCCTGACGGTCGCGCAGAACGCCGCCGCCGACGCCCAGGGCCCGCTCGCGCTGACCGGGCAGTATCCGCCGGGTTCGACGTTCAAGATCGTCACCGCCAGCGCGGCCATCGACCGCAAGCTGATCACCCCGACCACCGACGTGGACTGCCCCGGCCAGTGGATCGTCGACTCCCGACCCATCCGCAACGACTTCGAGTTCGACCTCGGCACCGTCCCCGCGACGCTGGCGTTCGCCAAGTCCTGCAACACCACCTTCGCCAAGCTGGCCACCGAGATGCCCAAGGACGCGCTGACCTCGGCGGCCAAGCAGTACGGCATCGGGTTGGACTTCGTCATTCCCGGCATCACCACGTTGACCGGCAAGGTGCCGGCCGCCGACTCGACCACCCAGGCCGCGGAGAACGGCTTCGGTCAGGGGGTCGTGCTGGTGACGCCGTTCTCGTCGGCCCTGATGGCGGCCACCGCGGCGACCGGGAACATGCCGGTGCCGACATTGATCCGGGGCAGCACGGTGACCCAGGACCAACCGGCCCCGGACCGCAGCAAGACAGTCGCAGGACGGAATCCGGACGCTGATGCGGGCGGTGGTCACCGAGGGCACCGCCACCGTGCTCGACGACGTCGGCACGGTCTACGCGAAGACCGGCACGGCCGAGTTCACCAACGACAAGGGCGAGATCCACGCGCACGCCTGGACCGTCGGATTCCGCGGGGACCTCGCGTTCTCGGTGCTGATCGTCGGCGGCGAGAGCTCCAAGCGCACCAACACCATCGCCCACGATTTCCTGGCCGCCGTTCCCCGGTCCTGAGCCCGTGCTCGTAGGCTTCGGAGCATGTCCACTACCGTCTCCAAGGCGCCGGGCCGGCACCGGGCGCCGCTGACCCCGGGTGTGCAGACCCCGCGCCGCGCCGTTCCGGCCGGCCATCCCGCGGCCGGAGTACGTGGGGCGGCCCGGCCCGGCGCCGTCCACCGACCCGTGGGTGCAGACCGCCGAGATCATCGAGAAGATGCGGGTCGCCGGGCGGATCGCGGCCCGGGCCATGCGGGCCGGCGCCGCGGTGATCCAGCCCGGGGTGACCACCGACGAGATCGACGCCGTGGTACACGAGTACATCTGTGACCACGGCGCCTACCCGTCGACGCTGGGCTACCGCGGCGTTCCCGAAGAGCTGCTGCACGTCGCTGAACGAGGTGATCTGCCACGGGATCCCGGATTCGACGGTGATCGAGGACGGCGACATCGTGAACATCGACGTCACCGCCTATCTGGACGGCGTGCACGGTGACAACTGCGCGACCTACCTGGCCGGGGACGTCGCCGAGGAGGACCGGCTGCTGGTGGAGCGCACCGAGGAGGCATTGCGGCGGGCGATCAAGGCGGTGGTGCCCGGACGCCGGCTGAACGTGGTCGGCCGGGTCATCGAGTCCTACGCCAAGCGGTTCGGGTACGGCGTGGTCCGGGACTACACCGGGCACGGCATCGGCCGGACCTTCCACTCCGGGCTGGTCATCCTGCATTACGACGACCCGAGCGTGCAGACCGTGATGGAACCCGGGATGACGTTCACCATCGAGCCGATGATCACGCTGGGCGGCATCACCTGGGACATCTGGGACGACGACTGGACGGTGACCACCAAGGACAAGTCCTGGACCGCGCAGTTCGAACACACGCTGGTGGTCACCGAGACCGGCGCCGAGGTGCTGACCCTGCCGTGAAGCAGACGACGTCAGGGTGCCGCTGACCGGGACCTGGCCACAACGGCAGGGCCGCAGGGCGGCCTCACGACGCGGTCTGCCACACCGAAACATGCCGGCGCGACGAGGCGGTGAATTCGCTGCGGTCCCAATCGGCCCATCGCTCGACGAGTTGGAGCCCGGCCATCCTGGCCATCAGGTCCAGTTCGGCGGGCCACGCGTACCGGAAGGGTGCTGACGTGCGCCGGTAACGGCCGTCCGGCTCCCGCTGGTAGTGATGGGACCAGAACTGCTGGGTGAGCGCATCCCACTCATCGATCCCGACGTGCTGCTCGCCGTGGTGGAAGACGGTGAACCGCTCGCCGCGTGGGACGTCTGAAAGTCCGGCACACCGACCTCGATGACGAAGCGGCCGCCCGGGTCGTAGGTGGCGGGCCGCGTTGGCGAAGACCGCCACCTGGCCCTCCTGGGTGGTGACGTTGTTGATGGTGTTGAACACCAGATACACCAGGTCGAAGGAGCCGTCGACGCGACCGGTGGTCATGTCGCCGATCACCACGTCCATTCGGCGCCTTCGGGCTTGGCCCGGAGCCGGCGCGCCATCGGCTCGGACAGTTCGATGCCCGCGACCTCGACCCCGCGGCGGGCCAGGGGCACCGCGATCCGCCCGGTCCCGATGGCGAACTCCAACGCCCGGTTGCCCGGCGCGGCCAGCCCGGCCAGGAACTCCGACTCCGCTCCAGGTGTTCGGGAGCGAAGTGTTCCTCGGCTGTCCTGGTCATAGCGCGCCGCAACAGGTTCGTCGAAGTAGTTGGTCACCCCGGCGACCCTTGTCGATCTGCGCGGTCGGCGCCACCGGATTGTGCTGCCGCCGGTCGCGGCGTCAGAAGTGTTCCGGCAACAGCGGTCCCAGCGCGGCCGACCAGGCATCGGGGTTCTGCCGCAGGTCGGCGGAGACGATGAGCATGCCCTCGGCGGGCGAGGCCAGGTACGAGCCGCTCACCGGGATCTGCAGGATCCGCAGCGTCCGCGGCGCCGGGTCACGCCCCTGGGCGGCGGCAAACCCGTCGAGCAGTTCGTGCTCCACCACGCGGGCCTGGTCGTGGGCGGGTGCCGGGGCCGGCGGGCGGCCGCGCCGCCAGCCGTCGAAGGAGCGCTCCACCGGCTTCCACAGTTCGGTCAGCGGCACCGAGAAGTGCACCAGGTCCAACGTCCGCGGTGCCGGGGGACCGGGGCGGAACTCGGTCGCCGCAGCCCACCACGCCGGCCAGTCCGCGGTGGCCGCGACCACCAGATCGGCGTCCAACGACACCTGACCGGCCGGCGGTTCCAACGGGCCCGGCAGCCCACCGGCCGGATTCAGCCCCGCGCAGTCCCGGGCGTACAGCGGAGCGAGCAACCACGACGGGTCGGTCACCACCCCGATGTGCGGACCGTCGAACATCGTGTTCCGGAAGTTCATCCGTGCGGCCTTCCCGGGGGATCCGCCGGTCGGCTCGGGCAGCCCCAGCAGGGCGTTCTCCACCAGCTCGGACAGCGCCGGGTGGATCCAGTACTGGCCGCGGGCGGTCTCGTGGGCGGACAGCCCGAACGACATCGACTGGATCACCGGCTGGATCACGGTCGCCGCCTCGGGTCCGATGACATGGGCTCCGATCAGCATGCCGGTTCCCGGGTCGGCCAGCACCTTGAGGAAGTTGGTGGTGTCCTCCCTGGCCCAGCCGGCGGCGATGTCGGCGTAGCGCTGGGTGTAGGTGACGTACTCGACGCCGCGGTCGATCGCCTCTTCCTCGGTCAGCCCGACGGCGGCGATCTGCGGGTCGGTGAACACCGCGGCACGGCACGAACCGGTGGTCGGCCGCGCGCATCGCCTCGGGGTGCAGCAGGTTGTGCGCGACCACCCTGGCCTCGTGGTTCGCGACGTGCTTGAGCTGGTGGGCACTGGACACGTCGCCGAGTGCGAAGATGCCGGCCACCGCGGTCTGCTGGTACCGATCGACCACCACACGACCGTCGCCGTCCAGCCCGACGCCCGGTGCGCTCGACCTCGAAGCCGGTGCCCGTTGGGCTCCCGGCCGGTGGCGATCAGCACGATGTCCGCCTCGACCGATCCGCCGTCGGTCAGGGTCGCGGTCAACCCGCCGGGCCCGTCCGAGGTGCCCGGCTCGACCGACGCCACCTCGGTGTCCAGCCGGACGTCGTAGCGCTGCCGGGCGTGCGCGGTGTAGGCCTGGGCGATGGCCGTGTCGTGGTGCGGCAGCAGCAGCATGGTGCGGGCCACCACCGTCACCTGCGAGCCGAACGAGCCGAAGACATGGGCGAACTCGGCCCCGACGTAGCCGCCGCCGATGATCAACACCCGGGACGGCAGTTCGTCGATCCGCATCACCGTGTCGGAGGTGTGCCGGACGGTGGCGGGCAGGTCGGCGAGACCCGGGATCGGTGGTATCCGCGGCCGCGCGCCGGCCGCGATCACGATCTTGTCCGCGCTGATGGTCTCGACGGTGCCGTCGTGCAGGGAGACCTCGAGCTGCTTCGTGCCGACGAAGCGCCCGACGCCCTCGTAGACCGTGGTGTTCGGGCTGCGCTCGCCCTTCCGGTACTTCCGACCGCCCGCCTCGATCGCGTCGATCCGGCCGAAGATCCGGTCCCGGATCGCCGGCCAGTGCACCGCGTCGAGGTGGGCGTCGACGCCCAGCGGCCGGGCCAACCGGACCGCGTCGGCGAGGTCGGCCGGGTGGACGAACATCTTCGTCGGGATGCAGCCCACGTTCGTGCAGGTGCCGCCGAACTTGCCGTCCTCGACGATGGCGATGTCCCAGTCGGCGAACTCGGGTCCGGGAATCGAGTTGGCGGAGCCGGTGCCGATGATGATCAGGTCGAAGGTCCTCACCCGATCAGGCTAGTGATCGGCGGGTCGGACCGCTCAGCGCCGGTAGGTCGGCACCATGATCGCCCTGGCCAGCGTGTGGAACGCCAGGTGGAAGCTCACCACCGCCGGGCGAGACGGTGTTGTCCACCCCCAGCGAGCTCGACGTCGACTGCGTGCACCACGAAGAAGTAGCGGTGCGCGACGTCGCCGGGTGGCGGCCCGGCGCCCTCGTAGGCCATCGCGCCCCCGTCGGACCGGACGTGGAACGCCGGTTCCGGAAGCCCGGCGTCCGAACCCCCCGCGCCGCGTCCAGCGAGGTGATCCCGGCCGGCAGGTCGACGGCGACCCAGTGCCAGTACCCGGACGGGGTCGGGGCGTCGGGATCGAAGCAGGTCACCGCGAACGACCGGGTGTCGCCCGGGAAACCCGACCAGGTCAGCGCCGGCGACTCGTTGCCCCCGTCGACCACGAAGGTCGACTCCATCGGCTGCCGGTCCTCCACGTCCCTGCTGGTCACCTCGAACGTGCCGACCGCGGGCAGCAGCGGATAGGGATCGGGGGCCTGTGGACGGTCGAGGCTCATGCGCGGGTGTCTCCTCCAGGTGCGCCGGGTCACTGGAGGCGACGCTACCGCTTGCCGACCGGGTGCGGACGGGCGAGGACGTCGGCCGGCCGTGCTCTGCGGGTCAGGGCAGCGCGAGGGCGTGCAGCCGTTCGGCCAACAGGTAGCCGTCGGCGCCGAGAACGCCCGCGGCGGGCGAAGAAGTCGGCGATGTTGCGGCAGTCGCGGTCGAGGAACGATCGGCCCTGCGGGTTCGCGACGAGGTCGACCACTTGCGGCAGATCGATGAGCACGCAGCCGGTCTCGTCGACCAACACGTTGTACGGGGACAGGTCCCCGTGGGTCAGCCCGTCCTCGGCCAGCACCTCGAGACTTGCGACCAGGTCGTGCCACAGTTCGGTGAACTCAGCGGTACCGCCGTCGTAGGCGGCCAACCGGGGGGCGGCGATCCCGTCCGGGGTGCCGATGAACTGCATCATCAGCTCGGACGAGATGATCTGCACCGGATAGGGCACGCGCGCGCCGCTGGCCCAGAGCCGGCACAGCGCGTCGAACTCGGCGGCGGCCCACTTGCCGGCCAACAGCTCACGACCGAACGAGGACCGCGAGGCCATCGCTCTGGTCTCCCTGGACCGGCGGACCCGACGGCCCTCCTGGTAGCCGGCGTCCCGGTGGAACATCCGGTGCTGGCTGCTGCGGTAGGTCTTCACCGCGAGCAGACACCCCGGCCCGCCGGGCAGCGAACGGTCCAGCAGAGAGACGTCGGCCTCCTTGCCGGACTTGACCGTGCCGAGCGGGGTGTCCCGGGCGGACAGTTCGGTGACCAACCAGTCGGGCACGGGCTGCGGGCCGTGGGCGGCGACGTCGTAGGACGAGAACGGGGCTTCGTCGTCCTCGACCGCGCTCTCGTCGATCTCGGCCCAATGAAGGCCCTGCAGGGCGGCCCTGGCAGCGTTGCCGGAGACGTCTTCAGGATCGATGAACTCTTCGGCGTCGGCCTCGATCTCGTGACGGCCGGACTTGCCCTCGAGCACGACGCGCGGGGCCGCGGTGGCCGGCCGACGTCGGCGGTACCTGGTGGGTAGGTCGTCGTAGTCGTCCTCGAATTCGAGGTAACGGTCGTCCTCGTCGTGCTCAGGTACGGCGGGACGGGTGGTGCGGTGGTGTGCAGTGGGCACTGGGGGGCTCCTGTGAGGAACGCCCGCCGAAGGGGGAAAGGCAGGTCAGGCGGCGGGCGAGAGGGTGGGGGACGGGGCTGATCCGCACAGCACGGACATCGCTGCCCCCTCTCCGCGGTTCCACCGGACCCGCTGCGTCGTGCGCTCCGGCCGTCCGGATGCGCAGATCGTCAGGGTGCCTGCCGAAGCAGTCGCGACGCAACTGGTTTTCTCCGTCGCCGACCGGAGGTGAAACTCGGTGGTCGCCGCTGCCTACCGTTGAGGTCATGCACCTGCACGAACGCCCGCTCCGGCTGGATGACTCGGCGGCGATCACCGCCCTGCTGCGCGCGGTGGAACAGGCGGAGCCGACCGACGAGGTGTACTCCGAGGAGGACGTTGTCGAGGAGATGTCCGGCCAGGGGATCGACCTGCAGCGCGGGTCGGTGGCCGTGCTCGACGGCGACGATCTGATCGCCTTCGGGGCGGTGAACATCACGCCGTCCGAGGAGGAGTGGCGGGCCAATCTCTTCGGCGCGGTGCACCCTGAGCGCAGCCGCCGGGGCATCGGCACCCGGATCGTGCAGCTGTCGGTCGATCAGGCCACGGCCTGGCGCGACGCCGACCGTCCTGATCTGCCCGGCGAGTTGCGGATGTGGGTGCCCGAGCAACGGGTCGGCACCGCGGCGCTGGCCGTGGCCCAGGGATTCGCGACCTGGCGTTGGTTCCTGCGCATGCGGCGGGAGTTGGCCGAACCGCTGCCGGCGCCGGCCGAGGTGGCGGGCTACGCGATCCGCGGCTACACCGATGCCGATTCCGAGGCGACCCGGCTGGCCTACAACGCCTCCTTCGCCGACCACTGGGGCTCGAGCCCGCGGGATCCGGCGCGGTGGCGGGAGGACGTCGTCGGGACTCCGTTCCGTCCGGAGCACAGCTACCTGGCGGTCGGGGACACCGGCGCGGTGGACGGCTTCGTGATCGTGGACGAATTCGTCGCGGAGACCGAGGCGTTCGGCTTCAGGACCGGGTACGTCCACCTGGTCGGGACGGTGCGCAGCGCCCGCGGCAAGGGCATCGCGTCTGCGCTGCTGACCCGGGCCCTGACCTCGATGGCCGCCGACGGGTACCGCCGGTCCGAACTCGGCGTCGACGCTGCGTCGCCGACCGAGGCCGGCCGGGTCTACGAGCGTCTCGGCTACCGACCGGTCGACCGCAGTCAGGTCTTCGGCCGCACGTTCTGACTGCACGCCGACTGCCCGGTAACGTCGTGGTGCGCCGCACCACTGCACGCATCTCTCGAGGAGTTCGATCGGTGATCACCCGCATGTCCACGATGTTCCTGCGCACGCTGCGCGAGGATCCGGCGGACGCCGAGCTGCCCGGCCACAAGTTGCTGGTCAGGGCCGGCTACATCCGCCGGGCCGCGCCGGGCATCTACAGCTGGCTGCCGCTGGGCTACCTGGTGCTGCGCAACGTGGAGAAGATCGTCCGCGAGGAGATGAACGCGATCGGCGCGCAGGAGGTGCACTTCCCGGCGCTGCTGCCGCGCGAACCCTACGAGGCCTCCGGCCGGTGGACCGAGTACGGCGACAACATCTTCCGGCTCAAGGACCGCAAGGGCGGCCGACTACCTGCTCGGTCCGACCCACGAGGAGATGTTCACCCTGCTGGTCAAGGACGTGGTGTCGTCCTACAAGCAGTTGCCGTTGGCGCTGTACCAGATCCAGACCAAGTACCGCGACGAGGCCCGGCCGCGGGCCGGCCTGCTGCGCGGCCGCGAGTTCGTGATGAAGGACTCCTACACCTTCGACGTGGACGACGCCGGGCTGGCGGCGGCCTACGAGCGGCACCGGCAGGCCTACATCAACATCTTCGACCGGCTCGGCTTCGAGTACGTCATGGTCAAGGCGATGTCCGGCGCGATGGGCGGCTCGGCCAGCGAGGAATTCCTCGCCGTCTCGCCCGCACGGCGAGGACACCTTCGTCCGCAACGACACCGGCAGCTACGCCGCGAACGTCGAGGCCGTCGACGTGCCGCAGGCCGCCCGCGGTGCCGGTGACCGCGGGCCCGGCCACCGTCGTCGACACCCCGGACACCCCGACGATCGACACCCTGGTGGCGGCGCTCAATGCGCACCACGCCCGGTCCGACGGGCGGGACTGGACCGCGGCCGACACCCTCAAGAACGTCCTGGTGCTGCTCAAGTACCCGGACGGCCGGACCGAACCGCTGGCCATCGGCGTGCCCGGCGACCGGGAGGTCGACCCCAAGCGGCTCGAGGCGCAGGTCGCCCCGGCCGAGTTGGCGCCGTTCGACGAGGCCGCGTTCGCCCAGCACCCGACGCTGGCCAAGGGCTACATCGGGCCCGGCGGTGCTCGGCGCCACGAAGGCCTCCGGCATCCGCTATCTGCTGGACCCGAGCATCGCCCGGGTTCGGCCTGGGTCACCGGCGCCGACAAGTCCGGGTTTCCACGTCATCGACCTGGTCCACGGCCGGGACTTCGACGCCGACGGCGTGGTGCAGGCGGCCGAGATCCGGGACGGCGACCCGAGTCCGGACGGTCAGGGTGTCCTGCACACCGCGCGCGGCATCGAGATGGGGCACATCTTCCAACTCGGCCGCAAGTACGCGAACGCGCTGGGCCTGCAGGTGCTGGACGACAAGGGCAAGCTGGTCACCGTCACCATGGGCTCCTACGGCATCGGGGTCTCCCGGGCGGTCGCGGCGGTCGCCGAGAACACCAGCGACGACAGGGGTCTGGTCTGGCCGCGGGAACTGGCGCCGGCCGATGTGCACCTGGTGGTGGCCGGCAAGGGCGAGGAGATCGCTGCGGCCGCCGAGCGGATCGCGACCGAGCTGTCCGACGCCGGCCTCCAGGTCCTGCTGGACGACCGCAACGTCTCGCCGGGAGTGAAGTTCGCCGATGCGGAGCTGCTGGGCATGCCGACGATCTGCGTGGTCGGTCGGGGACTGGCCGGTGGCACCGTCGAGCTGCGGGACCGGGCGTCGGGCGAACGTCGGGAGGTCGCCGTGGCTGATGCGGTGGCCGAACTGCTCGACGCCTGCCGCTGAGCCGGTCGTCGGTCCGTCGGTCGCCCTCGGGTCAGTCGCTGCCCTGCTGGCCCGGGGAACGGCACGGTCAGCGGGTTGACCTTGGCGATCTTCTTCCAGGTGGTCAGCCGGACGGCGGCGTCGGTCAGCCCGGCCAGCGCGTAGCTGCGCAGCGTCGCTGTCGTCGGTGCTGCCCACGACGCCGAGCCAGGCCGCTGCGTTGTCCGACTCGATGGTCATCGCCAGGGCCCGGGCCGACTTCGCGTCGGTCACCGGCTTGGGCAGTTTGTAGGCGGGCGCGGCCGCGTTGGGCTTGACCTTGGCGACCGTCAGCCGCTCGGACGCATCGTCCCGCCGCACCATGTGCGCGTCGCGCATGTCGGACGCGGTGTCGGCGTTGTCCGGGTCGAAGGCGGCGACCAACGAGTAGGCCCAGACCGCCGAGTTCTCGCTGGCCAGCGCGACCTGCATGGCCGCGGCGGCGGTCTTGTCCAGCGACGTGGCCGCGGGCCGTGGTGGGGGCGACGGTCGCCACCGCTGGAGGCGCGGCCGACCGGAAGCGCCCGGGTCGGCCGAGACCGCTCGCCGACGGCTCGGTGACCGGGGTGGGAGAGGGAGCGGTCACGAGAGCACCGTCCGGTGGGTGGCGAGGCAGGCGGCGATCGAGGCCAACAGCTGCGCGCGGTAGCGGGACACGGTGGAGGTCGCGTCGGTGAACTGCACCTGGGCATTCCCGGCGTCGTCGCGGATCACCGCGATCACCGACGCGGTCTCCGTCGGGGATGCGGCACCGTGCCGGTGGCGGGCGCCGCCGTCGCGGCCGGAGCATCCGGCGAGGTCCGGGCGAGTTCCTTGCGCAGCGCGTCGAGATGATCCTGGCGGTCGTCGCGCAGCGGGGTGAGGGTCTTGGCCAGGTGCCGCCGCGGGCGACGGCGGACTCGATCCGCAGCAGGTGCAGTTGGGTGGTGGCGATCAGATTGGTCATCGGATCGACCGGCGGTGGTGCGGTCGCGGTGACCGTCCGGGTGGTTTGCGTCGGTGGAGAACGGGTTGCAGCCCGGCGGTGACCAGAGCAGCCGCCGACCCGACACCGATGAGGACGGCACGCCGGGGAACCGGGTGGGCGACGGCTGCGACACGCCGTCCATCATGTCAGCCCGCGGCGTCCGGAACTGACGATCCGGCGGACCGGTGAGCCGCGCCGGGTGCGGAACCATCCGCGGTGCGCACCTGCGCCGCGGCGTGAGCGGGCCGGACCGCGGCACCGACGATAGGCTCACAGCGCGAGCCCACAACTGCACAGGCGAGGAGATCCCGACATGGCATCCGGCGACGAACGCTGGCGGGACGAGGCCGAGCGGGTGGTCACCGCCGCCGGATTCGACCTGGAGGACTTCTCGGTGGTCTCCGCGGGCCGGCGCCGGTTGGTGCGGGTCGTCGTGGACTCCGACTCCGGGGTCGGACTGGACCTGGCCGCCGAGCTGAGCCGACAACTGTCCGCCGCCTACGACGATCTGGACGCCGCGCAGGGTGGCACGGCACCGGCCTACACGCTGGAGGTCACCAGCCCCGGCATCGGCCGACCGCTGACCGCACCGCGGCACTTCCACCGGGCGCGTGGCCGGCTGGTTTCGCTGACCAGGGCCGACGGTCGGAGCGAGCAGGTCAGGGTGCTCGGCGTCACCGACGACGGGGTGGACGTGCTGACCGGGCCGGCCGGCACCACACCGGGACACATCGCCTTCGACGACATCGGCAAGGCGAAGGTGGACGTGGAGTTCGCCGCGCCGTCGGCCGCGGTGACGGCGCTGCTGGCCGCCGATCCGCGCACCGCGCCGGTGGTGTCCCGGCCACCGAACGCCGACGCGCTCGACTCGGAGGCGAGCGCCGGACGGCAGCCGATGCGAGACGAGGACGCCGAGGATCGACGCCGAGGATGCCGGACGGGGAGGACGACCGATGAACGTGGACATCGCCAGCCTCCGGCTGTTGGCCGGGGAGAAGGGCATCCCGTTCGACTCGCTGATCGAGACGCTCGAAGCGGCGCTGCTCACCGCCTACCGACACACCGAACGGCACGCCCCGCACGCCCGGGTCGAGGTCGACCGCAGCACCGGGGCGATCCGGGTGCTGGCCCAGGAGCTCGGCGACGACGGCGTGGTCGTCCGCGAATTCGACGACACCCCGGACGATTTCGGCCGGATCGCCGCCGGCACCGCCCGGCAGGTCTTCAACCAGCGGTTCCGGGATGCCGACAACGAACGGGTCTTCGGCGACTTCGCCGGGCGGGAGCAGGACCTGATCACCGGTGTGGTCAGCGCCGACGCCAAGGTCAACGCCCGCGGGGTGGTGGTGGTCAGCCTCGGCGACGTCGAGGGCGTCATCCCGGCCGCCGAGCAGGTGCCGGGGGAGACCTACGTGCACGGCCAGCGGCTGCGCTGCTACGTGGTGTCGGTGTCGCGGGGCCTGCGTGGGCCGCAGATCACCCTGTCCCGGACCCACCCGAACCTGGTGCGCAAGCTGTTCGCGCTGGAGGTGCCGGAGATCGCCGACGGCTCGGTGGAGATCACCGCGGTGGCCAGGGAGGCCGGGCACCGATCCAAGATCGCGGTCCGGCCGACGGTCTCCGGGGTCAATGCCAAGGGCGCCTGCATCGGGCCGATGGGAGCCAGGGTCAAGGCCGTGATGAGCGAGCTGAACGGCGAGAAGATCGACATCATCGATCACAGCGACGACCCGGCCACGTTCGTCGGCAATGCGCTCTCGCCGGCCAACGCGCTGTCGGTGACCGTGGTCGACGCGGTGGCCAAGGCGGCCAGGGTGGTCGTTCCCGACTACCAGCTGTCGCTGGCGATCGGCAAGGAGGGCCAGAACGCCCGGCTCGCCGCCCGGCTCACCGGCTGGCGCATCGACATCCGATCGGACGAGGCGCCGCCGGATCGGATGCCGCGTCCGATGCCGCTGGTTCGGTGCGTCGCCGGACGGATGCGTCGCACTGACGGCAGAAGGCGGTAGACTCCAATGGCGGTTCGTCCGTCGTCGTTCCCCGATCCGTCCGCAATCCGGTCCCTCGCGACGTGAGGGCCCAGATCCGGACGTGCATCGGGTGTCGCCGACGGGCACGACCGCACGAGTTGCTCCGCGTCGTCGCCGTGGCGGGAACCGTCGTTCCCGACCCTCGGCGCCGGCTCCCCGGGCGGGGAGCCTGGCTGCATCCGGAGATCGGATGTCTGGACGCCGCGGAGCGTAGACGTGCGTTCGGCAGGTCCCTGCGGGCCTCGAGGACGCTCGACACGAGCATGGTCCGACGGCACCTTCTCGGCCCGACGCCTTCGGGTCCCGAGCCGGCAACGTCGGAGGTAAAGACGGTCGCACAACCCGTGCGGACCGCCGAGGAAAGACGAGAGCAGGTCGATCCAACGTGAGCACGCTGTGAAGTCCCACCCATGAGCAGCGCCCAGTAACACGAGGTCGTGCGGATCCGCCGCCGGCCTCCCAACCAAGGAGAGCAGTGGCAGGCAAGGTCCGCGTCAGCGCAATCGCCAAAGAACTCGGTCAGTCCAGCAAGGACGTGATCGCCAAGCTCAACGAACTCGGCGAGTTCGTCCGCAGTGCGTCCTCGACCATCGAGGCGCCCGTCGTGCGCAAGCTGCGCGACGCCTTCCCGTCCGGTACGGACGCCCCGGCCGCAATCCGGCCTCCGGCAACGGGTCGT
This sequence comes from uncultured Actinomycetota bacterium, assembly GCA_963834185.1. Lineage (GTDB taxonomy): Bacteria > Actinomycetota > Actinomycetes > Mycobacteriales > Nakamurellaceae > Nakamurella. The sequence continues at coordinate 57,836 of CAWIAR010000002.1, forward strand.
CCGGCAACGGCGTCGACCACCAACGGCTCGGCCGCCGCGGCGGCCGGCCACCGCGGAGTCCGCGTCGGCCCGTCCGGCCGCACCGCGTCCCGGGGTTCCCGGCGGTCCCAGGCCGGCTCCGGTCGAGCGCCCGCGTCGGCGCCGCGCGGCGCCGGCTGCTGCGCGGCGCCGGCTCGCGGCACCGACCGCTGCGGCCCGACCCCGGCTCCGCCGCGCCTGCTGCGAACCGTTCATCGGCCGCCGGCCAAGCCCCGGCTGCTCCGCGGCCCGCTGCGGCGGCCGCCACGCCGGCCGCACCGGCACCGGCACCGGCGCAACGGCCGGATGCGGCGCGTCCGGCCCGCCCCACCGGTGGAATCCCCGGTGCTCCGCGCCCGCCGCGGGCGGGCAACAACCCGTACAACGTCGGCGCCAACCGCGCCGCCCCACCGCGTCCCGGCGGCGGGATCCCCGGCGCTCCGCGCCCGCCGGCACGGCCCGGCGGGATGCCCGGCCAGGGCGGTCCGCGTCCCGGCGTGCCCGGTGGCGCCCGTCCCGGTGCTCCCGGCGGTGCTCCGCGTCCCGGTGCGCCCGGCGGCGCTCGTCCCGGTGCTCCCGGCGGCCGCCGCGGTCAGGGTGGCGGCGGCAACTACCGGACCCAGGGTCCCGGCAGCGGCGGTCCCGGCGGCGGCGGCTACCGCGGTCCCGGTGGCGCTCCCGCCGGCGGCGGCGGTGGCGGCCGTCCCGGTGGCGGCGGCGGCGGCCGCGGCCAGACCGCGGGTGCGTTCGGCCGCAAGGGCGGCGCCCCCGCTCGCAAGGGCCGCAAGTCCAAGAAGCAGCGTCGCCAGGAATTCGACAACATGCAGGCGCCGTCGATCGGCGGGGCCGTCCTGCCCCGCGGTGGCGGCCAGGTCGTGCGGCTGGCCCGCGGCTCCTCGCTGTCGGACTTCGCCGACAAGATCGACGCGAACCCGGCCTCGATGGTGCAGGCGGTGTTCGCCCTCGGCGAGATGGTGACCGCGACCCAGTCGGTGTCCGACGAACTGCTGGAGCTGCTCGGCACCGAGATGGGCTACGAGGTCCAGATCGTCTCGCCGGAGGACGAGGACCGCGAGCTGCTCGAGACGTTCGACCTGACCTACGGGAGCGACGAGGGTGGCGAGAGCGACCTGGTCGTCCGACCGCCGGTGGTCACCGTCATGGGTCACGTCGACCACGGAAAGACCAGGCTGCTGGACGCCATCCGGCACACCAACGTGATGGACAAGGAAGCCGGCGGCATCACCCAGCACATCGGTGCCTACCAGGTGGCCACCGAGCTGGAGGGTATACGAGCGGCTGATCACCTTCATCGACACCCCTGGTCACGAGGCGTTCACCGCCATGCGGGCCCGCGGCTCGAAGTCGACGGACATCGTGGTGCTGGTGGTCGCGGCCGACGACGGCGTGATGCCGCAGACGGTCGAGGCGATCAACCACGCCAAGGCGGCCGACGTGCCGATCGTGGTGGCGATCAACAAGATCGACAAGGAGGGCGCGAACCCGGACAAGATCCGCCAGCAGCTCACCGAGTACGGGCTGGTCGCCGAGGAGTACGGCGGCGACACCATGTTCGTCGAGGTCTCGGCCCGGCAGCGGATCAACATCGAGGGTCTGCTCGAGGCCGTGCTGCTGACCGCGGACGCCGCGCTGGACCTGCGGGCCAACCCGGCCATGTCGGCCCAGGGTGTCGCCATCGAGGCGCACCTGGACCGCGGCCGTGGCCCGGTGGCCACCGTGCTGGTGCAGCGCGGAACGCTGCGGGTCGGCGACTCGGTGGTGGCCGGCGACGCCTATGGCCGGGTCAGGGCCATGCTGGACGATCAGCGGCGAGCAGGTCACCGAGGCGCTGCCGTCCCGGCCCGTCCAGGTGCTCGGGTTCACCTCGGTCCCCGGCGCCGGCGACTCGCTTCATGGTCGTCGACGAGGACCGGGTCGCCCGGCAGATCGCCCAGAACCGGCAGGCCAGGGCCCGCAAGGCGCAGATCGGCAACCGTCGGCGGATCTCCCTGGAGACGCTGTCGGACGCGCTCGAGCAGGACAAGCGTCGAGCAGCTGACGCTGATCATCAAGGGTGACAACTCCGGCACCGTCGAGGCGCTGGAGGACTCGCTGCTCAAGCTCGACGTCGGCGCCGAGGTCGACCTGCGGGTGGTGCACCGCGGCGTCGGTGGGATCACCCAGGACGACATCAACCTGGCGGTGATCACCGACGCGATCGTGATCGGCTTCAACGTCAAGCCGGTGCGCGGTGTGCAGGAGCAGGCGGACCGCGAGGGCGTCGACATCCGCTACTACACGGTGATCTACCAGGCCATCGACGAGATCGAGGCGGCGCTCAAGGGTCTGCTCAAGCCCGAGTTCGAGGAGGTGCAGACCGGCTCGGCGGAGATCCGCGAGGTGTTCCGCAGCTCCAAGTTCGGCAACATCGCCGGCTGCATCGTGCGATCCGGCGAGATCCGGCGGAACGCCAAGGCCCGGTTGCTGCGCGGTGGGGTGGTCATCAACGACAACCTGCAGATCGATTCGCTGCGCCGGTTCAAGGACGATGCCACCGAGGTCCGCGAGGGCTTCGAGTGCGGTATCGGCCTCGGCTCCTGGAACAACATCGAGGTCGAGGACACCATCGAGACCTACGAGGTCAGGGAGAAGCCGCGCGTCTGACCGATCGGGACCGGGTGGCCAGTTGGTCACCCGGTCCGCGTTCGGCCGCCGGCCATCGGTCGGCGGGGAAATGGAGAAGCCTGTGTACGTCGGCATTCTCGACCTGGACGTGCTGCTGGATCACGCCGAATCGCTGAAGGCGAAGCGGGCCGTCATCCGTCCGGTGTTGGCTCGGCTGCGTCGGCTCGAGGTCGCCGTCGCCGAGGTGGGCGACCCGGACCGGCTGCGCCGTGCTGCCATCGGCGTGGCCACGGTGTCGGGCGACATCGGTCAGCTCCATCGGGTGCTCGACACCTGCGAGCGGCAGGTCGCCGACGGACCCGGAACTCACCCTGCTGTCCGCGCGTCGGCGGGTCGTGGGGGAGCACGATGAACCGGAGTGATCGTCCGGTAGACATAGACATTCCGCGAGACTGCCGACAGACATGGTCGGCAGTGCACGGTCGTCGAGCGCACGGTGGTCCGGCTGCTTTTCGGGCCGGTCACCGGGCGGATGACATCGGTGAGAGGAGACGGTTCCGATGGCTGACACGGCACGGGCCCGCAGACTGGCCAAACGGATCGTGGCGATCGTCGCCACCGAACTGGAGCACCAGGTCAAGGACCCACGGTTGGCGATGACCACGATCACCGCAGCGACCGTCACCCCGGATCTGCGCGATGCGACGGTGTTCTACACGGTGTACGGCGACGAGGGGGAGCGGACGGGGACGGCCGCGGCCCTTGCCAGCGCCACCGGTGTGCTGCGCACGGCGGTCGGGCGGGAGACCGGCGTCCGGTTCACCCCGACGCTGACCTTCAAGCCGGACCAGGTGCCGGAGACCTCCAAGCGGATGGAGGAGTTGATCGCCGCGGCCAAGGCGTCCGACGCGATGGTGGCCGAGCGGGCCGCGGGCGCCTCGTACGCGGGTGAGGCCGACCCGTACCGCGCGCCACGCGAGCCCGACGACCTCGACGGTGAGCCGGGCGACGACGAGGTGTTCGCCCTCGACGCGCCGGATGCGCTGGCCGCGGACGCGGATCACCCCGCGCGGTGAGTGTCACCGAGCGGGCTTCGACCGCCGGGGCCGCCGGCGCCGGGCCGACTTCGGTCGACCTGCGGACGGCGGCCGGCCTGCTCGCCGCGGCGCGTACGGTGATGCTGCTCGCCCACGTGAATCCGGATGCGGATGCGCTGGGCAGCGCGCTGGCCCTCGGGCTCGCCCTGGAACGCCGCGGGAAGCAGGTGGTCGTGTCCTTCGCCAGCCCGGGCACAGTGCCCGAGTCGCTGCGGCACCTCCCGGGTCAGCACCTGATCCAGCCGGCCGCCCGGATACCGGATGACCTCGATCTGTTGGTCACCATGGACGTCGCGTCGGTGGAACGGCTCGGAGCGTTCGGTGACCTGGTCGGGACGGTTCCCACGCTGGTCATCGACCACCACACGTCCAACACTCGATTCGGCACCCACAACGTCGTCGACCCATCGGCCGAGGCCACCGTCGTCCTGGTGCACCTGCTGCTGGAACAGCTCGGCGAACCGGTGGCGGCCGATGCTGCTGCTTCGCTGTATGCCGGGCTGGCCACCGACACCGCGTTCTTCCGGAACGTGACAGCCCACACCCACCGGCTCGCCGCGGAACTGGTGGACAGCGGCGCCGACCCGGTCGCGGTCCTCCGACCGATCGGTGACAGCCATCCGTTCGAGTGGCTGCCGATGCTGTCCGCCGTGCTCGGCCGGGCCGAATTGGACCGCGCGGCGGTGGGCGGACGCGGGCTCGTCCATACCAGCGTGACCCGGGACGACTCCGTTGGATTGCGACAGGAGGAACTCGACTCGATCATCGACATCCTGCGCACTGCTCGGGAAGCCGATGTGGCCGTGGTCGGCAAGGAACAGGGTCCGGGCCGGTGGCAGATCTCCCTGCGCGGACGGCCGGGCGTTGATGTCGCCGCCGCGGCCACCAACCTCGGTGGCGGCGGCCATGTGCGGGCGGCCGGGTTCAGCTGGAGCGGCAATTATCCGGACGCCATCGATGCGCTGCGGGCGACCCTCGCAAGCTCGGTCGACGGGCCGGATGGGCCTGCCCTCGCAAGCTCGGCCGACGGGCCTGATGGCGCCCTCGCAAGCTCGGCCGACGGGCCGGATGGCGCCCTCGCAAGCTCGGCCGACTGAGCGGGGTGCTGCTGCCATGTCGACGCCGCCGCCCATCGATCCGTCTGTCCCGCCGGCCACCGGCCCCGTTGTCGTCCGCCGGCGCGACGGTCGACAGCGGGCACCGGAGTCGGACGAGCCTGGTCATGCTCTGCGCGCTGGTGGCAGCGCTCGTCGGCGCCGTCGTCGGCGGCCTGGTGGCGCACCTGGCCGACACCTCCGGTGCTACGTCCGGGTCAGGTTCGGGGTCCGGTGCCGCCTGCGATGCCCGCGCGGTGGCCTCGACCGTGCTGCCTTCCGTGGTGACCATCGGCGTGCGCGGAGCCCAGGGCAGTGGTAGCGGCAGTGGGGAAGTGGTCAGGGACTCCGGATACATCCTGACCAACGACCACGTCATCGCGTCCGGGGCCGGGGGCGGACGCATCGACATCCTGTTCAGTGACGGCACGAGCAGGCAGGCGACGATCACCGGACGCTCTCCGCAGTTGGATCTGGCCGTCCTGAAGGTGGAGACCACCGAGCCGCTGCCGGTGATCACGCTGGGCGATTCCGACGGGTTGGAGGTCGGGCAGCCGGTGGTCGCGCTCGGCGCCCCGCTCGGGTTGGACGGCTCCGTCACTGCCGGCATCATCAGCGCCCTCGGCCGGGACATCGTGGTGCCGGCCGACGGTGGACTCACCGCCCGGATTCCGGGCGGCCTGCAGACCGACGCCTCGATCAACCCAGGCAACTCCGGCGGTGCCCTGGTCGACTGCACCGGGGCACTCGTCGGCGTCAACACGGCGATCGCGACCGTGCCCAATGCCAACGGCGACGCCGGCGGCGGCAGCGTGGGGATCGGCTTCGCCATCCCGACGGCGTTGGCCACGGTCGTGGCCGACCAGTTGATCGCCAACGGCCGGTTCACCCCACCGGCCACCGGCATTTCCACCGTCCCCATCACCGCCGCGATGGCGTCGCAGGTCGGAGTGCAGCCCGGGTTGTACGTCCGGGCCCTGGACCAGGACGGACCCGGTGCCAAGGCCGGGCTGGCCGTCGGGGATGTCATCGTCACCATCGACGGGGCACCCGCGGATCACGGTGATGCCCTCGTCGAGGCAACGCTCACCCGCCGACCGGGCGACCCGCTCACCCTCGGGTACGTCCGCGACGGGGTTGCGGGTACGGCAACCGTGACCCTGGCCGCCGGCACCTGACCGGGTCGTTTGCCCGGCGAGACCTTCGGATACTCCCCGAATGTATGTTCGAACATTCGAGGAGGCAATCGTGATCGACCCCGACCATGGACTGTTCGCCGAACCGGCCGAGCCGGTCGGCGCAGCATCCGACGCTCTTGGCGCCGACACTGCTGACCCCGACCCGTCGGAGCCCGACGCCGCCGCATCCGGGACACCACGCCCGGCGGCATCTGAGGGCGTCACGCCGAGCCCGGAGAAGGACCCGGCCGACTGGGTCACCGGCGACGAACCGATGACCGGGCCGCAGGAGTCCTACCTGTCCACGCTGGCCCAGGAGGCCGGCCGCGAAATCCCGACGGAGCTGACCAAGGCCGACGCCAGTCGCCTGATCGACGAACTCCAGGAACAGACCGGGCGCGGCCGCTGAGCGACGATGCCGCGCGGCGGTTCGCCGCGGCGACCGTCGGCAGGCGAGTTCGCGACCCCGTAGCCGGTCGGAACCTTCCCCGGCCCGGGTTCACGGCAGGCGGCGTGTGCAAGGATAGATACAACATGGATACAGCCTTGTCCGACGCCACCTCAGCACCGGTTCGCGAGCCGTCCGCCGCCGACCGGGTCTACGCGCATGTGCGGGCCGGGGTGCTGGACCGTCGCTACCCGGACAACGAGTTGCTCGCCGAGGGGCGCATTGCCGAAGAGACGGGCGTGTCCCGCACGCCGGTCCGGGAGGCGCTGCTGCGGTTGGAGGGCGAGGGCATGGTGCGGCTGCTGCCCAAGCGCGGCGCCCTGGTCCTGCCGGTCTCCGTGCAGGAATGGCGTGACGTGCTGGCCACCCGGCTGCTGGTCGAGTCGCACAGCGCCGCCACCGTGGTGGCCGCGGGACGTGGCCCGACGCTGGCGGACGTCTTGGACGTGCACCTCGATCGGCTGTGTTCGGCCGCAGCCGCGAACGATGTTCCCGCGTATGTGGCGGCCGATCGCGACTTCCATGCGGCGATCGTCGCGGCCGCGGGCAACGCCATCCTCACCAAGCTCTACGGGACCTTGCGGGACCGGCAGCTCCGGATGGGCGCCACCAACCTGATGGCCGCGGACGGCGCACCACTGCGGGCCAGGATGGACGCGACAGCCGCCGAGCACCGGAGCATCGCCGCAGCGATCCGGGACGCCGACGCGGACCGGGCGGTCGCCCTGACCCGCGCCCACCTGGCCACCGCCGAGCGCACCCTCCGGGAGAGTTGACGGCCCACCGCCCGGCCCCGGGCCACTTGCCTCACCCCGCACCACCAGCCCCTGCTCCACCGTCCACTCGCCCTGAGAGAGTTGCTGTGTCTTCGCCGAGCCGGCCCGTCACGACCGCGCCCACCACCCAGCCCACCGTGCGCCTCCAGCGTTGGCTTTCGGCGCGGTCGGACGGTCGCCCGTCCTCGACCGGGCTGGCCCGCTCCTGGCTGGTGTGGGGCGTCGGGGCCGGGGTGTACGTGCTGGCCGTGTTCCACCGCAGCTCGCTGGGCGTAGCCGGGCCGGCAGCGCAGGCCAGACTGGGCCTGACCGCGGCTCAGCTGGCCACCTTCGTCATGCTCCAACTCGGCATGTACGCGGCCATGCAGGTGCCGACCGGCATCATGGTCGATCGTTTCGGACCTCGACGGATGCTGCTGGCCGCGACCACCGTGATGGGCTGCGCCCAGTTGCTGTTCTCCGTCGTCGACACCTACCCACTGGCGTTGCTGGCCCGCGGGTTGCTCGGCGTCGGGGACGCCATGACCTACATCTCGGTGCTCCGGTTGGCCGCCGGGTGGTTCCCGGCCCGGCACTATCCGGTGATCACCGCGCTGACCGGGTTCCTCGGCTCGATGGGCAACCTGGTCGCGACGCTTCCGCTGACCGGCATCCTGCACGCCTTCGGCTGGACCGCGACCTTCGCGGTGGCCGGGACGTTGTCGCTCGCCTACTCCGTGTTGTTGCTCCGCAAGGCCACCGAGGCGCCGTTCCGCGAAGCGGGGCAGATCGCGTCGGCCGGCCCGGTGCAGGGTCGCCGCGTCCGGGACGAGGTGCAGCAGGCCTGGCGGACGCCCGCCGGACGCCTCGGGTTCTGGGTGCACCTGACCACGATGGCCGGTCCCACCGTGTTCGGGGCGCTGTGGGGTTATCCGTACCTGACCCAGGCGCTGGGCTACTCCCCGGCGCTGGCGTCTTCGATACTGATGCTGATGGTGTTGGTCGGCCTGGTCGCGAACCTGACCATCGGGGTGGCGGTCGCCCGCCGACCGGTGATCCGCACCCCGCTGGCGGCCGCCGTGGCGCTGGCCTGCCTGATCGCCTGGATGGTGCTGATCGGCTGGCCCGGCGGCCACCCTCCGCTGCCCGTGGTGGCCGGCGTCGTCGCCGTGCTGGCGGTGGCCGGCCCGGCGTCGGCGGTGGCGTTCATGCTGGCCCGGGACTACAACCCCCGGCACCGGATCTCCACCGCCACCGGCATGGTGAACATCGGCGGCTTCTGCGGCGCCATGATCGGCGCGATCGCCGTCGGCAAGGTGTTGGACCTGGTCGAACCGGATGCCGCCAGGTACTCGGCAGAGGGTTTCCGCTGGGCATTCGGGGTACTGGCGGCGCTCACCGCGTTCGGGCTGTTCCGGCTGGTCACCTGGTGGTTGCGGACCCGGGCCGTGGTGTTGTTGGCCGCGGCGCGCGGTGAGGACACACCGGTCAGCCTGGTCCCGCACCGCTGGGAACTGATCGACGAGGCGGTGCTGGCCGAGGAAGCCGCGCTGGCCGCCGAGCGGCGGGCGTCCGCCGGCCACGGCCACTCTCCGGACGCGGGCTGAGCCCGGCATCGGCGCGGTCGGGCGAGCCTGCAGCCCGACCGTGCGCATGATGGACACGTGACCGACCGCCCGCGCCGTGTTCCCGGCCATCAGCCGCCATCGCTGCCCCCCGGGGCCGGCCTGCTTCTGGTGGACAAGCCGTCGGGGGTGACCTCACACGATGTCGTCGGCCGGACCAGGGCAGTGTTGCGCACCCGTCGGGTGGGGCACGCCGGCACGCTCGACCCCATGGCCACCGGGCTGCTGGTGCTCGGCATCGACCGGGCCACCCGGCTGCTCGGCCGCCTCGCGCTGGCCACCAAGTCGTACACGGGCACGATCCGGCTGGGGATGAGCACCACGACCGATGACGCCGAAGGTGAACCGACCGTGGGGGCGGATGCCTCCGTACTCTCCGCGGAGCAGGTCGTCGCCGCGATCACACCACTGACCGGGGAGATCATGCAGGTGCCGTCCGCGGTGTCGGCGATCAAGGTCGACGGCCGGCGGGCATACCAACGGGTGCGGGACGGTGAGCAGGTCGAGCTGGCCCCGCGTCCGGTGGTGGTCAGCCGGTTCGACGTGGTCGGCACGCCGCGGTCGCCGGAGATCGGTGTACTGGATATCGACGTCGAAGTGGACTGCTCGACCGGCACCTACATCCGCGCGCTGGCTCGTGATCTGGGTGTGGCGCTGGGAGTGGGCGGTCACCTGACCGCGTTGCGCCGGACTGCGGTCGGACCGTTCCGGGTGGACCGGGCCATCGATGTTTTCGAACCGCAGGAGATCACCCAGTCGTCGGCCGACGCGGTGGCTGCCGCGATCGTGCCGGCCGGAGAAGCGGTCCTGGAAGTGTTCGGGGGTCGGGTGGCCACCCCGGCCGAAGTCGTCGACCTGCGCTTCGGCCGGCCGGTGGCTCCGATCGGCCGGAGCGGGGCCTACGGGATGTTCGCCCCGGACGGAGGTGGCCTGCTCGCCCTGGTGGAGGAGATCGGCGGCCGGGCGCGGCCGGTGTTGGTGTGGCAGGCCGCCGGCTGAGTCGGACGGCTGGTTCGGCCGGCCGGCCGCTCAGCCACCTGGGACGAATTGGCTCATGGTGAACACCGCGCCCTGCGGATCGCGTACCGACACGGTCCGGGTGAACGGGGTGTCGACCGGCCCGGACAGATCGGCGGCGCCCAGTGCGAGGGCACGCTCCGCCGCGGCGTCGCGATCGGCCACGGTGAACGTGACATGCCAATGGGGCGCTTCGCCGTCGATCAACGGGGCCACCCAGGCGATCGCGTCGGCGAAGCCCGCAGGGGCGGCGATCGCGGCCTGCCGGTCGTAGATGCCGGGGTCGACGGTGGCAGCCAGGTGATCGCCGTAGCCGGGCTGTCGGACCAAGGTCGCCGGGACGTCGCCCCCGAAGTCCAGGTCATCGAACTCCCAGCCGAAAACCGTCCGGTAGAACCCCTGGGCCGAATCCGGCTCCGTGGTGTGCAGGTCGGAGAAGTTCCACGCGCCCGGCAGGTTGGCGACCTGGACCCCGAGCCGGCGGCGTGGCTCCCACAGCCGGAACGCCGCGCCCTGCGGGTCGGACACCATCGCCGCGCGGCCGCCCGGGCCCGCGTCCCGGGGCGGCGGCACCGACACCGCCCCGCCGGCCTCGGTCACCGCATCGGCTGCGGCATCGGCGTCATCCACCTCGAGGTAGGTGTGCCAGGCATTGGGCTCCGCCGACGGCATGCCGATACCGGCCACATCGGCCCCGTCCAGCTGGGCGATCAGGTAATACCCAGGAGCCTCGGCCGGCATCGCGTCGTGGAACGTCCAGCCGAACAACGCGCCGTAGAAGGCTCGAGCGGCGTCCGGGTCCGCCGGTTCGGTGTCGATCCAGCAGGGCACGCCGGCCGGGTAGGTGCGCGGACTGGTCTCTGGTGTGTCGGTCATGTCGGTAGCGTGCCCCTCACCTGAGACAGTCAGCCCCCACGTTCACCTGCCCGCCCGCAGGGCAGGATGGAGCGCGGGTGACAGGAGGAGCGGCGTGGAGCGGTGGCGTGGGATCGAGCAGATCCCGGCCGGCTGGGGCCGGTGTGTGATCACCATCGGGGTGTTCGACGGGGTCCACCGCGGCCACCGGGCGATCATCGGGCGGGCCGTCGAGCGTGGCCGTGAACTCGGGCTGCCGGTGGTGCTGATGACCTTCGACCCGCATCCGTCCGAGGTGGTGCGGCCGGGCACCCATCCGGCCGAGCTGACCACGCTGCGTCGCCGCGCCGAACTCGTCGAGGAACTCGGCGTCGATGTGTTCTTCGTGCTGCCGTTCGACCTGCCGACCTCGCAGATGTCGGCGGAGGTATTCGTCCACGACGTCCTGGTCGACCGGCTGCACGTGGCCGCGATCGTGGTGGGCGAGAACTTCCATTTCGGGCACCGCGGGGCCGGCAACCTCGACCTGCTCACCGACCTCGGCTCCCGGTTCGGCTTCAGCGCCCACGGCATCGGCCTGGTGGCCGAGGACGCAGTGACCGTCAGCTCGACGTTCGTCCGGGCCTGCATCGACGCCGGCGACGTGCGCGCGGCGACGGAGGCACTGGGCCGCCCCCACCGGTTGGACGGCGTGGTGGTGCACGGCGACGGGCGGGGAGGCAGCCAACTCGGCTATCCGACGGCGAACCTGGACGTCGCCGGACACGGGGCGGTCCCAGCCGACGGCATTTACGCCGGCTGGTTCGTGCTGGGCACCCGGCGCTCGCCGGCGGCCATCTCCATCGGGTCGAACCCGACGTTTTCCGGCCGGGTCCGCACCGTCGAAGCGTTCGTCCTGGACGAGGGGGCCAACTTCTACGGTCGCCGGGTCGGTTTCGAGTTCGTCGAGCGGCTGCGACCGACCGAGAAGTTCGAATCGGTGGACGATCTGGTCGCCCAGATCGGACGGGACGTGGAACGGACCCGCGCCGTCTTGGGCGTGGCCTGATCGGGACGGGTTGCCGGGCCGGGCTTGCACCTGCCGCCACGGCAGGTCCTAGCGTCGCGGTATGTCCAGCACCGAGGTGAAGATCGGCGAAGTGGCCCGGCGAACCGGGCTCTCCGTCCGGACCCTGCGCTACTACGAGGAGATCGGCCTGCTGCCACCCACCGAGCGGCAGGCGGGTGGGCACCGGGTGTACGACCGCGCTGACCTGGAGCGGCTGTACCGCATCGGGCTGCTCCGGCAGATCGGCACGCCGCTGGCAGAGATCGCCAGGGCATTGGACGGCCCGGCCGCCGAACTCAGTGCCGCCGTCGACCGTCATCTGGCGGCGGTCGATGCCCGGCTGGCGGCGACCGGGCGACTGCGGGAGCGGGTGAGTGCGGTGAGCCGCACGCTGCACGAGGGCGGAACTCTCGCCGCCCCTGCGGTGCTCGGCCTGTTGGACGACCTGTCCGCGATGGACGCCGGACTGACCCAACGCATCACCCTGCTGGTCTACGACGACATCCAGGCTGCTCACGACCATCTGGTGAGTGTGTTCGGTTTCGGGCCGGGCGAGCTGGAAAGGGACGGGTCCGGCCGGGTGGTCCACGGCGAGGTGCACATCGGTGACGGCGTCGTCTGGCTGCACCCGCCCCGCGCCGAGTTCCATCTGGCCTCGCCGGGCACGCTCGGCGCCAGCACGCACTGCATGGCAGTTCTGGTGGACGACGTCGACCGGCACCATCGACAATCGATGGCTGCGGGAGCGGAGATCGTCACGCCGCCCAAGGATCAGCCGTACGGATACCGGGAGTACGACGCGAGGGACATCGAGGGCGGGCTGTGGTCATTCATGGCACCGTTGGACAAGCTCTCCGAGGAGGTCGAGCACGATGGGTGAACTGACTCCGTACATCTGCGTCGCCGATGGGCGGGCGGCGATCGACTGGTACACCGACGTGCTCGGTGCCGTCGTCGCGTACCCCCCGTACGTGATGGACGACAACCGGATCGGGCACGCCGAGTTGTCGTTCGACGGTGCCCGGTTGATGCTCTCCGACGAGTACCCGGAGGTCGACGTGCAGGCGCCCGCGCCGGGCAGGGGCGCACCGGTCAGCCTGCATCTCTCGGTCGCTGATGTGGACGCCCTGGCCGGCCGGGTGACGGCGTCCGGGGTGGTGCTCGATCGCGGCCCGGATACCACCGAGCACGGCCGGGTCGTGGTGTTCCGCGACCCCTTCGGCCACCGCTGGTTCCTGAACCAGGAGTCCGCAACGCTCCCGCCGGATAGCTAGCGCCCCGCCCGGTAGGAAGTGTGCCCGCCGGGTAGGTAGCGTCGAAGCACGTGACATGCCGCCGCGACCGGCGTGTCGCTTGCTTTCGACGCTACCCAGCGGCGGGTCGGCGCCGGGTGCGCACCAGGTGAGCGTGCACCGGGCGCGGCGTCGTCGCTGGTAGACTCGTCAACGGGTCCGGCTGCAGTCCGTGGCGGCCGGCACCGTCATCCCCCCGGCGAAACGTCCGGAGCGGGCAGGCACGGTACAGATTCACGAGGGGTACATCAGTGGCGCTCACTTCTGAGCAGAAGAAGGAAATCCTGGCCGAGTACGGCCTGCACGAGACCGACACCGGGTCCGCCGAGGCGCAGGTCGCGATGCTGACCAAGCGGATCTCGGACCTGACCGAGCACCTCAAGCAGCACAAGCACGACCACCACACCCGCCGGGGCCTGATGGGCCTGGTCGGACGTCGTCGTCGCCTGCTGAGGTACCTGCAGACCATCGACATCGCGCGCTACCGTTCGCTCATCGAGCGGCTCGGCCTGCGCCGATAGCCGCGACACATCAGGGGAGCGCCCTTCTGGGGCCTCCCCTGATGTGCATGTCGGGACCGGACGAACTCCGGGTACCGACGGTGGTCCGCGACGATTCGCGGGCCACCTACAACTGAACAACCGTCACACCACGGCCCCGTCGGGTCGAGCCCGCCGTGATCACGGCCGGTCCTCGGTAGTGGCGTCCGGAACGTCGATGAGGGCACCCGCCCCCGCGCTCCCGGACGCTTCGATCGAAGGCCGGCGTTCATCTCGCCGGAGCGAGGACCGGACGTACTCGCCACTGGTGTGCCGGACCGTAGACCGGACAACCAAGAGGAGAAACATGTCCGACCCCACCGCCACCACCGCCGTCGCCACCATCGACAACGGCCGGTTCGGCACCCGCACCATCCGCTTCGAGACCGGTCGGCTGGCCAAGCAGGCCGCCGGCTCCGTCGCGGCCTACCTCGACGAGGACACCATGCTGCTGAGCGCGACCAGCGCCGGCAAGCACCCGAAGGAGCAGTTCGACTTCTTGCCGCTGACCATCGACGTCGAGGAGCGGATGTACGCCGCGGGACGCATCCCCGGCTCGTTCTTCCGCCGCGAGGGTCGTCCTTCCGAGGACGCCATCCTGACCTGCCGGCTGATCGACCGGCCGTTGCGCCCGTCGTTCACCGACGGACTCCGCAACGAGATCCAGGTCGTCATCACCGTCATGGCGCTCAACCCGGACGAGCTGTACGACGTGCTGGCGATCAACGCCGCGTCCGCCTCGACCCAGATTGCCGGGCTTGCCGTTCTCCGGCCCGATCGCCGGTGTCCGCGTTGCGCTCATCGAGGGCCAGTGGGTGGCCTTCCCCAAGCACTCACAGCTCGAATCTGCGGTGTTCGACATGGTCGTCGCCGGTCGAGTCGTGGGCACAGGGGACGATGCCGACGTCGCGATCATGATGGTCGAGGCCGAGGCCACCGACAAGACCGTCAACCTGATCGCCGGCGGAGCCACCGCACCGACCGAAGAGATCGTGGCCGAGGGCCTCGAGGCCGCCAAGCCGTTCCTGAAGGTGCTGTGCCAGGCGCAGGCCGAACTGGCCTCGCACGCGGCCAAGCCGACCGGTGAGTTCAAGCTGTTCCCGCCCTACGCCGACGACGTCTACGCCGCGGTGTCCGAGGTGGCGGCCGACAAGCTGGCTCAGGCTCTGACCATCGCCGGCAAGCAGGAGCGCGAGTCGAAGCTGGACGAGATCAAGGCCGAGGTCTACGAGCAGCTGGCCGGTCAGTTCGAGGGCCGCTCCTCGGAAATCGGCAACGCGTTCCGTTCGGTCACCAAGAAGACCGTCCGGCAGCGGGTGCTCAAGGACAAGGTGCGCATCGACGGCCGCGGGCTGACCGACATCCGCACGCTGGCGGCCGAGGTCGGGTACATCCCGCGGGTGCACGGCAGCGCCCTGTTCGAGCGGGGCGAGACCCAGATCCTGGGCGTCACCACGCTGAACATGCTGCGGATGGAGCAGCAGCTGGACACGCTGAGCCCGGAGACCCGCAAGCGCTACATGCACAACTACAACTTCCCGCCCTACTCCACCGGTGAGACCGGTCGGGTTGGTTCGCCCAAGCGTCGGGAGATCGGCCACGGTGCGCTCGCCGAGCGCGCCCTGGTGCCGGTGCTGCCGACCAAGGAGGAGTTCCCCTACGCCATCCGTCAGGTGTCGGAGGCGTTGGGCTCCAACGGTTCCACCTCGATGGGTTCGGTCTGCGCGTCGACCATGTCGCTGCTCAACGCCGGGGTTCCGCTGAAGGCGCCGGTGGCCGGCATCGCCATGGGCCTGGTGTCGGATTCCGTGGACGGGGAGACGCACTACGTGGCGCTCACCGACATCCTCGGGGCCGAGGACGCCTACGGCGACATGGACTTCAAGGTCGCCGGCACCAAGGCCTTCGTCACCGCGCTGCAGCTGGACACCAAGCTGGACGGCATTCCGTCCGACGTCCTGCGGGCCGCGCTGACCCAGGCTCGCGATGCCCGGCTCACCATCCTCGAGGTGATGAACGAGGCGATCGACGCGCCGGACGAGATGAGTCCGTTCGCGCCGCGGATCACCACGATCAAGGTGCCGGTCGACAAGATCGGCGAGGTGATCGGGCCCAAGGGCAAGATGATCAACTCGATCACCGACGAGACCGGTGCGGAGATCGCCATCGAGGACGACGGCACCATCTACGTGTCGGCGGCCGACGGCGAGAAGGCGCAGGCTGCGATCGACCGGATCAACGCCATCGCCAACCCGCAGCTGCCCAAGATCGGCGAGCGCTACCTGGGCACCGTGGTCAAGACCACCGCATTCGGCGCGTTCGTCTCGCTGCTGCCCGGTCGCGACGGTCTGGTGCACATCAGCAAGCTGGGCCAGGGCAAGCGGATCGCCAAGGTCGAGGACGTGGTGAACGTCGGCGACAAGCTGCAGGTGGAGATCGCCGAGATCGACGCCCGCGGCAAGATCTCGCTGGTGCCGGTGCCGACCGCCGACAACGCTGCAGCCGCCAACGGCGGTGCCGCGCCCGCCGAGCCGGCGACCACCGGCGCCCAGGCCTGACCCGCAACCGACGTGGCAGTACGCACCCGGCGCACCCGGGTCCTGGAACGCGGGGCCGACGGGTCAACGGTCACGCTCTCGGTGATGTCCGGCGGTCTGCGGATCGTCACCGAGAGCGTGCCGGGCGCCCGCTCGACCAGCGTCGGGGTCTGGGTCGGCGTCGGTTCGGTGGACGAGACCCCGCGACTGGCCGGTGCTTCGCACTACCTGGAGCATCTGCTGTTCAAGGGCACTCGGCGCCGCACCGGGCAGCAGATCGCCCGGATGGTGGACGCCGTCGGCGGTGAGCTCAACGCGTTCACCTCGCACGAGTACACCTGCTACTACGCCCACGTGCTGGGTGAGCAGGCCAAGCTCGCCGTCGACGTGGTGTGCGACGTGGTGCTGGACGCGCGGGTGACGGCCGCCGACGTCGACACCGAGCGCTCGGTGATCCTGGAAGAGATCGCCATGCGCGAGGACGACCCGGAGGAGACACTGGCCGACGCGTTCGCGGCGGCCGTGTTTGCCGGCCACCCGGTGGCCGACCCGGTGATCGGCACCGCCGAGACCATCGAGGCCATGACCCGCACCCAGGTCGCCGGCTACTACCGCCGCCGATACACCCCGGATCGGATGGTCGTCGCCGTCGCCGGCCGGGTGAACCACGCCGACGTCGTCGGCTGGGTGCGCGAGGCGTTCGGCGACCGGTTGGACTCCGACCTCGGCGCCCACCGGTGTGCGCAGCGCTACCGGCGATGGTCCGTCCGGAGTTCGCGACCCGGCTGGTCGAACGGGACATCGAGCAGGCGCACCTGTGTCTGGGCGTGCCCGGCCTGGCCGCGCGGCGACAAGCGGCGCTACGCGCTGGCTGTGCTCTCGACCGCGCTCGGCGGTGGGATGAGCTCGCGGCTGTTCCGCACCATTCGCGAGGAGAACGGGCTGGCCTACTCCTGCTACTCGGCCACCTCGGCCTACGCGGCCAGCGGGTCGTTGTCGGTGTACGCCGGCTGCGTGCCCGACAACCTGGCCGACGTATCCAAGCTGATCGGCGAGCAACTGGCGGACGTCGCCAGCAAGGGACTGACCGACGAGGAACTGGCCGGGCCACCGGTCAACTGGCGGGCTCGCTGGTGCTGTCGCTGGAGGACGCCGAGTCCAGGATGAGCCGTATCGGCAAGAACCTGTTGGTGCGCACCGACTATCTGTCGGTGGAGCAGGAGGTGGCCGCCATCCGGTCGGTCTCCGGCAAGCAGGTCAGGTCGTTGGCGCGAGAACTGTTCTCCCGCCCGCTGTCCGCCGCAGTCGTCGGCCCGTACGAGCGCATCGACGCGCTTGCCGGCGTCCCTGACGACGCTGGCCGGCTCCGTGGTCGGGGAAATGCTGAGCCGGACCGCTGTGCCGGGCGCCCGCCGCACGGGGCCGGACCAGGCATGGCAGGGTGGCAGGCAGACAGCGCAACGCTGCGCCGACCAGCGCGGCAACCCACGAGAAGGGCGGGAAGGCCAGCATGGCGGACGAGGTGCTGCGGGTCGGCGTGATCGGCGCCCGCGGGCGGATGGGTACCCAGGTGTGTCAGGCCGTGGACGCGGCCGACGATCTCGATCTGGTCGCCACCGTCGGCGATGCCGACTGGTTGTTCTCGTTGGCCGACGCCGGGTCCCAGGTCGTGGTCGACTTCACCCATCCCGGACGTGGTGATGGACCACATCCGGTTCTGCATCGACCAGAACATCCACTGCGTCGTAGGCACTTCGGGCATCGACTCCGACCGGCAGGACACCATCCGCGGCTGGCTCGAGCACAAGCCGGAGATCGGCGTCATCGTGGTGCCGAACTTCGCCTACGGCGCTGTGCTGTCCGCCCGGTTCGCCCGGGAGGCGGCGCGGTTCTTCGAGTCCGTCGAGATCGTCGAGTTGCACCATGCCAACAAGATCGACGCGCCGTCCGGCAACGCGCTGGCCACCGCACGGGGAGCGGCCGCGGCGCGGGTGGCCGCCGGCCTCGGGCCCGGCCCGGACGCCACCACCCAGTCCGCGGACGGCGCCCGCGGTGCGGTGGTGGACGGCATCCACATCCACTCCGTGCGGCTGCCCGGCCTGATCTCGCACCAGGAGGTGCTGTTCGGCTCCGTCGGCGAGCTGCTGACCATCCGGCACGACTCGATGGACCGATCGTCCTTCATGCCCGGGGTGTTGCTGGCCATCCGCACCATCGGCGAGCGGCCCGGTTTCACCCTCGGCCTGGAATCGCTGCTCGGGCTGGAGTGAACCGGCTGAGCCGGCTGCTGCGCACCGCTCCGGGGCATCCGCCGTGACCCGCTGACCGGATCTCCGCCCCGTGGCGTTCGCGGGTGATCGTGGCGGTACTGGTGGCCGCGTTGGTGGTGTACTTCGTGCTGCTCGGCGAGCGTGCGGTCATGCTCATCTCGACCGGCCGCCCGGCCGCCATCGGGCTGGGCATCGCGGTCCTGGTGCTGCCGATCATCGGCGCGGTGACGGTCGGTCTACGAACTGAACTTCGGCCGGCGCACTCAGCAGCTGGCCGGCGCAACTGGCCCGCGAGCGCGACCTGCCGGACGACTCGGCGTTGCCCCGCCGTCCGTCCGGTCGGATCGAGACAGGCCGCGGCCGACGCCTATTTCGACGAGGTGAAGGCCAGGGTCGAGGCCGACGACGGGCGACTGGCGCGGCTGGTACCACCTCGCCCATGCCTACGACCTGGCCGGTGACCGCAAACGGGCCCGGCGAGGCCATGCGGCACGCCATCGATCTGTACCGCGGAGTCTGACGGTCAGCGGGCTCGATCGGCGAGTCGCTGCAGCGTCAGCACCTGCGCCACGATCAGGTCGCGAATCTCGCGCGGATCGACGCTCTCGTTCGACGCGTGGATGCGGCTGGCCGCCATGTCCTCCGCGCCCCAGAGGATCACCCCGGCATCCGGCGCCGCCCGCTGGAGCAGGTTGACCAGCGGGATGGACCCACCGCAACCGACGGTCTCGGTCGGCCGCCCGAACGCCTCGGCCAGCCCGGCCTCGGCGGCCCGCACCGCGCGGCGCCTCCATGTCCGCCGAGAACGGCCAGCCGACCCCCGGTGTCCGACACGGTGAGCCGAGCACCCCACGGCACCATCGGACTCCAGATGCCGGACCAACGCGGCGAGTTCGGCGTCCGGATCGGCGCCGGGTGCGATGCGCAGCGAGATCTTCGCCCGCGGCCTCGGGGATCAACACGTTGGAGCCATGCGCGACCGTCGGCACGTCCATCCCGATCACCGTCGCCGACGGTTTGGACCACAGCCGCGACGCGATGCTGCCGGTGCCGACCAACTGGGCGTCATCCAGCATCCCGGACATCCGGCGGTAGATCGACTCGTCCAGATCAGCGCCCGACCACGTCGAAGCCGGTGAGCCCGGGCACGACCGTGTCGCCCGCGTCGTCGTGCAGGGTGGCCAGCATCCGGATCAGCGCGAGCAGGGCATCCGGTGCGGCCCCGCCGAATTCGCCCGAGTGCACCGGAAAGTCCAGGGTGCGCACGGTGACCGTGCAGACCACCACCCCGCGCAGGGCCGTGGTCAACGCCGGTCGGCCGACCTCGAGATTGCCCATGTCGGCAACGACAATCGCGTCGCAGCTGAACATCTCGGGATTGTCCCGGACGAAACCATCGAGATGGCTGTCGGTTTCCTCCTCACCCTCGATGAGGATCTTGATCCCCACCGGAGGTTGTCGGTCCCAGGGCACGCAGCGTCCCGGCGTGGATGACCAGCCCGGACTTGTCGTCGGCGGCGCCCCGACCGTAGATCCGGCCGTCGGCGCCGGTGCTCGCGACGAACGGGTCGGTGTCCCAGCCCTGATCGGCGGCGCCGGCTGCACGTCGTAGTGCGCGTACAGCAGCACCGTCGGCGCGCCCGGCGGCGCCGGGAATCTCGGCCCACACCGCGGGGTAGCCACCGGGGATGTCCAGCAGCCGGGCGGGGCACCCGAGCCTGCGGAACAGGTCGACCACCGCGTCGGCCATCCGGTGGACGGGTTCGGCGCGGGAAATCCCGGGAAGGCGACCGACGGAATGCCGACCAGCGCGGCCAGGTCGTCGGTCAGCTCCGGCATCAGCGCGTCGACCCGGTCGGGAACGGACGGGAGTGGATCGACCATCGCGGGGTCCTTCCAGGTGCGACGGCGGCGGGATACGGTCCGGCCCATCGTTGCACGCCGGCACGTGGATGGGGAGTTCTCCCCATCCACCGCTGACAGGGAACGTCGGCTCCGGCCGGGCCGTCCGGGTTATGTTGCCAGGGCAGCTTCGAGACCCGACGAGGAGGGGCGTGATGGGGGAGTCGTTCACGCTGGGTGGTGACCCGGGTTCGATCCGCGCGTCGGCGACGGTGTGGGGCACATTCGGCACGGATGCCTCGACGGCGTCGTCGGATGTGACGTCGCTTGGACACCAGCGAGTTCCAGGGTGACGAGGCGGACACCTATCGGGACAAGGTCAGTGATGATCTGCCGCCGCGGCTGGACACCACGTCGCAGGCGTGGCAGGTGGTGGCGGCGGCGCTGAAGACCTATGCGGGCAAGTTGGAGGATCTGCAGTCGCGGATGGCCACGCTCAAGGCCAAGGCCGATGACCAGGTGACAAGGTCGATTCCGCGCAGTCGGCGCTTGACCTCGGCGCAAGTCGGCGGACAAGGCCCACACCCAGTCGCGGCAGGACGCGGCGGAGAAGCTGAAGCCGGGTGAGACGTTGCCGGCGGATACCTATCACGGTCAGGCGTCCGGGGCGTCGATCGTCGTTGTCGTCGGCGAAGCAGGCGTTGCAGGACACCATCGATGCGGCGGCGACGGTGCGGTCGGAGCACACCCAGGCGCGTGGACGCGTGCTGCCACGAGATCGACCGGGCGAAGAAGATGCGGTTCGCCGATCCGCCGGGGTTCTGGGGGAAGTTGGCCCAGTCGGTGGGGGACTGGATCAAAGATCACGCCGATGTGCTGAAGACGATTTCGTCGGTGCTCAAGACCATCTCGGGCATTGCCGGGATGTTGGCGCTGATCCCGTGCCTGGCGCCGATCATGGGGCCGATCGCGTTGATCACCGGCGGGGTCGCGTTGGGTATCGACGTCGCCGTCAAGCTGGCCACCGGCGAGGGGTCGTGGTTGCAGATCGGCGTCGACGCGCTGTCGATGATTCCCGGCGCCCGCGCGGCGAAGGTGGCCTTCGGGGCCAGCGTCGCCGTCACCGGCTACAACATCTCGCAGGGCGACGCGACCTGGGCCGACATGGCGATGGTCGTCGGCATGGGGGCGCTGGGCAGCAGCAAGGTCACCGAACGGATCTCCAACTCCAAGCTCATCCAGAAGGTCGATTACGGGCTGCAGTACGGCGCCGGCGCGGTCAAGAACCGGATGTCCTACGAGATGGGTGCGTTCAAGAACGGCATGGCCCATGCCTGGGTGCCGTCCGCATCGGCGGACATGCCGGAACGGCATGACGATGAACATGGGGCTGCCGCAGTTCAGCGGGGCCGGCGTTCCGCACCGGCCGGGCCGACTACGTGCACACCGATCGACGTGCAGAGGTACCCGGAGACCGCGGCGCACGTCCGCGACGCGCAGAACGGCACGATCTGGCAGGGCAGGGCCGCCGACGCCGGGCACCCCCAAGCCCGAGCGTGCTGACCATCGACCGGCCGGGTGCGAGGCGCCAACCGGGCGGCCTGGCAGCAGCAGTACAAGGACACCGTGCCCGCCCAGTCCGGGTTCGACCGCGACGAGTACCCGCCGGCGATGTTCGCCGAGGGCGGTCGGGACGCCAGCGTGAAGTACATCAGCCCCTCGGACAACCGCGGTGCCGGCTCCACGATGGGCTGGGAGCTGCGGAGTGCGGGCCTGCCCAACGGCGCCAGCGGTTCGTATCGTGGCCTAGTGACCCGCGAGCAGTCCAACCGATCAGCGACGCGAGCACCTTCGACAGGTCACCGCGCAGGCGCGCACCGGGCGTCAGCGCGAGGCCATGCCGGCGCTGCTCGACCTGGTCAACGGCGACGACGCGCTGTCGGCGTGGATCGCCGCCGACGCACTGGCCGGGATCATGTGGTGGGTGGGCTTCACCGGCGCCGCCTCCGACATGGTCGAACGGGTGGTGCTGCGCTTCGGCGACCGGGCCGAGGCCGACGAGCTGCCGGAGACCGTGCTGTTCACCGCGGCAGTGGTGGCCGGCGGCTACTACGAGGGCACCGAGGTGGTCGGCCGGCTGCAGCGGATGGCCGGCGCGCTGCCGGCCGGGAGTTCCCTGCAGCGCAAGTTGCTGTTCGCCGCGGGGCGTCACGCCGCCGACCCGACGACCGGGCTGCCGCTCGGCCTCGGCGACCCGCGCCCGTTGCCCGGCATTCCAGCAAGCCGCTGGCCGCCGCGGACCCGCGGACGCTGACTCCGGGCGCAGCTGGACGAGCTCTGGCGGGCCTATGGCGCGGCGTCCGACCGCGGCGGGCTGATCGCCCTGCACGATGCCGGGTGTCCGCCGCCCGTCGACGTCGCCGTCGAGTGGCGCCTGGTGCAGGCGCTGTACGAGGCCGGGCGGCCGTTCGACGCGGAGGCGGTGCTGTTGGCGGCGCGCGAGCACTGGCACCTGTTCACCTGGTGGCAGACACTGCCGCACACCCCGGTGCTCAACCCGGGCCTGCGGCCGGTGGTCACCGCCCGGGTGCAGGAGGAATACCTGACCTCGGCCCGTCGGCCTGCCGGAGGACTCGAGATGGCGCTGGATGAACTCTGGACCGGGCCCGCGGGCCCGATGGGCCCGGCGGTCGAGGTCGACTTCGGCGGCGGGCGCGCCCGCCTGGCAGCAGCTTGGCGCGACGCGCTCGGCCGGATGAACGGCTTCTTCCTGTTCAACGCCGGCGTGCAGGTGTTCCGGGTGGGCGCCGAGCCAGGGCTGGGGTCCGGAGCTGAGCAGCTGGAACCAGCCGGACACCTGGAAGGACACCTACCAGGGTCTGGCCGACGACCTGTTCTGCTTCGGCCAGGACCTGTTCGGCGTGCAGTTCGCCATCGACGGCGGCGGCCAGGTCGTCACCATGGATCCGGAGACCGGGCAGCGGTCCGCGCTGGGCACCTCACTGGACGAATGGGCGGCCTGGTTGTTGGCCGAGCCCGACGACCGGGGCGCGGCCACGTTCGCCAAGGCCTGGCAGGACAAGTTCGGCCCGTTGACACCCGAGCAACGGTTGATCCCGCGGCAGTTCTTCGTCACCGGCGGCAGCTACGACTTCGCCAATCTGATGGTGCAGGACGCGACCGTGGCCATGCGGATCCGGGGGCCGATCGCCCGCCAGGTCCATGACCTGCCCGACGGCGCGCACATCAGCTTCACGGCCGACTGATCGATCCGTCGTCGGCGCCGGGTCAGACCAGCACCAGGTCGAGCGTTCCCGAGTAGGACTGCTCGGCCAGGGTGCCCTCGCCGGTGTCGAGCACCCGACGGGTGCCGTCCGGGGACCAGCCGACGGCGGCCAGGAAGGCCGCGGTGGCCTCGTCGGCGACCGGGGCCCAGTAGCGGCCGGTGGTGGCGCCGGCCCGCCGCAGGTGCAGTGCGGCGGTGCCCAGCAGGCGGCCGCCGTGCCCCCGCCGCGACCAGCGGGGCAGCACACCGAGCGCCTGGATCTCGCCGACGCCGTCGGCGTCGGTTCGGGGTCGAGCAGCGCGAATCCGACCGGAGCGCCTCCCTCGGTGGCCAGCAGCGCGGTCCCGCCGACCTGCAGCCGCGCCCGCCACGCCTGGGCCTGGTCGGCGTCGCTGCGGTCCAGCAGGGCTGCGGGCAGCAACGCGGCGTACGCCTGCCGCCAGAACTCCAGCTGCAGCCCGCCCAGCACGGCGGCGTCGTCGACGCCGGCCTCCCGGACCTCGGCCAGCCCCATCAGGGCCGGCCCATCAGGTCGGGCCCAGCAGGTCCGGCCGATCGGGTCGGGCCCGTCATGCCCGGACCACCCGCACGCCCAGCTCGGTGAACGCGGTCACCAGGTCGGGATCGGCATCGGTATCGGTCACCAGGATGTTCGCCGCCTTGGCCGGGCAGATCCGGGCGAAGCTGCGATGGCCGAGCTTGGAGGAGTCCGCCACGATCACCACGGTCGATGCCTGGGCCACCATCAGCGCGTTGACCGCGGCCTCGCCCTCGTGATGGGCGGTCGCCCCGGTCGTCAGATCGAAGCCGTCGACCCCGAGGACGACGTAGTCCAGGTGCAGCCGGGCCAGCGCCGGCTCGGCCAGCGGGCCGATCAGTTCGTACGAACTCGGCCGGGCGACGCCGCCGGTGACCACCAGCTTGATGGTCCGGCGCACCGCCAGGTCGTTGGCGATGTTCAGGGCGTTGGTCACCACGGTGAACACCGGGGTGTCCTGGGCCGCGTCGGCGGCCGGCGGGGCCGGCACCGTCACCAAGGCGCGGACCACCTCGGAGGTGGTGGTCCCGCCGTTGATGGCGACCACCGAACCCGGGCGGAGCAGGGCCGCGGTGGCCGCGCCGATCCTGGCCTTCTCCTCGGTGTGCCGGCCGGTCTTGTAGCGGAGCGGCAGGTCGTAGGCCACGCTGGCCGGCGCCGCACCACCGCGGGTCCGGGTGAGCAGCTGCTGGCCGGCCAGGTGGTCGAGGTCGCGGCGGATGGTCGCGGCGGACACCGCGAGCTCGTCGGCGGCCTCGCCCACATCGACCCGGCCGTCCCGACCGAGGATGTCCAGCAGCGCGGTCCATCGATCGTGTGGGCGCACCCGGTCACCTCCTGCCTCGCAGGCATCCGCTGTCCACCGATCATCCCCGACCGCGGGGCGAGGCGGGTGACCAGGGTCTGTCGGACCGGCCTGGCAGCATGCACCGGGTGAGCACCCGGCCACCGACCATCACTGCCGCCCAGGCCCGACGTACGGCCATCGCCGCCCAACGACTGGCCGCCGCGCCCCGGCCGGCCGGCGGGCGGCTGGACCAGGGACACCTGCGCAGGTTGCTGCAGCGCGATCGGGCTGCTGCAGATCGACTCGGTCAACGTGCTGGCCCGAGCGCACTATCTGCCGGTCTTCTCCCGGCTCGGTCCGTACCCGATCGAGCTGCTGGACCGGGCGGCGTGGCCGCGAACGCCCGGCGCATCGCACCCTGCTCGGAGTCCTGGGCGCACGTCGCCTCGCTGATCCCGATGAGCGTCCGAGCCGCTGCTGCGCTGGCGGCAGCAGGAGTGGGACGAGCGATGGGATCCCAACGGTGGTCGGCTCGCCGACCACCCCGGCTTCGTCGACGAGGTGCTCGCCCTGATCGCCGAGCGCGGGCCGATGTCGGCCGGCGCAGATCGAGAAGGCACTGGAGGCGCCGGGGCCGGGGCCGGCCCGGCTGGTGGGAGTGGTCGCTGACCAAGTCGGTGTGCGAGCGGCTGTTCTTCGCCGGGGCCACCGCGGTGGCCACCCGGCAGTCCTTCGAACGGCACTACGACCTGCGGGAGCGGGTGGTCCCGGCCGGAGATCCGCGGCTCTGCCCGACCCCGGACAAGACCGACGCCATCCGCGAGCTGACGGCCTTGGCTGCGGCGCACCACGGCGTCGGCACGGCCAAGGACCTGGCCGACTACTACCGGGTCGGGGTGGCCGAGACCAAGCGCGCCTTGGCCGACCTCGGCGAGGCCGGCGTGGTCACCCCGGTCCAGGTCAAGGGCTGGACCGAACCCGCATACCTGCACCGCGACGCCGCGCTGCCCAGGGCCGTGCACGGCCGGGCCCTGCTCTGCCCGTTCGACCCGCTGATCTGGGAACGGGCGCGGACCGAGCGGCTGTTCGGGGTGCGGTACCGGATCGAGATCTACGTCCCGGAGCCCAAGCGGGTGTACGGCTACTACGTCTTTCCCCTTGCTGCGTGGGGGACCGGATCGTCGGCCGGTTCGACCTGAAGGCCGACCGCGAGGACTCGCGGCTGCTGGTGCAGGCGTCATGGCTCGAACCCGGCGCCGATGCCGGGCGAGGCGGCGGAGGCCGCCGCGGCGGAGCTGCGCCGGATGGCCGACTGGCTGGGGTTGGCCGACGTCGACGTGCGGCCGCGGGGCGATCTGGCCGCAGCAGACGGCCCGTGCGGTGCCGAGCGGCGCGGTAGCCGACTAGCCTGCGGCCATGGC
This sequence comes from uncultured Actinomycetota bacterium, assembly GCA_963834185.1. Taxonomy (GTDB): domain Bacteria; phylum Actinomycetota; class Actinomycetes; order Mycobacteriales; family Nakamurellaceae; genus Nakamurella. The sequence goes on from CAWIAR010000002.1 coordinate 84,108, forward strand.
CCCTTCCCGCGTCCCGGCTGCCGGCGAGCGTGTCCGCCGGGCACCCGGACACCGCCAAGGTCGGGCTGGCGATCCTCCGGGCCGGCGGATCGGCCGCCGACGCGGCGTGCGCGATGGTGCTGGCGGGCTGCGTGGCCGAGACGATCTTCACCGGGCTCGGCGGCGGCGGCTTCGCGACCGTGTACGACGCCGATCGGTCAGGTGACCTGCCTGGACTTCTTCGTCGCCGTCCCCGGTCTCGACGGCACGACGTGCCGGGCCGGCGCAGACCATCGAGGTGTCGTTCAACGGGGTCGTCGGTGCCGTACACGATGGGTGGCCCGACCGTCGCCGTGCCCGGCACCCCGGCCGGGGTCGCCGAGCTGCACCGCCGGTTCGGCCGGCTCGACTGGGCCGCGGTGGTCACCCCGGCGATGGCGCTGGCGGCGGCCGGTGCGTCCTTCCCGGCCGAGCACGCCGCCCTGCTCCCGGACATCTCCCCGGCGATGATCCCCGGGGCCGGGGCCGACGCCTACTGGCGCGGCGACGCCGAGACCGGGCGGTTGCTGTTGGCCGGCGAGGTGCTGTTGCACCCGGGCCTGGACGGCACGCTCGAGGCGTATCGGGACCACGGCGCCGCGGCCCTGATGACCGGCCGCTTCGTCGACGAGACGGTGCAGATCGTCCGGGACGACGGCGGTGCGCTGTCCGCGGCGGACTTCGCCGCCTATCGGGTGCGGGAATTGACGCCGGGCCACTTCGCGGTGGGCGAGGACCTGGTCCGGGTGCGGGACAACGATCTGGACGGCCTGGGCGCCACGTTGGCCGCGCTGGACGTCGACGCGGTCAGGGCCGGGCGGCGCGGCCAGGGCGAGGACGCTGGTCCGGGCGCTGCGGGCGGCCGACCGCCGCGCGGAGACGACCAGCCTGGCCGCGGTCGATCCGCCAGGGCAATGCCTGCGCCGTGACCCACTCGCTCGGCCTCGGGTCGGGGGTGTGGGTGGACGGCGTGCACGCGAACTCGATGCTCGGTGAGGGTGAACTCGTCCGCGGCGCCCTGGTGCCGGGGGAGCGCATGCCGTCGATGATGGTGCCGCTGGTGGTGACCGATCGCGGACGGCGCACTGAAGGTCGTCGGCGGCGCCGCCGGCGGCTCGCGGATCCGACCGGCGCTGGTCACCACGCTGGCCGGGGTACTGGTCGAGGGCCGACCGGTCGCCGACGCGGTGGCCGCGCCCCGGCTGGTGGCGACCGCCGACACCGTGCACCTGGAGCCCGGATTTGCCCCCGAGGTGGTCCAGGCCCTGCAGGACGAACGGCGACCGGGTGGTCCAATGGCCCGCCCGGGTGCCCTACTTCGGTGGGGTGGCGATGATCGCCGCCGACGGCCCGGCCGCCGATCCGCGCCGCGGTGGACTGGCGCTGACGCTCGACTGACCGGTCCCGGGCGCCCGGGACCGGTCAGCCGCCGCTCATATGAACAGCCAGTCAGGCCGGCACGGCCCGGCGCAGCCGGATGTCGCCCGACGTGGTCTTGACCCTGATGTCCAGCACCGGCCCGGCCACCGGGTCGGTCGGGGAGTCGGTCACTTCGAAGTCGGTGTTCGTGTCACCGGTCAGCGTGGACAACGACACGGTGGCACCCGAGCCCGGGTGCACGCCGATCTCCACGTCGCCGGAGACGCTGGTCGCCTCCACCCGGCCACGGACCGCGTCGGCGATCCGGACGTCTCCGGAGACCGAGCGGCCCACGATGCCCTCGCCGGCGGTCGGCCAGCCGGATGTCACCGGAGGTGGTCACCACGGTGGCCGCGCCGCCGACCGCATCGGCGCGTGATGCTCCCGGACGCCGTCTTCGCGTCCAGGTCTCCGCCGACCTGGCCGGACGACCACGTCGCCCGACGCGGTCTGGAGCAATGCGCCCCCGTCGACGTCGTCGACCTGCACCTCGCCGGACGCCGTGCGGACCTCGGCCCGACCCGGCCCGGCCGCTGATCCGGACGTCGGCCGACTGCGACTGGACCCGCACCCCGGAGCCGACCGGGGCGGTCACCACGACCAGGAACGACGAGCGCCAACCCTGCCGCGCGGTGTCGGTGTCGATCACGATGGTGCCGTTGCGCTCCTCGACCCTGACCCGGGCGGCCGGGTCCCCGGCGCCGGCGTCGGGCTCGCCGGCCGGATTCCACGGCACGTTGCGCAGGACCCGGTCGAGGAATTCGAAACCCTGACCCTGCACCGCGGTGACCTCGACGCTGGTGGTCTCGGTGTCGGTCAGCGTGACGACCACGTCACCGGCCGCGTTGCGGATCTCCAGGGTGGTCGGCTCGGGCGTGGCGAACGTGTGCAGCATGTGCGTGTTCCTCTCGATGATGTTCGGTCGGGGTCGGGCTCAGCCCTGGATGAAACCGGTGACGTTGCGGCCGCCGCGGCGGCCCTTCTCCTGTTTCACCGCGCCGCGAACGGAATCGGAGATGGCGCGGGAGATGTAGGTGTTGAGGGAGACGCCCTGGTCGGCCGCGGCGCGCTCGGCCTGCGACTTGAGCTCGTCGAACAGCCGGACAGTGGTGCGGGACAGTTCGCCGCCGGCGTCCTTCATCTTGCGGCCCCAGTCGTCGGCACCCTCGTCGACGACGGTGCCCTGCACCGGTTCGGGCTCGTGGCGGGCGACCGAGATGCGGACGTCCCGGCCGTCGAGCCGGACCTCGACGGTGGTGTCCTGGAGCGCGCCGGTCACCTCGGCGGCGAAATCGGACATGGCATTCATGATGGCCAGACGGGCCGCCGGCTCGATGGCGCCGGCCAGGGAATTCGCGGCCCGGCGGACGTCTTCGTCGCCGACCGACGCAGCCGTGAGCAGGTCCTGCCGCAGGCTCTGGGTATACGGGGTGAGATCCATGACGTCATCATGACACCATTCGTGACGTCGCGCAAACGCGGTCCGGCGGCACGGGTGATGTCGGCCGGGCGGCTGACGGTGCGCGCAGAGGTCCTGCCTACGATGGGCGCCATGACCGAGCCGTCCGATTTCCTGTCCCTGCTGACCGCCCAGGTGCGCAACGAGTTCTCCGCCAGCCAGCAGTACATCGCGCTGGCCGCCTGGTTCGACTCGCACGACCTGCCCCAGTTGGCCGGGCACTTCTACCGGCAGTCGGTGGAGGAACGCAACCACGCGATGATGCTCGTGCAATGGATGCTCGACCGGGACCTGGCGGTCGACCATCCCCGGCATCGACGCCGTGCGGAACGACTTCACCATCGGTGGCCGAACCGATCGCGTCTGGCCCTCGAGCAGGAGAAGACGGTCACCGAGCAGATCAAGACACTGTTCGCGACGGCGCGGGCCGAGGGAGACTTCCTCGGCGAACAGTTCATGCTGTGGTTCCTCAAGGAGCAGGTCGAGGAGGTCGCCTCGATGACCACGCTGCTGACGATCGCCGAGCGGGCCGGCGACGACTGGTTCGAGATCGAGACCTACCTCGCCCGGGAGGTTGTCGGGGACGCCGGCGCCGACGCCGGCGCACCGGCCGCGGCCGGCGGCGCGTCTGTGACCCGGCGGTGACCGGGTCCGGCGCTCGGCGGACTACCCGGTGAGCGCCGTCGAGCTCGAGGTCAGGCTGATCGGACAGCTCGAGATTCACTGCGCCCGAAGATGTCCCGTTCGTCACCGAGGTCGACGGCGGGCAGGCGCTGACCGAGTTCGCCGGTCGCGCCGTGTACGAGTCATGGGCCAGGACGGTGCCGGCCACCGCGACCAACGCCGGCTTCCTCGCCCACATCCTGCAGGTCGGACACCTGTCGGTGCTCGAACACGCGACCGCGACCTGCTACGTCACCGGCCTCTCCCGGGCGGCCGCGCACGAGCTGATCAGGCACCGGCACTTCTCGGTCTCCCAACTCTCGCCTCGCACCCCGGCCGGTGACTGGGTGGCGCCGGACGGCTTGACCGAGGCCCAGCGGGAGCTGTTCGACGCGGCCGCCGGCGCGGCGGTCCGGGCCCACGCCGAGCTGCTCGCCGATCTCGAGTCAGCGGCCGGCGCGGGACCCGGGTCCTCGCTCCGCCGCAAGCAGGCCCGGCAGGAGGCATCCGGCCTGCTGCCCTCGGCATCCGCGACCGCGCTCGTGGTGACCGGCAACTACCGGGCCTGGCGGCACTTCATCGGCACCCGCGCGACCGACGCCGCCGACGTCGAGTTGCGCGGACTGGCCGTGGCGGTGCTGCGGCTGTTGCAGTCGGAGGCGCCGCACGTCTTCGCCGACTTCCGGATCAGCAGCCTGCCGGACGGCACCGAGACCGCGGCCTCGCCGCTGCTCGGCGAGGGCTGACCGAGCAGGTCAGTCCTTTTGTGAGCGGGTATCCCACTCCATGGTCACCGGGTCCTGTGAGCCCGCCCTTGGGCGCCGGCCGGGTAGTAGCTGAACCTGATCCGACCGAAGGACAGCGTCGCGGTGTCGTAGGGCACACCCTCGTTGGAGGCCTCGACGTCATACGAACTGAAGGCCACATCGGTGAATTCGGTCTTGATGAATTGGCTGGCCGGCGACTGTTCACCGCCCTTGGTCACCACCAGGTACGCCGAGCTGACCGTCTCGCCCGTCACGGTCCGGAGCATGAGGAGGGGAGAGGCCGAACTCACCGGCGCGCGAAAGTGCACCTCATCGGCGGCCGGCTTGCCCTTGCCGACTCCGTTCTTGGAGCTGTGCGTTGAGCCCCAGGAGAAGTCGGACAGTTCGATGAAGCTCTCCAGGCCTTTGTGTTGACTGTCGCCCGGAACGCCGTCGATCTTCAGGAACACCTGGACGCCGGCCGGCCCACTGTCGGACGGAGTCGCGGCGATCATCGGTGTCGTTGCGGCCGCGGCAGCCTGGCCGTTGCTCAGACCCACGGCTCCCAACAGAGCCCCGGCGCCCAACGCCCCGCCACGCAGCACCGTACGGCGATCAGCGGTGAAATCATGTTCGGCCATGTGGCTCCGCCGGTTGACCAGAGGCCGTGCCCAGCGCGCGGCCGAGTGATCACTGTAGCGCCGCCGGTTGATGTTTGTCACGATCTGTCCCGTGCCTGACCACCTGAGCGATCTGTCCGATCCGCCAACTGCGACCGGCTCGTTGCCGAAGGTCGCTGGGGCGCTGTCCGATGCCGGCTACACCGCCGACGGACTCAGGCGCATGCTCGGCGTCGAGGGTGATATTCCTTCCACCCCCATGGATCTCGCGATTCACCAGCGGCGTCTGCTGGCCGCCGGAGGCCCGCTCGCCGAGCTGATCGCTGTGCTCGCCCTCGGCTGGTCCCGCGGCACCGACCAGTTTCGCGCCGCCGTAGGTTCTCCGGCACTGGGGGCGTTGCTCGCCGCCGGGGCGCTGGTCGAGGATGGGAGCACGGTGCAGGCGACGGTCCGGTTGCTGCCGCACGGGGAGTTGTACGTGGCATCAGATCGCCGGCCGGACCACGCGGCCCGACCGGCTCCATGGCGAGTGACGGGCATCAACCCTCCAGCCACGCTGCTCGCCGCGCTGACGGTCCGCACCCCCGGCGCGCGCACCCTCGACCTGGGAACCGGCAACGGCATCCAGGCGTTGCTGGCCGCACGGCACTCGAGGGAAGTCGTTGCGACAGATGTCAATCCGCGGGCGCTGGCCTTCGGCGCGTTCAACGCCGCGCTCAACGGCGTCGACCGGATCGAGTTCCGGCTGGGCAGCTGGCTCGAGCCGGTGGCCGGCGAACGCTTCGACCTGGTGGTGAGCAACCCGCCCTACGTGATCTCACCGGACAACGACCTGGTCTACCGGGACAGCGGGCGGGAACCCGGAGCGCTGTGCCGGGCGCTGGTCGGGACGATCCCGCAGTACCTGGCGGCCAACGGGTTCGCCACCGTGCTGGTCAGCTGGCCGTTGCTGGCGAACGAGTGGGAACAGGGTCGCTGGGCAACGGAACCGGCGTCCTGGCTCGGGCCGGGAACATCGGCCTGGCTGTTGATGCTCCGGCACGAGGATCCGCTGTCCCACGCTGCCCAGTGGAACTCCCCGCATGCCGCGGAGGACGACCTGGCCAGGTTCGGAACGGCGGTAGACCGGTGGACCGCATATCTGGCCGACCGGGGGATCACCGGGATCGGCTACGGGGCAGTTGTCCAACAGCGACGGTCCGGGCAGCCGGACGCGCCGGCCCGGGTGATCCGGACCGATCTGGTTCGCGCAGGGGCGGGCAGCGCCGACGCCCACATACGGCGGGTCTTCCGGACCGCCGCGGTCCCCGCGCCTGCTCGAGGATGCTGCGATCGGCGACACCCGCTGGCGTGGCACCCGAAGGGCTGCAGGTGGATCGTCAGCTCGCTGCCGCCCCACCGGCCTGGGTCGGATCGGGGTGCCCGAGCTGACGTTGTCGGAGGGTGTCGGCGTCACTGCCGACCTTGACCAGGTGATGGCCGACGTTGGTACTCGCGGCCACCAGCGGCCTCTCGGTCGACGAGGCGGTCGACGCGGTGGCGGCTCGCCTGGGTCATGCCGGCTGCCGAGCTGCGGGTGCCGGCCCAGGGCCATGGTGCGTGAACTGTTGGGACTGGGGCTGCTGGAGTTCGCGCCCGACATCGGCCCGAGTCCGGGCAGCACCCGACCAGCACCTGACCAGCACTGACCTGCGTCTGGCCGGCCGCCGCTGCGGCGGCACCCGCGCAGCGGTGACCGAGCGGGACGATTCGCTGGGCACTCTCACGCCATGATCGCCACGACCGCCATGATGATGCGATGACCAGTGCCGTCGTGGCGGTTGTCGCGGTTGCGGTGCTCGCCGCCGTTGTCGCCACGATCTGGTGGATTCGTCGTCGGGGTCAGAGCACGCCGGAGTTGCGTGCGGCCGCCGAGGCGCTGCAGGCGGCGGGCCATGCCGGACCGGCGCTGCGCCACGGTTTGTCGGGCGAGTCCGCCGCCCGGGCACTGCCGTCCTTGCGGGAGTTGCTCGGTGCCCCGGCCGTCGCCCTGTACGGGCCGAACGGGACCTTGCTGGCCGCTCTGGGCGAACGTTCGCACCACTGCTTGGAGGAGCCGGTCGCAGCTGCGGCGGCGGAAGCGGTGCGCAGCGGGCGCCGCCAGTTGGCCACCTGCGAGCCCTGCTACCAGCCCGGGTGTGCGGTGACCAGGGCCGTGGTCGCTCCGTTGCTCGTCGGCGGGGTGGCCGTGGGTGCGCTGGTGGTCGGTTCGGGTTCGGTGATCGCGCCGTACCTGGTCAGGGCAACCGACGAGACGGCGCGATTCGTCGGCACCCAACTGGAGTTGGCCGAACTCGACGAATCGAGGGCCGACCTCGCGCGGGCGGAGGTGCGGGCCCTGCGGGCGCAGATCTCGCCGCATTTCCTCTACAACGCCCTGACCACGATCGCAGCCTTCGTCCGGTCCGATCCGGATCGGGCCCGCGACCTGCTCGTCGAATTCGCCGACTTCACCCGGTATTCGTTCCGGGAGGCGGGCGAGTTCACCACGCTGGCGGCCGAACTGGGCAACATCGACCGCTATCTGACCCTGGAGCGGGCCAGGTTCGGTGACCGGCTGCAGGTCAGGGTGCGGGTCGCCCCCGAGGTGCTCGGCGTGGTGGTGCCGTTCTTGGCGATCCAGCCGCTGGTGGAGAACGCCGTGCGACACGGGCTGGCCGGCCGCCCGACGCGGCGGCACCGTCACGCTGACCGCCGAGGACATCGGCACCGACTGCGTGATCAGCGTGGACGACGACGGGATGGGCATGGACCCCGAGTCGGTCGGGCGGGAGCAGCCGGACGCCGGGCAGGGCAACCACGTCGGGCTCGGCAATGTCGACGACCGGCTCCGCGCGGCGTTCGGTGCCGATTACGGGCTGGTGGTGGAGACCGCGCCCGGCGCGGGGACCAAGGTGATCGTCCGGGTGCCGAAGTTCGCGCCGGGGGTCGCCGCCGACCGGTGACGCGGCGGTGACCGCCGGGCGGCGGACGCTCGGATCGGGTCACCCGGTGGCGAAGGTCTCCCGGACCAAGGCCACCAGCGAGGTCAGCCAGGCTCGGCGGATTGTCGGCCCACCACACCAGCCGGACCGCGATGGGTTCGGCGTCCCGTACCGGGCGATACACGACTCCTGGCCGCGGGTGGTGGGCGACCGTCGCCTCGGAGGTGATTCCGACGGCCTGTCCGGCGGCGATCATGGTCAGCCACTCATCGACCGAGTGGGTATCGCGGATCGCTGCAGGCCCCTCACCGGTGGGCCACAGGTCAGGGGTGGTGGTGCCGGTACGCGCATCCACCCCGAGCGTGCGGCCGGCGAAGTCGGCCAACCGGACGAACCGGCGGGCGGCCAGCGGATCATCGGCGGCGACCGCCGCGTAGCGCCGCTCGGCGCCGACGAACGCCGAGGTCAGACGGGGATCTGCGACCGACCGTCGCAGTACTGCGATGTCCGCGACGCCCTCCAACAGGCCGGCGGTCGGGACTGTTGCGTCTGGACGAATACCAGACCCAGATCGGGATGGCTGCGTGCCCAGCGCCGCTGCAGGGTCAGCGTGTGCTTGCCGAGCGCCGACCAGACATAGCCGAAACGGACCTCCGCCAGTCCCTGCGCGGCCGTCCGGCGCAGTTCGGCGACGTCGGCCAGCACCCGACGGGCACGCTCCAGGACGGCGGCGCCGGCGGCGGTGGGTGACACCGACCGCGTGGTCCGGCGCAGCAGGTCGACGCCGAGCTCACGCTCGAGCGCGGCAATGGTGCGCGACACGCTCGCCTGGGACAGGTGCAGCTCGGCGGCGGCCGCGGTGAACGACCCGGCGTCGGCAACCGCCACCAGGGTGGCGAGTTGGCGCAATTCCACGCTCATCGCGCGCAGCATAGACGGATTGATGCATGTCAGCGTATGAAGCGTGCATAATATGCATTTCTTGTATGACGGGCCGGGACGGGCATACTTTCCTGGTGACCCTGACTCCAGCGGCGCGCCGGCCGTCGGCCACCGGTGCTGACCGGGCTGTCGCCGGGCCCGGTGTCGACGTCGCCGCCGCGGCCGGGTCGCCGGCCGCGCGGATCCACACGATCGACGGCGCCGGGCGTGGCGTTGATGATCCTGTCCGGGGTCTCCAACCAGGCCGGAGCCGCGCTCGGCGCCCACGCGTTCCCGGCAATCGGGCCGGCCGGCGTGGTGGCCATGCGCCAGTTCGCTGCGGCGGCGATCCTGCTGCCCGTCGCCCGTCCCAGGATCTTCCGCTTCACCTGGCGGCAGTGGTGGCCGACACTGTGTCTGGGCCTGGTGTTCTCGGTGATGAACCTGGCCCTGTACAGCTCGATCGAGCGGATCGGGCTCGGCCTCGCCGTCACCCTCGAGTTCCTCGGTCCGCTCTCCGTTGCTCTGGCGGGCTCGCGTACCCGGATCGACCTGCTGTGTGCGTTGGCCGCCGGCGGCGGTGTGCTGGTGCTCTGTTGGCCGGGCCCTACGAGCGACTATCTCGGGGTGGCGCTGGCGCTGCTGGCCGGCGCCTGCTGGGCCGGTTACATCCTGCTGAACCGGTTGGTGGGCAAGCGGATCCAGGGCATCCAGGCGCCGGCCGCGGCGACCCTGGTGTCGGCGGTGATCTACCTTCCGGTGGCGGTGGTGCTGGCCGTGCACGGCCGGTTCGGCGGCGTCGCACTGCTCTACGCGGCCTGCGCCGGCGTGCTGGCCACCGCCATTCCCTATGCCGCGGACGTGATGGTGCTGCGCTGGGTACGCCCGCAGTTCTTCGGCGTGTTCATGAGCATCAATCCGGTGCTCGCCGCGTTCGCCGGGATGGTGCTGCTCGGGCAGCAGCTGAACCTGCGGGAGTGGCTCGGGGGTGCTGATCATCGTCACCACGAATGCGGTGGCGATGGGCGTGGCCGCGGGCCGGGCGGCCCGGTCGACCAGCGGCGGTGGTCGCGTCGGGTTGAGGGCGCGTTACGGGATCAGCGGGGCGGTCGGCGGCGGGCACGGTCGGCAGGGTCACCAGTCGATGCAGGGCCAGCTGGGCCACCGGGGCATAGCCGAGTACCAGCACGGGCGGGCCGTACACCGCAAGATCTGTGGCGCTGCCTTCGGCGGTGGCGGTGACCGTGTGCGCGAGCGTGAGCCGCACACCGCAGGGTCCGCGAACCGACCATCGCCATGATCGGGCGGAGTGGTCCAGGTCGAGGACGTCGAAGGGCAGGGACAGGCCGAACAGGGTGCTGACCCGGCCGGTCGTGGTCGCGGTGATCATCTGGTCGGTGCAGTCGACGCCGGTGATGTGCGGGGCCCACGTCGACCAGCACGCCGGCACGAGGTAGCGCTGCCACACCACATCCGCGCGCCACCGGCCCGTCCGCCCGCAGCTGCGATCCTCACGTGCCTGGACCCGTCGCGGCTGTGACGCCGAGATGATCGGCCGCGGCGCCGGCGGCGCGGCGGCCGGAGACCAGCGCTCCTTGGATCGAAGGGGTGTCGCGGTGATCGCCGGCCACGAACAGGCCATCGCCCAGACCCACGGCCCGCTGCAGCGGTCGGCCCGCGCGGAAATGCCGGCAACGCCCGGGGTATCGCATAGGTCGCGATCAGCTCCCAGGCTTCGGTGCGGGTGTCGAGCAGCGCACCGGCGTGGGCGCGCACCTGGTCGGGCGTCAGGTCACGGTCCGCCCCCAGGACGGTGGCCTGCACCAGCTGTCGCCCGGCCGGCGCATAGGAGGGCGCCACCGCCGAGACTGTGGCCGCGTTGACCACCGGTCCGTCGCGCAGGTCGATGTGCAGCAACCGATCCGCCTCTGGGCCGGCGGGGGCGCTGAAGTAGTAGGTGGTCAGGCCGCGCATGGCCGGCGCCGGACCACCGACCAGCGCCGCCGCGGTGACCGGGTCCGTCGCAACGATCACCGCCCTGGCCCGCAGCGTGCCGGCCGCGGTCGTCACGCTGGTTGCGGACACCTGAAGAGCCGGCTGGTTCAGCCGCACCCGGCCGCTCGGTAGCCGCCCGGCGAGTTGGTCGGGGATCGCCTGCATGCCCCTGCTCGGCAGGGCCGGAGTGCCGCGCAGGAAGGATCGGATCAGCAGGTCCACGAATCGACGGGAGTCGGCCACCGGGAACTCGGCGCGCACGCCGGCCAGGAAGCGCTGGATCAGCCGGACCGCATCCGGTCCGGCAGACAGGCCGTCCAGGGCAGCGTCGAAAGGCAGATCGGGGCGGCGCCGCACGGCAGCGACCGGCCCGAATCCGGTGGCGAGCAACCACCGCAGCAGCCGAATCCGCTGTCCGACCGTGCCCAGCGGTGCGGTGACCGTGGACCATGCCAAACCGGGGGCCCGCAGCGGATCGCCGATCCGCCAGTGATGCCGGCCATCGCGCACCGCGACCCCTGCTCCGAACCGGCGCAGCTGCAGGGCGTCCAGTTCGAGTTCCCGCCGGGCCTGCGGATACGACGGGTTGAGCAGCTGAAATCCTCGGTCCAGCTGGTAGCCGTCCGCGACGTCCGTGCGTACTCGGCCTCCGACGCGGTCAGCGGCCTCCAGGACGACGACCTCCAGCCCGACGCGCGGCCAAAGCGGTCGCTGCCGCCAATCCGGCCAGACCGGCCCCGACCACGACGACATCCGTTCGTTGCACAGCTCGGAGGTGCCCGCTCACCCGGCAAGACGAACGCCACCCGGCCGGCGGAGCGCTCCGTTCGGGTTCACCTGTCGTTCGGCGGGTTTGCTTGTCGCGCCCCGCCCCGGCGGACATGATGTCCGCACTGTGACTGCACGCATCGACGGGACCGATCGCCCTGGCATCGATCGCCCCGTCCCGCCCCGGGCCGACGCCGTCCGGCCTGGTCGTGCTCGCCGTCGACGACGAGACCCCGGCGCTGGACGAGATCAGGTACCTGCTGGACGAGGACCCGCGGGTGGACGCAGTACTCACCGCGACCGACGCGACGGCTGCGCTGCGGATGCTGCAGAGCCCGGAGCTGCGGGCCCCGGACGCGGTGCTGCTGGACATCCGGATGCCTGGCCTTGACGGCATGGAGCTGGCGCGGGTGTTGGCCGGCATGCGGCGGCCGCCGGCGGTGGCCTTCCTGTCCGCGCACGACGACCGGGCGGTCGAGGCCTACGAGGTCGGGGCGGTGGACTACCTGCTCAAGCCGGTCAGCGCGGATCGCCTCGCGCAGACCATCGGCCGGCTGGCCGCGGCGCGGAATCCGGCCAGGGACCCTGCCGCCACCCCGGGAGGGCGGCGACGGGGTGATCGCCGTCGAACTTGCCGGCACCACCAGCTTCGTGCAGCGCTCCGACGTGCGGTGGGCCGAGGCCCAGGGAGATTACGCCCGGCTGCACATGGACGGCGGCGGGTCGCACCTGCTGCGCACTCCGCTGGCGGTGCTGCAGGAGGAGTGGGGTCCGGCCGGCTTCGTCCGGGTGCACCGCGGCTACCTGGTCGCGCTGCACCGGATCATCGAGCTGCGGGCCACCGACGCGGGCTACCGGATCCGGGTCGCCGGCGGTCGGGCGCCCGCCGATCTGCCGGTGAGTCGTCGACACCTGCGCGAGCTCAAGGACCGGCTGTTCTCCGGTCGGCGGCCGGGTCGGTGACCGCGTCCCATTCCGGGCGGGACGAAGCGCGGCCCCGCCGGACGCGGGTGGTGTTGGCCGATCACCGTCCCGGGCCACGGCCGGTGAGGCGCGCCGCCGAGGTCGACGAACAGACTCCGATCGGCCAGGAACTGGTGCGTGGGCTGATCAGGGCGCAACTGGCGAATGCCTTGCGCGTGGCGGTGATTGCGGTGGTGCTGTTCGCTCCGCTGCCGGCCGCCTTCACCTTGATCCCTGCAGTGCGGACGTGGCAGGTCGCCGGGATTCCGGCGATCTGGTGGGTGCTCGGTGTCCTCGCCTACCCGGTGCTGTATCTGCTCGGCCGGTTCTATCGCGTGCGGGCCGAGCGCATCGAGCGCGATTTCGCCGATCTGCTCGAGCACAACTGAGCGCCCGGAGAGCAGCCCGGTGAACTCCTCGACCGCCGCCCTGGTGGCCATTTCGTTGGTCGTCGTGGCGACCGTGGCGATCGGGTCGTACGGGGTCCGGCTCGCCCGCACCACGAGTGATTTCCTGGTCGCTTCGCGCACGGTGCGTCCGGGTTGGAATGCGGCCGCCATCTCCGGCGAGTACCTGTCCGCTGCCTCTTTCCTCGGTGTCGCCGGACTCGTGGCGCTGCACGGCCCCGATGCGCTCTGGTATCCGGTGGGTTTCACCGCCGGCTATCTCGCGCTGCTGCTGTTCGTCGCCGCGCCCCTGCGCCGGTCAGGTGCCTTCACGCTGCCCGACTTCACCGAAATTCGCTGGCGGTCCGTGCGGCTGCGCCGGTTGTCAACGGTCCTGGTGTTGGTGATCGTGTGGCTCTACCTCGTTCCGCAGCTCCATGGTGCCGGACTGGTGCTGCGTGAGGTGACCGGTCTGCCGCGCTGGGTCGGCGTGACCGCGGTCGGCGTGGTGGTGATGGTCAACGTGGTGTCGGGAGGCATGCGCTCGATCACCTTCGTGCAGGCCTTCCAGTACTGGTTCAAGTTGCTGGCCATCGCGTTGCCGGTGCTGTGCGTGCTGTTCGCCGACCGGCCCGGCCGCGAGGAGTTGTTCGCCGGCGAATGGGCTCTGCCCGGCGGCGGTCTCGGCGGGGGAGCGCCGGTGCCGGAGATGTACTCCTTGGTGCTGGCCACGTTTCTCGGCACGATGGGGCTGCCACACGTGCTGGTCCGCTTCTACACGAACGTGGACGGGCCGGCCGCCCGGCGGACCACGGTGACCGTGCTCGGACTGCTCGGTGTCTTCTACCTCTTCCCGGGGCTCGGCGGGCTGTTGGCACACCGCTACGTCGGGGTACCGGCTCCCGGCGAATCGGACTCGAGTCTGCTCCGCCTGCCCGCCGCGGCGCTGACCGGTTCGGCCGCCGTCGCGCTCGGCGCGCTGGTCGCCGCGGGCGCCATCGCCGCCTTCCTGTCCACCTCGTCCGGCCTGGTGGTCGCCGCCGCCGGTGTGCTCTCCACCGATCTGTTGCCCGGGCGGGTCAAGGACTTCCGGTTGGCCGCCGTGGTGGCCGGGCTGGTGCCGATCGGGCTGGCCCTGGCCACCACCACCTTGGACATCTCGCAGGTCGTCGGGATGGCCTTCGCGGTGGCCGCCTCGACGTTCTGCCCGCTGTTGGTGCTCGGAATCTGGTGGCGTGGGCTGACTGTCGTCGGCGCGGCGGCCGGACTCGTGCTGGGCGGGGGCAGCTCGCTGCTGGCCGTGGTCGCGTCCGTGGTGACCCGGGCCCACCCGCCCGGGATCGGCTGGCTGCTGGCCCAGCCGGCGGCGATCACCGTGCCGGTCGCGTTCGCCACCATGGTGGTCGTCTCCCTGCTCACCCGTCGGTCGCGTCGCACCGGGCGTGGACGCGGTGTTGGCCCGTTTCCACCTGCCGATCGGCGCCCGGGTGACCAGCCGGCAGCAGGACTGAGCCCACCGACCGCTCGACCGTTCGGCGTGCCCGGTCGACCGTTCGGCGCACCCGGTGACGCCCTGCCGAGTGGTGGTTCCGGCGGGCGGCCGGGCGCTCCTAATGTGCGTGCGGTCACACCCAACGCGTCCCGTCCGCGCGACGGCCGCGCCCTCGATGAGGAGGCAGCATGGGCAACCCGCAGTCCACGGCCGACGACACGGCCCCCGTCGACTGGGAGGGGGTGCAGGACAGTCCCGGACTTCGGTCGGCTGCGGCACGCGGTGCGCGGCTTCGTGTTCCCCATGACCATCGCGTTCCTGGTCTGGTACTTCCTGTACGTCCTGCTCGCCGACTACGCGCACGGCTTCATGAGCACCAAGGTCTTCGGCAACATCAACTGGGGACTGATCCTCGGTTTGCTGCAGTTCGTCTCGACCTTCCTGATCGCCTGGTGGTACTCGCGCTACGCCAATCGCCGGATGGACCCGCTGGCCGACGACCTGCGCAGCGCAGATCGAAGGAGGCCGGTCGTGACGCACCGCGATCACCGCGGCGCCGCCGCCGAGACGTCCACCGGGAACACCGGTCTGACCATCACGCTGTTCGCGGTGTTCGTCGCCATCACGCTCGGGCATCACCATCTGGGCCAGCCGGCAGAACCGCACCGCGGCCGACTTCTACGCCGGCGGACGGCAGTTCACCGGCATGCAGAACGGCCTGGCCATCGGTGGCGACTACATGTCCGCCGCTTCGTTCCTCGGCATCGCCGGCGCCATCGCGCTCAACGGCTACGACGGGTTCCTGTACTCCATCGGCTTCTTGGTCGCCTGGCTGGTTGCGCTGCTGCTGGTCGCCGAACTCATGCGCAACACCGGCAAGTTCACCATGGCCGACGTGCTCAGCTTCCGGATGCGGCAGGCGCCGGTGCGCACGGCCGCGGCCATCTCCACCGTCGTGGTGTCGATCTTCTATCTGCTGGCCCAGATGGTCGGGGCCGGCAGTCTGGTCGCCCTGCTGCTGAACCTGTCGCCCACCAACACCGCCGCGAAGAACTGGGTGATCGTCCTGGTCGGCGTGCTGATGATCGTCTACGTGGTGTTCGGCGGGATGAAGGGCACCACCTGGGTGCAGATCGTCAAGGCCGTCCTGCTCATGCTCGGTGCGCTGGCGATGACCATCTGGGTGCTGGCCAAGTACAACTTCAACATCTCCTCGCTGCTGGGGGCCGCGCACGACCAGTACGCCGCGATCGACGGCAACGCCGCGAAGGACTTCATCGCACCGGGCAACCAGTACGGCAAGACCGGCACCACCAAGCTGGACTTCATCTCGTTGGCGCTGGCCCTGGTCCTCGGCACCGCCGGACTGCCGCACGTGCTGATGCGCTTCTACACGGTGCCGGACTCCAAGACCGCGCGAAAGTCGGTCAACTGGGCGATCGGCCTGATCGGCGCCTTCTACCTGATGACGCTGGTCCTCGGGTTCGGCGCGGCCGCCATCGTCGGCACCCTGGTGATCAAGACGCAGAACGCGGCCGGCAATACGGCCGCCCCACAACTGGCCGGTGCGCTCGGTGGCTCGTGGATGCTGGCGATCATCTCCGCGGTGGCGTTCGCGACCATCCTGGCGGTGGTGGCCGGGCTGACCCTGGCCTCGTCGTCCTCGGTGGCCCACGACGTCTACAACAACGTGATCAAGAAGGGCAAGGCGACCGACGCGCAGGAGGTGCGGGTCGGTCGGATCGCTGCGGTGATCATCGGCGCGGTGTCGATCGCGCTGGCCATCCCGGCGCAGAAGCTCAACGTCGCCTTCCTGGTCGCCCTGGCCTTCGCCATCGCCGCTTCGGCGAACCTGCCGACGATCCTGTTCTCGCTGTACTGGAAGCGGTTCAACACCCGCGGCGCGACCTGGGGCATCTACGGTGGGCTGATCTCCACCCTGGTGCTGCTGTTCTTCTCCCCGAACGTGTCCGGCGGAGCCGTCGACCCGAAGACCGGGAAGGCGGCCAGCCTGATCACCAACCCGGACGTCGACTTCTCCTGGTTCCCGCTGAACAACCCCGGCCTCGTCTCCATCCCGCTCGGGTTCCTGTTCGCCTTCGTCGGCACGATCACGGCCAAGGAGTTCAACAAGGCCAAGTGGGCGGAGATGGAGGTCAGGTCGCTCACCGGCGCCCATGCCGAGAAGGCGGTCAAGCACTGACCTGCTGATTCGCGCCCGCCGACGACGGGTCGCCCACCGGGCTGGCCCGTCGTCGCGCGTGTCGCGGCCGGGTCGCCACGGCCCGGGTCGGGTCCGGGCCGACCGGCGCGTCAACCTAAACTGCACGGGAACAGGGAGGGTGGTCATGCGACGTTCGACGGCATGCACCCGGAGTCACCGCGCCCGGGTCGCCCGCCCGTCGCCGGCCCTTGGTGCCCCCCGGCCTCGGGCTGACCCCGGCGCATGGCCGTCCTGCTGTTCGCCCACTTCCTGGCGGCCGCGCTCGCTCCCGGCCTGGTCCGACTGTTCGGCCGGCGCACGTTCCTGCTGCTCGCGCTGGTGCCGGCGGCGTCGTTCGGCTGGCTGCTGACCCGCATGGGCGAGGTCACCGGCGAGACCGCGCACCAGCTGACCGAGACCATCAGCTGGGTGCCGGCGATCCACCTGGACATCGCGCTGCGGCTGGACACCCTGAGCTGGACGCTGGCCATGCTCGTCACCGGCGTCGGCGCGCTGGTGCTGGTCTACTGCGGGTGGTACTTCGAGGACGGTGACCCGTCGCTCTGGCGGTTCACCGGGGCGTTCACCGCGTTCGCCGGTTCCATGCTCGGCCTGGTGCTGGCCCGGAACCTGCTGTTGATCTACGTGTTCTGGGAACTCACCACGGTCTTCTCGTTCGTGCTGATCGGTCACAACCCGGAGCGCAGGGCCAACCGGCGGGCGGCGGTGAACGCGCTGATCGTCACGACGTTCGGCGGCCTGGCGATGCTCGTCGGCTTCGTGATGCTCGGCGAGGCGGCCGGCAGCTTACCAGATCGACGAGGTGGTGGCGGCGCTCGGCCACCGGCCGGCGAGCGCCGCCGTCACCGTGGCCATCGGGCTGGTCCTGGTCGGTGCGATCTCCAAGTCCGCCCTGGTGCCGTTCCACTTCTGGTTGCCCGGCGCGATGGCCGCGCCCACCCCGGTCAGCGCCTACCTGCACGCCGCGGCGATGGTCAAGGCCGGCATCTTCCTCGCCTCGGCGCTCGCGCCCGGGTTCGCCGGCACCGGCCTGTGGCGGATCACCCTGATCGGGCTCGGGCGTGCTCAGCATGCTGATCGGCGGGGTGCGGGCGCTGGCCCAGACCGACATCAAGCTGCTGCTGGCCTACGGCACGGTCAGCCAGCTCGGGTTCCTGATGGCCATCGTCGGGTTGGGCACCAGGAGCGGAGCGCTGGCCGGCATCGCCATGCTCACCGCGCACGCGCTGTTCAAGGCGGCGTTGTTCATGGTGGTGGGCATCGTCGACCACGCCGCGCACACCCGTGACCTGCGCAAGCTGTCCGGGTTGGGCGCCCGGATGCCGGTGCTGTGCCGGCCTGACCGTGCTGGCCGCGGCGTCGATGGCCGGCATCCCTCCGCTGTACGGGTTCGTCACGAAGGAGTCGGTGCTCACCGCGTTCACCGAGGCACTGGCCGGCCACGACGGGCAGCCGCCCGTGCTGGGCCCGGTGCCCGGTGCGCTGGCGCTGGGTGGGCTCGTCCTGGGCGCGATGCTCACCGTCGCGTACACCTGCGGTTCGTCTGGGGCACCTTCGCCCGCAAGTCCGGCGTGCCGGACACGAAGCTGGAGCCGACACCGGCACCGATCGTCGGACCGGTCGCGGTGCTGGCCGCTGCCTGCCTGGTGCTCGGGTTCACCGGGGCCGTGGCTGACCGACCTGTTCGCCGGCTACGACCACCAGTTCGCCGCCGACGGCGGGCACGCCTCCCTGGCGCTGTGGCACGGCATCACCCCGGCGCTGATCCTGTCGCTGATCGCCATCGCCGGCGGCATCGGTGGGTTCGTCTGGCAGCAGCGGGTCGCCGCGGTGCCGGTGGCGCCGCGCTGGATGCCGTCGGCCGAGCGCGGCTACGAACGGGTGATGCGCACCACCGACCGGCTGTCGGTCGAGGTCACCGGGCGCACCCAGCGCGGGTCGCTGCCGTTCTACCTCGGGTCGATCCTGGTCGTGGTGCTCGCCGTGCCGGGCAGCATGTTGATCGTCGGCGGCCGGTGGCCGAGCAACCTGGTCTGGTTCGACGACGGCGCCCAGGTGGTCACCTGCGCGGTGCTGGTGGCCGCGGCCGTCATCGCGGTGCGGTCCCGACGCCGGCTCAAGGCGGTGCTGCTTGGCCGGGGTCACCGGGTACGCGCACCGCGGTGCTGTTCCTGTTGCACGGCGCACCCGATCTGGCGCTCACCCAGGTGCTGGTGGAGACGGTCACCCTGGTGCTGTTCGTGCTGGTGCTCCGCCGGCTGCCGGCCCACTTCTCCAGCCGGCCGTTCCTGGCGAGTCGGTCGCTGCGGGTGCTGCTCGGCGCGCTTGCCGGCGCCTTCGTCGCCGGGTTGGCCGCGGTGGCGGCCGGGTCCAGGGTCGGCACCCCGGTGTCCGACGCGTTCGCCGACGCGGCGGTCAGCTATGGCGGTGGGCGCAACATCGTCAACGTCACCCTGGTCGACATCCGGGCCTGGGACACCATGGGCGAGATCTCGGTGCTGATGGTCGCGGCGACCGGCGTGGCCTCGCTGATCTTCCAGATCACCGGCCGGGGCAGCCACCCGCTGGCCACGCACGCCCGCGGCCGGGCCGGGGCGCGCCGGCCGGCAACTGGCTCACCGCCAGCCGGCGCCAGCGTCCCGAGCAGCGCTCGATGGTCTTCGAGGTGGTCACCCGGCTGATCTTCCACACCATCGTGCTGTTCTCGATCTGGTTGCTGTTCGCCGGCCACAACGCCCCCGGCGGCGGGTTCGCCGGCGGCCTGATGGCCGGCCTGGCCCTGATGGTGCGGTACCTGGCCGGTGGCCGGTACGAACTGGACGAGGCGGCGCCGGTCGATGCCGGCAAGGTGCTCGGCGCCGGGCTGCTGGTGGCCACCGTCTCGGTCCTGGCGCCGCTGGCCTTCGGCGGCCAGGTCTTGCAGAGCGCGGTGGTCGACCTGCACCTGCCGGTGATCGGCGACCTGCACGTGGTGACCTCGGTGTTCTTCGACGTCGGGGTCTACCTGGTGGTGGTCGGCGTCATGCTCGACCTGCTGCGCAGCCTCGGCGGCGGGCATCGACCAGGACATCGCGGACGAACGGGCGGCGGCGGCACGGCTCGACCGATGCCGACGTCGGCGACGTGCAGGTGGTCGGATCATGACGGTCAACATCGTGCTGGTGATCACCGTCGGGGTGTCGTTCGCCTGCGGGGTGATCCTGCTGATGGAACGGACGCTGACCCGGATCATCGTGGGCACCCTGCTGATCGGCAACGCGGTCAACCTGGTGCTGATCATCGCCTCCGGCGCGCCGGGCCGTTCGCCGATCGTCGACGCGGACGACCCGTCGCCGATGAGCGACCCACTGCCGCAGGCGCTGGCCCTGACCGCCATCGTCATCACCCTCGGGGTTGCGGCATTCCTGCTGGCCATGGCCTACCGCTCCGCGCAGGTCCAGGGGGACGACGAGGTACCGGACGACATCGAGGACCGCCGGATCATGCAGTTGGCCGAGGCCGACGAGGCTTCCGAATCGTACGAAGCGGCCACCACCGAACTTCCCGACGAGGAAGGGGCGGACCGGTGACCGGCCATTCGTCCGTCTCCTACCTCATCCCGCTGCCGGTGGTGCTGTGCCTGCTGGGCGCCGGGCTGTGCCTGGTGCTCGGGCACAACGCCAGGGCCCAGCGGCTGATCAGCATGGTCACCCTGTCCGCGGTGGTGGTGATCGCCGCCGTGCTGCTCGCGGTCGCCGACCGGGACGGACCGCAGGTGGTCAACATCGGCGGCTGGCCGTCCCGGCTCGGGCATCGTGCTGGTCGCCGACCGGCTGTCCACCCTGCTGCTGCTGGTGTCCGCCGTCGTGGCGCTGTGCGTCCTGGTCTACTCGGTCGGCCAGGGCATCATCGAGTTCGGCCGGGACACCCCGTTGTCGGTGTTCTACCCGACCTTCCTGGTGCTCTGCGCCGGGGTCAGCAACGCCTTCCTGGCCGGGGACCTGTTCAACCTCTACGTCGGCTTCGAGATCCTGCTGGCCGCCAGCTACGTGCTGATCACCCTGGGCGGGAGCGGACCGCGGCTGCGGGCCGGCGCCACCTACGTGGTGGTCGCGGTGTTGTCCTCGGTGGTGTTCCTGATCGCCATCGCCGCGATCTATGCGGTGACCGGCACGGTCAACCTGGCCGACCTGGCCGAGAAGCTGCGGGCCGTGCCCGAGGGCGTGCAGACGGTGCTGAGGCTGCTGCTGCTGTCCGCGTTCGCGATCAAGGCCGCGGTGTTCCCGCTCTCGGCGTGGCTCCCGGACTCCTATCCCACCGCGCCCGCCCCGGTCACCGCGGTGTTCGCCGGTCTGCTCACCAAGGTCGGCGTGTACGCGATGATCCGGACCCAGACCCTGCTGTTCCCCGATCACAGGATCAGCTCGCTGCTGCTCTGGGCGGCGCTGGCCACCATGCTCGTCGGGATCCTGGGCGCGGTCGCCCAGTCGGACATCAAACGGATGCTGTCCTTCACCCTGGTCAGTCACATCGGCTACATGGTGTTCGGCATCGCGCTGGCCAGCGAGCTCGGCCTGGCGTCGTCGATCTTCTACACGGTCCACCACATCACCATCCAGACCACGTTGTTCCTGGTCGCCGGGTTGATCGAGATCCGCGGGGGATCGACCTCGCTGGAGAAGCTCGGTGGCCTGGCCCGAGCGGCCCCGGTGCTCGCGCTGATGTTCTTCATCCCGGCGATGAACCTGGCCGGCATCCCGCCGTTCTCCGGCTTCTTCGGCAAGGTCGGCCTGGCCGAGGCCGGCGTCGCGCGAGGGCAGTTGGCTGGCGTACCTGGTGGTCGCCGCGTCGATGGTGACCAGCCTGCTGACCCTCTGGGCGATCGCGAAGACCTGGAACCGGGCCTTCTGGAAGCCGCGGGACGCGCCGGACGCCGAAGGCGACCTGCCCTCGGAATCCCGGGTCACGGCCGCGGCACGGGTCGGGGTCGGCGAACACCGGCACGCCGACCGGCAGGTGCGGGCGGTCGACCGAGGTGGCCAGCGGCACCAAGTCCGGCCAGCCGTGGGCGGACACGTCGGAGACGCGGTCCGCTCCCTGCCCAAGGCCATGGTCGGGCCGACCGCCGCACTGGTCGCACTCGGCGTGGCGATCACCGTGGTCGCCGGGCCGCTGTTCGACCTCACCACCCGGGCCGCCCACGAGCTGCAGGACCGCACGCCCTACATCAGCACCGTGTTGTCGGACGGATCGGAGGTCGGCAAAGGTGAGCCTGACCACCGAGCGCGAGCGGGCGCCGGCGTGCGCTGCAGTGGCCGGCGGTGCTCTGGCTGACGGTCGTCTGGTGCCTGCTGTGGGGCGAGTTCACCGTCGGCAACGTGCTGGCCGGGATCGTCGTCGCGGTGGCCGTGCTGGTGTTGTTCCCGCTGCCGTCGTTGGCCTTCGGCTCCCGCCCGCACCCGTGGGGCCTGGTCAGGCTCGTTGCGATCTTCGTCGTCGACCTGGTGCAGCTCGAGCACCCAGGTGGCGCTGCTGGCGCTGCGGTTCGGCCGGCAGCCGGTGAACGCGGTGCTGGTGGTGCCGCTGCGCACGCGCAGCGAGTTCGCCATGTGGGTGACCGCCGAGATGGTCTCGCTGGTCCCCGGGAGCCTGCTCATCGAGATCTCCCGATCCCGGTGGGCGCTGCAGGTGCACGTGCTGGACACCCCGGACCTGGCCGCCGTCCAGC
Source organism: uncultured Actinomycetota bacterium (assembly GCA_963834185.1). Classification (GTDB taxonomy): domain Bacteria; phylum Actinomycetota; class Actinomycetes; order Mycobacteriales; family Nakamurellaceae; genus Nakamurella. Next base: position 106,452 of record CAWIAR010000002.1, read on the forward strand.
GGGCCAGGGACCGGGTCTGGGCCCAGGAACGGCGGGTCGTCGAGGCATTCGGTGACGCCGAGGACATCGCCAGGGTGCGGCAGCCGCCGCCGGACCGCGCCGCGTCCCCGCCGACGCCGGCACACCGCAGCCGGGCGAGCCGGCGCCATGATCAGCTGGTTCAACGTGGTGGTCTGGGTGGCCGGCGGCATGCTGGCCGCCGCCGCGCGTGCTCGCCCTGATCCGGGCGGCCCGCGGTCCGACGATGCCCAACCGGGCGGTGGCCCTCGATGTGCTGGTGTCGGTCGTGGTGTGCGCGCTCGGCCTGGAGGCCGCGTACCACCAGCACAGCGACACCCTGCCGATCCTGGTGGTGCTCAGCCTGGTCGGCATGGTCGGCTCGGTGAGCATCGCCCGGTTCGCCACCGGCGACGAGCCGGCGGACCCGGACGCGCCCGACGACGCGCCGGTGCCCGATCGGAACCGGGACCGCGATGACTGACACCTGGCTCCTGATCCGGGACATCGTCTCGGCCGTGCTGCTGCTCGGGCGGGTCGGCCCTGGCCCTGATCGCCGCGATCGGGGTGGTCCGGTTCAGCAATCTGTTCAGCCGGATGCACGCCGCGACCAAGCCGCAGGTGCTCGGCCTGGTGATGATCCTGCTCGGCATCGGCCTTCGGGTGGAGGACTGGCACGACCTGGGCCTGCTGTTGCTGGTCGCGCGTGTTCCAGCTGATGACGGCGCCGGTCGCGGCGCACATGCTCGGACGCGCCGCGTACCGGGCCGGCCAGACCGAGAGGACGACCAGCGGGTCGTCGACGAGCCGCTGTTCGGTGTCGGACGACCCGCGGCGGCCCGCCGGCGCGACGGCCGGCCGGACGACGGCGAGCTGACGCCGCAGGTAGCCTCGGTCCGAGTGACCCTTGCGCAAACCGAACGTGCCCTGCTCGCCGACCTCTTCGATGAGCTCGGCCCGGACGAACCGACCCGCTGCGAGGGGTGGCAGACCGGTGACCTGCTCGCCCACCTGCTGATTCGCGAACGGCGGCCGGATGCCGTTCCCGGGACCTACTTGTCGTTCGCCGAGCCGTGGACGGCCAAGGTGGCCGAGGGCTACAAGGCCATGCCCTGGCATGAAGCTGTACAGCTGTACCGGTCCGGCGCGCCGGTATGGAATCCCACGCGTTACGGACCGATCGATGCGGCCGCCAACGGTGGGGAGATGTTCATCCATCATGAGGACGTGCGGCGCGGACAGCCGGAGCTGGGAGCCCCGCGAGTTCGACGCGGCGACACCGCCGGCCCTCGAGAAGATGCGTGGACAGCGTCATACGTCCGGCGGTCGGTGCGCAAGGCCGGCGTCGGGGTGGTGGCCGCGTTGCCCGACGGGCGGCAGATCGTGCTGCGCAAGGGCGAGCCGACCGTGGTGGTCACCGGCGAGCCGGGGGAGGTGCTGATCTGGGCCTCCGGTCGTCCCGCGGCGCGGGTGGAGTTGACCGGCAGCCAGCAGGGCATCGAGGCGCTGGAGGCGCGCCGGCCTCCGGGTCGGCGGCCTGACCTCGACCGCGTCCGGCCGGCTACGGTCGGTTCAGCCCGTGGCCACCGGGTGGCGCGACCACGACCAGATTGCTGTCGTAGGAGCGCTTCTCCGGGTGCCATTGCCCGGAACAGGTGATCAGCACCAGCCGATGGTCGCCGTTCTGGGAGAGCGCTTGGCCGTCGGTCGCCAGCGCGTCCTTGCGGATCAACTGGGTCGAATCGACCCGGTAGGTCAAGGTGTGGGTTCCGTTGCGCACCGTGATGCGATCACCGCGGCCGAGCAGCAGCAGGGCGGCGAAGAAGCCCAGTCCCTGCACCCGGGAATCGATGTGGCCGGCCAGCACGGTCGCGCCGAACGGGTCGCCGGCAAATGCGCTGCCGTCCCACCAGCCGATGCTGGAGATGTCCTCGGGGATCTGCAGGGTGCCGTCGACGGTGCGTTCGGCCACCACCGGCGCGCTGCCGTGCCCGGGGAGTTCCACCGAGGTGGGCACGAAGCGAACCCGCGTCGACGGGGCCGCTCGTGCCGGTTCGGGCCGGGGCGGGCAGCGTGCGTCGCGGCGCGGCGTCCCGAGTCGGTCCGGGTACCTGAGCTGTGGACCGGTGTTCGGGCGGCGTGGATCGTGCTGGTGGATCCGGTGGTCGTCGACTCGCTTCGCGTCGTTGCCGGCTCCGACGCGCTCGTAGCCGGGGCCGGCGCGGCTCGACGAGATCCTGACCGGGAAGCGACGGCCGGCTGACGGCGACGCGTGCCGGGTGGTGGCTCCGGCGGGAGCCGGGCGGTTCGGTGCGCACAAGCCGTCAGCGAGCCGACGAGGGCGACAAGCGCCCAAGCCGCACGCCCGCACGGCGACGCGTCCTGGCCCGTCGCGGCGCGGTCAGCCTCGCCACAACCGGGTGAGCAGCGCGAAGAACTGCAGGAACACCGCGGTAGCCGCCGGTGCCGGTGTCGATGAGCTTGGGGAGCAGCGGAACCGCTGCGCGGCATGGCGATCTCGTGCACGGCCACGTTCATCGTCTTGGCTGGCCGGGTCGCCGACCGCGTAGACCTTGGTCAGGGTGCCGCCCTGCACGGTCAGGTCGACCGGGCCGAACACGGCGGGTGCCGTTTCGCCGGCCTTCACGATGTCCACCCGGTAGGTGCCGGCAGGTACCACCACGTCCAGCGACTCGCCGTTGGCGACGTTGGCGAAGAGCACCTTGCCGTCGACCCTGATGTCGGCCGGTGGGACCGCGGCCGTGTGGGCGACGGTGACCGATGCCTTGTTCGCGGGGATGCCGGTGATGGTGTTGGGGAACTGGGTGACCATCGGCTTTTTCGAGGCCGCCGTCTGCAGGTGCAGCACCAGGTCGGAGTTGGACCCGGCGGCCGTGCGCACCGTATTGGTGGCGACGACCTTGCCCGCCGGCGTCGGTGAAGGTGACCGTGTGCGTTCCGGCACCGACCTGGAACGGTCCGACGACCTTGGCGGTGGCCACGTGGGCGGCCAGCTGTTGCCGTCGATGGCCACGCTGATCGACTTGGCCGGTAGGCCCTGCACGACGTAGACGGTGGCCGCGGCGGCCGCTGTGGCCGAGCCGCTGCTCGCGGCGTCGACCTGCCGCCGCACCGGCCGGTTGGCGCCGCGACGACGATGGCCGAGGACCATCGCCAGGATCGCCAGCGACTCGTGCGAATTCGGACAGTCATATTATTCCCCCCACTTCTCCCGCGCTACGGCGTTCGGGTGAATTGGCTGTGACCCAACGTACATGCCCCTACGCTGGGAATGTCAATCGCATGCGACCTGGGACTTGGCGGGAAGTCCCCGGGATGGCGAACGAGCCAGCGCATGCGAGAGCCGGGGGTCGCCGAGTGAAGTCATCCGAGACAGCAGCGCGCATGGTCACGTCGCTGGAGCCGTATCCGCCAGTCCTGGAGCTGGGGGACCACGGCCAAGGTCGGCGTGGTCCTGGTGTTCCTGATCGTCGACATCGTCCTGTTCTTCGGAACAGGTCGCGGTTCGGATGCCGACTCGGCGGGCCATCGCCGGCACTCCGACGAACGCGCAGGCGGCGGCGACCCGGCGACAGTCGCGGCACCGAGCTCGGGCGGGAGCACCCGAAGCGACGCAGCTCGATCGCCGGCCGCACCGAGGACGGGCGCCGGACCGACCGGCGACCACAGTCGCGCTTCGACGTCCCGCGCCGGTCCGGCCAGCGGCCGCATACGCCACGGTGCCGCCATGCCGCCACGCCCACCGTCGGCCACAGCCACCACCACGGCGCCACCGGCCGACCGGTTGGCGACGCTCCGTGCGACGCGATGCGTGCGGTTACCCAAGTCGGGTCCCGGGATCGACGAACCGGGGGTGCTGCTCATCGCGGTGCCGGACGCGACCGGCAGCTTCGAGGTGACCGAACGGCTCCGGCTGGCCCGGCCGACCGCAACGTTGACGGTGGCGCCGCCGGACATCAGCCGGGCCGGAGCGATCTTCCGGGCATGCCGATGTCACCGCGACGGACGTCCAGATCTCGGCCGGCGACCAGCCGGTGGCTCGTGCCCGGCAACCGTGACGCACCCGGTGACGCTGGCGGCCGCCGGAGACCGGTTCAGCGTTGCGCTATCGGCTGGACGGGGTCACTGTCCGCAGCCGGCCATCAACGGCAGCGAGGGCGCTCGCCGCGATCGGCCCGCTGTCCAGTCGGCTGCCCGCGGATCTACCGGTGGTGGTGATCGTGTCCGGTCCGACCGTCCTGGGCGTCGACTGCCCGCTGGAGCCGCTCTCCACCGAGTCGTGCGGCGTCGGCGGCGCCCCGCGCTGGACCCTGGCCGCACCGCTGCCGGCCGGGCGCCGCCCTGGCGACCGTGCAGTTCGACCTGCCGGTCGACTGACCGGACCGTGAGCGATGCCCCGACCGGGCGGCGTCAGCACCGGGCGATCGTGACCCGTGTCCCCGCGGCGGTTATTCGGCCGCGGTCCACTCCAGGGTGTCCGTGGTGATCTCGGCGAGGATCTCGGGGATCGGCGTGACGCCGATGCCCGGGCCGCTGGGCACCGCGACGTGCCCGTCCACCAGGACGAACGGCTCGGTCACGTCCTGCCGGTAGTAGCGGTCCGAGGCGGAGGTGTCGCCGGGCAGCACAAAGCCGGGCAGCGCGGCCAGGGCCAGGTTCGCGGCGCGGCCGATCCCGGTCTCGAGCATGCCGCCGCACCACACGGCCAGCCCGTTCGCCCTGGCGATGTCGTGGATCCGGCGCGACTCGAGGTAGCCGCCGACCCGGCCCGGCTTGATGTTGATCACCGAGCAGGCCCCGACAGCAATGGCCTGGGCCGCGGCCGACACCGAGACGATCGACTCGTCCAGGCAGATCGGGGTGGACATGGCCTTGGCCAGCTCGGCGTGCGCGAGCAGCTCGTCCTCGTCCAGCGGCTGCTCGATCAACAGCAGGTCGAACGCGTCCAGCTTCGCCAACTGCCGGGTGTCGGCCAGCGTGTACGCGGCATTGGCGTCCACCTGCAGGAGCAGGTCGTCGCCGAACCGTTCGCGGACTGCGCGGACGGGCGCGACGTCCCAGCCCGGTTCGATCTTCAGCTTGATCCGCAGGTAGCCCTGGTCGAGATAGCCGGCAACCGCATCGAGCAGCTGCGGGATCGAGTCCATGATGCCGACCGAGACGCCGGCCGGGACCCGTTCCTTGGTCGCCCCGAGGAACTCGCCGAGGGATTCGTCACGTTCGCGCAGATAGGCGTCGATGAAAGCGATCTCGACGGCGGCCTTGGCCATCCGGTGGCCGCGGAACGGCCGGAGCACCTCGGCCATTTGCAATGGGGTGAGGTCGCCCGCGGCGGCCAGCGCCGGCAGCAGGAACCGGCGCAGGACATCGCGCAGGCGTCGACGTACTCCGGAGCGAGTACAGCGGATCGGACATCGCCACGCACTCGCCCCAGCCGGTGGTCTGCGGCCCGCGAAACTCGAGCAGCAGCACATCGCGCCGGCGTCTGAACCGAGAACGAGGTCCGGAACGGCGAGACCAGGGGTAATCCGACCCGGTGCAGGCGGACCGATTCCAGCTTCATGCGGGCCTCTCCTGTCGGGTCAACCGGTGGACCAGCCCGGCCACCAGCGCGGTGCGCTCGGCGATCCGGTCCACCAACACGTGTTCTCCGTCGGCGTGTGCGCCGCCGCCGCACGCGCCGAGGCCGTCCAACGTCGGGGTGCCGACGCCGGCGGTGAAGTTGCCGTCCGACCCGCCGCCGACGTGGATCTGCGGCAGCTCGCCGAGGCCGAGTTCGGCGGCGACCTGCTGGGCGACGGCGAACAGCGCCGCGGTGGAAGCGGCCTCCAGCGGTGCCCGGTTCGGGCCGCCGTCCACGGAGATCGACGTGCCGGCGATGGTCGGGGTCAGGGTGCGGATGGCCGCGTCCACCCGCAACTGTTCCGCGACGGTGCGCGCCCTGGAGTCCACGGCGAGCGTCGCCGCCGCCGGAACGGTGTTCGTGCTGGTGCCGGCGCTGGACATGGTCGGCACCACCGAGGTGCCGACGGCCGGGTCGCCGAACTCGGCGATGGCCAGCGCCAGGTGGGCGAGTTCCAGCCCGGCGTTCGCGCCCTTCTCCGGCTCCAGTCCGGCGTGTGCGGCCCGGCCGTGCACGGTGAGCCGGTAGAACGACACGCCCTTGCGCCCGGTCTTGATGGCGCCGCCGTCCCCGGCCGCCTCGAGCACCAGTGCGGCGGTGGACCGGCGCGCCTCGGATTCGATGAGTTCGCGGGAGGTGGGCGAGCCGACCTCCTCGTCCCCGGTGACCAGCACGGTGACCGGCAGATCGCAGCGCTGTTCGCGGAGCACCGCCAACGCGTGCAGGGCCATCACCACGCCGGTCTTCATGTCGAACGAACCGGGGCCGGTGAGCACACCGTCGGTGATCGCGAACGGCCGGGTGGCCAGCGAGCCGATCGGCCACACGGTGTCCTGATGGCACAGCACCAGGACCCGCGGCTCGTCGCCGGCGCCGAATCGCCAGCGCAGGTGGGTGACGCCGTCGACCACCAGGGTCTCCGGCGCGCTGCCGAGCAGGCGCTCGCCCAGCTCGGCGACCAGCGCGGCACCCTTGGCCACCGCGTCGTGATCGGCGGACGGGGTCTCGCAGGTCACCAGCGTCCCGATGTCGTCGAGCATGTCCGGCAGGCGGTCGGCGAACACATCGGGTCCGGGCAGGGTCACCCGTTCACCTGATCAGATCGGCCGGTCGCCGGGCAAGTCGGGTCCCTGGGCGGTCGTCGATCGCCGGCGCACCAGCGCTGACCTCGGGCGGGCGGCGCAGTCCCGGCCGGGCCCGGGACGGTAGCGTCATCCGCTATGACGACGCTCTCGGCCGGGCCAGCCGGCCAGCCCGGTCGGCCGTTCGGCACGGTGCTCGCCGCGATGGTGACGCCGTTCGACTCCTCGGGTCGGCTCGACGTGCCCAAGATCGGCGAACTGGCCACCCGCCTGGTCGACGAGGGAAACACCGGCCTGGTGGTCAACGGCACCACCGGCGAATCGCCGACCACCACGGACGCGGAGAAGGACGCCATCATCCGCGCCACGCTGGAGGCGGTCGGCGACCGCGCGACCGTGGTGGCGGGCGTCGGAACCTATGACACGGCGCACTCGGTGCACCTGGCCAGAGCCGCGGCCGCGGCCGGGGCGCACGGCGCCCTGGTCGTCACGCCCTACTACTCGCGGCCCCAGCAGGCCGGACTGATCGCGCACTTCACGGCGGTCGCCGACGCCACCGAACTGCCGGTGATGCTCTACGACATTCCGCCCCGATCGGTGGTGGCGATCGAGCCGGACACCCTGCTGCGGTTGGCCGAGCATCCGCGGATCACCGCGGTCAAGGACGCCAAGGGTGACTTCTACGCCGGGTCGAAGGTGATCGCGAACAGCGACCTCACGTACTACTCCGGCGACGATCCGCTGACCCTGCCCTGGCTGTCGGTGGGCGCGGTCGGCATCGTCTCGATCATCTCGCACGTCGTCGGCCCGCACGTGCGGGCCATGGTCGACGCGGCGCTGGACGGCGACTACGTCACGGCCAGGCGGGTCCACGAGGCGCTGCTGCCGGCCCACCGGGCGCAGGGCCGGACCGGCGGGGGCGCCGGGTTGGTGTTCGCGAAGAGTGCCCTGCGCCAGGCCGGATTGGATGTCGGCGACCCGCGGTTGCCGCAGATCCCGGCGACCAGGGAGCAGGCCGCACAGATCGCCGACGACCTCGCAAGCATCCCGTCGCTTGTCCGCGCTGGGGATCCGGACCGAGCCGGACCGCGGTCGCATGACGGTGGACAGTCGGCACCGCAAATCGCGGCCGCCGCGGAACGAGGCAGGTACATGAGCAGGCACAGCCGCTGGCTCCGCGTCCGGCGGCCAGGGGCACGTTGCGGGTGGTCGCCCTCGGCGGGATCGGCGAGATCGGGCGGAACATGACCGTCTACGAGCTCGACGGCCGACTGCTGGTGGTCGATTGCGGGGTGCTGTTCCCGGAGGACGCCCAGCCCGGTGTCGACCTGATCCTGCCCGACCTGCGGCTGGTCGAGGACCGGGTGGACGACATCGACGCGGTGGTCATCACCCACGGGCACGAGGACCACATCGGCGCGCTGCCCTGGTTGCTCCGGCTGCGTCGCGACATTCCGGTGTTGGGAACACGTTTCAGCCTCGCTCTGATCGCCGCCAAGTGCCGCGAGCATCGGCTCACCCCCGACCTGCAGGTCGTCGCCGAGGGTGAGCGGCGCCGGGTCGGCGGCTTCGACCTGGAGTTCTTCGCGGTCAACCACTCCATCCCGGACGCGTTGGCGGTGGCCATCCGCACGTCGGCCGGCACGGTGCTGCACACCGGTGACATCAAGCTCGACCAGTTGCCACTGGACGGCCGGCTCACCGATCTCGGCGGCTTTTCCCGGCTCGGTGACGAGGGCGTCGACCTGCTGCTGGTGGACTCGACGAACGCCGAGGTGCCCGGGTTCGTCGCGCCGGAGCGGGAGATCGGGCCGGTCCTGGACTCCTACATCCGCTCGGCGCCGCAGCGGGTGATCGTCGCCTCGTTCGCCTCGCACGTGCACCGCGTGCAGCAGATGCTGGACGCCGCGGCGCGGCACGGCCGCAGCGTGGCGTTCGTCGGCCGGTCCATGGTGCGCAACATGCAGATCGCCCAGGAACTCGGACTGCTGTCGGTGCCCGACGGTTTGGTGCGGAACCTGGACAAGGCACTGGAACTGCCGCCGGAGAAGGTGCTGCTGATCTCCACCGGCTCCCAGGGCGAGCCGTTGTCGGCGCTGTCCCGGATGTCGCGGGGCGAACACCGCGGGGTACAGCTCGAGCAGGGCGACACGGTGATCCTGGCCTCGTCGATGATCCCGGGCAACGAAACCAGCGTGTTCACCGTGATCAACGAGCTGTCCCGGCTCGGAGTGACGGTGATCCACCAGGGAGTTGCCAAGGTGCACGTGTCCGGCCACGCCTCGGCCGGCGAGTTGCTGTACCTGTACAACGCCATCCGACCGCGCAACGTCATTCCGGTGCATGGTGAGTGGCGACACTTGCGGGCGCAGGCGAAACTTGCTGTGGCGACAGGTGTTCCGTCTGACCGAGTGGTGCTGGCGCCGAACGGGACGGTGGTCGACCTGGTCGGCGGCCGTGCGCGGATCACCGGACACATCGATGTGGGCATGGTGTACGTCGACGGCAACGCGGTGGGCGACGTAGGGGAGAACACGCTGTCCGACCGGTTGATCCTCGGTGAGGGCGGGTTCATCTCGATCACCGTGGCGATCGACGCCACCACGGGCCGGGCGGTCGCGTCACCGACCCTGTCCGGCCGCGGTTTCTCCGACGATCCCAAGGCACTGGACGCGGTGGTCCCGCTGGTGGAGGCGGAACTGGCGCGCACCGAGGCGGATGGCATCACCGACCCGCATCGGGTCGCCCAGTCGGTGCGCCGGGTGGTGGGGCGCTGGGTGGGGGACACCTACCGGCGCCGGCCGATGATCGTGCCGACCGTCCTGGCAGTGTGAGAAACGTGGTGGCCACACCGGTTCTGGAGCGCTGAATGGCCGACGTGATCTACCACATCGCCCTGGTCGCCGACTGGGATGCCGCCATGAGCGCCGGTGACTACCGGATCTCGACCCTGGGCCGGACCCTGCAACAGGAGGGATTCCTGCACTTCTGTCGCACCGCCGAGCAACTGACCGGTGTGGCGGAGCGCTACTACGCCGGTGTGACCGACCCGCTGTGCCTGCTCACCGTGGACACCGGGCTGCTGCCGTTGCCGATCGTGGACGAGTCGCCGGCCCCCGGGGTGGCCGAACTCTTTCCGCATCTCTATGCGCCGCTGCCGGTTTCGGCGGTCATCCGAGTGACGCCCCTGTCCCGGGATGCCTCCGGCGTACTCGGACCGCTGCCATCGGGCCGCGAGGTGTGAGCGGGCATACGCTCGGCCTGGTCGGCCGAGCTTGCGAGGCCGCCATCGGAGATCGGCGGAAACGTGTCTGGCAACGGAGTTGACAAGCACGTGCAACAGGCGACTGACATGAGGAGACGACCATGAAGGCTGCGGAGATCCTGGGCGATGCGTTCGGGCGGTTGCCTGATCTGGTGCACGGGGCAGTGACCGGCCTGACCGTCGATCAGCTGCACGAGCGCATCGGTGGCGCGAACCACATCAGCTGGCTGGTCTGGCACCTCAGCCGGGTCGAGGACGACCACATCGCCGGGGCCGCAGGCACCGACCAGGTGTGGACGTCGGAGGGTTGGGCCGACCGGTTCGGGTTGGATCTGCCGGTCGAGACCACCGGATGGAGCATGTCGTCCGCTGAGGTGGATCAGGTCAGGACCAGTGATTCGGACCTGCTCGTCGGCTACTTCGACGCCGCCCACGCCAAGGCCGTCGCGTTCCTCGCAGAGCTGACGGATGCCGATCTCGACCGGGTCGTCGATGATCGCTGGGACCCGCCGGTGACGCTGGGTGTGCGCCTGGTCAGCGTGGTCGACGACTGCCTCGAACACGCGGCGCAGGCGCACTTCGTGCGCGGGATCCTGGAGGCCCGCGACTCCTGAGGCCGCAGGCGTCGGTGTGGCAGGCGGTGCCGGTGTGACTCCAGGTACTAGCGTGACGGGCATGGCCGGGAAGACATCTGCACATCCTCGACCACGCTCGAGCACGTCCGGACGGTCCCCGGCCGCCCGATCGGGCGGATCATCCTCCCGATCCGGTTCGCGAACCCCGGCCAGGACGACCTCGACCGCCCGATCCGGCACTGGCCGGCCCGCGCGCAAGGCCGGCACCACCGGCCCCCGCCGTTCCGCGACCCCCAAGCCGCCACGCCGAGGATTCGTCGCCGGTGTCGGAGCCGGCGTCGCGGGCGTGTGGCGTGGGCTGGGGAAGGGCTTGGGCGGGGTGGTGCGCGCTGTCGGCCGGGGCGCGTCGGCAACCAAGGGCATCGACCCGGTCCACCACCGGGACGGATTGGCCCTCGGCCTGGTCTCGCTGGCCGTGTTGTGTGCGATCGGCAGTTGGTTCCACGCTGCCGGACCGGTCGGCGGACTCATCGACGACGTCGTCCGGGTCTGGTTCGGCTCGGTCGGCGCGGTCCTGCCGGTGGTGCTGTTGGTCGCCGCGGTGCTGTTGATGCGGAGCAGGGGGACCAGCGAGCACCGGGCCCGCCGGGTGGTCGGGGGCACTGCCCTGGCCCTCGGCGTCACCGGGATCGTCCAAGTCGTGCACGAGGCCAATCTGGCCGGCGCACCCGACTCGGTCGCCCTGCGCAAATACGCCGGCGGCACCCTCGGATGGCTGCTCGGTCATCCGCTGGCGATCGGGGTCACCACGGTCCCGGCGATCATCCTGCTGTCGGTGCTGTGCATCTACGGCCTGCTGATGCTCACCGGGACGCCGATCTGGGAGGTCAAGGAACGCGGGATGCATGCCATCGAGCTGCTGACCGGGTGGCGACCGGGGCGAGACCGTGCGAGCGACGACTCCGACTACGCCGGAGGTTCCGGCTACCTGGATGACGACGCCGTCGATCTGGACGCGGAGGTCGAGCCGACCTCGGCCACCCGGCTGCGCCGGCCGTCCCGTAGTCGGGTGGGGCATTCCGGCGACGAGCCGTCGTCCGATGCCGCAGCCGTCGAGCCGACAGCCACCGATGAGGCACCCACCGTGGTGGTCCGCCGACCCAAGGTCGACCGGCCACCGGTGCCGGACCCGGCTCCGGACGCGGTCACCCAGCCCGTTCAGCTGACCCTCGACCGGGCGGTCGACGGTACCTACCAGCTGCCCCCGCCGAAGCTGCTCAAGCTGGGCGCACCACCGAAGGCGAGCTCGGCGGCAAACCAGGACATGATCGACCGGATCACCGAGGTGCTGAGCCAGTTCAATGTCGACGCCGCGGTCACCGGCTTCACCCGTGGCCCGACCGTGACCCGCTACGAGGTGGAACTCGGGCCCGGCGTCAAGGTCGAGAAGATCACGGCGCTGACCAGGAACATCGCCTACGCCGCTGCCACCGACAACGTCCGCCTGCTGGCGCCGATCCCCGGCAAGTCCGCGGTGGGTATCGAGGTGCCCAACAGCGACCGGGAGATGGTCAGGCTCGGGGACGTGCTGGCCGCCGCCGACGCCAAGCGCGACCAGCACCCGCTGGTCGTCGGGCTCGGCAAGGACGTCGAGGGGCATTTCGTCACGGCGAACCTGGCCAAGACGCCGCACCTGCTGGTCGCCGGCGCCACCGGTTCGGGCAAGTCATCGTTCGTGAACTCGATGCTGGTGTCGCTGCTGCAGCGGGCGACACCGGCCGAGGTCCGGATGGTGCTGATCGACCCGAAGATGGTCGAACTGACCCCGTACGAGGGCATCCCGCACCTGATCACGCCGATCATCACCCAGCCGAAGAAGGCGGCCGCGGCGTTGGCCTGGCTGGTGGAGGAGATGGAGCAGCGCTACGGCGACATGCTCGCACATGGCGTGCGGCACATCGACGACTTCAACCGCAAGGTCCGCACCGGGGAGATCAGCGCGCCGATCGGGTCCGAGCGGGTCTACACGCCGTATCCCTACATCCTCGGCATCATCGACGAGCTCGCCGACCTGATGATGACCGCGCCGCGGGACGTCGAGGACGCCATCGTCCGGATCACGCAGAAGGCCAGGGCCGCCGGCATCCACCTGGTGCTGGCCACCCAGCGGCCGTCGGTGGACGTGGTCACCGGGCTGATCAAGACCAACGTGCCGTCCCGATTGGCGTTCGCCACCTCCTCGTTGACCGACAGCCGGGTGATCCTGGACCAGCCGGGCGCCGAGAAGCTGATCGGCATGGGCGACGGGCTGTACCTGCCGATGGGCGCCTCCCGCCCGGTGCGGATCCAGGGCGCCTACGTGTCCGACGAAGAAATCGCAGAGGTCGTCGCGTTCACCAAGACCCAGGCCCAGCCCGAGTACCGGGACAACGTGACGGTGGCCAAGGTCGACCCGGCCAAGGATGTCGACCCGGACATCGGTGACGACCTCGACCTGTTGGTGCTGGCCGTCCAGCAGGTGGTGGAGTCCCAGCTGGGATCGACCTCGATGCTGCAACGCAAGCTGCGGGTCGGCTTCGCCAAGGCCGGCCGGCTGATGGACCTGATGGAGACCCGAGGCATCGTCGGGCCCTCGCAGGGTTCGAAGGCGCGCGACGTGCTGGTCAAGCCGGACGAGCTGGACGAGATGATCGGTTCGCTGACCGGCGCCGCCGCGACCCGGGGTTCCGGACGAGATCTGAGCTGGTACCCGGCAACCTAAGCGCCCGCGGACCGCCGGGGAATTGACCGTAGCCGGGCGTCCGTTTTGGGCGGATTAACTCCGGCCGCGGGCCTGGCGTCCGGCGGTCCCCGCCGGGATTGCTTGTCGGGTCGCTCAGGCGGGCAGGCCCTCGGCCTTCATGTCCTCGAGCTCCATACCCTTCGTCTCCTTCACCTACTTGGTGACGAAGAGGTAGGACAGCAGCGCGAATGCGGCGTACAGGCCGTAGGCGAAGCCGAGCGAGAAGTCGGACAACGCCGGGAACGACACGGTGATCGCCCAGTTGGCCAGCCACTGCGCGGCGGCGGCCAACGACAGGGCGGCGGCGCGGATGCGGTTCGGGAACAGTTCGCCCAGCAGCACCCAGACCACCGGTCCCCAGGACATGCCGAACGCCACCACGAAGAGATTCGCCGCAATCAGCGCGATCGGACCGGCAGCACCCGTGAGCACCGGGTTGCCCTCGGCGTCGAGCGAAGCGGTCGCGAAGATGACCGCCATCGTCCCCAGCGTCACGGTCATGCCGGCAGAACCGATGAGCAGCAAAGGCTTCCGGCCGACCCGGTCGACCAGCGCGATGGCGATGAAGGTGGTCAGGATGTTCACCACGCTGGTGATCGTGGAGATGATGAACGAGTCGTTCTCGGTGAAGCCCACCGCGTGCCACAGCGTGGTGGAGTAGTAGAAGATCACGTTGATCCCGACGAACTGCTGGAACACCGACAGCAGGATACCGATCCAGACGATCGGCAGCAGCCCCAGCGCCGGTCCCTTCAGGTCCCGCATGCTCGGCTTGTGTTCCAGCCGCAGGGTCTGCTGGATCCGGGCGATCGGTCTCGTCCAGGTGCGCCGAGCCGAGCAGGCGGTGCAGGACGTCCCTGGCCTCCGGGATGCGGTCATTGGCGATCAGGTAGCGCGGAGATTCCGGGATGGTGAACGACAGGACGCCGTACACGACGGCCGGGACCACCATGGCCAGGAACATCCAGCGCCACGCCTCGATGCCGAACCACAGGTCGTTGGACGCCCCGCCGGCGATGCGCTGCAGCACGTAGTTGACCAGCAGGGAGGCGAAGATGCCGACCACGATGGCCAACTGCTGCAGCGAGGCGAGACGCCCGCGGATGCGCGCCGGGCGAGACTTCGGCGATGTAGGCGGGGGCGATCACCGAGGCGAGGCCCACCCCGATGCCGCCGACCACCCGGAAGGTGACCAACAGCCACAGCGAGGGTGCCAGGCCGGTGCCGATGGCGCTGATGAAGAACATCACCGCGGCGATCTTCATGACCGACAGTCGACCGAGGTGGTCGGCGAGCCGGCCGGCGGTGACTGCGCCGAGCGCGGCGCCGAGCAGCGCGGAGGCGACCACCAGACCGAGGGGGTAGCCGGTGATCGAGAAGCGGTCCGAGATGGCGTCGACGGCACCGTTGATGACGGCACTGTCGTAGCCGAACAGGAAGCCGGCCAGGGCGGCCACCACCGCGATGCCGACTACCCCATGGCCTTGGTCATCGTCCCCGTAGACCGAGGGAACCTCGCTGGCCCCACCACCGTGCGTCATCGCGCCTCCCCAGTCCCGACCGCGTCATGATCAGTCTGGACAGGGTTCGCGCAGCGCGCATCTCGGGAATTCCACCGACGGCGCAACATCCGGCACACCGTGCGTGCTATCTCGTGGTTTGCCGGACGTTGTCCGGGTTTCGCGCTGCCGGTCGGGTCAGATGAGCCCGAGGGAGGCCACCGCGTCGCGCTCTTCGGCCAGTTCGGCCACCGAGGCGTCGATCCGCGATCGGGAGAACTCGTCGACGTCCAGCCCGGGCACGATCGACCATGATGTGCCGTCCGAGGTCACCGGGAAAGAGGAGATCAGGCCCTCCGGCACGCCGTAGGAGCCGTCCGAGACGATCGCGGCGCTGGTCCAGTCATCCGTCGGGGTCCCGAGCGCCCACGAGTGCACGTGGTCGATGGCCGCGTTGGCGGCGGATGCGGCCGACGACGCTCCGCGGGCCTCGATGATCGCCGCGCCACGCTTGGCGACGGTCGGGATGAACGTGCTCTCCAACCACTCACGCTCGACCTGTTCGGCAACCGTGCGTCCATTGGCCTTGGCGTGGAACAGATCCGGGTACTGGGTGGCCGAGTGGTTCCCCCAGATGGTCATCCGGCTGATGTCCGCGACGCCGATGCCGAGCTTGGTAGCGACCTGCGAAAGGGCCCGGTTGTGGTCGAGCCTGGTCATGGCGGTGAACCGATCGGCGGGGACATCGGGGGCGTGCGACTGGGCGATCAAGGCGTTCGTGTTCGCCGGGTTGCCGACCACCAGGACCCTGATGTCGTCCGCCGCACCTGCGTTGATCGCCGCGCCCTGTGGCTTGAAAATGCCGCCGTTGGCCTCGAGCAGATCGCCCCGCTCCATGCCGGCAGTGCGCGGCCGGGCGCCGACCAGCAGCGCAACCGAGGTGCCGTCGAACGCCGCTGTCGCGTCGTCGGTGATGTCGATGCCGGAGAGCAGGGGGAAGGCGCAGTCGTCCAGTTCCATGGCGGTGCCTTCGGCGGCACGCAGCGCCGGGGTGATCTCCAGCAGACTCAGCTTGACCGGCTGGTCGGGGCCGAGCATTGCGCCGGACGCGATCCGGAACAGCAGCGCGTAGCCGATCTGACCTGCCGCTCCGGTCACGGTCACCTTCACGGGAGCCTTGCTCATGTTCCTCCTCCTCGAGGACGCGGCCGCTGCCTCACTGTCGGCTTGACAGGGCGTCGAACCGCCGGTCGCTGTGTGCTCATTCTTCCGCGTGCATCCATCGCCGCCGCACCGCTGGGCCGGTGATCTGCCGCACCCTGACCGGCACGCACTCACGCCGTGGTGGCGCCGAAACGCCGGTCAGCCGTCGGCCGGCGACGGATCTTCGTGCGTCAGCTCCTGCTCGAACTGTTCGCGCATCCGCTGCTGGGTGGCGGCGGCCGCGGCCTCCGGGTCGGCGACCAGGCTGTCCTCCCAGGTCTCCGAGGTGTCCGCCGGTTCCCACTCCGAGCCATCCGGGTGGCAATGTCGGTGGGGCGCCGGAATCATCGTCCCGGTCGAACACCGGCAACGATTGTTCGTACTGCGGTTGCGGGACGACGAATTCGTCGTCCGCAGGGCCCGGACTGCGCGTCATGGATCTGCCCTCCGACGGTGAGAGATGTCCTGCAGCATGCACGCTAGCCCCATCCGGGGTCGGCGGCCCGTTCAGGAGACCGGCAGGCGAGCGATCCCCGGCGGCAGTTTCGAGGCGGCGGCACGGTCCAATAGCCACAGGGTGCGGGCCTGCCCGACGGCACCGGCGACCGGGAGTGCGACCTCGCCGGCGCCGTCGAACGCCATCGCCACCGCGGCAGCCTTGCCCTCGCCGGCGGTTACCACCCAGACCTCGTGGGCGGTGCGGATCGTCGGCAAGGTCAGGGAGATCCGGGTCGGCGGCGGCTTCGGGCAGTTTCGCACCGCGACCACCGGACGGTCGTCATATACCGCCGGGGACTCCGGGAAGATCGACGCGATGTGGCCCTCCGGTCCCATGCCGAGCATCAGCACGTCGAAACCGTTGCGGCGGCTGATCACCCGGGCGTAGGCGTCGGCCGCGGCATCCACGTCGGCGCCGAACGGCCCGTCCGACGGCGCCATCACGTGCACCCGCGCGGCGTCCAGCGGGACCCGGTCCAACAGCGCCTCTCGTGCCGCCTTCTCGTTGCGGTCGTCCGAGTCGGCCGGGACGAACCTCTCGTCGCCCCAGAAGATGTCGACCCGCCGCCAGTCGACGGCGTCCCGGGCCGGGGATCCGGCGATCTGGGCCAACACGTCGATGCCGACGCCGCCGCCGGTGAGCACCACCGACGGGATCCGCCCGGCCGCCTGCACATCCACCAGCCTGGTCACCAGCCGGGCGGCGGTGGCCGCAGCCAACAAGGCGGGGGAGGCGTGGACGACGACCTCGATGTTGCTCATGCCACGACCCTCCCCTCGCGGACGCTCGGGTGGGGTTGCGTCATGAGGTGCTGATGATTCGCTCGCTGACGCTCGCTCATGCCACGACCCTCCCCTCGCTGACGCTCGGGTGGCGTTCCACGACTCGCTGCCGCTCGCTCATGTGGTTTCCGCCTTCCGGGCCGAGGGACGTCGTGGCGTCCTGGCCGGGGCCGCCTTGGCCGGCGGTGTACTGGCTGAGGCTTCTTGGCCGGGGGCTTCTTGATGGCGGTCTTCTGCGCTGGGGTTTCCTGGGTCCAGCAGCTTTCGCGGCCGTCTTGGCCGGAGTCGTGCGGCTCCGGTCGACCAGCGGCAGGCCCTTGGCCAGCACCTCGGCGTAGACCTCGTCGAAGTCCAGCCGGCGCAGTTCCTCGGCCAGGCAGTCCCGCAGCGGGCGCCGCGGCAGGGCCAGGGTGCGCTCCGGCTGGTTGGTCACCGTCAGCGTCGCGGTGATCGTCTCGGGCCGGACCAGGGAGATCAGCCCCGAGCGGCGGTCGAGCTCCACACTGCGCATGCCGGTGCCGGGTTTGCCCGTCGACCTCGCGGCGCACCGGGCAGCGCAGCCGCAGCGCGAGCCAGGCAGCCAGCAGATCGGTGGAGGCCGAATCGCTCGCCCCGCGCACGGTCGCCGAGGTGATCTTCTCGTGGGGCGGCTGGTCGAGCGCCGCGGCGAGCAGCCCGCGCCACATGGTCAGCCGGGTCCAGGTCAGGTCGGTGTCGCCGGGACGGTAGGAGGAGGGCGCTTGAGCAGTTCGGCCGCCGGCCGGCGGGCGGCAGCGGCATCGGTGATGCGCCGGGAGGCCAGGGCCCCGATCGGGTCGTCGGCCGGTACGTCCGGCGCCGCGCTCGGCCACCAGGCGACCACCGGCGAATCGGCGAGCAGCAGCGGCACGACAACCGAAGCACCGTGGTCGGCCAGCGGGCCGAACAGCCGCAGCACGATGACCTCGGAGGCGCCGGCGTCGCCGCCGACCCGGATCTGTCCGTCCAGCCGGGCGGCGCCCCGCCGGGTGCCCCTGGCCACCACGATCACCCGGCACGGGTGCTCGAACGAGGCCGCGTTGGCCGCCTCGATCGGACCCTCGGATCCGTCGTCCTCGGTGACGATCACCAGGGTGAGCACCCGGCCGAGGATGACGGTGCCACCCCGCTCGCGGATGTCCACCAGCTTGCGGTTGATCGCCGAGGAGGTGGTGCTCGGCAGGTCGACGATCATGCCTGGCCTCCGTCAGGAATCCCGGTGATGAGCACGGCGATGCGCTCACGGCCGCCGCCAGACCCGGCCGTCGCGGGCCATCATGGCGTCCGCCGAGTGTGGCCCCCACGTTCCGGCGCCGTACTGCTCGACCTTGGCTCCGGTTCTGGCCCAGTACTTCTCGACCGGATCGAGGATCTTCCACGACAGCTCGACCTCCTCGTCCTGCGGGAACAGCGAGGGCTCGCCGAGCAGCACGTCCAGGATCAGCCGTTCGTAGGCTTCCGGGGAGGCCTCGGTGAACGACTGGCCGTAGGAGAAGTCCATGTTGACGTCCCGGACCTCCATCGCCGGGCCGGGAACCTTCGAGCCGAACCGGATGGTCACCCCTTCGTCGGGCTGCACCCGGATGACCACGGCGTTGGAGCCGAGTTCCTCGGTGTCGGTGTGCGAGAAGGGCAGGTGCGGTGCGCGTTTGAACACCACGGCGATCTCGGTGACCCGGCGCCCCAGCCGCTTGCCGGTGCGCAGATAGAAGGGGACGCCGGCCCACCGCCGGGTATCCACCAGAACCTTGATGGCCGCATAGGTCTCGGTGGTGGACGACGGCGGGATGCCGTCCTCCTCGAGGTACCCCTTCACTTTCTGGCCGCCCTGCCACCCGGCGGCGTACTGGCCGCGGGCGGTAGCGGTGGCCAGATCGGCCGGCAGGGTCACGGCCGACAGCACCTTGGTCTTCTCGATCCGAAGGTCCTTGGGGTCGAAGGAGACCGGTTCCTCCATGGCGGTCAGCGCCAGCAGTTGCAGCAGGTGGTTCTGGATGACGTCGCGCGCGGCGCCGATCCCGTCGTAGTAGCCGGCCCGCCCGCCGATCCCGATGTCCTCGGCCATGGTGATCTGCACATGGTCGACGTAGTGGCTGTTCCATATCGGGTCGTACAGCTGATTGGCGAACCGCAGGGCCAACAGATTCTGGACGGTTTCCTTGCCCAGATAGTGGTCGATCCGGAACACGCTGTCCCTGGTGAACACGGCGTTGACCAGCCCGTTGAGCTGCTGGGCGGATGTCAGATCGTGGCCGAAGGGTTTCTCGATGACCACCCGGCGCCACTCGTCGCCGTGCGGATCACACAGTCCGGAACGCTTGAGCTGTTTGAGCACGACGGGGAAAGCACCGGGCGGAATGGACAGATAGAACGCGTGGTTGCCCCCGGTTCCGCGGGCCCGGTCCAATTCGCTCAGCGTCTGCGCCAGGGTGTCGAAGGCGACGTCGTCGTCGAACGTGCCCTGGACGAACCGGATGCCGTCCGCCAGATGCCGCCAGACCTGCTCGGAGAACGGGGTGCGGGCGTTCTCCCTGACCGCGTCGTGCACGACCTGTTCGAAGTTCTCCTTGTCCCAGTCCCGTCGCGCGAACCCGACCAGGGCGAACCCTGGCGGCAGCAGGCCGCGGTTGGCCAGGTCGTAGATGGCCGGCATCAACTTCTTCCGGGCCAGGTCGCCGGTGACTCCGAAGATCACCACGCCGGACGGCCCGGCGATCCGCGGGAGTCGCTTGTCCCGCGGATCGCGCAGAGGGTTGACGGGTGGGGAGTTCTCGGCGCTCAATTCAGCTCGTTCCTGCTCGGCCGGGCCGAACGGTCAGCTCTTGGATTTGGCCGCGGCCAGCGCTTCGGAAACGGTCTGCAGCAGTTCGCCCCAGGACTTCTCGAACTTCTCCACACCCTCGGTCTCCAACACCTGGTACACGTCGTCGGTGTCGACACCGATCGCCTGCAGGGCCGAGAACACGCCCGAGGACTGCGCATAGGTGCCCTCGATGGCGTTGCCGCGGATCACCCCGTGATCGGCGACCGCGTCGATGGTCTTCTCCGGGGCGGTGTTCACCGTGTTCGGTGCGACCAGGTCGACCACGTAGCGGGTGTCGTCGTACGCCGGGTCCTTGACCCCGGTCGAGGCCCAGAGCGGTCGCTGCTTGTTCGCACCCGAGGCCTCCAATGCCTCCCAGCGCTGGCCGGCGAACTTCTCCTCGTACAGCTGATAGGCCAACCGCGCATTCGCGATCGCCGCCTGGCCGCGGAGCGCCGCAGCCTCAGGGGTGCCGATGGCATCCAGCCGCTTGTCGATCTCGGTGTCCACCCGGGAGACGAAGAACGACGCAACGGACTGGATCTTGCTCAGGTCATGGCCGTTGGCCTTGGCCGCCTCCAGCCCGTCCAGGTAGGCGTCGATCACCGACTCGTACCGCTCCAGGGAGAAGATCAGCGTCACATTGACGCTGATCCCTTCGGCCAGGGTGGCCGAGATGGCCGGCAGGCCCGCCACCGTCGCCGGGATCTTGATCAGCACGTTGGGGCGGTCGACGATCTTCGCCAGCTCCTGGGCCTGCGCGACCGTCGCGCCGGTGTCGTGCGCCAGCCGCGGGTCTACCTCGATCGACACCCGGCCGTCGACGCCGTTGGTCGAGGAGAAGATCGGCATGAACAGGTCGCAGGCGTCGCGGACATCGTCGGTGGTGGCTGCCCTGACAACATCGTCCACGTCGGCACCCTGCGCGGCCAGCTCGGCAACCTGCTTCTGATAGGACGCGCCGTCGGCGAGCGCGGCTTGGAAGATCGTCGGGTTGGTGGTCACCCCGACGATGTGTTTGGTCTCGATGAGCTCAGCCAGGTTTCCACTGTGCAGGCGCTGGCGGGACAGGTCGTCGAGCCAGAGCGATACTCCGGCTGCGGACAGGTCGGCGAGGGAATCGGACATGCGATGCCTCCTCAGGCGGTGCAGGTCCCGTGACCGGAACCCGGCGGATCTCGATGGTTCTCAGACGTCAGGCTGGACGTCGGTCAATGCGGTGGTGCCCTGCGACACGGTGTCCACCACGTTGGCCGCGGCGAGCGACTCCTTGGCCGCGGTGACGACGGCCTCGGGCGTGAAGCCGAACTCGCGGAACAGGGTTGCGGCGTCCGCGGACGCACCGTAATGCTCCAGCGACACGGGACGGCCCTGGCTACCCAACCAGCGCCACCACGGCTGCGCGACACCGGCCTCCACCGACACCCGTGCGGTCACCGCGGATGGCAGCACCGACTCGATGTAGGCCTGGTCCTGGGCCTCGAACCAATCGAGGCACGGCATCGAGACGACCCTGGTGCCGATCCCCTCGGACTGCAGGGTCTCGCGCGCGGCGACGGCGAGCTGCAGCTCCGAGCCGGTACCGATGAGGATGACATCAGGGTCGCCCGCTGAGACGTCAGAGTCGGCCAGGATGTAGCCGCCCTTGGCCACGCCCTCGGCGTTGGTGCCGGCCAGCACAGGTACGGGTTGCCGGGTCAGCGCCAGGCCGACCGGGCCGGTGCTCCAGGTGCTCTGCTTCTCCAGCACCGCCTGCCAGGCGTAGGCGGTCTCGTTGGCGTCGGCCGGCCGGACGATGGCCAGGCCGGGGATGGCCCGCAGCGCCGCCAAGTGTTCAATCGGCTGGTGGGTCGGGCCGTCTTCACCGAGCCCGACCGAGTCGTGCGTCCACACATAGACGACCGGGGCGCCCATCAGCGCCGCCAGCCGGACCGCACCCCGCATGTAGTCGGAGAACTGCAGGAACGTGCCGCCGTAGGGACGGGTCGGGCCGTGCAGGGCGATACCGGACAAGATCGCGCCCATGGCGTGCTCGCGGATGCCGAAATGCAGAGTCCTGCCGTAGGGCTGGGCCTTCCACTCGGCGGTCGCCGCGGCGGTCGGCCCGAACGAATCGGCGCCCTTCATGGTGGTGTTGTTGGACTCGGCCAGATCGGCCGAGCCTCCCCACAACTCGGGCAACCCATCGGCCAGTGCGCCCAGCACCTGCCCGGACGCGGCCCTGGTTGCGATGCCCTTGGGGTCCTGATCCCAGTGCGGCAGGGCGTCGGCCCAGCCCTCCGGCAGGTCACGCGCGACCAGCCGGTCCCAGAGCTTCTTGCGCTCCGGGTTCGTCTCGGCCCACGCGTCGAACCGCTGCTGCCAGGCCGTGTGGGCCTCCGCGCCGCGATCGAGTAGCAGGCGGGTGTGCTTGATCACGGCGTCGTCGACCTCGAAGCTTCGGTCCGGGTCGAAACCGAGCACCTTCTTGGTGGCGGCGACCTCGTCCGCGCCCAGCGCCGAGCCGTGGATCTTGCCGGTGTTCATCTTGCTCGGGCGCGGGATAGCCGATGATCGTGCGGACCTGGATGAACGACGGCTGGTCGATGACCTGCTTGGCGTTCTCGATGGCCTCGAGGATGCCGACGACGTTCTCGCCGCCCTCCACCTTCTGCACGTGCCAGCCGTAGGCCTCGTACCGGGCCGCGACGTCCTCGGACAGG
The DNA here is from genome assembly GCA_963834185.1 of uncultured Actinomycetota bacterium. Classification (GTDB taxonomy): domain Bacteria; phylum Actinomycetota; class Actinomycetes; order Mycobacteriales; family Nakamurellaceae; genus Nakamurella. Next base: position 129,303 of record CAWIAR010000002.1, read on the forward strand.
GCGATGTTCGTGTCGTCCTCGATGGAGATCTCGTTGTGGTCGTAGAACACGATCAGGTTGCCCAGCTGCTGCCGGCCGGCGATCGACGACGCCTCGGAGGAGACTCCCTCCTCCATGTCACCGTCGGACGTGACCACGTAGATGTAGTGGTCGAACGGGCTCTCGCCGGGGGCGGCGTCCGGGTCGAACAGGCCACGCTCACGACGCGCAGCCATGGCCATGCCCACAGCCGAGGCCAGCCCCTGTCCCAACGGGCCGGTGGTGATCTCCACGCCCTTGGTGTGATGCACCTCCGGGTGGCCGGGGGTCAACGAGCCCCATGTGCGCAGCGCCTCCAGGTCAGCCAGTTCCAGGCCGAAGCCGCCGAGGTAGAGCTGGATGTACTGGGTGAGGCTCGAGTGGCCGCAGGACAAGACGAACCGATCCCGTCCCGGCCAGTCCGGGTCGGCCGGGTCGGAAGCCATCACCCGCTGGTAGAGCGTGTATGCCAACGGTGCCAGCGACATCGCCGTGCCAGGGTGCCCGTTGCCCACCTTCTGCACGGCGTCCGCGGCCAATACCCGGACCGTGTCGACTGCGCGGGTGTCGACGTCGGTCCAGTCATCGGGGTGCTGCGGTGTGGTGAGCGCTTCGATCTCGGAGGCGGTGGTGGTCACTGCGGCGACCTTTCCTTCGACGGGCGACCGGCGCGGGAACAGCAGGTCGCGAAACGGTGTACGACCCAGTGACGGAGGCCGTCGGCGGGACGAATAGTCAGTTCAACCAGCGGTGACGAGCCTAGTACCGGGGAGCGAGGGGCGATTGAACGGGCGTCGCAGGGAGGGTGCCCGTCCCGCGCGCGTCCGACACGTGGAAACCGGGACGTATGGCCTCGGGTCGTCGAGCCGGGCCGGGGTGGCCCACCGTAGGATGACGCCGTCCGGTCGGCTGTGACGGACATGTTCGATCCGCTGCCCCCCGCTGCGCTGCCGAGGAGATCGCCGGTGAGTTCCGCCCGTCCCGAGAGCCACGACGCTGGCCCGGGTACCGAGGTGGCCGTCGACGCCGAGCTTCAGGACACGTCGACAGCACCGATCGAGACCGGCCCGGGTGCTCCCGCTGTCGGTACCGGCCATGGGCTGCGGGACAAGGTCGCCGCCTACGTCGGGCTGACCAAGCCGCGGATCATCGAACTGCTGCTCATCACCACGGTGCCGGCGCTGTTCGCCGCCGAGCGGCAGGTCCCGCCGCTGGGGCTGGTGCTTGCCACGTTGATCGGCGGCACCCTCGCGGCCGGCTCGGCGAACGTCTTCAACTGCGTCGTCGATGCGGACATCGACGCACTCATGCGGCGCACTCGCGGTCGCACCATGGCCAGGCACCTGGTCCCACCGCGCAACGCCCTGGTCTTCGGCGTCCTGCTCGGGCTGGCCGCCTTCGGTGTGCTGGTCGCTTTCACCACGTGGCAGGCGGCGGTGCTGGCCGTCGTCGCGATCCTGTTCTACGTCTTCGTGTATTCGATCTGGCTCAAGCGCCGGACCAGCCAGAACATCGTCTGGGGCGGGTTGGCCGGCTGTATGCCGGTGATCATCGGCTGGTCCGCGGTGACCGGCTCGATCGGCTGGCCGGCCTGGGTGTTCTTCGGGGTCATCTTCTTCTGGACGCCGCCGCACACCTGGGCCCTGGCGATGCGCTACCGCGACGACTACGCCGCGGCCGGGGTGCCGATGCTGCCGGTGGTGGCGCCGGAGCGGGTCGTCGTCCGGCAGATCGTGCTCTACAGCTGGGCCATGGTGGTGTGCTCACTGCTGCTGATCCCAGCCTCGTCCTGGATCTACGCCGCCGCGGCCGCGCCCGCCGGGCTGTGGTTCCTGGCCCAGGCGCACCTGCTGCACGTGCGCGTGCTGCGCGGCTCCGGACCGGTGCAGGGTCGGTTCATGACGCTCTTCCACCTGTCCAACCTGTATCTGACGGTGGTCTCCGTTGCCTGGGCGGTGGACGCCGCGATCGGCCTGCCCACGCTGGGCTGGCCGGGATGACCGGGGCCCGGATGACGGGGCCGGGATGGTCTGGGACCTGACGTGACCGACGCCGAACAGAACACCGAGATCGACCCGATGGGCGGGGTCCGGGTGTCGCTCGACGCACTGTCCCAGGGTGATACGGCGGCGGTCGAGCGGATCAAGGCGTTCTCGGCCGCGCGCCCGGCGCCGGTGACAGCCGTGGTGAATCACATGGGTCGTCGCGGCGCCCGGATCGTGGTGATCGCCGCCGACGGGGTGTTCGGCGACGTCGTGGTCTCGTCGATGGCCGCGGCCGAGCGGGTCTGCACCGAGGCGGACGTGACGGTCGGTTCGTGGGATCGGCAGACGACCGCCCTGCTCACCCCGGAACCGGCGGACCGCAAGAAGATGCGCGGCACCGGCCGCTGACGCCTGCATTCCGAGCCGATCAGCTGCCGGCCGCTCCGGCGGCGGATGTGGGCGCCACGCCGACCGGCCGCTCCCGAGTGGCGAGCGCCACCGTTGCGGCCGTGCCGACGAGCAACGTTGCGCCGAACACATGGGCAACCACCAACGCCTCGGGCACGCCGGTGGCGTACTGCACCAAGCCGATGAGCCCCTGCGCCGCCGTCACCCCGACCAGCAGCCAGGACCGCCGGAGCAGCTTGCGCGGTGCACGCACCGCCAGGAACCCGACGGTCATCGCGACCAGCAGGCCGAGGTAGGCGAACATCAGGTCGGCGTGCAGTTGGGCCAGCGCCCGTACCGGCATGTCCAGGCGCGGCGTGGCCGCGTCCCCGCCGTGCGGACCGGCGGCCGTCACCAGGGTGCCGGCGACACACAGCAGGACCAGCACGCCGACGGTGCACCAGGTCAGCACCCGCAACGGGGCCGGCACTGTTGGTTGCGGCGGACCGTCGCCCTCGTTCAGCCGGACCAGCAGCACGATGGCGCAGAACAGCAGCACCAGCGAGACCAGCATGTGCGGCGCGACGGTCCACCAGGCCAGTTCCAGCCGGACCACCACGCCGCCCCAGATGGCCTGGAACAGCACGCCGGTCGGGCCGACCGCGGCGATGGGCAACAGGCTGCGGCGCTGCGGCCGGGCCAGCCAGACCGCGATGAATGCGCCGAGCGAGGCGATCAGCACGATGCCGGTGAGCGTGCGGTTACCGAACTCGATGGCCTGGTGGAACGCGGCCATGCCTTCGCGCTGCACCGGGACCAGGGACCCGGGATGGCATTCGGGCCAGGTCGGGCACCCCAGCCCGGAGCCGGTGACCCTGACCGTCGCGCCGGTCACCGCGATTACGCCGTTGGCGAGTACCGCCGCCCAGGCGAACGCCCGCTGTACCTGATGCGAGGGGCGATGCCAGCAGACCGTGCGGTCGGGCAGTCGGCCGCGGCGCCACGTCGGCCTGGATGTCGCCGGCGCGGGCGGTGGGGACGGATCGGTCACAGCCATCGGAACCACCGTACGGTGCCGAACCAGCCGAGCAGGGCCCAGACGACGAGTACTGCCAGTGACCATGGTCCCGGTGCCCGGCCGTGCTGCAGTACCGCGCGCAGCGCCTCGGAGAGAGCGCCGGCGGGAGTGGCCCCGCCGACCACCTGCAGCCAGCCCGGGGCGGTCGTCAGCGGAACGAGTACGCCGCCGAGCACGAGCATGACGAACCACAACACGTTGGCCAGTGCCAGCACGGCCTCGGCCCGCAGCGTCCCCCCGAGGAGCAGACCGAGACCGGTGAACGCCACGCCGCCCAGCACGACGACCGGGACGGCCCAGAGCGCGGCGGCCCCCGGCCGCCAGCCCGATCAGGACCGCGACAGTCCCGAGCACGACCAACTGGCCGAGCACCACGGCGGCGACGGTGACGCACTTGCCCGCGATCAGCAACGTTCGCGACATCCCCGCCGCGGCCAGCCGTTTGAGGACGCCGTAGCGCCGGTCGAAGGCGGTGCTGATGGCCTGCGCGGTGAACGCGCTGGACATGACCGCCAGGGTGATCACGCCGGGCACGACCGCGTCGACCCGCGGGGTCGGCAGGTCGACCACGGTCAGGTAGGTCATGCCGAGCAGCACAGCGAGTGGGATGACCAGCGCCAGCAGCAGTTGCTCACCGTTGCGCAGCTGGATGCGCAACTCGGCCGCGGCCGCCGCCCGCACCATGCCGGCAGCGCGGGCCGGGCCCGGGTCGGGACGGAACGTCCCGGGTGGGAACGGGCCGGAGCGGCGCGCGGTGTCGGTCATGGACGCACCTCCCGCCCGGTGAGCTGCAGATAGACCTCGTCGAGTCGGCGCCGCCCGGTCTCCACTGCCGTCGGCATGACCCCGACGCGCGCGCAGAACGACATCACGGTTGCCAGGGTTTCCGGTCCAATGGCTCCCTGGACCAGATAGCGGCCCGGGGTGGGCTCGGTGACCGTCGAAGCCCTCCGGCAGGGCGCCGACCAGCAGCCTCAGGTCCAATCCGGGTAGCGCGACGAATCGGAGTTGCGGCGCGCTGTCCGCGGTGAGTTCGGCCGGCGTGCCGGCGGCCACCGCCCGGCCGTGATCGATGATCACGACCTGATCGGCGAGCAGCTCCGCCTCGTCCAGCAGGTGGGTGGTGAGCAGGATCGTCACCCCGTCGGCCCTGGCCGCCCGCAGCAGGTCCCAGACCAGATGCCGGGCCTGCGGATCGAGGCCGGCGGTCGGTTCGTCCAGGAACAGCAGTTCCGGGCGGCCCACCAGCGCCATGGCCAGGCACAGCCGTTGCACCTGGCCGCCGGAGAGCCGCCGCACGGGCGTGCGAGGCCACCGACTGCAGGCCGAGCATGTCCAGCAGCCAGTCGGGGTCGTGCGGACGTGCGGCGCACGGGGCGACCAGCCGCAGCATCTCGCCTGCGCGGGCGGAGGCATGTGCGCCGCCGGCCTGCAGCATGACGCCGAGCCGGGGGCGCAGCGCCCGGCGATCCCGCCACGGATCCAGGCCCAGCAGCGCACCTCGCCGGTGGACGGGCGGGCGAAGCCCTCGCAGACCTCGACGGTGGTGGTCTTGCCGGCCCCATTCGGCCCGAGCAGGGCGGGCAGTTCGGCCCGGCGGAGTTCGAACGAAAGCCCGTCGACGGCGGTGACCTTGCCGAACCGGCGCACCAGCCCGCGAACCTCGAGCGCCGAGTGTTCGCTGCGGCTGGTCACGAAGGCCAGGCTATCGAGCCGGCCGGGTGCCGTCGGACGCAACCGTGGTGGGCAATCAGGTCCGCGACGGAGCGAAGAGCACGCCCGCCGCCACCAGGGCGGCGACCACCACGGCCTGCACGATGGTGAACACCGGGATCGTGCCGCCGTTGGGCATGATGATCACCGCGAAGACGGCGGTGAGCCAGACCGTGGTCATGCGGTAGCGGGCATCGGCGGTCGCCGCGGCCAGCGGCAGCGCGGCCCAGAGCAGGTACCAGGGCTGGATGACCGGGCGAGCAGCACGAAAGCGCCGAGGCGATGGCCAAGCCCGAGCAGCGGCTGCAATCCTGCCGCGCCAGCAGCGCCACGATCACCAGCCCGATGAGCACCCCGATCACCGTGCCGACCGGCTGCATGACGTCGATCCCGTTGGTGTGGTCGCCGAGGCCGAGCAGCGGGCCGGCCGACCCGCTCCGACGCCGAGCGACCGTGGACACCGACAGGAACGAGCGGACCGTGCCCGGGTGTCGACAGCGCCTTGATCCAGCCGAACCGACGCCGGCGATCAGGGTGATGGCCGAAGGTCGCCAGGGCGATGCCGCCGACCCGCGCGCCCTCCCGCAACAGGGCCGGCCAGCGGCCGCCCTTGCGCCGAGCCCGGGTGATCACCAGGAACGCCAGCGCCATCCCGGCGGTGGCCTTGATCGCGACGGCCACGTGATCAGCGGCCACCCCCGGGACCAGGTGGCGATCGAGCGCCAACACCAGGCCGGCCAACATGGCGCCGATCATCAGCGCCTCGTTGTGGCCGCCGGCAATCAGATGGAACAGCAACAGGGGGTTGAGCACCGACAGCCACAGCGCGGCGACCGGATCCATGCCGCAGCGGCGCGCCAGGCGCGGCATCGCCCAGACGATCATTGCCACCCCGACCAGCTCCACCAGGCGCTGCACCAGCACCCCGGTGACCACGTGTTCCCCGGTGATCGCCACGACGCCCTTGACGATCAACAGGAATCCGGGTCCGTACGGGGTGGTGGTGTGCTGCCACCTGGCGTCGACCTGGTGCGCCAGCGGGTTGTCCTCGCCCAATGCCTCCACCGGCCCCTGGTCGTAGGGGTTGCTGCCGTGCAGCATCTGGGCGCCGATCGCCAGGTAGCTGTAGACGTCGCGGGAGAAGATCGGCGGGGTGACCAGGAACGGCACCGCCCACATGGCCAACGTATGGGTGAGCTGGGTCCGGGACAGTCTGCGGCGTCGCCCGGGGACTGCCAGCCGGCCGATCAGCAGCCAGCACACCACCAGCAATCCGATCCCGGAATAGGACAGGGCCAGCGCCGCCGGCCCCACCCTGGAGAGCAGGCCGATGATCCGGATGCCGTCGACCGGGTTGGGGACCGGCGTCGCGGCGCCGTAGGACGACGTCGACCCGACGGCCATCAACAGCGCCCCGGCGGTTCCCCAGCGTCGCAGCCGGGAAAGTTGATCGGTTTCCTCGGCGTTGAGGGGGGCGGCCGGGTCGGTGCCGGCGGGCGCCGAACTGGCACCCAGCACGGTCATCCGGCTGAGTCTAGGGGTGGGCCCGCTCCCTGTGGCCGCCACGTCAACTCCGCTTTTGTGCTGCAAGATCGCAAGGTAAGCCTTGCCTGCGTGTCCGGGACCACACTGACCTGCGGTGACATGACTTTGAACTGACCGCCGAAAAAGGTCACACTGGTGTTGTGAAAACCGCTGCCGGCACCACGGTCGTGCGCGCCCCGCGCGCGGCGACGTCGGCTGCCGTGCTCGACCCGACCGCGACGCCGGACGATCCGCGTGCCGATCGGCGTACCCGGGACGCGGTGATCACGCAGCTGATGGCCGCCGGCCCGTTGACGGCAACTGCGCTCGGTGACCGACTCGGCCTGACCGCCGCCGGCGTGCGCCGGCACCTGGATGCCCTGCTGGACGAGGGTGCGGTCGTCACCAGAGAACCGATCAGTCGGGGACCGCGCGGGCGCGGACGTCCGCCACGCGAGTACCTGCTCACCTCGTCCGGCCGGGCGCGGATGCCACACGCCTACGACCAGCTCGCCGTGCAGGCGCTGGAGTACCTGGCCGAGACGGGCGGGGACTCTGCCGTCACCGGCTTCGCCCGACGACGGGCGCAGGCCGTCGTCGCCCCGTACCGCGACCGGCTCGACGCCGCCCCGGATGTCGCGACCAAGACCGAGGTGCTGGCCGAGGCGCTCACCGCGGCCGGCTTCTCTGCGTCGGTCGAACAGGTCGGGGTCGGCGCGCAGCTGTGCCAACACCATTGCCCGGTCGGTCACGTGGCCACCCGCTTCCCGCAGCTGTGCGAGGAGGAGATGGCCGTGTTCACCGAGGCGCTGGGTACCTACGGCCAGCGGCTCGCCACCATCGCGCACGGCGATGCCGCCTGCACCACGTTCGTCCCCGCCGCCGCGGTAGCTGCCAGCGCCGCAGCGGTCGGAGAGCGCCGCCCGCGTGTCGGACCGGCGCCAGTTGTCCCGCTGCCAAGTAACGACGGAAGGACCACCCCATGACCACCGCACCCGAACTTGAGACCGAGGGTCTGAGCCAGACTCGGATCGAGCAGGCCAAGACCATCGACTCGCTCGGGCGATATGCGTTCGGCTGGTCGGACGCCGACTCCGCCGGTTCCGTCGCGCGTCGGGGGCTGAACGAGGACGTTGTCCGGGACATCTCGGCGAAGAAGAACGAGCCGCAGTGGATGCTCGACTTCCGGCTCAAGGCGCTGCGCTTGTTCGACCGGCAGCCCATGCCGACCTGGGGTGCTGACCTGTCCGGCATCGACTTCGACAACATCAAGTACTTCGTCCGTTCCACCGAGAAGCAGGCCGCGTCGTGGGAGGAACTGCCCGAGGACATCAAGGCGACCTACGATCGTCTCGGCATTCCGGAGGCCGAGAAGCAGCGCCTGGTCGCCGGTGTCGCCGCGCAGTACGAGTCGGAGGTGGTCTACCACCAGATCCAGAAGGAGTTGGAGGACAAGGGAGTCATCTTCCTCGACACCGACACCGCGCTGCGTGAGCACCCGGAGTTCTTCACCGAGTACTTCGGTTCGGTGATCCCGTCCGGTGACAACAAGTTCTCCGCGCTGAACTCCTCGGTGTGGTCGGGTGGCTCGTTCGTGTACGTCCCCAAGGGCGTACACGTCGACATCCCGCTGCAGGCCTACTTCCGGATCAACACCGAGAACATGGGCCAGTTCGAGCGGACGTTGATCATCGTCGACGAGGACGCCTACGTGCACTACGTCGAGGGCTGCACCGCGCCGATCTACTCGTCCGACTCGCTGCACAGCGCGGTCGTCGAGATCATCGTGAAAAAGGGCGGTCGCTGCCGGTACACGACCATCCAGAACTGGTCGAACAACGTCTACAACCTGGTGACCAAGCGGGCCAAGGCCGAGGCCGGCGCCACCATGGAATGGGTCGACGGCAACATCGGCTCCAAGGTCACCATGAAGTACCCGTCCGTCTGGATGATGGGTGAGCACGCCAAGGGCGAGGTTCTGTCGATCGCGTTCGCCGGCGAGGGCCAGCACCAGGACACCGGCGCGAAGATGCTGCACCTGGCGCCGCACACCTCCTCGACGATCATCTCCAAGTCGGTCTCCCGGGGCGGCGGCCGGACCTCGTACCGCGGCCTGGTGCGGGTGAATCCGGGTTCGCACCACAGCAAGTCGACCGTGAAGTGTGACGCGCTGCTGGTCGACACCATCTCCCGCACCGACACCTACCCGTACGTCGACGTCCGCGAGGACGACGTGTCGATGGGCCACGAGGCGACCGTGTCCAAGGTCAGCGAGGACCAGCTGTTCTATCTGATGAGCAGAGGGCTGACCGAGGACGAGGCAATGGCGATGATCGTGCGCGGCTTCGTCGAGCCCATCGCCCGTGAACTGCCGATGGAATATGCGCTGGAACTGAACCGACTGATCGAACTGCAGATGGAAGGAGCGGTGGGCTGACCGTGTCTGTCCCAACCCTGACCCAATCCGACGTGACTCCCGGGGCCGACTCAGCTGGGCACGGCCTGAAAGAGCACAGTCACGTGGGCGGACGCACGGTGAACGTGGCCAATGTCGAATCCCACCTGCACCCGATCGGTTCGTTCGACGTCGCCGACCATCCGACGCCCTCGGGCAAGGAGGAGATCTGGCGGTTCACCCCGTTGCGTCGGCTTCGCGGCTTGCACGCCGATGTCGAGTTCCGGGACAGCGCGATCGACTGCTCGTGGACTGCCCCCCAGGGCGTGATCGTCCGCCCGGTCGGCGGTCCGGACGGCGACGCCGCTGAGCTCGCCGCCCTGCGCGGCTCGTCAGGCTTTGTGCCGACCGACCGGATGAGCGCCCGCATCCTCGCCGACGTGCCGTCGTTGCTGTTGGTCGACGTTCCGGCGGAGACGGTGGTGAGCGAGCCGATCGTGATCACCCTCAAGGGATCCGACGCCACCGTCACCGAGGCCGGCCATCTGGTGCTGCGCTTCGGCGCGTTCGCCAAGGCCGATGTCGTGCTGGTGCACGAGGGCTCGTCCACTCTGGCCCAGGTCGTGGAGATCGACGTGGCGGACAACGCCCAGGTGACCGTCACCAGCCTGCAGGAGTGGGCCGACGACACCGTTCACCTGTCCCATCACTTCGTGCGGGTGGGCCGGGACGCGCGGGTCAAGCACTCGGTGCTGACCTTCGGCGGCGACCTGGTGCGGGTGTCGACGTCCGCGGAATATGCCGGCCCGGGCGGGGATCTGGAGCTGCTGGGTCTCTACTTCGCCGACGCCGGCCAGCATCTGGAACACCGGCTGTTCGTCGACCACGCGGTCCCGCACTGCAAGTCGCGGGCGCTCTACAAGGGTGCGCTCCAGGGCGCGTCGGCCCACACGGTGTGGATCGGCGACGTGCTGATCCGCAACGCGGCGGAAGGTACCGACACGTACGAGATGAACCGGAACCTGGTGCTCACCGTGGGTGCCAGGGCTGATTCGGTGCCGAACCTGGAGATCGAGACCGGAGAGATCGTCGGTGCCGGTCACGCCAGCGCCACCGGGCGGTTCGACGACGACCAGCTGTTCTACCTGATGTCCCGCGGCATCCCGTCCGAGGTCGCGCGCCGCTTGGTGGTGCGCGGATTCTTCGGTGAAGTGCTGCTGCGACTGGGCGTGCCCACCGTGGTGGAACGGGCGACCGGCACCATCGAGCGCGAACTGGCGATCACCGGCTACTGAGTTTTCTGCTCACCACTGATTCCACGTACCTCTGATACAGACAACGGAGCACCCGCACCATGGCAACCCTGGAGATCCGCGATCTACACGTCTCCGTCCTCACCGACGAGGCGCCCATAGAGATCCTCCGCGGAGTCGACCTGACCATCCGGTCGGGCGAGACCCACGCCCTGATGGGCCCCAACGGCTCGGGCAAGTCCACCCTGGCCTACTCGCTGGCCGGCCACCCCAAGTATCGGATCACTTCCGGCACGGTCACTCTCGACGGCGCCGACGTGCTGAAGATGACCGTTGATGAACGCAGTCGAGCGGGCCTTTTTCTGGCCATGCAGTACCCGGTGGAGGTTCCGGGCGTGTCGATGTCCAACTTCCTGCGCACCGCGGCCACCGCCGTGCGGGGCCAGGCGCCGGCCATCCGGACCTGGGTCAAGGAGGTCAAGGGCGCGATGAACGACCTGGACATCGACCCGGAGTTCGCCGAGCGATCGGTGAACGAGGGCTTCTCCGGTGGCGAGAAGAAGCGTCACGAGATTCTGCAGCTGGCGCTGCTCAAGCCCAAGATCGCCATCCTGGACGAGACCGACTCCGGCCTGGACGTCGACGCGCTGCGCGTGGTGTCCGAGGGTGTGAACTCCTACCGTGAGAGCTCGGCCGCCGACGGCGGAGTGGGCATCATGCTGATCACCCACTACACCCGCATCCTGCGCTACATCGAGCCGGACTTCGTGCATGTGTTCTCCGCCGGCCGGGTGGTCGAATCCGGCGGGCCGGAGTTGGCCGAAGAGCTGGAGGCCAACGGCTACCTGCGCTTCACCGAGGCGGGCGCTTCGGCGTGAGCGAGCGTCAGCGAGCGAACCGTAGGCACGACACGGAGCGCGCCAACCCGAGCGTCAGCGAGGGGAGGTTCGCTTCGTGAGCGAGCGTCAGCGAGCGAACCGTAGGCACGACACGGAGCGCGCCAACCCGAGCGTCAGCGAGGGGAGGTTCGCTTCGTGAGCTTCGTGAGCGGCGCCTCGGGTGCACCGCGGGACGGCCACGTCTTCGACGTGACCGCGATCCGCAACGACTTTCCGATCCTGGACCGCACGGTCCGGGACGGGAAGCCTTTGGTGTACCTGGATTCCGGTGCTACCTCGCAGCGTCCGGTGCCGGTGATCGATGCCGAGCAGGACTTCGTCACGAACCACTACGCCGCAGTCAAGCGCGGAGCGCACGCGTTGGCCGAGGAGTCGACCGATCACTTCGAAGCGGCTCGCGCGCGGCTGGCCGCATTCGTCGGGGCGTCGTCGCCGGACGAGGTGGTGTTCACCAAGAACGCCACCGAAGCACTGAACCTTCTCGCCTATTCCTTCGGCAACGCCACGTTCTCCGACGATCCCGCCGCGCGGCGGTTCGCCCTCGGCCCGGGTGACGAGATCGTCGTCACCGAGATGGAGCACCACGCGAACCTGGTTCCGTGGCAGGAACTGTGCCGAAGGACCGGCGCGACGCTGCGGTGGTTCGGTGTCACCGACGGATTCCGGCTCGACCTGTCGTCGCTCGACGAGTTGGTCAACCCACGTACCAGGGTCGTGGCGTTCACCCATCAGTCGAACGTCCTCGGCACCGTCAACCCGGTCGAGGTGCTGGTCGCCGCCGCCCGGCGGGTCGGCGCGTTGACCGTGCTCGACGCCTGCCAGTCCGTGCCGCACCAGGCCGTCGACGTGGCCGCGCTCGACGTCGACTACGCGGCGTTCTCGGGTCACAAGATGCTCGGGCCCACCGGAATCGGTGTGCTCTACGGCCGGTCCGAACTGCTCGCTGCCATGCCGCCGTTCCTGACCGGCGGCTCGATGATCGAACAGGTCTTCATGGACCACACCACGTATGCCGCGCCGCCGGCCCGGTTCGAGGCCGGCACGCCGATGGTGTCGCAGGCCGTCGCCCTGGGTGCTGCCGTGGACTACCTGGAGCACATCGGCATGAAGACCGTCGCCGATCACGAGGCCGAGCTGACCGGGCTCGCCCTCGATCGCCTGGGCGCGTTGCCAGGCGTACGGATCATCGGACCGGCAGAACTGGTGGACCGCGGGGGAGCCGTGTCGTTCACCGTCGACGGCGTGCACGCGCACGACGTCGGCCAGGTGCTCGACGACCACGGCGTTGCGGTCCGGGTCGGCCACCACTGCGCCTGGCCATTGCACCGCCGGTTCGGTATCGCGGCCAGCGTGCGCGCCTCGTTCGCGTTGTACAACACGACCGACGAGATCGACGCCCTGCTGGCCGGAGTCGTTGCCGCCCAACGGTTCTTTGCGGTGGGGTGACCGGCGTGCAGATGGAGCAGCTGTATCAGGAGATCATCCTGGATCACTACCGGGCGCCGCATCATCACGGGCTGCGCGACCCCTTCGACGCCCAGGTGCATCACGTGAACCCCACCTGCGGCGACGAGGTGACGCTGCGCGTCCAGCTGGCCGGCGACGGTCCGTCCGCGCTCGTGCGGGACGTGTCCTACGACGGCCTCGGTTGCTCGATCTCTCAGGCCTCGACGTCGGTGCTGACCGATCTGGTCATCGGCCGCACACTGGTCGAGGCGCTCGACACGCTCGATGAATTCAGCGCGATGGTGACCAGCCGGGGGACCGTGGCCGGAGACGAGGACCTGCTGGGCGACGCTGTCGCGTTTGCCGGTGTTTCCCGCTATCCGGCCAGGGTGAAGTGTGCCCTGCTCGGCTGGCTCGCGTTCAAGGACGCAGCTGCCCAGGCGGTCGAGACCGCCCAGACCGCCAGGGCTATCGACGCCATGACCGGAAACGAAGGAGTGACGAGATGACCGCACCCGAGACCACGGACCGGGCCGGACGCAGCGCCGCCGATCTGGACGCCACGCCGCCGAGCGAGCCGACCGGAGACGTGTCGACGGCCTCGCTCGAGGACATCGAGGAAGCGCTCAAGGACGTCGTCGACCCCGAGTTGGGTGTCAACATCGTCGATCTGGGCCTGGTCTACGACCTGGCGGTCGGTGCCGACAACGTGGCGACCATCGACATGACGTTGACCAGCGCCGCCTGCCCGCTGACAGACCTGATCGAGGACCAGGTGGCCGCGGCGCTGACCGGCCCGGATGGCTTGGTGGACGACTTCGCCATCAACTGGGTGTGGCTGCCGCCGTGGGACTACACCAGGATCACCGACGACGGGCGGGAACAGTTGCGGGCTCTGGGCTTCAACGTATGACCGGCCCGGCCGCGCTGCCCGGGTTTCGCGGTTCGGACGGTGTCGACTACCCGGCCGTCGGGTTCGGCACCTACAAACTCAACGGCGCGCCCGGCATGGACGTGATCCGCGAGGCGTTGCACGGCGGCTACCGACTGTTGGACACCGCCGTCAACTATGAGAACGAGGGTGCGGTCGGCGCTGCCGCGCGTACCTCCCGGATTCCACGCGATCAACTGCTCATCGCGTCCAAGCTGCCCGGTCGGTTCCAGGACGCCGGCAAGGCTGTCCGGTGTGTGGAGGAGAGCCTCTACCGGACCGGTCTGGATCACCTCGACCTGTATCTGATCCACTGGCCGAATCCGTTGGAGGACCACTACGTCGAGGCCTGGCAGGCGCTGATCGAAGCGCGGAACCGCGGTCTCGTCCGGTCGATCGGGGTGTGCAATTTCCTTCCCGAGCATCTGGACCGACTGGCCGCGGAGACCGGGGTGCTGCCGGTGCTGAACCAGATCGAGATGCACCCGTACTTCCCCCAGCGGGAGCAGCGGGCGTACCACGCCGACCACGGCATCCTGACCCAATCCTGGAGTCCGCTGGGCCGCGGGTCCGACCTGCTCACCAACCCGGTGATCATGGACGTGGCCACCCGAGTGGAGGCCAGCCCGGCCCAAGTGGTGTTGCGCTGGCACGTGGATAACGGTTCCATGCCCATTCCCAAGGCCACCGCAGCGCACCGTCAACACGAGAACCTCGACCTCGCGGACGTCGTCCTCGACCCCGCCGACCTGGCTGCCATCACTGCCCTCGGCCGTCCCGACGGCCGCCTGTCCGACAGCGACCCGGCCACCCACCAGGAGTTCTGACCCAGTCCCGATCGGGGCCCCGACCCGTCGATTCCCCAGCTCCGCGAGGATCAACTTCGACAACGCGGATCCAGTTGTCTCGTTCCGTCACAGCTGTCACAGATCGACCCAAGTTGATCCTCGCAGGGCACGGTCTATGCGTAAGCAGCGCCAGGTGTTTGGCCGAGGCAGCGCGGCGATACGGGGATCAGGCGCCCGTCAGTCGGATACCGGACCAGCCGCGAAGTCGCTCCGGTGGTTCGAGACTCCAACTCGTCGGTGCGGGTCGGTTGCCTCGCTCCATGGCAGCGCGGGTAGCTCGGTACACGATCTCTCCGCGGCGCCCGGCCGCAGTCGGGAAGTCGTAGCGTTCGACCGCGTACCCGAGTCTCCGGAGAAACCTCTCGCGGTCCAGCTGGTCGTTGACCACCTTCACGGCGTCCGGGCGGTTGTTGACCTTGAGCGCTCCATCCGCCTCCAGGACCACACCGCTCTCAGGCAGAAGATGGTCGACCCGAACGGCTCGGAGTCCGTCATCGATCCAGACGTTGGACAGCGGCACCGGGCGGTCCGCCTCGAGGAAGGCCAGCCGCCCCAACGACTCCAGGGCGCTTTCCGACCGTGGGTCGCCGTGCACGATGGCCCATGCGGCCAGGCCGATGCCTGGATAGTTCTCCATCTGCTGCGTGAGTCGGGCGAGCCGCCCGCGGTCTGCACCGTGGCGTAGCGCGTGATCGATCACCATCAGCGCCTCGGCCGGATCGGTGTGCCTGGCCACGTCGACTGCGGCGTAGGCGAGGTCGACCACCCGCGCGCGTTGGCGCAGGGTCCGATGGTGCGGTGGGAGGTGGCCGGTTCGCACCCTCCCGTAGACAGTCCGATCAGGACCTCGGTGCGCATCGCCGGGCCGGATGGCGACGGGGAGCGGAGGCGGAGGGTGCAGGTGAGGTAGCCCGTGGATGATCTGCGCCGCTGCTTCGGTGAGGAAGACCTGCTCCGCAGCCGCGAGGACGAACCCGATCGACCGCAGTCGAAAGCGGTTCCAGGCATCTGCCGTTCGCCAGGTTTCCGTGCGGACGAACGCCGCCTTCGCGACCCGAACGGTGTCGCCGCGTCGGCCCGATCGACGCATGAGGTCGGCCGGCATGGCGAGTCGTCGCGCGTCGGTCGACGTGACCACCTCGCCGAAGCGGCCGAAGAGCAGGTCGAGCATCTGGCCGTCGTGGTTCGCTCCCATGGCACTACAACTTCCCCAGGCATGGCCGCCCGCACGACCCCGCTACAGGAATTGGGGATGACGCCGGCACATGTGGACAGCTCTGGCTCGTTGTTGCGCAGCACGTACGCGTCGTCCACTGCGAGGATCAACTTCCGTCAGTCTGAGACGGAAGGGACAGTTGGCAACAACTTCATCCTCGCGGTCGAAGTTGATCCTCGCCGGGGCGGGGTCAGGTCTCGAGGCGGGTGAGGACGAAGACCGGGATGAGCCGGTCGGTCTTGGTCTGATATTCGGCGTAGGGCGACCAGGTTTCGAGGGACCGGGCCCACCAGATCGCGCGCTCGTCGCCGGTGACTTCCCGGGCCAGATAGTCCGCCCGGTCGGCGCCGTCCTGCAGCTCCACCTGCGGATTGGCGACCAGGTTCCAGTACCACTGGGGCTGCTCCGGCGCGCCGCCCTTGGACGCCACGACTGCGTACTGCCCTTCGTGCTCGACGCGCATCAGCGGCGTCTTGCGCAGCTTGCCGGACTTCGCGCCGACGGTCGTCAGCAGGATGATCGGGCGACCCCGCAGAGTGTTCGCCTCGGCGCCGTCGCTCGCCTCGAACGCCTCGGCCTGCTTGCGCGACCAGTCCGACGGACTCGGCGCGTACTCACCCTGCAACGGCATCGGATCTCCCTCTCGGCGCACCATGTTCACGGACCTCGCGAATCACCGTACGCGGGCCGCAGATCGCCCCGATCAGGGGCGGCGGGTAGGTTCGGCGGTGATGGGGACGGATCCGCGACTACAACGCCGCCGGCCGGAGCCGGGGGAGCGGCCGGCCGGCCCGGGACTGACCGGTGCGGCCGAGGGCGCGTTTCGCGATGACCTGGAGCGGATCAGATTCTCGCCCTACCATGCCCGATTGTCGGCGGTGACCCAGGTGGTGAACCAGGCGGCGTCCGGGCAGGTGGTGCACAACCGGCTCGTGCACTCGATGAAGGTGGCCGCGGTGGCCAGGACCATAGCCGTGCGCCTGCGGAGGACGCCCGACGCGCCGATCCTCGACGAGCTCGGCGGCTGCGACCCGGTGGTGGTCCAGGCCGCCGGAGCGGCGCACGATCTCGGGCATCCACCGTTCGGCCACCTCGGCGAACAGGTGCTGGACCGGCTGGCGCGCTGGCGCTTCGGGCTGGCGGACGGGTTCGAGGGCAACGCCCAGACCTTTCGGATCCTGACCGCGTTGGACGTGCACGGTGAGTCGACCGAGGGGCTGAACCTGACCGCGGCGGTGCGGGCCGCTGTGCTCAAGTACCCGTGGGCGAGATTTGGTTACCCACAACCACATCCGGCCGACGACGCCCAGCCGCCACGCGGTGGCGGCAGCGCCACCGGCGATCGGGACCCGGTCGACGAACGGCCGGTGGGGGAGCACCAGGGCCGGTCGGGATCGGTGAAGTTCAACGCCTACTCGTTGGACGTCCCGGAGATGGCGGAGGTTCTGGCTGCCTACCCGAGGATCCGACCGTGGCAGCAGACCGTTGAGTGCTCGGTGATGGACATAGCCGACGACATCGCCTACTCGCTCCACGATCTCGACGACTTCCACCGCTCCGGAGTGCTGCAGCACGCGGCGGTGGCGGCGGAGTTCCGTTCCTGGAACCGGTTTCGAGCAGACCTCGAGGAGGTGCACGGCGACATCCTCAGCGCGGACGAGCGGCGCCCCGGCCACTCGCTGGAGCTGCTGCGCCGGCGGCTCGCGGCCAAGGACGGCTGGCTGTACGACGACGAGGCCTTTGCCGTGGCGGTTGGTCGGGTCGGCACCGACCTGGTGGACGGTCTGCTCGCCGTGCCGTTCGACGGCTCCATTGCCGCCGAACGAGCGATCGGCCTGTTCACCACGAGTTGGATCGAGCACCTGCAGCGCTCGGTGATCGTTCTGGCCGACCCGCCGCGCCGCGCCGGGCATGTCGCACTGGAACGGCAGGCGTGGCACGAGGTCGCCGTCCTCAAGTTCGTCCACCAGCGCTTCGTCCTCGATCGGCCTGATCTGGCGATGTTCCAGCGCGGGCAGGCCCAGCTGCTGTCCGGTCTGGTCGCCGGGCTCGACGCCTGGCTGGCCGACCCGCTGGACCGGGCCAGGGCCCCGCGCCGGCTCATCGATCTGGTCGATCTGGCCACGTCCGGTTATCGCGAGTTGCGCACGCAGCGGCCGGAACTGCTGGTGGGACCGACGGACGAGCCGGCCGATTCCGATGACGATCTCGCCCGGCTCGGCCGCGGCCGCGGCATCCTCGACTATGTGGCATCGATGACGGACGACCGGGCGGCCCGCGCCGCGGCGACCCTGCGAGGGAGTTCCGGCCGCCTGTGGGACGCCGGTTCGGGTCTGTAGGCGGGACGCGGATGGCGCACAGCAGGCCGGCCCCCGGCGGCGGGGTCGTGGTCGAGGTTCCGGCCGAACGGCTGGTCGGATGGGTCAATCGGTTCGCGGGCCGAAACGACGGCCTGGGCTCGGTCACCGGGGATTCCGACGTGGTCAGGCTGATCGGCGGGGACGGCACCACGGCCAGTATCGCGGTGCCGTTCCCGCCCATGTCGATCAACCATCGGGAGCCGATCGAGGCGATGCTCGACCACGTCGCCGGCCTCGGTACCGTCGGCCTCGTTCTCGTCCGCGGCGGTGCCCACTCCGTCGGCGTGGTGCGCGAGGGCGTTGTTCTCAGTTCGTCGACCGATCGCGCCTACCTGCAGGGCCGCACCGCGGCCGGCGGTTGGTCACAGCAGCGGTTCGCCCGTCGACGTGGCAACCAGCTCAAGGCCTCCCGGAACGACGCGGCGGACACCGCGGCCCGGGTGCTCGGCCCGATCGCGCCGACGCTGCGTGCCCTGGTCCTGGGCGGCGACGCCGGCGGCATCGATGCCGTGATGCGGGACCCGCGTCTGGTCGCGCTCGCAAAGCTCCCGAGCCGGTTCTTCGGCGACATCCCCGAGCCCCGCAGGGCGGTGCTCGACGCACTGGCCGCCCGCTACCGCACCTTCGACATCACCGTGCGTCCGCCGGCCGGCGCGCGCTGAGCCGCCGCGGAAGCCGGGCCGGTCTCGACCGGGCCGGAACCAGGTTGTCCGGTCGGTAGACTGGCTCCACGTGATCACCGCAACCGGCCTGGAGCTGCGGGCCGGGACCAGGATCCTGCTCGCGGACACCACCCTGCGCTTGCAACACGGCGACCGGATCGGGCTGGTGGGCCGCAATGGTGCCGGCAAGACCACCACCCTTCGCGTGCTGGCCGGCGAGGGTCTCCCGTACGCCGGTGCCCTGCAGCGGCAGGGCCCGATCGGCTACCTCCCGCAGGATCCCCGTGAGGGCGATCTGGACGTCAGTGCCAAGGACCGGGTGCTCTCCGCCCGTGGTCTCGACACTCTGGTCGCGGACCTGGAGAAGGTCAACATCCAGATGGCCGAGCTGACCGACGGCCCGGAGCGGGACGCCGCCGTGGACAGATACGGCCGGATCGAGGAGCGGTTCTCCGCGCTGGGTGGATATGCCGCCGAGGCGGAGGCAGCCCGGATCTGCTCGAACCTCGGCTTGCCCGACCGGGTGCTGGCGCAGCCGATGCGCACGCTCTCGGGCGGGCAACGCCGGCGCGTGGAGTTGGCCCGGATCTTGTTCGCGGCCGGCGACAACGGCGGCGACGGTCACACCCAGCTGCTCCTCGACGAGCCGACGAACCACCTCGACGCCGACTCGATCGTCTGGCTGCGCGACTACCTGCGGAGCTACTCCGGCGGACTGGTCATCATCAGCCACGATGTCGAACTGCTCGGCGCCGTGGTGAACAAGGTCTGGTTCCTGGACGCCGTGCGTGGCGAGCTGGACACCTACAACATGAGCTGGTCGCGGTACCTGGAGGCACGAGCCACCGACGAGCAGCGCCGCCGCCGCGAGCGGGCGAACGCCGAGAAGAAGGCATCCGCACTGCTGGCCCAAGCGGCCAAGCTGGGAGCCAAGGCCACCAAGGCGGCGCAGGCCCACCAGATGGCCAGGCGCGCCGAGAAGATGATCTCCAGCCTGGACGAGGTGCGGGTCGCCGACAAGGTGGCGAAGATCCGCTTCCCGGCTCCCGCTGCGTGTGGCCGCACTCCGCTGACCGCGAGCAACCTGTCCAAGTCCTACGGTTCGCTGGAGATCTTCTCCGGCGTCGACCTGGCCATCGACCGGGGCAGCCGGGTCGTCGTCCTGGGTCTGAACGGCGCGGGCAAGACCACCCTGCTCAAACTCCTCGCGGGTCTGGAGACCCCGGATACCGGAAGGGTCGAACCGGGCCACGGTCTGGTGCTCGGCTACTACGCGCAGGAGCACGAGACGCTGGATCCGGACGCGTCGGTCTGGGACAACACCCGACACGCCGCTCCCGACGCCGGCGCGCAGGAGCTGCGAAACCTCTTGGGCTCGTTCCTGTTCACCGGCGAGCAGCTCGAACAGCGGGCGGGCACCCTGTCCGGCGGCGAGAAGACCAGACTCGCGCTCGCCGGTCTGGTGTCGTCGGCCGCCAACGTGCTGCTGCTGGACGAGCCGACCAACAACCTGGATCCGGCCAGCCGCGAGCAGGTATTGGACGCCTTGCGGCGCTATACCGGCGCCGTGGTGCTGGTGACCCACGATCCCGGCGCCGTCACCGCGCTGCACCCGGAGCGGGTGATCCTGCTGCCGGACGGAACCGAGGATCACTGGTCCGTTGACTACCTGGATCTGGTCGAACTCGCGTAGAACTGGGCGCCGAGCACGGGCTCGGACGGGCCGCCGGACAGCGGCGACGCCGAATTGGCCCTTCCTGTGGCGGGCACCACAGAACTGCTCGATCATGGTCTGCACGGACTCCGGCAGCGCCGCCGTGGCGCCGTCCTGATGTCCGAGCGCCGCCCGGCGCGAAAGCGGACAGCCCTGCGCCGAGCGCGCGAGAGCAGAAGCCGAGGTGGGACGTGGCTGCAGGTTCCAAGACGGTCCAGCTCAAGAAGGGTGCCCGGATCACGGGGCCCGAACGCACCAAACTCGCTGCCGACTTGAGAAAGAAGTACGAAAAGGGCCAGAGCATTCGCGCGCTGGCGGAGGGGACCGGCCGGTCGTACGGCTTCGTCCACCGCCTGCTGCTCGACGCCGAGGTCCCGCTGCGGGGCCGCGGGGGAGCAACCCGCACGAAGAAGAAGTGAGCGACGCCGCGCCGCCGTTCGATCCAGACCTGTTGCGGCGCGGCGGTGTGCGCACCCATCGTGACGGCCCGGTCCTCTCGGTGGTGCTCAACCGACCGGACAACCGCAACGCCCAGCTGCCGCAGACCTGGGATGCGTTGCGGCACATCGGTGACCACCTCGACGACGGCGTCAGGGTGGTCACCGTGACCGGCACCGGATCATCGTTTTCGGCCGGGTTGGACCGGTCGGCGTTCCGGCCCGATCCGGATTCCCTGTTGGCCCGGATCGCCCGGGCGCCCGACTCGGTTGCCGACGAGATGATTTCGGGGTTCCAGGACAGTTTCAGCTGGCTCGCCCAACCCCGATTCGTGTCCGTGGCCGCCGTGCACGGTCATGCGATCGGTGCCGGATTTCAGCTGGCCCTGGCCTGTGACCTCATCCTGTGCGCGGACGACGCTCGGTTCTCCATGGCCGAGGTGACCCTCGGTCTGGTTCCAGATCTCGGCGGCACCAGGCGGCTGGCGGACCGGGTCGGCCGGTCACGGGCGCTCGAAATGTGTGTGACCGGCCGTCGAGTCGGCGCCGAAGAGGCGGTTCGCACCGGGCTCGCGTTGCTCGCGGTGCCCGGCGCGCAACTCGAGGGGACGCTTGCCGACCTGCTGAGCTCTCTGTTGGATCCGCCGGCCGACGCGGTGCGCGCAGTGACCCGGATGTTCGACCTCATCGGGGATCGCACGATGGACGATCAGCTGGCGATCGAACGTACCGAACAGATCGCCCGGATCCGGGCGTTGTCGGGCACGCTGCTCGATCTGCCGAGGCCCTGATCGACCGTTCAGCGCAGGCGGGCCGCGAGGTCGGGTGTGGACCCGAGCACATCGGCGAGCAGTTCGGTGGCAATCCGCGGCGACCCGACCAGCGGATGGATCGCGAACGCCCGCAACGCCACCGTCCTTGATCCGGTCCTGATCGCGTCGATCACCGCCCGCTCCGCAGCACGCACCGACGCGATGAGACCGAGCTGGTGCAGGTCGAGCGGACCGACCGGGTCAGCCCGGAATCCGGCGGCGTCGACCGTGCACGGCAGCTCCACCACCATGTCGGGCGGGAGTTGCGGTAGGGCAACGCCGTTGGGCACATCGAGGATGAGCCGGGTAGCCGATCCGGTGTGCAGCGCCTGGATCAGGTCGAGAGCGACGTGCTCGTAGCCACCGCCGGACAGGTCGGCTTCGTCGCGCTGTTCTGCGCTGCCGCGGGTTTCCGCCAGGTAGCTCTGTTCGCGCCGGAGCCGAGCGTCCTCCCACCATCGCGCGGCGCCGGCCGGATCCTCGGACGCCGCTGCGAAGAAGGCATCCTGTTGCCCGGCAACGACTTCCCCCCGGGTGGCTGCCGTGCGCAGGTGAGCGGTGAGATCGAGGTGGTCATAGTAAAAGGCCAGGTACTCGTTCGGCAGGCAGCCCAGCGCGCGCAGCAGGTCGGGCCCGAACAGCCGGCCCTCCTCGAAGGAACGCAGCGCGACGTCGTCGGACAGCAAGGCGGGCAGCACATCTTGGCCCGCCACCCGCAGCGCGCGCAACCAGCCGAGATGGTTGATCCCGACATAGTCGACCTCGATCGGGGCGGCCGGATCGTCCGGCGCCAGCCCGTGGCGACGCGCAGCGCCTACGGCCCGCCGTACCAGTCCCACCGGCGAGTCACAGATCCCGACTGCCCGGTCACCCAGGACCGTGCGGACCGCTTCGGTCACCATGCCGGCGGGGTTGGTGAAGGACAGGAACCAGGCACCGGGTGCGTACCTGGCGGCGGCCTCGGCCAGGTCGAGCATGACCGGAAGGGTGCGCAACCCGAAGGCCAACCCACCGGCGCCGACCGTCTCCTGCCCGAGCACCCCGTGGTCCAGTGCCCTGCGCTCGTCGGCGATCCGGCCCCCGCTCCCGCCCACCCGGATGGCCGCGAACACCACGTCGGCGCCGTCGAGGGCGCGGGCCGCGTCGGTGACCGTCGTGACGGTCGGACCGGGCGTCGCCCGCAGGACCGCGGCGATCGCCGCCAGCCTGCCGGAGTCGGTGTCGTACAGCACGACCTCGTCGATCCCGAGTTCAGCACGACCGGCGAGCGCCCGGTACATCAGGGGGACCCGGAAGCCGCCCCCACCGAGGACGGTGAGCCGCATGCCGACGACGGTACGTGATGACGGCTACGCCCGACTGGTTCGTCTGTATGGACGAAGATCCTGAGGTTTCGCCGCACGTGATACACGATCCATCGCTGAGCACCTGGAATCAGTAGGGGGTGCAACACCGGCCTGGGGACATTCGGCTGGTTCATCAGCGTGTGGGTCGTCATGATGGCCGCGATGATGTTCCCATCGGTCGCTCCGACGGTGGCGCTGTGTGCACGGATGAGCCGAAGCCGGCTGGCGCCCATGGCGTTTGTTTCCGGTTACCTGATCACGTGGACCGGGGCCGGAGTCATCGCCTTTCTTGTCGGCGTGCTCGCAGGTCCAGCGGCACCCGATATCGGGTGGGATCACGCCGGCCGCGCTTTGACCGGAACAACACTCCTGGTGGCGGCCGCGTACGAGCTGACACCCTTGAAGAACATCTGGCTGAGTAAGTGCCGGAGCCCGCTCGGTCAGCTACTCGGGTCGTGGCGCGACCGATGGTCGGGCGCTCTTCGCATGGGCATGAGGAACGGCGCATGGTGTGTGGGTTGCTGCTGGGCGCTCATGGCGTCGCTCTTCGCCCTGGTCTCACCGTGCCGGCACCCGAACCCATATCGATGACCGGCAATGGTTGACTCGCGGGCCGGGCTCCAGGACGGGCTTGCGCGACCCGGGCTTGCTCGGATGCGCCAGTAGCGGGACGCTTGACATCGGTGTGGGCAACGGTGCCTGACACCTGCGGACTCGGAGACGGAGTGTGCTGCCATGTCGGATGTCGAAACCGCCGTCCGCAACTTTTTCCAGCGCGTCTGGAATGAGGGGGAGGTCGAAGCGGCGGGCGATTTCCTGGCCGCCGAGTTCATCAGCCACAACCCGTTCGATATGACGCTCCGTGGCCCAACCGAGTACGGCCAGGGCGTCCTGCAATACCGACAGGCGTTTCCGGACCTGGTCACCACGCTGGAGGACATCATTGCGGTCGGGGATCGGGTTGCCGTGCGCGGAATCGACCGGGCGACCCACAGCGGCGAGTTCATGGGCCACCCTGCGAGCGGACGGCGTGTGACGACGACTTGGATCGAGATCTTCCACGTCCGCGATGGCAAGGCGGTCGAGGGCTGGGTGGAGGGCAATGTTCAGCATTTAGTGGATCAACTGTCCTGACCCTTGCAGGGCAGGCAGGATCGGAGTCTCTAGCGCGAAGGGTTCAGTCCGGAAGGGAATCCCGCGAATGCAACTATCTCGTTGTGTTTCCGGTCAGGTGCGATGGTGCACGACGAACGATCTGGTGTCACAAGGCTGGCTGGTTGCCGTGACCTGAGGAAACGGTCGTCTCCGGCACGGTGTGCATACCCAGGGACTGTGCCGATGGCGCCGGGTGTCGGGAATTTCTCGTTTTCCGGATTCGCGCTAGGGCCGGTTCAATGCGGCTTGGCGTAGGCGGCGACGCCGGTGTCGATAAGGACGCAGGCTTCATCGCCGACTGTCCAGGCGTCGTGTCCGGGTTCGATCACGACGACGTCGTCGGGCTCGACGGTGAACTCGGTTCCGTCGTCGAGCCGCACGGTCATTCGTCCCGACAGGCAGATTCCGGTGTGCCGGGTCTGGCAGGAGTCCGTGCCCGCGATCGGCTTGACATCCTCGGACCAGCGCCAGCCGGGCTCGAAGACTCCTCGGCCGAGCGTGAAGTCCCCGATGGTGACGACGTCCATGTGGCCGTGGCCCTTGAACGGGCGCGTCTCCTGCGGGCTGTTGATGTTCTGCTTGTCGAATGCGGCCACGAGTTCCTCCTTGAACCTGGGAATCGCATACGGACGGGGGATACCCTGGAATATAGTCCGGTTTGTCCGGGCCGGCGGCGATCAGCCAAGGCTCTTGCGCCGTACGTCGTGCTGGCTGGGCGGCTCGTTGTTGCGGGAGCCGTCCAAGAGGACAATCGATGCATGCACCCACGGGCGCCCGAGCCCGTCGTTCGCGAGTTCGACCTGGGCGATGGAGCTCCTCGACTTTACGTCAGGGACACCGGCCACGGGCCGCCGATGTTCGTCGTTCACGGCGGTCCCGACTTCAACCACGCCTACCTCTTGCCCGAGATGGATCGTCTGGCCGACTCGTTTCGTCTCGTCTACTACGACCAGCGCGGACGAGGGCGGTCATTCGGTGGACCGCTGGACTACGACGTCACGATCGAGTCCGAGATCGCTGACCTCGATCGGGTTCGCGAGTGGTCGGGATTCGGATCGGTCGGCCTACTCGGGCACCTTGGGGAGCCCTGTTGGCGATGGAGTACGCCATCCGGCATCCCCAACGCGTCTCCAATCTGATCCTGATGAACAGCGCGCCCGCATCACGCGTGGACGCGCTCACTCTGCGAGACGAGCTGAAGAGCAACAGATCTTCCCGGCAGATCGAGCAGATGAGTGCCCTGCGGGCCGACCTAGGATTCCTGGCAGGCGATGTTGAGACCGAGGCGGAGTACTACCGCATCCACTACGGCACGACGCTGCGAAACCCCGACCAACTGGACGAGCTGGTCGGACGGTTCAGGTCGGATTTCACCGCGGAGGGCATCGTCGTCGCACGAGCGATCGAGGACCGACTGTACGAACAAACCTGGTCCCGCGATGGTTACGACCTGATCCCTGCCCTGCACCACCTCGAAATAGCAACGCTGATCATCCACGGCGACCGAGACTTGGTACCACTGAGCCTCGCGCGCCATCTCGCCGACGCGATCCCCGGAGCCCGCCTGATCGTCCTCGAGAACTGCGGGCACTTCGCCTATCTCGAAAAGCCCGAGCAGGTATCGAGGAGTATCACGTCATTCGTGACGCCGGAATAGCGCCGAGCGTTGGAGGCGGTCCGAGGCTGGTCGTGGCAGGCTGGGTCGATGGGCGATCGCCTCGACGTGATCATGCAGGGCACGGTGTTCCTCGACATCGTCATGACGGGCATCCCGGCGCTTGCCCACAGCCGGGACCGAGCTGGATGCCACCGGCATGGGCTCGGCGCCGGGCGGCGTGGCGAACCTCGCGGTGGCCACCAGTCGGCTGGGCCTGCGCACCGGGCTGGCCGCGTCCTTCGGCGACGACGTCTACGGCGACTTCCTCTGGCAGACACTCGAATCCCAGGAGGGTGTGGATCTGTCCCTGTCCCGGCGGATCGACGGCTGGCACTCGCCGGTGACCGTCTCGCTGGCGGTGGACCGCGACCGGGCCATGGTCACCCACGCGCACGAGTCGCCGTTCAAGGACGCCGAGATGATCATCGATCCGCCCCCGGCCGCGGCCGGCGTGCTGCATCTGACCGGGGAGGACCTGCCCTGGGCGGCCCGCGCCCGGGCCGCGGGCACGTTGCTGTTCGGCGACGTCGGCTGGGACGCAACGGACAGCTGGTCACCGGACGTGCTGCGGCAGGTGTCCGAGCTGGACGCGTTCCTGCCGAACAACGTCGAGGCCATGGCGTACACCCGGACCGACGATCCGCGCCTCGCGATGATGACGTTGGCGGACGACGTCCCGCTCGTGGTGATCACCTGCGGTGCGCAGGGCGCCATCGGGTTGGACGCGAACACCGCCGAGGAGGAGTGGGTGCCGGCGCTGCCGGTGACCGCGGTCGACCCGACCGGGGCGGGCGACGTGTTCCTCGCCGCGTTCGTCCTGGGCACCCTGCGGGCTGGCCGCTGCGGCAGCGCATGTCGTTCGCGAACCTGTGCGCCGGGCTGTCGGTCCAGCAGGTCGGGGGATCGCTCGCGGCGCCCGGATGGGGCGACCTGGCCGACTGGCTCGCCGGCGTTCAGGCCAGGGCGAAGGCCGGTTCTCGGCAGGCAGCGGTACTCGCCCGCTCATACGGGTACCTGGCTGATGTGCTGCCTCACGGACCTACCAGGGAAGTGCGCCGGGCCACCGCCACGATCGCCAGGGCCTCGGACGCCGGACCTGCGGGTGCGGCCGACACCCGGTGACGGAGGCAACACGAAACGTTGCGGGTGGGCGTTCTAGGCTGACCCGCAGATGGTCGGGCGGCTGCCGATCGGCGACGACGAGGGCAGCCCGGAATGGAAAGGACGTCCATGACTTCGAGCGAGCCGACGCCACCGGAGCCGGTGTCCCGTCAGATGAACCGGCGCCGCTTCTTCACCGTGTCGTCGGCCGCCGCGGCCACCGCATTCCTGGCGGCCTGCGGATCGAATACCGGGCCGGAACGAGAGCTCGGCCGCCGCGACCACAGCGGGCGCCGCGAGCTCCGAAGCCACGACCGCGGGTTCCAGCGCGGCGGCGTCGAGTCGCGGCGTCGAGCGCGGCGTCGAGCGCGGCGGAGTCCACCGCGGCGTCGTCGGCCGGCCCGAAGGTGACGCTCGCCCAGTGGTATCACCAGTACGGGGAGAAGGGCACGCAGCAGGCGGTGGAGAAGTACGCCGCCGCCTACCCCAACGCCACCGTCAAGGTGCAGTGGATCCCTGGTGACTACGACAGCAAGGTCGCCTCGTCCCTGCTGACCAGCGGCGGCCCGGACGTCTTCGAGGCCGGCAACGGTCCCAGCATCGACGCGATCCAGGGCGGCCAGGTCGTCGCGCTGGACGGCATCCTCGGGGACGCGGCGAGCGACTTTCCGGAGTCGCTGATCAACCGGATGAGCTATGACGGAAAGCTCTACGCCGTCCCGCAGGTGATCGACATGCAGCTCATGGTGTACCGGAAGTCGATGCTGGCGGACGCGGGCGTCACTCCGCCCACCACCTTCGACGAGCTGGTGGCGGCGGCCAAGAAGCTCACCACCGCCGATGTGAAGGGTCTGTTCGTCGGCAACGACGGCGGCGTCGGCGTGCTGCCCGGACCCGTGCTGTGGTCCGTCGGTGCCGACTATCTGACGCCCGACAACAAGGTCGGCTTCGCCGATCCGATCGTCGCCACCGCGATGGGCAAGCTGCACGACCTGTTCACCAGCGGCAACCTGCTGCTCGGCGCGCCGACCGACTGGTCGGACCCGTCGGCGATCTCGCAGGGACTCTGCGCGATGCAGTGGACGGGCCTGTGGACGTTCCCGCAGTTGCAGACCGACCTCGGCGACGACTTCGGGGTGATCCCGTGGCCCAAGTACGCCGCGGACGGGAAGGGCGCACCGTCGGTCCCGATCGGCGCCTACGGTTCCGCGGTCAGCGCCAAGTCCGCCAATCCGGATGCCGCCAAGTCGTTCGTCCAATGGCTCTGGGTCGACAACACCGAGGCCCAGCTGGATTTCGCGCAGAGCTACGGGTTCCACGTCCCGGCCAGGGCGAGCGTGGCGGCGAAGGCGGACAAGCTCAAGTCGGGAGCGGCCGCCGACGCGGTGAAGATCCTGCAGGACAACGGGCACGCGCAGACTCCGCTGTTGTGGACGCCCGCCTGCTCGACCGCGATGTCCGACGCGGTCAGCCGGATCATCAAGGACGGTGCCGATCCGACCAAGGAAATGGCGGCGGTCGTCGCCAAGACCGAGTCCGAGCTCAAGCGCGTCCTGAAGTAGCCGGGCGGACTGGCTGTGGTTTCCGGCGCAGCGACCGCGGCGCGCCGCAGCGCCGATCCGGCCACGCCCGACGCTGGGACGCCGGCTGGCCGGTCCGCAGAACCGCAACCTGTGGTTCTGGCTGTTCGTCGGGCCGTTCGTGCTCGGGCTGCTGATCTTCGTCTTCATCCCGATCGTGTGGAGCGTCTATCTCAGCTTCTTCGACGCCCGGAACACGGTGACCCCCACCGACTTCGTCGGGTTGGCCAACTACCGGCAGATGCTCACCGACCCGGCGTTCCTGTCCAGCCTCGGCACCTTCATCGTGTTCGCGATCTTCATCGTGCCCACCACCTACGCCATCTCGCTGGCGTTGGCGCTCGCCGTCAATCGGGTGCGTTGGTTCAAGTCGTTCCTGCGCTCGGTCTACTTCCTGCCGACGGCCTGCTCCTACGTGGTGGCGTCGCTGATCTGGAAGTTGTCGATCTTCAACGGGGTGCGGTTCGGGCTGGCCAACACGGTGCTGCGGTTGTTCGGCATGGATCCGGTGGCCTGGCTCTCGGTGACCCATCCGCCCTGGTACTGGCTGGTGATCGTGACCCTGCGGCTGTGGCTGCAGGTGGGCTTCTACATGATCCTGTTCCTGGCCGCGCTGCAACGGATTCCGCTGATCCTCTACGAGGCGGCGGCGGTCGACGGGGCGAAGGCCGGGTGGCAGACCTTCCGCTTCATCACCTTTCCGCAGCTGCGGGCCGCGTCGGTGGCCATCGTGGTGCTGCTGCTGATCAACGCCTTCCAGGCCTTCGATGAGTTCTACAACCTGCTCGGCGGTCCGGCCGGCTACCCGCCGTATGCCAGGCCACCGCTGGTCTACCTGTACTACATCGCGCTCGGCCGCGGGCAGGACTTCGGTCTGGGCAGCGCCGGTGCGGTGATCCTCGCGGTGTTGATCGCGATCATCACCGTGGTGCTCGGCCGGATCCTCGGGCTCGGTCGCCGGGACGCCGACGCATGACGACGACCAGAGACCGGCCGACAACGGTGCCGAGGGCGAACCGGATCCACCGGTCGTCGGGCCAACAGGCCGGTGTGGTGCTGCGGTCGGTGGTGCTCTGGATCGGCGCCCTGATCTTCCTGATCCCGTACTACCTGCTGCTGCGCAACGGGTTGTCCACCAACCGGGACATCACCTCGCCGCAGTGGACGTTCTTCCCGCCGGTGCTGCAGTGGAGCAACATCCCGGAACTGTTCAACGACCCGACCGTGCCGATGCTGCGCAGCCTGTGGAACTCGGTCGTGGTCTCGGTGTTGCAGACCGCCGGCACGATCCTGCTGGCGTCGATGGCCGGCTACGGCCTGGCCCGGATCCCTTTCCGTCACGCCAATCTGGTGTTCGGCACCATTCTGGCCACGCTGCTGATCCCGTCGGCGGTGACGTTCGTGCCGACCTTCGTCATGGTGTCCTCGCTCGGCTGGGTCAGTACGCTGCGCGGGCTGATCATCCCCGGGATGTTCGGCGCGCTGGCCGCATTCCTGTTCCGGCAGCATTTCACCACGCTTTCCCCGGGAGCTCGAGGAGGCCGGCCGGATCGACGGGCTGAACTACTTCGGCACCTTCTGGCGGATCGTGGTGCCCAACAGCCTGCCGTTCTTCGCGGCCATCTCCACGATCACCTTCATCGGCAGCTGGAACGCGTTCCTGTGGCCGCTGGTGATCGCCCAGGACTCGGCGTCCTGGACGGTGCAGATCTCGCTGTCCACGTTCCTCACCGCGCAGACCATCAACCTCCACGAGCTGTTCATCGCGGCGACCTTCTCGATCCTGCCGATGATGCTGGTGTTCATCGGCCTGCAGCGCTACATCGTGCAGGGCGTCGAGTCGACCGGCATCAACAGCTGACCCCGCCGTGCGAGGATCAACAGGCAAAAGACGAGGATCAACTCGAGCCCAGTCACTCAGTTCCCAAGCGTCGAGTTGATCCTCGCAGTCCGGACTCAGCCGACGGCGCGAGCGCGGCGTCGATCTCCGCCTCGAGCCGGGCCCGGGACCGGGCGCCGACAACCTGCATGACCGGCGCGCCGCCGGAGAAAAGGATCATGGTGGGTAGGCCGAGGACGCCGTAGCGGGCGGGGATCTCGGGGGAGCTGTCGGCGTCCACCACAGCGACGTCGAAGTCCGTCGACCCGATCCGCGGCCAGGGCGGACAGCACCGGCCCGATCACCCGGCAGGGCGGGCACCAGGCGGCACCGAACTCGACCAGGACCGGCCGGGTTGCGCCGAGGACGGCTGTGTCGAAGGTTGCTGTGGTGACGGCGACGGTTCCGTCGGGTATGCCGAATCCGGCCATGATCAATCCTCCGTGGTGGTGTGGTCGAGCGCTGACCGCGTCGAGCGCGGCAGCGATGGTCTGCCGACTGCGTTGCAGGTCGGCGATGGCAGCGTCGAGGGCCTCGAGCTTGCGGCGGTAGGTGTCGATCGAGCCGGCACAGACGTCGCCGCATTCGTTGCCGGCCCGCAGGCAGTCGACGAACGGGCGAGTCTCCTCCAGGGTGAAGCCGATGTCGGCCAGCGAGCGGATCTGCCGGACGACGGCCAGGTCGGCGTCGTCGTACTCCCGGTAGCCGCGATCGTCGCGGGCGGCCATCAGCAGCCCGGCCTGTTCGTAGAAGCGCAGGGCGCGCGGGGTCGTCCCGGTGGCCGCGGCGAGTTCGGAGATCTGCACGAACCCGACGCTAACCCTTGACGTGCACGTCAGGGCAAGCACATATTTCGGGCGACCTGCCGCCGCTGCGAGGATCAACTCGGCCGATGTGTGACGCGTGGGACGTCGAGTCGTCCGAACTCCGTTGATCCGCAGTCGGCGGAGTGGATCCTCGCAGGGGCGGGGTCAGTGGCGGCGGACAGAGTTCTCGACGACGTCCAGGACGGCGGACAGGCCGGCGGTGTCACCGCCGGAGGCGAGGTGGGCCATCAGGCCCTCCAGCACCAGTTCCAGGTAGGACGCCAGCACCTCGACGTCCACGTCGGGGCGCAGGATGCCGGCGTCGCGCTGTCGCTGCAGGCGATCCCGGGTGGCGTCCCGGATCTCCGCGGTGCGTTCGGCCCAGGCCGCGCGGAACGTCGGATCGGTGCGCTGCCGCCGGGAGACCTCGAGCTGGGTGCCGAGCCAACCCGGGGTCGGGCGACTCGATCAGATCCCGCATCGCCTGGACCAGGCCGTGCTCGGCGACGGTCTCGGCCATCCGGGCGGCGTCCTGCGCGGCCAGCGCGATGAACAGCGCCTCCTTGTCGGCATAGTGGTGGAAGATCGCGCCCCGGGAGAGCCCGGTCTCCTCCTCCAGCACCCGGACCGTCGCGCCCTCGTACCCGTGGCGGGCGAACGCGGTGCGCGCGGCATCCAGGATCTGCCGGCGGCGGGAATCCAGGTGGTCCTGGCTCACCCGGGGCACGAGGGACCGGACCTGCTCAGGACTGGCCGGCCAGCAGGTTCCGCAGCACGTACTGCATGATCCCGCCGTTGCGGTAGTAGTCGGCCTCGCCCGGGGTGTCGATGCGCACCGCCGCGTCGAACTCGACGGTGAGCCCCGTCCTGCTTGGTGGCCGTGACGTGCACGGTGCGCGGGGTCGGTCCCGGAGTTGAGCTCGGTGATGCCGCTGATGTCGAAGGTCTCGGTGCCGTCCAGACCGAGCGACTCCGCGGTCTCGCCGGCCGGGAACTGCAGCGGGATGACGCCCATGCCGATCAGGTTCGACCGGTGGATCCGCTCGTAGGACACCGCGATCACGGCCTTGACGCCGAGCAGCGCGGTGCCCTTGGCCGCCCAGTCACGGGACGATCCCGAGCCGTACTCGGCCCCGGCCAGCACCACCAGCGGAATGCCGGCCTGCTGGTAGGCCACCGAGGCGTCGTAGATGAACGCCTGCTCGCCGTCGGCCAGGAAGTTGCGGGTGTAGCCGCCCTCGACGCCGTCCAGCAACTGGTTGCGCAGCCGGATGTTCGCGAAGGTGCCGCGGATCATCACCTCGTGGTTGCCGCGACGGGAGCCGTAGGAGTTGAAGTCCCTGCGCTGCACGCCGTGTTCGGTCAGGTACTGCGCCGCCGGGGTGCCGGCCTTGATCGCACCGGCCGGGGAGATGTGATCGGTGGTCACCGAGTCACCCAGCTTGGCCAGCACACGGGCGCCCGAGATGTCCTGCACCGGAGCGGGTTCGGCCGGCATGCCGTCGAAGTACGGGGGCTTGCGCACATAGGTGGACTCCGGGTCCCAGGCGAACGTCTTGCCCTCAGGGGTGTCGAGCGAGGTCCACCGCTCGTCGCCGGCGAAGACGTCGGCGTAGCCGCGGGTGAACATCTCCTGGTTGATGGCCTGGCCGATCACCTCTTCGATCTCCTTGGGCGAGGGCCAGATGTCGCGCAGGTACACCGGATTGCCGTCCGGGTCGGTACCCAGCGGGTCCCGGGTGATGTCGATGTCCATCGAGCCGGCCAGCGCGTACGCCACCACGAGCGGCGGCGAGGCCAGGTAGTTCATCTTGATGTCGGGGTTGATCCGGCCCTCGAAGTTCCGGTTGCCGGACAGCACCGAGACCACCGCCAGGTCGGCCTCGTTCACCGCGGCCGAGATCTCGTCCGGTAGCGGGCCCGGAGTTGCCGATGCAGGTGGTGCAGCCGAATCCGACGAGGTTGAACCCGAGCTTGTCCATGTAGGGGAGCAGGCCGGCCCGCTCGTAGTAGTCCATCACCACCTGGCTGCCGGGGGCGAGCGTGGTCTTCACCCATGGCTTGCGGTCCAGGCCGCGCTCGACGGCCTTCTTGGCCAGCAGCGCGGCGCCGATCATCACCTGGGGGTTGGAGGTGTTCGTGCACGAGGTGATGGCGGCGATCGCCACGTGGCCGTGGTCGATCTCGAACTCCTGGCCGTCCATGGACACCCGGGTGGGGTTGCTGGCCCGGTCCTTGGCCCGGCCGGCGGTGGCCGCGGCAGGCTCGTGGTCGACGTGGCCGTGGTTGGTCGAGGCCGGGTCCGAGGCCGGGAACGTCTCGAGCAGCGCCTCGTCCGGCTCCTGCTCGCTGTCGTCGTCGGAGACGTAGGCCTGCAACGCCTTGCGGAACGCCGGCACCGCGTCCGCCAGGATGACGCGGTCCTGCGGACGCTTCGGCCCGGCGATCGAGGGCACGACGGTGGCCAGGTCGAGTTCGAGGTACTCGGAGAACACCGGCTCGATGGGCCGGGTCGTGCCACAGTCCCTGGGCCTTGGCGTACGCCTCGACCAGCGCCAGCGCTTCCTCCGAACGCCCGGTCAGCCGCAGGTAGTCGATGGTCTCCTCGTCGATCGGGAACATCGCTGCGGTGGAGCCGAACTCGGGGCTCATGTTGCCGATGGTCGCGCGATTGGCCAACGGCACGGCGGCGACGCCCTCGCCGTAGAACTCGACGAACTTGCCGACGACCTTGTGGGCCCGCAGCATCTCGGTGATGGTGAGCACCAGGTCGGTGGCGGTGGTGCCGTCCGGCAGGGAGCCGGTGAGCTTGAACCCGACCACCCGTGGGATCAACATCGACACCGGCTGGCCCAGCATGGCCGCCTCGGCCTCGATGCCGCCGACGCCCCAGCCCAGCACCCCGAGGCCGTTGACCATGGTGGTGTGCGAGTCGGTGCCGACCAGCGTGTCCGGATAGGCCCGGCCGTCGCGGACCATGACCACCCGGGCGAGGTACTCGATGTTGACCTGGTGGACGATCCCGGTCCCCGGCGGGACGACCTTGAACTCGTCGAAGGCGGTCTGGCCCCAGCGCAGGAACTGGTAGCGCTCGCGGTTGCGCTCGTACTCCAGCTCGACGTTGCGCTCGAACGCATCGGCCCGGCCGAAGACATCGGCGATCACCGAGTGGTCGATGACCATCTCGGCCGGGGCCAGCGGGTTGATCTTGTCCGGGTCGCCGCCGAGGTCGGCCATGGCCTCTCGCATGGTGGCCAGGTCGACGACGCAGGGCACACCGGTGAAGTCCTGCATGATCACCCGGGCGGGGGTGAACTGGATCTCGGTGTCGGGCTCGGCCTCCGGGTTCCAGTTGGCCAGCGAGCGGATCTGATCGGCGGTGACGTTCGCGCCGTCCTCGGTCCGCAGCAGGTTCTCCAGCAGCACCTTCAGCGAGAACGGCAACCGGGCGGCGTTCTCCAGGCCCGGTCGGTCGGTGATCCGGAAGATCTCGTAGTCGGTGTCGCCGACGGTGAGTTGGTCGCGGGCGGAGAAGCTGTCCTGGCTGGCAGCGGGCACGGCGGACTCCCTCAGGTCGTGTCGCCCGACAGGGCGGTCATCGGTGGGAACGCGGCAGCGTCGAGGCTAACAGTACGCTTGTCCTGTAAAGCCGGCAACGCCGGGTGCCGGCCGCCGGACGACGACGGAGGGGAGGACCCGCCGGGGCGAGGCCACGCCGCGCGGCGTGTCCTCCCCTCCGGTCGGGAGATCCGTCAGCTCACTTGTTGGCCAGCGAGATGAAGTAGTCGATGTCGCCGGGCTCCAGGCCCTTGCAGAAGCGACACCAGGACGCCCGAGTAGGTGCGCAGCGGCGAGACGTACCACTTGCCGTCCACCTGGACGGTGGTGAAGCCGAGGCCGGTCACCTGCACGAACTCGCGCTTGATGATGTCGATCAGCTGCGGGTCGAGCTTGCTGGTACCGCATGCCCATCTTGGAGATGTAGGTCTCCAGGTTGTCCGGGCTGAGCACCACCGTCGGCTGGCCGGGCAGGGTGATGGTGAGCGAGTTCGCGGCCGGGTCGCGGACGATCTTCACCGTCTGGCCGTCCTTGGTGACGCTGATCGACTTCAGCGAGACCTTCTTGCCGCCGGTGACATCGTCGACCTGCCAGGCCACATCGGACAGCGTGACGCCCTCGACCGGCTTCAGGTCGTCCTTCACCGCAGGCTCGATGAGGCTGCGGCCGTAGTCGTAGAGCACGCTCATCTCGTCCGGCGGCAGCATCCCGATGACGCCTTCCATGTCACCGGCCAACGCCTTGTCGATCAGCCCGTTGACGGCGGCCTCGGGGGAGTCGCCGCCGATCGGCGTGATGGAGCCGGTGTCGGCCGGCGACGGCAGCGACGGGTTATCCTTGGCCTTGGCCTCCTGGTAGGCGTTGTCGGCCACCGTGTAGAACATGCTCGGGTACCAGGTGTCACCACGCTTGACGGTGGCGATCCGGAACGGCTTACCGTCGTTCTTGGCCACCTCGGCCGCGATGTCGATGGTCTTGCTCTGGCTCTTGACGTTCTTCTCGAACTCCGGAATCGCGCCCTTGACCTTGTCCGACAGCGGCAGCTTGGAGGCGTCGAAGTCGATGGTCACGGTGCCGCCGGTCAGCTTGACCACGGTGACCCGATCGTTGATCTTCTCCTCGGCTGCGGCGTCGTAGGTCAGGTCCTTGGTGGTGATCACCGCACCGGAGAGGGCCTGCGGGTCGGCGTCGGAGGAGATGATGCCGAGTCGCTTGAGTTCGGCTGAGGATGTCTCCGCTCATGTCGGAGAACAGCGCGGCCTCGGCCGGGTCGAGCTGCGCGGCGACGCCGACGGCGTCCTTGGCGGTCAGCGCGTTGAGCAGCGAACTGGCGGCAGCCTCGGGCGTGGCCTGGCCCTGCGCGGTGGTCGTGGTGTCGCGGATGGCGAAGAAGTAGATGCCGGCGCCGGCCAGCAGGGCGACGACGACGGCGACGACGGTCAGGATCAGCGGGGTGCGGCTCTTCTTGCCGCCGGCCGGCGGGTTGCGGGCGGTCTGGACGCCGGGCTGCCACCGGTGGGAGCGTCGGGCGCCGGCTGCCATCCGGGCTGCTGCGCGGTGGGGTAGCCGGTGCTGGCCCGCGGCGTCGGCTGCTGCCAGTCCCCTGCACCCTGGCTGCGGGGCGGGCGGCTGCCAGCCGGTCGGACCCTGGTTCTGCGGCGCCCAGCCGACAGGCTGCTGTGCCGGTTGCCACCCGCTGGGCTGCTGCGGGCCCTGGGCCTGCCCGCCTTCGGCCTGCTGGTTGTAGGGCTGCTGGTTGTGGGGCTGCCCGCCCGGACCGTACGGCTCGCTCATTCCGTTCCCATCTCCTCGATCGGGCCGCCTCGCGTGCTGCCCGTCGCCGGCCCTCGCCGGCATCGACCTGTGGTTCTGCGGTCGCCGGGGATCACCCCGACTGCCAGTGTGACCGAGAAGAGTCGCCGTCGGTTCCGTCCGGACACGAATTTCCCGCCGCTGGTTGTGCGGGTTGTCACAGCCGGGGGTCGACCGGCCCGATCGGCCGGCCAGGACCGGCGGCCGTGAACCTCCGACTCAGGCCGGTTCGGGCCTGACTGCGAGCGCGAGGACGCCGCCGGCAGTCATCGTCAAGCCCGCCGGCGATGACCGCCCACGGCCCGGTGCTCACCACGGCGACCCCTGGCACGTGCAGGCCACCCGGCGTATCGCAGCACCACGGCGGCGGCGGCGGCAATGACGAGACCGATGACGATCGCGGTCGTCGCGGCCGCGCGCCTGCGACGCAACGCCGCGAGCACGATCGGGACCAGGCACAACGGGCCGACGAACGGCCAGACCGCCAGAGGAGCCCTCGACGAGGCCGTCTGTCGACCACCTGCAAGCGATCGACCAGGCCGGCCACCGCGTAGCTGCGATAGCATCCGTCCGCCGGACGAAACCCAAGGCAGGAACGTGCCCACGACGACCAGCACCACCCCGGTGATCCCGAGTCCGAGGGCAGGAACGACCCACCCGACGCCGGGACGGGCAGCGGCACGGGCGGGCATTCGCGACCGGACACGACCGCCAGTGTGCCGGTTCGGTTGCGGCCCGCCCGGCACCCGCCTTCGGGACATTGCTGGTCGGGATTCACCCAAATGGCGCCGTGTCGCACGAGCAACCTTGCCACCCTATCACCCATTCGGCGGCACACGTTGTCGGCACGCACCGCCGCCGAAGACCGCTCTTCGTCACTCCCGTTGTGAAAATTGGGGTTGCCGTGACGCCTGTGCTGAATGTGCAGCCCGAATTGTCCGGTGTGGGGATGGAGTGTTCCAGGTGACGTCTGGCGTACAAGGGGACCAAAGTGGCATGGTGCTCCTTGGCGTGTCGGATTGACATTGCACGCACCGGTTGTTCCAGGAGTCCGAGTTTCACCATCCGTCCGCGTGTCGGGACGCGGAGAGGAGTCATTCGTGGCACCAGAGGCACCTGGTCGCACCGTGCTCTCGCGGTTCGGGCTGGGATCGGCGGTCGCCGGCCTGCTGACCGCGCTGCTGCTCATCGGCACGGCGAACCCGGCCGGCGCGCTGCCGCCCGAACCGAACAATCCGTCGGACGACGAGATCGCCCAGGGGCAGGCGAACGCGGACGCCGCGGCGGCCGAGGTCGGCCGGCTCTCCGGTTTGGTGACCACCACCGAGGGCCAGATCCAGCGGCTGCAGTCGGACATGGAACTCAAGGCCGAGCTGGCCATGAAGGCCAAGATCGACCTGCAGCTGGCGCAGGACGACGCGGCCAAGGCCGCCGCCGCCGCCGACCGGGCCAAGACCGATGCCCTGGCGGCCGGCACGAAGATCATCGATGCGAGGGACAAGGCCGCTGAGTTCGCGGCCGCATCGTTCCGGCAGGGTTCGGTGCTGGGATCGATGACCGCGTTCGCCGGGTCGGCGAGTCCCACCGACCTGCTGGAACGAGACGAACTCCTTCGGCAGATCTCCAGTTCGCAACTGGACGTGATCGCAGCACCTCCAGCAGGCCCGCAATGCCAAGGCCAACAAGGACTCCGATGCACGCGTCGCGCTCAACCAGGCGATAGCCGCGCAGGATGCCGCCGACCAGGCCAAGAAGGACGCCGACACCGCCGACCGCACGGCCAAGCAGGCATTCGCCGATGGCAAGACCCAGCTGGCGGCACTGCAGACCCAACTGGGTCAGCAGCAGGAGGCCTATCAGACGGCGCTGAACAACGTGTCGTCGCTGCAGGCACAGCGTGACCAGTACGAGCAATGGCTGGCCGAGAAGAAGGCCGAGGAGGAGCGACTCCGCAAGGAGGCCGAGGAGCGGGCGCGGCAGGCCGAGGCGGCGCGCCAGGCCGCCGCGGCGGCAGCTGCGAAGGCCGCGGCGGAACAGGCTGAGCGAGAGCGCCAGGCCCAGATCGCGGAGGCGAAGGCGGCGGCCGAGAAGGCAGCCGAGGAGAGGGCCGCCAAGGAGGCTGCGGCCAGGGCTGCGGCGGAGAGGGCCGCCAAGGAGAAGGTGGCCAAGGCCGCGGCAGCCAAGGCCGCCAGCGGCGGCCGAGGCACGGCGCAAGGCCGCGGCGGCAGCCGCCGCGAAGTCCAAGGCCGCCGCCGCAGCCGCCGCGGCGACGAGTCCGGCAGGACAAGATCAGGGCCGAGAAGGCCAGGCAGTCCGCGGCCGCGAGAACGGCCCGGGAGAACGCCGCGGCGAGCGAAGCCGCGCGGAAAGCGAAGGCGGCCAAGGAAGAGTCGGCTTCGGCCCAAAAGGCCGTCGACGCGATCAGGGGCAAGGGCACCGGCAGCGGCGCGTACTACCAGAACTGCGACGCCGCGCGGGCGGCCGGTGCGGCCCCGATG
Organism: uncultured Actinomycetota bacterium; assembly: GCA_963834185.1. Taxonomy (GTDB): domain Bacteria; phylum Actinomycetota; class Actinomycetes; order Mycobacteriales; family Nakamurellaceae; genus Nakamurella. The sequence goes on from CAWIAR010000002.1 coordinate 168,374, forward strand.
AAGAAGGGCGAGCCGGGCTACCGCAAGGCCCTCGACCCGAACGGCAACGGCGTCGCCTGCGACGGCGGCTCGACCACCAATGTGTCCAGCGGCGGATCGGGCAGCGGCGGGTCGGTGAGCATTCCGTCCGACGGCTCGAGGGGCGCCAGGGTGGTCAATGCCGCGCTCGCCTGGCTGGGCACCACCTACGCCTGGGGCGGCGGGTAACGGCAGCGGTCCGACGCTGGGCATTCGCGACGGCGGCGTGGCCGACGCGTACGGCGACTACATGAAGGTGGGCTTCGACTGCTCGGGGCTGGCGCTTGTACGCCTGGGCGCAGGTCGGGATCAGCCTGCCGCACTACTCGGGGTACCAGTACTTCAGCGGTCAGCACGTGCCGGTCGACCAGCTGCAGCCGGGCGACCTGGTGTTCTACGCGAACAACACCTCCGACCCGGGCACCATCCACCACGTGGCGATCTACATGGGCAACAACCAGATCGTCGAGGCGCCCCAGTCCGGTTCGGTCGTGAAGATCTCCACCTTCTACCGGAGCGGCTTCATCGGAGCCACCCGCCCGGGCACCTGAGCACGCGCGAGCGACGCGGGCCGGCGCGCACCATGGTGTGGTGGTCGACGCAGCGGTGATCGTGGCCGGCGGTGCGCGGACGACGGTTGGGCGGGGTCGACAAACCCGGCACTGGTGTTGGGCGGCCGGAGCCTTGCTGCAGCGCGCGCTCGACGCGGTCCCGGATGCGGTGGTGGTCGTCGTCGGCCCGCGTGCGCGACCTGCCGGACGCCGTGCGGCAGGTGACGGAGGACCCGCCCGGCTCCGGCCCGGCGCGCTGCCGCCTGCGGCCGGCGTCGAGCAGCATTGACCCGCACTCGACGGACGACGCGCTGGTGGCGGTGCTGGCGGCCGACCTGCCCGGCATCACCCCGGCGACCGTCGAGCGGCTGGCGCGGCCCTGCGCTCCGACGGCCATCGCGGACGGTCCGGGCGCCGGCCGGCAGTCGTCCTGGTCGACGCCGCCGGCCGCCGCCAGTACCTGGTGGGGGTGTTCCGACTCGGCCCGTTGCTGGCTGCGGCTCGGGGCGGCGGACTGGGCGGGCCGACCGGTCCGGGCGTTGCTCGATCCGCTGATCGACGTCGAGGTACCGGCGCTCGCCGGGCGGAAGCGGCCGACGTCGACACCCCGGAGCAGTACCGACGGCTGGGATTCACCGACCCGACCGGCGGGCGACTGACCAGGTCGCTGAACCGGTGCCGCCGGAGAGGACCGTCGGCGACGTCACCGGCGTTCGGTCTGCCGAACCGGCCACGTCGTTCTCAGACGTCACCCATGATGGGGTGGTGTCATGCAACCGCACGACCACACGCACGAGGAGGAGCCGGTGACGGCAGACGCGACGGGCCGACCCGGACCGGCCAATCCGGGTCCCGATGCGGCCGGCCTGGTCACCTCCGGTCCGCCCACCGGCCCGACCGGGCGCCGGCAACGGCCGGTCGACGGTACCCCGCACCCGCCGTTCGCCGGGCCGCCGGCCGGTCCGGCGCGGGACGCCGGCGCTGCTCGAACGCACGGTGTTCGAGGTCAAGCGAGTGATCGTCGGGCAGGACCGGCTGGTCGAGCGGATGCTCGTCGGGTTGCTGGCCAAGGGTCATCTGCTCATCGAGGGTGTGCCGGGCGTGGCCAAGACCTTGGCCGTCGAGACCTTCTCCCGGGTGGTCGGCGGCACGTTCTCGCGCATCCAGTTCACCCCGGACCTGGTGCCCTCCGACCTGCTCGGCACCCGCATCTACCGGGCCGGCCGGGAGGAGTTCGACACCGAACTCGGCCCGGTGGTGGCCAACTTCGTGCTCGCCGACGAGATCAACCGGGCCCCGGCCAAGGTCCAGTCGGCGCTGCTCGAGGTGATGGCCGAGCGGCATGTGTCCATCGGCGGCAAGACCTACCCGATGCCCGACCCGTTCCTGGTGATGGCCACCCAGAACCCGATCGAGAACGAGGGCGTCTACCCGCTGCCCGAGGCCCAACGCGACCGGTTCCTGTTCAAGCTGCTCGTCGGCTACCCGGAGCCGGAGGAGGAGCGGGAGATCGTCTACCGGATGGGGGTCACCCCGCCGGTCGCGCAGCAGGTGCTGCAGGTCACCGAACTCGCGCGACTCCAGCAGGTCGCCGCGCAGGTGTTCGTCCACCACGCCCTCGTCGACTACGTGGTGCGTCTCGTCTACGCCTCCCGCACCCCGGCCGAACACGGATTGGCCGACGTCGCCGCATGGTTGTCCTACGGCGCGTCGCCCCGGGCGAGCCTGGGCATCATCGCCGCCGCCAGGGCCCTGGCGCTGGTGCGCGGGCGCGACTTCGTCGATCCCGCAGGACGTCATCGACGTCGCGCCCGACGTCCTTCGGCACCGCCTGGTGCTGTCCTACGACGCCCTCGCCGACGGCGTGCCGATCGAGGTCATCCTCGGCCGTCTGCTGCAGTCGGTGCCGTTGCCGCAGGTCACCCCGTACACGCACGGCGCGGGCTGATGCCTGTCGATCCACTCGAGGGCCCGGTCGGCGCCGCACCGGCACTGCAGCACACCGGGCTGCCCCACGCCGGGTTGCCGTCGACCGCCGACCCGACCCGGCTGGATGCGGCGCTGACCACCCTGGAACTCACCGTGCGGCGCCGGCTGGACGGCCTGCTGCAGGGCAACCACCTCGGCCTGGTGCCCGGTCCCGGCACCGAGCCGGGCGATGCCAGGCCGTACTACGCCGGCGACGACGTGCGGCGGATGGACTGGTCGGTCACCGCCCGGACCACCGAACCGCACATCAGGCAGACGGTGGCCGACCGCGAGCTGGAAACCTGGATCGTCGCCGACCTCTCGGCGTCGCTGGACTTCGGCACGACCGGCTGCGAGAAGCGTGACCTGGTGGTCGCGGCCGCAGCGGCGGTCGGGCACCTGACCCGCGGGGGCGGCAACCGCGTCGGTGCGGTGATCTCCACCGGCACCGGCCTGATCCGTATCCCGGCCCGCGGCGGACAGCCCTACCTGCAGCACCTGCTCCGTGAGCTCGCCTCCACCCCGCGCGCCGAACCGACGTCGGCGGAGCGACCGGGGGGATCTCGCCGCCGCGCTGGAGCAACTCCGCCGCCCGCCGAGGCGACGTGGTCTCGCCGTGGTCATCTCCGACTTCCTCGGCGAGATCACCTGGGAACGCTCACTGCGGGCGCTGTCCGCGCGGCACGACCTGCTGGCGATCGAAGTACTCGACCCCCGCGATCTGGAGCTGCCGGCCGTCGGGCTGGTGACTCTGGTCGACCCGGAAACCGGCCGTACCAAGGAGGTTCAGACGACCCCGGCGTTGCGCTCCTCGTTCGCCGCGGCCGCCGCCGAGCATCGCCAACAGGTGGCCGCGACGATCCGCCGGGCCGGATCGGCCCAGTTGACCCTGCGCACCGACCGGGACTGGATTGCCGACGTGCTGCGGTTCGTGCTGACCCGCAAGCGCGGCTGGACCGGCGCATCGCCGGCCGGACATGCCGGGGAGGCGTGGTGAAGTTCTCCGCCCCTGGCTGGTTCGCGCTGATCGCCGTCGTTGTGGCACTCGCGGTCGGCTACGCCGTGGCGCAGATCCGGCGCCGCAAGCACACCCTGCGCTTCGCCAACTTCGACATGCTGGACAAGGTCGCGCCGCGCCGCCCCAGCGCGCTGCGCCACGTGCCGACAGTGATCGTCCTGGTCGGGCTGATGCTGCTGGTGGTGGCGCTGGCCGGGCCGACCGCCGAGGCGAAGGTCCCGCGCAACCGGGCCACCGTGATGCTGGCGATCGACGTGTCCCTGTCGATGGAGGCCACCGACGTCGCCCCCAACCGGCTGGCGGCCGCGCAGGAGGCGGCGACCCAGTTCGTCGACGACCTGACGCCAGGGGTGAATCTGGGCATCGTCTCGTTCGCCGGGATCGCCACCGTGCTGGTCTCGCCGACCACCGACCGGGCCCCGGCCCGGCAGGCGATCGCCGACCTGAAGCTGGACGAACGCACCGCCACCGGCGAGGGAATCATCTCTTCGCTGCAGGCCATCCAGACGTTCCAGAAGACGATCAGCGGCGCCGACGGTCCGGCACCGGCGCGGATCGTGCTGATGACCGACGGCAAGCGCACCGTCGGCCGGGACGAGACCGACGCCGCCAAACAGGCCGCCGATGCCAAGGTGCCGATCTCGGTGATCGCGTTCGGCACCACCCACGGCTCGATCAACCTGGATGGGTCCGAGATCCCGGTCCCGCTGGACACCGAAGCCATGCAACAGATCGCGGCCCTGTCGGGCGGAGACTTCCACACCGCCGCCACGTCCGAAGAACTCAAGTCCGTCTACTCCCAGCTGGGCGAGCAGATCGGCTACGAACTCAAGGAGAAGGACGTCTCCAAACCCTGGTTGATCGCCGGCACCATCGCGCTCATCCTCGGCGCGCTGGGGGCGCTGGTGATCGGGCAACGGATTCCCTGACACCGGCCGGTCGACGTTCGGGCGTGACGAGACGGGATGTCGGCCGGGCCGGCTCCGGCCGCGGTCGTTAGGGTGATCCCCGACCCGGCGGCGCCGTCGCCCGGAGGAGGTTCGGACGTGACAGCGGAGTTCGTCGCACGATCGGTGCTGGTCACCGGGGGGAACCGGGGAATCGGCCTGGCGATCGCCACCGCGCTGGCCGAAGCCGGTCACCATGTGACCGTCACCAGTCGCAGCGGCGAGGCTCCCGAGGGGCTCACCGCGGTGCGCTGCGATGTCACCGACGTCGAATCCGTGGACGCCGCCTTCAGGCAGATCGAGGCCGGACAGGGCCCGGTCGAGGTGTTGGTGTCCAACGCCGGTATCACCGACGACACCCTGTTGCTGCGGATGAGCGAATCGACGTTCAGCGGGGTGCTGGATGCCAATCTGACCGGTGCGTACCGGGTCGCCAAGCGGGCCGCGACGGGCATGCTGCGCAAGCGCTGGGGCCGGATGGTGTTCATCTCCTCGGTGGTCGGACTGTCCGGCGGCGCCGGTCAGGTCAATTACGCCGCGTCCAAGGCCGGCCTGGTCGGCCTGGCCCGGTCGATCGCCAGGGAGCTCGGCTCGCGCAACATCACCGCCAACGTCGTCGCCCCTGGCTTCGTGGACACCGACATGACCAGGGCGCTGTCCGACGCCAGGCGCGACGAGATCCTGAAGCAGGTCCCGGCCGGCCGGTACGCCGATCCGGCTGAGGTCGCTGCTGCGGTGGCGTTCCTGGCCTCCGACGCCGCCGGCTACATCACCGGCGCGGTGGTGCCGGTGGACGGCGGCCTGGGCATGGGGCACTGAACCGGCGCCACCCGGCGCCCGACCGATCCGAACGAACACACGAATAGAGGCGACAGATGGGCTCCGAGCTCGGTTCCGGCGTGTTGGCCGGCAAGAACCTGCTGATCACCGGGGTGATCACCGAGGCATCGATGGCATTCCACACCGCCCGGCTCGCGCAGCAGCAGGGTGCCACCGTTGTGCTCACCGGGTACGGGCGGATGAGCCTGGTGGAGCGCATCGCGCAGCGGCTGCCACAGCCGGCGCCGGTGGTGGAGCTCGACGTCACCGACCAGTCGCAGCTCAACTCGCTGGCCGACCGGGTCTCGGCAGCACGTTCCGGTCGTTGGACGGCGTTCTGCACTCGATCGGCTTCGCCCCGGCCACCGCGCTGGGCGGCGACTTCCTGGCCTGCCCATGGGAGGACGTCGCCACCACGGTGCACACCTCGGCCTATTCGCTCAAGTCGCTCGCGGTGGCCTGCCTGCCGTTGATGGGTCGGGGCGGCTCGATCGTCGGGTTGGACTTCGACGCCCGGCAGGCGTGGCCCGCCTACGACTGGATGGGGGTGGCCAAGGCGGCGCTGGAGTCGGTCACCCGTTATCTCGCCCGCGAACTCGGCCCCAAGGGCATCAGGGTCAATCTGGTCGCCGCCGGCCCGGTGAAGACGATGGCGGCGAGGTCCATTCCGGGTTTCGGCGATCTGGAGAGCGGTTGGACGAAGCGGGCCCCGCTGGGCTGGGACACCACCGACCCGACGCCGGTCGCCAAGGCGGCTTGCGCGCTGCTGTCGGACTGGTTCCCGGCGACCAGCGGGTCGATGGTGATGGTCGACGGCGGGTTCCACGCGCTCGGCTTCGGGACCGCGGAGATCGCTCGACGTGGAGTGATCCCGGGGCAGTGCCCGAGGGCAGTGAGCCCGGCGCGGTGATCAGGACAGCCCTTCCGACCTGGTGACTCGTCGTGACCGGCGCACGTTCGGGTGAGCTGCAGGTTGGCAGGTTTGCCGTGCGCCGGGCCGGGCACCTTCGGGTGTGTAGGATCAAGAACCGAGGGAAGGTGTTGACCATGGCTGTTGGCGACAAGGCTGACCACAAAGGCGAAGAGGTCGGCGGCAAGATCAAGGAAGGCGTCGGCAAGCTGACCGGCGACGACGAGCTCGAGAACCAGGGCAAGGGCGACCAGGTCAAGGCGGACCTCAAGCAGGCCGCTGACAAGGTCAAGGACGCCTTCACCAAGGACTGAGCAGGTCACGCCGAGGCGTCCCTCACAGACGTCCGCGCGGCGAGGGCCCCGGTCTGCGGAGGCCGGACATGAGCCGGGAGCGGCTGCGATCCGAGAGGGTTGCAGCCGCTTTCGCCTGTCCGGACCCTCAGACCCGGGCGCGGGCCGACAGGGTGGCACAGGCATCGGCCACCGCGGCCCGCCGGCCGTCCCGAACAGCCAGGGCCAGCGGGCGCAGCGCGTCGTCGACCACGGCCAGCTCGAAGCTGTTCACCGCTGCGGTGTCATGATTCTCCGCCACCACCAGCAGCGCGTGCAGCGAGATCGCCTTGGCCAGCAATGCAGACGCCCGGGCCGGCGTACCCGGCGGGGTGGAAACCCTTTCGGCCAGCATGACCTGGGCCACCCGATCGCGGGGCGAGCCGGCGTCCCTGGCGAGCTCGGCGGAGGCCAGCCGATGCGTCGCCTCCCGGATGGCTTCGTCGAGTTCATACGCCGGCCGTGCGCAGGTCGGGAGCCGGATGGCCGCCCGGGCACCAGTCCGCGCGCCATTGCCCGTGGATCGGGACGACGCCGATGCCGTCGCCCGGCAGGACGACGACCGCGCCGGCATCCAGCGCGGCGACGGTCAGCCGTCCGGCCGGCGCCAGGCCGCGCAGGTCGCCGGCCGCGGGCAGCAGTAGCTCAGGGATGCCGCCCCCACGCAGCAGCGGGAGCAGGCTTGCCGACCCCGACGAACCCGATCCTGGCCCGGGAAGCCCGGTGGCCGCTGCGGCCTCGTCGGACAGCGCGCGGGCGCCGGCCCGGAACCCCGTCGACTCCAAGGCGGCAAGCACGTCGTCGGAGGGGGCTCCGCCCTGCCACGCGGCCGCCCAGAGGGCAAGCGTGGTGGCGGCGTGCACCGACGAAGCCGGGCCACGCGAGGCTTCGCGCGGCCGAGCCGGTCGCAGACGACATGGTCGCCACGCTACGACACCTGACGCCCGCCGCGCCGTAGCCTTCATCGGGCGTGAGTTGCGTCTCGGGATCGCTTGGAGGACGAGTGCAGGACCGTTACGGCTCCGACGTGCTGGCCGGCCGGGGTCGGCCGCCGGTGATCCCGGAGCTGGCCGCCGATCGTGACGTCGTCGTCGAGGACCCACTGTCCGGGTTCTGCGGCGCTGTCGTGTCCTGCACGTCGTCCGCAGTGACCCTGGAGGACCGGCACGGCAACCGCCGGACGTTCCCGCTGACCGTCGGCGCGTTCCTGGTGGACGGTCGGCAGGTCACGCTGGTGCGCCCGGCACCTGCCGGGTCCAACGGACCTCGACTGTCGGCATCCGGGTCCGTCGTGGTGCCGAACCACCGGGCCCGCACGGCGCGGGCGGCCCGGATCTGGGTGGAGGGCATCCACGACGCCACGCTGATCGAGCGGGTATGGGGCCACGACCTGCGCGTCGAGGGGATCGTGGTCGAGCCCCTCGACGGCCTGGACAACCTGCCGGCCGCGCTGGCCGCCTTCGGCCCGGGCCCCGGCCGCCGCGTCGGTGTGTTGGCCGATCACCTGGTGCCGAACTCCAAGGAGTCCCGGATCGCGGCGTCCGCGGAGGCCGGCGCCGGCGGGCACCTGCTGGTCACCGGCCACCCGTACGTGGACATCTGGCAGGCGATCCGGCCCAGCGTGGTCGGCATCCGGGCGTGGCCGTCGGTGCCCGCGGCTCGGACTGGAAGACCGGAGTCTGTGCGGCCCTCGGCGTTGCCGACCCGGCCACCATGTGGGGCCGGATCAACGGCGCCGTACGCACCCACCGCGATCTGGAGACCCCGCTGATCACCGCGGTGGAACGGCTCATCGACTTCGTCGCCCAAGCCGACGGCTGAGCCCGACTGCGCAGTCCGACGGGCAGGCCGACATCGTCCGCTCGGGTTTCCGGCGCCTCGCACGGGTCGGTACGAAACGTCTCAGCCTGATCACAAACCGGCCGGACGCCCGGTGACGGCGGCTGCGCGCCGCCGGCCCTCTGGCAGGATGGCCGCATGCCCTGGGTGTGGTTCGTCGGTGCGGCCCTGCTGGCCGGTGCTGAACTCCTGGGCGGCGAGTTCGTCCTGCTGATGCTCGCCGGCGGGGCGTTGGCCGGCGGGATCACCGCGCTGATCGTGCCCGGCCTGTGGTGGCTGCAGTTGATCGTCTTCGCTCTGGTGTCCGTGGGTCTGGTCGTCGGCCTGCGGCCCGCGCTCAAGCGCAAGTACCTCGCCCCGAGCCCGATCAAGACCGGAATGGACGCGGTGATCGGCTCCAAGGCGCTGGTGATCTCCACCGTGGACGGGCAGGGCGGCCAGGTGAAGATCGGCGGCGAGGTGTGGTCGGCGATCGGCGTCGACGGCCACCGGCCGCTGCCGCCGGGCACCCCGGTGACGGTGGTCGAGGTGCGTGGCGCGACCGCCGTGGTGATCTGGGGTCCCTGACCGTTTCGGGTGGTCAGCGCCGGCCGGTCATCAGTCGCCTCGCCGACGCGCGCAGCACGCACTGCGTAAGGTTCACAGCAGAGGAACACTGGCACACTCACCGACCAGGGAGGTCCGCGCGTGAACATCGGTTTGATCGTCGGCATCGTCATCGCCGTTCTGGTCGTGATCATGATCGTGCGGTCGGTGAAGGTCATCCCGCAGGCCCAGGCCGCGGTGGTGGAACGGCTCGGCCGCTACCACAAGACCAACTCGGCCGGCCTGGTCTGGCTGGCGCCGTTCCTCGACCGGATCCGGGCCCGGATCGACCTGCGCGAGCAGGTGGTGTCCTTCCCGCCGCAACCGGTGATCACCGAGGACAACCTGACGGTGTCCATCGACACCGTCGTCTACTTCCAGGTCACCGACCCGCGCGCCGCGGTTTACGAGATCGCCAACTACATCGTCGCGGTCGAGCAGCTGACCACCACCACGCTGCGCAACGTGGTCGGTGGGATGAACCTCGAGCAGACCCTGACCAGCCGCGACGCCATCAACGGCCAACTCCGCGGGGTGCTCGACGAGGCCACCGGCAAGTGGGGCATCCGGGTCGCCCGGGTGGAGCTCAAGGCCATCGACCCGCCGCCGTCGATCCAGGATTCGATGGAGAAGCAGATGCGCGCGGACCGGGACAAGCGCGCCATGATCCTCACCGCCGAGGGCCAGCGCGAGTCGTCGATCAAGACCGCCGAGGGCCAGAAGCAGGCGGCGGTGCTCGCCGCCGAGGGCAACAAGCAGTCCGCGATCCTGGCCGCCGAGGGCGAGCGGCAGTCCCGCATCCTGCGGGCCCAGGGTGAGCGGGCGGCCCGCTACCTGCAGGCGCAGGGTCAGGCCAAGGCCATCGAGAAGGTGTTCGCCGCGGTCAAGGCCGGCAAGCCGACCCCGGAACTGCTGGCCTACCAGTACCTCCAGACGCTCCCGCAGATGGCCCAGGGCGACTCCAACAAGGTGTGGATGATCCCGTCCGACTTCAGCAAGTCGCTGGAGGGCTTCGCCCGGATGCTCGGCACCAAGGGCGACGACGGGGTCTTCCGGTACGAGCCGAGTGAGACGGACGTACCGGTCAGCAAGCCGGGCGAGATCGACGAGGACGTCCAGGATTGGTTCGGCGGCACCACAGCCGACGAGGTGGCGGCCGCGGTCCGGCAGGCCGAGGCCGAGGCGTCGTTGACCATCGAGGAGAAGGACGCGGCCCGGCTCGCCGCGAACAAGGCCGAGGTCGCCGGCGGGCAGCAGTCCGCCACAGCTCCCGCCCCGGCACCAGAGTCAACCCCAGCAGCAGCCCAGGCCGTCGCTGCCACCCACCGGGCCACCGTCCGGCGGGATTCCAGGCGCCGCCGCAGCAAGGGCCGCCGCCCGGCTACCAGCAGTACCCACCGCAGCCCGGGCAGCAGGGTGGTCCGCCGCCCGGCTACGGCGGCTACCCGCCGCCGCCGAACCAGGGCTGAGAATCCGCCTCGGTCGCAGCGGCTCGGGTGCGCTCGGTGAATGCGGGCGCCGCCAGGGCGGCTGTCACCGCTCCGAACCAGCCGCGTGCCGGGTAACCGAGTCAGCCGCTGACGTGTGCGGTGTTGTCGAGCCAGTGCCGGACGAGGTTGATGTCCCCTTCGATGGTGATCCCGCTGGTTTCATCGGCCGTGGCGGGGCGCCGTCGGGTCAGCACCAGCAGCAGCGACGCTGCCGGTCCGGCCACCGTCACCTCGGCCGGAAGGATCGCGCGCTGCCAGGCCATGCCCTCAGGTCGCCGGTCGACGAACCAGGCCCGGGCGTCGTCGGCGGTGTCGGTGGCGAGCCACTGCAGAGTCTGCCCCGTTCCCCGGAGTGCGCGAGCGGACTCCGATCGCTGGATCTGCCACGTGGGTGAGACGAGCATCGCGAAGTGGTTGCTGATCAGCGCAGCTGCGATGTCCGCGTCGATCTCCGCCGGCCGGCCGGCCGCATTGGCGGCATCGAAGCCGTGGACGACCGCCTCGTTCAGCATGCTGGACATCCAGAATTGCGTCCCTGACCGTTCGTCGCCCGCGGCGTTGAACACCGCTGCGTTCAATGCGTCGTCGGAGCAGGCGTCCGCGACACGCTGCGCAGACTTCGTCAGCCACGCGCCCCAGTCGCTGGGGTCGGTGGGCAGGGCCGCCATCTCGGTGGGCAGCTCAGTGGGGTTGGTGATGCGCTGCTCGATGACTTCTGCGACCCAGTGCTGGGTCTGTCCCAGGTGCGCAACCAAGTCGGAGACGGTCCACCCCGGGGTTGTCGGCACGGCGGCGTCCGGTCCGCTTGCGGCGGCCGACTCGGCCAGGCGCCGAGTGTGCTCGACGATCGCTCGACGGGCCCGGCCCGCGTCCAGCTCGGTCATAAGTTCCACCTTCTGCGTGGGAAGCGTTGTCGTAGGACAGACACGGCGCGTCGGTCGAACTGATCGATGAAGGCGAGGTCGGTCCCCTGACCATCTGCTGCCCGTGTCACAGCGGATGGGGCGGTGCCGCAGCGACCAACTACCGTGGAACGGTGGCCAAGACTGCGGCAGCACAAGTCAGCGCGGGCGACCGGGACGTTCGGGTGTCCAGTCCGGATCGGGTCATCTACGAGGCCACCGACCGGACTCCGGCCATCACCAAGCTGCAGGTCTGCCAGTACTTTGCCGAGGTCGGGGACGCCTTGGTCCGAGCGATCGGCGAGCGACCGACGGCGATGGAGCGGTGGCCGGACGGCTGGCGCGAAGGGATGCGGCTCGCTGTCGGCACCCAGGACCGCGACGCAGACGGCTTCTACCAGAAGCGGCTGCCCAAGGGCGCGCCCGAGTACGTCGAGACCGTGCAGGTCACCTTCCCGAGCGGCCGCACCGCCGACGAGCTGTGCCCGACCGAGCCCGCCGACCTGGTCTGGGCCGCGCAGATGGGCGCGTTGACGTTCCACCCGTGGCCGGTCCGGCGTCCCGATGTGGACCATCCGGACGAACTGCGGTCTCGACCTGGACCCACAGCCCGGGACGACCTTCGCCGACGCGCAGCGGGTGGCCGACGTTGCCAGGGAGCTGCTGATCGAACTCGGCCTTCGCGGTTTTCCCAAGACCAGCGGCAACCGTGGCATCCACATCTATCTCCGCATCAAGCCCGAGTGGATCTTCGAGGACGTCCGGCACGCGGCCATCGGATTCGGCCGGGAGCTCGAGCGGCGGGACGGCGGCGTGACCACCAACTGGTGGAAGGAGGAGCGCGGCGAACGGATCTTCATCGACTTCAACCAGAACAACCGGGACCGGACGATCGCCAGCGCCTGGAGCCTGCGGGCCCGGCCGGGCGCGCCGGTGAGTACGCCGATGACCTGGGAGCAGCTGGCCGAGGTCACCGATCCGCGCGAGTTCAACCTGACCACGGTCCCGGACTACCTCGCCGGCGGCGATCCCTGGGCGGAGATGGACGACGTCGCGTACTCGCTCGACCCGTTGCTGCAGCTCTGGGAGGCGCTGCCCGGAGGAGAGCTGAACTTCCCCCCGGACTACCCGAAGATGCCCGGTGAGCCGCCGCGGGTGCAGCCGAGCAAGAAGGTCGCCGAGCACTGGGACGAACACGGCAACCGCATCGAGCAGTAGCTCCCACGGGGAGAGCCTGCGCCTTGCGCGCACCCGATGCCTCCGCGTGTTGATCATGGGATGCGTGTACGCGGTTCCGCGGCGTGTTGCGCAACACGCCGAGAATCGACGTACACCGTTCCCATGATCAACATCGCCCAAGGTCGTGATGGTGGGGTGAGATCGGCGCGGGAGTCGAGCTGGGGGTCGAGCGGCGGCCCGCCGCCGTGCCGGGCAGGATGGGTGGATGGATCTGCCCGTGATGCCGCCGGTGGCGCCGATGCTGGCCAAGCCGGTGAGCGAAATCCCGCCGGGTCAGCTGTACGAGCCGAAGTGGGACGGCTTCCGGTCCATCATCTTCCGGGACGGCGACCAGGTGGAGATCGGCAGCCGCAACGAGAAGCCGATGACCAGGTATTTCCCCGAGGTGGTCGACGCGGTACTGGCGAGCTTTCCGGACCGCGCAGTGATCGACGGCGAGATCATCGTCGCCGACCTGGACGGCAACCGGCTCGACTTCGAGGCGCTGCAGCAGCGCATCCACCCGGCGGACTCCCGGGTGCGGTTGCTGGCGAAGCAGACGCCGGCCAGCTTCGTCGCGTTCGACCTGCTCGCCATCGATGACGAGGACCTCACCCAGTCCCCGCTCGAGGATCGCCGACGTCGGCTGGAGCAGGTGCTGGGCTCGGCGGCGCCGCCCATCCACGTCACGCCCGCCACCCGCGACGTGGACCTGGCCCGGCAGTGGTTCGAGCAGTTCGAGGGTGCCGGGCTGGACGGGCTGATCGCCAAGAAATTGGACCTGCGCTACCAGCCGGACAAGCGGGTGATGAGCAAGATCAAGCACGAACGCACCGCCGACTGTGTGGTGGCCGGCTACCGCGTGCACAAGTCCGGCGACGGGGCCATCGGCTCGCTGTTGCTCGGCCTGTACGACGAAGCCGGCTCGCTGGCCTCCGTCGGGGTGATCGGAGCGTTCCCGATGGCCACCCGACGCGCCCTGTTCGACGAGATGCAGCCGCTGGTCACCTCGTTCGACGGACATCCGTGGAACTGGGCCGCGGCCGAGGTGGTCGAGCGGCATCCCCAACGCAACGCCGGCAGCCGCTGGAATGCCGGCAAGGATCTGTCTTTCGTCCCGTTGCGTCCGGAACGCGTGGTCGAGGTGCGCTACGACTACATGGAAGGCGAGCGGTTCCGGCACACGGCACAGTTCGTCCGGTGGCGGCCCGATCGATCGCCGGAGTCGTGCACCTATGCGCAATTGGACCGTCCCGTCCGGTTCGACCTGGCCGACGTGCTCGGGACGAGTGGAGCAGGGTGATGTCGATCTCGTCTCATCACGCTGCCGGATCGACACGCCGGTGCGATGATCGGCGTTCGCCGGACGGCGCACGTCCGGCGAGATGAGCCGACGCGACGAAGGGACCCGCCCGATGAGAAGGACCCGTTCGAAGACCTTGATCGGATTGGTCGCCGCTGCGGCGCTCGCGCTGGCCGGCTGCTCCGCGGGTTCGTCGACGTCACCCACGACCGCGTCGACGCCGGCCACCACGGCGTCCCCGACGAGCGCGGCGACCACCGGTGGCAGCGAGACAGGCGGCGGGGAGTCCACTTCGGCAACCAGCGGTTCCGAAACGGGCGCTGAGCCAAGCAGTTCCGCTCCGCCCGCGTCGGATGCGTGCATTGGCGATCGGGTTCGTGCTCGAACCGACCAGCCTCGACTTCACCCAGGCCGACGGAGCGGCGATCCCGCAGGTGCTGCTGACCAACATCTACGAGACGCTGGTCAAGCAGGACCAGGACGGCAACATCGTGCCGGGCCTGGCCGAGAGCTGGACCGTCTCCGACGACGGCAAGACCTACACGTTCAAGCTGCGCGACGGGGTGAAGTTCACCAACGGTGCCGACTTCACCGCCGACGACGCGGTGTTCTCCATCGACCAGGTCAAGACCAAGTGGAAGCCGGCGGTCAAGGCTGCGATGGATGTGGTGGACAAGGCAGAAGCCGATCTCACCCACCGAGCTCAAGGTCACCCTGAAGAACCCGTCCAACTCGTGGCTGTTCAAGATGACCACCAGGGTCGGGCGCGATGTTCTCCAAGACCGGCGTCGCCGACCTGGCCACCAAGCCGATCGGCACCGGGCCCTACGTGTTCACCAGCTGGACCCGCGGCGACAACATCGTGCTCACTCGCAACGAGGACTACTGGGGCACCAAGCCCAACGTGAAAACCGTGACGTTCCGGTACTTCCAGGACCCGACGGCGATGAACAACGCCCTGCTCACCGGCGGAATCCAGGTCATCTCGACGGTGCAGACGCCGGACACCCTGAGCCAGTTCGACGACACCAGCAAGTACACGGTGGTCAAGGGGGACACCAACGGCGAAGTGATGATGACGATGAACAACACCGCCAAGCCCTTGGACGACGTCAAGGTCCGGCAGGCGATCAACTACGCCCTGGACAAGAAGGCCATCCTCGACGGCGCCTGGGCCGGTTACGGCACGGTGATCGGATCGCACGAATCGCCGCTGGATCCTTGGTACGTCGACCTCGCCGACAAGTACCCGCACGACGTCGCCAAGGCCAAGGAGTTGCTGGCCGAGGCCGGCCAGAGCAACCTGACGCTCAAGCTGGCGTTGCCGCCGGTGCCCTACGCCGCGGCCGCAGCGCCGATCATCATCAGCCAGCTCAAGGAGGCCGGGATCACCGTCGAGCCCAGCAACGTCACCTTCGACGTGTGGCTGGACCAGGTGTTCGACGCCGCGAAGAACGACTACCAGCTGACGATCATCAACCATGTCGAACCGCGGGACATCGGCACCGTGTTCTCCGGCGACCCGACGTCGTACTACACGCACTACGACAACCCGGAGGTGACCAAGCTGCTGGCCTCCGCGGATGCCGGCACCGCAGAACAACAGGTCACCGACATGAAAAAGGTGGTCAACATCCTGGCCGACGACGCCGCGGCCGCCTGGTTGTGGTCGTTCCCGAACCTGATGGTGTCCACCACGGCCGTGGGCGGATTGCCGGTGAATGCGGTCGGTGAGGCGTTCGACCTCACCGGCCTTGACCGTGTCCTGATCGCGATCCCGAAACGTCCGTTGACCCTGGGAGGGGACCGCCCGAGTGGCCTGGCAGCTGGTGCGCCGTCTGCTGATCTTCCTGATCAGCGCGGTGGTGGCCTCGATGCTGATCTTCCTGGTGTTGTCCGGTCTGGGCAATCCGGCGCGCACCCAGTTGGGCACCGGCGCGACCGACGAGGCGGTCGCGGAACTGTCGAAGGAGATGGGACTGGACCGTCCACTCGTCGTCCAGTACTGGGACTGGGCCACCGGGCTGCTGCATGGAGACTTCGGGGTCTCCTACGTTCAGCACATCCCGATCGGCCCGCAGATCAGCGACCGGTTGCTGGTGACGACCTGGCTGGTGCTGGGTGCGATGATCATCGCCCTGCTCATCGCGGTGCCCCTTGGCATGGCCAGCGCGCTGCGGCACGGCAAGGTGTCCGGATACCTGCTCTCCGGCGCGTCGCAGATCGGCGTTGCGGTGCCGGCATTTCTGGCGGCATTCATCCTGGTGGCGATCTTCTCCGTCGAGCCTGGGCTGGTTGCCGGCCAACGGCTACACCGTGCCGGCAGCCGGATCCGGGCCTGTTCCTCAAGCAGATGATCCTGCCCTGGCTCTCGCTCGGGCTGGTGCAGGGTGCCGTGCTCACCCGATACGTTCGTTCGTCCGTGCTGGACGAAATGGGGCAGGACTACCTGCGAACCGCCAGATCCAAGGGGCTCACCCCCGGCTCGGCACTGGTCCGGCACGGCCTGCGCAACGCCGCCATCCCGGTGTTGACGGTGATCGGTGTCCAACTGGTGACCATCCTGGTCGGTGCCGTGGTGGTGGAGAGGATATTCGTCATTCCCGGCATCGGCTCCTACCTCGCCGATTCGGTGGCTCGCCAGGACCTGCTGGCGGTCCAGGGCATCGTCGTCACGCTGGTGGTGATCGCGCTGTTCATCAGCTTTCTGGTGGACGTGGCGTACACGCTGATCGACCCCAGGCTGCGCAGGCGGTGATCCGATGACCGCCGTGCAACCCGTGCCGCCGCCCACCGAGCCGGCCGCGCCGGCGGTGCTGGGCCCGGCCCCGACCGGCTCCCGCCACCGCGTCAGCCCGCTGCTGTACATCGGTGGGGCCATCGTCGGGCTGATCGTGCTGGTCGCGCTGGTCTCGTTCTTCTGGACGCCGTTCGACCCGCTGTACACCGACGTGGTCAACCGGCACGCTCCGCCCGGCACCGCCGGTCACCTGCTGGGGACCGACATGCGCGGCCGGGACATCGCCAGCCTGCTGATGGAGGGAGCACGAACCACGCTGTACGTTGGCATCGTCTCGGTGGGCATCGCCGCGTTGATCGGCACGCCGATCGGGATCATCGCCGGCATGGCCGCGCCCGAAGGCGTCGGAATTCATCATGCGGGCCACCGACATCCTGCTCGCGTTCCCGGCTCTTCTGATGGCGCTGCTGTTCGCCACCAAGTGGGGCGGCTCGGTGACGACCGCGATGATCGCCATCGGCATCGCGACCGTCCCCGCCTTCATCCGGGTGATCAGGTCGGGCACCCTGCAGGTGATGTCCGCCGACTACGTGCTGGCGGCCAGGGTGGCCGGCCGGCGGGGCACCGCCATCGCTGCGCACCACGTGCTGCCCAACGTGCTCGGGTTGGTCATCGTGCAGGCGTCCGTCGGCTATGCGATCGCCATCCTGGCCGAGGCCGCGCTGTCCTACCTCGGGCTCGGTGCCGGACCGACCACGCCGTCCTGGGGACGGATGTTGTACGAGGGGCAGTCGGGTTGGCCGACCTATCCGCTGGTCTCACTGTGGCCGGCGCTGGCCATCATTCTGGCCGTGTTGGGCTTCAATCTGCTGGGCGACGGACTGCGCGACCGGTTCGACCCACGGCTGGCGGGCCGCTCATGACCGCCGCGATCGGAGCGGCGGCAGCGGACGTGCTGCCGGAGGATGTGGTGCTGCGGGTCAGCGACCTGTCGGTGATCGTGGGCGATCACCCCCTGGTGCAGGACGTTTCGTTCGAGATCGGTCGGCAGGAGCGGGTGGGGCTGATCGGGGCTTCCGGTTCGGCAAGACCCTGACCTGTATGGCCGTGGCCGGGCTGTTGCCGGATGGGTTGCGGGCGACCGGCGAGG
The DNA here is from genome assembly GCA_963834185.1 of uncultured Actinomycetota bacterium. Lineage (GTDB taxonomy): Bacteria > Actinomycetota > Actinomycetes > Mycobacteriales > Nakamurellaceae > Nakamurella. The sequence continues at coordinate 186,164 of CAWIAR010000002.1, forward strand.
TCCGGTTGGCGGACACCGGGGTCAACCTGCTGACCGCCTCGGAGCGGCGGCTGGCCGGGATCCGCGGGCTGCGCACCGGCATGGTGTTCCAGGAGCCGATGACGGCGCTGAACCCGACGATGACCGTAGGCAAACAGGTGTCGGAGGTGATGCTGCGGCACCGAACCCGACCGTCGAAGGCGGCCGCCCGGCAGGCGACGCTCGATCTGCTTGCCGCGGTCGACCTGCCGGAGCCCGATCGGCTGGCCCGGTCGTACCCGCACCAATTGTCCGGCGGCCAACGACAGCGGGTGGTGCTGTCGATCGCCCTGGCCAACAATCCCGACCTGCTGATCTGCGACGAGCCGACGACCGCCCTGGATGTCACCGTGCAGGCCACGGTGCTGCGCCTGATCGCCGAACGCTCGGCCGCGGTCGAGTCGGCGCTGCTGTTCATCACCCACGATCTTGCCGTGGTGGCCGCGGTGTGCGACCGGGTGCTGGTGATGTACGAGGGCCGGATCGTCGAGCAGGGCGACGTGATCGACGTGCTGACCGATCCGCAGCACGCACACACCCGCCAGCTGCTCGCCGATGCCGAGCTGGGCACCGTGGACGGACCGGGGTCGGCATGACGGGCGGCACCGGTAGCCGACCGGACGACGGCCCCGCCAGACGTCCCGGTCGGGACCGACATCGCCGTTCGGGTCACCGATCTGAGCCGGGACTTCCGCCGGCCGCGGACCCGACTGTTCAGCGCGCCGCCGGTGGTGCCGGCGCTGGCCGGGATCAGTCTGACCGTCCCGACCCGCTCGCGGTTCGGCGTCGTGGGGGAGTCCGGTTCGGGCAAGACCACGTTGATGCGGCTGATCGCGGGTCTCGATCGAGCCACCTCGGGCACCGTCGAGGTCGGCGGCGTGGACATCACTGCGCTCACCGAGCGCAACCTCGGCTTCCTGCGGCGGCGGCTGCAGGTGGTGTTCCAGGACCCGATGGGCTCGCTCGACCCGCGGATGAGCGTGCGGCGCATCGTCGCCGAACCGCTGCTGGCCCAGGGCAAGTCGGGCGTCGACGCCCGGGTCGTGGAGGTGCTCGAGCAGGTCGGGCTGGACGCCGCGGCCGCCGCAGGTACCCGCACCAGTTCTCCGGCGGTCAACGGCAGCGCATCTCCATCGCCAGGGCCATCGCGCCGGAACCGGACATCCTGATCGCCGACGAGGCGGTCTCCGCGCTGGACGTGACGATCCGCGCCCAGATCCTCGACCTGATCGAAAGCCTCTGCGAACAGAACGCTCTCACCCTGATCTTCGTCTCGCACGACCTGTCGGTGATCCGCCGGATGTGCGACCGGGTCGCGGTGCTGCGCAACGGCCGGGTGGTGGAGAGCGGTCCGACCGAGCAGGTGTACGACAGACCCGCAGCAGGACTACACCGTGGAGCTGCTGGCCGCGGTGCCCACGCTGGACCGGTCGTTGGCGCTGGCCAGGGACCGCGCGCAGGAGAGAGGAACCGGATGACCGAGCTGACCGAGGTGCCGGAGCCGGATGTCGAAGCGGCCGTCGCGCTGACCTCGCGCCTGGTCCAGTTGCGCACGGTCAACGAGCCGGGCGCCGCAGTGGTGGAGGCCCCGGCGGCCCGGTTGTTGTACGACCTGATGCGGTCGTTCGACTGGCACGTGACGATCGAAGACGTGGTACCCGGGCGGCCCAACGTGGTCGCCATCGTCGACGGCACCGGTCCCGGGCCGCACCTTGATGTTCGAGGGGCACACCGACGTGGTCACCGAGGGCGACCGGGCCGAGTGGGACTTCTATCCGTTCGCCGGAGACATCGTGGACGGGCGGTTGCGCGGGCGCGGTGCGGCGGACATGAAATCGGGTGTCGCCGCGATGATCTACGCCGTAAGGGCGGTCGAGCTGGGCGGGTTCGTCGGGCGGATCATCGTCGCCGCACTGGCCGACGAAGAAGGCATGATGCTCGGCGTCAAGGACTTCGCGGCCTCGCCGCTCGCCGCCGCCGGCATCGACGGGGTCATCGTGTGCGAGCCGGAGGCGGGCGAGGTCTGCGCGGTCGCCAAGGGCGCCATGCGCATCCGGATCGATCTGCAGGGGGTGATGGCGCACGGTGCCATGCCCCAGCACGGGCGCAGCCCGATACCGGCGTTGGGCCAGTTGCTGATCGGCCTCGGCTGAGCTTCAGCAACAGATCGCCGAGACTGTCGGCCCGCACGAACATCTCGGTGAGTTCTATCTGACCCCCACGGTGCTGCAGGCGGGCTCGGTCGAACAGGTCAACGTGATCCCGGCCACCGCCTCGGTGCTGCTGGACGTGCGGACGATTCCAGCCGTGGCCCATCGAGCCGTTGCTGCTGCTTGATCACCAAACTGACCGAGACGATCGCCGCGGAGGCCGGTCTGCGCTCGGCGGTCACCGTCATCGACGACCGGCCGCCGGTGGACACGCCGGTCGACGCTCCGGTGGTGAGCGCGTTGGCCACGCGCGCACGAACAGGTGACCGGTGAGCCGGCCCGGTTCGGCGGCGTGCCGGGAACCACCGACGGCACCATCCTGACCCGGGACGCGGGCCTGCAGACCGTCGTCTACGGGCCGGGCGGCAAGTGGATCGCCCACCAGGCCAACGAGTTCGTCGAGGTGGCTGACATCGTCACTGCGACCAGGGTGTACACCGCGGCCGCCCGGATCTTCCTGGCGGAGCCGGCATGAGGGGCCGGATCCGTCGACGACGTCGGTCGCCGGACCGGCGAACACGCTGACCGACGTGGCCGGGCTGCGGGTCGGGCACCACACCATGACCGGCGCCGGTGAACTGACCGGAACCACCGTGATCGTGGCGCCCGAGGGCGGGATGGTCGCCGGCGTGGACGTCCGGGGCGGCGGCCCCGGCACCAGGGAGACCGACCTGCTGGCACCGACCGCATCGGTCGAGCGGATCACTGCGATCACCCTCACCGGCGGGAGCGCCTACGGATTGGCCGCGGCGGACGGCGTGATGACCGCGCTCGCCGATCGCGGACTCGGCCTGACCGTAGGGCCGCTGGCAGGGCAGATCGTGCCGCTGGTGCCGGCCGCGGTGCTGTTCGACCTGGGCCGGGGCGGGAGGTTCCGGTCGACCCCCGGCCCGGATCGCCGGGCGTTGCCGCGGTCGCCGCCGCCTTCGACGATCCGGTCGGGCCCGCTCGACGGCTGCATCGGCGCCGGTACCGGCGCGGTGGTAGCCGGGCTGAAGGGTGGCGTGGGCTCCGCGTCGGTCGTGCTGCCGGACGGCACCACGATCGCGGCCATGGTCGTGGTCAACGCCATCGGTTCACCGGTCGACCTGCGCACCGGTGAGTTGCTCGCCGGCCGCCTGCTGCTGCCGGGGGACGCCGATGGGCTCCGGCGGCCGTCGGAGACCGAACTGGCGGCGCTGCGTCCCGGCCGCCACCCCGCGGCACCCTCGGCAGGGCGCGCCGCTCGGCGGGGAGCTGGCGGTCGCGGACGCGGCCGCCGTGCAGAACACCACCATCGGCGTCATCGCCACCGACGCCACGCTGACCAAGGCCCAGTGCACCAAACTCGCCGGCGTCGGCCACGACGGCCTGGCCCGGTCGCTCGAGCCGGTGCACGCGATGTTCGACGGCGACACGCTCTTCGGCGTGTCCACCGCGGCACCGAGCGGCGCCCGACCCGTTCGCCTATCACGACATCCTCTGCGCCGCACCGACCGTGGTCGCCCGGGCGGTCGCCAGGGCGGTGCTCGCCGCGCGCTCGGTGAGCACGCCTGGCGGTTCCTGGCCCGGCCTACCCCGATCTGGTGCCGGGCGTCAGGAGCGCGTCGTGACGTTCGCCGTGGCAGTACCGAATTCACTGACCTGGCCCGCCGGCCTGCCGATCGGCGACGCGTGGGTGCCGGTCGATCGAGCGCGCGAGGTGGTCTTTCCCTACGACGGCAGCGGTGGTCGCGTCCGCGCCGGTCGGGTCGGCCGCGCTGGCCACCGCCGCCGTGGACGCGGCGCACGCGGTCCGCGGCCCGGTCGGCCGGCTGAGCACCGCGGTCCGGCGGGCGGTGCTGGCGGAGATCACCGAACGGATCGCCGCGCAGCGCGAGGCGCTGACCCAACTCCTGGTGCTGGAGACCGGGAAACCATGGGTGGATTGCGCCGTCGAGGTCGCCCGGACGATCCTGACCTGGTCGCTGACCAGCGAGGAGCCCGCCCGGCTGCACGGCGAGACGGTGCCGGTGGACCTCTCGCCCGGCACCGAGGGCCTGGTCGGCTACTTCACCCGCAGGCCGGCCGGGGTGGTGGTCGGCATCGCCGGGTTCAACTACCCGCTGCTGCTCGCCTCGCACAAGATCGCGCCGGCCATCGCCGCGGGGTGCCCGGTGGTCGCCAAACCGGCGCCGGCGACCCCGTTGGCCACGCTCTGGCTGGTCGACCAGGTGCGCCAGGCGCTCACCGGGCACGGCGCTCCGGCGTCGGCAGTGCAACTGGTCACCGGTGACACCGACGTCGGCGTCGCGCTGACCACCGACCCGCGGGTCGCGGTGGTGTCCTTCACCGGCTCGGCGGCGGTCGGTCACGCGATCGCCCGGGCCTGCGCCCCGCGCCGGGCGGTGCTGGAACTCGGCTCCAACGCCGCGCTGGTGGTGGCCGCCGACGCGGATCTGGACCGGGCCGCCGACGCCGTGCTGCGCGGCGGCTTCTACGCCTCCGGGCCAGGCGTGCATCTCGGTGCAACGGGTGATCGTCGAGGAACCCGTCGCGGACCGGTTCACCGCCGCGGTGCTGGCACGCATGCCCGAGGTGGTCGTCGGCGATCCGCGCGATCCGGCGACCAGGGTCTCAGCACTGATCGATGCCGTGCGCGACCGCAAGGGTTCTCGGCCACGATCGAGCGGCCGTCGTCGGCCGGCGCCCGGGTGCTGGCCGGCGGCGGACGATCCGGCGCCGGCCTCGCGCCGACCGTGCTGGCCGACGTACCGGCCGACGAACCGGTCGTGGACGGAGGAGATCTTCGGGCCGGTGGTGGCCATCCGGACGGTGCCCGACCTGGACGCGGCGTTCGCCGCGGTCAACGAATCCCGGTACGGCCTGCACGCGTCGGTGTTCACCACGTCGCTGGCCACCGCCCACCGGGCCATCGACGAATTGGAGGTCGGCGGGGTGATCGTCAACGAGGTGCCGGGGTTCCGGTCCGACGCGATGCCGTACGGCGGGGTGAAGGACTCGGGGATCGGCCGGGAGGGGCCCCGCTGGGCGGTGGAGGAGTTCACCGTGACCCGGATGGCGGTGATCCGGCCGTGACGGCGCCACCGACTACGCCCGCCTGTTCGACCTGACCGGTCGCACCGCACTGGTCGTCGGCGCCGGCGGCATCGGCCGCGAGGTGGCTCTCGGACTGGCCGCGCACGGCGCCGAGGTCAGCGTGGCGGACCTGGACCCGGCGGTGGCCGAGGCGACCGCCGCGGCGTGTCGCGGGCGACTGGACGACGGTCGACGTCACCGAGACCGCATCGGTGAGCCGCGCTGGCCGACCGCGCGGTACCCGGACATCCTGGTGACCACCGTCGGGATGAACGTGCGCAAGCCGCTGGCCGACTACTCCGACGACGAATTCGACCGGGTGCTGCGGATCAACCTGCGCGGCGTGTTCACCCTGGTGCGGGCCTTCGGCCCGGCCATGGCCGCGGCCGGGCGGCGGATCGGTGATCGCCTTCTCGTCGATCCGTGGTCAGACCGTCGAGCCGGGCCAGGGCGCCTACGCGGCCAGCAAGGCCGGCCTGGTGCAGATCCTGCGCACCGCGGCCGCCGAGTTCGGCCCGGCCGGCGTCCGGTTCAACGCCATCGCACCCGGTGTGGTGGAAACCGAGCTGACCACACCGATCCGATCGGATCCGGCCTGGTCCGCAGGCGTACGCGAGCAAATCGGCGCTGCGGCCGCTGGGCCCGGCCGGACGAGATGGTCGGTGCGGCCGTATTTCTCGCCTCGGATGCGGCGTCGTTCGTCACCGGTTCGGTGCTGTTGGTGGACGGCGGGTGGACCGCCGTCGACGGCCGGTTCGACCCTTTCGCCCCACGCTGACCGAAGTAACTGCGTCGGCTCGAAATCCTTTAACAGAGACCCAACATCGGGCATGCGACGCATTCGCTGCAGGTCGTCACGGCACCCTTCCGTGCCGCCACCGGGCGGGGGTACGGTCCGTCGGTCGTCGAAAGACTTCACAGCCTGACAGGTACCCAGCCTCACAGGCTCACAGGAGGTCATGGCATGCGCACAACCTCACGGACCGGCACCACCCGAGCCGGATCCACCGGCACGGCCCATCCCCGCCGGTCCCGGCCGGCTGCTCGCGGTCGCCGTCACCGCGTTGACCGTGGCCGGGCTCGCGGTCGGCACGGCCGGGCCTGCCGCCGCGCACCCGACCCCGACACCGGCGGCGCACCAGCACCGGCGGCTCGCCGAGCGGCCGGGGTTGGCTGCCCGATTCGCAGCTGACCCCGCGCACGCACTTCGTGATGGCGCCGGACGGGTCCAGCGGCGTCACCCAGGGCGGCGAGGGCATCCCGAACATCGACTCGGACAAGAAGACCATCTACGCCTACTACGGAGACCCCGGCACCGGGATCGCCGACAAGACCACCTCGCCGTACATCAGCGAGATGAAGAAGATCGTGGCCGTCGCAGACCGCCCGGCTGCAGCGCGACTACGACAAGGCCAAGCGCCGCGGCGAGAAGCCCGCGCTGGTGTTCGACGCCGACGACACCACGTTGTGGACGTACGACATGGAAGTCGCCGACATGCACTTCAACTTCAACCCGGCCGAGCAGGACATCTGGGTGCAGGGCCAGCGGTTCCCGGCGACGCCGGCGATGGTCGCCTTCGTCAACAAGGCGAAGAAGATCGGCTACACGATCTTCGGCCTGACCGGCCGCAACGACAACCAGAAGGCCGCGACCGTCGCCAATCTCGCCAAGGTCGGCTACGACCCGAAGGCGTTCGTCGCCGAGCGGTTCTACACCAAGTGGACGGGACACCGGTCCGTCCACCCAGCCCTCGTACATCACCTGTGTCGCCACCTGCACCACGGTCGAGTACAAGGCCGGCACCCGGGCGCACATCGAGTCGCTGGGCTACACGATCGTGGCGAACTACGGCGACCAGTTCAGTGACCTGCAGGGCGGCCACGCCCAGCGGGCGGTCAAGCTGCCGAACCCGACCTACTACCTGCCGTCCGCCGATCTGCCCGGGCTGAACGAGCCGTGGCTGGCGCCGCGCACCCACTTCACCATGAAGCCGGACGGCAGCAGCGGGCTGACCGCCGGCGGCGAGGGCATTCCGAACATCGACTCGGTGAAGAAGACCATCTACGCCTACTACGGTGACCCGGGAACCGGGATCTCCGAACAAGACCGCGTCGCCGTACATCACCGAGTTGGCCAAGCTGGCGCACAAGTACCAGAACCGACTCGTCGCGCAGTGCCGCATCGAGTCCCGGTTCGGCGGCAAGCCGGCGATCGTGTTCGACACCGACGACACCACGCTGTGGACCTACGACATGGAGGTCGCCGCCATGCACTTCAACTTCGACCCGGCGCTGCAGGACGTCTGGGTGCAGGAGAAGAAGTTCCCGGCCACGCCGAGCATGGTCGCGCTGGTGAACGCGGTGGATGCGGCCGGGTGTCAGGTGGTCGGACTCACCGGTCGCAACGACGACCAGAAGGACGCGACGATCGCGAACCTGAAGGACGTCGGCTACAACCCGTTCGAGGCGAACTTCTTCTTCACCAAGTGGACCGGCGTACGGGTACGTCGCAGCAGCCGTCGTACATCACTTGCGCCGCGGCCAAGTGCACCACCATCGAATACAAGTCGCAGACCCGCAAGTACGTCGAGTCCAAGGCGTTCGGCCGCTACCACATCATCGCGAACTTCGGCGACCAGTTCAGCGACCTGATCGGCGGGCACTCGCAGCGCTCGATCAAGCTGCCGAACCCGACGTACTACCTGCCGTGACCCGGCAACGGTGACCCCGGAGCGACGCTGAACCGGGGCCGGATCCGATCCGGCCCCGGAGGGCGCCGGGGTAGCGTTGGACGATGCCGCTGAGCGCTCGACGCACCGGGGCGATGGGTGCCCTGGCGGGCCTGTTCGTCTTGCTCACAGCGTTCACAGCGCTGATCGCACCCGCCGCCGGTGCGCGCTCGATCGGGCAGGCCGTTCCCGTTGGCGGCGTCGACATCGACGCCGTCGTCACCGAACTCGCGGACGATCACGTGGCGATCGTCGGTACCGTCGGTCAACCCGAAGCCGACTGGGCGGCCGTGGTCTCCACCGCTCGCGACGCCCACCTGAACCTGTCCGTGGTGGTACTCGGAACCGCGCCCGTGGGGGCGACGCCGACCGATGTCGCCGACTGCAGTGCTGGGGCAGGTCAAGGGGACGATCCTGGTCCAGAGCCCAGCCACGTCGGACGGACACACCGTCGGACTGGCCAGCAACGACGTCGGTCAGGCCGAGGTCGATTCGGTGGTGGCCGAGCTCGACGGGAGCGCCCCGACCCCGGAGACCGCACAGGCGGTGGTCGATCGGCTGACGGACGACGGTTTTCCGTGGCTGCTGGTGGTCGTCGGCGGGCTCATCGTGGTCCTCTGCCTCGGCGTGGCGTACGGCCTGTGGCGCGGCCGGCAGCATCGGCGGGATCGGGTCGAGGCGCCCGCCGAGTTGATCGCCTGGCTGCGGACGCGGCTGGCCGAGATGGTCGGTCGGCTCGCCGGACTGGCCGGCCCGGTCGCCGGGACGGGTCGGGACGATCTCCGGACCAGGCTGCTGGACGCCCAGAGAGAGAGCGAGGCGATTGCGGCCGTTCTGCAGGACGAGCCGGTCGATCGCGCCCGGATCGATGCCGTGGCGGGGCGACTGGCGACCTTGGACGGCGAACTTGCCGCACTCCGAACCGATGTCGACGCCGCACGCGCCGGCTGAACGCAGCACTGACGTCGAAGCGGTCAGTTCAGGTCGTAGGAACCTCGCGCCAGTCGGAACGAGTGACCGCCGCTGTCATCGGAGCAGTGCATACCGTCCTCCTCGCTGGTGCAGGTGAACGCATCGGCGTGGGTTGATTCTCCGTAGGCGAGGACCGGATTGCTGGGATCGGCGACGGTGTCGGAGATGCACTGGAACGCCGGCGCCTTGTTCGTCGACATCACGATGGCCTTCGGCACGCCCATCGAGCAGCTGGCCGGTTTGGGTGCGGTGAAGTCCATCTCGTTGATGTCGCAGCGCACCTGACCCTCGCCGATCAGGCAGGAGATGTTGCCCGTCGGCGATTGCCATTGGGACCACGCATGGGTGCCGCCGGTCGCGCCGCCGGTGCGGGTCACCGTGGCGGTGACGGTCGAGCGTCGTGCGGTCGTGGTGACCACCGGGCGGCTCCGACGATGCGGTGACGACGACAGTGACCGTCGATGACGGCGGCAGGGTGACCGTCGGGGGAGCCGTCGGCGCCATCGCCGACCGACTCGTCGGCCGAGGCGGCCGGGGAACCGCCCGTGGCGACGGGCGTCGTGACGACGTGACTGCCGCTCGACACCGGGTTCGAGAGCGTCACGACCGGCGATGGCGCTGTCGGGTTCGAGCCGACCGTCGCCGGCACCCGGCCGTGGTCGCGCGGGCCGCCGTTGTCACCTGCGCCGCCTGCCCGTCGACCTCGGACGAGCATCCGGCGAGCAGCAGCGGCGCCGACCACCAGAAGCGCAGGCGCCTGACCAGCGCCGACCACGTCGCGATCGTTGCCCGCGGCGCGGATCAGCAGGGACGCCGACCGATCGGTCTCCATGATCCCGAGACGATAGTCCTGCCGGTGCCGCCTGTCCGGGATTCCGGCGGGGGCGCGGGGCAGAATCGGCGGCGTGAATCGATGGTGGATCGCCGGGGTGCTGTCGCTGGGCCTGTCCATCGTGTTCGCGCGTACTCGCCCAGGCCTTCAAGCACGACTGGTTGCCGCCGGAGATCTCGTTCTCCCAGTACGGCGTCGGACCGGCCGGCTATCCTGTTCAGCCTGTGGGTGCTCACCGTGGTGGCTGCGCCGCTGTGCTTCCTCCGCTACCGGCCGGCCGGCCGGTTGGCCGCGACGCTGCTGTGGATCGCGGCGTGCGGGGCGCTGGTGATGGCGGCGGTCCGGACGGATCCGTCCGGCCTGCAGCAGTCGTGGAACTCGCGGGTGCACACGGCCGGGTCGGTGGTGCTGCTGGCCTTCCTGCCGTTCGGCATCTGTGCCGGCCTGGCCAAGGCTCGACCGTCGGTGGCGGGTCCTGGCGTGGCTGCTGTTGATCGTCGCCGCGGCGTCGTTGACCCTGTTGCTGTTCGCCGCGGCCGGCTACGACTCGGCGGGCCTCGGGCCGCAGGAGTCGTGGGCGTTCTGGCAGACCGTGGCGATCCTCGCGGAGATCGCGATGATCATCGTCTACGCGGTCGGGAGTGCGCACGATCCCGGGGTCCGAGCGAGGTGGAAGTCTCCGCCGTCGAGGCCGCGCCGCCCAGCTGCCCGGATGACCGGTCGGGCAGGTCACAGCCGGTATGGTCGGGCGACCAGGTGTTGTTGACAAAGGTGTGAACATCGTCGAACTGAGCTCAAGCCCACGCCGTGACAAGGCGGTCGTCGGCCCCGAGAGGAACGAGATGACCGAGCACCCGACCCCGGCCCGAATCTCCCACGCCCGCCGCCGCCCGCACGTGGTGATCGTCGGCGGAGGGTTCGGCGGTCTGAGCGCCATCCGGGCCCTGCGCAAGGCGGACGTGGACATCACCCTGGTCGACCGGCACACCTACAACACCTTCCAGCCGCTGCTCTACCAGGTCGCCACGGCCGGCTTGAACCCCGGTGACGTGACCTTCTTCCTCCGCGCCACCCGGATGGCCCAGCGCAACGTCGGCTTCCGGCAGGGCGAAGTGGTCGGGGTCGACCCGTCGGCGCAGGAGATCACGTTCGCCGACGGCGAGAAGCTGACCTACGACTACCTGGTGCTGGCCTCCGGCGCCACCACGAACTACTTCGGCACCAAGGGCGCCGAGCAGAACTCGCTCGCCATCTACACCCGTGCGCAGGCGCTGACCCTGCGGGACAAGATCTTCACCACGCTGGAGCACTCCGCCGCAGCCGATTCGTCCGAGGACCTGGCCATCGTCATCGTCGGGGCCGGACCGACCGGCGTCGAGATGGCCGGTGCGCTCGCCGAACTCCGTAACGACGCGTTGACCACGATCTACCCCGAGCTCGACCCGCGTCGGACCCACATCGTGCTGGTGGAGATGAGCGACCGGGTGCTGGGTACGTTCGACCCGAAGCTGCGCACCTTCTCCGCCCGTGCGCTGCGCGAGCGGGGCGTCGAGCTCCGGCTGAACACTGCGGTGGCCGAGGTGCGTCCGGACGGCGTGCTGCTCGGCAACGGCGACTTCCTGAAGGCCGGCGTCGTGGTCTGGGCCACCGGGGTGACCGTGCCGCGCATCGTCGGCGAATGGGATCTTCCGCAGGGCCGCGGCGGCCGCATCACCGTGGAGCCCGACCTGCGGGTCACCGGGTTCCGCAACGTGTTCGCCGTCGGCGACGTGGCACTGACGGCCGATGCGCTGCCCCAGCTGGCGCAGCCGGCGATCCAGGGCGGCAAGCATGCGGGCAAGCAGATCGCGGCCCTGGTCGGTGGTCGGCCGACCCGCCCGTTCCATTACTACGACAAGGGCACGATGGCCACGGTCGGTCGGCGGGCGGCCATCGCCGAGATCGCGGTGACCAAGAAGCACTCGGTTCGACTGACCGGCACCATCGCCTGGTTCGTCTGGCTGTTCATTCACATCGTGATGCTGTTGGGCAACCGCAACCGCCTCGCCACGTTCGTCAACCTGTTCACCAAGTACCTGGCGCCGTCTCGCCGGACGAACCCGATCGTCGGTGATGTGCCGGTGTTCGAACGGGGCGGTTCGGACCGTCGCGCCGCTTCCTGAACCGCCGAACACACAGGGTGACGGGTCAACAACACGGTAGAGTGGGGCCATGACCGACACCCGCTGGCTGGACGAGCGCGAGGCAACGGCTTGGCGCCGCCTGCGTCAGCTCGGCGGGCCGTTGAATGCCGTGCTGAATCGGCAGTTGACCAAGGACTCGGGCCTGTCGATGGCCGACTACGAGGTGCTGGTCGTGCTGTCCGAAGCGCCGGACCTGCGACTACGGGCTCGGGAGCTGGGCCGGGCCATCGGCTGGGAGAAGAGCCGGTTGTCCCACCACATCGGTCGGATGGAACGTCGGGGCCTGGTGTCGAGGGAAGGCTGTGCGACCGACGGTCGCGGCGCCTGGGTGCTGATGACCGCGGTGGGCAAGGACGCCATCCAGACCGCCGCGCCCGGACATGTCGAATGCCGTGCGGCACTACGTCATCGATGCGCTCACCCCCGAGCAGTTGGATCAACTCGCGTCCATCGCTGCTGCGGTGCAAGGCAGGCTCGAGCCCGCCTGCGAAGAGCTCGAGGCCGAGACCTGCGAGGAGTAACGGCCGGGGCAGTGACCTGCGGCGATCGGAGAACCTCGGGCCGATGCGTATCCGGCCACCGGCTCGGGCATGATCGGCACGAGACACGACGGAAGGAAACGCATGGACGAGGGCGTGTACGAGCCTGCCCCAGGCGACATCGACGAGACCGAGCCGGGCAGCGACACCCGCGGCCTGGAAGGCGTCACCGAGCAGCTGGACGAATCGGACACCTTGCTGAACCGGGGGGTCGAGGATCCGCTGGACGAGGGATACTCGCCGCCCGACCGCGAGCCATCGATCGAGGTGCCGACCGAAGCCGAGGAGCTGCGGGGCGAGAGTCTTGACCACCGGTTGGCCTCCGAAGTGCCGGAGGTCGGTTCCGATGGCGACGACGCCAACCTGTTCGACGAGGTCGGCGAGGAGGTCGGGGGAGCCAGGTCCGGTCGGCTCGTCGAGGATTCGGACGGACTGGCGGACGACGAGAAGGACCTGTTCGCCGAGGACGTCGGCATCGACGGCGCCGCGGCGAGTGCCGAGGAAGCTGCCGTGCACGTCATCGACCCGGACGACGACGAGTTCTGACGGTTCGCGGCCTCGGTCAGTCCTTGGCGTGCCTGGCCCAGACGAAGCAGTAGACCCCGAACGCGGCGATACCCAGGGCCACCAGGGTCAACAGGATCTGCCCGAACGGCAGGCCCAGGAGCGTGCGCAGGGCCTGGTCGGTTCCACCGGCCTTGTTCGGGTCGTGGGTGATCCCGGCCAGTGCGAAGAGCACGCCGACGATGCCGAGGGCGATGCCCTTGGCGATGAAGCCGACCATGCCCAGCCTGACCGTGGCCTGGTTGACGCCGCCCTGCAGATCGTGGGTGAACTTCTTCGTCGCGCCGCGCCACACGTTGCGCGCACCGATCGCGAGGATGCCGATGCCGATGGCGATCACCAGGATGCGTCCGGCCGGTACCGACATCAGTTTGGCCGACATCGTCTTCTGGCCCGAGCCCGACGAAGTGTTGCCGCTGCCGATGGCGAATTGGAACGCGGTCCACGCCAGAACGGCGTAGAGCACCGCCTTACCGGCCGACCCGATCCGCTTGGTGGTCCGCTTGCGGCCCTCTTCCCGGTCACGGTGCCCGTTGATGGCCTCGTTGAGCTGCCAGACCACCAGCGCGACCATGCCGACCGCGGTAATCCACAGCACCACCAGACCGACCGGAGTGCTGGCCAGCTCGGCCATGGCTCCCTGCTGGGAGGCTTCGCCGCCGCCACCGCCCCAGGCCAGTTGCAGGGCAATCCAGGCGATCAGCAGGTGCACGATGCCGTAGGTGATCAGCCCGACGGTGACCAGGGCTCGCCCGGCCGGCGCCGCGGCCGCCTTGCCGCTGCTGGCGGCCCGCGCTGCGGTCGCCTTCACGCCCGGGGCGTTTGTCTCGCTCATGCCGTCGGGGTGCCCCAACAAGGGGCAACGAATGCACGCGGCACACCGACGCCGACCGGCGATGCGGGCAAACCGCCCGACCCGCCGGGCTCAGGGCTGCCGATCGAGCAGGAGGACCACTTCGTCGTCCGAGGTCTGCGAGAAGTCGCGATAGTGCAGGCCGACGGCGTGGAATCGGGACGGAACCACCGGGCAGATGACGGTCGCCCCCTCGCGTTCGAGCGCCCGGATGGAATCGACGGGGCCGACCGGCACCGCCACGGTGACCGACCGGGCCCGAGCGGTCAGGGCCGCCGTGACCGCGGCGCGGGCGGTCGAGCCGGTGGCCAGGCCGTCGTCGACGATCACGACGTCGCGACCGGCGAGCGGAATCGGGTCCCGACCGGAGCGCCACCGCCTGCCCAGACCGCCCAGCTCCGTCGCCGCGGCGGCGATGCGGTGCGCCAGCGCCTCGTCGGACAGGCCCGACCTGATCCGGATGCGCTCGTCGACGACGGCCGTACCGCCCTCGGCGACCGCCCCGACGGCCAGTTCGGGCTGGCCGGGGACGGATACCTTGCGGACCGGCAACACGTCGAGGTCGGCATGCAGGGCGGCGGCGACCAGGGCGGCGATCGGGACACCACCCCGCGGCAGGCCGAGAACCAGGGGCGGCTCGGCCCGGGGGTGTTCGGGCGCCCACACGGCGATCACCGCCAGGGCCAGCGCGGCCCCGGCGTCGACTCGGTCGGCGTACTCGGCCATCGGGCACCATTGTGGTCCCGTCGGCCCGACGGCGCGGCTACTGGACCGGTGATCAATCTTTCCGGACAATGCCAACGATGAGCGTCGAGGATGTGACTGCGGCCACGGAGTCGGGATCCCTGTTCTCGAACTCGGTGGAGATCAACGGGATCAACGTGATCACCGAGTCCGAGCGCAAGGGCAAACCGAGCGGGCTGTTCTGGCCGTGGTTCGGCGCCAACGTCTCGGTGTTCGGCATCTCCTACGGCGCGTTCATCCTCGGTTTCGGGGTCTCGTTCTGGCAAGCGGTGATCGCCGCTGTGGTGGGCATCGTCCTGTCCTTCCTGTTCTGCGGGATCGTGGCGATCGCCGGCAAGCGGGGCTCGGCACCTACCTTGGTGATGTCCAGGGCCGCGTTCGGGCTGGACGGCAACAAGCTGCCCGCCGCCATCTCGTGGTTGCTGACGGTCGGCTGGGAGACCGTCCTCGTCGTCCTGGCCACCCTGGCCACCAGCACCGTGTTCGAAAAGCTGGGGTGGGGTGGTGGCACGGCCACCAGCATCGTCGCCCTGATCGTGGTGGTGGCCCTGACCGTCGGAGCCGGCGTGATCGGCTTCGACCTGATCATGAAGCTGCAGCAGTGGATCACCTGGATCACCGGGGTGCTCACCGTCGTCTACCTGATCCTGTCGATCAGCCACATCGACTGGGCGGTGGTCAGTGCGCTGCCCGCCGGGACCGCTGAACAGTTCATCGGCGCGTTGGTGTTGGTGTTGACCGGTTTCGGCCTGGGCTGGGTCAACGCCGCGGCCGACTACTCGCGCTATCTGCCACGGTCCGCGTCCACCCGCGGTGTGATCGGATGGACCACGCTGGGCGGGGCGGCGGCGCCGATCGTCCTGGTGATCTTCGGTCTGCTGCTGGCCGGGTCGTCGCCCGACCTGTCCGCGGCGATCAGCGCCGACCCGATCGGTGCGCTGGCGAGTCTGTTGCCGACCTGGTTCCTGGTCCTGTTCGTCGTCGTCGCGGTACTCGGGCTGGTGGGCGGTTCGGTGCTGGACATCTATTCGTCCGGCCTTGCCCTGCTGACCCTGGGCCTGCGGATCCCGCGCTGGTCGGCGGCGCTGGTCGACGGCGTGATCATGCTCATCGGGGCCGTCTACGTCGTGTTCTTCGCCGAGGACTTCCTCGGCCCGTTCCAGGGCTTCCTGATCACCCTCGGTGTGCCGGTGGCCGCCTGGGCCGGAGTCATGATGGTCGACATCGCGTTGCGCCGCAAGGACTATGCCGACGCCGAGTTGTACGACCGCACTGGCCGGTACGGAAGTGTGCGGTGGACCTCGGTGATCCTGGTGCTGGTGGGTACGGCGGTCGGCTGGGGCCTGGTGGTCAACACCTACGCTCCCTGGCTGAGCTGGCAGGGCTACCTGATGAGCGCCTTCGGCCTCGGCGGCAAAGAGGGGGCCTGGATGTACGCCAATCTCGGCGTACTCGCGGCCTTGGTGATCGGTGCGCTGGGCACGTTCTTGTTCAGCCGGGCGGAGATTCGCGCCCAGGAACGCTGAGCCTAGGATCGCGGATGTGACCCTCGCCGAAGTGATGTCGGAGTGGGTGGCGGTTCCGGCGCAGACGTTCCGCATGGGGTCGGACCGGCACTACCCCGAAGAGACGCCGTCCCACAACGTTGCGGTGGACAGCTTTGAGGTCGCGGCGTACCCGGTCACCAACGCCGAGTTCGCCCGGTTCGTCGGCGATACGGGTTACACCACGGTGGCCGAACGGCCGCTCGACCCGGCCGATTTTCCCGGTGCTCCGGCCGAGAACCTGCAGCCGGGATCGATGGTGTTCACCCGCACGGCCGGCCCGGTCGACCTGCGACACATCAACCTGTGGTGGACCTGGACCCCGGGTGCGTGCTGGCGCCGACCCGAAGGGCCAGGTTCCAACACCCGCCGCCGATCCGATCACCCCGTCGTGCATGTCGCCTACGAAGACGCAGCCAGCTACGCCGAGTGGGCCGGCATCCGGCTGCCCACCGAAGCCGAATGGGAGGCGGCCGCCCGCGGCGGGCTCGACCACGCTGACTACACCTGGGGCGACGAGGCGGAACAGCCGGGCCAGGCGCTGGCGAACTTCTGGCACGGATCGTTCCCCTGGCGTTCCGAACCGGGCTACGGCTCGACAACCGCTGTCGGCTCGTTCCCGCCGAATCCGCTGGGTCTCTACGACATGGCCGGCAACGTGTGGGAGTGGACCTCCGACTGGTACGCCCCGACCCACACCGTCGACGAACACGGTTGTTGCGCGCCGAAGGACCCTCGAGGGCCGGCGATCGAAACGTCGTTCGATCCGGAACAACCTCAGTTCCGGATACCGCGCAAGGTGATCAAGGGTGGCTCCCATCTGTGCGCCGACAGCTACTGCCGTCGCTACCGACCGGCCGCCCGCCGACCGCAGATGATCGACACCGGTATGAGCCACATCGGTTTTCGCTGCGTCCGAGGCTGATCCCGACACGCCCTGCGGGCCCGGGCGGACCGGGAAGGAATCACGAACGTCGGCTGCGTGTTGGCCGCTGATATCGACGCGACACACCGGCAGAAGTGAGGACGATCATGACGACAACGGTCAGGGGCCGGGTGCGGGTCGAGCACGGCGAGCGCAGGCTCCGCGGGTACGTGCGCGGCACCCCGGTGTTCGACTCGGTGCGCCCCTTGCTCGTCTGGGAGTCGCCGCACTATCCCGCGTACTACGTCCCGCTCGACGACGTGCGCGAAGGCACTCTGGTGGCAACGGATTCGACGGAGCACTCGCCCAGCCGCGGGGAGGCCGACGTCTATTCCATCCGCGTCGGCGAGCACGAGATCCCGGCAGCTGCCCGCGTCTACCCTCACTCCCCGCTGGAGGAGATCCGCGGGGCGGTGCGGTTCGACTGGGCCGCCATCGACAGCTGGTTCGAGGAGGACGAGCAGATCTTCACCCATCCCAGGGATCCGTACACCCGGGTCGACATCCTTCCGAGTTCGCGGCGGGTGCAGGTGGAGGCGGACGGGGTGCCCCTGGCCGATTCCGTCCATGCGCGGGCGCTGTTCGAAACGGGCCTGCCGGTGCGCTGGTATCTGCCGAAGGTGGACGTGCGCATGGAACTGCTGACCCCGACCGACACCTCGACCGGATGTCCGTACAAGGGGACGGCACAGTACTGGTCGGCCCGGTTCGGGGACACGGTGATCGATGACGTCGCCTGGTCGTACCCGACCCCACTCCCCGAAAGCGAACGCATTGCCGGGTTTGTCTCGTTCTACCCGGACAAGGTGCAGGTCAGCGTCGACGGTGTGCCGCTGGGCCGTCCCGCGTCCTGAGCCGCCGACTCGGGGAATCCCGTCACGCCCGGGCCGGGAAGGGGTGTCAGCTGACGTCGGCGGCGCCGACCAGTGCGACGTCCGGAGCGTCCGGGTGCCAGGCTTTGCGCCAGGTGACATCGTCGGCGACCAAAGCCATTCCACACGACGTGCACCGATCGGCGCTGTGCGTCACCGCGCCGCAGGCGGTGTGCACGATCGTCATGATGGCGTCAGGTTGCGGCCGCTGCGTGTGCTTCTCGCCCCAGAGAGTCAGCGCGTTGAGCACCGGAAGCAGATCGGCCCCGGCCTCGGTGAGCAGGTACTCGTGGTGGGTGCGTTGCTCGCCGCGGTAGGGCCGGCGGACGAGGAGACCGGCGTCGACCATCCCACCCAGTCGACGGGAGAGCACGTTGTCGGCGACGCCGAGCGTGCGGCGGAAGTCCTCGAACCGGGCGGTGCCCTGCAAGGCGCTTCGCAAAATCAGCAACACCCACGGGTCACCCACCACGTCCAGGGATCGAGCGATGGGACAGCGGTCACCCGACCAGTCGGAGCGCAGCGGCACCGGTAACCTCCCTCACATCAGGCTTGCTTCAAGCAAGCATAGCCCGTTAGGGTCCGGATCTGGCTGTGCGCAGGACAGCCAATTCCACCCACGGGGGCACGATGGTCGACACCGGAACCACGGTGACCCGGCGCCGGCGTCTGCACCCGGCCTGGTCGGTCGCCGCGGTGGCCTTCGTCGCGCTGATCGGTGCCGCCGGCTTCCGGGCGGCGCCGGGCGTGCTGATGGTGCCGCTGCAGGAGGAATTCGGCACGTCCAGGAGCGTGCTGTCGGTGGCGGTGGGCATCAACCTGGTGCTCTTCGGGTTGACCGCGCCGTTCGCGGCGGCGTTGATCGACCGGTTCGGCATCCGCCGGGTCACGGCGATCGCCCTTGTCCTGGTTTCGGCCGGCAGCGCGCTGTCCGTGTTCATCACCGCGGGCTGGCAACTGGTCTTCACCTGGGGCCTGATGATCGGCCTGGGCACCGGCTCCATGGCCCTGGTGTTCGCCGCGACGGTGGCCAACCGCTGGTTCGTCAAACGGCGCGGACTGGTCACTGGCATCCTCACCGCCGGCAGTGCGACCGGCCAGCTGATCTTCCTTCCGCTGATCGCCTGGGCCGCGGATCGGGCCGGCTGGCGCGCCGCCTCGCTGATCATCGCCGCCGCTGCCCTGGCCGTCGTCCCCCTGGTCTTGGCGTTCCTGCGCGATCGACCAGCGGACCTGCATGTCACCCCCTACGGGGCCCCTGAGGGCTACCAGGACCCTCCACCGCCGGCAGCCGGCAGCGCCGCCCGACGCGCGATCGGCGCACTACGCCAGGCGTCCCGCAGCCGCACGTTCTGGGCGCTGGTTGCCGGTTTCGCGATCTGCGGCGCCACCACGAACGGCTTGATCGGCACGCACTTCGTTCCGGCGGCGCACGATCACGGGCTGCCGGAAACCACCGCGGCCGGGTTGCTGGCCGTCGTCGGGATCTTCGACATCGTCGGCACCATCGTCTCCGGCGCGCTCACCGACCGGGTCAACCCACGCATCCTGCTGGCGATCTACTACGCGTTGCGCGGCGTCGGTCTGCTCATGCTGCCCGGCTTGCTGTCCGACGCCGTCCACGTGTCGATCATCGCGTTCGTCGTGGTCTACGGACTGGACTGGGTGGCCACCGTGCCACCGACGGTGGCGCTGTGCCGCGAAGCATTCGGCGAGCAGGGCACCGTTGTGTTCGGGTGGGTGTTCGCCGCCCATCAGCTCGGCGCGGCCCTGATGTCGGTGGTGGCCGGGGTGCTGCGGGACGCGCTCGGCGACTACACCCTGGCGTGGTTCTCGGCGGCCGCCCTGTGCGCCGTCGCCGCCGGCATCTCCCTCGGCATCCGGCGGCTGCCCGCGAACTGGCCCGCCGGCTCGGCAGCCGATCAACCGGCAGGACCGGCGATCGGTTCTTAGGCTGGGGTACATGCCGGCCCAGCCCATCGAGATCCACCTCATCGCAGATGGCACCGGTGACACGGCAGCCAGGGTGGCCAGGGCCGCGCAGGCGCAGTTCACCACCCACCCCACCAGGGTGATCCGGCACCCCCGCATCACCACCGGGCAGGGTCTGCGCAGCGCGATCGAGTCGATCAGTGCGGTCGGTACCGCCGTGGTGGTGTTCTCCACCTTGGTCGACAACGGCCTGCGCGCCCTGGTCGGGGAAATCTGTGACGAACTGTCGCTGGCCCATTGTGATCTGCTCGGCCCGGCCATCGAGACGCTGGAGAAGGCCAGCGGCGACCGGGCGGAACGGGTTCCGGCCAGGCAGGTCGGGATGGATCCCGACTACTTCAAACGCATCGCGGCCATGGAGTTCGCGGTCAAGCACGACGACGGTCAGGCCAACGACGGGCTGGTCGGCGCCGATATCGTGCTCGTCGGTGTCTCCCGCACCGGGAAGACGCCGCTGTCGATGTACCTGGGCTACCTGGGCTACAAGACCGCCAACGTGCCGTTGGTGAAGGGGATCGCGCCGCCGCCGCAGTTGTGGGCGGTGGATCGCTGGCGGCTCGTCGGATTGACGATCGATCCCGAACGGTTGGCGGCGATCAGGCATCGGCGGGTCGCAGCGCTGGGTACCGGCCGGGCCGGGTCCCGGGACGGCTATGCCGCGCTCACGTCGATCTACGAGGAGTTGGATCAGGCGGCGGCGCTGCACCGTCGGCTGGGGTGTCCTGCGATCGACACCACGACGCTCGCTCTGGAAGAAGCGGCCGGGCGGGTGATCGAATTGGTCGAGGAACGACGGCGCGCGTTGGCCGTCACCTCCTGACTCCGTCCGACCCCCACCGCAGCGGCCCTTCGAACCCACGGAGCACTGATGACAACGACGTCCGGCACCCGATTCGTCTACGACCTGGCCGACGGTGACGCGTCGATGAAGTCACTGCTGGGCGGCAAGGGCGCTGGGGTCGCCGAGATGCGCCGGATCGGGGTGCCGGTGCCGGACGGCTTCACGGTGACCACGGTGGCCTGTGTCGAGGCGATGGCGGCCGGTGGGTCGTGGCCGGACGGCTTGGCCGAGCAGATCGCCGACGGGCTGTCCCGATTGGAGGAGCGAACGGGTCGGCAGCTGGGCGCGCCCGACCGGCCGCTGCTGGTGTCCGTGCGGTCAGGGGCGGTCGTCTCGATGCCCGGGATGATGGACACCATCTTGAACCTGGGCATCGGCGACCGGTCGGTCGAGGCATTGGGGCAGGAGGCCGGCAACCCGCGGTTCGCCTGGGATGCCTACCGGCGCTTCATCCAGATGTACGGCGAGGTCGTGGAGTCCGTTCCGGCGCATGTCTACGAGGACGCGCTGGACGCGTTGAAGAAGCGTCGCGGGGTGAGCCAGGACACCGAACTGACTGCCGAGGACCTGCAAGGTCTGGTGGCCACCTTCAAGGAGCTGTCCCGGACCCACCTGGGCGAGGACTTTCCCGACGACCCGCGCGAGCAACTGCGGCGGTCGGTGGACGCAGTGTTCCGGTCCTGGCAGAACCCGCGTGCCGGGGTGTACAGGCGGGCCAACGACATTCCGGACGACCTGGGCACCGCGGTGAACATCATGCAGATGGTGTTCGGTAACCGCGGTGACACCTCGGCCACCGGCGTGTGTTTCACCCGCGACCCGTCGACCGGGGCCAAGGAGCTGTACGGCGAGTTCCTGGTCAACGCCCAGGGTGAGGACGTCGTCGCCGGTATCCGTACGCCGCGTCCCTTGGCCGAGATGGAATCGGTGCTCCCGCAGGCCTACTCCGAGTTGCTGGCCACCATGCAGCGGCTCGAGCAGCACTACGGCGACATGCAGGACATCGAGTTCACCGTCGAGGACGAGAAGCTGTACCTGCTGCAGACCCGCAACGGCAAGCGCACCGCGCAAGCGGCCATCAAGGTGGCCGCCGACCTGGTCGCCGAAGGCGTCATCGACCGGTCGGAGGCCCTGCGGCGGATCGATCCCGGCCAGCTCGACCAGTTGCTGCACCCGGCGATCGGCGCGGGCCACGGCACGACGCCGCTCACCGTGGGGTTGAACGCCTCTCCGGGCGCCGCCGTCGGGAAACTGGTGTTCGATGCGGATACCGCCGAGACGCGTGGCCGCAACGGTGAACCGGTGATCCTGGTCCGCTGGGAGACCACGCCGGACGACATCCACGGCGTCCTCGCCGCCCAGGGCGTGCTGACCGCGCATGGCGGGATGACCTCGCACGCCGCGGTTGTCGCCCGCGGCATGGGCAAACCGTGCGTGGCCGGCGCCTCCGCGCTCCGGATCGATGCCAGGGCCAAGACCGTGGCCGTCGGCGACGTGGTACTGCACGAGGGCGACACGCTCACCCTCGACGGCGCCACCGGTGAGGTGTTCGAGGGCGCGCTGGATCTGGTGCCCCCGCAGGTCAATGCCGACTTCGAGCAGGTCGTCAGCTGGGCGGACGAGATCCGGCGGCTGGGGGTACGGGCCAACGCCGACAACGGGCCGGACGCCGCCAAGGCCCGCGAGTTCGGCGCGGAAGGCATCGGCCTGTGCCGCACCGAGCACATGTTCATGGACGAGGCCAGGTTGCCCGCGGTGCGCCGGATGATCCTGGCCGATGATGTGGACGCGCGGGCGGCGGCGCTGGCCGAGATCCTGCCCATGCAGCAGGCGGACTTCGAGGAGATCTTCACGGCGATGGACGGGCTTCCGGTGACCATCCGGCTGCTCGACCCGCCGCTGCACGAGTTCCTGCCCTCGCTGGTCGACCAGGCGCTCGAGGTGCAGCGGTTGCAGTTGTCCGGTACCGACGCCGGCGGCGCGGTGCGCGCCGAGCAGATGCTCTCCCGGATCAAGAAGCTCACCGAGCAGAACCCGATGCTGGGCACCCGCGGCGTGCGACTGGCATTGCTGTACCCGGAGATCCCGGAGATGCAGGTGCGGGCGATCGCCCGGGCGGCGTTGGCCGTCGCCGGGCGTGGCGGCGACCCCAAGGTGGAGATCATGATCCCGTTGGTGGCGTTCGACGCCGAGCTGGCCCGCATGCGGGAGTTGGTCGAGCAGACCATGGCCGAAGAACTCGCCGATGCGCGCGCCGAATTGCCGTACACCGTGGGAACGATGATCGAGTTGC
The DNA here is from genome assembly GCA_963834185.1 of uncultured Actinomycetota bacterium. Taxonomy (GTDB): domain Bacteria; phylum Actinomycetota; class Actinomycetes; order Mycobacteriales; family Nakamurellaceae; genus Nakamurella. Next base: position 209,332 of record CAWIAR010000002.1, read on the forward strand.
CGCGGGCGGCCGTGGTCGCCGACCAGATCGCTGCCCACGCCGACTTTTTCAGTTTCGGCACCAACGACCTGACCCAGACCACCGTGGGAATCTCCCGCGACGACGCCGAGGGTGCTTTCCTGGCCGCGTATCTGGACGAGCGCATCGTGCCGGCCAACCCGTTCAGCTCGATCGACGTGGATGGCGTCGGGGAGCTGGTCAAAATGGGCGCCACCAAGGGCCGATCCGCCAAACCCGGCCTGAAACTCGGCGTCTGCGGCGAGCACGGCGGCGACCCGAAGTCGATCGCGTTCTTCCACGGCATCGGTCTGGACTACGTCTCCTGCTCGCCCTACCGCGTGCCGATCGCCCGGTTCGCCGCCGCCCGCGCCGTCCTGGACGCCGAATCCGCCGCCTCCGTCGACCCCGCCGTCTCCGAAACCTGATCCCGGGCCCTGCGAGGATCAACTTCGACGACGAGGATGAAGTTGTTACCTCCTGTCACACCCGTCACGAACTGACCGAAGATGATCCTCGCGGCACCCGGGTAGGCAGTGGTCACGCGGCACCCGGGTAGGCAATGGTCACGCGGCACCCGGTAGGCAGTGGTCACGCGGCGGTCGGGCGGGAATCCTCGGAGCGAGGGTCAACGGCCGGATGCGGAGAAGTGCTGGTAGTCGGTAGGGGACGACCAACTGCCTCCCCAAGCCCAACCGATCGCGGCAAAGGCCGCGACGACCGGCCCGTCAGCGGTGATCATCCCGGGCCGCACGTCGGACCGGTCCAGATACTCGGCACCGGCATCAGGTTCGACCAGCTCACCTGACAGGTAGGGGTTCTCGATGGGATTGAGGTCGATTGCGGTGCCGTAGGAGTGCTCGGAGAACGCGGAGCCACCGGTGACTGCGCGGCAGTTGAAGGCCGAACTGTTGTCCGCGGCCATCGAAGCGTCGTCGGAGGCCCCGTAGGCGGTGACCGGCTGCATCGTCCGGATCGGGAATCGCTCGGCATACAGCGTCGCGAAGACACCGGCGAGTTGGGCGGCCCACTCCGCGGCGACCACCAGGCGGCCGGCGTGGGTCTTGCCGTCGAATCCGAGATAGCTGACGGTCAGCGTGCGCAACCCGTCCGGATCGACGGGGCAACCCTGGTGGTACGACCGACCGAGGTCGTCGGCCGTCAGCGGGTCGACGCGCGATCGGAACGCTCCAGGTGACGCGGGGGTCGAGGGAGTCGGCGCCGCAGGCGTCGTGTGCTCGAGCTTGGGCGCTGCCGTCGTCGAGGCCGCGGCGCTGGACCGGGCTGTGTTGCGGCTCAGGTCGGGAGCCGTGCCGAACACGAACACGAGCAGCGCCAGCAGCCAGCCCCAGCCCCGCAGCGTGCTCACCCACCCGTTCTACCCGCTCGTTCGCCCGGCCGAGGCGCGATGGCGGCTGCGGGATCAGCGGCCATTGGCGGAGAAATGTTGGTAGTCCTTGGGGGAGGTCCAGCGGCCACCCCACCGCCAGCCGGCTGCGGTGAAGGAGCGGTCGACAACGTCGCCGCTGCGGATCATTCCGGTGCGGACCACGCTGCGGTTCAGGTAGTCGCGGCCGGCCGCGGGCTGCACCGAGCTGCCCGAGATGTACGGGTTCTGCACGGGATTGATGTCGATGGCGTTGCCGTACGAATGTTGTGACCAGGTGGTTCCGCCGGTGACGGCGCGGCAGTTGAACGCCGAGGTGTTGTTCGCGGCCATCGAGCCGGCGTCGCTGCCGTGGTAGTAGTCGATCGCATGCATCCGCTGGATCCGGAACCGGGCGTTGTACATCTTCTTGAACACCCCGACCACGGCCAGCACCTGCGGCAGCGCGACGACCAGTTGGCCCAGGTGTTGGCGGCCGTCGAATCCGACGAAATACACATGCACCATGCGGAGCTTGTCGGGTGTCACCGGACAGCCCGCTCGATAGGAGTACCGCAAGGTGGCGGCCGTCACCCGATAGGACGCCCAGCGGAAGGTCGGCAATGCCGCCGCGCTGAGCGCAGTGGATCCGACCTGACCTGCGGTGACCTCGAGGTCGGCGCGGGGGACGGCTGAAGCCGGCGCCGGCGTCGCGCCCGCGGTCACCAGCACGACGACCGCGGCGAGTGCGCCGAGAAACCTTCGTACCGTCATCGGGGTCTCCCTCCGTGAGCGAACCTCGACGCTACGTCGCAACAGTGCGGCCGGGAAGGGCCGGTTCGGCACAACCGAAGCGCATGGAGCTGCCCGGCGTCAGTCGGCCAGGTCCGCCGGCCCACCTTCGTCGGCGCCGGCGGATTCGTCCCGCTCGGCCCACTCCAGCAGGGGCTCGAGACGAAAAACGGTCGCGTCGATCCCGGCGTGCAGGTCGCCCAGTTCGGCAAAGCGAGTGGGCACGGTGGCAATGGTCAGGTCGCGGGGTAGGACGTCGTCGACCTCATCCCAGCGGATCGGGGTGGAAACCGTGCCCTCGGTCACGCCCCGCACCGAATACGCCGACGCGATGGTGTGGTCGCGGGCGTTCTGGTTGTAGTCGACGAACAACTTCTCCGGGTCCCGGTCCTTGCGCCACCAGGTGGTGGTGACGTCGTCGGGTGCCCGCCGCTCGACCTCCCGGGCAAAGGCCAGGGCGGCCCGTCGGACGTCGGCGAATCCCCAGTCGGGGGCTATCCGGACGTAGATGTGCATGCCCTTGCCGCCCGAGGTCTTCGGCCAGCCGACCGCCCCGAGCTCGTCCAGCACCTCCTGGGCCACTCTGGCCACCCTGCGGACCCGGTCGAAACCGCACAGCGGCATGGGATCGAGGTCGATCCGCCACTCGTCCGGCCGTTCGGTGTCGGCGCGTCGGGAGTTCCACGGGTGGAACTCGACGGTGGACATCTGCACGGCCCAGATCACCGAGCCGAGTTCGGTGACACACAGCTCGTCCGCGTCCCGGTTGTACCGGGGGAAGTGCACTCTCACCGTCTGCACCCACGGCGGGGCACCGTGCGGCAGGCGCTTCTGGTGGACCTTCTCGCCGTCGACCCCGTCCGGGAACCGGTGCAGCATGCAGGGACGCTCGCGCAGCGCCCGCACGATGCCCTCGCCGACCGACAGGTAGTAGTTGGCCAGGTCGAGCTTGGTCTCGCCTCGGGCGGAGAAGTACACCCGGTCGGGATTCGAGATCCGGACGATCCGGTCGCCGACCTCGAGCTCGACCGCTGGGGTGGTGGACTTGCCGGCCATGCCAGTGACCCTAATCGAGGGGAAGCATCGGCATCGTGATCCCTGGGTCCCGGCCGAGCAGCGCACCCCGGGTCAGCGAGGCGCTGCCGAACTTGTCGCGGACCCGATCCACCGCACCGTCCAGCGCATCGCCGGGCAATCCGACGATCGGCAGTTCCAGCTGGTCGGGGTCGCCGTCGAAGTTGGCGATCGACACGCCGACCAGGGTCAGTCCCTGGCGGCGGATCATCGGCATCGCTCCGTCGACCAGATCGCGCACGGTGGCCAGGATGGGGTCGGTCCGCGACGTCGGATACGCCAAGGTGTGCGACCGGGTGGCCCGGGTGAAGTCGTCGAAGCGCAGGCGCAAAGTCACGGTACGGCCGCTGCGCTGTGCCGCCCGCATCCGCCTGGTCACCCGGTCGACCAGTCCGACCAGGGCGGCATCGATGTCGTGCTCCGACTTCGGTCCGGAGCCGAGAGCGCGCTGCGAGCCGATGGACCGCCTGCGCCGCCCGGTGACCACGGGACGGGGATCGCGCAACTGGGCCAGGGCGTGCAGGTGGCGGCCGGAGGCAGGGCCGACGAACGAACTCAGCCCGTGTTCGCTCATCGCGGCCAGGTCCGCCACCGTGGTGACACCGATCGCATGCAGCTTCTCGGCGGTGACCTTGCCTACCCCCCAGAGTCGTTCGATCGGCAGCGGATGCAGAAAGGACTCCTCGCCGTCCGGGGGTACGAGCAACAGGCCGTCGGGCTTGGCCACGGCACTCGCCACCTTGGCCAGGAACTTGGTCCGGGCGATTCCGACGGTGATCGCCAAGCCGACGTCGGCCAGCACCCGAGCGCGCAGCCGCGCCGCGATCCACTCCGGGGACCCGGCGGACCGGCGCAGCCCGCCGACGTCGAGGAAGGCTTCGTCGATCGAGATGCCCTCGACCAGCGGCGTGGTGTTCTCGAAGATGGCAAAGACATCGCGGCTGGCCTGGGTGTACGCCTCGAACCGGGGCGGGACGTTGATCAGGTCGGGGCAGAGCCGGCGAGCCTTGAATCCCGGCATCGCCGTTCGCACGCCGCGGGCCTTGGCCTCGTAGCTGGCTGCCAGCACGACCCCGCCGCCGACGACCACCGGCCGGCCCCGCAGCGCAGGGTCGTCACGTTGTTCCACCGAGGCGAAGAACGCGTCCAGGTCCGCGTGCAGGATGCTCGCCTCGTCCCGCGCACGGATCTGCGGTCGCGGTGACCGAGCAGTTGACCGACCTGACACGAACACATGTTCGCATCGACGCAGGAGCATGGCAACCCGCAGGGTGCGAGTCCGCGGACTGCCGCCGCGAGTCGCCGAGGCCGGGGACGGCAGACTGGGAACGTTGCCCGTCCAGACGGACCGGTATCGCGGGGTGGAGAGGACGGCGTGCACAGCGTGGGACAAAGCCGACGATGGGTGGCGAACGCCGTATGACGACGGTCGCGGCCCCGCAGCGGTCGGACATCAGACGTGCGCTTGCGCTGGCCGGGCAGGGCGAGCGACTGGACACAGCCTCCATCACTGCGCTGTTGGCGGCGACCGGCGCTGAGTTCGACGAACTGGTGGCGCTGGCCGGCGCGGCGCGCGACGAAGGCCTGTCGACCGTCGGCCGTTCCGGGGTGATCACATACTCCCGCAAGGTGTTCGTCCCCCTGACCACCCTGTGCCGGGACCGCTGCCACTACTGCATCTTCGTCGACACGCCCGGGCAGCTGCTGCGCAAGCACAAGCCCGCATACATGTCCCCGGAACAGGTGTTGGCCGTGGCGCGGCAGGGTGCGGCGCTCGGCTGCAAGGAAGCCCTGCTGACGTTGGGGGACAGACCGGAGCAACGGTGGCCGGAGGCGAGGGCCTGGCTGGACGAACACGGGTACGCAACGACGCTGGACTACGTCGGGGCGATGGCCCGGCTGATCACCGCCGAGACGGGTCTCCTGGCGCACCTGAATCCCGGCGTGATGAGTGCCTCGGAGCTACGGGCCTTGCGCCCCGTCGCGCCGTCGATGGGGATGATGCTGGAGACCACCTCGCGCAGACTGTTCAGCGAACCGGGCCAGGTGCATCACGGCTCGCCGGACAAGGATCCGGCCGTGCGGCTGAGCCGTGCTGGAGGACGCAGGGGTTGCGCGGATCCCCTTCACCACCGGCATTCTCGTGGGAATCGGGGAGACGCTCGCGGACCGCGGCGAATCCCTTGTCGCCCTGCGTGACATCCAGGAGCGGCACGGGCACCTGCAGGAGATCATCGTGCAGAATTTCCGCGCCAAGCCGCGCACCGCGATGCGGGCCAACCCCGACGCCTCGGTGCTCGAGCACGTGGCAGCGGTCGCGGTGGCCAGGCTGGTGTGTGGGCCCCGGATGCGGATCCAGGTGCCGCCGAATCTGTCCGATCCGGCCGAGTTCGACCTACTGGTGCGGGCAGGCGCCGACGACTGGGGCGGCGTCTCGCCGTTGACCGCGGATCACGTCAATCCCGAACGCCCTTGGCCGCACCTGGATGAACTTGCCACGCGCACCGCCGATCTCGGCTTCACCCTGTCGGAGCGGCTGACCGCCCACCCGGAGTACGTGCTCGACGCCGGCGAGTGGATCGACCCTGGCCTGCGCGCCGGGGTGGCCAGGCTGGCCGATCCGGAAACCGGGCTGGCCGCCGGTTCGGGGCCGACGACCCCGGTGCGTCGGCCGTCGGTCGCTGCGAATCCGAACTCTGGGGCTCGTGCGGACCGGACGGTCCGACGGCTCGCCGACGCGGCCGCCGCGGACCCACTGGCGCTTGACGATGCCCAGTGGGAGCTGCTGCTGACCGCAGTGGGTGACGACCTCGAAGTCGTGGTCGCGCACCGCGGACGACCTGCGCCGCTACACCGTCGGCGAGGCGGTCAGCCTGGTGATCAACCGCAACCTGACCTCGTCCGGCCTGCGGTCCGGTTCGACCGACGACCCGACGACGTTCACCCTTGCCGAGGTCAGCGAGATTGCCGCCGATGCCTGGGAGCTCGGCGCGAACGAGATCTGCGTGCAGGGTGTGCGTCCCGGCATCCGAGGACGCAGCCGGTTATCTGGGCATTGCCCGGGCAGTGAAGACCGGTGCTCCGCGGATGCACCTGCACGCGTACCGGCCGCAGGACATCTGGGACCTCGCCGATCGGACGGGACTCGGTCTGTCCGACGCGTTGTCGGCGATGCGGGCGGCCGGGGTCGACTCGGTGCCCGGAACCGGGGTCAAGGTCCTCTCCGAGCGGGTCCGCGCGCTGGTCGCCCCCGGCGACCTGCCCATCGACCGCTGGTACGAGGCGATGACCGCGGCCCACCGCGCCGGGTTCCGGTCCACCGTCGTGTTGTTCTACGGGCATGTCGAGACGGCGGCGGAGCGGATCGCCCACCTGCGCGAGCTGCGCCGGTTGCAGACCCTGGCGACGACCGCGGGTGCGGGCGGCGGGTTCTCCGAGTTCGTGCCCATCCCGCTGCCCGGCCACGCCGTTCCGCTCGTCGCCGGCCGGACCACGATGGACGAACACCGGGCGATGGTGGCCGTGGCCAGGCTGCTGCTCACCGGCAGCGTCGGACACATTCAGATCCCGTGGACCAGGGTCGGCCGGGAAACCGCTGCGATGCTGTTGGCCGCCGGCGGTGACGACCTGGGCGGAACCCTGCTGGACGGCCGGGTCAAGCCGCAAGCCGGCGTCGAGTACGGCCTGGAACTGCCGGTGGCTGACGCGGCCGCGTTGGTGGGCAAGCTGTTCCGGCCGTTCCGGCAGCGCACCACCGACTATCGGGAACCGCCCGCCGACCGCAAGGTCGCGATCCGATGAGCGTCGCGGCCGGGCATGTCGAGGTGGCCGTCGTCGGTGCCGGGTTCTCCGGTCTCGGGATGGCGATGGCGCTGCGCCGCAGCGGCATCGACCTCGTTCGTGGTCCTGGAGCGGGCGGCCGCGATCGGCGGCACCTGGCGGGACAACACCTATCCCGGCATCGCCTGCGACGTGCCCAGCCACCTCTACGGGTTCTCCGCCCACCCGAATCCGCACTGGTCGGGCGTGTATGCGACCGGGAGCGGAGATCCGTTGCTATCTGGAGCGGGGCGCCGATGAGGAGCACATCCGGCCGGAGTTCGAGACCCGCTGGTCGATACCGCGACATGGGACGCGGTGACCCAGTGCTGGCGGCTGGAACTGGGCGGCCCGCACGCCCGCACGTTGCGCGCGGACGTACTGGTGCTGGCCTGCGGCCGCCTGACCGAGCCGGCCATTCCGCGTTGCCCGGCCTTGAGACGTTCCCCGGACCGCTGTTCCACACCGCCGGTGGGACCACACCGGCCGATTTGACGTGGCGCCGGGTCGCGGTGGTCGGGACCGGTGCGCAGCGCGGTCCAGCTGGTGCCCGAACTGGCCCGAGCTCGGCCCGGTCACGCTGTTCCAGCGGACCCGGCCTGGATCGTGCCGCGCGACGCGCGGGCCTACTCCGCCGCCGAGCGGGCCGAGTTCGCCGCGGACCCGGCCTCCCTGCGGGCCCTGCGCTCCTCGCTGTACGTGGAGGGAGAGGCTCGCTTCGCCTCTCGCTCGGGTGATCCGGCGGCGGCGTCGAGCGCTCGGGCACTCGCGCAGGCTCATCTCGCGTCCCAGGTGGCCGACCCGGCCCTGCGTGCCGCGCTGACACCGGACTACGCGTTCGGCTGCAAGCGGGTCCTGCTCTCCGACGACTTCTACCCGGCGGTGGCCTCCGGCGCCGTCACCCTGGTTCCGGCGGCGCTGGCCGCGGTTGACGGCAGTACGCTGGTAGCGGCGGACGGAACCAGCTGTCGGGCCGACGTTCTCGTGCTGGCCACCGGCTTCGCGTCGGCCCGCCAGCCCTACGCAGAGGTTGTCCGGGGCGAACACAGAACGCTGGCCGAGCACTGGGCGGGCGGCATGACCTCCTTCGGTTCGACCGCAGTCGCCGGGTTCCCGAACCTGTTCGTGCTGAACGGCCCGAATGCATCTCTCGGTCACAACTCATCGGTCCTGATGACGGAGGTCCAGGCCGACTACGTCGTCCGGGCGCTGCGCCATCGGCGTCGGCGCGGGGGGGTGCTGAAGGTGCGGGCGGAAGCAGAGGCCGCGTACTCCGCCGAGATCGATCGGGCCGCTGCGGCGACTCCCTGGCTGACCGGCGGTTGCCAGAACTGGTACGTCGATCCACGATCCGGCCGGCTCACTCTGCTGTGGCCGGGCACCGTTGACGCCTTCCGGGAGCGCCTGGACCGGGCCGACGGATCCGAATTCGAGGCTCAGGCGACGTCCGGCAGGAGGTGACGTGGGATCAACCCTGCCGGACGTTCCTCCTGGACGACCGCGATCGGACGATGCAATGCGCTGAGCGGGCGAGCTCAGCGCTCGAGGCGGATCTCGATCTCCTCGCGACCGCCAGGGTTGTCCACGATCTCCGCGACCCCCTGCGCGCCGACGAACAGTCCGGTGCCACCGGTGACCGCCATCGAGAAGTGCAGCGGTGTGGTCGGCGGACCGGCCGGCCCGTCGGCGAGTCCCTGCAACGTCAACTGACCTGCCGGAAGCACCATGGTCATTGTCCATTGGCAGGTGATCGAGTAGGGCGTGGAACGAACCACGACGCAGACCACACCATCCGTGCCTACCGCCTTGCCGGCCTGGTACACCGTGTCCGAGCTGACAATCTCGTCACCGACGCCCAGGGCCGGTCCGGGCGGACCCACGTCAACCACGGCAAATTGGAGGGTTTCGGTGGCAAAGGCCATGGTGTGGTGTGGGTGGCCGACGCCGGGCGACGCACCGGCGGCGCCGGCCACCACCGTGCCCAGCGACCCCGCCAGCGTCAATACGGCCAGCAGACCAGCGATTCGTCGTCGCAGCATGCTCATGTCTTCTCCTCGTGCGATGGGCGGCACCTCGTTCGGTGCCGCAGTGCATCCACCATCGCGTTGCCGGTTGGTGTCCGGATCCGTGCCGGGTACCCAATTAGTCGAGGCGAGCGCCGGCGAGGCCGCCATGGGCACAGCTGTCGAGGCGAGCGCCGGCGAGGCCGCCATGGCCCATTCCGCCGAGGTTGCCGGGCGGTTGCCTGCGCACGCTGGCCGTAGCAACGTTCAGCCGTTCTACTTACCTGATGACCCGTGCCTTGCGCCGAGCGTCGATGGCCGGACGGGCGGCTGAACGTGCCGAGCTCACCGCGCTGCTGGAACGTGCGGTGGCGGGCCACGGGGGCGCCGCCCTGGTCACCGGTGAAAGCGGACTGGGCAAGTCCAGGCTGCTCACCGAGGTCGCAGCCGGGGCAGCGGCGTCCGGCCTGGTCGTGCTCAGCGGTCGCGCGGCCCCCGGAAACGGGGCCTACCGCCCCCTGTCGGAGGCCCTGCTGGGCCACCTGCGCGGTACAGCGTTGCCGGACGTCGCGGAGCTGGCCCCGTTCCGGGCAGCCCTCGGCCGCCTGATACCGGGTTGGTCCGGGGAGGCCTCACTGCCAGACCCGGAGGTCGACCAGGTCGTGCTGACCGGAGAAGCCCTGCTCCGGCTGTTCCGACTGATCGGGGCCGAACGAGGCTGTCTCCTGGTCCTCGACGAACTGCAATGGGTAGACGCGGACACCGGGGCCACGCTGGAGTACTTGGCGCGCGCGCTGCGCGATTCACCGGTGGCCATGGTGCTCGCCGCGCGATCCCCGGCCCCTGATCGGCTGGGTCCGCTCGATCCGCTGGGAAGGATCGACGCCCTTCGACTCCCGCTGCGGCGACTCGACATCGAGAGCATCCGGCAGATGACCCAGGACTGTCTCGGCGACGCCGATCCACCCGAGTCGGTGCTGCGCTTCCTGCGCGAACGTTCCGACGGAGTGCCCCTGCTGGTCGAGGAGCTGCTGGCCGGACTGGTCGAATCCGGCTCGCTTCGCGGCTCGGAGCACGGATGGGTTGCCTCCGACGAGCCCGGGGCACCGGTGCCGCGGACCCTCGCCGCCCTGGTGTCCGGCCGGCTGAGCGGGTTGACGCCGGCTCATCGAAGGGTCGTCGAGGCGGCCGCGGTCCTTGGTTCCGACGTGTCGTGGCGGATCCTGCCGGCGGTCACCGGACTGACGGAGGACGACGTCCTCGACGGCCTCGGGGCGGCCGCCGAGGTTCAACTACTGGTCACGGGTGGAGCGACCCCGGCCGAGCCGGGCATGGGGAGCTCGGAGTGGCTCCACTGGCGGCACGTGCTGACCAGGGACGCGGTGCTCGACCAGATCAACCCGGCGCTGCAGGCGACCCTGGCGCGACGCGGGGCCGACTGCATCACCGGGTCACCGGACCGCACGGCGGACGACGATGCGATTGCGGCGGCCCTGTACCTGCGTGCCGGCGAGCCGAACAAGGCGGCGGAGGTTTGGCGCGAGCAAGCCGCGCGGGCTGCCGACCTCGGCGCCCTTCGCACGGCGTCCGCGCTGCTCGACCGGGCCGCCGAGATCCTGCCTGGTGCAGCGGGTCTGGCGGCCCAACGGGTGCGGGTTCGGGCCCAGCTCGGGCACACCTCGGCCGCGGTGGACCTCGGTGAGGCCGCGCTACGGACGACCTTGGCCGAGGAGCACGCCGATCTCTGCTGGCAGCTGGCCCGCACCTGCGTCGCCGACGGTCGGTGGGAGTCCGCGCTGGAGTACCTGGCTCGGGCGGGCCGCGACGAAGACGCCAGGACCTTGGCCACCGCCGCGGATGCGATGTTCGGCGCCGGCGATCCGGACCGGGCCTCGGACCTTGCGACCAGGGCGCTCGTCGCTGCCGAACGGGACGGCCTGGCCGACCAGCAATGCCAGGCACTCCAGGTGCTCGGCCGGTGCCGGCAGCTCAACGACCCCGCGGCGGCGACGGCGGCGTTCCGGCAGAGTGCCCGCCTCGCCCGGGCCCACCACCTCGGACCGGAACTCATCGATGCGTTGGCATGCATGGGCACGGTCGAACTGCTCACCGACGAGCGCCCCGAGAATCTCAGCCGGGCGCGCACCCTCGCCCAGGAGAGCGGCATGCTGGTCCGGGTGCTCTCGATCGACGTGCTCATCGCCGACTCCGCACAGGTGGTTGACGGTCCCGTCGCCGGAGCCGCCGTTGCCAGGCCGTCCGCCCAACTGGCCGCCGATATCGGCCTGACCGCACTCCAGGCCATGTTGGAGACGTTCAGCGGGTTCGGCCGGGTCGTCGCCGGCGAAGTGTCGGTCGGACTTGCTGTGCTCGACCGAGCAGCCGCGCTGCCGCAGGCACCGATTGAGGCCAGGGCCATGCCCATGTTCGGTGAGGCGCTCGCAGCGCTCATGGCCAACGATCTCCGGACCGCAGCAGACCGGCTCGATGCGGGCGTCGAGCGCCTCGGCGACAGCCGGGTTGTCGCGCCTCTGACGTTCTGGGGCCTGTGGGCTCTCGTCCTGACCGTGGGAGGCGAGCCCGCCGCTGCAGCAGCGCGGGACCGCCTGTGGCGGTCACCGGCGGTTCTGCGGTCGGTGAATCGCGCGGCGGTGCTGGCCGCCGACGCCGTGGTAGCCGGCCGAACGGGCGACGCGGCCACCGCCGAACGGCTGCTCGAGGAGGCGAACACCCTTCTTGCGGGTATGCATTGGTGGCGCCGATTGATTCGGCAGATCACGGCCGGCGCGCAGATCGCCGACGGTTGGGGTGACCCGGTCGGCGTGCTGAGGGCCGATCTAGCCGTATTCGAATCCGCCGCAGAACCGGACAAGGACGCCGCCGACGGCTCTGACCGTCTCGCCCGGACCAACCGTGACCTGCTGCGACGGGCGGGTGTCTCGGTGCGACGAGGCCGGGGCAGTACGGCCGTGCCGCCCGACTTGCGCCGCGTCGGAGTCACCAGCCGGGAGATGGACGTGTTGTACCTGGTTGGGCAGCGCATGACCAATGCGGAGATCGCGGGACGGCTCTACCTTTCCGAGCGCACCGTCGAGACGCATGTCTCGAACCTGCTGGCCAAGACCAACGGGCGAAATCGGGCCGACCTGTTGGCTGCGCTGGGTCTGCGCCCGCGCTAAATCCGTACTCACCACCGATCCGTCCCTCTGCGCACCACCGCACGCTGATGTCCGGTCGGCGCGCATCCAGCACGCCGGGAAGGAGCAATCGAGATGTACGCATATGCGCTGGCCGGCGAACTCATGGCCGAGCGGCACCGCCTGCGGGCGCGACGCCGCCACCCTCAGTACCCCGTTCTCGTGTCCGGAGCCGGTCCGGCGGGGCTCGTTACGGCGCTCACCCTGGCCCGCAACGGCATTCGTCCCATGGTGGTCGAACGCCATGCATCGACCTCCATCTTTCCCAAGGCCACCGGGATCAGCACCCGGAGCATGGAGATTTTGCGCACCTTCGGTTTGGGCGACCGCATCAGGGCCGTCAGCATGGATCGCGAGCCGACGATGACGATCGCGATGGACCTGGCGAGCCCGCCGCTGGCGACGGTGCCGCTCGGGTTCCCGAGCCGGGACCGAGCGCGCGAGCTGAGTCCTACCGCGCCGGCCATCTGCCCACAGGACGAGCTGGAACCCCTGCTGGTGGAGGAACTGCTCCGCCTCGGGGGCCAGGTTCGGTTCGGCACGGAGCTGATCGGATTCGAGCAGGGTGACGCCGTCACGGTGCACCTGCGTGACGGTCACACGGGCGCCGTCGAGACGGTCCGAACTCGCTACCTGGTGGCTGCCGATGGTCCGGCGAGCGGAATCCGGGAAGAACTCGGCATTGCGGTGCACGGGCCGGACAACCTCGGCAGTTTCGTCTCCGCGCTGTTCCGAGGCGACCTGAGGCCGGTCCCCGAACACGCCCGGAGCGCTCTGTTCCGGGTCGAGCGACCCGATGGCGCCGGCATCTTCCTACCGACGGATCAAACCGATCGTTGGGTGTATGCCCACCAGCTGGCCCGGGGCCAGCAGCCGTCGGACTTCACCGCCGCGGGCTTCGTCGACCTGATCAGGACGGCGTCGGGATTCCCGACCGTCGAGCCGGAGGTGCTGGCGTTGCAGTCGTTCACCTTTGCGGCGCGGGTGGCCGAGAGTTACCGGACCGGCAACGTTCTCCTGGTCGGTGACGCCGCTCACCGAATGACTCCGATGGGCGCGATGGGGATGAACACAGCCATCCACGATGGTCACAACCTGGGTTGGAAACTCGCCTGGGTGCTGAATGGGTTCGCCTATCCGGAACTGTTGGACAGCTACGAGCAGGAGCGTCGTCCGGTCGGCCTGGCGAACACGTTGGCTTCGATGACCGGCGGCGGAAAGTCGGTGACCGACTCCCTGTGGGCGGACCTGGGGCCGGTGTATCAGGCCGATCAGGACGGCGCCGTGGATCGGTCGGTCTATCGGCAGTCGGCAGAGCCGGGGTCCCGCGCGCCGCACACCTGGCTCGGCTTCGGCGACGGGCTCATGTCCACGGTCGATCTGTTCGACGGCCGGCTCACCCTGCTCACCGGCAAGGATGCGGATGACTGGAGGTCGGCGGCGGCCGAGGTTGTCGACCCGCTGCTGCCGTTCCGCGTGCTCAGTTGCGGGGTGGAGTTCACCGATCCCGACGGAGACTTCCACGAGCGGTATGGCATCGCCGGCTCCGGTGCGGTGTTGGTCCGCCCCGACGGTCACGTGGCCTGGCGAGCAGAGTCCGCGCCGGCCGGCGTCGGTGCGGCTCTGGGACGTGCTGTTCGCAGCAGCCTCACGACCGGCATCGCCCGGGCCTGAGTCCACCGGAGCGCGGCGGACGCCACACGGTCCGGCGAAGGGTGAGGTCTCACTCACCCTTCGCCGGACGGTGGAGAAGGGCTCAGCCGCCGATCGGTGTCGGGTTGGTCGGGTCCGGCGGGACCGGGAGCGAGCCGCGGATCCGGTTCTGCGCCTGACACTTACTGGTGCAGTTCGTTGCGCCCTGCGAAAGTTCGATGGCGTCTTCACCGAGTACCCCGCCCATTCGGCCGCCCGAGGTGACCAGCCACTTGGTGACCGTGCCGTCCTGGAAGGTCTTGGTGGCGACCTGCGGGCTGTCCTTACCGAGCAGCATCTGGTGGTACCCGGTCGCGCTCTGCGCCGGCGTCACCGCATCGATGCCGTCGCCGAAGTTGATCTTGCCGGTGAACTCGTTGACGAAGTAGAACAGGCCGGGCCCGAGGGTGTGCACGATCTCCACGGCCGAGGTGAACTCCGGCTCCATCTGGAAGATCCCACCCTGCGGCTGGTCCTTGGCCTGCACCTTGAGCGTGCCGCCGGCCGCCTGGAACCGAACGGTCACAGTGTCGTCCTTGACTTCCAGATCTCGGATCCGTACTCCGGCCCGCTGGGCCGCGCTCAACGTCGGCACCTTCGACGCGAAGATCACCGTCGGGGCCGTGACCATCCGCAGTGGATCCGCCAAGCCGGTCAACGAGTATCGGTACACGCCGAGCGTGCTCGGGTCGATGTCGAAGGTCACGTGGCGGCCGCGGACCGCGACCAGGCCGGAAACCGGGACGTCCTTGAGCTTGACGTCGCGCCCGACCGCCGGATTGTAGGTGGTTCCATTGACAGTGACGGCGAAGTCGCCGGTGCCGCCGCCCTTGGCGCCGGCCGTGGCCGGGGCCGCGACGGCGACGGAGCCGGCTATCGCCACGACGAGCGCAGCGGTCCGGCCGACGTGGAGCAGTGATGTGATCATGGTCGTCCTCGGGGGCTGGGCGAGGTGACTCGCCTGGGCGGTACCGGTTCTCCGGCTCACTCCACCCTTCGTGCAACCCCGGTCGGTCGACAATCGGACCTTGGTACTAGTACCCGAGACGGGAGCCCGCCCGGCCGATGATCGGCCGGACGGGCTCCCGTGAGTGTCGGTCAGGCCGTGATCTGCAGCGGCGTGCCGTTGTAGGTCAACTCCCAGTCGACGGTATGGAACACCGACGGGTCGATGGTGCCGTTGGCGCTGACCCAGTCGATGATCAGTTGACGGATCTCCACCTGGGCGTTGTACACGGCTGGGTTGCCGCTGGTGGCGGGGAAGTTGCCGCCGCCGGATGCGCGATAGTTGTTGATGGCCACCACGAACTGGGCTGCCGGGTCGATGGCTGTTCCGGCGTAGGACAGGCCGGTGATCCGTGCGCCCACCGGCTGCCCCAGGTCGATCCCGTAGCTCAGCGCCGCAGTGAAACCGCCCATCACGTCATAGTTGTAGTCCGGCGTGCCGTTGGGCGCGGTGGCGGTGACCGCATTGGTCACCTGATCAGGGGTCCACGGTCCCGGGCCGGTGACGGCCTTGAAGTACTGCGCGGAGAACTCCAGATAGGACTTCACCTGTGCGCCGGTCATCACCACGGCCTGCAAGGTGTTGTCGTAGATGTACAGCGCCGCCACGTCCCGCACCGAAACGTCGCCGGCCGGGATCGCCGCGTCCCGGTTGAACGGCGCAGCGATGGACAACACCGGGAGTGACGCGTACGCGCTTCCGGCCAGCGCCTTGGTCACCGCGTCCGACTGCACGTAGTTGATGAAGTCCAGCGCTGCGGTGTCCTCGTAGCGTGCGGTGGCGCACGACATCGCTTCGGTTGCCGTGCCGATCACCGAGTTCACGTAGTCCAGGGTCGCGTCGTGCGCGGCCTGGGTGACCCTGACGACGCGGGGATCTTCGGCGACGGTGTTGGAGTTCAGGACCTGGGACGAGACGGACTGCACCTGCCAGCCGTGCCGATGATCCCAGTTCAGGTCTACGTCGAACACGGTGAGCCGTTCGCCCCACTTCAGCGGTTCGGACAGCACGACCGGCTTGTTGGTCGCGGTGTTGGTGACGATGCGCTGCGGGACCTCCAGGTGCGCGTGCCCGACGAGGATCGCGTCGATGCCCGGAACCTGTTGGGCCACCAGCGTGGAGGCGTTCTCCGGGTAGGGCAGCGCGTCACCGTACGACGAGGACGTGTCGGCCCCCGAGTGCGCCGCGACGAGCAGCACGTCGACCCGTGGGCGCAGCCATGGCACCCACCGCTTCGCCTGCTCGACCAGGCCGTCGAAGGTCATCTTGCCCTCGACGTTGGCCTTGTCCCAGATCGCGATGCCCGGGTTGGTCAGGCCCAGGATGCCGACCTTGATCGGCCGCCGGCCGCGATCGGGACGGATCACCTTGATCGTGTACGGCGGGAACGCGGCGCGACCGGTCTTGGCGTCCAACGCGTTCGCACCCAGCAGGGGGAAGTCCAACTGGCTCTGCCAGGTTCGCAGGAACGGGATGCCGTAGTTGAACTCGTGATTGCCCAGCGCGGCGCAGTCATAGTCCATGAGGTTCATCGCGGCGGCCATCGGATGGATGACCCGACGCGAGATCGGCTTGATCTTGGCGTAGTAGTACGCGAGCGGGGTGCCCTGGATCGTGTCACCGGCGTCGATCAACAGCGTGTTGCCGCGCCCGCGCTGCTTGCGCACGGCGTTGACCAGAGTGGAGACCTTGGCCAGCCCGATGTCGTTGTGCGCCGCGTCGTCGTATTCGGTGTTCTTGAAGTAGTCCCAGTTGAAGACGTTCCCGTGCAGGTCGGTGGTACCCATGACGGTCAACCGGTAGGTCGACGGCGACGGGTGCCCCGGTTTGTGGCCACCACCGCCGGCGGAGGCGGTCTCCACGAAGCCGACGCCGGCCAGCACGCTCGCTGCAGTAGCGGCGCCGCCGGCCAGCAGGGTACGTCGGGAAACAGGACTCATCGGGCAGATCCTCCGGTCTTCGTCGCATCGACGATGGTGTCTGGCGCCGAAGGCATGGATGGCCGGTCGGCGAAATGACCCTGGTGGGGGCCAAAGGGAGAACCTAGGCCCCCAGGGTGTCCGTGTGAAGCCTGTGTGCCGACCATGAGCCGAACAGACGCGAACGATGGAGATGACCGTGACCGACAGTGGCCCACGGGTGCGACAGCACGACGCGAACCGGACGAACGGGACGGTGCGGGCCCGAGGGAGTGACGAGCGGGTCGTCGCCCCGAGTGCAGTGGTCAGTACTGGTGATCGCGCGCCCACAGGGCGGCGCTGGTGCGGTCGTTGACACCGAGATTGCGGAACACATGCCCGAGGTGCACCTTCACCGTCCTCTCGCTGATGCCGAGCGCGCGCGCGATCTGCCGATTGGACAAACCCTTGACCAGTTGGTCCAGCACATCTCGTTCGCGTGGACTCAGTTCCGGAGCTGCGGGCCCCTCGGTGGATGGGGCGGAGCCCGGAAGCAGGGCGCGGGTGACCCGCGGGTCCAGGGGTGCGTGACCAGCGGCAGCGGCCCGCACGGCGGTGAGCAGGTCGCCGGGTTCGCTGTCTTTGAGCAAATACCCGATCGCGCCCGCGGCGACCGCGGCCCGCACCCGGTCCTGGTCATGAAAGGAGGTGAGCACGACGACCTTGGCCTGCGGGTCAGCGCCCACGATCCGGCGAGTCGCCTCGACGCCGTCGATACCGGGCATGGAAAGGTCCATCAGGATCACGTCGGGGTGCTGGGCGGCGGCTGAGGTGACGGCGTCCTCGCCCGAAGCAGCCTCTGCGATGACCACCAGGTCCGCTGTGCTTTCCAACAGGCCACGTAGCCCGGCCCGGACCATGGGGTGGTCGTCCACCACCAGCACCGTGGTTCCGGCGGGGGCGTGGTCGGGGTCAGTCACCTGTCCATCCTCAGTTGCCAGCGGGTGCCCGCGCCGACGGCGGTGGATACCCGCAGCCTGCCGCCGGCCTGCCGAACTGTATCGGTCAGCGCGCGGACGCCGAAGTGACCGGCATCGACCGCGGACGGGAGCATCGCCGGGTCGAAACCGACACCGTTGTCGGCGATTTCCAGGGTGACACCGGTGTCGTCGGTCTCCAGCCCGATGTGCACCGACGATGCCCGGGCATGGCGCAACACATTCGTCAGGCATTCCCGGGTGACTCGATAGAGCAGCCGATCGTCGGCGTCGGACAGGGGGCTCGACTCGGGCATGTCGACGCTCACGGTGATGCCGCGTTGGCGCAGAGGGCCGGCGAGGTCGTCGACCGCCGCTCGCAAGCCCGCGCTGGTCAGGTTCTCCGGATACAGATCGACCAACAGGCTGCGCAGACCCCCGACGGACCCGCGCACGGTCTCGGAGGCCCGGTCGAGTTCGGCGGCTGCGGCTGGATCGGCGGTTCGGGTGCGCTCGGCGGCGCCGGCCAGCCCATAGGCGGTGGCAACGAGGTCCTGGACCACGCCGTCGTGCAGGGTGCCGGCGATCCGCCGCCGTTCGTCGTCGGAGGCATCGACCGACCGCTGCAGGAGCGCCTCGCGTCGTTGTTGGCCCTGCCTCAGCCGGTCGAGCAGCCGCCACACGATCGGCAGCAGCAACACCACGAGCAACAGGATGCTGCTCAACGTGACGCCGGCGAAGCCCCGCCAGAGCTCACTGCTGCGGGAGAGCACCTCGTCGTATCGAAGGTAGGTCTCGAACAGCAGGGGGCTGCCGGACGGCGTCCACACCGGTCGGTAGACCTCGAGCAGCGGGCCGCCGCCACGCTCGTAGACGTTCTCCGGCTCCTCGAGGTCCGAGATGTCGGCGCGGGTGATCGGGTCGGTCAGTACGCCCTGTTCGTCCTCACCGAGGTCGAACCGTTCGCCGACGAGCCGGGGTTCGTCGGAGTACACGATCCGGCCATCCGGCGTCCAGATCTTCACCCGGACGATCGACCCGCCGAGCACGTGATCGCGTACCGCCGAGTTCAGCGTGGCGAGTGCTTCCGGGTCCCCCGTGAGCACCCCGTCGGACAAGGCCGGCTGCACGACTGACTCGGCCAGCAGGTCGGCGGTGCCCGCGGCATCGTTCACGGCTTCGGCGCCGGCCAGCCGGCGGGCCGCGATCACGCCGGCGATGCCGACACCGACGATGACGACCACGGCGGCGCAGATCACCTGGACGATCACCCGGCGTCGGCGCACCTGCGGTTCGGGGGCAGCGCGACGCCCGCCGCGAGGTCGACCCACGGCGGGCGCTGCACCGGATGCGGATCGATCACCGGTCGTCGGCACCGCCATGCTTGCCGCCACTGTCTGAGCCGCTGCCGCTGCCACTGTCGGAGCCGCCGCCGCTGCCACTGCCGCTGTTGTCTCCGCCGTGGTCGTCGCCGGGTTCGGGTTCGTTGGTGGTGGTGCGGTCGCCGCCGTGGTCGTCCGAGGTTCGAGTGGCTGCCGTCGTCGACGTGCGCGACCCATCGTCACCGCCGTGGTCGTCGCCGGGTTCGGGCTCGCGGCTGGTGGTGCGGTCGCCGCCGTGGTCGTCCGAGGTTCGAGTGGCTGCCGTCGTCGACGTGCGCGACCCATCGTCACCGCCGTGGTCGTCGCCGGGTTCGGGCTCGCGGCTGGTGGTGCGGTCCCCGCCGTGGTCGTCCGAGGTTCGAGTGGCTGCCGTCGTCGACTGGGTACTCCGGCTGGTGGTGCTCGGCGTGCTGGGGGTACGGGACGTGGTCGGGGTCCGCGAGGTGGTCGACGGTAAGGACGTGGTCGACCCGTCGAGGTGATGTCGGACGAGCCGTGGTCGTCGGCGACGACGGTGGCACCGGCCGGTACCCGGACCGGGACGCTCTCGCCGAACGAGGCGTTGCCGACCAGACCGAGAACTGCGGGGACGGCCGCCAGAATGGCGGCCGAGGCGAATACGAGCATGCGTTTCATGATTGGGCTCCTTTTCCGTTGGAGTGCATGCTTCGTTTCTCCCGGTTGCGGGTACCGACGCACAATCGGACCTTGGCACTAGTACCAGGACCCGAACCCTTCCAGGAGGTCGGCATGGCCCGAACCCGATCAGCGATCCTCGTCTCGGTGGTGCTCGCTCTTGCGGTGCCCACCGGGGTGGCCGACGCAAGCGCTCCGGCGCCGGCCGCCCGAGGTGCGACGTCGTCCGCGGCTGCGGCCACCACGCAGGTGCTGGCGTCAGGTCTGTCGATCCCCTGGGGCATCGCGGCGTTGCCCGATGGCAGCGCGCTGGTGACCGAACGGGACAGCGGGCGCGTCTGGCAGGTCAAGCCGGGCGTGCGGGCCAAGGTGGTGTACACGGTCACGGAAACGCGGCCGGCCGGCGAGGGCGGTTTGCTCGGTATCGCGCTGGCACCGGATTTCTCCCGTTCGCGGGCGTTCTTCGTCTACTACACGACGGCCACCGACAATCGGGTCGCCCGGGTCGTCCTGGGCTCGTCAGCCCGCCCCAAGCCGATTGTCACCGGAATCCCGAAGGGCACGATCCACAACGGCGGCGGGCTGGTCTTCAAGGGGAGCAGCTTGTTCATCGGCACCGGCGACACCGGCAACCGCGACCTGGCGCAGAACACCAAGAGCCTGGGCGGCAAGGTCCTGCGGGTCACCACGACCGGGGCGGCCGTGCGCGGCAACGGCTGGGGTCGGGTGTTGTCCATCGGACACCGCAACGTCCAGGACATCACGGTGGATCCGCAGGGAGCCCGGGTCTGGGCCACTGAGCTCGGGCAGGACACCCGGGACGAAGTGAACCACCTGATCCCGGCGGCCAACTACGGCTGGCCGATTTGTGAAGGCAGCTGTTCGCGTGCCGGATTCCGCAACCCGGCGGCGACCTGGGCGCCCTCGGAGGCCTCGCCATCAGGCATCACCTGGGTGCACACCAAGGCCGGCGACCGGTTCTACGTAGGCGCTCTCCGCGGACAGCGGGTTTGGAAGTTCACGGTTTCGCCGTCGACGGGCGCGGTGTCAGGCATGACGCCGGTCCTGGTGAACACCTACGGCCGGATCCGCGGGGTACAGGGCCGGGGCGACGGTTCGTTGTGGATCATGACCAGCAACGGCAACGGCACCGACCGGGTGATCCGGATCAGCCCGGCGCCCTGATCGGACACGTCGATCGGCGACGGTCAACGGACCGGCCGCGGCTGGGCAACACTGTGCATCGTGTCTTCGTCGCCCCGGCCCGCGCTGCCGCCGTTGCCCGACCCGCTGCCCAGTCGTCCGGTAGCCGCACCCGAGGCCGTCGTGGCCGGCGAGCGGTACCGGTTCACCGTGCTCACCGATGGGCTGATCCGCCTCGAATACGCCGAGGACGGCCGGTTCGAGGACCGTGCGTCGACCTTTGCGTTGAACCGCGAGCTGCCGGTGCCGCAATTCGAAGTTGTCGAGCGAGGCGCCCACCTCGAGCTTCTGACTGACCGACTGCATCTGGTCTACGACGGCGGCCCCTTCACAACCAGCGGACTGTCCGTGCAGGTCAGAGGCAACGTCAGCACCTACCACAGTGTGTGGCGCTACGGCGAGCGACCCATCGGTCTCGGCGGCACAGCCCGGACCCTGGACATGGCCGACGGGCGGGTGCCGCTGGAAGCGGGGGTGGTCTCCCGCGAGGGCTTCGCAGTGATCGACGACTCCAGCAGCCCGTTGTTCACCGACGACGGCTGGGTGACTCCCCGCGACGGAAGCCGGGTCGACCTGTACCTGTTCGGCTATGGCCACGACTATGCCGACGCCGTTGCGGCGCTGTACGCAGTGTCCGGTGCGACGCCGCTGCTTCCCAGGTTCGCGCTCGGCAACTGGTGGAGCCGCTTCTACGAATATTCGGCCGAGGCATACCTGGGTCTGCTGGACAGGTTCGCCGAGGCGGGAGTCCCGTTCTCGGTTTGTGTGCTCGACATGGACTGGCACCTGGTCGACGTCGATCGGGAGTACGGCAGCGGCTGGACCGGATACAGCTGGAACCGCGAGCTGTTCCCCGACCCGGCAGGGTTCCTGGCCGAGGTACATCGGCGCGGCCGGCGGGTGACGCTCAACGTGCACCCGGCCGACGGAGTGCGCGCCTTCGAGGACGCCTACCCGGAGATGGCCGCGGCGTTGGGCCTCGACCCCGACGCCGGTTTGCCGATCGCCTTCGACGTCACCGATCAAGCTTTCATGGCGGCATATCTCGGCATACTCCACCGGGGCCTGGAGCGGCAGGGTGTCGACTTCTGGTGGGTGGACTGGCAATCGGGGCCCTACTCGCGGGTGGCCGGCATCGACCCGCTCTGGATGCTCAACCACTTCCACTTCCTGGACAGCGCTCGCGGAATCGACGAAGGGCCACGACGGCGACCACTGACCTTTTCGCGGTATGCCGGACCGGGCAGTCACCGCTACCCGGTCGGGTTCTCCGGGGACGCACTGATCACCTGGGATTCGTTGCGGTTCCAGCCCGAATTCACCGCCACCGCGGCGAACATCGGCTACGGCTGGTGGAGCCACGACATCGGCGGTCACATGATGGGTGTACGCGATGATGAGCTTGCCGCGAGATGGATACAGCTGGGCGCGTTCTCGCCGATCATGCGGCTGCACTCCGGCAAGAATCCGTTCATCACCAAGGAACCGTGGTCATGGGCGCCGGAGACCGAGGCGGTGTTCACCCGCTTTCTGCGGCTCCGCCACCGGCTGATCCCATACCTGCACAGCATGAATCATCGGGCCGCGACCGACGGTCGACCGCTGGTCGAACCGATGTACTGGGCCCACCCGGAACGTCCGGAGGCCTACGGGGTGCCGAACCAATTCCGCTTCGGCACCCATCTGCTGGTGGCGCCGATCACGGACCCGGCGGATCCGGTGACTCGGATGGGATCGGTTCTGGCGTGGCTGCCACCGGGCACCTGGACGGACCTGCTGACCGGAAACCGGTACGCCGGAGACCGGGAGATCGTCTTGCATCGGCCGCTCGCGAACTTGCCATTGCTGGCCCCGGCGGGCGCCGTCATCCCGCTGGACGCAGCCACCGTGCCCAGCGACGATCCGACGAACCCGGAGGCGTTCGAGGTCCTCGTGGTGCCCGGTGCGGACGGGTCGTTCGAGCTGGTGGAGGACGACGGCACCCACGATGGCCTCGACGAGGAGCGGATCGCACGGACCCTGCTGCGCTATGACGATGCCGCCAGACTGTTGCGCATCGACCCGCCCACCCGCCGTGGCGCATGGGTGCCGACCACCCGCACCTGGACGGTCACCGTGGTCGATGCCGGGGCGCGTGCGTCGGTGACCGTGGCCGCGGCGACCACCCACGAGCCGCTGGAAATCCCGCTGCCGTCGCCGGATGTTCATCCGGACGAGGCCGCCACGGTCTTCGCCGTCCTGGACCGGGCGTACCTGGAGCACGACCGCAAGGTCGCGGCCATGCGCGCCGCCACCGCCGACCAGCCCGCCGTCACCAGACTTTCCCGGGTGCTCGCTCTCGATCTCCCGCCTGCCTTGGCCTCGGCCCTGGCCGAAGTGCTCGCCGCGGGAACCGGGACCTCCGCGGACACGTCGGTTCGTTCGTGAGCGAACCAACGACACGGACCTCGTCGGCCCGCCGGCGCGTGCTTGCCGTCTTCATCGCCGTGCTCGCCGGCGCGGTGTGCCTTGCGCCGGCAGCGGGCGCGACGGCCGCCCCGGCAATGTCCACGCCACGCACCAGCACGTCCCAGGTCGCCACCACAGCGCCGACAGCGACCAGGCCCGATGCGAGGGTGTGCGTCGACGAAGTCGGCGTGCTCGGATCCGCACTCTGCACGAAGGTGGCAGCGATCCTGGACGAGGACGAGCGGCTGACCACGGATGAGATCGCAGTCCTGGTGGTCAGGACGTCCGGCGACGAGACGATCGAGCACTACGCCACCCGCACATTCAACAGCTGGGGGATAGGTCAGGCCGACAAGGACAACGGGGTGCTGCTGCTCGTCGCGATGGACGACCGGGCGGTCCGGATCGAGGTCGGCACAGGTCTGGAGTCCACCCTCACCGACGGTGAAGCCGAGGAGATCATCTACGGCACCATCACGCCGGAGTTCAAGTCGGGCGACTATCGGACCGGCATCCTGGCCGGGCTGGACGCCATTCGCAGGAACCTCGAACACCCGGTGACCGGCAGGAATGCGTTGGCCGGACTGGCCGGGAACGCGGGCACCGGTTACACCCCACGCCCCACGACGTCCCGCCAGCACAACGCTGACGACTCGGGTGACGACGGCGAGACGAGCTCGTCCGACGGCACCCCGGTGCTCTGGATAGCGCTCCTGGTCCTCCTGGTGGGGGGCAGCTGGGCCTGGTCGGCGTACCGCCGGGCGAACGGGTACGACGACGGCGATGACGATGCGTCGGGCGGCTACCGCCGTTCGTCCTACCGGTCGCGCGGCTCTCGCTCGTTCGGATCCAGCGGTTCGCGCCGGTCGAGCGGTTCGTCGCGCCGGTCCAGCTTCGGCGGTGGTCGATCCCGAGGAGGTGGGGGCAGCGGCTCGTGGTGAACCCGGTGCTCAGAATGTGATCTGTGCGGTCCGTCCGTTCAGCGCCCGGACCGGGACGATGATCTTCCCCAGTGGCACGAGCGATACCGGGATCATCTTGAAACTGCCGATACCCAAGGGTATCCCGATGATCGTGACACACAGAGCGGCGCCCGTGACCAGATGGCCGATGGCCAGCCACAGGCCGGCGAAGATGAACCAGATCACGTTGCCGATCAGCGATGGCGCACCGGAACCCGGGTCCTGGACGATGGTCCGGCCGAACGGCCACAACGCGAATCCGGCGATCCGGAACGACGCGATGCCGAACGGAATAGTGATGATCAGAATGCAGCAGACGATGCCGGCCACCACGTAGGCCAGTGCCATCCAGAATCCGCAGAGCACGAGCCAGATGATGTTGAGCAGGGTTCGCATGGTGGGGCACGTCCTTCGCGTTCGGGCGCTGCGAGGATCAGGCGGCTTTGGTGGTGGTGGGACAGGAGTTGTCGAGTTCAGCCTCGTCGCACCCGTTGATCCTCGCACGGCAGTGGCGTGGTGCCGATGACATGATGTGCCGTGACGGTCGGACCGGCCGTCGGCCACCACGACCCTCGGGAGTGAGCGTGACCGCAGCGGCGCAGGCGTTGAGCGAGGACGAACTGGCAGTGGTCAGGGCCACCGACAGGGACGCCCTGGCCGGCCTCGACGAGGACGCGTTGCTCGACCTGCACGCCCAGATCCGGCGCGCTCGCACCAAGTACGTCGGTCAGTACCGCAGGCAAGCCAGCGCCCGGGTCTCCGACACGGGTGGGCGGGGAAAGGCCCGTCCGCAGAACCAGCGGGCGCGGGACAAGGCGGAGATCTTCGAGGCGGCGTTGGCCCGGGTCAGCACCGCGCTGGCCAAGGCCGCGCGGGAGTCCGCTGCCCAGCTTGCGCGCCGATCGCATCGCAACCGCGAAGGCGGCCAGGACGACCGGACCTTCGGCCGCGCCGAAGGCACCGAGAACTCCGGTCACCGCGGACAAGCGCCCACCACAGAAGTCCGGCGGACGGCTCAAGCGGGATGCCTCCGACATCGCCGTGGGACGGCGCAAGCAGGCTCGCAAGGACAACCGCTGACGCGCTGAACCGTCCGGCGTCGGCAGTGACGCAGGTCGGCCCGGGCCGACCCGCGCCGGCCGGCAGGCGTCAGATGCTGGGGGTGCCCGCACAATGGGCGCACCCGCAGCCGTCACCGCAACCGTCCGGCGCTGACGACAGGGAATTGTCGGCGCTGCGGCAGAAGCAGGAGACCGTCACCGGTACGTCGGCGAGCGCGGCGGCGAATTTCGCTTGAGCGCCGATGATCTCGGCCTCACCGGACTTGCCCAGCGCCACCAGGCACTCGTGCAGACCGACCAGGGACCAGACATTGTTCGGATGCTGGCACTGGCGGGGGAGTGTCGGATCCAAACCCAGGTCGGCCCGGTACACCGCTTCGGCCGCCGCGTGGCGTCCCTGCTCGACCAGCAGCGCGCCGAGGGCATGGCGGGCCGGTTGCATCCACGCCCATGGTTCGTCGAACGGCAGGTGATCGTCCAGCTCCACCGCGCGCTCCAACAGGGCGAACGCCACATCGTGATTGCCCTTGCGATATTCCAACTCTCCATCGAGCATGGCCGCGGCGACGGCAAGGATGTCCCGGCAGGTGTTGTTGAAGATCATCCGGGTCTGCGGCACTCGGTGCACCGCATGGTGGAACGCGTCACGCTCGGCCTCGGCCTCGGCCACCCGACCGGTGGCGGAGAAGGCAACGCCACGGGCGTAGTGCCGCATGGCTACCGACACGCAGTACAGGTCGGGGTCGGGTGGCGAAGGCAGCGCGGTGATGTCCGCCCACCGGCCGAAGCGGATCAGCACGTGCACCCGCATGGCCAGGAACCCTTCGAGCCAGTCCGCCATGGGCGGGCTTTGCACCTGAAGCAACTCAGCCGGGATGGTCGCTTCGAGGCCGGCGACCGCGTCCAAGGCAGTCCGCTGCTGGCCGAGGAACATGGCTGCGTAGATGGTGAAGTGATAGTTGTGGCAGCGGTACATCGTGTAGAAGTTCATCGCCCCCGCGTGACGGCGGTACTTCTCGTCAGCCGCGGTGGCCGCAGTGTTCGCGCGGATCGCCGCGCGGTAGTCACCACAGATGACGTCCAAATGCGAGGGCATGTGCTGCAGATGTCCGGCGTCCGGCACCAAGCTGCGGAGTCGGTCCGAGATGGGTTGTGCCCGTTCAGGTGCCGGTGACATCTCCATCAGGTGGATGTACATGTGCAGGACGCCGGGGTGCACGAGTGCGGCATCCGTGAGCAACGCCGCGTCGAGCGCCTGTCTCGCCTCGACCGTCCGACTACCTGGGCCCGGTTCGCCCGTCGTCAGATCCCACAGCTGCCACGGGGTCAGGTTCATCAGAGCGTCGGCATACAGCGCTACCACGTCGAGATCATCCGGAGCCGCCGCATACACCTGGGCCATCGCGTCGGCATAGTCGGCGTTCCACACCGAATGGTCGACCGGCACCGCCGGGCCTGGGTAGCGTGCGGCGAGCGCTCCGATCAACGCCTGCTCGATCGGAGTTGCCGCGCCCATGACGGCCCTGGCCCGATCGACGACGTGATGGGTGCGCTCGATCGCGTCGGCCATCTCGGCTTCGTCGAACGCCTCCCAAGGCTTGTTGTAGTTGGGGCCGAGGGCATAGGCGATACCCCAGTACGCCATCGCACAGTTCGGGTCGGCGGTCGCTGCCATCTCGAAGCAGCGGACGGCTTCCTCGTGATTGAACGCATACGACCAGACCAGGCCGCGGTCGAACCAGCGTTGGGCCTCGAGGCTGGTAGTGGTGACCAGGCGGCTGTGCGAGCCGAGGTCGAAGTAGTCGTCCATCGATCCATCGTGCCTCGGTCGGCGGAGTCCGGAAAGAACACGGTGCGCGGGACGTTGCCGAATCGTTGGCCCGAGCCCAGGTTGGTGCGCGCCCGGCATCCAGTCCAGGGGTCAGGACGCGGCCTCGAGGACCAGCGGCAGGAACGCGTCCGCAATCGCCCGATATCCGGCCTCGTTGGGGTGGAAATGGTCGGCGGCCAGCCGTCCGCGCCATGACGGCGGGCCGTGGCGGTGCATGTCCAATACCTTGAGCACACCCGCAGCACGGGCGGCCTCCAGTT
The DNA here is from genome assembly GCA_963834185.1 of uncultured Actinomycetota bacterium. Classification (GTDB taxonomy): domain Bacteria; phylum Actinomycetota; class Actinomycetes; order Mycobacteriales; family Nakamurellaceae; genus Nakamurella. The sequence continues at coordinate 236,936 of CAWIAR010000002.1, forward strand.
CGGCGTTCACCGCCTGCGCCGCTCGACGGGGTTGAGGCAAGGTCGAGACGATCGAACCCGCTGGGACCGCTCGGATCAGCGACCCGAACCTGGACGGCAGGAGCTCGCGGTTGCGCCGGGCGAGCAGATCGTTCGAGCCGATCAACACAGTGACGATGTCAGGACCCGCGCTCCGTCGATGGGGCGGCAACGCACGCAGGGCCGGCAACTGTTGGCCGAGCACATCGGAAACCCGGGCGCCGCTCGCCGAGAGGTTGATGACATCGAGATCGACTCCGCGGTGCTGCGCCATCTGCTGGAGTTGGGTCACCCACCCAGCGAAAGGACTGGGGGCTCCGATTCCCTGAGCCATGGAGTCGCCGAGCACGATCCAGCGCCGGCGATCGCCGTGCAGAGCCTCGAGATTTGCCGCGCGCCAAGCCCGCGCGTACGGAGCGACCTGGGCTTGCACCGCCGCAACCCGGGGCAGGGCGCGCCCGATCGCGCTCAGCAGGGCTCCGGGAGGCCGACCGGTGAGGTTCTCGTAGTCCCAAGAGGCCGCGGTCATGTCAGTTCTGAACCCGGTTGCCGTGGGCGGCATTCCCGGGATGCATCCGTGCATGCCGATCGAGCCCGCGGAACTGCCCGGCAGCTGGATGGTCAGGCCTTCATCCGGAAGTCGTAGACGGCCGGGACGGGGTAGCGCTGCTCCAGGAGCGTGGCCGTGGGCGGGCTGTCGGAGCCCAGCCGTGCCTGGTGGTAGCTGAACCACAGGTGCGCCAGGGAATCTTCGCCCTCGCGTAGGTCATCGATGACCATGCCGGAGTCGAGCAGAGTTCCGGCGCGGGCGAATTGTCCGGCCGCGATGGCGGCCCGGCATTCGAGCAGCTGGATCCGGCCGTGCGCGCGCTGTTCGGTCGGAAGTCCATCTACCAGGGCAAGGGCCTGGTCCGGATCGACGGTGACGAGCACCCGCAGGAGCTCGATGGTGATGGCTCGTTGGCCGGGTAGAGCCGCATGTGCACGACGGAGCATCTCCGCCGCGGCAGGAATCTGGCCACGCTGGAGGGCGACGACGGCCACATTGCGCAGCGCCCAGGCGTTGGGCACCAGGGTCAGCGACGCGTTCCAGGCGGTGACGGCTCCATCGACGTCGTCGGCGTGGTAACGGGCGACTCCCCGGTGCAGGTGGGTGAACCAGGAGTCCGAAGCCGCCTCGAGCCGCGCCAGCCATGGGGCGCCAACGGCATAGGAAACGGGCGGCTGGGCGGGATCGGGGACGGGCAGGTCGCCGGTACGCAACAGTTCGAACCAGGGCTGTTCGGGACGAGCGATGGTGGCATCCAGAAACGGGGTACCGGGAAGGTTGAAGTCCCACACCCGTTGTTCCAATGCGCCCCAGCCGGATCCGCTGTGCAGCATGCGGGTGGGCGGCTGATCGAGACAGCCTTGCACACCCTCCAGACTCGCCCGTGGGATCAGGCGTTCCAACGCGGTCGGGATGTCGCCGTCCGAGCGCAACAATCCGTAGGCCTCGGTCCATGACCAGCTTTCGCGTCCGGGTAGCGGCAGGTGTTCGAGTTGGGTTCGGGCCAGACCGGCCTGGATTTCCAGGTACGGATGGCCGGGCGGTGACAACCATTCCTGCCACCGTTGGGCGCCGCGACTGGACCCCCAGAGGAACATCTTGCGTCCGCGGAGCCGGTCGGTCGAGGTCTGGACCAAGCCGGCGCCGTCGGCGTCGAGTGCCGCGATCCACTTCCGGTGCCCGTCAGGGATGTCGTAGAAATGGTCACTGGCATGGTCAAAGGTCAGCGGGCCGCCGACCGGGGCGTCCACATAGTCCAGCACGGACCCGTCCTGGCCGCGCCACGCCGATGCCGCCGGGGCGCTGACCCGGACGTCCTGAGTCTGCGGGACGGCAATATTGGACCACCAGTAGACCGGCGTGGCTTCAGGTTTCGGGTTTGTGATGCGCACCTGCACGTACAGCACCGCTGACCCCGGCGGTGCCCAGATGTCGAGTTGGTACACCAACTCGCGCATGCGTTCCCATTCCCACAAGCGCAAGACCTCGATGCCGTCGGCGCGGACAACCCGACCGGCATGCATCGGGGCACAGGTCAAGGCGGTGTGCCCGGTAGTGCCCAGGTTCCATTCGACGCCACCGGCGAACCAGGCATTGCGCAAGGCCAGGTTGCCCAGTTGGAGGGTGGGGTTGCGATGCAGCAATTCTCGGCCGGTCGGCAGGTGAACGAGCGACCACATGCGGCCGCCGAAATCCAGCAGGAATTCGGCCCGGATCACGTCGTTCTGGACGACAGCGGTGGTCAACTCCGTGTCGATCAACTCGCGCGAGTACCCGTCCTGCAGGGTATAGGGCAGGATCGACCTGACCTTTCCGTAACCGAGGTTGCGGGTCATCTCTTCGCCGGCGGAGGCAACACGCGGGGCTGGGGCCGGCAGTTCGGCTGATGTCAGCGGCGGCAGGGGGTTGTCCGCGCCGAGGCCGGCGGCGGGCATGGTCATGGTGGACAGGCGGACGGTGCTCACTTTCCGGCTCCTCCGGTCGACGTTGCATGATCCGCCGGCCCAGCCAGCCGTCGATGACGATGATAGGCACGCGGCACGGCCGCTACCGGGTGCGGTGCCCCATCGGGCGGTCAGGTTCAGGTTGCGGTGGTTGGTCCTCGTCCAGGCGAGTGGCGACGTGCAGCACCGCTCCCCAGCCGCGGCGCACCGTGCCCGTCGGTCGTGCCGCGACGCGACGGCGGATTTCGCCATAGAGCCGATCTCGTGCGGCGTCCGGCATGGCGAGGTGTCCGGAGAAGGTATCGAGCAGCAAGATGTACTGCTCCGCGGTGTAGTCGAGCTCCCAGTCGAATTCGTGCACCCGGACGTCCGTGAACCGGCCCGAGGCGAGGATCTCAGCGCCTTGATCAGGCAGTTCGCCCGGACGTGGTCGCACGTCGTCGCCCGGCCCCGAGGCACCGATGGCGCGGTAGACCTCCTGGATCTCGGCGAAGAACGGGTCGCCACCTTCGGGGAAGACGTGCGTGGCCGACCAGAAGGCGAGGTGGCCGCCCGGTCTGAGCACGTCGTACGCCCGGCGGTAGCGCACCGTCGGGTCCAGCCAGTGCCAGGCGGTGGCGGCGAAGACCAGGTCGTACACCGCCTCCTCGGGTGTTGACCAGCTCTCGAATGCTCCCTGTTCGACCGTGACGAGCGGGTAAGGGGCCAGATTCACTCTGGCAACGGCGGCCAGTTCGGGGCCCAACTCGACGGCCGTGATGCGAAATCCGTTGCGGGCGAGGGGCAGTGTGGCCTTGCCCGTCGCGCAGCCGACCTCCAGCAGTCTGCTCTCCGTGGTCACCCCGGTGAGCTCGATCAACCGCTCGTACAGTGCCGAGGGATATTCCGGCCTGGCCGCTTGGTAGCGACCAGCAGCCAGATCGAAGACTTGTCGCAACTCCGCGTGCGCCATCCCATCCAGGATCCCACGTGGTCTGCCGAGGCACGTGACGCGGTGGTCGACGCCCGAACGCGAGGGCGCTCGACCCGACGAAACCACACGCCCTGGCGGTTGCCCCCCCGGTGACCTGGTTCCGGCCCCGGGCGGTGACCGTACCGCCCGGGGCCGCCAGCACGCTGCCTCACCGAGGCCGACGAGGTGTCAGACACGACCCCTCAGTGGAAGTAGCGGCTGCTGGCCCAGGTAGCCAAGCGTTGCCCGGTCAGGTTGCCGACTTCGTCGGCGGTTCGGCTATGGATGCCGCTCCAGATCCGGGCTCCGATGCCTTCGGCCCGAAGGGTCGAGCCGTAGTCGTAGTGCCGATCCGTCGTGCCGGGCACCGTGGCCGGCAGGGTCAGATCGATCCGCGCGGTGCCCGTCAGCCGTTCCAGCGCCTGCGTCACCGCGCCGAGCACCGTGCAGTGCCCGCTGAGGTAGTCGGGGTGGCTGGGCGTCGGGATCAGCGGCGTCCATGCGGGGTCGGCCTCGGTGCGGCGATTCCCGTCGGTGTCGGCCAGCTGGATCGCGGTGATCGGACGCCAGGTGCCGTAGTACAGCTTCGAGTCCCAGGCCGTGATGGCCCCGTCGGCCGCGGCCGTCCCGCCGACGACCAGATACTGCGCGGCGTCGGAGGCGCTGGTGCAGTGTCGGGCCAGATGATCGCGGAAGCCGGCCTGCAGCTGGAAGTTGATGTTGGCGGTGAAGAACCTGGCGATCGCCGTCTGTTCCGCAGTCCGGGTGGTGCTCGTCGCTGATCCGACGGCCTGGACCTCGAGCAGGTCCAGCGCGTATGCCGCCGATGACGGCTTCGGCGGGGGCCCCGGCCGGAACTGGTCGTGCGAGGTCAGCAGGAACGGCTTCATGACGCCGAGCCACGGCGCGAGATAGGGGGCGAACGCGGGCGGCGTCGGCCGCCACACCCCCACCGTCGGAGCCTTGTCGAAGGTCACGGGGGCGAGCCAGCCGTCATCGGCCCGCTGGGCGAGCAGGTGCGCGGCACTGAGCGCACCGTAGGCAACGCCGGCCGTCTTGGGCCGCCCATCGGGGATGGCGGCAAGCGCCGTCGCGTAGGCGGCTTCCACTCGGGTAGCGGCGACAGGGAAGTAGTGGGCGAGGATGTCGTGGGCGGCCGTCGCCACCGCGGCGTCGACCGACGCCCCGCGCGGGCCACGCACGTTCCACTTGTAGAGATCGTGCGCACGGGTGATGCCGACCACGGAGTTGTACACCGCGGCCTGCACGTACGCCATGCCGACGCCCATGGTGGGTGCCGGGAGAGCGGCGTCGATGCCGATGGCCGAAGCCGCGGTGTCGTTCCACGAAATCACCGCGGCGGCGTCCGCGGCAGTGCAGGCGGTTGCCCTGGGGGTGGCTCCGGCGGCCGGGGAGGAGAGCGTGACCAGCCCGCCGGCGATCAGGGTCAGGCAGACGGTGCGGACCAGGCCGGCGGGTGGCCTGCCGGATGTGGGGACTGCTCGGGGTTGCCTCATGGCTACCTCCAGGGTCGGTGGTACGCCGCGCCGGCCGGTTGGTGGCGCGGAGGTCGGGAAAGGCAGGTCAGTCGGTGCGGACCGGCGGAATGTTCTGGTTGAGTCGGAACAGGTTGTCGGGGTCGTAGCGGTTCTTGAGCTCGACGAGCCGCTGATAGGTGCTGGGCGGGTATGCGGTCCGCACGTGTTCCGCGCTGCCTTCGCCGGTGAAGTTCACGTAGGTCGGCGCGGCCGGCGCCAGCGTGCTCATGAGATCTCGCGACCACTTCTTCACGTCGTCGAATCCGGCAGATCCGGCGGTGCGGGCAATGACATTGACGATGTAGTCGTGGTCGCGGACGGCAAAGGCCGTCGCTGCAGGGTCCACTCGCCCAGCGGCACCGCCGAGTTGGTGCACGATGATTTCGGTGAGCGTGTTCGGCAGTTCGGCATGGGCCTTGACCAACGTCCTGATGGCACGGTCGTCGAGCGCTGCCAGGAATGCCGATCGGAAATAGCAGTGCAGCCCGCGCGGGAACTGCGCGTCCAGCGCTTGTTGCCACTCGAGATAGCCGCGCGCTGCGTAGGTGTCGGCGATCGGCGGCGACAGTGACCTGAAGGGTCGGGTCACCCCCTCGGCCGCTGCCGGGTCGCCTGCCCAGCAGCCACCGATGACGACCACCGGGGTGCCCCGCGCCGCTTCCGGTACGAACGGCGCCACCGGAGCTGTGGTCAGCTTGAGCAGTGTCGTCAGACCATCGGGCGCGCTACGGCATTGGTCCTGGTAGGCGCGCAGTATGTCGTCGGCTGCGTCGGCCCGGTAGAACACCATCCCGGCGAACACGGTCGGGCCGACGTCGTGCAGCACCAGGTCCAGGCTCGTCACCACACCGAAGTTGCCACCACCACCCTGCAGGCCCCAGAGCAGATCTGGGTCGTCCCGGGTGGTCACCCATTCGCCATCGGCAGTGATCACCTCGGCGCCGGCCAGGTTGTCGACGGTCAGGCCACACTGCCGGGTCAACCAGCCGACGCCCCCGCCCAGTGTGAATCCCGCTACTCCGGTCGATGACACCAACCCGCCGGTCACGGCCAGGTTGAACTGCTGGCTCTCGACATCGACATCGCGCCAGACGCATCCGGTCTGGATGGTGGCGCGGCGCTTCTGGGGGTCCACCCGGATGCCGCGCATCAACGACAGGTCGAGCACGATCCCGTCGTCGCAGGTGGAGAATCCGGGTATCGAATGACCGCCGGCCCGTACCGCCAGGGCCAGCCCCTCGCTCCTCGCCAGGCCGATCGTGTTCATGACGTCGGAGACCCCCGCGCACCGAACCACCGCGGCCGGGCGCCGATCATGAGCGCCGTTCCAGATGCTGCGGGCCTGGTCGAAGTCGGGGTCGGACGGCCGCACGACCCGACCACGAAGGCCAGCGGAGAAGTCTGCGAGCGTGGCATCGCCCACCACCTGCCTCGTTGTCGGCTCGGTAGTCACCTGGCTGCTCCTCTCGGTGACGACAACCCTAGGAGGCACGACTCAATGCAGAGTCAATGGCAACTCATCGGCCGGACCGGTCGCTGTGACGGGGGTCAGCATCCTGCAACGAGCCCCGCACGCTGTCCAGTCGTCGCAGGGCCGCCGCACATTGCTGACGATCCAACAACAACTGTGCCTGCACCAGCTCTCGTCGTGCGCGCGCATGGTCGTCCGATTCGGCGGCGAGTTCGGCGGCCACCAGTCGATGCCACGCTTCGACCCTCGGCCAGGACTGATCGGCGAACTCGGCAATGGCGCGGTCGTACAACTCGCGCGCGGCTGGAATGTCGTCGCCGGCCAGTTCGATGTTGGCCAGCGTCGCCCAGGAGTTGGCGATCGATGGCCGGTCCTGGACACCCCGAAAAGCGGCGAGACAGTCCCGGGCGGCCCGACGCCCCTTCTCGACATCACCGCGGCGGGCCGAGAGCAGCGCCAGGTTCGCCCTGGCCATCCATTCACCGCGGCGATCGCCCAGGCGGTGCCTGATCGCGACTGCCTCGGCCAGGCGATCCGCGCCCTGTTCGAAGTCGCCGGCATCTCGCAGCACGCATCCCAACTGATTCAGCGCCTGAGCCTTGCCGAAGTCATCCCCGAGAACATCGAAGTGTTGTGCCGCCTGGCCGACAACGGAGTTGGCCGCCGTCAGGTCACCGACCAACCTCGCCGCGTAGCCCATGGCGGCGAGGACGAGGCCCACACCCTGAACCGCACCTACCCGCCGCCCCAGGAGCAGAGACTCCTCATACGACGGAACCAGTCGGTTCCGCACCGGAACGAGAATCAAGCAGGGTGTCACCGCAGGGAGGAACGGGTGGGTGCCGGCCTGTGTGTCGGCAAGTTCGATCAGACAGGTTTCCAGCAATCGGCCGGCTGCCATCGGGGTCCTCGCGGGTGAGCGCGCAATGGGCGAGAACCCAGCTGCTGCCGGCGAGCAGGTCGGGCCGGCCGAGAGCGGCCGCCTCCGCCCTGACCTCCTGGGCGATGAGCTCGGCTTCTTCGACGTCGAAAGTCGCCCACACCATCGTGGCATGCACCAGGCGATACGCCGCCGCGTCCGCCGGATCCGCGACCTGGGCCATGATGGCGGCAGCGGCGGCGGACTGGGACCGGACGCTCTCGGACCGCCCGCGGCGAGCATTGAGCCCAGCCAGACCGATCAGCGCCTTGGCGCGAACCGTGGTCGGGGCCGGAGCTGCCGCCAACGCGCGCTCCACCCAGTCTCCGCCCTCGACGACATGGCATCGGAGGAACCAGAATCGCCACAGGGAGGCGACCAATTCCAGCGCGCCCGCGGGATCAGCATCGAGCGACCAGCGCAGGGCAGCACGCAGGTTGTCGTGTTCGGCGTCGAGCGCCGCGAAGTTCTCTGCGACCACACCGGTTTTCCGCTCAGGATCGTGCGTGCGTGCGATCTGGCGATAGTGGGCACAATGGGCGGCTGCCAGCGCCGAGTTACCTTCTGCCGCCATCAATTGCGCCGAACAGAACTGTCGAACGGTTTCCAGGAGCCGGTAGCGGGTGCGGGTCCCGCTGTGCTCGGCGATCACCAACGATTTGTCGACCAGCGAAGCCAATACACTCAGGAGCCGGGAGGCGTCGAGCGCCAGGCCGCTACACACCGCTTCGGCCGCGTCCACGGTGAAACCACCGACAAAGACGGAAAGCCCACGAAGCAGACGTTTTTCGTCCGTCGAGAGCAAATCATAGCTCCAGGCGAGGGCGGCGTGCAGCGTCTCGTGCCTGGAGATCCTGTCGGTCCGGTGACCCATGGTGCTCAACATGTCCCCGAGTCGAGCCACCATCTCGGAGGGCTCCAACACGGCAACGCGGGCCGCTGCCAGTTCCAATGCCAACGGCAATCCGTCGAGCCGCACACAGATGTCCGCTACCGCAGCGGCGTTCGAAGAGTGCAACGAGAAGCGTGGCCGGGCAAGGCTGGCCCGATCCACGAACAGCTTCACCGCAGCCACCTGGCCGAGAACAGCGAGCTCCGGCGGGTCTGCGCCGACGGGGCCGGGCAGGCCGAGTGCCGGTACTCGGAAGGTGGTTTCGCCGCTGATCCGCAGCGGTTCCCGGCTGGTGGTCAGAATTCTGATCCGCGGACACCGCTCCAACAGCGCCGCCACCAGCCGTGCGCACGAACTCAGCAGATGCTCGCAATTGTCGAGCACGATCAGAGCCGCGCGGTCGCCGAGCTGATCGGCGAGGGCCTTCAGCGCATCACGGCCCGCCCCCGGCGTCAGGTCCACCGCGGTGGCCACCACATCCGGCAGCAGGCCCGGCTCGGTGAGACCGGACAGATCGACGAACCAAACGCCATCCGGATACCGGTGCTGGACGCGGCGCCCCACCTCGATGCCCACCCGCGTCTTGCCTGAGCCACCTGCGCCGGTGAGGGTGACGAGACGGCGGCGGGCGAGCAACTTCGCCACATCCACGAGCTCCCGTTCCCGCCCGATGAAGCTCGTCACCGGGTCCGGCAGCGATCCTGTGGTCGGCGGCGGAGCCGGAGCCGATTTCTCGGCGAGCAAGTCGTGAAAGAGGCGCTGAGTTTGAGCGTCGGGATCGACCCCGAGTTCGTCACGCAGCAGCCCACGAAGGCGTTCATAGGCGACGATCGCCTCGGATCGCCGGCCATCGAGGGTCAAGGCACGCATGCTGCCGCGTACGGCCGCCTCCTGGAGCGGATCGACCTGCAGGACTGTGTCGAAGAGCTCCAGGGCCTCGTGCGCAGAACCGTTGTCGCACAGTTTCTCGGCCAGTCTCATGACGACCGTCCGATAGCGGGACGCCAGCGCCGCTCGGCGGGTGGCGAGCCGGTCCAGGTAGACCAGATCAGGCATCAGTTCGCCGTGATAGGCGGCGACCGCAGTTCGCAACAGGCTTTCGGCATCCTCAGCGAGGGCCCGGTCGGCGGCCTGCAAGAACTCCAGGACGTCGACCGGAACCTCCGCTCGATCGCACAGGATGACCTGGTCCTGGTGCACGGTCAACCAGCCGGCCGAGGTTCCGACGCCGATCGCGCGTCTGGCCAGGTACAGGGCTTGGTGCAGATTGTGCGCACCCGCGGCTCCGTCGAGGTCCGGCCACAGATCCTCGATCAGTTCGTCGCGCGACAGTCGCTGCCCGGGCGCGAGCGCGAGCAGCGCCACCAGAGCGCGCACCTTGCGCGAACTCCAGCGGTTCTCTTCGTCGGTCGTCCCGTCCGCCCGGAAGGCAAATGCGCCGAGAAGCTCGATCCGCACGATGCATCTTCCCGCACCCGGAGGACGACCGCCGGGTCACGTCGGTGGCATCGGATGGGGGCCGGTGGCCGCCACCGTGCCGATACCCACCAGTCAGCCGACGACAACCTCGAGACCCTCAGGCATCGGAAGATCGACGATGCACTCGTAGTAACGCATCCTCAGGCTCGAGCGCTGCACGTCGATGAATCCCTCGCCGATCGCAAGGACATCGTTGAGCCAAAGATGTTCGGGCGCAGCGGTCTGGAACGTCATCACGTGGACTCCTCGACCATCGACCAGCGACGACAACCCGGTGAGCGCGAAGAGCACTTCGCCGCCACCGGTGTGAACGACCCCACGGGCGTCAGGCAGTGCGAATCCTGATCGGAGGCGTGGAAAGTTCGACCACTGCGCTTTTCCGGACAATCGGCCGGAGGCTGTGCCCGTGCCCTGCCCGTAGATCCGACCGTCGCCGTGGGCTGACTGCTCGACCTCGTGCAGCACGTCATACTGCCAATTGATGTCACACAGGTGATCAAGTCGCATGGCAGCCTCCACGAGGAGATGGTGCTCGAAGCGTACGCAGCCGAACGCGGACCGGTCGTCGGCGTCTGCGGGCGCAGTCGGGGTCTGCGCCCGTTCGGATCCTCATTCGAGATGCCGTTGTTCGCCGACCAGGCGGGACTCATCCGCCCTTGAACGCGGCGCCGGCGAACCTCCGCTGCGTTCCCCGCGTCGCTCCCGCAGTGCGTCCGGCAGGCACCGCGCTACGGTCGAGACCATGGATCGGCGCTGGGGCGGTGTGCTGGTGCTGGTGGTCGCGATCGTTGCGGCGCTGGCCGGCAATGCCCGGACCAAGCTGGTGGCCGGCCATGGGCTCACCGGGCAGCTGCCGGATCCACCCGCTGTGGGCGACTGCGTGCTCGAGGCGCTGTCCGAGTCCGTTCTGAACGCGTTTGATCGGACCGTCGAAATCCGTGACTTCCCGTCGACGCACATATCCCCGTGCACTGGCAGCAGATACGGCGAGGTTGTCGCCGTGCTGGACAACGGGCTGGACTACACCGCACCGAGCGACGGAGATGTCTGGGGTGACCCGAAATCGCCGGCCAACCGATGCTCGTCGGCCGTCGAGTCATACCTGGGTGTGCCGGCCGCCGACGACCGGTCGGCCCGTTGGTCCCCGACGGCATCGGTTGCGGTGGCGGGGTTGGGCCCAGGGCCGGTGCTGACCGATGCGGGCCAGCGCTGGGTGGCGTGCGTGGTGGTCTCGCTGGCCGAGTCCGCCAACGACCCGCGCGGGACCCAGCGGTTCACCGGGACGCTGCAGGACGCGCTGGCAACATTGCGGCTCCCGCCTCAGCTCGCCCAGTGCGCACCGTCGCTGCCCGACCCCACGCTCGGCTCGGTCTCGATGATCCCGTGCGACCGGCCGCACTCGGCCGAACTGCTCGGCTTCGCCTGGAGCGACCGGCCGGACAACGCGACCAAGAGTCGGCTCGCGCACGAATGCCCGGATCTGGTCAGTAGGCTGACCGCGCTTGGCCGACCCCACCGCGCATGGCCGACTTCGCGTCCGGGCCACCTCGATGCAGCTGCCGCCCGACGCCTCCGACACCGACCCGGACGCGGTCGGACCGGTGTACTACTACTGCGGCGTCGAGGCGACGAGCGGACTGCTGCTGACCGGACCGATGCTCGGACTCGACAACGGGCCGCTCCCCATCGGCTGACCAGGCACCTTCGGCGTCCCCGTGCCGAGTGTGCCGATCGGTCACTCCACAGCCGCCCGTGGCGGGTGGATCAATCGGCGAGTCTCGGTGCGGCGTCGACGGCTGCACTCACCGTCGGGTAGCTGTGGTCCTCGCCGATGAGGTCGAGAATGCCGGCGCTTCTGAGACGGTCGGCGACCGGGTCCTTGAGCCTGGCGAACACGAAGGTGATCGATTCCTTCTTCAGTGATTCGATCAGCTCGATCAATGCGTCGGTTCCGGTGGCGTCGACGTGGCTGAGTCCTTCGGCGTCGAACACGAACCAAGCCGGGGGTTCGGGTGCGCCCGCGACCGCTTCCCGGATCCGCGCCTGGACGTAGGTTGCGTTGGCGAAGAACAGTCGGTCGTCCAGGCGGTAGATCAGCACACCGGGGGTCACCTGGGCTGAGGGATGCATTCGTACGTCCGCGTGTCGGCCGAGGCGTTCCACCCAGCCCAGCACGGCGTCGTGGGGAACGGCGCTGCGCCGGATGACGTCGATGACCGCCAGGGCGATCGCCAGGAGGAGGGCCGGCAGAACGCCGACCACGATCACTCCGACCGTGGTGATGGCGGCGATGACGACTTCGGCCTTGCTGACGCGCGCCAGCGCGCGCCACGCGGCCGGCTCGATCAGTCCGATCGAGGCGGCGATGATGACGGCGCCGAGAGTTGCCTTGGGCAGGTATTGCATCGGTTCGGTGAGGAACAGCAGCACCAGAGCGACGACGCCGGCAGCCAGCAGGCCGGCAACCTGCGTGCGGCCTCGCATCTGGTCGTTCACCGCGGTCCGGGAGCCGCTCGCGCCGACGGGCATTCCCTGACTGACGGCTGCGGCGAGGCCGGCCGCGCCCATCGCGGTGAGCTCGGCGGCGGGCCGGATGTGCTGACCGTGCCGGCCGGCGAACGAGCGCGCGACAAGGATCTCATCGGAGAAGCTGACGAAGAAGATGCCGATCGCGACCGGCGCCAGGTCCAGGATCGCCCGGAACTGGAGATCGGGCAGCCGGAGGCCGGGCAATCCGGGCGGGATTTCGCCGACCACGGCGACGCCGTAACCGGCGAGACCGAAAGCCGCGGAAGCGATGATCGCAGCGACGACGACGATCAACGGCGCGGGAACCTTCGGGGCCAGCCAACGGGTGACCAGCAGCAAGGCCAGGCATATGCCGCCCACCAGGACGGTCGGCCAACTCACCTGATCGATCTCGGTGACGATCTCACGGACCTGGGCGGCCGGTGCCTCGGACTCGATGCTCAGCCCGAATACCTTGCCGAGCTGGCCGAGGATGATGACGATGGCGACACCGTTCAGGTAGCCGATCAAGACGGGGCGCGAGAGATAGTCCGCGATCCAGCCCAGCCGGGCTATCAGGGCAACGAGATAGACGACCCCGACCAGCAGAGCCAGCAATGCGGCCAGCGATGCGCGCTGCGCGGGATCCGGCGTCATCGGGATCAGAGCCGCCCCGACCATGGCGGCGATCGCCCCTTCCGGGCCGACGATCACCTGGCGGGAGGAGCCGAAGATCGCATACGCGACGGCCGGCAACAGCAGCGTGTACAAGCCGATCACCGGAGACAGTCCGGCCAGCTCGCCGTACGCCATCGCCGCCGGCAGCGCCAAGGCAGCTACGGTGATCCCCGCGAGCGCATCGTGACCGAACGTCCCGCCCCGGTAGCCAGGCACGTGTTGGGCGACCGGCACGATCCGGTGCATCCAGGGAGTCTTGGCCGCCGGGAGGAAAGGCGTTTCGCCGGGCCGATATCCACCGCTCGGGGCTGCCTGCGGTCGATCGTCGTCAGCCATCTCGATCCGGACTTGGCAAGATCATGCGCGGAGACATCTCGTCAGGATCCTGCCAGCCGGACGAACGACGCACAATCCTCCATATCGGCCTCCCGAGCACACGTAGGGCGGGGCCGGCGACGCGGTCAGTTCTGGGTTTGGTTCACGCGGTAACGGGTGCTGGGCAGCCGAAGTGCTGGTGTGTGTCCGAGGGGGGACTTGAACCCCCACGCCCTTGCGGGCACTAGCACCTCAAGCTAGCGCGTCTGCCATTCCGCCACCCGGACCGGGTTGCTCCGCGGAGTCTGCGGGGCGTCGACGAGTTTACCCGACCCCGACGAGCCGCCCAACCGCCCGCGACCCCGGCCATCGCGAGCAATTCCCCGCGCGCCCGGACTCCAGGGGCGACTCCGAACCGACCGATCCGGCCGCCCCGGCACCCGGGAAGGCTCCGGCTTCGACACTCGGATGGTGGGAATGCCGAGGGAGGCGTGACGAATGAGGCGCCCTGTACATATCGTGACGGGGTGAAGGTCCGGATCCTCCCGATCATGCTGGTCGTCCTCCTGGCGACCGCCGGCTGCGGCTGGGTCAAGGGATTGTTCGGTGACGACGACAAACAACAGAGCACCGGTGTCTCGGTCTTCGACGTGACGATCGGCCAGTGCTTCCTGGCGCAGACCGAGGTCAAGGCCGAGCTCTCCGAGCTCAACGCGGTGGCCTGCGACCAGCCGCACCAGCAGGAGGCGTATGCGAAAGTGGCCTATGTTGCGCCGAACGGCGGGGACTCGTCCATCTACCCGGGGGACGCCGCGCTGGCTGCCTTCGCGAAGGGTTCGTGTGCCGAGCAGTTCACCGACTACGTCGGGGTCAGCTATCTGGACTCGCGGCTGTTCTTCACCTATCTGCTGCCGTCGGCGCGCGGGTGGGAGCAGGAGGATGACCGGACCGTGCTGTGCTTCATCACCTCGACCGACCGCCAACTCACCCAGTCGGTGAAGGGCAGCAAACTGTGAGACTGCTACGGGCAGAGAGGATCTCCGATGGGTAAGCCGCCCGCCGTGGTCGGTGCAATGCTCACCTGCAGCTTCGGATTGGCGCCGTCCTCGCTCGCGGTGGTTGCCCCCCGGCCGATGATCGAAGGACGCCCGGCCGCCGTGATCACCGACATCATGCCCGGCGCGAACATTCCGGGTTTCGCGATGTGCCAGTCGCTGGCCAACCCGATGGTCGCCGCGGCCACGGCAGCGGCGCTCGGCGTGCTGACGCCGATGCCGTGCGTCCCCGTGGTGGTCGCGCCGTGGGCGCCGCCGGCGACCGGGACCTTGATTTCCGGCATCCCCGCAGTCACCGCCGGCTGCACCTGCACCTGCGCCTATGGCGGCGTGATCACCCTGGGTATGCCGGGCACTGTTCGAACGACTGTCGCCTGATCGACGCGGGGCCCGGCGGGTCGTTCCGGACGAGGTACCGCCGAAAGGGTGAAAGCAACCCCTCGAAAAAGATCCTCTTGGCGAACGAGTGATGTTCCTTCCCGTCGCTTGTCCGCGGTGTCATAGTTTGCACCGGAAGGAATACGGCGCGCGACGTGTTCTGACGGATCCAGGTTTTCCCTCCCGCTTCACCCCAACCCAGGAATCCAGGAGCGCCGATGCCCACCTATGCCGCGCCCGGTGTGTACGTCGAGGAAGTCGTCTCCACGCAGAAGGTGCTGACCTCGGCACCCACGGCGATCACGGCCTTCGTCGGCTTCACCGAGAAGGCTCCCAACGACGATCCAGCTGACCCCGAAGGTCTTTCACCGCGTCTGGTCACCAGTTGGACCCAGTTCGAAAATCTCTACGGCTCGTTCACCGCCGGTGCCGTCCTGCCGCTGGCCGTGTACGGATACTTCGCCAACGGCGGCACGCTTGCCTACGTCGTGCGGGTACCCAACACCGCACCGTCGGGCCAGCCCTCCCGTCGAGAACTGCCTGCCGCCGACCGTTCGCTCGGCCTGCCCCTTGCGGTCGAGAGCCTGGAGCCCGACGCCGACATCACCCTGCAGATCACCACTGCGGACACCGACGAAGACGGTCCCAGCCCGTTCAACCTCACCGTGCTGGACGCCGGTCAGCCGGTCGAGCAGTTCGACAATCTCACCCTGAGCAAGGGTGACCGCAACGTCGCCACCGTCGTCAACAACACCTCGACCAAGATCAAGGTCGACGTGCTGCTCGACGCGAAGACCGACCTGTCCAGCCAGATCGAGGTGCTCAAGCCGGGCAACTACCCGCTCGAGAAGGCCGCCCCTTCCTCGGTTCCGGTCACCGGGCGCAAGTTCGCCGGATCCGAATCGGCCCGCTCCGGGATCAACGGTCTGGCCGTCGCCGAGGACGTGACGATCGTCGTCGTACCCGACCTGGTCACCGCCGCCACCAAGGAGGACGGCTCGCTGGACTACGGCCTCTGGAAGGCGGTGCAGACCTCGCTGATCAGTCACTGCGAGCAGCACGGCAACCGGATGGCCATCCTCGATGCCCCGCCCGGTATGACGCCGCAGCAGGTGCGGGAATGGCGCAGCGCCGACGCGATGTACGACTCGGCGTTCGCCGCGCTGTACTACCCGTGGATCAAGGTGGAGAACCCGATCGGCACCAACGGCGATGCCGAGGTGTACATCCCGCCGAGCGGCCACATCGCCGGCGTCTGGGCCCGCACCGACGAGTCCCGCGGCGTGTGGAAGGCACCGGCCAACGACACCATCCGTGGCTGCCTGGATCTCGAGTACGCGACGACGCAGAACGAGCAGGCGGTGCTGAACCCGATCGGCATCAACTGCATCCGGCCGTTCGGCACCCGGGGCATCCGGATCTGGGGTGCGCGCACCCTGGCCAGCGACACCGACTGGCGCTACATCAACGTCCGTCGCCTGTTCAACATGATCGAGTCGACGATCGCCGAGGGCACCCAATGGGCGGTGTTCGAGCCGAACGACGTCTCCCTGTGGGAGGGTGTCAAGCGCACGCTCAATGCCTACCTGCGCGGCCTGTGGAGCGCCGGGGCACTCTTCGGTCAGTCGGCCGACCAGGCCTTCTACGTCAAGTGCGACGCCGAGACCAACCCACCGGAGAGCATCGACCAGGGACTGTTGATCGTCGAGGTCGGTATTGCGCCGGTCAAACCGGCCGAGTTCGTGGTCTTCCGCATCGCCCAGCAGAAGCAGATCGCCAGCTGATCCGGCCTGGCCCTGAACATCCCACTCGACAGGAGCAGCAATGCCCAATGAAGCACTGATCAACAACGACCCGATCGTCGCGCAGAACTTCTTCCTGGAGATCGACGGCTCGGTCGTCAGTATCTTGAGCAGCGTGTCCGGGCTGGACATCGAAATGGAAGTCGTCACCATGGAGCAGGCCGGTGCCAACGGCAAGGTCCAGGTGGTCAAGACGCTGGGCAAGTCCAACAAGGCACCGGACCTGCAGCTGGTGCGGATGGCACCGCCGGACATGACCCAGGACAAGCTCTGGGGCTGGTTCAACGACATCAGGGACAAGGGCATCCTGTTGTCCGACCGCAGCAACAACCGCAAGAGCGGCTCCATCGTGATGTACGACTCGACCAACGCCGAGATCGCCCGGTTCAACTTCACCAACGGTTGGCCGAGCAAGATCGCCACGGACCAGCTCTCGGTGGAATCGAACGACCCGGTCAAGGAGACCATCACGCTGACCGTCGAGTCCCTCGCGCGAGTCAAGTGAGTCTGGCAACCAAGTACCCGTTCACCCTGCCGCGCGGTTATGTCGACACCGCCGGCGGGGTGCACCGGGACGGCATCATGCGGCTGGCAACCGCGCGGGACGAGCTCGAGCCACTCCGAGATCCGCGGGTCGAAGGTCCGGACGATCCTCGGTTGACCGTGTTGATCTTGGCCAGGGTGGTGGAGTCGCTGGGGACGCTCGACCAGGTGACGCCCCATGAGATCGAGGGGCTGTTCGCCGCGGATCTCGCCTTCCTGCAGGACTTCTACGGTGTGATCAACTTCGGCAGCCAGCAGGAGTACGAGGAACTGCTGGCCGCCCAGCAGGCTTCGCCGCCCCCGATCGTGCCGGGCTCGTCCCGCTCTGCGCCGGGCGACGCTTCTGCCGCCACCCAGCTGCCGGGCGACGGCAACGATTCGAGTGCCACCGCTCGTCCGGCGACGCCGCGTCCGCGCGTCGAGGAGATCCCGCGCACCGGAGGCTGATCCTCACATGCTCCGGTACCCGGTCGACGTACTCTGGCAGGAGATCGCCTACTTGGCGTACCACCTGCACTGGCCGCTCGACGAATTGCTCGATCTCGAGCACATGGACCGCGTGCGGATGGTGCGGGCAGTGGCCGGGTTGAACGAGCGCGCGTGGGAGGCGGTCCGTGAGTTCGCCTGAGTCGCAGACCTATCTCGGCGGCGACCCCACGCTGTCGTCCCGATTCCTGTTCGAGGTCGACGGGATCGAGATCGGCCTGTTCGCCTCGGTCAGCGGCCTGGAAGTCACCTCGACGACCGACGATGTCGTCGAGGGTGGCCAGAACGGTTACGTACACCGACTTCCCGGCCGTTTCCAGTGGCCCAACATCGTGTTCAGCCGGGGACTGACCAAGTCCGATGCACTGTTCGAGTGGATGAACAAGACGGCCGGCGAGGGGTTCGCCACCGCCGGGCACAAAGTGACCCGCTCGACCGGCGCGATCACCGTCATCGCCGGTGACGGATCGCGGCTGCGTTCCTGGTCGCTCGACGATGTCCTGCCGGTGCGGTGGAAGGGCCCCAGCTTCGACGTCGGGACGGGCAGCCCACTGTCCGAGGAACTGGAGATCACCCACCACGGATTCCGCAGCGCTGCGGCGGGCGGTACCGGATGACCAGCGCCGACGACACCGCAGGGCAATCCGCCACCCGGCTCGGGATGGCGGCGGCCCGGCGCTGGGGGCGGCCGAGCGCACCGCACAGGCCGCGGCCGGCCATGCTGGGCATTGTCGCCGCTGCTGCCTCGAGATTCGCCAGAGGCATCGGCCGCGCGCCCGCACTGCGTCGCCAGTTGGCCGGCCCCGGCCCCATCCGTCCGGTACGGCACCAGGATCCGGTTGCGCCACCGCGGTGGTGGACTCCGACAGTTCAGGCTGAAAGCACATCGTCGTCGGTCCCGGCGTTGACGAATGTCGAGCGCGGGTGGAGCGGCACGGCGACAGCAGCGCCGACGTTGCCGCCGAAGGTGCTGCGCCGGGCCGTGCATGCGATCGAGAACGAGCAGACGCACGTGCCCGGTGGCATGGCGGGCCGAATGGCGGGACAGGTGATCCGGGTTCGCCGGGTTCCCGACGTCACCGCGGCCGGACCGATGCGCGATGCCGGCGTCCGGCTGACCGCTCCGGCGCGACGGTCGCAGCCACCAGGCAGCGGGGCGGGCCCGCCGGGGCAGAGGGCGGGGAGCATGACGGCGCGGCCGTCCGCGGCGGCCGACCCCATGGTCGCCGGAGCCGGACGGACTGCTCCCCACCCAGCGCGCACCCTTGGCGCCACGCTCATGGCGGGCCGGGCGAGTGGACCAGGGCCGCAGCCGACCGGACTGCGAACGGGCCGATCTGACGCTCGTGAAGCATCGGGCGCGCCGACGATTCGACGGGCGTGGACAGGGGGGCTTCGCCCGCCGGTCGCCCTGCGTCGCCACCCGGAGGACCCGTCGCCTGCGAAGACGATGCTCGCGGATCGGCGCCGTGGCGGGGAGCAGACCGTTCCCGCGAGGTCTTCGGCCGGGCAACGCATCACTCCCGCAGCTGGCAGTCAGGGGTTGTCGACGGCCGCAGTCGGCGATCGCTCGGCCGGAGGCTCTTCTGTCCGCGCTCCGGGATCGGTGCCCGCAGCGGGGTCGGACCGGCCGGGAATCGCGACCGGTATTGATCGAGCGCCCGCTCCAGCGCCGAATGTTGCTGCGGGGGAGCGGGTCTCATCGCCGCCCGGTGACCCGAGATCGGCAGGCGACGCGGGTGGGAGCGCCCGAGCCGCATCCGGCGCAAGCTCCGGGACCATATCCGCCTCGACTCCGAGGGTGACCCCGGCCCGGGTCACCGGTCCACCGGCGTCAGCAGCCGGCGCGCCCTCCGTACAGCCCGCACCGGGAACGGTCGGGGGACCGGTCCCTGTCGGCCAATCAACCCCGAGTCCGGTGGCCGGGGGTGCCTCGGCCGCAGTTACCGCTGCCGAAGGTTCGGCGACGCCGACGTCGGTCGGCCCGGATTCGGCGACGCCCGGCGTGACAACTGCCGGCCCCGACATCCCCGCGATCCGACGCACCTTCGACCCAGGCCGCAGAGGTGACGACGGGACAACCGCCGAGGCTGCGCCCGTCGAGAACCCCGCGGAAGAAAGGCATGTCGCGGATCTCCCGATAGGCACCGCTGGGCTGCAGGCGGCCGAGCCGGTGGCGGCGCCCGCTTCGACGTGGGCTTACCCGTCGGTGTCGCGATGGGCGGGGCGGACCCGAGGACCTGGGTCATTCGGCCGCGCCTCGATCGTGCGACGGACGCTCGCCGGCGGTCTTGGCCTGGCCCTGGACCGGCTGCCCGGGCCCGAGGCTTTCGGCGGAGTGCCTCTGGCGGCCCGGTCGGGCCAGCCGATCCGGCCGGCGACCCGGCAGATGGATGCCGGCGGGACGCGCCCGATGGCGATGCCGCTTGCTTCCCGGGCGGCCGATCAGCCCGCCGCGGGCAGACACCGTTCCGAAACGCCGACCGCCGCCGGCGCCGGTCGGGCAGCGGTGGCTGGATCCTCGGCTCCATCCACATCACCGGCGATTCCGTCCCGACCGATGAGCGCTCCATCAGTCCAGCCAGCCGGCCCGCCAACGGGGAGCAGGGTTCCGAGCGCCGCGTCCCGCACGGGCGCGGCTCAGACACCGACGAGCCCCGGTACGCCCTTGCCGCCGGCGACCGTTGCGCCGCTCGTTCCGGCTGGAGACACCACGCCGACGTCGGCGGGTTCGATCGACCGGGCGCCCGCTGCCTCGACCATCCGCCGGTCGACCGAAAGTCCGGCGACCTCACCGCCTCGGCCCGAATCGCCCGGGAACGCGGCACCGTCGAGTCCTCCGAGCCGGTCGTTCGGTCCCGGGGAAGCCCGGCCCTCCGGTCCGACCCCGACCCAGACCTCGAGCGCTGGTCAGCCGAGCGTTGGTCAGCCGAGCGTTGGTCAGCCGAGCGTTGGTCAGCCGAGCGTTGGTCAGCCGAGCGTTGGTCAGCCGAGCGTTGGTCAGCCGAGCCCTGGCCCCACGAACGCAGTCTCCTCGACCTCGCCCGGAGCGGCCTCAGCCACAACGGCTCTCGCGTCGTCCTCCGGACCGGCAATCACCGGATCAGCACCCGTGGGATCGGCACCCACCGCGCCCGGAACCGCGGCGGTGGACCAGCCGAGCTTTTCCCCGTCGGGCGAAGACCGCCCGGTGGCATCGTTTGTGCCCCAGCGGTTCTCGTCGCGACGGTGGGGCCGTCCCCGGCCCTCGGGGCCGGTGGTGCTGCGCTCCTTGGCCGGTCCGAGTCGGAGTATCGGGGCCGCCGGACCCGCCGCCGCACCGGGTGTGCTGGCGTCCGCCGTCGCCGCCGGCGAGGGATCGACGCCGGCGGGGCTACCGACAGGCATTCGCCCGGGCTCGGACATCAACGCCCGCCCGGTGCCCGGCACGACGCAATTGCCCGGTGGGGCGGGGGCATCCGCGATGACTCCGATCCGAAGGTCCTTCGATGTCGGCGCTTCCGCCGGATCGACCGCCGCGATGCGATCGGCGTCCAGCCCCTCCGGCTCGACGCGCTCGGCGGGGACCCAGCCCAACAGGGGGACGCCGGCAACTCCGGCGGCGGCTGGACCGACGCCTTCCCGACCAAGCTCTTCCGCGTCGACCGTGGGCGCGGGAGCATCCCCGGTCTCCACCCCACCGGTCCCGCCCGCCTCCGGAGCCTCGCCGGGCGTCTCGTCGGCGGCGACCCAGCCCTCGGGGTTCGGCTCAGGGAGCGGCGGGGGCGAGACCGATCGCTCTCCGGTGGTGGCCGCGGCCGCGGTGTCGCCCGGGCAGGCATCCACAGCATCCGGGTATCCGGGGTCCGGATCGTCGATCGCGGCCATCGCCGGGCCCGGGCCGGCCGGCTCGGCGGCGACCTTCGCTGCCCGTGGCTCCGGATCGACCGCGACCTCGACGCCGGGCTGGGGCCCGGCCGAATCAACCCTGGCGTGGGCCACGGCATCGAACCGCCAGGCGGCGGGACGGGTGCGGTCGGCCAGCCCGCTGCGCCGCACGACCCTCGCCCAGGTCGGCGCTGCCGGTACCCCGGGCATTCTCGGTGCGGTACTCAGTGCCGCCGGTGCCCGGGCGGCCGGCGAAGCGCAGGTTCGCAGGTCGGGCGGGGGATCGACCTCGGAAGGGCTTTCGACGTCGGGACCGACGTCGCGATGGGTGATCTCGACCGAACCCGGGCGACCGGTGACACTCGGTGCGTGGTCATCGGCAATGGCTCGAAGCGCGGGCGCCGGCCGGTCACCGTCCCTGCCGAGGGTGCTGGGTCCACTACCGGAGATCGCTGCCCGCGGCAACGCGGCACGCTCGGGCGCGCCCAGACCCACGGGGGTGGTACGTCGATCCGTCGGCTCGTCGAGTTCGCCGAACGCATCCGGTCGGGGCCCGACCGCGCGGGCTTCGACCGCATCAGAGCCGCCGGGTCGAACGAGTCGATCGGGCCAATTGGGTCAACCAGGCCCATCGATGTCACCGGGTCCATCGCTCCCACCGGGCTCCTGGGGGCCAGGTCAGATCATCCGGCGGGAGACCGGCACCCTCGACCGGACGAGAGACTCGCGGTCCCAGGCCTGGACCCGGGCTCTCCCGCCCCAAGATGCCGCTTCGGCCGGACCGACTCTCGCCGGCCAGCGGGCAACAGCCTCCGCGATCGGCGGGTCCTGGCGGGCCGCGACTCCCACGGTCGACGCCGCTTCGGGGCCGGGCTCGGCGAACCGACGAACCTTCGCCGACGTCCAGGTCGGAACGGCCCGGCTGCTGTCGCGTCCGCCGGTGGCCCCACCACGAGGAACGCCACAGCCGGGTGGGGGCACCGGCCCGGCCGCGCCCCACACACCGCCGACCGCCGTGCCCGTCCGGCCCGCGGCGGCCGCCCCGGCGGCGCCGCCGACGAACCCGCTGGTCCAGTCCGCACCCGCCAGTTTGATCTCCCAGATCCCCGCGTCGCTGTTCGAACGGGCCAGGGCCGAGCTCGGCGGATCGATCGAGAGCCAGCCCCCGGTGGCGCCGCCGGCACTGGCCCAGGCAAGCTTGTCAGTGACAGGCGCGACAGGAGGTACGCAGGTGACCCAACCAGAGCGCCGAGCCGAACCGGTTCCGTTGGCCGACCAGCTCACCTGGCAGGAATGGAACCAGTTGGTGGACATCGTGGTCGACCGTCTGGAACAACGGGTGGTCGACGAGCTCGCGCGTCGGGGTCGACGCTTCACCCCAGGGGTGTTCTAGGTGGACTACCGGTATGCGCCAAGGGAGGGGAGATCGAGATGGCACTGACCGAGAAGGCGTTCTTGGAGATCGAGGGGGGCGCCGCGACCATCCCGTGCATGTTCAACCCGGCCGAGTTCTCCGTGAGTCGATCCAACAGCTGGACCGGCGATTCCCTTGCCGGGCACGGCGTGCCGCAGGTCGTCTACCGCGGCGCCCAGTCCGGGTCGATGTCGTTGAACCTGATGTTCGACACCACCGACACCGGCCAGTCGGTCACCACGCACACCGGCAAGCTGCTGAAGCTGATGGACGTCGATCCGACCCTGCCCGGGTCCGACCCACAGAGCAACAATGTGCGGCCGCCCTACGTGGTGTTCCACTGGGGCAGCATGCATTCGTTCAAGGCCGTCGTGTCCAGCTTGAACCTGCAGTTCACCTATTTCTCGTCCACCGGCGTACCGCTGCGCGCCCAGGTAGCCCTGACCCTGACCCAGTACGCCGAATCCGACGCCTTCGGCCCGCAGAACCCCACCTCGGGCACCCCGAACCCACATCGGGTTCATCGGGTGCAACCGGGTGAGACCCTGGACCGAATCGCCGCCAGGTACTACGGGGACTCCACCCGGTGGCGACAGATCGCCGCGGCCAACGGCATCGCCGACCCGCTGGCACTGCGGACCGGCTCGTTGCTCAGCGTGCCCCGGATCAACTCATGACGGCGGCGCTCACCGTCAGCGCCCTGGCCCCGATCGTCAAGGTCGCCGCCGTCGAATTGCCCGCTGCGACGCTGGACAGCCTGCGCGGCATGCGAATCCACCGAAGCCTCGGCATTCCTGCGCGCTGCACACTCGACCTGACCGATGTCGGCTTCGCCGAGTCGGCCGGCACCCGACTGGCACTCGGCAACGCCGTCGAGGTCTCCACCTCGACCGGCACCGTGCTGTTCGCCGGCGAGATCACCGGCGTTCACCTGGAACTGGACGCGTCCGGTCCGTTGATCTCGGTCGAGTGCCACGATGCCGCTTACCGGATGACGCTGGAGAGCAAGGTGAGAACCTTCACCAACGTCACCTATGGTGCCGTGCTCACTCAGATCGCCGGCGAGGCGGGCCTGTCGGCCGAGGTCGGGGAGTTCAACGGCAGCACCACGACCTGGCCCTACCTGCTCCAGTCCGACACCGACTTCGGATTCGTCAGCGAACTCGCCGAGCGGACCGGCAGTGACTGGTGGATCGAGGAGCGGACGCTGCACTTCAAGGCCCCGGCATCGGCCGCACCAGTGTTGAACCTGAGCTTCGACCCCGCGCAGCGCACGCCCGGATCGCTGAGCCGGTTCTCTGTGCACGCCAGCATGTTGCACCCGACGAAGGCGACGGTGCAGGGCTGGTCGCCCCAGCTCAAGGCGGAGGTAGCAGGTACTGCCGAGGGCACGACCGGGGTCCCCGTCGCCAATGCCAACCTCGTGCTGAAGGCGGTGTCACCGGAGCGGCCGGCGCCGGTGGTCACCGTGGAGTCCGCTCCGATGGACCAGGCCGAGGCCGAAGTGCTGGCCAAGCGTCTGGTGACCAGATGGGGGACCGGAGCCGTCACGGCCAAGGGCGTCTGCACGGTAGCCCCGACGCTGCAACCTGGTGTCGCCGTCAGCGTGGCCGGCGTCGGCCCGGCGAACGGGACCTACCACCTCACCGAGGTGGAACATGTCTACAGCAAGCGTGGATTCGAGACGCGTTTCACCGCAGGCGATCGAGCCCCGAGCGGGCTGGTCGACACCCTGCAGGGCGGCGCCACCACCTCGAGCTTCCGGCGGGACGGTGTGGTCATCGGCGTGGTCACCGCCCTCGGACCGGGCAGCGACGGTGAGGCCGGCCAGGTCAAGGTGAAGTTCAGTGCGCTCGGCCAGATCGAGAGTGCCTGGGCCCGGGTGGTCACCGTGGGCGGCGGCAGCCGACGCGGCGTCACCTTCCTCCCGGAGATCAATGACGAGGTGCTGGTCGGATTCGAGTCGGGTGACGTCCGCCGCCCGGTGGTGATCGGCGGGTTGTTCAATGGTCAGGACATCGCCGAGGAGTACGGGGTCGAGAACAACGCGATCAGCAAGCGTCGATTGACCTCCCGTCTCGGACACTTCGTCGAGCTCGGCGATGGCACCTCGCCGGCCACCCAGCACGTGCTGATGCAACTGGCCGGCGGCACCCACTCGGTCCGGCTGGGCAAGGACAAGCTCGTCGGTTCGGTGCCCGCTGGTACCCCCGTGACCCTGCAGTCGGGTAGCTCGAAGATCGAGATCGCCGACGACGGATCGATCACCATCAAGGGTTTCAAGATCAGCCTGATCGCCGACACCGACGTGACCGTAGAAGGTCTGAACATCACCCACAAGGCCAAGGTCAAGGCCGCGACGTCGGCCATGCAGGTCGAGACCTCGGCGACCGCCACCGCGAAGCTGTCCGCGAGCGGCATGGTCGAGATCTCCGGCGCGATGGTGAAGGTCAACTGATGGACGAGTTGCAGCCGGCGGCCCGAGGTTCGCGCGAACCCGCCACTCACGACGCGGGGTTCGTCGGCCGCGGCTTCTACTGGCCGATGCAGGTCGATCACACCGGCTCGATCCGGATGACCGACGGCGCCGCGGACCTGGATCGCTCGATGGCCGTGGTGCTGGCTACTGCCCCCGGCGAACGAGTCATGCGGCCGGAGTTCGGTTGCCGGATCTGGGATCTGCTGTTCGAGCCGATCACGCCGAACCTCTTGGGGCTGATGGCCCAGGCGGTCCGCGACGCGCTCAACCAATGGGAGCCCAGGATCGCGGTGGAACGGGTGGATCCGATCCCCGACGTGGTCGACCCGGGTCTGGTCAGCATCTCGATCATCTACCGGGTCAAGGCCACCAACGATCGACGCAACCTGGTCTACCCGTTCTATGTGATCCCGCACGAGGAGGGCTGATGGCACTGCCCGCGCCGAACCTGGACGATCGCACGTTCCAGGACATCGTCGACGAAACCAAACGACGCATACCGCGGCACACCCCGGAGTGGACCAACCACAATCTCTCCGATCCCGGGGTTGCGCTCATCGAGTTGTTCGCCTGGATGAGCGAGATGGTGCTGTTCCGCATCAACCAGGTGCCCGACCGGCTCTTCGTGCACTTCCTGAACCTGGTAGGGATCACTCCGTTCCCGCCGTCGGTCGCCCGGGCGGATCTCACCTTCTGGCTCTCGGCCGTGCAGGACGTGCCAGTGGTGGTTCCGGCCGGCATGCAGGTCAGTACCGGTTCCGAGGGCGCAGGCACCGAGCCGGTGGTGTTCACCACGGCCACCGATCTGGTGATTGCGCCGCCTACCCTGCGGGCGGCGCTGACCAGGGACAACGAGGGCCGATACACCGACGTCTTCGACGATCTGCGGTTTCCGGGGGCGGCGGTGCAGTGCTTCACCTCGGCCTCACCGACCGGGCATCCGATTCCCGACGACGCCCTGCTTCTCGGATTCGCCGAATCGCTGGCCGGGATGGCGATCCGGCTGACGGTGAGCGCGACGGCCCGAGGGATCGGGGTGGATCCGCTCAACCCGCCGCTGGCCTGGGAGGTGTGGAACGGGGAGGGATGGATCCCGACCGCGCGGTTCACCGATTCCACCGGCGGGCTGAACCGGCCCGGTGAAATCGTCCTGCTGATCCCGAACGAGCACGAGCTGCTCACCCTGGGCGACATCGGCGCCTTCTGGCTCCGGGTGCGCCTGTTGGCGCCCCAGCCCGGCCAACCCACCTTCCAGGAATCACCGCGGATCGAGGACGTGGCGGTGGACGCGCTGGGCGGCACGGTGGTGGCCGAGCACGCGACCAACGTGCCCGCCGAGATCCTCGGCCGCTCCGACGGCACGCCCGGGCAGGAGTACGTGGTGACGCGCCCCCCTGTCCTCCCGCGCCGGGACGGCGAGACGGTGCGCATCACCGATGCCGCTGGATCGGCGCAATGGCAGGAAGTCGCCGACTTCTCCCGATCGGCGGAGAACGACCCGCACTACGTCTGGGATTCGTCCTCCGGTGTCATCCGCTTCGGCCCGCGCATCCGCTACCCGGACGGCACCGTGCGCTACCACGGCCGGATACCACCGGATGGCGCGGAGATCGCGGTCACCGGCTACCGTCACGGCGGCGGGGCTGCCGGCAACGTCGGCGCACGAACGCTGACCCTGATGCGTTCGGCAGTGCCGTACATCTCCACTGTGATCAACCTGCGCGCCGCGGCCGGCGGGGTGGACGCGGAAACCGTGCAGGAGGCCAAGGTCCGCGGTCCGCTGACCCTCCGGACCGGCGAACGTGCCGTCACCGCAGGCGATTTCGAGCGGCTCACGCTGGAGTCGTCGATCGAGGTTGCCCGGGCGCGGTGCCTGCCATCGACGAAACCCGGTGGTCCCATTCGCATGTTGGTGGTTCCGAACGTCCGGACAAATCCGGTCGACCATCAACTCGACGACTTCGCCCTGTCCGCACCATTGTTGCGCAGGATCGCCGACCATCTCGACGCGCACCGTCTGGTCGGCACCTCGGTCGAGGTGGGAACACCGTTCTACCAAGGCGTCTCGGTCGCCGGCCTGGTACACACCCCGGCCGGCCGGCCGGCCGCATTGGTGCGCCAGCGAGCCATCGCCGCACTGACCGAGTACATCCACCCACTGACCGGCGGAGCGGACCGCCAGGGCTGGCTGTTCGACGCCGACCTCAACGCGGCCGCCATCGCACAGCTGCTGGAGTCGGTGGAGGGCATCGACCGGGTCGACGAGGTGCAGCTGTTCGAGTACGACCTGCGGACCCAGAAGCGGATCGGCGCCGGCCGCGACGTCATCCGGTTGGACACCCATTCGTTGTTCCTGTCCGGGCCGCACCGCGTGGTGGTGCGGTGAACGGGTCGGTGGTGGACCGGTGACAGGTCCTGAATCGGACGCCACGGCGCCGGGCACGGATGTGCCAGGTATCAGCGTGTCCGGGATCGAGCCGGTATCGGCCGAACTGGTCCCGATCCAGGACCGTGTGCCGGCGCATCGCGACGGTGACGCGTTGGCCCGGCTGGCCGAACCGCAGAGCCGCCCGGCGCTGCCTCCACCACGGCGTGACGCGCGGGTGGGTGACCCCCCGCGCGACCCGGACTGGATGGTGAACCAACTGCCGGTCGGCATGGTGCAGGACGACTTCTTCGTCCGCTTCGTGTCGATCTTCCAGGATGTCGCCACGACCCTGTTGGAGGACGCCGACAACCTCGAGCACGTCCCCGATCTGACCGTCACGCCGACATCCATGGTGAGCGTGCTGGGCGCCTGGATCGGCGCCGAGGCGGTCGATGCGAGCCTGCCGGAGCATCTGCAGCGCACGTTGCTCGCCAAGTCGGGTCGGGCGATGAGTCAACGAGGCACGCTGGATGGCATCCGCCAATACCTGGAGATGCTGTCCGGGGGACCCGCCGAGGTCATCGACGGGGGTGGCATTTGGCCGGAGGGTGACGCGCCCCCCGACGTCGCGTGGGTGCGCATGCGGGTGGAGGGCACCGGTCACCTCTCGGAGGACGAGTTCGTCAGGATGGTCCGGCATCAGGTGCCCGCTCATGTCCGCGCCGAACTGTTCATCGGCACACGCCGGGTGCTGGCCACCGCCGAGACCGCACCGCCCGTGGAGGAGAAGCAGTGACCGAGAATCCCGCGAGCGCGTCGGTGATGCCGACTGCGCTGACTCCGCCATTCCGCCGGCTGTGCCGCCCGGCCAGCCCGGACCCATCGGGCTGCCGGGACCGATCGGGTTGCCGGGACCGACAGCGAACGGGCCCAGCGCGGGGACCGTAGCGACCGGATCACCGGGGCCCGTGCCGGTGGCGGGCGGCGTGGAACGCATCTCCTGCCCGGAATGCGGCGAGCTCGCCGAGGTGCAGGCCGGACGCCGGCGGAGCGAAGACTTCTGCCGGCGCTGCGATTTTCCGTTGTTCTGGGCCCGCGCGGCTGTCATCTCTCCGTTCGGCGAAGACGCCAGCGCCTCCTTGCGGCGGCTGCCGGGGACGGTCGGTAGGGCCGCGACCGCCGGCATCGCCTGCCCGCATTGCGGCGAGCCCAACTCACCCGCCGCGCTGATCTGCGTCCGATGCGGCGGCGACATGCATCCGGTCATCCCACCACCGCCCCCGCCCGTGGTGGTCTACGAACCGCCGCCGCCCCCGCCGCCGCCGGTGCCGGAGAAGACCTCCTGGCTCTGGCTCATCATCATCGGGATCTGCCTCGTGCTGATCGTCATTGCCGTCATTTGGGGTAACGCTTCCTAGCCGCCTGCTGGGGTGGTCAACTCCACCTGTCCGGCATCCGCCTGGGTCGTCTGCGCAGCTGCGGTGGTCGGCGTCGTAGCAGTGGTCGTCGGCGCCGGAGTGCTGGGCGGCTGCGCTTGCCGATGTCGTCGGAGTCGTCTCGACCGCCTTCGACGTCGAAGCAGAAGTCGACGGCGAGGTGGACTGCGTTGTCGTGGACGGTGCGGGGGCGCTCGTCGTCTGGTCGTCGGTGGGTGGCTGCGGGGCATTACGGCCTGCCCCGTTTCCACCGGCGGCCGCCGGCAGTTGCACGCCGAACGTGCTCACCCCGACGGGCACATCGTGGGAGACCGTTCTGGTGGTACCGAGGGTGGCCGTGATGCTGTGCGTGCCCGGTGCCAGGTCGGTGTACAGGACTTCGCCAGATGGATTGGCGGTCCGGGCCGCGCCGCCGTCCAACGAGACGGACGCACCGGCTGCCACGGCTCCGGTCGAGGTCGTCACCGCCACCGTGAACATCGCCCTCACGTAGGGCAGCGTCAGCGGTGCGGTGTGCGTTGTCGACACGTTGACCGATCGCGTGGCGGAGCCGAATGCGGCGGACGCCGGTGGCGCTGCGGCGAAGTCATAGGTTGCCGTCGGCAAAACCAGCGTGGGACCGGTCCAGGTGGACGAGCCGGGAACGGTGACCGAGTCACTCCAGAACGTCGTAGCCCCCTGTTTCAGGGTGACGGCGACATTCGGCACGTTCTGGGCAGTGCGTCCGGCGACGGCAGCGAGTAGCGCGGAGGGAGTGAAGCTGGATCCGGTGAACGCGAAGGTGTTGGGCCCGGCCCGGGTGACGGTCTGATTGGTCTTGTCCGGCAACAGGATCGCATCATCGCCCACCGAGATTGTCCAACCGCCGACCGGCGCGAGGCAGAGGTCAGCGGTGCCGTTGTTGATCGGCTCGTTGACCGTTGTGGTACCTCGGGTGGCCGTCGCGGTCGCGCTGGGCCATCCGGCGCCGTCGACGGTCAGGCTGACGGTGGTGGGCACGGTCGCGGGCAGTGCCGGTCCCCCCGACGCCACCGCGGCCACCGACCCGGCCGCGGCATCGTTGGGCACGGTGATGGTGAACGATCCGGTCGCATCGCCCCAGCCCGTGGGCAGGCCGGTGGTGGTCCAGGTGTATGCCCCCGGCGGGAGCAGTGCCGTGCCGGTCGCCTGGTAATCGGTGCCCTGCACGGATATCGGCAGCGTGACGTTGAACGACACGTCCGGATTCGGCGTCGTCGCGGTGACCCGGACGGTCACGTTGGTGCCCGGTCCCGCGGCGTCCGTGCAGTCGTTCTTCGGCCAGGTGACCGTGAAGTTGACCGCACCCTGTCCGACGATGGCGGACGGCGTGAGCTGGCCGGCGTCGGTCGCGGTCGGGTCGGGTATCGAAATGTCGCCCGAGGTCGCGGGCGGCGCGCCGGCCGGCGCCGGCCCACCGGTGATCCGCACCTGCCAGGTGCCACTGGGCAGCTGGGAATAGCTGACCACACCACCGCTGACGGTCAGGCCGGTGATGTCCGGATCGGCGGGCACGTGCGAGCCCGCCGGGATCGAGACCTGGTGCAACACGGCGGCGGCACCGTTGAGGGCGGCGGGACCAGCACCGGCGGCGGTGGACGACAGCGCGACGCTCACCGACCGGGTCGCCCGGACCAGGGTGAACGGCACGTTCGGCGGGGTCGGGCTCGACTGCGCCCACAGTTGGATGTTTCCTGATGTGATCGGGGCATAGCCGGGCACCACGATCTGCACCTTGTACAGCCCGTCGAGCACGTCGCCGAAACTCACCGCGGCCTGCAGCCGGTTGGTACCAACGGGTGTCAGCTCCGCGCCGTTGATGCCGGTCCGCAGCTCCACGCCGTTGTTGTCCGTCGCGATGAGCCCGGTGTTGGCGTCCAGCACCGTGACGGAGGCACCGGCGGTCCATGAGCCGGTGCCCGTGTCCGCCGTCGCCCTCGACACCGTGATGGACAGCGTGCTGGTGCGCATCGTCAGGGTGATCGGCACCTGCTGGTTCTGCAGCGCTGCGCTGGCCGCTCGCTGCACCTCGACCGGCACCGAGGCGGGCAGGAACGACGGCCGAGCCGGGTTCGGCGGGTTGGCGCTCAGCGTGTAGGTGCCCGGGTTCACCTGGCTGAAGACGATGGAGTTGGTCTGAGCGTTGACGGTGCAGATGCTGTCCTGTCCGGCGGGCGCCGGCACCACGCACGTGCTGTTTCCGTTCGCACCGGCCAGCGCATAGGTGCCGGCCGGCAGGACCGGCGCACCGAAGGTGGTCTTGGGGGTCACCGTCAGGCTGATCCGGGTGGCCAGCAAACGCGCCTGTACCCGGGCCGGCCCGTCCGGGCCGGGAGCGGAGATCAGTAGGGCATTGGAGAGCCCCGAGGTGACCATCTGGAAGGCGTCGTCGATCGTGACGGTGCCGGTGACCGATGCCGCGCCGGACACGCTGACGGTCACCAGCCAGGTACCGGGCAGCAGGCCCTGCTGGGTGGCCGTGCCGGTGAGGGCGAATGTGCCGTTTGTCGTGCTGATCGTCGTGAAAGGTGCTGCGGCCGTGCAGGCGGTGACGCTGGTCGCCGGGTTAGCCAGCGCGCAGGCACTGACCGCCGCCCCGGACAGCGCCGTGTCGGTGGTGGTGTCAGTCGTGGAGATGGCCGACCAAGCCATACCCAAGATGGTGCCCAGCCGGGTCAGTTTGATCGTGCATGCGGTGATGTCGCCCGGCTGCAGGGCGAGACCCGTTGAGACCGTCCCGGTATCAGCCGGGTGTTGACAGGTAACCTCGGCCGAACCGGAATTGTAGGTCTTGGTCTGGAAACCCGGTGCGGAGACCGAGATCTGGTAGGTGGCGCTAGGAACGGTCGGCATGGTGCCGAAGGTCACCTGGTTACCGGACAGAGTCGCGGGAGTGTCTGCGATGCGGCTGCCGGACAGGGTGACTCGTCCGCCGTTGACCGGGTTGCCGTCCGGGTCGGCGAGAATGATCCGGAACTGACCGGCCAGGTAGAACGTGATCGACAGCGCCGGGCATGTCGTCCCACCGCCGGGCGGGTTGCACACGAACGTCACGGGGTCGGTGTCGTAACCGGCGAGCTTGGCGGTGATCTGGTAGGTGCCGGTTCGCACCAGGTTCGTGGGCCAGCCGGCCTCCTGCCAGGTCAGCGTGCCGGCGTCGGTGGCCGTGAGCTGCGCGCTGCCGGTGCTCGAGGTCACGGTGAACTGCGCCTGGGACAGTGCGACCACGGCCGCCGGCGCGACCTGGGCTTGACCGGTGAACGACGGCGCCCGTGCGGCCCGCGGGAAGGCCGGTACGCAGGTCAACCCGTACTGGCAGGTGACCGTCGAGTTGACCGTGGTGTACCCGGGAATGCTGACCGAGATCGTGTACGGGCCAGGCTGTGTCAGTCCGTCGATGCCGATGTTCGGGTCGTTCCAGATCAAGTTTCCGGTGTCGTCGAGGGTGACTTTCAGTGCGCCGGTGCCGCCCGGTCCGTTGACGATGACCGTGGCCTGCGCATAGGGCACCCCCCCGGCCGGCGGAGCAAGATCGACATCCACCCGTCCGGCACCGGTCGGCAACATCCGTAGCACCGTCGGCGCCGGCGTCGCGCTTTCGGCGATCGGCCCGGTGGTGGTGCATTGTTCGGCGGTGGCTGGGCAGTCGAAGGTCACGGATTTGGTTTCGAATCCCTGCCGGCTGAATTGCAGGGTGTACGAGCCCGGGACGACCAGACCGAGCGGCATCGTCCCGTCGTTCCAGTGCATCACCCCGGCGTCATCCACGGTGACGGACAACGACGCGCCTGGATTCGGCTGGCTCAGGACGTCGACCCGCACGGTGGAAAGGGTCGGAACCGCCCCGTTGGGGAATGAGCTCGGGGTCAGCGTCACCGATCCGCCGAATACCGGATTGCGATCCAGCACCAACGACATCGAGTCGCAGCCGATGCGGTAGTCCGCGCCACAGGTCACCGTCAGCTGCTGCGCGCCGAAGCCCTTGAGCTGATAGGAGAACACATAGGTTCCGGGCTCGGCCAGCCCGCTCGACAGTTGGCTGGTGTCGCGGAAAACCAGTACTCGGCAAAGGTTCTCCGAGACGCCGCCGGAGCATGCGCTGTCGGAGACCGTCACCGTGACGGTCCCGGTGCCCGGGGGCACCGTGAGCGGCGTCACCGTGGCGCCCTCGATGACCGCAGCGGCTTCGGCGTCGCTGAGCCCCGGCGGCAGGGCGGACAGCGAGAGCTCGCCGCTGATCTTGGGCAACTGCCAGAGCGTGAGCTGGTCGGGGACGGCGCCGGGACCGGCCTGGGTGAGGGTGCACTGTTCGCCCAGACCGCAATCGACGGCGAACGATGCATCGGCGAAGCCGCGGTTGTGGGCGACCATCGTGTAGTGGCCGGGCACCGCCAGACCGGAGTCGGGCTGGGAGGAGTCGCGGAAGACCAGCTGTCCGCCTGAGGCCAGAGACATTGTCACCGCGCCGGCGCCGGCCGGTTGCCGGGTGACCTCGAACACCAGGGTGGTCACATCGATGACCGCGTCACTGGGTGAGGCCACCATCTTGTGTGCGCCGAACTTCGAGGGTTGGGCCGACACCAGGATCGTCGCCAGCGACCGCACCTTGTCGACCGGAGGATCGGAGATGAGGACGCCGCTCGCCTGGTAGGACTCTGTGCGACTGTCGGCCTCGGCAACGGACACGGTGACGGGCAGCGCGACCAGGGAAGAGTCCTTCTTGTTGGTCTGCGCCACGGCCACCGCCGAGGCATCGACGGTGGGGCAATCGGTCGACTTCAGCTTCGGGCTACCCGTCCAACCTTCGGGGACGACGGCGAAACAGCCGTTGCCGCCGGTGATCATGGTCGCGGTCCCCGACACCGGGGTGGATCCGGTGAAGCCCGTGATCCCGGTGATGGTGACAGTCGTGTTGTTCACCGGGACGGTGTCCCCGTCGAATGTCGTGGTCACCCGGCCCACCACCGGGCCGATCGGCCGGGTCAGCACCAGGGAAGCTGTCAGGGTCTGGTTGAGCCCGACGACCGGGGTGATCACGGTCGCCGTGCCGGCGCTGCCGGAGGCGGTGAGCCGATACTCACCGCGCAGTCCGGTCGCGGTGAACGTGCCGTTCTCGGCGGTCGTGCCGGAGACCCGCAGGCCGGGTTCGGCGCCCTCCTGGGGGACGAATTCGACGGACGAACCGGCTGCGGGTACCAGCGCGGCAGTGGCGAGATCGGGCGCCAAGGTGGTGACGGTCAATCGTCCCAACCGATCCAGCACAGCGTTCACCGTGGCATCGTCGCCGAAGCCGAGGAGCACCGAGACCGGGTCGGTGGCCAGGTACTCCGGATCGGTGGGAATGATGCGGACCTGATAGCCGCCGTGGGTCAGACCGGGGATGGAGTAGGTGCCCTTGGTCGGGTTGACAACCGCACAGGCGGAGACGACGGAGCCGGCGGAAGCAGCGGCGGTGCAGGTCTTTTCGGATTCGGACACGGTGCATCGGGAGGGCGGCACCGCCGACTGGGTGATGAGCTGGTAGGCCACCGCGCAGGACCGGCCGGTCGGGGTGCCGACCCGACTGGTCACCGTGCCGCTGACCAGGCCGAGCGGCTGCAGACGCACCTCGGGAGCGGTTGCGGTGACGCCCTGCTGCACCTGGACGGACACCTGCGATGGCTCGAAACCGGGTGCGGTGACGGTCAACTGGTACAGCCCGGCGGGGAGATCGTTGGTCGTCGGCCAGGCGTACTGCACCTTCGTGCCGGGCGCGGTCACCGGGACCGGCTTCGGGTCGGGTCGGTTCGTCCCTGGATTGCTCGGGACCATCCCGACGATGGTCACGTCGCAGGGCTCATCGGCCCCGATGGGTTGGCGGTCACAGCGGATCGCGGCGCCCGACCGGTCGTCCACCACGCGGACCGAGATCCCTGACGTCCTGACCACGTCGGCCAGATTGTCCGAGGCCAGCGACAGGTTCACCGTGGTGGTGCCGGCGGCCGCGACGGTGACGTTGACCGAGGACGGTATCCGGCCGAACAACACGCCGGTGAGGACGTAGTCGCCGGGGGCGACGCCGGTGAAGCTGTACGAACCGGCCGGGGTCGTCTGGCTGATGGTCTTGTAGGTGGCGTCCTCACCGGTCAGCGTCAGTCCCACGCCGGCAAGACCGCCGCCGCCCGCGGCCCGCACGGCTCCGGCAACCGTCCCGTTGGTCCGGGTCAGCGAGATGTCCGCCTGCACCGATCCGACCCCGGCCGGGATATCGATCTGCCGGGTGGCGACCTGGAACCCGGTGCCGGTCACGGTCAAGGTGTAACTGCCCGGGGAGGGCAGGTCGGGAAGGGCGTAACTGCCGACCGCACCGGTGGTGACCGTGGTGGCGGTCCTGGTGATGGTGCCGTCGGTGACCGAGACGGTCACCCCGCCGAGATTGCCCGTGTTGCCGAATTCGTCGGTACCCGAGACGGTCCCGAGAACCGTGGCCACCCCGGCCTTCATCGTGGCGTCGGCGGCCCCGCTGCCGCCGGCCTTCAGCGTCTTGAGCATGCTCACCGTGCCGAGGCCGGGGGAGGAGATGGTGATCAGGTAGGTACCCGGCGTGGACAGCCCGGACATCGACCAGGTGCCCGGCTTGCCCCGAGTGCCCGGTGAAACGGTCGACGTGCTCAACGAGAGGGTCCCGTCGGTGATCGCGACGGTCGCCGCGCCCACCGGACCGTCGGGTCCGGTCACGGTGCCGGACAGCTTGCCGTTGTCCGGAGCCAGGGCGACCTGCATGGGCTCGGCGTCGGCCAAGGTGGATGCGTCGACGATGTACTTCTGTTCGCCGAATCCCTGGTGTGCGAACGTCACCAAGTAGAAGCCGCGGCTGGTCAGACAGCCGAATGCGAACGAGCCGTCCGGCCCGGTTCTGGTCCTCTGCTGCGACGGGCAGTCATCGTCCGCGGTCACCTCCACCGCCGAGGCCGGCACCTTGCCGACAGCACCGAGGGCATCCCGCAGGCCCTGCCCGCCCGTGCCGGAGTCGGCAGGTGCCGCCCCTGAGGCCGCGGCGTCGGCCAGGCTGGTCGACTCCACCTTGACGATCACCCCGGTTGCCACCGGTCCGGTCACCGTCCCGGCCAGTCGGCTGGCCCCGCCACCACCGGCGCCGGGCACACCGGTGTCCCCTGACCCGTTCTCGCCGCCGGCCCCGCCAGTGCCGTCGGCGCCGCCGGAGTCGCCCCCGTCGGTTCCGGAGCCGGAGGCGCCGGTTCCGCCGGCCCCGCTCGCGGCCGCGCCGGTTCCGGAGGGCCCGCCCGCACTCGTCGAGGTGTTCGACGAGGCCGTTGAGTTCTTGGCGGTGAACCGGTCCGACAGCTTCGGGATGAACACGATCGCGGCTGTCACCCACAGGAGCAGCACCAGACCGAGGATGACCCCGGTCCGCAGCCCGTTGCGGATCAGCGGCCTGGCCCTGACCGTGGCCCCGGCGTGCTCGGGCGCACCGGAATCGCGGGCGGTGACTCCGACCGCGTGCACCCCGCCGCTGCCGAACATCCGAGGATGCCGCACCTTGATCTTGCCGCGCACGGTGCTGGTCTGACCTGCCGGTACCAGGACCGAGTTCTCGGACAGGCGCAGGATGGCGCCGCCGACATCGTCACTGGTCAGGCTGAGCGAACGGTCGACCGAACCGGGATTGCTGATCTGCAGGTCGACCCGCTTGCCGAACACAGCAGTGACCTGCGGAGGCACGACGGCGACGACCAGGCGCTCCCTGGCGTCGACGGTCAGCGTCGATTCACCGACCCCCATGACCGGGCGTTCGCCCTTGCGGCTGCTCGCTTCGGCCGCGACGACGAATGGGTAGCGGGCGCCCAGCGCGCCTCGCTCGGGCACCAGGGTCAGCGTGACCTGGGCCGACTGCCCGGGCTCGAGCGGCCCGATGACCGCGGGTTCGGGAGCCCATCGGCCGTCCAGCCCGAGCACGGTCAGGGTCAGCAGCGCCGCCTCGGCGCCGCGATGGGTGACGGTGACGTCGAATCCCACCTCGCTGCCGGCGCTGCACCAGATTGCCGGTGGCAGCAGGACTTCCGGTGAACGCGGATCGGCAGCGCCCAGGTGGTTCGGGTTCGGCACGGTCATCAGCCACCCCCTGCAGTCGTCGCAGCGGTGCCGGTCACCGACGGAACCGTCAGATTCAGGGTCCCGGTGGTGGACGGTTCGAGTCGCAGCGTGCCGGAGGTGAGCGGGCCGGCGACCGCTGAACGCACCTCGATCACATAGATCTGCGGGGCGTCGACGTTGTCGAACCGGTAGTTCCCGTCCTTGTCGGCGGTCGTGGTCGCGACCGACTCCAGCGGGTATTGGGACGACTCGTACAGCACGACCTGCAGGCCGGCGGGCGACGACCCGTCCTGCGTTGTCACCGTGCCGGTGATCCCGGCCGGCTGCACCAGCACCGGATCGGTGTTGACATCGCGCCCGGCGGCGACGCTCAGCGTGAGCACGGTCGGTGATGTTCCCGGTCTGCTGACCGTCAGGGTGTAGGACCCGGGCCGGACGGCATCGATCCGGAACGTCCCGGTGTCGGCGGACGGTGTCGAAGCGGTGGTCACCGTATACGTGTCGGACCCGGAAGCCAGGGTGACCGTCGCTTCGCCCACCGGTGCTGCGGCCGCCCCTGCCGACCTGGCCTGGCGGACGGTGCCGTGCACCGTTCCGTACGCCGAGCGCATGGCCACGTTCAACCCGTCCTGACCGGTACTGGGACTGCCGGCCGCGTCCAGCGACACCACCAGCGTCTGGGATTGCAGATCCGCCCGGGTGAAGGTGACCGTATACGTACCGGGCAACGGAAGCCCAGCCACCGTCCAGGACCCGACGGTCCCGGTGGACTGGGACACCGTCTGCACGGTGGCGTCGCCCACCCCGACGCTCACCGTCACACCGGCCGCGCCGGTCGCGGTGCCGGCGCTCGCGTCGCTGCCGACGTCGGGCACCGTGGACACCACGCCGGAGATGGCACCGGTGGACTTCGTCAGGTTCACCCGCACATCGGTGAGTTGTTGCGCGGACACCAGACTCACCGTCGACGTCTGCGTCGCGAAGCCGGTTGCGGTCACCGTGAGGGTGTAATTGCCCGGGGTGACCAGTCCGCGCAACGTGAAGGCGCCCTTGGTGCCCTTGGTCTGGCTGACCGTGCTGACCGTGTCGGTGCCGGTGGTTGCGGTGACAACGGCATTGCCGATCGGCCCGTCCGGCCCGAGGATCACGCCGCTGATCAGCCCGTCTCCCGTGCGAAGGCGCAACTGCACTCCGGTCCGGTTCTCGCCCCCGGCCAGATCGATGATCTGGGTGTCGGCGATGTACCCGGGTTTGGTCACCTCGAGTTCGTATTCGAACGGCGAGGCCAGGTCCGTGAGGAGGAAGGTGCCGTCCGAGCCGATGGGGACCGTGGTCAGCACGGCCGAGCCGGCGTTCTCCGGCGAAGCAGCCGCGGTCGGAGCGGCGGATCCGGCGGGCGCGGCGGTGACTGTCGGTGCAGCCGAACCCGACCCGGTCCGCTTGGTGGTGGCCAGCATGCTCAGCGGCACGCGGACGGTGAGCAGAGCACCGGCAACGTCGTCGCCGACGACCTCTCCGGACAGGGTGGCCGGCAGCCCACCCAGGCGCACGGTGATGTTGGTGGCATCCTTGCCGGGCTGCACGTCTATCACCTGCGCGGCCTCACCGGTCAACGCCGAGGGATACCAGATCTCGGTGAAACCGGCCCCACGGAACCGGAGTTTGTAGCCGCCGGCCGACAGTCCGGTGAAGGTGAAGGCGCCGTCCTTGCCGGTGGCGGTCGAGGTCAGCGGTGTGGTCAGCGAGCCGGCCGCGAACACCTCGACGGTGACCCCGTCGGCCGGCTGGCCATCCGTGATCAGCACCGCAGTGCCGGAGATCTTCGACCCCGCACCGGATCCGCCGGCGTTCTGCTGCGCGGCAGCGACCTGGATGGCGAGGTCGCGGTCGGCGGCCGACACCCCGACGAGTCGGGACAGCGCGATCGTGATCACTGCGGCGAACACACTGAGTGCCAACAACAACGACAGCAGGGACAACAGTCCCCGGCCGAGTCGCGGCTTCTGCACCAGACTTCCGGTGGCCAGCGGTTCCGGGGGTTCGGCCGGTCCGGTCGGCTCCGTCGGGACGACCGCGGGGACCACCGCGATGCCGAACTGCCGGACCACCGGGTTGCCGAACCAGCGCCGGCGGGCCGAAGCCTTGATGTCGGCGCTGGCATGTTCGCCCGGTGCCAGATCGAGCACGCTGGGACTGAAGGCGAAGGTCACCTTCTCCTCGGCGTCCAGACCGATCGGCAGGACGGTTGCTCTGGTGTTGCCGATGTTCTCCGCCTGCAGACCGAACCGGCCGCTGCGGCCGCCGACCACCGTGGTGGGGAGCAATTGCAGGCGCAACGCGTCCTTGGCCGGCACCACCAGTTCGATCTCCGCAACCGAGATCGCCTGTGGCGGCGTGAGTTCGCGGACCTGCACGGCGATCCGTCGTTCGCCGGCGCCGAGCCCAGGCGGAATGCGCACCATCGCCCGCACCGATTGGGAGGTGTCCGGGAACAGCGAGAGGTTCTCGCTCTCCAGCGTCACCCACGACGGGTCGGCACCGAGGATGCGCAGGTGGTAGCCGCCGATCACGGTGCCGGTGTTGGTCACCGTGATCAGGACCTCGAACTCGCGGATGTCGCCGAGTTCGACCCGTTCCGGGCTGACTTGCAGACGCATGTCAGCCGTCCCCGGCCACGGTGAAGTTCTGCGTCACCGAGCCGCCGGCGGTGACCTCGATCAGTGCCGTGGTCGACGCGCCGGCCTCGGTCGTTGCGGTCACCGTGTATGAGCCCGGCGGCAGCCCGGCGATCACATAGCTCCCCGCGGCAAATCCGCCGGAGGCATCGGTCGAGGTCACCGGCCAGGTCTTGACCCCGTCGGTGGCGACCACTGCCACGCCGGAGACGGGTCCGTCGGCGTCGCGGACCACGCCGCTGATCTCACCGCCGGACTTCTGCATCTTCACCGTCGGCAACGTCGGGTTCGTGGTGGGCAGGGTCAGCGGCACGGTCTGGTCGGCGTAGCCGGCCAGCGTGAAGGTGACGGTGTATGTCCCGGGATCGGGAAGGCCGGTCAGCGTGTACTGGCCGACCGTTCCCTGGGTCAGGGTGGTCGTGGTCACCGGATTGGCGCCGCCGCCGACGGTCACCGTCGCACCGCCGAGGCCGGCGCCGGTGTCGTCGGTGAGCAGCCCGGAGATCGTCCCGGAGCCGGACGTCAATTCGATCTTCAAGTTCTTGACCGAGGTTCCCGGCTGCAGGTCGATGGATTCGGCGTGAGTGGCGTAACCGGTTCCGCTGAAGGTCAGCACGTAGGTGGCCGGCGTGGGCAGGTCGTCGAGATGGAAGGCGCCGACGTTCCCGGTGGTGGGGGTGGCGATGGTGCGTTCGGTGCCCTTGACCGTGGTGGCCACCGAGATCTGCCCGAGCGGCTTGCCATCGGCGCCGGTGACCATCCCGGAGATCGACGCGTTCCCGGCGGACAGCGGCACCGTCGGCTGGATGCGATGCGCACCGCCGCCGACCACCACGCGCACCGTCGTCACCTGGTAATGGTTCTTCTGGTCGGCGAACGAGAGCTGATAGGTGCCCGGCGCCGGCAGGTTCTTCAGGGTGTACTTGCCGGCCGCATCGGTCACGGTCTTGCCGACGGGCTTGTCCGGATCCGGTCCGGTGATCAACCGTGCGGTGACATTGGCGATGACCTTGGTGGTGGTGTCGCCCTTGTCGATGGTTCCGGTGATCGTTGCCGGTTTGCCGGCGATCGTCACATTGACTCCGGACGAGACGACGCCAGAGGTGACGGTGATCGGTCGTGCTCCGACGGAGAGCTTGGCGTTCGGCGACCACACCGTGGTGAATCCGGTGGCACTGAATTTCAGCAGGTAATCGCCCGGGAACAGCCCCGATACCTGGTAGGTGCCGTCGGCCTGCGTTGCTGCCGAGCTGACCACCTCCAACCGGCCGTTCGAGGACCGGCGGACCGCCTCCACCATGATCCGGCCCACCGGCTCACCCGAGGACTTCGCGACCACGGTGCCGCTGACCGCCGCGGCCAGGCCGGAAGGCAAGGTGCCGTCCTTCGGCAGCGCGTCCTCGGGCGCGGTCGGCATTCCCGGGACCTGGACCGGTTGGCCCTCCGGGGTGGCTGCCTCGGCCTGCGCCACCGCCTTGGCTTCGACTACCGGAGTCGCCGCACCACCCCTGGCGTCCGGCGGCCGGCCCGGCGCCGCGGTGATGACCACCGCGTTCGGCTTGGGAGTGACGAAGAACGACGGCCCGCTCGCCTGTGCCGACTTGGTCTGCGGATCACCGGCGAACACCTGGCCGAGACCGAACAGGAACACCGCGGCCCAGAGCGCGATGATCGACAGCAGGATCAGCGCGGTGAGCAGACCACGGGTGAGCCACGGCCGTTGCTTCAGAGTGACCGGGCAGGTGGCGGTCAGTGGTTCGGGCGCCGGCTCGTCGGCCACCGCGGGCGCGGTCGCCGGCGGCGCGGTCGGCGGCGTTGGAGTTCCGTGGCCGGGCAGCGCCGGCGCCGGGGCGGTCGGTGCGATGGAAGGCGGGACGATCGTGGCCGTCGCCTCGACGGTGATCGGCCGATCGAGTTCGGTGCCGACGAACATCCGCGGACCCTTGACGGTCATCAGCACGTCGGCGGCGGTGGCCGGGGGCAGCACCAGGCTGGGCGGTTCGAGCTGGGCCGTCATCAACCGTTCCGGGTCGACGGCG
The DNA here is from genome assembly GCA_963834185.1 of uncultured Actinomycetota bacterium. GTDB lineage: Bacteria > Actinomycetota > Actinomycetes > Mycobacteriales > Nakamurellaceae > Nakamurella. Next base: position 278,853 of record CAWIAR010000002.1, read on the forward strand.
CCCAGGGTGACGTCCAGAGCGGTATTGCCGCGATTCACCACGGTCAGGACGAACCGGGCCGTTCGGTGGGCGCGGATGACCTGCGGTCGGGACGAGATCGCCAACCCGGCGATGCTGGGCACCAGCAGGTCGAGGTCGAGGTATCCGGGCGTGGTCTCGGCCTGTCGAGACCGAACCTCGACGGTCACCGGGTGGCGTCCCGCCGGGAATCCGGCCGGTAGATCGAGGGTCAGCGTGAGCCGGCCGGCAGAATCCGGAAACAGCGGTAGCACAGCTGGCCGACTGGTCACGTGACGGTCGGGCAGCCCGACTACCCGTGCGGTCACGCCGTCGATCACGGCGCCGGTGTTGACGACATCCACCCCGATGTCTGCCGAATCGCCGGGCCTCACATCGAGGACCGCGGTGTCCGAACTGACCCGCATCGCAGATCAGCCGCTCGGCCGGGGTATCGGCGCGACCATGGCCGCGACCCGTTCCACCCGCGGTGGAAGCTGGATGTACGGCATCGCGTCGCCGGCCGTGGTGACCACAAGCTCGAAGCTGGGTTTGATCGCCCCTCCGACGGTGGACCAGACATCCTTGGCCCGGCTGTTGTCGTGGTGCGCGACAGCGATCTGCACGGTGGAGTTCAGTTCTGCCGGCAGCTTGTCGGCCGGTACCTGCTGGTTGTCCATGAACAGGGTGAGCAGGTCACCGATGAGCTGGTGTTCGTCACGGACCGTGCCCGCCCACGCCGTGACCAGGTAGTTCAGCTGCACCATCGGGATCGGCTGGCGGCGCTCGATCCGTCCGTCGACCACCCGATCCTGGGCCGGGCGCGGGGGGAGTGGACTCCGGCCGGTGCCGAACAGGAACAGATTGACGGTGATCCGGCTCAGCTGCGCCGACCAGGTCCCGGACGGCGGCTCGAAGGACACGTCGCCGAATTCCTGCGGGAGGGGGATCAAGTCCCGGACAAGGTTCTCCAGACCCGCGTCGATGGTCGGGATGATCACGGCGCGGCCCTCTTCAAAGGCGTCGGACCCTTCTCTGACCTGGCGTCGCGTGAGGAACGTGATGAACGGGATCGAGGGGCCCTGGAGTGACAGGAGGTACGAACGTGACGTTACCTGCGGCTGAGGGATGACGCCTTCCCGCGAATGGCTGAATGATGGTTCCCGGTCGGGTGCCGGATCGTTGTGTTCATCCAGCGCAGACCGGTGATAGGAACGACAACATGCCCCAGTCGCCCGCCGCCCCCACCCCGTCCGATGCCGAGAGCGAGGTGGTGCAGCTGTGCAGTGAGCTCATCCGGATCGACTCGGTGAACACCGGTGACCCCGCCACCATCGGTGACGGCGAGGCCAGGGCCGCCCGCTATATCCAGCAGAAGCTGGAGGAGGTCGGGTACGAGACGACGTACCTGGAGGCCGCACCGGGCCGCGGCAACGTGATCTGCCGGCTGGCCGGCGCCGACCCGAGTCGCGGCGCGCTGCTGGTGCACGGTCACGTCGACGTGGTTCCGGCCAATGCCGCCGAATGGACCGTTGACCCGTTCTCCGGCGCGATCAGAGACGGCTACGTGTGGGGCCGGGGTGCGGTCGACATGAAGGACATGGTGGCGATGACGCTCGCGGTCGCCCGTGACCTCAAGCGCAGGGGCGTCGTTCCACCTCGCGACCTGGTGTTCTCCTTCATGGCCGACGAGGAGGCCGGTGGCTTCTTCGGGGCGTACTGGCTGGTGCAGAACCATCCAGAGCTGTTCGCCGGGGTGAGCGAGGCGATCAGCGAGGTCGGGGGGTTCTCGGTCACGTTCGGCGACGAGCAGCGCGCCTACCTGGTGGCGGCGGCGGAGAAGGGCGTGGCCTGGGCGACGCTGACGGCGACCGGCCGGGCAGGACACGGATCCATGGTGGCCGAGGACAACGCGGTGACCCGGGTGGCGGCGGCGGTGGCCCGGCTCGGCAGCCACGAGTTCCCGTTGACCCGCACCCCGACGGTCGATGCCTTCTTGGCTTCGGTCACCCGGCTGACCGGGCTCGAGTTCCCCGACGACGACCTGGAAGGCGCGATCGGCAAGCTCGGCGGGATCAGCCGGTTGGTGAACGCCACGCTGCGGAACACCGCGAACCCGACGATGCTCAAGGCCGGCTACAAGGCGAACGTCATCCCGTCCACCGCGCAGGCGACCGTCGACTGCCGGGTGCTGCCCGGCAGCGAGGAGGGCTTCCGCGAACAGATTGCGGAGATCGCCGGCGAGGGCATCGACATCGAATGGGTCTGGTCGCCGCCACTGGAGTACCCGTTCGCGGGGGACCTGGTCGACGCCATGTCCGCGGCGCTGACCGCCGAGGATCCTGACGGACACCCGATCCCCTACATGCTCTCCGGTGGCACGGACAACAAGGCCTTCTCACTGCTCGGGATCAGCGGATACGGTTTCTCGCCGCTCCGGCTGCCCGCCGACCTGGACTTCGCCTCGCTGTTCCACGGCGTCGACGAACGGGTGCCGGTGGACGCGTTGCTGTTCGGCACTCGGGTGTTGGACCGGCTGTTGCGTACCTGCTGACTCTCGGCCCCCCGCGACCCCGTTGCTCCGTGACTACGTGATTCCGTGACTCCGTGCCTCGGGCCGGTCGCAGGAGGTCAGCTGCCGGGCACGAGCAGCCGGAACAGTGCTGTGGTCGCGGCGGCGAGCCCGACGACGACAAGGAACGGCCACCGGCGCCACACCGCCACACCCGCCACGGCGAGCCCGGCGACCCTGGCATCGATCACCAGCTGCTGGCCGGAGCCGAAGGTCTGCACACCGATCAGCGCCGCCAGCAGGGCGACAGGGAGCAGGGCGGCGAGCCGGCGCACCGCCGGCCGCGCGAGAACGGAAGCCGGAACGGACAACCCGGCCAGCTTGGCTGCGTAACAGCCGGCGCAGCCCAGGGCGATGGCCAGCCAGATCATGACGCCGGCCCTTCCTGATCGGCCGGGTCGCCGGCGATCGGCGCGGACCCGTCTCGACGGGGGGCGAGGGCGATGGCGCCGGCGACCGCGGCGGCCACCAACACCGGCAGGCCGGGAGGCAGCAAGGGAGTGGTGAATACCGCGACGAGCGCGGCGACCACGGCCACGATCCAGGGCTCTCGACCGCGCAGCCGTGGACTGAGCAGTGCCAGAAATGCGGCGGGGACGGCGGCATCCAGCCCCAGCACTCTTGGGTCCTGCAGCGCGGAGGCGCCGACCACGCCGACCAGCGTGCCCAAGTTCCACAGACCCAGGACCGACAGGCCGGTGGCATAGAAGCCGAGTCGCGCCGCGCGGTCGGACGTGCGGCCCATCGACATCGCGGTCGACTCGTCGATCACCAGGTGCGCCGCGGCGAGGCGACGCCAGCCCCGCACGTCGAGCAGCGGGGCGAGCCGCAATCCGTACAGGGCGTTACGCACGCCGAGCAGGATCGCGGTGGCCGCGCCGGCGATCGGATTGCCTCCGCCGGCGAGCACTCCCACCAGACCGAACTGGCTGCCGCCGGTGAACATCAACGCGGACAGCACCATGGCCTGCCACCCGTCAAGACCGGCGGCGATCGCGATGGCGCCGAACGAAACGCCGTAGGCGCCGGTGGCGATGCCGACGCCGAGTGAGTCGCCCAGGATCGCGCGGCGGGTGGCGGCCCACGAGTCTTCACCTCGTTGACCCGTCTGCGCGCCGTCCTCGTTCACGCCCAGACGCTAACCGGGGGGCCGCCTGCCAGCGCGCAGCGGCCTGGGGCCCGGCAGCGGGTGCGGGTGCGGGCTCGGTCCGTCGATCGGTCGGTCGGTCAGGGAGTCAGGCCGGTGACCCAGCCGGCCGCCCGTCGGCGGCGCAGCCAGACCCGGCGACTTCCGTCCGGGTAGCGCAGCACTCTGGCCAGTTCCCATCCGCTGAACTCGGCCCGCACTGCCAACATCGTCGCCGCCGCGGATCTCGACATGATCGGGTCGATCCGCAGCGGCACGTATTCGTACTCGTCGACGTCGTCGGCCCGCTGCGCTGCTGCCGCGATGGTCCTCACCTCGCCCGTCTCGCCCCCGACCAGTTCCCGGCCGGGCAGGGCCGGCCGGATGACCCATGATGCCCTCGTCAGTGCCCGAGCGCATCGATGGCACGCCCGGTCGACGTAAGTCACCGTTCCGGCAGCCGGCGACGTTCAGCTGGGCCGGTAGCTTCGGTCCTCGTGGATCAGCGGAAACCGACCGTGGTGCTGCAAGAGGCAAACGCGGAACCGTCGAATGGCGGCAGAACGACCTGATGGGGGCTTGTTGCAGTACGTGAGTTGCCAGGCGCGAATGCTCATCGACGCGGCGTCGTTTCCGGCCTTGGTGGCCACAGTCGATGGCAAGCCTGGCGGGCTCGCAACCTACTCGCCCCTTGTTGACGACTGGGAAGTTGTCACCAGTCTAGGGAGCATGTGTCGTGGCTGCGCTCTCTCGGCTTCACCGGCTGGGCCTGCAATCTGGGCGGTTTATCGGAGCGTACACATGTTCGATGTACATCTTGTGGTCTGGGTAGATGCGGGTTAGAATGGACAGATGATCGAAGCCGGGGACACCAGCTGCGGCCGACGCCGGCTGACGTGGTGGCCGGGTGGGTGCTGCGGGTGCAGCAGTTGGCCGCGGACTGCGCCGACGACGCCGCCCGGATCGATCTGTTGGCGGCGTTGGAATCGCTCAAGGGCGCGGCCGCCGGTTGTCAGGCTGCGGTGACGGTCGGGTTCGCCGCGACGCAGACCGCGGAAGGGCGGCCCGTGGATCAAGGCCGGAGGTGATCCGCCGGTCGATCGCCGGGCAGGTCGCGTTGGCCCGCCGCGATGCGCAGCACCGCGGTGGTCGGCACGTCGGGTTGGCCGCCGCCCTGCACACCGAGTTGCCGCACACCCGCCGCGCGTTGGAGGACGGGCGGATCTCCGAATGGCAGGCCACCCTGATCTGCCGGGAAACCGCCTGCCTGGACCCGGACCTGCGCCGCCTCGCCGACCACAAGTTGGCGCCGGAGTTGGGGGTGGTCGGGGACCGGAGGCTGGCCCAGGGCGCCGCCCGGATCGTCGCCGACCTGGACGCCGCCGCCGTCGCCGACCGAGCCCGCCGCGCTGCCCGGGACCGCCGCGTCACCGTCCGGCCGGCGCCGGACACCATGGCGTATCTGACCGCGTTGCTGCCCGCCGCGGTGGCCGTCGCCGCCTACGCCGCGTTGACCTCCTACACCCAGCTGGTCGTCGGGGAAGGCGACCACCGCGGCCGCGGGCAGATCATGGCCGACACCCTCGTCGACCGGGTCACCGGCGGCGCCATCACCGGCTGCGACCACCACGGCGCCCCCCACCGCACGGCCCACCCCGAAGACCAGCGAGCCGGCCCCGACGAGCGGCGGCCCGGGCCGACGACGCGCACTCAGTCGACGGCACCGCGGACCCGCCGCCGCCGACGACTCCGCGACGCTGGACGGTCCAGCGCGCCAGACCGGCCCGGCAACGCCGCCGGCGAGAGCAGCCGAACGCGCAGCACCGAGCACGGCCACCCGGACCGGTACCACTACCCGACCGCGGCCGACGCCCGCGCCCAACTCGCCCCGGTCCCACCCGCGGCGGCCACCATCCACCTGCACCTGATCATGACCGACCGCACCCTGCTCGGACTGTGCGACGAACCCGCCGACCTCGCCGGCTACGGACCCATCCCCGCCGACCTGGCCCGCGCCCTGGCCACCGCGAACCTCGGACCTGACGCCACCACCGTGTTCCGCCGCTTCTACACCCACCCCGACACCGGACACCTGGCCGCCACCGACAGCAAAGCCCGCAGATTCCCCACCGTCATGCAACAGTTCCTGCTCGTCCGCGACCGCACCTGCCGCACCCCCTACTGCCACGCCCCCGGCCGCCACCACGACCACCAACACGACCACGCCCAAGCCGGACCCACCACCCTGGACAACGGCCAACTCACCTGCCAAGCGTGCAACCACACCAAACAAACACCCGGCTGGACCGTCACCACCCGACCCGACGGCACCATCCAAACCACCACCCCCACCGGACACACCTACCCAAGCCCACCACCCACACCACCCGGCACCGAACACGGCAGCCGCGCGCCCGAGGTCAGTTATCTCGAAGGGCGACTGAAGAACCTGCTGCTCGAATACCACGCTGCGTGAGACGGTTTCAGCCCAAAGCTCAAGCTCCACCGGGAGTTTGCTCGGCAGCCCGCACCAACAGAGCGCGTAGCAGAGTTCGTCGCGGCCGCGCGCCGACCTGGCGAACCGCCCGTGCCACGGCAGGACCGGCGGCGTGTACCACCGACAGATGCCGCCGCGCCCGGGTTATCGCGGTGTAGATCAGCGGGCGGGACAGCATCTGGCCGGCCTCGGGCGGCAGCACCGCAACCACCGCCTCCCACTCCGAGCCCTGCGCCCGGTGCACGGTGATGGCCCAGCCGTGCAGCAGATCACCCAAGGCTTTGCCGGAGATTTCCGCCTCTCCACCGGGAAAGGCGACGGTCACGCTGTTGTCGCCGGCCGCCGTCACGGTGCCGACCTCCCCGTTCGCGTAGCCGAACGGTTCGGCATCCGCGTGGTTGGCCGTGGCCACCACCCGATCTCCCACGTCGAACCCGCGGACCGTTCCGCTGCCGGGATTCAGCCGAGCCTTCAACAACCGATTGAGCCCCTGGGTACCCGCTGGGCCGCGGTGCACCGGCGTGACGACCTGGACCTGATCACCGGACAACCCGAACACCCGCGGAATGGAGTCGGTCACCAGCTGGACCACCCGTTGCGCGGCCGGCTCGGATCCGGGGCTCGGCACCACCACGACCTCGCGGGTCGGGTCGTCGACGGCCGGCAGCGTCCCACCTCGAACCGCAGTGGCCAATCGGGCAATGCTGCCGCCCTCGGACTGCCGGTACAGCGTCTGTAATTCGGTGACCGGCACGGCCGCGGCATCGATCAGGTCACCCAGCACCCGGCCGGGGCCGATCGACGGGAGCTGCGCCGGGTCACCGACGACTACCAGGTGGGCCCCGTCGGGAATGGCATTGATCAACGCGGCGGCGAGTTCGACATCGAGCATGGACGCCTCGTCGACCACCACCAGCCCGACGTCCAAGGGATGCAAGGCATCGTGGTCGAACACGCTGCCGTTGTCCTCGGCCGCACCTGCCCGCCGGGCACCGAGCAGCCGGTGGACGGTGGTCGCCGGATGTCCGGCCAACTCTTCGAGCCGTTTGGCTGCCCGTCCGGTGGGCGCCGCCAACGCCACGGTCACCTCGACCTTCTGGCAGAGCGCCACGATTGCCGACACCGTGCGGCTCTTGCCGGTACCAGGTCCGCCGGTGAGCAAGCTGACGCCGTGCGCCGCGGCATGAGCCACCGCGCCGGTCTGCACGTCGTCGAGCTCGTCGGCGGCGGCCCGCACCGCCCGGTCGCCGGCGAGCGCCTTGGCGTTCGCGGCCAGCCTCCTGATCCCGTCGGCGATGTCGGATTCCGCCTGGCACAGCGCGGACTGCGCCACCCAGGGTTCGCGGTTGCCGGTCGGGTCGAGCACACCGGCCACGTCTCCTTCGCCGCCGGCGGCCGCGAGCGCGGTCGCGGCGCCGCCCGCGTCGATCCCGAACGGGCGCAGCGCGTCGGTGACCACTGCGACCGGCGCCGCGGTGTGCCCGTCCCGGGCGAACCGGGCGAGCGTCCATCCGATCAGCGCGCGGCCGCGGCGGATGTCGTCGCGACGCACCTCGGGTTCCAGCGCGCGCGCCAACTGGTCGGCCTGGGCGACCGAAGCGTCCGGCAGCACCAACAACCGCCACGGGTCGCGCCGCAGCTGCCCGACCGCATCGTCACCGAGCTGGTCGGTCAATCGCGCCGCCCACCGCACCGGAATGTCCTGCGGAACAAGCAGTTCGGCGAGTTCATAGAGCTGGCCGACGCCGATCCAGGCGGTGAGAAGGCGATCGGCACGCTTGGGCGTGACCCGGGGGAGTGTCACCAAATTCTGCGCGGAGACCGCGGAAGGACCGGTGATCCCGGCCGCTCGCATGGCCTCGGCCATGCCTTTGCCCACGCCCGGCCACAGCCCGGAGGCGCAGAACTCACCGAAGGTGTCCGACACCAGGTCGACCGCCGCACTCACCGATCAGGCCGGGGCGCCGGCATCGACCGGTGCGCCGGAGGAGACGTCATCGAGCGCGGCGCGGATCTCCACCGGTAGGGAGATCTCCTCGGCGGCAAGTGCTCCCAACAATTGTGCGGCATCACGGGCGCCCACAACCGCCGACGCGACGCCGGGTTGGTCGCGCACCCACGCACAGGCGACGGCCAACGGCGACGTGCCCAAACCGTCGGCAGCCGTGGCCACTGCCTCCACCACCCTGGCCGTCTCCTCATTCCGATGGCGACCGACATACCGGGCGAAATGCGGTGAGGCGCCGCGGGAATCGGCCGGTGTGCCGTGACGGTACTTGCCGGTCAACACGCCGCGACCCAGCGGCGCCCACGCGAGCACCCCCACGCCCAGGGCGGCCGCGGCCGGCAGCACCGACTCCTCCGGAGAGCGGTCGACCAAGGAGTACTCGATCTCCGCGGCGACGACCGGGCAGCCCTGGGTGCGCAGCCAGGTCGCGGCCGCGGCCAGTTGCCACCCGGAGTAGCCGGAGACCCCGACGTACGCTGCGCGCCCGGTCTCCACCGCGGTACGCAGTGCCGAGCAGGTCTCCTCCAGCGGCACCCGGTCGTCGTAGCCGTGTACCAGCCACAGATCCACCGACCCGGTGTCGAGCCGGCGCAGCGAGTCCGACAGCGCGCCGAGCAGCCGGCCGCGGCCGCCGCCCACCCCGACCGTCGTGGTCGCCAGAACGACGTCCTTGCGAGCGATGACGTCGGGAACCAGCGTGCCGAGGATCGACTCGCTGTCCCCGTCGCCGTAGATGTTGGAGGTGTCGACCAAGGTTCCGCCCGCGCCGACGAAGGCCTCCAGCTGCGCCGCGGCGGTGTCGGCGTCGGTGTCCCGGCCCCAGGTCATGGTGCCCAGCCCGAGTCGCGACACCTCGAGCCCGCTACGCCCGACCCGCCTGATCTCCATCCGGCAAACCTACGACCCCGAGCGTGCCGCCCGGCGCAGGCCTGCCGGATCGGCCGGTAGCGTGAGCGCGACCGCGAGGAGTGCACGCATGCAGCTAGGACTGAACTTCGGCTACGCCACGACGGCGGCCGAGATGACCACCAATCTCGAGCTGGCCGTGCTGGCCGAGGAACTCGGCTACGACGTGGTCTGGGTCGCCGAGGCGTACGGCTCTGATGCAGTCAGCATGCTCGCCGCGATCGCCGCGCGCACCGAGCGGATCGACATCGGGTCGGCCGTCCTGCAGATCCCCGGCCGCACCCCCGCCCTGACCGCGATGACGGCGGCCTCCCTCGACGCCCTGTCCGGCGGTCGGTTCCGGCTGGGCCTCGGCGTCTCCGGTCCGCAGGTCTCCGAGGGCTGGCACGGCGTGCGCTTCACCGACCCGATCGGCCGGACCCGCGAGTACGTCCACATCGTTCGGCTGGCGATGACCCGGCGCCGGCTGGTCGCCGCCGGGGAGCACTTCACCCTGCCGCTGCCCGACGGCGAGGGCAAGGCGCTCCTGTTGTCGCTGCAGCCGGTGCGGCCGGCCGTGCCGATCTACCTGGCGGCCGTCGGACCGAAGAACCTGGCCCTGACCGGGGAGATCGCCGACGGTTGGCTGGCCATCTTCTTCGACCCCGAGTCGGGCAACGGCGAGATCGACCGGATCCGCTCTGCCGCGGTGGCCGCGAACCGCGACCCGGCGGCCATCGCCATCTCGGTACAGGCGCCCGCTGCCCTGGGCAACACCGTCGCGCAGGCGGCGGACCAGATCCGGCCACACGCCGCGCTCTACCTGGGTGGCATGGGCTCGCGGAAGACGAACTTCTACCACCGCATCGCCACCACGATGGGTTACGGCGCAGAGGCCGACCAGGTCCAGGACCGTTTTCTGGCCAGGGACTACGCCGGAGCCGCCGCCGCGGTCCCGGTGGAATTCCTCACCCGCACCTGTCTGCTCGGCGATGAGTCGACGATCGCAGACCGACTACGGACGCTGGCCGCCGGCGGGGTCGACTGCGTGGACGTCGGCGTGTCGGGACAGGACAAGGAACGGGCTGCGGAGACCCTGCGGGTCGTCCGGCGGGCGGCGGAGCAGGCCGGGGTCCTGGGTGGTCGGGGGTGACCTGGCTCGACGCGATCATCCTTGGCATCGTCGAAGGTCTGACCGAATTCCTTCCGGTCTCCTCGACGGGTCACCTGACCATTACCGAGAAGCTTCTCGGGCTGCCGGTCGACGACCCGTCGGTCACCGCATTCACCGCGGTGATCCAGATCGGCGCGATCCTCGCCGTGGTCATCTATTTCTGGGCCGACATCGTCCGGCTGCTGGCGGCCTGGGGGCGGGGACTGTTCAACCCGGCCCGGCGCACAGATCCGGACTACCGGATGGCCTGGCTGGTGATCATCGGCTCGATCCCGATCGTGGTCGTCGGCTTCCTCGCCCGTGATCTGATCTCCGGTCCGCTGCGCAGCCTGTGGGTGGTCGCGGTGGCGCTGATCGTCTGGGGCTTCGTCATGCTGCTGGCCGAATGGATGGCCCGGCAGGACCGCGGCGAGCGCGATCTCAACCTGGTCGACGTGCTGCTGATCGGGTTCGCCCAGTGCCTGGCGCTGGTCCCGGGGGTGTCCCGGTCCGGTGCGACCATCTCGATCGGCCTGATGCGTGGTCTGGACCGGGTGACCGCGACCCGGCTGGCGTTCCTGCTCGGCATCCCGGCCCTGATCGGCGCCGGCGTGTACGAACTGCCGTCCGCCCTGTCCGAGGGCGGCGTGGGCTGGGGCCCAACGCTGGTCGGGACGGTGGTGTCCTTCGTGGTCGCCTACGCCACGGTCGCGTGGCTCCTGAAGTACGTCGCGAGGCACTCCATCGCCGTGTTCGTCTGGTACCGCTGGGCCCTGGGTGCCGCCCTGATCGTCGCGCTGAGCACCGGCTGGATGGCAGCGACGTGACGACGGTGATACTGCTGCGGCACGGTCGATCCACCTCGAACGCCGGTGGCACATTGGCCGGCCGCACCCCAGGGGTCGACCTGGACGAAACCGGCCGGGGACAGGCCGAGCGACTGCCGGATCGACTTGCCGAGGTGCGCATCGACCGGTTGGTCAGCTCGCCGCTCGACCGCTGCCGGCAGACCGTCGCGCCGCTGGCCGCCGCCCGTGACCTCGAGGTGGTCGTGGAGGACGACCTGGCCGAGGTGGACTACGGGGCCTGGACCGGTCGGTCCCTGAAGGACCTGGCGCAGGAGAAGCTCTGGCGCGTGGTCCAGGCCCACCCGTCGGCCGCGGTGTTCCCCGACGGCGAGGGACTGGCCGACGTGGGCGTCCGTGCGGTGGCCGCGGTGCGCCGGCAGGTGGCCGACGTGGGCCCGGACGGCTACCTGGTGATCTGCAGCCACGGCGACGTGATCAAGGCCGTATTGGCCGACGCGCTCGGCCTGCATCTGGACGGGTTCCAGCGGATCGTCGTCGCCCCCGCTTCGCTGTCGGTGATCCGCTACACCGAACTGCGGCCGTTCGTCGAACGCATCAACGACACCGGTGACCTCGACGCCCTGCGACCGCCCCCGCCGGCACCACCCGATGACGCCCCGGCGGACCCCGCGACGCGTTCGTCACTGCACCCGATTCCGACGCCGTCCCCGGCGGGGTCCCCGACTAGACTGCACAGGACATGTCTCGACAGGTGCACGTCTTCCGATCACCCGAGCGCTTCCTCGCCGGAACCATCGGGGTCCCCGGCGAACGCGAATTCTTCTTCCAGGTCGTCGACGGTCGCCGGGTGCTGTCGGTCTCCTGCGAGAAGCAGCAGGTCGCCGTGTTGGCCGACCGGCTCGCGTCGCTGATCGAGGAGATCGGCCGCCGATTCGGGGCGCAGGCCGGCGACGGTCAGGACGATGCGAGCGGGGAAGCCCCGTTGGACACCCCGGTGGATGCCGAGTTCCGGGTCGGCACCATGGGGCTGGCCTGGGACAGCGAACGTGCGCAGGTGATCGTCGAGTTGCTCGCGCTGACCGAGGAAGAGGTCGGCGAGGACATCGTCCTGGAAGACCGGGAGGACGGTCCCGACGCGCTGCGGGTGTTCCTCACGCTGGCCGAGGCGCGCGACTTCGCCCGGCACGCCGAGCGAGTGGTGGCGGCCGGCCGCCCGCCGTGCCCGCTGTGTGGCAACCCTCTCGACTCGGACGGCCACATCTGCCCGCGGCTCAACGGGTATCACCGCGGCTCGCTCGGCTGAGCAGTGCCGAACCAGGAACACCGGACCTCGGATCGGCCCGATGGCTCGATCGGGTCGTCCGCCCCGAATACCGAGAAGTCCCTGATGCGCCTGCTGCGCCGGGGTGAACTCGCGGTCACCGGCCGGCTCGCCGACGCCTCCAACCTCAGCCTGGTCGGTACCGTCACGCTGGACGGCGTGTCCATGGACTGTGTGTACAAACCGGTCCGCGGCGAGCGGCCGCTGTGGGACTTCCCGGACGGGACTCTGGCGCAGCGGGAGGTGGCGGCCTACCGGATCTCCCGGATGGCCGGCTGGGACTGCGTGCCACCGACGGTGCTGCGAGCGGGACCGTTCGGCGAGGGCATGGTGCAGCAGTGGATCGAGGCGGGCGAGTACGACGACCTGGTCGACCTGCTCCCGGCGCGTGCCCTGCCCACCGACTGGCTGCCGGTCCTACGGGCGCGTGACGAGGAGGGCGGACACCTGGTCCTCGCCCACGCCGACGACGCGAGGCTCGCGGTGCTCGCCGCCTTCGACGTGGTGGTCAACAACGCCGACCGGAAGGCCTCGCACATCCTGCCGACCGCCGACGGTCGGGTGTACGGCGTCGATCACGGGCTGACCCTGCACTCGGACGACAAACTGCGCACCATCCTGTGGGGATTCTCCGGGCGACCGCTGCCCGCGGAGGTGCTGGCCGGGCTGCAGCGGCTCCAGACCGCGCTGGCCGACGCGCCGGGCCTCGAGCGGATGATGACCCGCCGCGAATGGGCCGTGCTGAACCGCCGACTCGCCCGGCTGATCCGAGCCGGCAGCTACCCGTCCCCCCCGGACGATCGCACCCCGATACCCTGGCCCCCGCTCTGAGTTCCCGGGTACTGCGAGGATCAACTGGCGGGACGAGGACGAACTCGGCGCCTCCGGCCACTCCAGTCCCACAACCGCGGAGTTGATCCGCGCAGGGGCACGATCGGGCTGGATCGGAAAGGGTGAAGCGTGGGTCTGTTCCAGCCGGTGATCGGCGGGCTCCGGGTGCTCGGGGTGACGGCGCGGTCCGCGGTGGCCGACGTGGTCAGTGCCGCGGCCAGAGCGGGCGAGGCGGTCAGCGGGGCGGCGGCCGGACGCGAACCGGGCGATGCCGTGCTGCGAGTCTCGGTGATCATCCTGTCCGATGAGCAGGGCATCGCGCTGTGCCCGCCCGACGCGGTGCTGCCGGCCCTGCGGACCGCCGACGAGGTGCTCACCCGAGAGGCGGGCATCCGGGTCAGGGTGACCGGAGTGACCACCGTCGCCGCGCCGGCGCCCGCCGAAGCACTCGACCCGCACGCGAACCGTGGCCTGCTGTTGGACGAGGTGCTCGGCCGTCTCGAGCACTACCGGACGTACCTGCCAACGCCGGAGACCATCGCCGGACCGGTGACGGTGGTCGTGGTGCGCAGCATCGCGGGAAACACCACCGGCTGCTCGCTCGGCATGACCGCGGACTGGGTGGTCTGTCAGGCGTCGCTGTTCGACGCCGCCGACCCGAACAGCTACGACGAAACAGTGCTGGTGCACGAACTCGGGCACGCCCTGAACCTGCCCCACCACAGGGATCCGGCGAACCTGATGTTCCCGTCCTCGTCCCCGCCGGAGCACGTCCGCGGCACCGCCCTGCAACGCTGGCAGGCGGTCGTGCTGCAGACCAACCGGCACACGGTCCACCCTCGCTGACGCTGCCCGTAGGGTGACCTGGTGCGGTCCTGGCCCTCTCCCGACATCCCTGTGCTCGCCGAATCCGGCCCGGATCTGCGGCTCTACGACGCCGCCGCGGGCGAGGTGACCACGACGAACCCAGGGCCGACCGCGACGCTGTACGTCTGCGGCATCACGCCCTACGACGCGACCCACCTCGGCCACGCTGCCACCTATCTGGCGTTCGACCTGGTGCACCGCTTCTGGCTGGCGAGCGGCCGCGACGTGCACTACGTGCAGAACACCACGGACATCGATGACCCGCTGCTCGAGCGCGCGACCAGGGACGGCATCGCCTGGCAGGAACTGGCCGAGCGCGAGACCGAGCTGTTCCGCGAGGACATGACTGCGCTGCGCGTGGTGCCGCCCCAGGACTACATCGGTGCCGTCGAGGCGATGGACGAGATCGCGGCCGCGGTCAACGACCTGGTGGAGTCCGGCGCCGCCTACCGGGCGACCGACGAGGAGTTCCCGGACGTCTACTTCGACATCACGACCACCGGCCGGTTCGGTTATGAGTCGAGGCTGGACCCCGCCGAGATGCTCGCGCTGTTCGCCGAACGCGGTGGAGACCCGGAGCGGACCGGCAAGCGTGACCCGCTCGATCCGCTGCTGTGGCGGATGGCCAGGCCGGACGAGCCGTCCTGGGAGTCTCCGCTCGGCCCTGGTCGGCCCGGCTGGCACATCGAGTGCACGGCCATCGCGGCCAATCGCCTCGGGGTGCCCATCGACATCCAGGGTGGCGGCTCCGACCTGCTGTTCCCGCACCACGAGTGTTCGGCGGCGCACGCCGAGGCCTGGCGGGGCGTCGACCGCTTCGCCCGGCACTACACGCACGCCGGGATGGTCGGCCTGGACGGCGAGAAGATGTCCAAGTCCCGCGGCAACCTGGTCTTCGTGTCGGCGCTCCGCAGGGCCGGGGTCGACCCGATGGCGATCCGGGCCGCGCTACTGGCCGACCACTACCGCAGCGACCGGATGTGGACGGACGACGCGCTGACCACCGCGACGGCGCGGCTCGACCTCTGGCGGCGGCGCTGCGGACCGGCCCGGCGACGAAGCGACGACGGTGGTCAAGGAACTCTGGGCCGCCCTGGCCGACGACCTCGACACCCCGACAGCGTTCGCCGTCCTGGACCGCTGGGCCGCCGACCCGGCGCTGGCCGGGCCGCCCGTGGCCATCGCCGTCGATGCTCTGCTCGGTATAACCCTCAACTAGAGCTTTACCCCGGTGGTGCGAGGATCAACTTCGATGACGCGGACGAAGTTGTTCCCTTCCGTCACTCTGGCCACGGCTGGACGGATCTTGATCCTCGCCGTCGAAGTTGATCCTCGCCAGGGCCTGATCAGCTGTGCGGACCCCGGCGACGCAGGTACCGCTCGAACTCGGCCGCGATCGACTCGCCGGAGGTGGGACGCAGCGGCTCATCGGAGGAGTCACGCTCCTCCAGCGTGCGGATGTAGGTCGAGATCTCCTCGTCCTCGGACGCGATCTGGCTGACCTCGGTCTCCCACTCCTCGGCCTGCGCCGGCAGGGTGCCCAGCGGCACCTCCAGGTCGATGGCCTCCTCGACCCGGTGCAACAGCGCGAGGGTCGCCTTCGGGGACGGGGCCTGGGAGACGTAGTGGGGGACCGCGGCCCAGAACGACACGGCCGGGATACCGGCCTGGATGAACGCGTCCTGGAAGACCCCGGTGATCCCGGTGGGTCCCTCGTACCGCGACGCGGTCAGCCCGAGTCGTTCGGCCGTCTCCGAGTCCTGCGCCGACCCGGTGACCTGGACCGGCCGGGTGTGCGGCACGTCGGCCAGCAGGGCGCCGAGCCCGATGACGATGGCCACCTGCTGATCCAGGGCGATGGTGACCAGTTCGGCACAGAAGGCGCGCCAGCGGAAGTTGGGTTCGATGCCGCGGACCAGGATCACGTCGTGCGGTGAGTCGGGCGGGCGACAGATGGACAGCCGGGTTGTCGGCCACTCGATGGTCCTGGTCACCCCGTCCACCAGCTTGGCCATCGGCCGGCTCACCTGGAAGTCGTAGAACTCCTCCGGATCGAGCTCGGTCAGCGGGACCGCGTCCCAGGCCAGTTCCAGCTGTTCGATGGCCGAGGTCGCCGCGTCGCCGGCGTCGTTCCACCCCTCGAATGCGGCGATCATCACCGGGTTGCGCTGCTCTTCTCGCTGTGGCAGCTCCGCTGCCGGGACACCCTCGTCGTAGACAGCCCCGAGGGGCAGCACTGGCTCACTCACGTCGCCACCCTACGTCGGGCCGCGCGCCCGACGCCGGTGCGCGGAAGGGTCCGCCCGCACCTGCCGGGATTAGGTTCGCGCGCGCACTACCCTGGACGGGTGACTTCAGCCCCCGCCACCCATCCGTTGCTCGTCGCGCTGTCGCAGCGCGTGCTCGTGGCCGACGGGGCGATGGGCACCATGCTGCAGGCCGCCGAGCCGAGTCTGGACGACTTCGACGGGCTGGAGGGTTGCAACGAGATCCTCAACGTCACCCGGCCCGACATCGTCCGGTCCGTGCACCGCGCCTACTTCGAGGCGGGTGTCGACGCGGTGGAGACGAACACCTTCGGGGCCAACCTGGCGAACCTGGCCGAATACGGCATCCAGGATCGGATCTTCGAACTGGCCCACGCAGGTGCTGCGCTGGCCAGGGCCGAGGCCGACGAGTTCTCCACCGCCGACCAGCCGCGGTTCGTGCTGGGGTCGGTCGGGCCGGGCACCAAGCTGCCCACCCTCGGCCACTCGCCGTACCGCGATCTGCGCGACGCCTACCAGCAGCAGGCGGCCGGCATGCTGGAGGGCGGCGTCGACGCGGTCATCGTGGAGACCTGCCAGGACCTGCTGCAGGCCAAGTCGGCGATCATCGGTGCCCGCCGTGCCATGGCCGCCAGCGGCATCACGGTTCCGGTGATCGTGCATGTCACGGTGGAGACCACCGGCACCATGCTGCTCGGCTCGGAGATCGGCGCCGCGCTCACCGCATTGGCCCCGCTGCATCCGGACTTCATCGGCCTGAACTGTGCCACCGGTCCGGCCGAGATGAGCGAACACCTGCGGTACCTGTCCAAGCACGCGCAACTCGGGGTTTCGGCCATGCCCAATGCCGGCCTGCCCGAACTCGGCCCCAAGGGAGCCGTCTACCCGCTGAGCCCGGACGAATTGGCAACGGCACTGCGCGGATTCGTCACCGAATTCGGCCTCGGCCTGGTCGGCGGATGCTGCGGAACGACCCCTGAGCACCTGCGCACGGTGGTGGAGGCCGTCCGCGAGGTCCAGCCGGCCGGTCGGCGACCACGGGACGAGCCGGGCCTGTCCTCGCTGTACCAACAGGTCCCGTTCCAGCAGGAATCGTCCGTCCTGATGATCGGTGAGCGGACGAACACCAACGGCTCCAAGGCATTCCGGGACGCCATGCTGGAAGGCCGGTGGAACGACTGCATCGAGATCGCCCGCGCCCAGACCCGCGACGGCGCGCACGTGCTGGACGTCTGCGTGGACTACGTCGGCCGCGACGGCGCGGTGGACATGGCCGAGATGGCCGGTCGGATGGCTACCGCCTCGACCCTGCCGATCATGTTGGACTCCACCGAGCCTGCGGTGATCCAGGCCGGGCTCGAACGCCTGGGCGGTCGCTCGATCATCAACTCGGTGAACTACGAGGACGGTGACGGTCCGGAGTCCCGGTTCGCCAAGGTCATGCCGATGATCGTCGAGCACGGCGCGGCCGTGGTCGCGCTGACCATCGACGAGGAGGGCCAGGCGCGCACCGCCGACCACAAGGTGGCCATCGCCGAACGGCTGATCTCCGATCTCACCGGCAACTGGGGCATCGCCGAGTCGGACATCATGATCGACTGCCTGACGTTCACCATTGCCACCGGCCTGGAGGAGTCCCGCAAGGACGGACTCGAGACCATCAAGGCCATCAGGGACCTCAAGCGGCGTCACCCGGATGTGCAGACCACATTGGGGCTCTCGAACATCTCGTTCGGGTTGAACCCGGCGGCCCGCCAGGTGCTCAACTCGGTGTTCCTGGCCGAATGTGCCGACGCCGGACTGGACTCGGCGATCGTGCACGCCTCCAAGATCCTTCCGATGGCGCGCATTCCGGAAGAGCAGCGGACCGTTGCCCTCGACCTCATCCATGACCGACGGCGGGAGGACTACGACCCGCTGAGCCGGCTGCTCGAGCTGTTCGAGGGCGCGACCACCAAGGGCGGCAAGGAGTCGCGGGCCGCCGAGCTCGCCGCCCTCCCACTGGACGAGCGGCTGCAGCGGCGGATCGTGGACGGCGAGCGTAACGGGCTGGAGGCGGATCTCGAGGAGGCGCTGCTGTCCCGCAGCGCGCTGGAGATCATCAACGACACGCTCCTGGCCGGCATGAAGACCGTCGGTGAGTTGTTCGGCTCGGGCGCCATGCAGCTGCCGTTCGTGCTCACCTCGGCCGAGGTGATGAAGACCGCGGTTGCGCACCTCGAGCCGCACATGGAGAAGGCGGACTCCGAGGGCAAGGGCACGATCGTGCTGGCCACCGTCAAGGGCGACGTACACGACATCGGCAAGAACCTGGTGGACATCATCCTGTCCAACAATGGTTATCAGGTGGTGAACATCGGCATCAAGCAACCGGTCTCGGCGATCCTGACCGCAGCCGAGGAAGCCAATGCCGACGCCATCGGAATGTCCGGCCTGCTGGTCAAGTCGACCGTGGTGATGAAGGAGAACCTCGAGGAGATGAACGCCAGGGGGATCGCCGAGCGGTTCCCGGTGTTGCTGGGTGGGGCCGCGCTCACCCGCTCCTACGTGGAGAACGACCTCGCCGGAATCTTCAACGGGGACGTCCGGTACGCCAGGGACGCCTTCGAGGGACTCCATCTGATGGATCGGGTCATGTCCCGCAAGCGCGGCCTCGACCCGGCACTGGACGCCGCCGAAGAGGCCAAGGTCGCCGAACGCAAGGCCAGGCACGAACGATCCCGGCGGATCGCCGAGGCCCGTCGGGTCGCCGCCGAGGACGAGGAGGAGGCCACCGTCGGTCGATCCGACGTTGCGGTCGACAACCCTGTGCCCACGCCGCCGTTCTGGGGCTCGCGGGTGATCAAGGGCATCCCGCTGGCCGACTACGCCGGCATGCTCGACGAGCGTGCGACGTTCATGGGCCAGTGGGGGCTGCGAGGCGCCAAGGGCGGCCGTGGACCCAGCTACGAGGAACTGGTCGAGAAGGAGGGGCGCCCTCGGCTGCGCTACTGGCTGGACCGGTTGCAGACCGAAAAGGCTTTGGAGGCCGCAGTCGTGTACGGGTACTACCCGTGTGTCTCCGAGGGCGACGACCTGGTGATCCTGGCCGAGCCGCGGGTCGACGCGGCCGAGGTCACCCGGTTCACCTTCCCGCGGCAGCGCAGGGAAAAGCGGCTGTGCCTGTCCGACTTCTTCCGTCCGCGGGAGACCGGCGAAACCGACGTGGTCACCTTCAGTCTGGTCACCATGGGGCAGCGGGTCGCCGACTTCGCGAACGAGTTGTTCGCGGCGAACAGCTACCGCGACTATCTGGAGGTGCACGGACTGTCGGTGCAGTTGACCGAGGCGCTCGCCGAGTTCTGGCACCAGCGGATCCGTTCGGAGCTGGTGTTCACCGATGGCAGCAACGCCGCCGCCGAGGACGCCGACAACGTCGAGGCATTCTTCGATCTCGGCTACCGCGGCGCCCGCTACTCGTTCGGTTACCCGGCCTGCCCCGAGGTCGAGGACCAGACGAAGCTGGTGCCGATGCTGAAACCCGAGCGCATCGGTGTGGAGCTGTCCGAGGAGTTCCAATGGCACCCGGAGCAGTCGACCGCGGCGTTGGTCACCCACCATCCCGAGGCCAGCTACTTCGCCGCCCGGTGAGTGCGGTGACCCTCTCGGCTGTGCTGTTCGACATGGACGGCACTCTGGTGGACTCCGAAAAGCTGTGGACCGTCGCGCTGGAACGGGTGGCCGAGCGGCTGGGCGGACCGCTCTCCGGTGCGGCCAGGGCGGCGATGATCGGCCAGGACATCGACGACTCGATCCGGATGCTCATCGCCGACGTGGGCAGCACGGCGGAGGCAACCGCGGTCCGCACCATGCTGCTGGAGGTCACTGCCGAGGTGTTCCGCGAGGGGATGCCATGGCAGCCGGGTGCCAGCGCACTGCTCGACGAGGTTCGGGCTGCGGGAATGTCCACCGCGCTGGTCACCGCCACCTATCGCAGTCTGGTCGAAATCGCCCTGGAGACCCTGGGACGCGAACGGTTCGACGTGCTGGTCTGCGGCGACGAGGTGCAGCGGCCGAAACCAGATCCGGAACCGTACCTGCGGGCCATGCAATTGCTGGGCGTTGCGGCCGAGAACTCGGTGGCGGTGGAGGATTCGCCCAACGGTTCGCGGTCCGCATTGGCCGCCGGGCTCCCGGTCCTGGTCGTGCCATCGGAGGTGGCCGTGCCGCCGGCGCCGGGCTTGGTGTTTGCCGGCTCGCTGGCCGGGGTCGACGTCGAGCGGCTGCGGGAGATCCATCGGGACCGGACGACGATCGTCAGCACGGTGGCGGCGGGCTGACCGATCAGCCCACCACCTCGCCCGTCAGTTCCCGGGCGGCCCGCCGCCGTTGACGATCACGCCGGCTCCGACTCCGACGCCGCCGCCGAGACCGCTGCCGCCCAACGTGCCACCTCCACCCAGGCCGGACTGACTTCGTCCGAAGCGGCTGTTGGTGTTCGCGGTGGACGTGGGAATGGCGGCGGACAGATCGGCCAGCACCACCTGATCCCCGGCGTGCAGTCCGCTGGTGATCTGGGTGAGGGTGGTGCCCACCGAACCGATCTCGACCGGAGTCTGCACCCCCTGGCCGTTCTCGAGCCGAGTCACCGCGTAGCCGTTCGTGGTCGCGTGCACGGCGCTGGTCGGCACGGTCAACACGCCCGACACGTCTCCGACGGTCACCGCGACGGCCGCTCCGGTTCCGTCGAACAATGTGGTGTTCTTGTCCGGGTCCAACGCGATGGTGACCGGATAGCTCGCGGTCGAGCCGCTGCTCGCGGTATTCAACAGACCGATCATCGCAACCGTGCCCTTCACCGGTGTGGTCTGCCCGTTGACGGTGACCGCTGCCGTCTGACCGACCTTCAGATCGTCGATCACCGACAGCGGAATCGTGGTGGTGACCTGGTACTGGTTCTCACCGATGATGGTGATCGCGTCCGTGCTGGACCCGGCGGAAACCCGGTCGCCGGAGGCGATGTCGACCGCGGCGACCACACCGGTCATCGGGCTGGTGAGCACCCGCTGGTTGCGTTGGTGCTCGGCGACCGCGAGATCTGCCACCGCGGCATCGATCGCCGCCTGGTCCGCGGTGATGTCGGCCGCGGTCGGGACCGAATCAGTTTGGCCTCCGAGACTTCCGGTGCCACCGCCGGTGCCAGATCCGCTCCCCGAACCGGAGCCCGCGGCTGAACCGCTCCCAGTTCCGGTACCGGACCCGGTCGCGGTTCCCGCCCCGGTGCCCGACCCGGTTCCGGTCCTGGACCCGCTGCCGGTCGCGGAGGTCGCCCCCGTGCCGTTCGACGAGCCCGAGCCCGAGCCGGAACCCGAGGTCGATCCCGCCGAGCCGGAACCCGAGGTCGATCCCGAACCCGAACCGGAGGTCGATCCCGATCCGATGCCGTTGAAGCCACCGGTTTGCTGATCCTGCTGCGCGCCCTGATCCTGCTGCGCGCCCTGACCTGCTGCGCGCCCTGACCCTGCTGCGCGCCCTGACCCTGCTGCCCGCCCTGACCCTGCTGGCCGTCGCCGGACCGGGTGGCCGGTGCGCTGGTGCTGGTCGGGCCGCCGCCGGTGCCGCCCTGGCTGGCGGTGGACCCGCTCTGCAGGAGCTTGCCGAGCGCGTCCTGCGCCGCGGTCACCGTCGTCTGCTTGTCGGTCACGGTCTGCTGATCGGCCAGCACGTCGGCAATCGCGTCCTGGCAGGCCGCGAGCTCATCGGCGGTGACGGTGCCGGCGCCGTTCGTCGTGGCAGCGGTCGTGGCCGTCGATGCGGCGGTGGAGCTGTCGGCGGTCGTCGAGGTGTTCGTCGTGCTGGCCGCCACCGTGGCGCTCACCTGCCGGTAGGCGGCCTGTGCCACGGATGGCGTGCGCCCGCCGTCCGCGGACATCCGGACCACCGCGTCGACCACGACGGGCGGAATCTGCACCCAGGCCGCGCCCTCCGCCGCACCGGTGGTCGGGGTCGCCGTGGTGGTGACGGTGGCCGTGGTGGTCGCCGTTCCGGTGACGGTCTGGGTTTCGGTGGCCGTCTCGGTCTGGGTCTGAGTCTGAGTTTCGGTCTGGGTTTCCGTCTGGGTTTCGGTTGTCGGCACCGTGGTGGTGACAGTCACCGTCGGTCCGGGTGTGCTCGAGGAGTCGGAGGACGAACTGTCCGAGGTCGACGGATCCGAACTCGACGTTTCGCCGGTGCTCGTGGTCGGGGCCACGGTCGCGGTGCTGATCGGCTCGCAGGCCACCGTCTGGGCGTCCACCGAAGCCGCGGCAGCTGCTTGGGCAGCGTCGACCGCCTTCTGGGCCTTGATCACTGCTTGTTGGGCCGCGGTCAGCGATGTCGGGGGTTGACCTCCGCCGGTGGGTCGGCCCGCGGTCGTGGACGCCCCGCCGGTCGGACGCGACTGGCCGTCACCGGAGCCCTGCGCGGTGCCGGTGCTCGGGGAGGCGGGGGACGAGGTGCTGGGCGACGACGACGAGGGGGACGCCGCGGTGGTCTGCGGCGCACGGGTTTCGGCGCCGCCGGCACCGTTGCCGGCACTTCTGGTTCGATCAGCGGTGCCGGACGTGGCCGAGGCACCGTCCGTGCCGACGACACCTGCGCCGGAACCGGCGCCGGCACCGGAACCGGAACCGGAGCCAGAACCAGTTCCGGAGCCTGCGTCAGCGCTGGAGCCCGAGCCCGAACCCGAGCCGCCGGTCGCAGCCTCGGTGCTGGACGCCGCGGTCGAAGCAGAACTCGACTCCGCCGCCTCAGCCTGCTTCGCCAGGTCGTCGGTCAACGCCTGCTTGGCGGAGTCGACCTTTCCCTGCGCCGCGGTCACCGCAGCGGCGAGGTCGGTGTCGCTGATGGTGGCCAGTTTCTGCCCGGCCTTGACGGTGTCGCCGACCTTGACCGACACCGATTCGACACTGCCGCCGACGGCGAACGAGGCATCGGCCCGGTCCTGGGGCTCGATGGTTCCGGCGCTGCCCACCACCTGGGTGACCGACCCGACGGACGCCGCGGCCAGCCGGAAGCTGACCGCATCCGGACGCGACCGGGCCCACACCCAGCCACCGGCGGCGAGCGCAAGGGCAGTGACTGTGGCCACGGCCACGGTGAACCGGCGGCGCCGGCGGCGGCGACTTCGGCCGAGCGAGGCCTCGGTGGCCGTAGGAAGAGTGGGATCAGCCATTGGCCGTTGTTCCCGTCGAGCTCTGGCCCTGGCCGTTCCGCTGGCCGCCGCGACCGGTGCCGAAGCCGCGACCGGTGGTGCACTGACCGTCCACCGCGTCGGACAGGGTGATCGACGTCGCGGTGACCGCACCGGTGTCGTCGGCGGTGCCGAGCGCGGTGGCGCACAGGCCGGTCTTGACCGCGGACGACGCGGCCTTCTTCTCCGTCGTATAGGTCGTCGAGCTGGTCACCTGCACGGACCTGGAGGTCTTCTCGCCGGACGTCGTGGCCGAGCCCTTCGCACCGGACGACGTGGCCGCAGCGCCCGGGACGCCGAAGCGGGTGCTCTCCACCGTGATGGTGGAACCGGAGACCGAGGTCACCTTGCCGGTAACGATGCCGCCGAACCCGCCGCCGCCCCCCGGGAACCCGCCCTGACCCGTGCTGCCGCTCCGGTTGCCGGCACCCGGCTGTCCGCTCGGCGGGGCACCGAGCTCACCGGTGGGTACCGATCCGCTCGGCAATTGCTGGCCGGACTGCAATGTCCGCCCGCCGCCGCCGAAGCCGCCGCCGAAGCCCGCGGTGCACTCGCCGTCGACCGCTGCGGTGATCGCCACCGTGCCGGCCGTGACCGGTTCGTTGCTCTGCGTCGGTGCGGCCGAGGCCTGCGTGGTCGGCGCGGCGGTGCGCAGCGGCCGAACCCGACGTGCCGGTGTCGCTGCGCGGAGCCACAGCGACAAGGCAGCTGCCGACCGTGACGTCGGACAGGGCGCCCTTCACGGTGTGCGCGAAAGTCGTCTTCGACGTCCAGTTCACCGTGGTCTGGCTGTCGCTGGCCTGCACCTGCATGCTGTTCGTGTCGACCTCGGCGATCAATCCGGAAACGCCCGGCCGGCGCTGGCCCCCGGTGCTCTGCCCGCCGTTGGTGCCGCTGCCCGAAGCGCCGTTCTGCGCGGCGGCCGACCCCTCTGTGATGGCCGCCGCCGTGGTCTGCCCACCGGCCGAACTGGCATCGGAGTTGTTGCAGGCGGCCAGGGTGAGGACCGCGATCGCGGCCAGGGGCACCAGCCCGGCCGTCCGGGCCAGTACCCGGCCCCGGCGCCGCCGGCGGCCGTCGTCGGACCGGTCGGCGGGGGCGGCGGCGTTGATCTTGGTCATGAACAGGTCCTTCCGGGAACAGCGGGGTGAGTTTTCATTCGGAACGCAGGGCGTCGATCGGCGCGAGCCGGGCGGCGCGGGTGGCGGGATAGACGCCGAAGACGATGCCGATCGCGATGGCGATCACGATCGAGCCACCCACGGCGACGGGGGAGATGACGAACTGGGCGTCCATCACCTTGGGCAGCAGGATCGCGCCCGCGATGCCGACGCCGGCGCCGAGCAGCCCGCCGGCCAGACCGAGAACGGTTGCTTCGACCAGAAACTGGGATCGGATCGCGCCGGGCGGCGCGCCGAGTGCCTTGCGCAGCCCGATCTCTCGAGTGCGCTCGGTGACCGACACCAGCATGATGTTCATCACGCCGATACCGCCGACCAGCAATGACAAGGCGGCGATCCCGGTCAGCAGGGTGGTCAGCGTCTTGGACACCGAGGTGGCCGTGTCGATCAGGGCGTCCTGGCTGGCGATGGTGAAATCGGCGGTGCCGTCGGCGCTGATGGTGTGAAGCTGCTTGAGCAGCGCGTCGGCCTCCTGGTAGGCCGCGGACAACTGGCCGGCCGACGCCGCCTGCAGGTAGATGGTGGACAGCGCCCGGCGGTTCGATCCGCCGATCAGCCGGTCGGCGGCGGTGCCCAACGGCACGATGGCTTGGTCGTCCAGGTTGCTGGTGGTGTCCGAGCCGGCCGACGCCAGCACCCCGACCACGGTCAGGTCGATGTTGTTGATCGTCACGACCTGGCCGACAACCTCGGTGGTGCCGAACAATTCGGTGGCGGTGGTCGGCCCGAGGACGACGACGGCCGCGGAGTCGGCGACGTCGGCATCGGTGAGGAAGGATCCGTACGCCGTGGTGCGGGAGCGCACGTCGGCCCACGCCGCCGTGGTGCCCACCACGGTGGTGGTCCAGGACGTTGAGTTCGCGGTCAACGCCAGCGAGGATTGTTTGACCGGTGCCACTCCGGCGATGTCCGGGGCGACCACGGGGAAGCCAGTGCGGTGGCGTCGTCGTCGGTCAGCGTCGATGCCGATCCGAAACCGCCACGGATACCCGAGGAATTGGTCGAGCTACCCGGCGTGACGATCAGCAGATTGCTGCCCAGCGAACGGATCTGGGCACTCACCTGCTCCTGCGAGCCGAGCCCGAGCCCGACCGTGAGGATCACCGCGGCGATGCCGATCAGGATGCCCAGCATGGTCAATCCGGACCGCAGCCGGTGCGACCGGATGGCCTCGAGTCCGGTACGCAGGGTCTCCAGGAACCTCATGCCGGCGCCACCATGCTGTACTCGACCAGCAGGCCGTCCCGCACCCGAACAATACGGCGGGCCCGCTCAGCGACCTCGTGCTCATGGGTGATCAGCACGATCGTGCGGCCCTGCTCGTGCAGCTCGTCGAACAGTCCGAGCACATCGGCGGTGGCCGTCGAGTCCAGGTTGCCGGTGGGCTCGTCGGCCAGGATGAGCGCCGGGTCGGTGACCAGCGCCCTGGCCACCGCCACCCGTTGTTGTTGGCCGCCGGACAGCTCGCCCGGGCGGTGATGGATCCGGTCGGCGAGCCCGACCCGGTCGAGAGCGGCCAGGGCGCGCTTCTTGCGCGCGTCGCGTCGGACCCCGGCATAGATCAGCGGCAGCTCCACGTTGCGCCACGCGGGCAGCGAAGGGAGCAGATTGAACTGCTGGAACACGAAGCCGATCCGCTTGTTGCGGATCTCGGCCAGTTCGACCTGGTCCATCGCGGCTACGTCGGCGCCGGTGAGGCGGTACCGCCCGGTGGTGAGCACGTCCAAGCACCCGATGATGTGCATGAGGGTGGACTTGCCCGAGCCCGACGGTCCCATGATCGCCACGTACTCGCCCTCATCGATCCGCAAGGAGATCCCGCGGACCGCAGTGACTTCGACCGATCCGGTGGCGTAGGTCTTGGTGACGTCGGTGAGCTCGATGACCGGGGCGGTGCCGACGGGCGAGGCGTGACCGGAGTCGGCAGGGCCGGCGGTCGGCAGCGGCTCGGTCGGATCCTTCGGGTCGAACAGGCCACCGGCGAAGGCGGTGGAGCTCACCGGCCACCGCCCTGCCCGCTGAAGCCGCCCGGTACACCGCCGGGGACCTGTACACCGCCGGGGAGCTGCCCGCCACCCGGGAACTCGCCGCCGCCGGGATATTGGCCGCTCCCGCCGCCGGTGTATCCGCCGTAGCCGTTACGCCGGTTGCCTGTTCCGGTTCCCGTGCCCTGCCCTCCGCCGGTGGTGGTGGAGGAGGTGACGGTCACCTCGTCGCCCTCCGACAGTCCGGAGGTGATGACGGTGTAGCCGTCCACGGTGTCACCGACCTGCACCGGCGTGCTCACCTGGGAGCCGTTGACCGACTTGTAGACGACCGAGCTGCCACTCTCGGTGTGCACGGCTGTGCTGGGCACGGTGAGCACATCGGTCAGCTGCTGGTAGATGATCTCGATGGTCGCGACCGAACCGTCGTGCAGGCCCGCGGGACTGCCGGTGACAGCGATTTCGACCGGATAGCTCGCCGTGTCACCCGTGCTGGTGGAGATCAGCCCGACCGACGTCACCCGCCCGAACAGCGGATCGGTGATGCCGTCCACGGTCAGTTGGGCCTGCAGCCCCTTCTTCACCAGATTGATCTGACTGTCGTCGATGCTGACGTCGACCTTCCATGAGTGGGTACCGACGATCAGGAACTGCGACGAACTGGACGAACTGGAGGAACTGCCGGAACTAGATCCCGAGCCCGCGCCGTTGGCACCACCAGCCGTCGATCCCGTTCCGGTCGAACCCGAGCCGCCGGCACTCGAACTGGTCGACGTGGAGGAGCTTGCGGCGACGGTGTCGCCGACCGCGACGTTCACCTCGGCGACCAACCCGTCGATGGGCGAGGTCAAGGTGGCGGCCGCCAAGCTTTCCTGCGCGTCGGTGACGCCCTGCAGCGCCGTGGCCACGGTGGCCTTGTCGGCCGCCAGCTGGGCCGCGGCCGTGGTGTCATCGGTGGTGGAGTCGGTATCGGCCGCCTCGTCGACGGCATCCTCGTCCGCGGCAACCCTGGCCCTGGCCTGGGCCAGGGTGGACTTGGCGGACGCGAGATCCGCCTTCAGCGAGACGGTGTCGATGGTGCCGAGCTCTTGCCCCTTCTTCACCGTGTCACCCTCGGCGACCTTGACCGTGGTGACCCGCCCGCCGGCGCCGAAGGCAACGTCGTCCTGCACCGTAGGAGTCAGGTTGCCGCTGGTCGAGATGGACCGCTTGAGCGTCTGGACGGACGCGGCGACCGAACGGGTCACGGTCGTCGGCGTGGCTGCCGCGGCCGCGCTGTCGGTGGGCCGGGTGAACCACCATGTCGCCCCCGACGCCGCCGCCACCAGCACGATCGTGATGACGATCCACCACCATCGGCGTCGTCCGCGCGTCTTCGGCTGCCCCGCCTCTGCCACTCTTGCCGCCCTTCTCGCGCACCGCGCCCACGCCCGGTCGCCGCGAGAGGACCCGCGGCGAAGCTGAACGGTAGGAACGCAAACTGTCCAGACGGTGGGCCGAGGCTGTGCGGAACCTGTGTCACTCGCGGGGGAGCGGACCGGCGGGCTCAGTCGGTCGGGGCCAGAACCAGGGCGGAATGGGCGGGAAGGACCGCGACCGGGCTGTCGTCGCGAGCCTCGACCCGCGCGGCATCGGTGGTGGTCAGCAGGATCGAACCGGCGTGGCGCAGCGGCACACAGACCTCGGCGCCGCCGATGTTGATCACAATCTGGACGCCGGAGCGGTGCACCACCAGCCAGCGCTCGTCCTCGTCGAACCGCACTCGAACCCGATCGAAGCGCGGGTCGGTGAGCTCGGGACGCGCGCGGCGCAGGGCGATCAACTGCCGGTACAGCTCCAGCATGCGGGCATGCTCGGGCCGGGACGGTTCGTCCCAGTCCAGCTTCGACCGCAGAAAGGTCCGCTCATCCTGCGGGTCGGGCACGGAGGCCGGGTCCCAGCCCATCCGGCTGAACTCGGCCAGCCGGCCCCGGCCCGTGGCCTCGCCGAGTTCGGGTTCCGGGTGCGAGGTGAAGAACTGCCACGGAGTGCGTGCCGCCCACTCCTCGCCCATGAACAGCATCGGTGTGAAGGGGCCGGTGAGGACCAGGACGGCGGCGACGGCGAGATCCTCGGGCCCGAGGTGCTCCGAGAGTCGATCGCCGGCCGCCCGGTTGCCGATCTGATCGTGATCCTGGCTGTACCCGATGAACCGCCAGGTCTCCGTCGTCCTGGTGTCGACCGGACGGCCGTGCCGGTGACCTCGAAAGCTGGAGAACGTGCCGTCGTGGAAGTAGCCACCGGTCAGTACCTTGGCGATCGCCTCGATGCTGCCGAAATCGCTGTAGTAACCGATGGTCTCGTCGGTCAGCGCGACATGCAGCACGTGGTGGAAGTCGTCGTTCCACTGAAGCGTCGAGTCCGTAACCACCGGCGGCCCTCGGGCTGATCAGCCGGGGGTCGTTGAGGTCGGACTCGGCGATCAGGGTGAGCGGGCGGCCGAGATGCGCGGACAGCGAGGCGACCTCGACGGCCAGCTCCTCGAGCAGGTGCACGGCCCCGTGGTCGGCCAAGGCGTGCACGGCGTCCAGCCTGAGTCCGTCGACGTGGTAGTCGCCCAGCCACATCAGCGCGTTGTCGATGATGTAGTGGCGCACCTCGTCGGAATCCGGACCGTCGAGATTGACGCCGGTTCCCCAGGTAGTCGCCCGGCCGTCGTCGTGCAGATAGGGCCCGAACCGCGGCAGCACGTTCCCGCTGGGACCGAGATGGTTGTAGACCACGTCCTGGATCACGCCCAGACCCCGTTGGTGGCAGGCATCCACGAACCGTTGGTAGCCGGCCGGGCCGCCGTAGGACTCCTGAACGGCGTACCAGAGCACCCCGTCGTAGCCCCAGTTGCGCTCGCCGTTGAACGCGTTGACCGGCAACAGCTCGACGAAGCCGATGCCGAGATCGACCAGGTGGTCGAGCTTGTCGATCGCCGCCACCAGCGTCCCGGACGGAGTGAAGGTGCCGACGTGCAGTTCGTAGATCACCGCTCCGGCCAACTGCCGGCCGGTCCACGCACCGTCGGCCCAATCATGTTCGGCCGGATCGAAGGTTCGACTCGGCCCGTGTACGCCATCCGGCTGCCGCCGGCTCCGCGGATCCGCCACGAGATCGTGGGCGTCGTCGAGCAGATAGCCGTAGTCGAAGGCACCGGCCGGCAACGCGGAGGGATCGGCGACCGACCACCAGCCGCCGTCGCCGGACCGCATGGTCAGGTCGCGGCCATCGGCGCGCAGCGTCACCGACGCGGCCCGGGGCGCCCACACAGCCAGGTCGTGCATGCCTGCCCCTTTCGCCGATCGTCCGGCCGATCCCCAGGTCAAACCCGTCAGTGCCCGCGCACCAGCAGCGCAACCGGGTATTCGGCCAGGATTCCGGCCACCGCCGCCTGGGCGGGCCTCCCGGTGAGCACGTCCGTCCACCCGGCCGCCGGTAGCTCGACCCGGGTGTCGCGCCAGCCGCCGGCGTTCGCCAAGCCCAGCGGGAGACGGGTGGCCAGGGTGATCACCCCACCACGGTCGAATCCGATGAGATGGTCGGCCGCCGGGCCGGTCGCGGTCAGTGGCCGATAGCCGCCGAACAGTTCGGGGCTCTCGCGCCGCAGCCGCAACGCCCTGCTGGTCACCATGAGCTTGACGGCGCCACTCTCATCGACCGGCGGCCGCCAGCCGGCGTCGATGCGGGCCAACAGTTCTCGGCGCTTCGGGTAGTCAATCGGCCGCCGATTGTCCGGGTCGACCAACGAGGTCTCCCACAGCTCGGACCCCTGGTAGACGTCGGGCACACCGGGTGCGGTCAACTGAATGAGCTTGGCCGACAGGCTGTTGGTCCACCCCGCGGTCCGCACCCGGTCGACGGCGGAGGCCAGCGCCTCGATCGAGGGGGCGTCCTCGTAGAGGGCGTCGACCAATCGGGCCAACGCGGCCTCGAAGACGCCGTCGGGATCAGTCCAAGTCGTCGACACCCCGGCCTCGCGGGCGGCCTTCTGCGCGTAGGCCTGCAGCCGGTCCCGGGAGATCGGCCACGCGCCGAGCGCGGCCTGCCACACCAGGTGGGCCAGCGGGCCGTCGGACAGCTCGACGCGGGAAGCCAACACCGCGACCGTCGACGCCCAGGCGTCCGGGCACTCGGACAGCACGGAGATCCGCGCCCGCACGTCCTCGCCACGTTTGGTGTCGTGCGTCGACAAGGCGGTCATCGCGTCCGGCCAGCTCACCCGTCGTGACTCCTGCACGGCGTGGAACTCGGTGGGGGACAAGGCGAACACCGAGGGGTCGGCCCCGACCTCGGTGAGCGAGGTGAGCCGTGTCCACCGGTAGAACGCGGTGTCCTCCACGGACTTGGCCATCACCATCCCCGAGGTCTGCTGGAACCGGACGGACACCTCGGAGCCGACCTCGGCGAGCGCTGCATGCACCGCGGTCAACGCAGCATCGAGGTCGGGGCGGTTCCGCCGGGCGCGAGTGACCGCATCGGTCAACCGATCGGCGCCCAGCGGCAGGTAGCTCCGGTACACCTCGAACGACGCGAGCACCTCGGCCAGCGCGTCGTCCGCGTCCGGTACCTCCGGAAGCAATCGGGCCAGCCGATTCACCTCGGCCCGCAGGCCATGGTCGGCCATCGCGCGTTTGCTGTCGTGGACCATCGCGGTCCAGTCCGCCGGGGCGCCGCGGAGCTCGGCGTCGAGCGTGTCCAGTGGCGACTCACCGGCCGGGTCGACGAACAACCGGTCGAGCACCGCGAGCGCGTCGTATCCGGTGGTCCCGGCGCAGCGCCAGTGCCGCGGCAACTCCTCTCCCGGCTCGAGGATCTTCTCCACCACGGTGTACCGGGCGCCGGTCAGTTCGGCCAGGTCTTCCAGGTAGCCGCCCGGGTCGGCGAGCCCGTCGGGGTGGTCTATCCGCAGGCCGTCGACCAGACCGGACTCGATCCAGCGCCGGATCTCCACGTGCGAATCGGCGAACACGTCCGGCAGTTCGACTCTGATCCCGGCCAGGCCGGCGACGGTGAAGAACCGGCGGTAGTTCAGCTCGGCGTCGCCCCGCCGCCACGAGATCAACCGGTAGTGCTGGCGGTCGTGGACCTCGGCAGGGTTTCCGCCCTCGGTGCCGGGGGCGAGCGGGAAACGGTGGTCGTAGTAACGCAATTCGCCGTCCACGAGCGCCAGGGCGGTCAACTCCTCTGGCCCGTCGCCCAGCACCGGCAGCAGGATCCGCTCCTGACCGGCCGCCCAGTCGATGTCGAACGCTGCGGCGCGTACCGACTTCCGGCCGAGTCGGAGCACATCCCACCACCACACCGATTCCTCGGGCACGGCGATGCCGACGTGGTTGGGCACGACGTCGACCAGCACGCCGAGTCCCAGCCCGTGCGCGGCCTCGGCCACGGCAGCCAGCCCGGGCATGCCGCCGCGGGGCAGGTCCGTGACGGCGTGGTCGGTGACGTCGTAGCCGTGCTCGGAACCGGTGGTGGACTGCAGCAGCGGCGACAGGTAGACCCAGTCGACGCCGAGGGCGTGCAGATAATCCAGCTGACCGGCAGCGGCGGCCAGCGGATGCTCAGCGGTCACTTGGATGCGATAGGTCGACCGCGGCGCCGGCCCGTTGGTCACCTGTCGTTGCTCCGACCCGGACCCGTCCTGCGCTTGCTGCGGGTGCGCGGCTTCGGCTTGGTCGACTCCTCCCCCGGTGCGGTTCGTCGCCGGCCGCTGCCTCGGCCTCGGCCTCGGTCGGTGTGCTCACGTGCACGGCGGACGAGCTCGGTGACGGCGGCGAGGGTACCGAGGGGACGGCCGCTGCGGCCGGCTCGCTCGGCGAGGACGAGGGTGCCTCCGGGGTGAACGCGCGGAGCACCACCACGGCCTTGTCGGCAACAGTGACCGGATCACCGGCCTTGACCGGTTCCAACTGTTCGGGCAGCCCGGCGGTGTCGATCACCGGAAGCCACGAGTGCGCGTACTCGTCGGGTGGCAGGGTGAATTCCAGCGGCTCGTCGTGGGCGCTGAACAGCAGCACGAACGAGTCGTCGACCACCCGCTGTCCACGGCTGTTGACCGAGCGGATGCCCCTGCCGTTCAGGAACACTCCGACCGAGCGGCCGAAGCCGGAGTCCCAGTCCGCCGGCGTCATGGCCTCGCCCGACGGGGTCAACCACACGATGTCGGGCAGGGGGTCCTCGGCGCCGCGGTCGCCGGGGCGGCCGTCGAAGAACCGCCGCCGACGGAAGGTGGGGTGGTGGCGACGGAGTCGGGCGACCGACGCGGTGAACTCGACCAGCGCGGTGTCCTCGGTCTCCCAGTCGATCCAGGTGAGTTCCGAGTCCTGGCAGTAGGTGTTGTTGTTGCCCTGCTGGGTCCGGCCGAGCTCGTCCCCGTGCAACAGCATCGGAACGCCCTGGGACAACAACAGGGTGGTCAGGAAGTTGCGCTTCTGCCGATTGCGAAGGTGCACCACGGCGGGATCGTCGGTGGGTCCCTCGACACCGCAGTTCCAGGAACGGTTGTGCGATTCTCCGTCCCGGTTGTCCTCCCCGTTGGCTTCGTTGTGCTTCTCGTTGTAGGAGACCAGGTCGGTCAGCGTGAACCCGTCGTGCGCGGTGACGAAGTTGATGGACGCGACAGGTCGGCGGCCCGAGTGCTCGTAGAGGTCCGAGGATCCGGTGAGCCGCGCCGCGAACTCACCCAGCGTTGCCGGCTCGCCCCGCCAGAAGTCGCGGACGGTGTCGCGGTACTTGCCGTTCCATTCGGTCCACTGCGGCGGGAAGTTGCCGACCTGATATCCCCCGGGGCCGATGTCCCAGGGTTCGGCGATCAGCTTGACCTGGGACACCACAGGATCCTGTTGCACGAGTTCGAAGAACGCGCTCAGCCGGTTCACCTCGTAGAACTCGCGGGCCAGGGTGGCCGCAAGGTCGAAGCGGAACCCGTCGACATGCATCTCCAACACCCAGTAGCGCAAGGAGTCCATCAACAGCTGCAACGAGTGCGGATGCCCGACGTTGAGCGAGTTCCCGGTGCCGGTGTAGTCCATGTAGTAGCGCTTGTCCTCGTCGACAACCCGGTAGTAGGCCTGGTTGTCGATGCCGCGGAAGGACAGTGTCGGTCCGAGGTGGTTGCCCTCTGCGGTGTGGTTGTAGACCACGTCGAGGATCACTTCGATGCCGGCCTCGTGCAGCGCCTTCACCATCGCCTTGAACTCTTGGACCTGGTTCCCGCGGTCGCCCGCCGAAGCGTAGGCGTTGTGCGGAGCGAAGAATCCGATGGTGTTGTAGCCCCAGTAGTTCGACAGGCCCTTGTCCAGCAATGTGGAGTCCTGGACGAACTGATGCACGGGCATCAACTCGATCGCGGACACGCCGAGCCGGCTGAGGTGATCGATCACCGCCGGGTGCGCCACCCCGGCGTAGGTGCCGCGCTGATGCTCAGGCACCTCGGGGTGCCGCTGGGTCAGGCCCTTGACATGGGCCTCGTAGATGATGCTGTCCACGTATGGGATCCGCGGTGCCCGGTCACCGGTCCAATCGAAGAACGGGTTGATCACGACGCCGTGCATCATGTGCGGGGCAGAATCGGCATCGTTGACCGAGTCCGGGTCGCCTCCCACCTGGTAGGCGAACAGCGCCGGGTCCCAGTCGATGGCGCCGGCAACTGCCTTCGCGTACGGGTCGAGGAGCAGCTTGTTCGGGTTGCAGCGCAGGCCCTTGTGCGGGTCGTACGGGCCGTGCACCCGGTAGCCGTAACGCTGGCCCGGCTGGACGTCGGGCAGATAGCAGTGCCACACGTACGCGTCCACCTCAGGCATGGTGACCCTGGTCTCGCCGCCCTGGTCGTCGAAGAGACACAGCTCGACCTTCTCGGCGACCTCGCTGAACAGTGCGAAGTTCGTCCCCGTCCCGTCATAGGTGGCGCCCAGCGGGTACGCCTGGCCCGGCCAGATCTCCATGTGGTCTCCCCTCGGCCACGTCTGGTCGGCGACGACGCCGGCAGCCGTTCGGCACTCCTGTTTCCATCGACCTCGGGGTTGGTGCCCCAGGGCCCATCCACCCTAACGACCCGCCCGGCCTGGTCGCTCCGACGTCCGCGGTGGGTGTCCTCGGGGCCGATTACCCTCGCTGGTGTGCCGGACCCAGCCACCTACCGCCCCGCGCCCGGGACCATCCCGGACGCCCCGGGGGTGTACCGGTTCCGTGACCCGTCGGGCACCGTCGTCTACGTCGGCAAGGCCAAGAGCCTGCGGTCCCGGCTGAATTCATACTTCGCCGACGTCGCCTCGTTGCACCCGCGGACCGCCCAGATGGTGACCACGGCCGGTCGCGTCGAATGGACCGTGGTCAGCACCGAGGTCGAGGCGCTCCAGCTGGAATACAACTGGATCAAGGAGTTCGACCCGCGGTTCAACGTCCGCTACCGGGATGACAAGTCGTATCCGGAACTGGCCGTCACGTTGAACGAGGAATACCCGCGGCTACAGGTCATGCGCGGCCCGCACCGCAAGGGCGTGCGCTACTTCGGCCCCTACGCCCATGCCTGGGCGATCCGTGAGACGTTGGACACCCTGCTGCGGGTGTTCCCGGCGCGGACCTGCAGCACCGGGGTGTTCCGCCGGTCGGCGCAGATCGGCCGGCCGTGCCTGCTGGGGTACATCGGCAAGTGCTCGGCGCCGTGCGTGGGACAGGTATCGGCCGAGGAACACCGGGAGATCGTCGACGCGTTCTGCGACTTCATGAGCGGCCGGGCGGATCCGCTTGTGCGTCGGCTGGAGCGGGAGATGGCCGCCGCCGCGGCAGATCTCGACTTCGAACGGGCGGCCAGGCTGCGCGATGATCTGTCCGCGGTGCGCCGGGCCATGGAGAAGCAGGCGGTGGTGTTCGGCGACGGCACCGACGCCGACGTGCTCGGGGTGGTGCACGACGACCTGCTGGCATCGGTCCAGGTGTTCCATGTCCGCGGCGGACGCGTTCGCGGTCAGCGCGGCTGGGTGGTCGACGTGGACGCCGACATCCTGGACGAGACGCCGGGCGGCATCGCGAGCACCGACGCGGCCGCCCCCCGGCCGGCCCGCGGCGCCCTTGGCGCGCTGGTGGAGAACTTCCTCACCCAGTTCTACGGCGGACGCGCCGCGGACGACGGGGCTACGGCGGTGCCGCGGGAGATCCTTGTCCCGGCGCTGCCCGCCGACGCCGACGACGTCTCCAACTGGCTGTCCGCGCTGCGCGGGTCCCGGGTCTCGCTGCGGGTGCCGCAGCGCGGGGACAAGCGTGCGCTTGCCGACACGGTCACCCGCAACGCGGCCGAGGCACTCGCCCAGCACCGCCTCAAGCGGGCCAGCGACCTGACCGCACGCTCGTCGGCGCTGTCCGAGCTCGGCCGCACCCTTGGCATGGACGCCGCGCCGTTGCGCATCGAGTGCATCGACATCTCGCACGTCCAGGGCACCGACGTGGTCGCCTCGCTGGTGGTCTTCGAGGACGGACTGCCCAAACGGTCCGACTACCGCCGGTTTGCGATCCGCGACCGTCCGGGCGACGACGTCGCCTCGATCGCCGAGGTGGTCCGGCGCCGATTCTGGCAGCTGCGTCGGCGGGACGAGGATGCTGTGGGCTCGACCGATCAGCCCACCCCGGCCGAGCACGCCCTCGCGGAGCCCGCCGCGACCGGGTTCACCCCGGCGGACCTCACCCCGAGCGGCTCGCTACCGCCGGGCATCGACCCGGAGACGGGCCGGCCACGCCGATTCGCCTACCCTCCGCAACTGCTGGTGGTGGACGGTGGCGCTCCGCAGGTCAACGCGGCCGCCGCCGTGCTCACCGAACTGGACATCGCCGATGTCACGGTGTGCGGCCTGGCCAAGCGGCTGGAGGAGGTGTGGCTGCCCGGCGAGGACGACCCGGTGATCTTCCCGCGGACCAGCGAGGCCCTCTACCTGTTGCAGCGACTGCGGGACGAGGCTCACCGGTTCGCCATCACCTACCACCGACAGAAGCGCTCGAAGTCGATGACCGTGTCCGCGTTGGACACCATTCCCGGCCTCGGCACCACCCGGCGCAAGGCCCTCCTGCGGCACTTCGGCTCGGTGGCCAAGGTGCGCCGGGCCACCGCCGAGGAGATCACCGCGGTGCCCGGCATCGGCCGGGCGACGGCCGAGGCGATCGTCGCCGCGCTCGCCGCACCCGCGGAGCCGGATCAGTCGGCGGCCGAACCCTTCACCCCGAGGGGTGCATCCGGGTCGCAGGTGGCGGAGGATGACCCGGTGCCCTCGCCGACAGCCACGCCCGCCGGGACGCAGGCGTGACCGCCCGGCATGCGACCGGCGGGACCGACGGCGACGCCGACGCCGTCGACGGCGCTGCGGCCGGCATCGAGGTGGCGATCGTCTCCGGCCTTTCCGGCGCCGGACGGTCAACCGCGGCCAAGTGCCTGGAGGACCTCGGCTGGTTCGTGGTCGACAACCTGCCGCCCGAATTGATCGCCACCATGGTCGACCTCGGCGCCAGGGCCCGCGGTGGGGTCACCAGGATCGCGGTCGTCCTCGATGTCCGGTCGCGCGCCTTCACCGACGATCTTGCCGCGGTGATCAAGGATCTCGACACCCGCGGCTACCGCCCGAGGGTGTTGTTCCTGGAGGCGTCCGACGAGGTGCTGATCCGCCGGTTCGAGTCCAACCGCCGGGAA
The DNA here is from genome assembly GCA_963834185.1 of uncultured Actinomycetota bacterium. Lineage (GTDB taxonomy): Bacteria > Actinomycetota > Actinomycetes > Mycobacteriales > Nakamurellaceae > Nakamurella. Next base: position 316,261 of record CAWIAR010000002.1, read on the forward strand.
CACCCGCTGCAGGGCGGGGGGCGGCTGGCCGACGGGCTGGCGGCCGAGCGGGCGCTGCTGGGTCCGCTGCGTGAGGAGGCCGACGTCATCATCGACACCTCCGACAAGTCCGTGCACCAGTTGCGTGCCGCCATCGAGAGCAGCTTCACCCGGGCGAACCGGGCGGCCTCGGTCACCCTGCTGTCCTTCGGGTACAAGTACGGGCTGCCGCTGGACGCCGATTTGGTGGTCGACATGCGGTTCCTGCCGAACCCGTTCTGGATCCCGGAGCTGCGCGACCTCACCGGCAAGGACAAGGAGGTGGCCGACTACGTCCTGTCCCAGGAGGGCGCCGGCGAATTCCTGGACCGGTACGTCGAACTCCTGGACCTGCTCGGCGCCGGCTACCAGCGTGAGGGCAAGCGTTACCTGACCGTCGCGGTCGGCTGCACCGGCGGCAAACACCGCTCGGTGTGCATCGCCGAGGAACTCGCCCGGCGGCTGCAGTCGGAGAACCTGCACGTGCAGGTCGTCCACCGGGACCTCGGTCGCGAGTGAACGACCCGACCGACCGACGACCGGGCGACGCAGGACCGGGTGACCGACGACCGAAGGTGGTCGCACTCGGTGGCGGCCACGGCCTGTTCGCGATGCTCACCGCGTTGCGCACGCTGGACGTCGAGCTGACTGCGGTGGTCACCGTGGCCGACGACGGCGGATCGTCCGGGCGGCTGCGCCGGGACATCGCCGGCGTGCTGCCGCCGGGTGACCTCCGGATGGCGCTGGCGGCATTGGCCTCGGACGACGCCACCGGGCGGCTGTGGGGCGAGACCTTCCAGCACCGGTTCTCCGGCCAGGGCGCCCTGGCCGGGCATCCGGTCGGGAATCTGGTCCTGGTCGGCCTGGCCCAGGTACTCGACGATCCGGTGGCCGCACTGGACGCGGCCGGACGGATGCTCGGCGCCCGGGGTCGGGTTCTGCCGATGGCCTGCACGCCGCTGGATCTGGTCGCGGAGGTCACCGGGCTGGACGAGGACCCGCTCGCCGTTCGGCGGATCCGTGGGCAGGTGGCGGTGGCGGCCACCCCCGGTCAGGTGCAGTCGGTGACGCTCGAACCCACGGACGTCCGCGCGTGCGAGCAGGCGATCGCCGCGGTCGAGCAGGCGGACCTGATCACCCTCGGTCCGGCTCCTGGTTCACCAGTGTGCTGCCGCATCTGCTGCTTCCCGGACTGGCCGAAGCGATCGCCGGCACCGGGGCCGCCCGGGTGGTGGTTCTCAATCTCGCACCGCAACCCGGTGAAACAGAGGGATTCTCGCCGGAGCAGCACCTGGACGTACTCTCTGCACACGTGCCCGGTCTGCGGATCGACACCGTGCTGGCCGACGCCGGCGCCGTTCCGCTCCCGCAGCGCCTGGCCACGGCGGCCGCGCGGCTGGGGGCGCGGTTGGACCTGGCCGATGTCGCCGCCGGCGACGACGGGCAGCGGCACGACCCCGTGGCATTGGCTGTGGCGCTGCGAGCGGTGTTGGACCGAGTGATCGGACAAGCGAGGAGGGGGACCGGCACTGATGGCGATGACCGCTGACGTCAAGGACGAGCTCAGCCGGGTGCCGGAGAGCAGGGTCTCGGCGCGCAAGGCCGAGGTGTCCACCATCCTCCGGTTCGCCGGAGGGCTGCACATCGTCGCGGGTCGGGTCGTCGTCGAGGCCGAGTTGGACACCGGGGTGGTCGCCCGCCGGCTGCGCCGAGAGATCGGCGAGCTCTACGGGCACACGCCTGACCTCCAGATCCTCGCGCCCACCGGCATCCGCAAGACCACCAGGTACGTCGTCAGGGTGGTCGGCGGCGGCGATGCGCTGGCCAGGCAGACAGGCCTGCTCGACGCGCGCGGCCGCCCGGTCCGTGGACTGCCGCCACAGATCGTCGCCGGGTCGGTGGGGGACAGCGAGGCCGCCTGGCGCGGGGCGTTCCTGGCCCACGGGTCGCTGACCGAGCCCGGCCGCAGTGCCTCGCTCGAGGTCACCTGCCCCGGCCCGGAGGCCGCGTTGGCACTGGTCGGCGCCGCTCGCCGGATCGGCATTCCGGCCAAGGCCAGGGAGGTCAGGGGCGCCGACCGCGTCGTGGTGCGGGACGGTGACGCCATCGCTGCACTGCTCACCCGGCTGGGCGCGCACTCCTCGGTACTGGCCTGGGAGGAGCGGCGGATGCGCCGGGAGGTGCGGGCCACGGCGAACCGTCTCGCCAACTTCGACGATGCGAATCTGCGGCGGTCGGCGCGGGCGGCAGTGGCCGCATCCGCCCGGGTGGCGAGAGCGCTGGAGATCCTGGGCGACGAGGCACCGGACCATCTGTCGCAGGCCGGGGCGCTGCGGATCGCGCACGGGCAGGCGTCCCTGGAGGAGTTGGGTCAGCTGGCCGACCCGCCGATGACCAAGGACGCCATCGCCGGCCGGATCCGGCGGTTACTGACCATGGCCGACAAGCGCGCCTCGGACCTGGGCATACCGGACACCGAATCGGCGGTCACCGCCGACATGCTGGACAGCTGACCGCTCGATCCGCACGTCCTGCTCGACGTTCGCCCCCCGGCGGGAGTGGAGTCGCCGACCCGGGGGCGAGGAGACCGTCCCGTAATCCGGCCGATACAGTGGAACCGCAGGGGTGCCCAACGTCGAGCGCCAGCACTTGATCGATTCTGTGCACGTGAACTCGGTAGCCCACCACCCGCGCGTCGCACCGGCGGCGGATCTAGATCGTAGGAAGGACTCTGCACATGACTGTGCGCGTCGGCATCAACGGATTCGGACGAATCGGCCGGAACTTCTGGCGAGCGGTCGACTCGCTGGACACCGACCTTGAGATCGTGGCGGTCAACGACCTGACGGACACGAAGACCCTGGCGCACCTGCTCAAGTACGACAGCACGTTCGGCAAGCTCGCGCACGAGGTGACCGCCGGTGACGGCGTCATCACCGTCGAGGGCAAGGACATGAAGGTGCTGTCCGACCGCGACCCCGGCAACCTGCCGTGGAAGGACCTCGGCGTCGACATCGTCATCGAATCGACCGGCCACTTCACCAAGGCCGAGGGTGCCCGCAAGCACGTCGACGGTGGCGGTGCCCAGAAGGTCATCATCTCCGCACCGGCCTCGGACGAGGACCTCACCGTCGTGATGGGTGTCAACGACGACGCCTACGACGGATCGCAGACGATCCTGTCCAACGCGTCCTGCACCACCAACTGCGTGGCCCCGATGGCCAAGGTGCTGCACGAGAACTTCGGCATCGTCAAGGGTCTCATGACCACGGTGCACGCCTACACCAACGACCAGGTCATCCTGGACTTCCCGCACAAGGACCTGCGGCGCGCCCGGGCGGCGGCGCTCAGCATCATCCCGACGTCCACCGGTGCTGCCAAGGCCACCGCGCTGGTGCTGCCGGAGCTCAAGGGCAAGCTGCACGGCTACGCACTGCGGGTTCCGGTGCCGGACGGCTCGGCCACCGACCTGACGGTCCAGCTGTCCCGAGACGTCACCGTCGACGAGGTCAACGCCGCGTTCAAGAAGGCGTCGGAGTCCGGCCCGCTGGCCGGGCTGATCCACTACTCGACCGACCCGATCGTGTCGGCCGACATCGTCGGTTCGCCGGCCTCGGTGACCTTCGATTCGCCGCTGACCCTGCAGCTCGGTGGCGACCTGGTGAAGGTCGTCGGCTGGTACGACAACGAGTGGGGCTACTCCAACCGGCTGGTGGACTTCACCGCGCTGGTCGCCAGCAAGCTCTGACGTTCCGCCGGGCCGGCGGGTCCACGGACCCGCCGGCCTCGGCGTCTGCCGCGCTCCAGTCCCACACGCGCGGAGTGGATCCTCGCCGGATCCGTCCGCCTTCCCCGTTAGGGAGATCCGCACCGTGCAGACCCTCGATGACCTGCTCGCCACCGGCGTGGCCGGCCGGACCGTCCTGGTTCGGGCCGACCTGAACGTCCCGATGGACGGCGGCACCATCACCGACGACGGCCGGATCCGGGCCAGCCTGCCGACCCTGCAGGCGCTGACCGATGCCGGGGCCAAGGTCGTGGTGACCGCGCACCTCGGCCGGCCCGACGGCACGCCGAACCCGAAGTACTCACTGGCCGCGGTCGGCGCCCGGCTCGCCGACCTGCTCGGCTCCGCGGTGGCGGTGTCCACGGATCTGGTCGGCGACTCGGCCAAACAGACTGTCGCCGGCCTGACCGACGGCCAGGTCGCGCTGCTGGAGAACGTCAGGTTCGACCCGCGGGAGACGAGCAAGGACGTCGCCGAGCGCGGCGCGCTGGCCGACGACCTGGTGTCCGTGGTCGGCGCTGACGCGGCCTTCGTCTCCGACGGCTTCGGCGTCGTGCACCGCAAGCAGGCAAGCGTGTACGAGGTGGCTCAGCGGTTGCCGCACTACGCCGGCTACCTGGTGTCCGCCGAGACCGCCGTACTCAAGCGGTTGACCGTCGAGCCGGAGCGGCCCTACGTGGTCCTCCTCGGCGGATCGAAGGTCTCCGACAAGCTCGGGGTCATCACCGCGCTGCTGCCGCAGGTCGACACGCTGTTGATCGGCGGCGGCATGGCCTACACGTTCCTCGCGGCCAAGGGTTACGAGGTCGGGGAGTCGCTGCTGCAGGCCGACCAGGTGCCGACCTGCGCCGACCTGCTCGCCGCCCACCCCGACACCATCGTGTTGCCGACCGACGTGGTCGTCGCCGACCGGTTCGCCGCCGACGCCGAGGTCAGGACCGTGCCGGCCGACGGCATCGAGGCCGGCTGGATGGGCGTCGACATCGGACCGGACACCCGCGCGGCGTTCGCCGCGGTGCTGGCCGGCGCGGCCACGGTGTTCTGGAACGGCCCCGTCGGGGTCTTCGAGATGGAGCCGTTCGCCGGCGGTACCAAGGCCGTCGCCGAGGCGATCGCCGCCTCGCCGTCCTTCTCCGTCGTCGGCGGCGGTGACTCGGCCGCCGCTGTGCGCACCCTGGGCGTTGACGAGGCCGGGTTCACCCACATCTCCACCGGCGGCGGTGCGTCGCTGGAATACCTGGAGGGCCGGGACCTTCCTGGCCTCGCCGTCCTGGAGGACTGACGCCCCATGGCCACCGCCGCCCGTAGACCGCTCATCGCCGGCAACTGGAAGATGACGCTGAACCATCTGGAGGGCATCGCGCTCGTCCAGAAGATCGCCTTCACCCTGCCGGCCAGGTACTTCGACGCGGTCGAGGTCGCGGTCATCCCGCCGTTCACCGCGATCCGGTCGGTGCAGACGCTCATCGAGGGCGACAAGCTCTCCATGGCGTACGGCGCGCAGGACATCTCCCAACACGACTCCGGTGCCTACACCGGTGAGATCTCCGGCGGCATGTTGCACAAGCTGGGCTGCACCTACGCGGTGATCGGACACTCCGAGCGACGCGAATACCACCAGGAGACCGACGACATCGTCCAGGCCAAGGTCGCCGCCGCGTTCCGGCACGACCTGGTACCGATCCTCTGCGTCGGCGAAGGTCTGGACGTGCGCGACGCCAACAACCATGTCCAGCACGTGACGGGCCAACTGATCGCCGGTATGCGCGGGGTTCCGGCCGAGCAGGCCGCGAAGATCGTCATCGCCTACGAGCCGGTCTGGGCCATCGGCACCGGCCGCACGGCTACCCCGGCGCACGCCCAAGAGGTGTGCACGGAGCTGCGTCAACTGTTGGCCGGTCAGTACGGGCAGGAACTCGCGGACGGCGTGCGGATCCTGTACGGCGGCTCGGTCAGGGCCGCCAACGTCGCCGACATCATGGCCGAGCCGGACGTGGACGGTGCCCTGGTCGGCGGGGCCAGCGTCGACGGCGCCGAGTTCGCCCAGCTGGTGGCCAATGCGGTCGGCATCCTGCCCTGACCGGATCCCTGCTGGGCAGTTGGGCCGGTGGCGCCGATCGGGCGGCGTTCACCGGTAGACTGAGCACCCGAACCAGCCGGAACACGTAGATCGTCGATCCCCAGCAGCAAGGCCGTGATGAAACTCTTCCTCGAGATCCTGCTCGTCATCACCAGTGTGGCGTTGATGGCGCTGATCCTGTTGCACCGCGGCAAGGGTGGGGGTCTGTCCTCCCTGTTCGGCGGCAGCATGCAGTCCTCGCTGTCCGGTTCGTCGGTGGTCGAGAAGAACCTCGACCGACTGACCCTGTTCACCGCGCTGGTCTGGGCCGTGTCGATCGTCGGCGTCGGGCTGCTGCTGAAGGTCGGGGCCTGACCCCATGGCCGGTGGAAGCGCCATTCGTGGCTCACGGATCGGCGCGGGACCGGCCGGCGAGGCCGACCGCGGGGACTCCGCACCCCGGCAACGCATCGAGTTCCACTGCGTGAACGGGCATGTCACGCCGCGAGTGTTCGCGGTCGACGCCGACATTCCGCAGGAGTGGGATTGTCCCCGCTGCGGACTGCCCGCCGGGCAGGACGCCTCCGCGCCGCCGGCTGCCCCACGCAACGAGCCATACAAGTCCCACCTGGCGTACGTGAAGGAACGACGCACGGACGAAGAGGGCGACGCTCTGCTGGCCGAGGCGCTGGAGCGGGTAGCGGACAAGCGCCGCCCGCACTGAGCGGGTCTCAACTGGGCGTGGCACGACTGGGTCACGCCCTACAACAGTTTGAGCATCCGGGTATTGCCCAAGGTGTTGGGCTTCACGAAGGGCAGGTCGAGGAACTCGGCCACGCCGGCGTCGTAGGACGAGCGGAGCTCCGCATACGCTTCCGGGCTCAGGTCCAACTCGGAAATCGGCGCGAAACCGAGGTGTGCGAAGAACCTCACTTCGAAAGTCAGCACGAACAACCGGGTCAGCCCCAACTCCCTGGCCTCGTCGATCACTCGGGCAGACACCGCACGTCCGACGCCAAGTCCGCGGACGGACGGGTCCGTGGCCACCGTGCGGATCTCACCCAGGTCCTGCCACAGCACATGCAACGCACCGCACCCCATCACCCGGCCGTCGAGCTCGGCGACCCAGAACTCGGTGACGTCCTCGTACAGGTTCGCCAGCGTCTTCTCGAGCAGGATCGGCCCGGCGTAGCAGTCGACGAGCTCCTTGATCCGCGGCACGTCGGTGACCCTGGCCCGGCGGGTGACCACCCCGGCAGCGGGGGACCCGGACGTGGACGACACAACGATGCAGGGTAGTCGGCGCGACGCCAGGGCCGGGCCTGCACCTGGCGCGGGGCGCGGCTGAGGCCGACTACCCTCAGGATCGTGTCCGCCATGCCCAGGGTTGCCTTGGTGACGCTGGGTTGCGCCCGCAACGATGTCGATTCGTCGGAGCTTGCCGGCCGGCTCGCGCAGGGCGGCTACCACCTCCTGGACGAGGACAGCACCGAAGCGCGGCCTGACGTGGTGGTGGTCAACACCTGCGCCTTCGTCGCCCAGGCGAAGAAGGACTCCATCGACACCCTGCTCGCCGCGGCCGACACCGGCGCCAAGGTCGTCGCGGTCGGCTGTCTGGCCGAGCGGTACGGCGCCGAACTGGCTGCGGCGCTGCCCGAGGCCGACGCCGTGCTCGGCTTCGATGCCTACGCCGACCTGCCTGCACTGCTCGGCGACGTGCTGCACGGGCACCGTCCGGCCGCACACACCCCCGTCGACCGGCGCACGCTGTTGCCGATCAGCCCGGTCGCCCGACCTGCCGCGGCCGCCAAGGTCTCGGTGCCCGGCCACGGCGGGAACGGACAGGGGAACGGCCACGTCCCGCCGAGCGGTCCGGTGTTGACCCGCCGACTGCTGCACGCCGGGCCGGTGGCTCCGCTCAAGATCGCTTCGGGCTGCGACCGGCGCTGCTCGTTCTGCGCCATCCCCAGCTTCCGCGGCGCTTTCGTCTCCCGCCCGGCCGACGAGATCGTCGCCGAGGCCGGCTGGCTGGCCGGCCAAGGCGTCAGGGAGATCGTGCTGGTCAGCGAGAACAGCACGTCCTACGGCAAGGATCTGCCCGGAGTCCGACCCCTGGAGGAGTTGCTGGGCCGGCTCGCCGCGGTGACCGGCATCGACCGGGTCCGCTTGTCCTACCTGCAGCCCGCCGAGACCAGGGACAGCCTGATCCGGGCGATCGCCGACACCCCGAGGGTCGCCGACTACTACGACATGTCTTTCCAGCATGCTTCCGAGCCGGTGCTGCGCCGGATGCGCCGCTTCGGCTCCCGCCCGGCATTCCTCGACCTGGTGACGCGAATCCGTGCCGCCGCGCCGGACGCCGGCATCAGGTCCAACGTGATCGTCGGGTTCCCCGGCGAGACCGAGCACGATGTCGCCGAGTTGGAGCAGTTCCTGATCGGCGCGCGGCTGGACGCCGTCGGGGTGTTCGGCTATTCGGACGAGGACGGCACCGCGGCCGAGCAGCTCGATCGCAAGCTGGACGAGGACACCATCGCCGAGCGGGTCGAGCGCGTCACCGCGCTGGCCGACGAGCTGGCCGGCCAACGGGCCGAGGACCGCATCGGCACCAGCGTGGTGGTCCTGGTCGACGACCTGTCCGACGGCGTCGTCGGGCGGGCGGAACATCAGGCACCCGAGGTGGACGGCACCACCACGCTTGCCGACGCCGACGGCGTGCCGCTGGGCAGCCTGGTGGTCGCCGAGGTCGTCGACACCGACGGCATCGACCTGATCGCCGTGGCCAGGCAGGTGCAGTCAGGAGCGACGACCGCATCGGTCAGCGCACTGGTGGCGACCGGGCGATGACATCCCCGCCGCCACGGCCGGTCTCCCTGGTCAACCTGCCGAACGCGCTGACCGTGTTGCGACTGATCTTGGTCCCGGTCTTCCTGCTGGCGCTGTTCGCGCACGGCGGGCACGACCCGCTCTGGCGGTGGATCGCCTTCGTGGTGTTCGCCGTCGCCGCGATCACCGACCGCTACGACGGGCACATCGCCCGGCAACGCGGACAGGTGACGGACTTCGGCAAGATCGCCGACCCGATCGCCGACAAGGCGTTGACCGGGTCGGCGCTGGTCGGCCTCAGCATGCTGGGCGACCTTCCTTGGTGGATCACCCTGGTGATCCTGATCCGCGAGATCGGCATCACCCTGCTGCGCTTCGCGGTGATCCGCTACGGGGTGATCGCGGCCAGTCCGGGCGGCAAGCTCAAGACCCTGCTGCAGATCATTGCCATCGGCTTCTACCTGATGCCGCTGCCCGATGGTTTCCAGTGGCTTCGGGTCACCCTGATGGTGGCCGCGCTGATCCTGACGGTGGCCACCGGGCTGGACTACCTCGTGCGAGCGATCGCCCTGGTGTCCAAGGCGCACAGGCAGGAACAGGCCGGCCCGGCGTGACCGGTGCTGGTCTCGACCGGTCCGGGACGGCGTCGCCCGATCCCGCAGCCGATCGGCTGCACGCCCTGGTTGATGGCCTGATCGCGTGCGGTCTGACCCTGGCCACTGCCGAGTCGCTGACCGGCGGACTTCTCGGCGCGCAGATCACCGCTGTTCCGGGGGCGAGCGCGGCTTTCCGTGGTGGCCTGATCGTGTACGCCACGGATCTCAAGGCTTCGCTCGCGCAGGTCGACCCGGCGCTGCTGGAGGCCGGTGGACCGGTGCAACGCAGCGTGGCTGTGCAGCTGGCCGACGGAGCAAGGGCGGTCTGCGGGGCGACGCTCGGGGTCGGTTTGACCGGCGTCGCCGGGCCCGACCCGGTGGACGGCCGGCCTCCGGGCACCTGGTTCGTCGCCGTCACCGGGCGAGGCCCGGCCCTGACCAGGGACGGCACGCCGGCGCCTGACGAAGCGCCACGGGATCGCGCGACCGTGCGGGCCGACGCGGTGACGGCGGCCATCGACCTGCTGGAACTCGCCCTGGCCCACCGGTAGTCACTCGCTCGGCCGATCCGGGAACAATTCCCGCCGGTTGGAACGTTTCGCCCACAGCGGACTCCGGTGCCCGGGGCTGTGTCGGCGACGCGGAGTAGCGTTATCCACAAGCAGACGCGGCGCAACCGGCCGGCGACCCCATCAACCGACGGGGCGTCGACCACCGGATGTCGGCCGACGGAGGCCCGACCGAAGCTGGACCTGAGGGAGGAGGTGCGCCGTGCTGCTGCGCGATGCACTGGGGGAGACCCTGCGCGATGCCCGTACCAGACAGAACCGGACCCTGCGTGACGTCTCCACGGCGGCCAACGTGTCCCTCGGGTATCTCTCGGAGGTCGAGCGTGGCCGGAAGGAAGCGTCCAGCGAGTTGCTCGCGTCGATCTGCGAAGCGCTCGAGTTGGAACTCGCCGAGGTCCTCGACACCGTCTCCCGCACCCTGAAGACCGACCACCTGGTGCGCTCGGGCAAGGCGGGCGTCACGGCCAATTCCGCGAAGGCCGGCGTCCTGCCTGCGCGTTCGGCCATCGACCCGACGCTGCGCATCGTGCTGCCGTATTCGAACCGGACCGCTGCGGTCAACTGACCAGCTGGCGTCGACCCGACGCCTATCGAGGAATCCTGATCCGGTTCCACCACAGCGACAGGCCGACGGCCGCCGCCATCAGTAGGGCGCCGAGCGCGGCGAACCATGCCGCGAGATCGATCTTCTTCGTGGTCACCGTGACGTGGCTGGGCAGGTCCGCCAGCGCAGTCTGCAGCTGGCCGGCGCTCTCCGCCCGGTAGTACTGGCCGCCCGTGGTGTCGGCCACCTCCTGCAGCGCAGCCTCGTCGATGACCAACGGGTTGCGGCCGCCGTTGCCTCGTCCGCCGCCGAAGCCACCGCCTCCGCCACCCCAGCCCTCGACCTGGGTGCCGGTGCAGGACATTCGGGTCGGGGTCGTGGTGCCGAAACCGATGGTGTAGACCCGCAGGCCGCGGGCGGCCGCCTGTTCGGCCGCGGTCTGCGGCGACACCCCCTGGGTGTTCGCCCCGTCGGTGAGCACCACGATGACATCGGCGGCGTAGCCGGCGGCCGGCGTCGAACTCAGGTCCGCGCCCGTCGGCGCGACCGTCGGGTCCACCGCCGCGATGCCGTCGATCGAGGTGAGGATCGCCGACCCGATGGCGGTGCCCCGAGCCGTGGTCAACTGTTGGATCGCGGTCACCAGCGCGTCGGTGTCGGTGGTCGGCGGTACCTGGACTCCGGCCAGCCCGGCGAAGGCCACCAGCCCGATCTTCGGCCCACCCGCCTGAGACTTCACGAACGCGATCGCGGCCTGCTCGGCAACCGTGATGCGGTTCGGCGAGACGTCGGTGGAGCACATGGACGCCGAGACGTCCATCGCCAGCATGATCGTGGTCGAATTGCTGGCCACCGGCACGGTGGCGGCCGGTCGGGCAACTCCGACGCCGAGGACGGCGAACCCGAGGACCAGCAGCAGCACCGGAATGCGTCTGGTCCACCGCGTCCGACCCGGCAGGGCGGCTCGGACCGCGGCCATCGAGGTGACCGTGACGATCGAGCGGCGACGTCGCCGCCTGGTCCACCAGGCGATGCCGAGGACGAGAGGAATCGACAACAGTGACAACAGGGCCCAGGGCCAGTTGAAGGTCATCAGACCAACCTCCCGGTGCGCGCGACGGTCAACACAGCACCGGCGGCGAGCAAGAGCAGCGCGAACCCGATGAATGCACCGGCCAGCGGGACCTGCTCGTCGGCGACCGTCAGGCGCAGGTCGATGACGGAAGCGACGTCGTCGAGCTGCGACGCGTCCGAAGCCGGGTGATAGCTGCCCCCGGCGGTCTGCGCAATCGTGGTGAGCGCATCGGCATTCAGCGCCGTGTGCACCTGGTACCCGTCGACCTTGACGGTCGTGCCGGTCGCGGTACCGACACCGACTGTGTCGATGTGCACGCCGGCGTTCTGCGCCGCAGTGGCGGCGAGTTCGGCGCTGCCTTCCTGCGCCTGATCCTCGCCGTCGGAGAACATCACGATCGTCGCCGAGCCCCAGTAGCCGAGGTCAGGGATCGCGCCGTCCTTGCCGATGGTCACGGTCTTGCCGGTGATCGCGGTCAGCGAGCCGAGGATGGCCGCGGACAAGGACGTGCCGCCGGACACCCGCAGGTTCTGCACGGCGGCGACCGCTGCGGATCTGTCGGCGCTGGGCAGCGCGGTGGTCAGGGCCCCCTGGTCGAACCCGACGACGCCGATGTCGACGTTGTCGGGTTGGGCGTTGATGAACGCCACAGCGGACTGCTGTGCGGCGGCCAACCTGGTGGGTGACACGTCGGTCGCGGCCATGCTGTTGGACACATCCATGGCCACGATGACCGTTCCGGATGTCCGGCCGACCGGCAGCGAGGCGAGCGGGCCGGCCATCGCCAGCGCCAGCACGGCGATCCCGGCCAGGGTCACCCATGGCCCCCACGCCCGCGTCCGCCGCGCCGGCGGGGCGATCCCGGCCGCTGCCAGCGCTTCGCGACGACGGCGCGTGAACAGCACGACGCCGACGACAAGCGCGGCGACCACCAGGACGCCGACCACCAACAGCAGCGGATGGCTTCGTCGCCTCCTTCCGCGCGTCCCTTTCGTCTGGCCCTCATGCTCGCCGCCGCTGGGTTTCGGAGACGACGGTCACCAGGGTGTCGACCAGATCGGTGCCGGTGTCCACCCGGTGTTGGGGCACACCGGCCCGGCGCATGCCGGCCAGGACAGCCGCGTCCCGCTGGTCAACACCGTCCCGGAACCGAGACCGGAACCACGGGTCGCTGGAGTCCACCAGCATCTGCTCGCCGGTCTCGGCGTCCTCGACCACCACGAGTCCGACCTCGGGGATGGCGTCGTCCGCGGCATCCACCACCCGCAGGGCGACGACTTCGTTGCGGTGGGCCAGCCTGAGCAGCGGCCGCTCCCAGTCGCCGGTGCCGATGAAATCGGAGATGACCACGATCAGACTGCGGCGCTTGGCCAGCGAGGTGACGGCCTGGAGCATCGCGGCCAGGTCGGTGGTTCCCGGCGGCCGGTCGGCGGGAGAGCGCGCGATCTCCCGGCCGATCCGCAGAGCCTGGTTCCGCCCGGTACCGGGTCGCACGATGCGCACCGAACCGGTGTCGTACAACACCGCCCCGACCCGATTCCCGCCGCGGCCGAGTAACCGGGCGAGCAGCAAGGACAGGTCGGCCAGCACGTCGTGTTTGCCGCGACCGGGCCGGCCGATCGACATGGAGGCGGATGAGTCCAGCACCAACCAGGCCGTCAGCTCCCGGTCCTCGGTGAACTCCCGCACCTGCAGCTCGTCCAGCCGCGCGGTGACGTTCCAGTCGATGTGCCGGGCGTCGTCGCCGTCCAGGTAGGGACGGACCCCCGCGAAGTCCATCCCGGAGCCGCGGTGCGGAGTTCGGTAGGCGCCCTGCAGCCGGCCGTCGAGCCGACGGATCACCCGCCACTCCAAGCGGAGCAGCAGTTTGTCTGGTGCTGACGTCACCGGCCCTGAGCCCCTCAGCGGTCCTGCAGTACGACTTCGGGCGCGGGCACCGCGCGCAGCACTCGGGTGAGGATCGTGTCCGCATCCAGGTCGTCGGCCAACGCCTCGTAGGACAGCACGACCCGGTGCCGCAGCACGTCCAACGCGAGTTCGTCCAAGTCATGCGGCAGGACGTAGTCACGTCCCCGCAGGAAGGCGAGCGCGCGACCGCCGAGGACCAGGTTGATGGACGCCCGCGGGCTCGCGCCGTAGGTCACGTAGCGGTCCAGCTCGCCCAGCCCGACCCGGCCGGGCGAGCGGGTGGCGGCGACCAGCCGGACCGAGTAGTCGGTGATCGCCGGGTCGACGTAGACCTGCTCGACGGACCGCTGCATCCGGATCAGGATCTCCGGTGTGATCATCGCCTGGGCGCCGGCCGGCGGCTGCAGCGCGCGTTCGACGATCGCGTGCTCCTCCGGACCGGTCGGGTAGCCGACGATCACCTTCATCATGAACCGGTCGACCTGGGCCTCCGGTAGGGGATAGGTGCCGTCGGATTCGATCGGGTTCTGGGTGGCCATCACCAGGAAGGGGTCGGGGACGCGGTGGGTCTCCCGGCCGATCGTGACCTGCCGTTCCTGCATGACCTCCAGCAGCGCGCTCTGCACCTTCGCCGGGGCGCGGTTGATCTCGTCGGCCAGCAGCAGGTTGGTGAAAACCGGACCGAGCGAGACCTGGAACTCGCCGGACGGCTGGTGAAAGACCCGGGTGCCCACCAGGTCGGCGGGTACCAGGTCCGGAGTGAACTGGATCCGTTGGAACTGGCCGCCGATGGCGCCGGCCAACGACTTCACCGCCAGGGTCTTGGCCAGACCCGGGACGCCCTCGACCAGCAGGTGACCGCCCGACAGCAGGGCGATGGCCATCCGCTCCAACAGCAGGTCCTGGCCGACGATGGTGCGCTTGACCTCGAAGAGCACCGACTCGAGCGGGACGCCGGGGTTGAACGACGGGCCCGGGTAGGGCTGGGGCGATGTCATGGGTGGTCCTTCCTGCGCTGTCTGGTGGTCATGCGGTGCCTGCTCACAGTTGCGGTCCGCCGCCGGGGCCGTCGCCGGTGGCGCCGAGCGCCGCACCGATCGGAACGGCGAAACCGATGCCCGACCAGGAGTCGTCGTTGCCCGGGTCGGCGATCGAGACCACTACGCCGACCACGGCGCCCTGGCTGTTGATCAGCGGACCGCCCGAGCTGCCGGGGTTGACCGCCGCGTCGAACTGGATGAGCCCGGTCAGCTTTCCGGCGTCGGTCTTGGCGGTGCGTTGCAGGCCGGAGACGACGCCGGTGGTGGTGCTGTCGGCCAGGCCTAACTGGTTGCCGATGGCGACGACGTCGGACCCGACCGTGACGCCGCCGCCCAGGGTCGCCGGGACCACCACCTCGGGCAGGTCGGCCGGGGTCAGCAGGGCGATGTCCACGGACTTGTCGGCGGAGGCAACAGCTGCGGTGGTCTTGGTGCCGTCGGCGAAGATGACGCTGACCGCGCTGCCGTCGTCGATGACGTGGTTGGCGGTCATGATGGTGCCGGTGTCGGTGACGACGAAGCCGGTGCCGAGCGCCCCTTTCTCGGTGGTGATGACCACAACCGAGGGCACGAGCTGCCGGTAGATGTCGGTGGCGGCGAGCGTGGTCGGCGTGGTGGAACTGGTCTCGGTGGTCGGCGCGATCGCCCGGTCCGCTGTATCGGAGCCGTTGGCGCCCAAGCGGAATGCCAGGATCGCGATCACCAGGACGGCGACCGCAGCGATCGCTGTGGCTGCGGCGACCCAGCGCCAGGTGTTGAATCGGCGGTCCGGCGATGCCTGGGGTACGGAGGCGGACGGCTCCGGCACCGCGTTGCCGGTGCCGGGCGATGCTGCCGCCGGGGGCGGGTCGATACGGAAGCCGCGGGGCTCGGGCCGGACCGGCCTCAGGGCGGGTCGCGTCGGGCCGTCGGCGGGCTGGATCGGCGCGGGCGGCCGGAAGCCCGGCCGCCTGCCGGAGCCACGGGGGTCGGCCGGCACGCCGGCGTCGGACTCGTCGTCCATGCCAGCACGGTAGTCACGCTTCCTGAGAGGGAGCCAAGAATGTCCCACCCTGGCGGCACGTCCGGCAGCCGGACTCCGTTCAGGCGGCCGGGACGGTGAGCACGCGCGGCCCGTCTGCGGTGATCGCAACGGTGTGCTCGAAATGGGCGGCGCGGGATCCGTCGGCGGTCGCCACGCCCCAGCCGTCCGGCAGGTGGCGGTAGGCCCCGCGGCCGCCGGCCAGCAGCATCGGCTCGAGAGCGATCACCAGCCCCGGCCGCAGGTCGAGGCCCTGCCCGGGGATGCCGATGTTCGGTACATGCGGCGGTGCGTGCATGGTCCGGCCGATGCCATGACCACCGTGATCCTCCAGCATGCCGAAGCCGGTCGCCTTCGCCGGCCCGGAGAGTGCGGCGCCCACGTCGCCGAGGGTGGCGCCGGGCTGGGCAGCGGCGATCCCGGCGTCCAGGCACGCGCTGGTCGCGGCCATCAGCGCGGCGTCCTGGGCCGAGACCCGACCGACCGGCACGGTCACCGCAGCGTCCGCGCACCAGCCGTCCAACGAGCAGGCAAAGTCGATGGACACCAGATCGCCCGGCTGCAATTGCTGCCTGTTCGGTATGGCGTGCACGATCACGTCGTTCACGCTGACGCAGAGGACGGCGGGATAGGGCGTGGGCGCCCAGGCCGGGTGGTATCCGCGGTAGACGGTGACCGCGCCGCCGTCGGTCATCACCTGATCGGCGATCCCGTCCAGATCCTGGGGAGTCGCCCCGGCGACACAGGCGTCGGCGCAGGCCGCCAGGACGGCGGCCACGACACTGCCGGTAGCGGCCATGGCGTCGATTTCACCGGGTGTGCGCAGTTCGACCTTCGGCCGTCGTTTGAGCATCGTGTTCCTCATCGTTCCCGCCGCCCGGCGGAGTCCCCGGGCGGTATTCTTATCCCCGGTATTACTATCACAGGCATGGTGCGCATCCCCTTGAGCCCCGAACAGCGGGCAGCCGGTCTCGCACTGGGCGTCGAACTGCGCGCCGCCAGGGGCGGCCGCCCGATGACCACGGTGGCCGACGCGGCCGGTATCTCGGTCGAGACGTTGCGCAAGATCGAAACGGGCCGGATTCCGACACCGTCCTTCGCAACCGTGGCTGCGGTGGCCGCCGCCGTCGACCTGTCGCTCGACGAACTGACCGGCCGACTCGCCGGCCCGGATGCCGGTGACCGCCGGACAGATCTGGCCAGCGCCTGAGCCGACGGCGGACGCGGTGGTCGAACACGTTGTCATCACGGCGATGTCCGTGGCCGATGCCGCTTCGGTGTTGGAGATCTATGCCGACGGCATGGCCTCGGGGGACGCGACGTTCGAGACCACGGTGCCGGACTGGCCGACCTTCGACGCCGCTCGCCTGCCCGACCATCGGTGGGTGGCGCGCGACTCCGATGGGCGGCGACTCGGCTGGATCGCGATCAGCCCGACGTCGGCACGGCCGGCGTACGGCGGGGTGGTCGAGCACTCGGTCTACGTGGCGAGCGCCGCACGTGGTCGGGGGATCGGCGCGTTGCTGCTGAGCAAGCTCATCGAATCGACCGAGAGCGCCGGCATCTGGACCATCCAATCGGGCATCTTCCCGGAGAACGCCGCCTCGCTGGCCCTGCATGCCCGCGCCGGATTCCGGGTCGTCGGCACCCGGGAACGAGTCGCCCAACGCTGCGGTCGGTGGCGCGACGTGGTGCTGGTCGAGCGACGCAGCTCGGTCGCCGGTGTGTGACGCGTGGCGCCCGACCATCCCCGGAAGCGTCGATGATGCGGGTGTAGCGTCCGGGCCGACCATCGCAACGAGAGGATCGATGTGGATCTGGCGAGCGAAGCCCGCGAACTCGGGCCCGAACTGAGCGCACTGCGACGACGTCTGC
This sequence comes from uncultured Actinomycetota bacterium, assembly GCA_963834185.1. GTDB lineage: Bacteria > Actinomycetota > Actinomycetes > Mycobacteriales > Nakamurellaceae > Nakamurella. The sequence continues at coordinate 333,579 of CAWIAR010000002.1, forward strand.
ACGCGATTCCCGAAGTGGGGCTGCAACTTCCGGCCACGCAGCAGGTCATCCTCGACGAACTGGCCGGGCTGGGCCTGGAGATCTCAACCGGCACCGCTGTCTCCTCGGTGACTGCGGTGCTGCGGGGCGGAGGATCCGGCCCGGCGGTCCTCCTGCGGGGTGACATGGACGGCCTGCCGGTCGTCGAGGCCACCGGCGAGTCGTTCGCCCCTGCGCCCGGTTCCTCATACCGCGGGGCGATGCACGCGTGCGGTCATGACCTGCACATGGCCGGGCTCGTCGGTGCGACCCGGCTGTTGGCCGCGCACCGCGACGAGCTGGCCGGTGATGTGGTGCTGATGTTCCAGCCGGGCGAGGAGGGTTTCGACGGCGCCAGCTACATGATCGACGAGGGTGTGCTGGACGCGGCGGGCTCGCGGGTCGTGGGGGCCTACGGGCTCCATGTCTTCTCCAAGTGGTTCGACGCCGGCGTCTGGGCGGGACGGGCGGGATCGCTGATGGCGGCCTCGGCGGCGTTGTACGTCAAGGTTGTCGGCGCCGGCGGCCACGGCTCATCCCCGCACTTGGCGAAGGACCCGATTCCGGCAGCAGCCGAGATGGTCACTGCACTGCAGACCATGGTGACCCGCACGTTCGACGCCTTCGACCCGGTGGTCGTCACCGTCGGCAGTTTTCACGCCGGCTCCAAACGCAACATCATCCCCGCGGACGCGGTGTTCGAGGCCACCGTGCGGTCGTTCTCCGCCGACGCCGCGGAGAAGGCCGCGGCGGCCTGCATCCGGGTGTGCGAGAACATCGGCGCAGCGCACGGTCTGGAGGTCAAGGCCGAATGGGTCGGTGAATACCCCTTGACCCGCAACGATCCCGACGAGTGGCAGTTCACCCGTGGCGTCATCGCCGAACTGTTCGGCGAGGACCGGATCGAGGACATGCCACATCCGCTGGCCGGTTCGGAGGACTTCTCCCGGGTGCTGGATCTTGTGCCCGGAGCCTATGTTTTCCTGGGCGCCACGGTTGGGCCGGTGGAGGACGCGGCCCCGAACCACTCACCGCTGGCGCGTTACGACGACGCGGTGTTGCCCGAGGGTGCCGCGCTGCTCGCCGAACTGGCGGTGCGGCGGTTGGCGAGGGGGACCGTATGACGCGCATCGTGTATGCCGGCGGCCGGGTCTTCGATGGCACCGGCGCCGACCCGTTCACCGCCGACGTCGCGGTTGCCGACGGGCTGATCGCCGAGGTGGGAACGGGGCTGGACGGTGACGAGGTCGTCGACGTCGCCGGCGCCACCGTGCTGCCCGGCTTCATCGACTGCCACGTCCACGTGCTGGCGTCTGCGATGGACGAGCTGAAGTTGTTGCATCAGCCGTTCAGCTATCAGTTCTACGACGCGGTCACGAACCTCCGGAAGACGCTGCACGCGGGCGTCACGACCGCGCGCGACGCGGGCGGCGCCGATCTCGGCGTGCAACGGGCGCTCGAACACGGTCTGATTCCCGGCCCGCGCCTGCAGATCTCGATCACCATCCTGTCCCAGACCGGCGGACACGGCGACGGGTGGTTGCCGTCCGGGGCGATATCGGACATCTTCGGTCCACATCCCGGCCGACCGGACGGCGTGGTGGACGGACCGGACGAGATGCGCCGGGCGGCAAGGCAATTGATCCGCGCCGGAGCGCAGGTGCTCAAGGTGTGCACGACCGGGGGCGTGCTGTCCCCGCTGGACGATCCGCGGCACAGCCAGTTCGGCATCGACGAGATCGAGGTGCTCACTGCCGAGGCAGCGGCCCAGGGCCGGTATGTGATGGCGCACGCCCAGGGCGCCGATGGCATCAAGAACGCCGTCCGGGCCGGGGTCCGCTCCATCGAGCACGGCATCTACGCCGACGACGAGGCGATCGCGTTGATGGTCGAGCACGGCACCTACCTGGTACCGACCATGATCGCGCCGATCGCGGTGATCCGGGCCGCGGAGTCCGGCGTACCACTTCCGGTTGCGGTGGTCGACAAGGCCCGCGACGCTGCCGCTGCCCACCTGGACACCGTGCGCCGGGCCCACCAGGCCGGGGTGCGGATCGCCATGGGCACCGATTCCGGGGTGGGCCCGCACGGCACAAACCTGGAGGAACTGCCGCTCATGGCGGCAGCCGGGATGTCACCGGCGCAGGTGCTGGCGTCGACCACCTCGGTGGCGGCGTCCCTGCTCGGGTGGGGGGACACCCTCGGTCGCATCGAGCCCGGGTTTGCCGCTGATCTGTTGGTCGTCGACGGTGACCCGTACGACCTGCGACACCCTGCCGTCGCGGCTGCGGACCGTTGTGCAAGCCGGGCGGCCCGTGGCGCGCTGATCTCGGGACGGATCGGTCCGGCTGCAACACGGCTGCGACATGGTGCGCGCCAGCGGGAATCGACTCCTCGCGGGTCGATCCTTACCCCGATACCTCTTCGGGGTGGGGCTATTTGCTGATCAGCACTGAGCCGAAGAGTGCGGGCACCGTGAAGCTCAACGTGCCGTGGACGGGTGTGATCCGCTGTCCGGTGATCGCGTCCTTGAATGCCGTATTGCGGTGGCGATCCGGCAGCTTCACGGTCACCTGCTGGGGGGTCGTCCCGTTGTTGAAAGCAGTGATTGCCAGCACGTTCCCGAGCTTGCGGGTGAGCAGAATGACGTGTTCGTCGAGCTGTTGGGGCGCGTCGATGGAGCCGCGGCGCAGGACGGGGTTGTCGTTGCGCAGGGCAATGTACTTGCGGAAGTCCGACAGCATCGCCATGTCCGGGTGGCCGCCTTTGTCCGCCCAGGGGTAGGTGGCCCTGTTGAACGGGTCCGCTCCACCGGTGACGCCCACCTCGTCGCCGTAGAAGACCGCTGGGGATCCGGGGAAGGTCATCTGAAGTAGGACCGCCAGCCGGTAGCGCTGCTTGGCCTCACTGATCTGGGCCGGCGGGTTGTTGGCGTCCGTATAGCCCAGCTCGTACAGCGTCCGGGCAGCGTCGTGGGTGGAGAGCAAGTTCATCAAGGCGTAGAAGGCCTGCTGTGGATATGCCTCACGCATGAGCTCGATGCTCTGGTAGGCCTGTTCGGCATTGCGACCGCTGGCGAAGTCGATGACGGCATTGCGGAAGATGTAGTTCATCGTCGAATCGAACGTGTCGCCCAGGAAGTACTTCGACGAATCGAACCATGTCTCCGCAACCGTCAGGGCGTTGGGCCGGTGTGCCTTGACTGAGGTCCGCCACTCCCGCCAGAACTGGTCGCTCACCCACGGTGCGACGTCCATCCGCCAACCGTCCGTGCCGCGGTCCAGCCAGGTGTTCATCACCGAGTCTGGACGGCGGAATGCGAAGTCCTTGAAGCCGGCTGACTCAGTGAGTTCGGGCAACGTCGTGACGCCGACCCAACCGGCGTACTGACGGTCCGGGTCGGTCTCGTTCGGGAAGAAGGTGTACCAGTCGGCCCACGGTGAGTCCGGGCGGATGGTGGCGTCCTCGAAGGCGCCTACTCCGGGGTAGTTGGCGTACCGGTCGAAGTACTGGGAGTCACTGCCCGTGTGGTTCAACGATGCGTCGAGGATGACCCTGATGCCCCTGGCTTCGGCTGCCTTGGTCAAACGGCTGAGTTCGCGGTTGGTTCCGAAGTTGTTGTCCACTCGGAGGTAGTCCGCGGTGTCGTACTTGTGGTTGCTGCCGGCCTCGAAGATCGGGGTGGTGTAGATGGTGTTGACGCCCAGCTTCTTCAGGTAATCGAGCTTTTCGATGATTCCAGCGAGGTCGCCGCCGAAGAAGTCATTGTTGTAGACCGCGTCATCGGTGGTCGAGCCATCCGCCTCACCAGGAACGTAGGGTTTGTCGAGCCAGTTTGTGTGGAACTCCACCGGTCCGTCCAGGTAGGTGTCGAGACCCGGCTTGGAGTCGTTGGATCGGTCCCCATTGCGGAAACGTTCGGGGAAGATGTAGTAGTAGACGGCATCGGGGGCCCACTTCGGCACAGTGAAACTGGGCAGGTACACGGTTTGCCGATACCTTCGGATTTGTTTGCTGTCGTCGGGCACAAAGGCAATCTCGCCGATGCCGAAAGAGCCGCGCTCGGTGGTCCAATAGATCGAGTCGTTGTTGTTCTGGTACAGGTACTGCTTGCCATTGATGGTGAGCTCGAAGTAGTAGCCGTAGACGTTCTTCTGGGCGAAGCGGTAGGAGGCGCTCCAACGATCCAGCTTCCCGTGGCCCTTCCGGGTCATCGGTACCGACACGGGATCGACGTACTCCAATACGTCCTGGTTTCCTTCCAGGTGACGGGTCTCGATGACCAATCTCGCCTGGCTGACCCCGGGTGGCGCTTCCAGGGTGAAGTGCATCTTGGTGCCGGTCGTGACGGCGCCATAGGGGGCCTTGTAGGCGGTTTGGCGTGAGTCAAAGCGAACCTGACGGGCGACGAGGTCGGTGACCGGTGTGGGAATGCCGGGATTGACCCAGGTTTGGTCGGTGATGGTCAGCGTGGGTTGTTGGTCCGGGCCTTCGAAACCGACCTTCAACGTGTGCGCGCCGGTGAAGGTGAAGCTCAGGTTGGCCAGGGGGCTGACGTCCGCAGCCGACGCCAGCGGGAACGGCTGGCCCAGGACGACCGTGTTGTGACTGTTGTCGGTTGCGCCGAGCCGGCTCTCCGGTGGGCCGAGCGGGTCAACGATTCTGAACGCGTGCGTTCCCTGGATGTCGACGTTCAGGAAGTAGCCGGTGCAGTCGTAGGAAAAGTAATCTTCGGCGTCCGGTTGAAATCCGTTGAAATCGCCGCTGAGTCCGAGCAGGGCATCCCCGAGCGGGTTCGCGGGACAGGGAGTGATCGTCAGCGTCGGTGTCGTGCTGGACTCTGAGACATCAAGCACGACTTGCTGCACGCCATTGAAGGCGAATGTCAGGTTCGAGCCGCGCAGGGCCAGCTGCAAGGGAACGCCGGCCTCCACCTGGCCGCCGGCAACCCCACCGCCGAAGTCGGCGTCGGCCGACCAGTCTGCGTCCGCGACCTTGAAGTCACTGCTGCCGCTGAGATCGACCGTCAACTCGAACCGGTTGCAGTTGTACACGAACTGGAAAGCTGGGTTGGCGGACCAACCGTTGAACCCGCCCTTCAGGTACAGCGGCCGATCTCCGAACGGATTGTCCACGCACGGCGCCTTGGCGACGGCGGCGGCAGAGCCGGATCCTGTCGAGCCCACGGCTGTGGACGCCATGGACAGTGGGAGCAAGACCACCAGGGCCAACACCAGTAGATGGGATCTGCGCATCATGGCCTCCTTGCCAAAAGCGCGCCCGGATCACCGGAGAGCTATTGACGAGCGTCGAACGGCTCATGTCGATCGCGGTTCGAGACTCACCGTCACGCGATCAATCTGGGGCGGCGAGACACTCTCGCCGGCGCCACGACCCGCAGGCTGATGGCGCCGTTCCCGACCGGCTGTTCTCTCAGCAAGACAACACAACACCCACACATCGAGGATGTCAAGAAGAGTCCCGTGGCGTGGTGGGTTCGGTGTCGTCCGGTGGGACTGCGGTGAGGTGAGGGCCGTCGGCGGGATTCTCGGCCAGGTCAGGGCGTTGTCGAGCTGGCAGGGCTGAGTTCCAAAGCGGCGACGGCGCGGCCATGAAGGCTGCCCAGATACACGGTGCCGCAATGTTCGCGCACCCCGGTCACCATGAAGAAGCCCGGGACCCGATCCTGCAGGTCGTGCACGAGCTCACCCCCGAACGTCATCGCCATGACCCACGCGGTGTCGACGGGGCCGGGCTGTAGACGCGGCGGTAGCGCCCACAGGGCTCGGCGAAGAATCGGCGGCCGCGGCAGCAGGTGATCGAGTACCGGGCTGCGCGGAGATCCGACGGCAATCCACAGCAGGCCGTCGGTGCCGGTCGAAAGGTTGTCCGGGAAACCGGGCAGATTGTCGGCGAAGACATCGGTCGTGCCCGCGCTCGGGCCCGACAACCAGACGCGCGTGATCCGATATGCACCGGTTTCGGCCACCAGCACGAAGGTCTCGTCCGGTGCGAGCGCCACGCCGTTGGCGAACTGCAGTCCGCCGGCCAGGACTTCGCACCGGCCGTCCGGATCACGTCGGAGCAATCGCCCGGTGCCCGAGTGCTCGAAGAGATCCGCTTTCCACCAGGGCTGGGTGAAGCGGCTCGACGAGTCGCTGAAGTAGATCGTCCCGTCACGACCGATGGCCGAGTTGTTGCACAGCCCAAGTGGTAGGTCTCCGACAACATCCCCGGCGCTCACCAGGTCGACCAGCGAACCGTTGCCGGGGTCGAGCCGCAGCAGACCCCGCCGGCAGTCACAGATCACCACCGTCCCATCGCGGTCGACCTCGACGCCCAAGGGGTGACCTCCGGTGTGGGCGAGCACTTCCACGCCGGAACCGTCCGGCGACACGCGCAGGATCCGGCCATCCTCCAGCCCGGTGATGATCCGCCCGGTCGCGTCCACGACGACATCCTCCGGACCCGTTCCGAGCAGATCCAGCTTGCGCGGCCGGGGCATCGCTTCTGGACCCCGGGGCTGCCTTGACCGCACCGGCGCGCGGGGCGGCTGCCACTTCACCGGCGCGATCGAGGGCCGAGGCACCCGCACAGCCTGCGCCCCGCCCCGGCGGATGTCGATCTGCGGCAACCCTCGCCCTTACCGGCCGGGGTCGGTCGTGCCGGAAATACCGCCGCGGGGCACACTTGCGCGCAGGGCGCGAGACGGGGGAGAGCCGTGGCTGGAGTGCACACTGCTGGGCCGTCACCAACTCCAGCTGCGCTTCCCGGCGGGCTGACCCGGGCCCAGATGAACATCGTGTTCGTGACGATTCTGCTGGGGATGCTGCTCTCGGCCCTGGATCAGACGATCGTCGCCACCGCGTTGCCGACCATCGTCGGTGATCTCGGCGGTGCGGGCCACATGAGTTGGGTGGTCACCGCCTACATGTTGGCCGAGACGATCTCCACCGTCCTGGCCGGCAAGTTCGGGGACCTGTTCGGCCGCAAACGGGTATTCCAGCTCTCCGTCCTGATCTTCATCGTCGGATCGTTCTTCTGCGGCATGGCCTGGGACATGACGACGCTGATCGCCTTCCGTGCCGTTCAGGGCATCGGGGCCGGAGGGCTGGCCGTGACCGCGACGGCGCTGATCGGCGAGGTCATCCCGTTGCGCGAGCGTGGCAAGTACCAGGGTGCGTTGGGCGCGGTGTTCGGCGTCACGACGGTACTCGGTCCCTTGTTGGGCGGCCTGTTCACCGACCACCTGTCCTGGCGCTGGGCCTTCTACGTCAACGTGCCGATCGCCATCATCGTGATCATCATGGCCGCCCGGACCATCCCGGGCGGTCGGGGCACCGGCAAGCCGGCCATCGACTACCTCGGTGTGCTGTTCGTGGCTCTCGGCTCCACCGGTCTGATCCTGGCGACCTCCTGGGGTGGCACGCAGTATGCGTGGGGATCGCCGACGATCATCGGCCTGTTCATCGGATCGGTGATCGCCCTGGTGATCTTCGTGCTGGTCGAGCTACGCGCGGCCGAGCCGATCCTGCCGATGCGGTTGTTCCGCGGGCGGGTGTTCAGCACCGCCTCGACGCTCAGTTTCATCGTCGGGTTCGCGATGATGGGGTCGATCACGTTCCTGCCGACATTCCTGCAGTTCGTCAGCGGGGCAAGCGCCACCACCTCGGGTGTGCGGATGCTGCCCATGGTCGTCGGGCTGCTGCTCACCGCGGTGGCCAGCGGCGCCTACGTGGGCCGGACCGGGCACTACCGGCTGTTTCCGATCGCGGGGTCGGCGGTCACCGCACTCGGTCTGTTCCTGGTGTCCCGGATGGACCAGGACACGAACATCCTGCTCGAGACGATCTATCTGTTCGTCCTCGGCGCCGGCATCGGCCTGGTGATGCAGATCCTCACGCTGATCGTGCAGAACACCGCCGACTACAAGGATCTGGGCACGGCGACCTCGGGCATCACCTTCTTCCGCACCCTGGGGGGCGCCTTCGGCGCGGCGATCCTCGGCAGTGTGTACTCGAACCAGATCGCCGACCTGCTGCCTGGCGCGCTGGCCCAATCGCCCGGCGTGTCGCTCGAGGCCGCCACCACCCCGGCGGCGCTGCACGCGCTGCCCGCCGACGTGACCGCCCCCGTGGTCGCGGCCTACGCGCAGGCCCTGCACTCGGTGTTCCTGTGGGCGATCCCGGTCGCGCTCGTCGCACTGGTGGTCGCGCTGTTCCTGCCCGAGGTGCCCCTGCGGGACGGCACCAGACCGGCGAGTCCGATCGAAGGTTTCGCCGTCCCCGAAGGGGCCGACGTGGACACCCAGCTGGAGAAGATCGTCGGCGAGATCCTGCGCAAACGTGCTCGTGCCGCCGCGCCCGGCGTGCTCGCGGGGTCCGGCAGCAACCTCGACATCGCGCAGGCCTGGGGCGTGCTCGGCGTGCACCTGCGGGAGTCGTTCACCACCGCGCCCACCGGAGCCTCGATTGCGCACCAGCTCGGCGTGCCACGCGGGGTCTTGCGCCCGTTCTTCGACGAGCTCGTCGAAGCGGGTTACCTGCATCTGGACGGCGACACGCTGCACCTGACCGAATCCGGGCACCACGAGGTGGAGCTGATCATCGCCGCCACCCGGCGTTGGCTGGTCGTCCAGCTGCACGACTGGTTGCCGCCCGCCACCTCGGCCGACGTCGCGGAGTCGCCGGACGGGCAGGGTGTGACGGTCGCCGGCGAGGACGACGTCAATGCAGCGCTGACGAGGCTGGTGGTCAGGCTGGTGCGGGAGAACGAGGCCCAGCCTGCTGAGTTGGGTTAGGGCAGGCGTTACCTCGAGGGTCGCGGCTCCGTCAGATCCATGACGCAAGGCGATCGGGGGAGGGCGACGAGCATGGTCGAGCCGGGCATCGAGGAGTTTCTCACCCAGGCGTTCGAGGTGCGACGGGCGCGACTGGTGGCCATGGCCCACCGGATGTTGGGTTCCCGGGCCGATGCAGAAGACGCGGTGCAGGAGGCGTGGCTGCGGTTGGCTCGGCAGGACACGGAGACGATCGACAATCTCGATGGCTGGCTGACCACCGTGGTGGGACGGGTGTGCATCGACCTGTTGCGATCCCGGCAGAGTCGGCCTGCGGTGCCTCAGGACGAGGCCTTCACCGATCTGGTGCTCATCGAGGACCATCGGGCAGGACCCGAGGACGACGCGCTGCTCGCTGATTCGGTCGGATTGGCACTGCTGGTGGTGCTTGATGCCCTGCGCCCCGACGAGCGGCTGGCCTTCGTCCTGCACGACACGTTCGGGGTGCCGTTCGACGACATCGGGCAGATCATCGGCAAATCGACCGATGCGACCAAGATGCTCGCCAGCCGAGCCCGCCGAAAGCTGCGGTTGCATCGGCCGCCTGAGGATGTTGCGTCGCGAACGCGCGGTGGTCGATGCCTTCCTCGCCGCTGCTCGGAAGGGCGACTTCGAGGAACTGCTGCGACTGCTCGACCCGGACGTCGCCCTTCGTCTGCACACTCCGAGGGGTGAGGTCGTCAAGATCGGCGCGACGGAGGTGGCGACGAGAGCCCAGCAAGGCGCGCGCATCCCGATCGCCATGCGCCCGACACTGATCAACGGCGACCCCGGTATCGCCGCGTGGCGGACCGACGGCCGTCTGCTCGGAGTGATGGCCTGCACCGTGGTGGGCAAGCGGATTGTCGAGATAGTCGCGGTCACTGATCCGCAACGCCTTGCCGACATGGGCCTTTCGCGGCTTGTCGAGTGAGGTGCCCATCACCGCGTTACCTTTCCGTCCGGCCCAACGTCATTCCAGTGTCATCACTTCACAGAGGAGGAAATCCCATGCAACCTCGGCTCGATCCCTTCGGTACCGTTGTCGGACCGAAGCTCGCGAAGTACCTCGTCTCGGCGGGCAAGGTCGTCATCGACTCCACCCTGCCGGCAGCGACCCGGGAACTGGTCAACATCAGGGCAAGTCAGATCAACGGCTGCAGCGGCTGTCTTGACATGCACACCAAGGATGCCGTGCACGCCGGCGAGTCGTCGGTACGTCTGAACCTGGTAGCCGCCTGGCGGGATGCGACCGTGTTCACCGCCGCCGAACGAGCTGCCCTCGCCCTCGCCGAGCAGGGCTCGCGGCTGGCCGATGGCAGCGGCGTCACCGACGCCGTGTGGGCCGACGCGGCGCGGCACTTCGACGACGAGCAGTTGATGGCGCTGGTGAGCCAGATCGCGCTGATCAACACGTTCAATCGGCTCAACGTCATGACCCGGCAACACGGCGGCGCATACCAACCCGGACAGTTCCATCTCCGGGTCCCCGAACCGGCGGTCGTCTGACATCCATCTACTACCGGCGTCCTGACTGCCGGTACCAGTCGACAGTCGCGGGGATGATCTCGTCCCAACTCGTGACCTCGGCCGGAAACGCGGTACGAAAAGCGCTGTCGTCCACGATGAAAGGCTCGTCGAACTGGTAGTAGGTGGCGAGCAGGTCTCGGGTGGGTCGATGGACCAGTCCGATGGTGCGCAGCAACGGACGGTGCACCGCCTGCAGTCGCGGGGGGTTCCCGGCCGTGCGGAAGATCTGATCCACGATGTCCCTGGTGGTTCTCAGCGGCGGGTTCGGTAGGTGCCAGATCTGCCCGTACGCGTCGGCGTGAGAGCCCAGTTCGACCAGGTTGTGCCCGACGTCAGCAACGTAGCTGTAGCTGTGCACAGTGTCCGGGCGCCCCATTGCCAGGGCCCGGCGACCATCGACCGCGGCCCGGAACACCTGCTCGCCGAGCGAGGATGCGGCCACCCCCGGGCCGACCAGATCGGCCGCACGGCCGATCGTCACGCAGATGTCGCCGCGCGCGTGCAATCGCAGGAGGTCGGCGGTCATCGCGGCCCGCGTCGCGCTCTTGGCACTGCTCGGGTTGGTCGGCATCGATTCGGTCATCGGGTGTCCGCCGGTGGGTCCGTAGGCGTAGAGGTTCTCCAGCACGACGAGCCGCGTCGCCGTGCCGCTGATCGCGTTGACCACTGCACGCTGCAGGGGCGGAAATTGGCTGGGCCACTGGCCGTAGCTGGCCGGGTTCAGACAGAAGTAGACAGCCTCGGCGCGTGCCAGTACGGACGCGGCGAACTCGGGATCGGTGATGTCGCCGCCGATGACGGTCGCGCCGGGGTACGTACCTCGGCCGCTGTGATTGACCGCCACGACATCCCGCTCGAGTTCGACCAGCCGCCCGATGACCTGGCTGCCGACCTGGCCGGTGCCCAGAACTACGTGAGCAGTCATCGAGCACCCCCGTTGATGGGCGGAGTACGGCCGGCAACCAGGCGGTGAGGCAGGTGACCACCACCGCGCCGGCCGACCCGAACACCGTGTACTGCGCTTCCACGTCGACACCGATGGCGGAGGTGGTCAGCCAGCCCAAGGGCCAGGCAAGGCCGAGGGTGACGGGCCACAGCAGCGTGCGGGCACCGAGACGACCGCACAGGGCCGCCGATTGCGCTGCGCCGACGGCGACGCCGCAACAGATTCCCTGGATCAGCAGGTCACAGGGGAGTGCCCGTAACCAACGACCGCCGACCCGATGGCCAACCCGATGGCCATGCCCGCCCCTGCGCCCACGATCCAGCGGATGGCGGGGACGGCGGGCGGCCGCAGGGCGATCCACTGGGCGGTCGCGATGAGCCCGCCAGTGATCGCGCCCCCGATGAATGCGGGGGCAAGGTCGTCGACCGGGCCGACGATCAGTTTCGCGGCGAGCCCACCGGCGGGATAGCCGACGAAGGACACCAGCCAGCGCAGGAGCGCTCGTGCTGGTCTGGTACCTGGCGTTCGACCCACTTGGATCGTGTTCATCGGGACACCTGCATGGCTGAGTCCGAGGCCGTCCGCCGGCGGTCGCGGATCAGGATGACCAGTCCGCACGCCACCAGCCAGACGGACCACAGCACGTAGCCGAGGAAGTTGGTGCGGTCGACGAGCGGAACGTCGAAGATCGACGCTGCGCCGCTGAGGATGAGGATCCCGCTGGTGATGCCGAGGGCCTGGAACCAGACTCCCGCGTAGTGGCGGCCGAATCCGACAGCCACCATGATGGTCCATGCACCCGACAGCAGGTATCCGACGGTCTCGCCGATCGTGGTTCCGAGGATCGCGCTCGCCGTGGTGAATCCCGAGCGGCCGGCTGAGGCAACGCCCGGGTCCGAGCTGGCTGCATCCGCCGCGAACCCAGGAACGAGAATCGGCCAGCGCAGAAGTCCGATGACCTGAACGAGGGCCGCCGCCACGCCCAGGGGCACGGCGCGGCGCAGTAGGTGCGGGCGGGCAACGCGGTCGGACCCGAGCCGGGCCACGCCCACCGCGATGGGAGCCAGGAGTCCGGCGGCAAGGGCGAGCACACCGAACCAGATGCTCACCGTTGCCTGGTTCGTCCGAAACAGTGCCAGCACGTCGTCGGCGGGCTGATCGAGGATCTGCGGGTAGTCGAACACCGCGCCGAGCACGGTGAATCCGGCCGCGGCCAGCACGGCCGCCGCAATCATGCAGATCGCGGTGAGAGATCGGGTCATGAGTGTTCCCCTTCCTGGGATGTGGGTGCGGACCATCGACGTGCGGCGGCGGCGATCTGGGCCACGATGACGCTGTCCGGGTGATCGACGAGGTGTTCGCGGGCGAGCCCGTCGACACGTTCGCCGTCACCGGCCAGGTACGCGGCTGCAATGGCAACGATCTGACGCCGCCGCGTGGAGGTTGCTTGCCGCATTACTTGGTCCAGACAACCGGCTACGCCGGGCTCGCGGAGCGCCGCGGCAACCAGATCGTCGAAGCGACGTTCCATCGATGGCATGAACGTGACCATGGTTCGTGGCGCTGACACCGCGCTGACACGGGATGCCTGCCGCCCGGATCGACCCGGTGATCGGCCCCGAGCCTTCCGGAACCACAGGCGACGCGCCTACCCTGGGTCGGTGTTCAACGTCGCCGTGATCGGCCCGGTGACCGTCGAGCGCGATGGGGTGCGCCCTACACATCCGTCCCGGGAAGGACACCGAACTCCTGGTCAGACTGGCGGTGGAGCCCGGTCGTGCGGTCAGGGTGGATCGACTGCTGGACGAGTTGTGGGACGGCGACGATACAGCGCGCCGAAATACTCTGCAGGCCAAAGTCTCCAGCCTGCGCCGCAGCGTCGGCGACCCGACCTTCGTGATCGCCGAACAAGGGGGCTACCGCCTGGGCGTCGAGCTGGACCGCGTCGATACGGCCAGGGCCGAACAACTCAGCCGCCAGGTCGGCGCGATGATCTCCTCGGGCGACCCGACCGAGGTGGCCGAACTGACTGGACGCGTCCTCGAACTGTTCGTCGGCGACGTCCTTCCGGCCGCCGGTGATGCCCGCTGGGCGGCGCCCTATCGGGCCCGGTTGGAAGAACTCCGACTGCAGAATGCGGAGTTGCACTGGGCCGCCGAACTGGACCTGGGCGAAGCCGATTCGACGATTCGGCCGGTGCAGTCGCTGCTGAGCGAGCATCCCCTGCGAGAGCGGCTGTGGGTCACGGTGATCACGGCGCTGTACCGCACAGGGCGCCAAGCAGATGCACTCGCGGCCTGCCGCCAAGCCCGCCGCACCCTGGCTGCCGAGGCCGGTATCGATCCTGGTCCCGAGCTCAAGTCGGTCGAGCGGCAGGTCCTGCTGCAGGAACTGCATGCCGAAGGGCAACGCGGACAGGTACTCTCGCCGCTACCGGTGTACTCGATCGGGCTCGTCGGGCGTGACGAGGACGTCGAGGCCGTTGTCTCGAGCCTGGACGACACCCGACTACTGACCATCGTCGGGCCGGCCGGCGTCGGGAAAACCCGTACGGCAGTTGAGGTCGCGCGGACCATCCACGCGCCCCTGACCTGCTTCGTCAAGCTCGACACATCGGTGCCGGGTGTTCCTCTCATCGACACCATCGGCAGTGCACTGCGGGTCGCGGACACAACCGTGCACCTGGTGTCGCAACGAGTCAGCGGTCGGTCGATGCTCCTGGTCCTGGACAATTGCGAGCACGTCCTGGACGAGGTCGGGCCGCTTGTCGAGCAACTCCTCGACGGCGCCCGGGATCTCCGGGTGCTGGCGACGAGCCGGGCCCCGCTGGCCCTGCACAGCGAAGTGGTACACCTGCTGAGCCCATTGGGACTTCGCGACTCCGTCGAGCTCTTCAGCCGACGCGCGCATCGTCGCCCGCACTCCGACGACGGAAAATGGCAGGCGCAGGCTCAGGATTTGTGCCGGTCGCTGGACGGGCTTCCGCTGGCCATCGAACTCGCCGCGGCGCGGACAAAAGTGTTGTCCTTGCCGGAATTGACGCAGCGACTCGCCGACCGGGTCATCAGTCTCGGAGATCCCGACGACCGTCGCCCCGGTCGGCATCGCACCCTGACGGCAGCCATTCGCTGGAGCTATGACCTGCTCTTTCCGGATGAGCAAAAGGGGCTGTGGGTCCTGGCCTGGTTTCCGAGCGGTGCGACGATCGACGGCCTCGAGGACGTACTGGCCGAGTTGGGTGTGCCGCGCGCCGCCGCACTGGACGTGGCCGTCCGATTGGTCGATCGATCACTGGTACAGGTGGAGGACGGACCCGCAGGTCCGGACGCGCCGGACTCGACCACCCGCTACCGACTGCTGGACAGCGTCCGCGCTTTTGCCAGGGACCGGCTCGAGGAATCGGGTTCGTCGGCCGTGGTGCGCCGAGCCCATGCGCGACGGGTGGCCGACCTGGCCGACGCCGCCTCGGCCGGGCTGCGCGGTTGGCAGCAGGCCGAGCATCTGGCCGTGGCGAGGGCCGCTCGCAGTGACATCGACGCGGCGTTGACCTGGACCGCCGAATGCGAGCCGGCCCTGGGACTACGGATCGCCGCCGGCTTCGGCTGGGCCTGGATGATGCTCGGCGACAACGTGCTCGGCTCGCGGCGGATTCGCCGGGCGCTGGACACCGCACGGGACGCCGACGTCCGAACCCGTTCGATGGCCTGGGGATTGCTCGGATGGCTGGACGCCGCAGGTGACCTCGATGCCGCGGACGCGGCGACTCAGGAGTCGATCCGGCTCGCCGACGGGCACCGCGACCGAGCGCTGGCGGGTTGGGCCTACGCCTCTCGGGCCTTCGTCTTGTCCCAGCGTGGTCATCCCGGCGAGCAGGTCGCCTTCCTCTCGACGTGGCCGAGCAGGTTCCCCGACCTCCAGGGCACCTGGGAGCATGGCGTCGCGCTGATCCTGTTGGCCCGCGCGGCCTTGCTCAGCGGGGATGTCGAGCGGGCCGGTGCGGCCGCCGCGCAAGCCTTGGAGGTGGTGCCGCCGCTCGGTGATGATTGGGGTAACGGACATCTGGAGTCGTTGCTCGGCGTCCTGGCCCAAGCCGAGCACGAGTTCGCCCGCGCCGCCGACCATTTCACCCAGGCCGCCGCCTCCGCGCACCGTCTCGGATTCGTCGCCACCGAGGGCTTTCACCTGTCGAACCTCGGGCGCGTCCTGCATGAGGACGGCCAGGACGACCAAGCGGCCGCAATTCTGCGCCAGGTCGTCACGCTCGGCGAGGCCTGTGGTGAGCTGCGCGTGGCAGCGCTCGCCCGCACGCGGCTGGCGCGCGTGTTGCGCAACCTGGGTGACGACCAGCAGGCACGGATCGAACTGCGGGCCGCGCACACCTGGTACACCTCGGCCGGCGGTGGGGAAGGAGCAGCCCTTGCCGCATGCCTGCTTGCCGCGGTCGATTCCGCGATGGGACTACCGGGCGCACTCGACCGGCTCCGAGCAGTCCTCGCCGGCGCCGAGCGAGACGACGACCGCGAGGTCAGCGTGTTGGCCGGCGATGCCATTGCCCGCCACTACTGCGCCAAGAATGAATGGCCGGAGGCTGAGCGCTGGCTCGCTCGAGCCGACCAGTGGTACCCGTCGGCAGCGCACCTGCTGGTCGAGCGCGATCGGTTCGACGCCGAACAGGTTCGTATCGCGCGATCCCGCCGCGTGCTGGATCCGCCTGTTCGCTGACTCAGCTGGTCGGGGCACCATGGTCGGGTGACCGACGATCCTTGGCATGTGCTTGCCGAACCGTTCGTCGGTGGCGCGTACGCCTCGGTGAAAGGTCGGGTGCGGACCATGGTCCTGCACCGGCAGTTGCTGCGCCACCTTCCCGGCCCGCCGGCACGCGTTCTGGACGTCGGTGGCGGCGCCGCACACCAGTCGTTGCCGCTGGCGCGGCTCGGCCACGACGTCACCGTGCTGGATCCGTCGGTCGCCATGCTGGCCAGGGCGCAGGAGCGACTCGAAGCCGAGCCGGACGATGTCCGCCGACGGGTTCGACTCATTCAGGCCGCCGGCGAGGATGCGCCCGAGGCGACCGACGGGCAACGGTACGACGCCGTGCTGTGCCACGGGGTGCTGATGTACCTGGCCGATCCCGGTCCCATGATCGGCGCGCTGTGCCGGTGCGTCGAGCCGGGTGGCCTGGTCTCGGTGATGGCGCTCAATGCCAGGACCATGGCCGTCCGGCCGGCGCTGGAGCTCCGCTGGGCGGACGCGCTCCTGGCCTTCGACGCCGACCACGAGACCGGGGTGCTCGGAACCGAGACTCGCGCCGACACGGTGGAGGGCCTGACGGCTCTGCTCGAGCGCGGCGGGGTCACGCTCGAAGCGTGGTACGGCGTGTGGCTGTTCACCGACTGGACGGAACTGGACCCCGAAACCACCGATGTGCCGGCCGTCGCCGCCGTCGAGTTCGAAGCGAGCCTGCGTGACCCGTACCGCCGGCTCAGCCGCGTCTTTCACCTGGTGGGGCGCGGGCCGTCGGTCACGTGATGTAGACCTTGCCGTCGGCCACGGCCACGGCCACCTCGGGCAGCGGCGACACGGCCGGGCCCTGCAGCACCGCGCCGGTCACGATGTCGAAGACGGACCCGTGTTTGGGACACACCCCGTCCCCGCCGAGGATGCCGCTCTGATGAGTACACACCGCACTGTGGCCGACGACCGTGCCGTCGTCGTCGGCCAGGATCAACGGGCGGCCGTCGGGACCGTCCACGATGAGACCGCCACCGCTCGGGATGTCCGAGGCGGAGGCCACCATGGTGCCGGCCGGCGCGGCACTCGAGGTGGAGCTCACCGGCCTCCTGGTCTTCGACGTGCTCGAGGACGGGTCGGTGGACGAGCTCGCGCTGGTTGTCGGTTCCGGCGACGCCGAGGTCGCCCGCGCGCTGAGAGCTGGTGGACGGCCGGCTGGTGGCCGGCCGGCTGGTGGACGAGGCCGGCTCAGTGGATGAGCCGGCCGGAGTGGTGGCCGGCTCGCTCGTCACATGCAGCGCTGCTCGTCCCAGCGCCGGTAGGTGAGCCCGTCGTGGCCGCCGAGCACCCGGCACACGCGGCGAGGACGGCGGTCCCGCCGGCGGACAGGAACACCCGCCGACTGACCAGCCGACGCGGCAGAGTCGAATCAGCAGTGGATCGGGTCGATGTCACGGCGAACCTCCGGGAGTCCGTGCGGGCTGGCGGGGGAGAGCGGCGGTGCTCGGACCACTGTCGGTGCACACGCTGTGCCGGCGCTGTGGGTTCATTGCCAGCGACGGCCGCATACGGCCGGCGGAGTCACCCGAGGCAGAATCGTGGACGTGGACGACCCGTTCGACCTCGCACGCTTCGTCGAGGCGCAGCGCGACAGCTATGCCGGCGCGGTCGCCGAACTGCGCAGTGGACGCAAGGTGGGTCACTGGATCTGGTACGTGTTCCCGCAGGTCGCCGGCCTGGGGATGAGTTCGACCTCGCAGCACTTCGCGATCACGTCGCTGGCCGAGGCGCGGGCATACCTCGCCCATCCGACTCTCGGGCCGCGGCTGGTCGAGTGTGCTCGGCTGCTGTCCGCAACCCCGAACCGGAGCGCGGAGCAGATCCTGGGCGGCATCGATGCCGTGAAGGTCCGCTCGTCGATGACCCTGTTCCAGCAGGCAGATCCGGACGAACCGGCCTTCGGTGAGGTTCTCGGCCGGTTCTACGACGGCCGGCCCGACGGCCGCACACTCCAGTTGCTCGAGGGCCAGTCGTGAGCGGCCCGCAGTTCGCCGATCAGACGTTGATCTTCGACGCCGATGACACGTTGTGGGAGAACAACGTGCTGTTCGAACGGGTGGTCCGGGACTTCACCGACTGGCTCGCTCACCCGACGCTGGACCGGACGCAGGTCCGTGCCATCCTCGACGAGATCGAGGCGGCCAACATGGTCGTGCACGGCGTCGGTGCCGAGGCCTTCCTGCGTAACCTCGGTCAGACCTTCGAGCGGGTGTCCGATCGGCCGCGGACCGCGGCCGACGAAGCGGAGATCCGCCTACTGGCCAACGCTCTGCTCGACCACGAGATCAGCCTCATGCCCGGGGTGGCCGAGACGCTGACCGAACTGGGTGGTCGGCATCGCCTACTCCTGTTGACCCGGGGCTCCGTGCCTGAGCAACAGCGCAAGATCGACGCGTCCGGACTCGCCGAGTTGTTCGACAGCACGCACATCGTTGCGCACAAGACTCCCGAGACGTATCGAGAGCTGGCCGTCGACAAGGATCTCGACCTTGCCTCCAGTTGGATGATCGGCAATTCTCCGCGGTCCGACATCCTGCCGGCGCGAGCGGCCGGCATGCGCGCCGTCTACATCCCCAATCCGGACACCTGGTCCCTGGAGATGACCGATCTGGACGGGAGGGACGAGGGCGTGATGACGTTGACCTCGTTCGGGCACTTGACGACCCTGTTCTGAGTCCCCGATCCGACCTGGTGTCAGGTCCCGGAGCGCTCGGCGACCCTGGTGTGCGCAAGAGCCTCGAGGGCGGCCACCGCCCGGTCGGCGAAGTCCGTTGGCACGAACAGATGGTCGTGGTGGAACCCGGCGATCACGTTGCACGCGATGCCGTGATCGGCCAGCGCGGTCGCCACGGCGGCGGTCAGACCCACGGCGGCGAGATCGGAGTGCACCCGCAGGAGGATCCACGCACACCGGTAGTCGAGCGGCAGACCGCAGGTCTGGGCCTGCTGCACCGGCACAACCAGGGTCGTGCCCTCGGGTTCGTGCACGGTGGCCACCGGAGTCAAGCCGGTCGGCACCCCGTCGTCCGGACCGACCGTGACGAACGCGTACTCGCCCGGTTGGCGCTCCGGACGCATCGTCGCCAGCAGCGTCGCCAGATCGGAAACCTGCCGGCGCCGGTATGTCATGAAGGTGAAGCCGTCTCGCGGTTCGGTCCGCACCGCCTCCCACACCCCGAGGTCGATGGGCGGGAATCGAGTGTCGCCCTCGATCACCCGGTGCACGTGGGTGATCTCGAGACGGTCGGCATGATCGATGGTCTGGGAATAGATCTCGCCACCGCCGGCGATCATCACCTCGCCGCCGCGCTCGGTCGCTTCGCGAGCCAGCCGGAGCGCGGACGGGACGTCGGGGGCGGTCACCACGCCCGTCCACCGACCAGGTCGGATCACGGGTGACCACCACGGTCTGCCGGCCGGGCAGCACTCGGCCGATGGCGTCGAACGTCTTGCGGCCCATCACCACCGGATGCCCGGAGGTGAGCCGCTTGAAGTGCCGCAGGTCCTCGGGCAGATGCCACGGCATGGCGTTGTCGGACCCGATCACGCCGTTGTCGGCGACCGCGGCGATCAGGACGACGGTCATATCGCGATCGGCGCCTTGATCAGCGGGTGCGGGTCGTACCCGTGCACGGTGATGTCGGTGTAGTCGACCTGGTCGAGATCGCTGACATGCTCGTCGATTTCGAGCGTGGGGAGCGGCCGGGGCGTGCGGGTCAATTGCAACCGGGCCTGGTCGAAGTGATTGGCGTACAGGTGCGCGTCGCCCATCGTGTGCACGAAGTCACCTGGCGCCAGACCGACCACCTTGGCCACCAGATGGGTCAGCAGCGCGTAGGAGGCGATGTTGAACGGCACACCCAGGAACACGTCAGCCGACCGCTGATAGAGCTGGCACGACAGCCGACCGTCGGCGACGTAGAACTGGAACAGCGCGTGGCACGGCGGAAGGGCCATGTCGGCGACCTCGCCGACGTTCCACGCCGACACGATGTGCCGCCGGGAGTCCGGGTTCTGGCGCAGGCTGTCGACGACCTGGGCGATCTGGTCGATGTGCCGGCCGTCCGGCGTCGGCCACGAGCGCCATTGGTGCCCGTAGACCGGGCCGAGCTCACCCTCGGGGTCGGCCCACTCGTCCCAGATGCTCACCCCGCGCTCCTGCAGCCAACGGACGTTGGTTGACCCCCGGAGGAACCACAGCAGTTCGACGATCACGGACCGCAGGTGGACCTTCTTGGTGGTGACCACCGGGAATCCCTGGGAGAGGTCGAAACGCATCTGGTGACCGAAGATGCTGCGGGTCCCGGTGCCGGTCCGGTCGGACTTGTCGACCCCTTCGGTGAGGATCCGGTCCATCAGGTCCAGGTACTGCTGCATGCCCTGCACCCTATGCCGCCGGACGTGGTGAGCGGCTCAGCCACCCCGGCCGGACTACAGGCCGAGGGAACGGGCGACGCCCTTGACGGTGTCGGCGGAGTGGCGCAGCGCGTCGAGCTCGTCGTCGGACAGCGGTGGGGTCAGTACGGAGCGCACGCCGTGGCTGCCCACCACCGTGGGCAGCGACAGGCAGACGTCGGTGATGCCGTACTGGCCGTTCATCAGCGACGAGACCGGCAGGATCCGACCCTCGTCCTTGATCAGCGCCTCGACGATCCGGGCTGTGGACAAGCCGACCGCGTAGTTCGTCGCACCCTTGCCGCGGATGATCATCTCGGCGGACCGGACAACCTGCTCCGCGGTCTCGGCCCGGAACGCATCGTCGAGCGCCAGACCGTCGGCGTCCACCCACTGGGTCACCGGCATCGGTCCGATGGTGGCACTGCTCCAGAGCGGCAGCTCGGAGTCTCCGTGCTCGCCGACGATATAAGCGTGCACGCTCTGCACCGCAACGCCGGTGCGTTGGGAGAGCAGGATGCGTAGGCGCGAAGTGTCCAGGACGGTGCCGCTGCCGATCACCCGACTGGGTGGCAGTCCGGTGAACCTCGTTGCCGCGTAGGTGAGCACATCCACCGGATTGGTGACCATCAGCACCACCGCGTCGGGAGACAGTTCGACCAGCCTGGGCAGCAGGGTTCGGCACATCTCGACGTTGACCCCGGCGAGCTCCATCCTGGTTTGGCCCGGCCGCTGCTTGGCGCCGGCGGTCACCACGACCAGATCCGAGTCGGCGGTCACCTCGACGTCGTCGGAGCCGATGACCTGGGCCATCGGCACGAACTGGATGCCCTGGTTCAGGTCGAGCACCTCCGCCCTGACCTTGTCGGCACTCAGGTCGTGCAGTGCCACCGTATTGGCGGCACCGCGGATCAGGCAGGCGTAGGCGATCGTCGCACCCACACTGCCGGCTCCGATGATCGAGACCTTCGGCTGACGGAGCTGGGTCGGCATCCCAGCATCCTAGGGACGCGCAGGTCCCCGATCGCGAGCGGACACCGCGTCCGCGATCTGCTCGATGGCCTCAGGGCCGACCCGGCAGCAGCCGCCGACCAGCACCGCGCCGGCTTCCAGCCAACCGTCGACCGCGGCCGGATCGAAGCTTCCCGGTCCGGACCAGGAGCGGCTCGCTGCGTCCCAGGACTCCCCGCTGTTGGGGTAGACAACGCCGGGCTTGCCCGACCTCGCCACCGCCTGCGTGAGCGCCGCGGAAGCGTCCTGGGCCGAACAGCAGTTCACCCCGACGGCAACCACTTCGTCGACATCGCCGGCCATCGCGAAAACCTCGCCGAGCGGTTCGCCGGCCCTGGTGCGGTCTCCGGAGACGGTGACCGAGAGCCATGCCGGCACCCCGGTCCCGGCGATCTCCGCCAGCAGGGCCCGCACCTCCACGGCGGTGGGGATGGTCTCCAGTGCCAGGACATCGGCGCCGGCGTCCGCGAGTACCGCCAGCCGCGGCCGGTGCCAGGCGCGCAGCTGATCCACGGTCAGGCCGTAATCGCCGCGATACTCCGACCCGTCGGCCAGCGCGGCGCCATAGGGCCCGACGGAGGCCGCCACCCAGCGTTTGACACCGTCGTCGTAGCCACGCCGCGCCGTATCGGCCAGCTCGACGCTGCGCCGCATCAACGCTGCTGTCTGCGTCCGGTCGAAGCCGGCAGCCGCCAGGCCGTCGAAGGACGCCTGATAGGACGCGGTGGTGGCCACCCGGGCGCCGGCGTCGAAGAAGTCGCGATGCGCCGCGACGATCTCCTCGGGTGCGTCGGCAAGCAGCTCGGCGGACCACAGCGCGGACGACAGGTCGTGCCCGCGCGCCTCCAGTCGGGTGGCAAGTCCACCGTCCAGGACCAGCGCCGTGCCTTGCAGGGCGTCGGCGAACGGGCTGTGCACCGCTCCACTATGGCCCGCGACCGGTCGGGGAGCGTCGAAGCGGTCAGTTCTCGTTGTACGCCGGATGCTGCAGTTCGACGGCCGGGCGCATCCCGAATTGGCCCACCATCGCCGTCTCCCGTTGCAGGAGAGCGAGTTCCATTTCCAACCGGGTGTTGGTCGACGATGCCGCGAGCAACTGCTGCTTCTCGCCGTCGTCGAGGAGCATCGCATCCGCCACCGCATAGGCCAGATCCCTCGGCCGGTCCGGCAGGTCCAGATCGTCGTCCGATGCGTTGCCCTGGGCCGCCAGCAACGCGTGGTAGTACCGCATGAAGGCTGCCGCGACCTGTTCGGCGACCTCGTCCGCACCGTCGGTCTCCGGTTCGTCCAGGAACTCGACGGCGGCGCGGGCCAGTTCTTCGCTGGTGTCCAGATCCAGCACCCGGAATCGGCTGCCGCCGGTCGCCACGATGTAGAACCGGCCGTCGGGCAGCGCCTCGACGCGCCGCAGTTCGGCGGTGCAGCCGATGGCGTGCAGTTGCGAGATCGCTCCGATGCCGACCTCGCGACCCTCGCGAATGCCGACGACGCCGAACGCGCGAGAGCCCTCGGGCGCTGCCATCAAGTCGCGGATCAGCATGCGGTACCGGGGCTCGAAGATGTGCAGCGGCAACATCACCCCGGGAAACAGCACCGTCCCCAACGGAAACAACGGGATCGATGAGACCATGACCAACAGTACGTCCGGTCGGAGTCACCGGGTCGGCGGGGACGGAGTCGGGGACATTGCACGGTAGGAAGCGAACGTTCGGGGTCGAAGAGGAACTGTTGCTCGTCCGGCAGCACGACGGGCGACCGACCCCGGCCGCGGTCCAGGTCGTATCGGCCGCGCAGGCCGCGCTGGTCGCCGACGACTCGTCGTTCGGGGTCCAGTCGGTCGAGCACGAGTTCAAGCAGGAGCAGGCCGAGATCGGGTCCGAGCCGTGCCTGGAGTCGACCGACCTGGCCGCCCAACTGCGCGCGTTGCGGGCCGCAGCGGCGACCGCGGCCGCATCGTCGAACGCCCAGATCGTCGCCATCGCGACCAGCCCGCTCGAGACCGGTCCGACGCCCACCGAGGACGAGCGCTACGCCAGGATGGCCGACCGCTTCGGCCTGCTGGCGCGACAGCAACTGACCTGTGGCCAGCACGTGCATGTCCGGATCTCCTCGCGTGCCGAAGGGGTGGCCGTTCTCGACCGCATCGGGCCATGGCTGCCGATAGTGCTTGCCCTATCGAGCAATTCGCCTCTCTGGCAAGGGCAGGACACGGACTACAGCAGCTTCCGGACGATCATGTGGGGGCTGTGGCCGACCTCAGGGCCGACCGGGTTGTTCCACGACGAGGCGGGCTACGACGCCGCCATCGGGGACCTCATTGCCACCGGTGCCGCGATGGACGATGGGATGATCTACTTCGACGCCAGGTTGTCGGCGCGCTATCCGACCGTTGAGATCCGGGTGGCCGATGTCTGCACGGACGTCGACGATGCGGTGCTCCTCGCCGCGGTGTGCCGAGCTCTGGTGGACACCGCGGCCGTCCAGTGGCGCGCCGGCCTGCCGGCCCCGGGCGTGCTGCCGCAGCTGCAACGGGCGGCGGTGTGGCGCGCGGCCCGGTTCGGGCTCACCGGTGAACTGGTCAACCCGTTGCGGCCTGCCGCGATACCCGCTGCCGAGGCGGTGGCGGAGTTGTCCGAGTGGATCGCGCCCGCTCTGGAAAACAACGGAGACGCGGTGCTGGTGACCGACGGCATTCACCGTTTGCTGAGTTCGGGAACCGGTGCGGAGCGGCAGCGGGCGGCACATCGCGTCAGCGGCGGGGACCTGGCCGCCGTCGTCGCTGACGCCGCCCGCCGCACCTTGGCTTGATCCTCGTCCTCGGGGCCGGTATCACCGCCGCTCCGGCGGACTCCTGCGGTCGACACCAACGAACCGTTCGGGAGGACCGAACAGAGGCAAGGAATGAATCCGATGTACCGCTCGCCGAAGTCCCCATCCACTCGCCGCCAGCAGGCACGGGCCCGTCGTGAGTTGGCGCATGCCATCGAACGAGCCGCCACGCCGTCGTTGCGGGATGAATTGATCGTGATCGCCCAGCGCAGCAACCTGCTCTGAGCGCACCTTTCGCCGCCGGCCGTCGGCCGGCCCCCTTCCCACGGACGCCTCCCTCCGCACCAGCGGGCGGGAGGCGTCCGCGTACCGTCGCGACATGCGTGCCCTGGTGCTGACCGGTCCCGAAGCTGCCGCGGTCCATGAGGTGGAACCGCCCACGCCCTCCGTCGGCCAGGTGATCGTCGATGTGCACCGGGTCGGCTTGTGCGGTACCGATATCGCCTTTTTCCGCGGCACCATGCCGTACCTGGCAGATGGCCGGGCCCGCTATCCGCTGCGGATCGGCCACGAGTGGGCCGGCACGGTCGCTGCGCTGGGTCCGCTGGTGCCGCCAGCCTGGTTGGGGGCCAGGGTGACGGGCGACACGATGCTGGGTTGCGGCTCCTGTGAGCGATGCGCCCGGGGGCTGCAGCACGCGTGCGCCCGTCGGTTCGAGGTCGGCGTGCTCGGCGGCTGGGACGGTGCGGTCGCCGACCAGGTTGCGGTGCCGGTGACCAGCCTCTTCCTGCTACCGGACGCCGTGACGGACACGGCCGGCGCGATGGTGGAACCTGGAGCGAACGCAGCTCGGGCCATTCTGGCCGGCCGGGTGACGGCCGAATCCAGGGTCGCGGTGATCGGCGCGGGCACCATCGGTCTGTTGGCCGCGGCGTTCGCCCTGGCCGCAGGCGCCGAGGTGCACGTCATCGGCCGGGGCGCCGCGGGCCTGGCCAATGCGCGCGCTCTGGGTCCGGCCGGGGTCTGGCGGCCCGAGAACGCGCCACGGCTGGATTACCAGCTTGTCGTCGAGGCGTCCGGCGGGCTCGGCATGCCGCAGCTTGCCGTCGATCTCGTCGAGCCGGGAGGGGTCATTGTGTGCATCGGCATCGCCGCGGCGGCCACCGAGGTGGACACCAGGGTGCTGGTCAGCTCCGACGTCACGGTGACGGGCCATCTGTCCGGCTCCCCGGCCATGGCCGCCACCATCGAGTCGTATGCATCCGGATCTGTCGATCCGGAGCCCCTGGTGGCGGCGACCGTCTCCATGGATCGGGCGGCGGCCGTGCTTGCGGGTTGGCGGCCGGGTGACGCCGGACCTGGACCCAAGTTGCACGTCGATCCGCGCCGGTGAGTCTGACCGATCTGCCCGTCCCGGCATGTCAGCTCCGCATGAACCCGCCGGAGCGTCCATGCGCCACGGCGACGATCTCGGCGACCACCGAAAGGGCGATGTCGCCGGGACTCCGGCCACCGATGTCGAGTCCGGCGGGAGAGTGCAGACGCTGCAGCGTCGCCGGCTCGACCGAGCCGGCGAGCCGGGCGAACAGGTCGGCGGCGCGACGCCGGCTGCCCAGAACCGCCACATACCCGGCGGGACCGCTCAGGGCAGTCCGAAGCAACACTTCGGCGTCAGGGGTGTCGTGGTCGACGAGCACGACGGCGTCGTGCTGGTCGAGCTGATGAGTGGCGAACCAGTCCGCCGGTGACGGGTCGGCGGTCGCGTCGTCCACCAGCACCAGGACGGTCCGGCCGGCGACCGCCGCGATCGCGGTCATCGCTCTGGAGATCGGGGTGTCGCTGACCGCGATGATCCTGCCCGGTTGCTCGACGGCGTCCGACCATGGCTGATTGCGCGGCGCGACCATGCCGGCAACCTACGCCCGGTGCGGTTCGGCGCCGGCACTACCGTGTGATGGACCGTCCCGCGACACGAAAGAGGTGCCATGAACGACGCCGAGATCCTGCAGCGCATCCACGGCCTTGTCGACGCCGAGCACCGACTCCGAGCCGAGGTGGGAACGGGGCAAGTGGACCGCGCCGACGAGGCGGCCGAGATCCGGCGGCTCGAGGAGACCCTGGATCAGTGCTGGGACCTGCTGCGGCAGCGGCGTGCGCACCGCGAGTTCGGCCAGGACGTCGACGAATCCACCGTGCGGCCGGCCGATGTGGTCGAGGGCTACCAGCAGTAGCCGACGGCTAGATCCGGGTGGCCAGCCGCCCGCCCAGGTGGACAGCGGAGATCTTGCCGGCGTCGTCGCGGGCGAAGTAGCCTTTCATGCCCTGACCGGGGCCCTCCACGATCACGAATCCGTCGCCATCGGGCGTGGTCATCCCCAACGGCATCGGCGGAGACGCGAAGTCCTCGGCATTGGCGCCCAACTGGGCAAGGAACTCGGGCTTCGGTTGGCTGTCGGCCATCAACCAGCCATCCTCGCCGACGGTGAGCTTCAGCGACATGGCAATGGTGTCGTAGTCGCCGGCGAACTCGGCCAGGGCAGCGGTCTCGCGTTTGGTCGGCTCCGGGTCGGACTGCACGACGCCGATGTACTCCTTGAGCGCCGCCCGCACGACGGCATGGTTCAAGTCCGAGCCGGCGTCGGCGTTGGTGAGCACAGCGATGCCGAATTTGCGCTCGGGAACCATCTGGAACGCCGATTGCTGGCCGATGGTGGAGCCGCCGTGGCCCACCAGCCGCACCCCGTCGACGTCCTCGATGAGCCAGGAGATGCCCACGTGGTCGCCGATGGCACTGCCGACCATGTCGACCGTCGGCTGCTTCATCTGCTCGAGTGTCTCCCTGGTCAACAGCCGGGTTCCGTCGGGTGCGGTGCCGTCACCGAGGTGGAACCGGATCCAGGCGACCTGGTCGCCGGCGTTCGCGGTGATCCCGCCGGCCGGCGCGCCGCTGCGCGGCATCGCCCACGGCCGGGCGACGGTGAACGCACCGTCGTCACCCTTGGTGTGACCGACGACGAACCGCCTGGTCATGATGTCGGTCAGGAAGAAGTAGCTGTGGTCCATCCCCAGCGGCCGCAGGATCAGCTCGGCGATGGCGTCCTCGAACCGCTGACCGGTGACCTTCTCGATCACCCGGCCTGCCAGCGACAGCGATGCGTTGTTGTACGAGACGCCGGCACCGAGCGGGTATTCCTGGGGGAGCGTGGCCATCTGGGTCACGTAGTTCGCCAGCGCGTCGTCACCCATGTCCTGGGCGCTGCCCAGATAGTCCCCGGACCAGCCGGCCGTGTGGTTCAGCAGGTTGAGCACCGTGACCGCCTCGGCGGTCGACTCGTCGGCCAGCACCAGCTCCGGGACGTAGCGCCGGACGGGGGCGTGCAGGTCGATCTTGCCGGCCTCCACCAACCGCATGATCGCCGTGGAGGTGAACGTCTTGCCGGTCGAGCCGAACTGGAACAGCGTGTTCTCGTCGACGGGCAAGGGGTTCTCGACGCTGGTGACGCCGTGGAAGGCGTACTCCTCAGTGCCGTCCAGGTACACACCGGCGGCGACGCCCGGAACCCCGATCCGCTCGGCATGCTCGGACACGATCTCCTGGAGGCGATTCGTCATGCCGGTCATCCTCAGCGATCGGTCCTCCGGTGGCATCGTCGGATCCGACAAATCCGGCCGCTCGAGCTGGTGAAAGCGGCCAGCGCAGGCTGGGCGGATAGGGTGCGCAGGTGGTGGACACCGGGCAACAGCCTGCCGATGTCATCCCCTTCGTGGACGCGTCCGCGTTCGACGCGTGGCTGACCGAGCACGGGGCGACGTCGGCGGGCGTCTGGCTCAAGCTGGCCAAGGCCGCTTCCGGCATTCCCTCGCTGACCGGCGACGAGGCCGTCGACGTCGGTCTGTGTCATGGGTGGATCTCCGGCCGGCGCAACGGGTTGGACGACACGTGGTACCTGCAGCGCTATGTTCCGCGGCGTCCGCGAAGCCGCTGGTCACAGGTGAACGTGCGCCGTTCCGAAGCGCTCATCGCGGCCGGCCGGATGAGGCCGGCCGGGCAGCGCGAGATCGATGCGGCGAAGGCGGACGGGCGATGGGCCGCTGCCTACCCCTCCCAACGGGATGCGCACGTTCCCGAGGACCTCGCAGCCGCTCTCGACCGCGATCCGCTCGCTGCCGAGCGGTTCGCCGCGTTGGGACGCACCGCGCAGTACGCGCTGATCCTCGACCTGGCCACCGCCGGGTCGGCGGCCACCCGTAGGCGCCGGCTGACCCGCGCGATCGCTCAGTTGTCGGTCGGTTGACCCGTGGTGGGCAGGTCCACCTCTTCGGATTTCCCGATGTCCGGCGTGTTCCCGGTCACTTTCGCCTTGAGCATGCTGACCACGGTCGCCACCCGGCCCGGCGTGGTCCAATACTGCGCCGACTCCGCAGTCACGTGAATCAGGATGACGGACGGGTCGTCGACTCCGTCCTCGAACCAGGCGTCGGCGAACGTGTTCCACAGCTCACGCTTCTTTGCCTCGTCCCGTACCGCCTCGGCGCTCCCCGCTATGGAGAGCCACGACGACGACGCGGAATAGGCCAGGTTGACCTTGGGCTGGGCCGTCAGATGCTTGATCGTGTCGGCGGAATCCGAGGCAATGAACCAGCAATCGCCGTCGAATTCGGCCTGCTGCGTCGTCATCGGATGGCTGTGCAGCGAACCATCCTCGGACACCGTGGTCAACATGGCCGTGCGGACGCCCTTCATGATGCCCCGGATGGTGTCGAGGTTCTCGACGGTAGCGGTCTCGGACATGAGCAGTTCCCCCTTGGATCGATGGTCGGTCGCTGCTCTGGTGCCCAGTCACGTTCGCCGCCACACGCCGATGAGAGTCGTCGGTCAATCTGGTCTGCAGGTCAGGACACGGCCATGACGTGGTGAGGGAGAGGAAGTGCTGCCATGGGAATCGTCACCTGTGACATCGCCACGTCGGTGAATGGGTACGTGACCGGAACCGATCAGCGGCTGGACCACCCGTTCGGGGACGGGATCGACGAGGACGTCCTGCACGGGTGGATGTTCGCTGAACCGGACGACCATGCCGAGGAGATCGCCGGGATCCTCGATGCCGGCGCGTTCGTCATGGGGCGCAACATGTTCAGTCCGGGTCGGGGAGAGTGGGATCCCGACTGGACCGGGTGGTGGGGCGACGAACCGCCCTACCGGGCACCGGTCTTCGTCCTGACGCATCATGCACGTGCGCCGTTGACCCTGGGCGAGACCACGTTCCACTTCGTCACCGACGGCGCCGAGGCCGCGTTGGACCTTGCCCGCGCCGCGGCGAACGAGCGGAATGTGGCGATCGCGGGCGGCGCAGCCACGATCAACCAGTACCTGAAGCTCGACGCCATCGATGAGCTGCGGTTACATGTCACTCCGATGATCGTGGACACCGGCGAACGGCTGATGGACGCGGTGGGCTGGCACCGGGTGTCGCTGGTGTCGGCCCGCCCGACTCCGTCGGTCGTGCACTTGACCTACCGGTTCGACCGTTCGGAACCGACGAACTGAGCGAATGTCGCGCCTGGCACCATGCCGGCGCGGTTGGGCGGTCGTCGAGTCAACCTCCGACGACCGCGAACGCCCGCACGGGAAACGTGCCGAACCCGGCGACGAGCGGGGGAGCGGCGGTGAAGCGGGCGCCGACGTCGGGCAGCCGATCGAGCCCGGTCAGATGCTCGACCACCGGGATCCCGGCGCCCAGCAGGATGGTGTGGGCGGGCCGCTCCCGATCGCCGGTGTCGTCGATGTTGATCGAGTCGATCCCGACCAGTGCCGCGCCGCCCTCGACCAGCCAGGTGGCGGCGGCCGCGGTGAGAAACGGTGCGTCCGTGGCGTACTGCTCGGTCCGCCAGTGCTCGTCGCCGCCGGTGTGCAGCAGGACGGCCGCCCCGGCCACGTCCAGCCCGGTGAGGTCGTTCACCCCGACCCCGCGACGGGCGGCCCCGGCGGTCCGGACCAACACGGCCGGCAGGTCCGCCACCGATGCCAGCGGAATCCCGCTCAGATCCGGACCCTCGGCGTAGCGGTGCAGCGGGCTGTCCAGGTAGGTGCCGGTGTTGCCCACCATGCTGATCCGGTCGATCGCGAACGTCGTGCCCGGAGCGTAGACCGCGGTCGATGCCTCGCGGGTGAGATGGGCCGTGATCTCCGGGCCGGGCAAGCCCGGATACGTGATCATCCCGTTCTCGATCCGGTGGCTGAGTTCGATCAGCTGTCTTCCCGGGGGCGGTCCCGGTTCGCCGAGTGCCTGCGCATTCATGTCTTTGCCTCCTGAGCCCACGTTGCTCTGTCGATCATTTGAGGATCACCGCGGTCGCGCACGCGACCGCCAGACTGACCAGCAGGACGGGAATTCCGAACCGCACGAATTCCTTCGTCGAGTAGTCGATCGGCCCGATGACCATCAGGTTCGTCTGGTGGCTGAACGGGTTGATGAAGGTGAAGGAGATGCAGGTGCCGATGAGCGCCAGCACGATCACCGGGTTGACCCCCAGTTCGGTCGCCAGGCTGATCGCGACCGGGGTGAGGATGGACGCCGCCGCGGCGTTGGTGACCAGGTTGGTCAGGAAGGTGGTGACCAGGGCCAGCACGATCACCACCAGCAGCGCGCTCCCGGCCGAGACGTATCGGATGCCACTGGCCAACAGGTCGGCCAGGCCGCTGGACAGCACGATCGCGCCCAACCCCACCGAGCCGGCCAGCACGAAGAGGATCTTCCAATCCAGCGCCCGAGCGGCCGTGCGCGGGGTGAGCACACCGGTGAGCACCATCAGCACGGCGCCGCCCACCGAGGAGAACTCGATGCCGACGAGACCGAACGACGCCGACAGGATGACAGCGGCCAGGATGGACACGGCGATCCAGGTCTTGCCGGGCTGCGGCACCCGGCTCGCCGCGTCCTGCCACATCGCGATCGCCTCGTTGCGTTCCACGTCGGCGATCGTTCTGGCGGTCACGAAGACCGTCGCGCCGGGCACCAACGGGGTCCGGCGCAGCGAGACGGCCGTCTGTGCCGCCACCACCGTGATGTCGTCCTCCTCGAAGTCGCTGAGTGTGCCGTGTTCGCCGGAGCACACCGACACCTCGTACAAGCGCTGCGACGCAAGGCCGAACAGCGGACTGCCCCACAGCAGCCGCACCCCGGCCGGGGATGCCCGGAAGACCACCCGATCTCCCGACGCGATCGGGGTGTCGACCGGTAGATCCTCGCCGTCGCGCCGGATGGTGGTCACCTCGTACTCACGGGACTTGGCCAACTGCAACTGCGCAGCCGTGCGACCCGCACCGAGGGCGGCCCTGCCGACCCTCAGTTCGACCCGCCAGGTGAGTGCGACGTCGCGCTGCGTGCTGGGAGCGCGCAGCAGGCGTGGGCCGAGAAAGTAGATGACCAGCGAGCCGAACACGGCAACCGGCAACGCGACCGCCGCGAACGACAACATGCCCATCTCGACGCCGTTGGTCTTTGCGATGCCGCCGATCAGCAGATTGGAGCTGGTCCCGATCAGCGTGATGGTTCCGGCCAGGGTCGTGATGTGGGCGATCGGCAGCATGACCTCACGGGCCGGGATCTCCCTGGTCTGCTCCAGCTGCTTGGTCGCCGGGATCAGCATGGCCACGATCGGCGTCGTGTTCATCACCGCGGACGCGACCCCGACCGGCAATGCGAGACGGCGCAGCGCCTGGCTCGACGTGGTGACCGTGGCCAACAGAAATCTGGTCATCCTCGAGACCACGCCGGTCTGCACCACCCCCCTGGCGATGACCAGCATGGCTCCGACGGTGATCACGCCGGGGTTGCTGAGACCGGCGAACAGCTGCGAGGCCGGCGCGATGCGCAAGATGCCTGCCAGCACCAGCGCGCCGGCCAGCGCCACGATCGGGTCCACCGCACCGGTGGTCATCACCACCAAGGTGGCCAGCACGATCAGCCCGGCCACGATCATCGTCGCCGTCGGATTCACTGCTCGCCTCGTCCTGCCGACGCCGGTCGCTGTCTGGCCATGACCGGATCCTCCCATTCAGGTCGATGCGGGCGCTCGGTGTAGACGCGCGGTGCGCGCACGATTTCTGCTCCCCGACTCACCGGCCCCGGGCGAATCGACGTATTGTCCAGGGCAGGCCGAGGCAGCCTGCCGCCTGCATCCCTTGACGGGAACGGTGAATGCCCCGCCACACCCACGCGTGTCCGACTCCGACCGATCCGATCCGGCGGACCAGCACAGCAACGCAGGCACTGGCGAACGGTCCGCTCGAAGGGTTGGTTGCGATGGACATCGATGGCGACCCCAAGGCGATGGCTCGTCGGCTACGCCTCGCGTTGGCGCAGTACGGTCAGGACGTCAGCCACTCGCAGGCGCTGGAGCTGGTCGCGAAGGCGTACGGCTTGAAGGACTGGAATACCCTGGCTGCCCAGCCACGTCCGAGCCGAGACAGCGACGGCACGTCGGCCGCGAGTGCGATCCCGGTGTTGCGTGTGTTCGGTCGCGACCCCGCACTCGCCTTCTACGTCGACGGCCTCGGTTTCCAGCTCGTGGACGAGCAGGGACATGCCGATCTGCACGAGCCGGTCCGGCTGCTGGTGTCCCTGGGCGCGGCGGTTCTGCAGCTCACCGAACACAACGACGATGCCAGCCCCGGGGGTGCCGCGCTCATCAGGGTTGCCGACGTCGTCGCCCTGCACGACGCGCTCGAGCGCCGGGGCGCGGTCCAGGCGCTGGCCGGCGTCGAACACTCGGCCGCCGGACCGATCCTGGTGGTGGTGGATCCGTTTCGGAACCGGCTGGTCTTCCACGCCGATGCCGCCATCGGTGATCGGCCCGCGGCCGGGCCGATCACCCACGAGCTGCGCGTGTCCTGTCCGCCGGATGAAGCGTTCGCCACGTTCACCGGTCGGATCGACCGGTGGTGGCCGCCCGAGGGCTACGCACCCGGTCCGATCCGTGACGTCCGCATCGAGCCGCGGGTCGGGGGGGCCGTCGTCCACGAACTCCACTCGGGGGAGCTCTACCGGTGGGGGACGGTGCTGACCTGGGAGCCGGGGCGCCGCTACCGGCAGACCTTCAGCCTGGCCCAGGATCCGGAACACCCCAGCGAGTTGGACGTGAGCTTCGCGGCCGAGGCCGGGGGGACGGTCGTGCGATTCGCCCACGGAGGCTGGACCGCCGGGAATCTCGACCGACGCACCGGCTTCAGCGACTGGCCGTACCTCCTCGGCCGGTTCGCCGTGCTCGCCGACGGCGGGGATCCGAACGCGTAGGACCGGATATGCAACTTATGGTTGCGTATCGCCATGATGACCGCTAACCTCATGTGCAACCACTAGTTGCAGGAGGCAGGCATGGAACTCGGAACGATCGAGCGGGAGATCTTCGTCGACGCTGCGCCGGAGATCGTTTTCGACGTGGTCAGCAACCCCGAGCACGTCAGGAACTGGTGGCCGGACGATGCCAGGTACGAGCTCGTCGAGGGCTCGGCCGGGGAGATCATCTTCGGCGATCCGAACAACGGTGGGCAGGTCGAATCACTGACGGTGCTCGAAGTGCAGCGCCCGCACACGTTCTCCTTCCGCTGGACGCATCCGTCCGGCGAGATCGCCGGAGAGGGGAACTCACTGTTGGTCACGTTCGAATTGACCGCGTCCGGCGACGGCACACTGCTGCGGATGACCGAGACCGGCTTCCGCGAGATGGGCTGGGAAGCGGCCGTTCTGGAGGAGCAGTACCAGGACCACGTCAGCGGCTGGGACTTCTTCGTCCCCAGACTGGCCGCGTACGCGGCCTCGCTGGCTGCCCGGCCATGATGGCCGTACCCGTCCAAGCCGTCGACGACGAGCTGTGGTCCGCCATCGGCGATCCGACCCGGCGACGGATGCTCGATCTGCTGCTCTCCGGCGGCCCGGGCACGGCAACTTCTCTGGGACAACAGCTTCCGGTGACCCGGCAGGCCGTCACCAAACACCTGGCGGTGCTCGACCGGGCCGGCCTGGTTCGGTCGACGCCGCACGGGCGCGAGCGGCGATACCGGGTGGACGAGATCCAGTTCGCCCGCGCCGTCGCCCAGTTGACCGCCGTCGGGTCAGCCTGGGATGCCCGCTTGCAGCGCATCAAGAGGATCGCCGAGACGATCGGGCGCACTCAACAAGATCAGTCACGAGATTGACCGGACAAGGAGATTCGACATGGTGGACATCCTGCATCGGGTAGGGATCAAGGCGCCGACGCCGGACAAGGTGTACGACGCGCTGACGACGGTCGACGGCCTGGCCGGCTGGTGGACCGAGGACGTGAGGGGCAACGGAACCGCCGGCGGCAAACTCGAGTTCCGATTCCCGCCGATCGGCGGTTTCGACATGGAGGTGCTCCAGGTCACGCCCGGCGAGTGGGTGCAGTGGCGGGTGATCGACGGCCCGCCGGAATGGATCGGCACCACTGTCGAGTGGGAGCTTCGGCAGGACGGCGACTGGACGATCGTGCTGTTCGCACACCGGGGCTGGGCCGAACCGGTCGAGTTCATGCACCACTGCAGCACGAAATGGGGCTCGTTCCTGATGAGCTTGAAGTCCATGGCGGAAATCGGCGAGGGCGCGCCCGCCCCGCGCGACGTGGTGATCTCTGACTGGCACTGAGTTCCCGTGGCCAGAACGGTGCGACGGCGCAGAATTGCCTGTACGGCACTGATCGTCGCCGCTACGGTTCGCTGGTGCCCGACGCGATCTTCGACGACCCCCGGCTGGCTGCGGTCTACGATCCATTGGATCCCGACCGCAGTGACCTGGAGGGCTACCTCGCGATCGCCGAGGAGTTCGGCGCCCGCACGGTGCTCGACGTCGGCTGCGGCACCGGCACTCTGGCAGTGATGCTGGCCGCACGTGGCGTGCGCGTCGTGGGTGTCGACCCCGCCGGCGCCAGCTTGGAGGTCGCCCGGCGCAAGCCCGGAGCGGACCTGGTGACCTGGGTTCACGGCACTGCTGCCGACCTTCCCGCCCTGTCCGCGGACCTGGCGGTGATGACCGCCAACGTGGCTCAGGTGTTCCTCACCGACCAGGAGTGGTCCGACACCCTGGTCGCCGTGCGCCGGTGCCTACGGCCCGGCGCGCGGCTGGCGTTCGAGACCAGGGATCCTCGGCGCCGGGCCTGGGAACGATGGAACCCCGAGGACTCGCTGGTCACCGTCGAGATTCCCGGGATCGGGATGGTGTCCAGCTGGGAAGAGGTGCGTCGGGTGGACCTGCCGTTCGTCACGTTCGACAGTCACACCGTGTTCCACCATGCCGACACCGACGACGAGGACCTGCTCTCCACGTCGACCTTACGATTTCGCAGCAGCGACGAAGTAGCGGCCTCGTTGCTGGCGGCCGGGTTCTGCGATGTCGAAATCCGGGACCTGTTCTACCGTCCGGGCCAGGGCTGGGTCTTCGTCGCCGCCAACGGAACGGCACCAGCAGCGCCGTAGCCGGGGGGCGCCGAACGGGCGGTCAGCCGGCCGCGGCGCGATCGAGGTGGCGGGGAGATCACGATCGGCTGAGGATGACCAGCTCACGCGTCGCCCTGGTCATCGCCACGTACCGGTCGACGGCGCCCTCGATGCCCTCGCCCCAGGTGTCCGGGGCGACGAGCACGACAAGATCGAACTCGAGTCCCTTGGCCAGTTCTGGGGTCAATGCCCGCACTCGGGGGAGCCCGGTGAAGGCGGGATCGCCGATGACACAGGCCGTTCCGTCGTTGGTTTCCAGCCAGCGGCCGACGATCGATCCGAGCGACGACAACTGCCCGTACCGCACTGGAATTCCCGTGCTGCGAACGGAAATCGGCACGTTGGCGTCCGGCAGTACCGACCGGATCTCCGGTTCCGCCTCCGACATGATCTCTTCGGGCGTCCGGTAGTTGATGCGCAGTCCCGCCTCCCTCATCCCGTCGAGACCGATCCGTTCCAGTCGCTCGCGCCAGGACTCGGTGAACCCGTGCCTGGCCTGAGCACGGTCGCCGACGATGGTGAAACTGCGCGACGGGCAGCGCAGGAGCAGCATGTTCCACTCCGCGTCGGTCAGTTCCTGGGCCTCGTCCACCACGATGTGCGCGAAGGGCCCGGCCAGTTGATCCCGGTCGACAGCGGGCAACCCGTCCTCGTCGACGAGGGCGTCGCGCAGGTCCTGCCCGCGCAGCATGCTCATCACGGCCATCTCGGAATCGTCGGTCTCGATCAGATCGGCGATGACCCCGGCCATCAGGTCCTCGCGGGTCGCCACCGCCGCGCTGCGCCGGAGCTGCCGTCGGGAGGCGGCCGGGTCACCAAGTCGGTGCCGCGCGGCGTCGAGCAGCGGCAGGTCCGGCACGGTCCAGGTCTCGTCCGGCGGCCGGTGCAGCCGGCGGGCCTCGCCCGGGGACAACCAGGGCGCACACCGGCGCAGGTAGGCGGGCACCGACCAGAGGTCGGCGACCAGGTCCTCGGGTTCGATCAGTGGCCAGGCCCGGTTCAGTGCGGTGAGCAGTTCCCGGTTGCGCTGCAGCGACCTGCGAAGGGTTTCGGCGGGGACCTCGTCGTCATGTTTGTCGACGAGCACCCTGATCAGGTCGTCCAGGATCGACTGACGGGCCTCGTTGTGCGGAGTGCCTGGTTCCGGGGCCTCGAAAGCCTCGACCCACTCCGCCGCGGTCAGTTCGACCTCAGCCCACGGCGTCGAGACGGTGAGAGTGTCGGCGGGCGGTTCCTCGTAGAACGCCACGGCCGCCTCGATCGCCCCGACCATGTCCGCGGTCGACTTCAGCCTGGCCACCTCCGGATCGACCTCGACCGACGCCTCTGCCCCTTGGGCTACGAGGTCCCGCAGAGTGCAGGTCAGCACGCCCTCCTCGCCCAGGCTGGGCAGCACGTCCGCTACGTAGGCGAGGTAGGGCCGGTGTGGCCCGATGAAGAGCACGCCGCCCCGTCGGTGCCCGAGCCTCGGGTCGGAGTACAGCAAATAGGCGGTCCGGTGCAGTGCGACGACGGTCTTGCCGGTTCCGGGCCCACCGTCGACGACCAGTGGTCCACGTGAGCCGGCCCTGATGATGGCGTCCTGATCGGCCTGGATCGTCCCGAGTACGTCGCGCATCCGCGGCGAGCGGTTGGCACCGAGGCTGGCGATGAACGCGGACTGGTCGTCGAGCGCGGCATCCGCGGTCAGCCCTTCCGCGGTGAACACCTCGTCCCAGTAGTCGCTCACCCGGCCGTGGGTCCAGCGATATCGGCGGCGGCTGGCCAGGCCCATCGGGTTCGCGTGGGTGGCGCCGAAGAACGGTTCGGCGGCGGGGGACCGCCAGTCGACCAGGAGTTGATGCCCGGCGCCGTCGGTCAGGCCCATCCGCCCGACGTACACCGGCTCGGGATCGTCGGCGCGCACGATGTGTCCGAGGCAGATGTCCAGACCGAACCGCCGCAGGGTGCGCAGGCGTGCGGTCAACCGATGAATCGTCTGGTCCCGCTCCATCGCCTCCTGACCGGCGCCGCCCGGCGCTCTCCGCTCGGTGTCGAGGCGCTCGGACACCTCGGCGATGGACTCGGCCAGGCATGCTGCGATGGCCTCGAACTGCCTCTCGTCGCGCGCTATCGAGCGCGTGGTCGGCCTTGGCAGACAGGCGGTCGGGGAGGTCAAAGGCGCTGCTGGGCAAGGTGTTCACCGTTTCATGTCGATCGACCTCCAGACGTTCCGGTACGGTCGGCCATTCTGCGCCGTCACCGGGGCCTTGCCGCAAGCCCCCCGGTGCGCTATATGTTGAAGTGGGAAGAGCGGCTTTGTCAGCCGATCCTCTTCCAGGGTTCCGGTGCCCACATGTATTCGAAGCCGTCCGCCACGCTGACATCGGTCCAGGTGATCGTGTCGGCTGTGGCTGACCAGGTGGCGGTCCAGGTCAGCGGAGCGCAGTCGCCGTTCGAGTAGTAGGTCGTGCGGGTGAACGCCACGCTGGTGCCACGTACGTCGTAAAAGCCGTCGCAGACGAGTTTGTCGACGGAAGGATCGATTGCTTCCTGCTTCGAATGCCAGCGGCCATGGTCCAGGGTCCAGGTCCACACGCCGGCGTTGATGAATGCGTTGGTGTCGCTGGCGCCTTTGCCGAGCAGGAAGTCTTCGGTGGTCGAGAACCGGTACACGCCCTGGGGCAGCGCTCCCGGGTCGCCCGGTGCGGTCGACGCCGGAATCGTCGTGCTCGCCTCTGTCTCCTCGCCCGGCCGATATGCGCACCCCGGCGGAACGGTGATGGCTGGGTCGGCGGGTGCGGTGGCGACGAGATGCTCGATCTGGACCAACGTCCGTCGGTCAGCCGGATCGGCGCGCAACGCTTCGTAGACCGGTTCGACGGCCTTTCGTAGCGCCTTCGACTGACTTTCGGTCGCAGTGGCCAAACGAACTCCCTCGCCGCAGAGCCTGCCCGATCTGGTAGTCCTGTCCGTCGAGCGCGTGGATCGTCGACCACTCGGACGCGTGTGCGGCCGCCGTGGTGACCCATAGTCGTGCTTCGGCGTCGAGGCGTGCCAGCGCCGCGGGATTGGCGAACAGGACCGTGGTCCGTGGCCACAGACCCACGTTGGCCGTGACATACGGCGCGATGTCGGCGTAGCCGTTGGCGACCAGGGTGTTCCACATCGATTCGAAGCCACCCAGTACGGCACGCTGGGCCAATGGTCGAACCGGATCGCTGGTCGGCGTCGCGCCCAGCGCGCTGATCCCCGCGGCCTGTGCACGGAGGGGAAGGTCTGGAAGGTGATGCCGCGGAAATCGTCCGGCATCAGCAGGGGTTTCTCGACGCCGACCGGGTGCCGGATCTCGTCGGCGAGCACCGCGAGGCCCACCACGCCTGCCGGCTGCATGTCGGCCAAAAGTGCCTGCGTCAAAGGATCCTCGATGACGGCCCTCTCCGCGGCGAGGGACGTGACCAGCATCGGGGCATGCAGCGGGCGGAACGCCGTGACCCCGACCAGGTCGAGCGCCCGGGTTCCCGACCAGCCGAGGTCGGCACGGCCGGCGGCGACATCCCGGATGAGCCCTGGCTCGTCGTAGCCGGCGCCGCTCCAGGAGTACCTCACGGTGACCGTGACCCGGCCGCCGGACAGCGCCGAGACCTCATCGACGAACTGCGCGACGGCAGGAATGCCATCGTTCTGGCCGTCGTTGCTGGCGAGCACCAGCTCGATCGGTTGGTTCTTCATCCCCGACTTGTCACCGGCCGCCGTGCAGGCGACAACCAGCACGGCCAGCAGGCACCCGACCGCCGCGGCAGCGGGCCCGGAACGCCATGCGGGTGCGCCGGTCGCGGCTGCCGAGCCGTTCGATGCCATGCTGAACTCAGCCGATCTTCGTCCACGGTCGTGGGGCCCACCCGTACTGGAAACCGTTCGTGACGCTGACGTCGACCAGGTGAGAGTGTCCGGCGTTGCCGACCA
The DNA here is from genome assembly GCA_963834185.1 of uncultured Actinomycetota bacterium. Classification (GTDB taxonomy): domain Bacteria; phylum Actinomycetota; class Actinomycetes; order Mycobacteriales; family Nakamurellaceae; genus Nakamurella. The sequence goes on from CAWIAR010000002.1 coordinate 373,314, forward strand.
GGTTGCCGTCCACGTCGCGGGAGCGCAGTCGCCGGTGACGTAGTACGTGGTGCGGGCGAAGATCACCGTGCTGCCACGGACGTCGTAGTACCCATCGCAGACGAGCTTGTTGATCGACGGATCGATCGGTTCCTGCGTGGCGTGCAACCGACCGTGGTCCAGGGTCCAGGTGAAGACGCCGGCATTGATGAAGGCTTCGTGGATGCTGGCACCCTTGCCGAGGAGGAAGTCCTCGGTGGTCGAGAACCGGTACACACCCTGCGGCAGCGAGCCCGGGTCGCCGGGAGCCCTCGGTCGCTCGGCCGCCACGCTTGCCCGCCCGGTCTCCTTGCCCGGTCGGTACACGCACTCCTCCGGGACCTTGACCGGTGGGTCGGCCGTCGCATGGGCAACGAGCAGCTCGATCCGATCCAGGGTATGCCTGACCGTCTCGTCGGCTCGCAGGTCCGCGTACACGGGCTCCGTTGCGCTGCGCAACGCGGCCAACTGGGTGTCCGAGGCGGTTGCCACCCGTGCGGACTGGGCGCATGCCTGGTGCATCTCGTAGTCCTGGCGGTCGAGCGCGTGCACGGTCGACCAGCGGGATGCCTCTTCGGCCGCCTCCGCCACCCACTCGCGCGCCTGCGGATCCAGTTCGGCGAGCGAGGACGGGTTGGCGAACAACACGGTGGTTCGGGGCCACAGGCCGACATTCGCGGCGATGTACGGTGCGGTGGTGTTGTAGCTGTTCGCGGCGAGGGTCCACCACATCGACTCGAATCCGCCCAACTGGCCACGTTCGATCATCGGGACAATCGCGTCCGTCGTGGGAATGGCGCCGAGGGCTCTGATGCCATCCGCCTGCACTCCCGACGGATAGCTGCGGAAGGCGATGTCGCGGAAGTCTTCTGGTTCCAACAGCGGCTTGGAGACCCAACGGGGTGCCGGATCTCATCGGCTAGCAGGGCAAGACCAACAACCCCGGCCGAGTGCATGCTCTCCAGCATGGTTTGCGTCACCGGATCATTGATGATCGCGGCCTCGGCGGCAAGTGACGTGACCAGGAACGGGGCGTGGATCGGCCGGAAGGCCTGGACACCAACGAGGTCCAACACCCGGGTTCCCGACCAGCCCAGGTCCGCACGCCGGGCTGCGACGTCCTTGATCAGGCCGGCCTCGTCATATCCCTCGCCACCCCACTGGGAACCGACCTCGACCTTGACCCGGCCTTCGGAGAGTGTGTGTACCCGGTAGATGAAGTGCTCGACTGCCGGAATGCCGTCGGTATCCCCATCGCTGTTGGCCAGGACGAGCAAGATCGGTCGGATGGGCACTCCTGACTTTTCGCCGGCCGCCGAACAGGCGGACAGGGCGAGGACGGCGGCAATCGGGATCACCGCCGTGGCGAGCCTCCTGCGCATCATTGGAACCTCACAGTGGTGGTGTCCTTATCGCAGCTCGACTGACAACGAGACATCCGACCCAGCGAGATTCCACGGTTGAGCCTTTTCATGGCGTGCCTCGTAGGAACCTCAGTACGGCCAGCACGCGCCGGTGGGAATCGGTGGTTTCGACCAGACCCAGCTTGAGGAAGATCGATGCCACGTGGCTCTCCACGGTGCGCGGGCTGAGCACCAACAACTCGCAGATGGCGCCATTGGATCGGCCCTCCGCCATCAGGCTTGAGAACCTCTCGCTCGCGACGGCTCAGGTCGTCGAAAGGTCCGCGCATCCTCGCGCGGTCGAGCAGCTGCGGTCGACGATCGTCGGGATCGACAAGACACTCGCCGGCACGATTCGATGTAGCGCGTCGGCGAGTTCGTGGCCGTCGGTCGACTCGGTCCTTGAGCAGATATCCGACGAGCCGAGGATTCTCCTCGATCAGCGCGCATCGCGTAGGAAGCCTGGACGTACTGCGAGAGCACCAGGACCGCCACCGACGGGAACCGCTCCCGGATCCGCTTGGCGGCCACGATGCCCTCGTCGGTATGGGTGGGCGGCATCCGGATGTCGACCACAAGCGCGTCCGGCATGGTGGAACCGACGAGCTCGTCGAGTCCGTCGGCGGAACCGGTGACACCGACCGTCGCGATTCCGTCCTCGGCGAGCATGGCCACCAAGCCCGGATCCGAATAAGCGCCGCATCGTAGCGATCACGACACGCATGGCACCTCCAGCTGCCATCGCGTGCCGGCCGGTGTCGTACTCCACGTGTAGTGATCCGGCAACCGCGGCGACTTGGTCCTCGATCGTGGTCGGCGCACCCGTGCCCGGTTGTTCGGCGTCATCGGTGGTCGTGACGGTCAGGATGCCGTTGCAATCCGAGGACGACACGACGAACTGCGCTGGACGGCCCGGCTTCGCGCGTCTGCCAGCGCTGCGGAGATCACCAGATACGGCAGTGGCTTCGATGCGTCCGGGATACCGGGTCGCCGGGAGTTCGCCGAGCACGACAGCAACGTCGCGGCTGGACTGAGCCAGGTCGAGCACCGCGCCGCGGAGACCCGGAGTCCGTGAGCACGACCGGGTAAAGACCCCTTGCGATCCGTCTGAGTTCCTCCAGCACCGCCCGAGTCAGCTTCGTCGGCGCGCTGGGCGAGACCCGCGACCTCCGGATCGGTCGCGCGCGACATCATCATCCTGGTAAGCAGGGTGAGCGCCACCACGCGTTGCTGGGCGCCGTCGTGCAAGTTGCGTTCCAGCTGGCGACGCTCGTCCGCCGCGTGATCGACCAGGCGCATCCGGGACGACCGCAACTCGTCCAATTCCGCCAGCGTCGCGGCCCGGAGTCGCTCGTTCTCCAGCGAGAGTCGGAGCGCTGCGCCGAATGCGAGACTCGATTCGCGCGCTGTTCACGGAAGGACCGTGCACCAGCCGCCCCAGGAGTTCGCCGTGCCGGGTGACCGGGGTGGCGCGTGCCGTCCGCGGCACCGTCGGCGCCACGGCGCGACCCTCGACGTCGACGTAGCCGCCCCGCTCCGGCACCCAGTACATGCCGCGCGCAGGCTCGGGTCCCGGTGGCCGCCCGCAGCGCCGGTGTGAGACCGCCGGGCACCGGAGCGGCCAGAAGTCGATCGGCCAGGTGCGTCAGCCGGGTCCGCAATCGCCGGTCCCGATTTCGCTCGGCCAGCACGCCCACGGTCACCGCGACGGCCGCCGCCTGCATGAGGAGAAACAGCGCGGCCCCCGACCAGATCGCCGGCGACGGCCGGGCTCCCGCGCGCCCGTCCAACACGATCGCGGTCACCGCCAAGGTCAACGCCGGGAGGAGAGCAGGACCCATTGGCACGACGCGGAGCGCACAGATCAGGAAGACTGCGCCGACGACCACGGCCGAGCCGAGCACCACGATACGTCCGATGTCGTCGAATCCCGGCAACGTCAACGGGTTCGGCTGACAGTCCTGCCAACACCGGACGTCCAGGAACGGATCGACCAGCAGCACGCGCGCCGCCAATGCCGTGAGACCGGCGATGCCCACGACGACGGCAGCAGGGAGTGGGGAACCCGCGCCGACTTCGTCGACCGGTCCGATCGGCGGCTCACCACGATCACGGCGAGAAGGGCGGCGGCGGTCACGATGACGGCACGAGACCCGTCGGCCGCGACCCGGACAGCGCGCGGTCCCGCCAGCCAACCGGCGAGCTCCGGGACCAACCAGAGCAGGCCGAGAACGCCGAGCAGGACACCGCGGACCGGCCGGGCGTCGACGCCCGCGGCGACCAGCAACCCGAGCGCTGCCCCGGTCTCGATCAGCCTTCCCGCCGGTACGCCACCTCCGAAGGTGGTGGCCGGATTGTCCCGGATCACCACGACCAGCACCGCGGTCAGGGCGAGCCCGAGCGGCCAGAGGGCGTGTCGGAGCCAGGTCATCGGACCGGAACCCGGAGCGTCAGAACGAGTGCCTGCGCCCGGCGGGCTGTGCACGGTCAAAGTGCCGTCGACAGCGCTCATCCGATCGGCAAGCCCCGGAGGCCACCGCCAGGGTGGACCACGGCACCACCGACACCGTCGTCGGTGACGGCGGCAGTGACGAAGTCGGCGTCCACCCCGATGTCGATCCGTACCGCGGATGCCCCGGAGTATTTACCCACGTTCGCCATCGCCTCGGCGCAGCCGTACCAGACGGTCGGCCTCCACCAGCGGCGGCAGCCGGAAATTGGGCGCCCGGACGACGGTGGGAACGGTTGCGTGGGCGGCTAGGTCGGAGAGTGCGTTGTGCAGACCCCGTTCGGTCAGCACCGCGGGCAGCAGGCCGCGGGCCAGCTGCGCGAGATCCACGCGAGTGTGCTCGATCTCGGCGAGACAGGTGGTGGCCAGGGCCATCAGGACCGGGTCCTTCCGCAATATCGACAGTACGTCGCCCAGCTCGTCGAGATATCCGAACGCCCCGTCGGCCAAACGCCGCTCGAGACGTTGTCGTTCGGCGACGCCGGCCTCGACCAGTCGGCGGCGGGATGCGCGGACCTCGGCCACCCGGTTCTCGAGAGCCTCGTGCAGCACGCGATTCTCGTCGAAGCGTGCCACGGCGGCCGTGAGCAGCCGGCGGGTCGCGGGATCCGCTGTCGCCGCCGACGCCTCGAGGCGGAGGGCATCCACCGACACCGATGGGTCGTCCTCGGTGACCTCGATGACGGCGTCGGCCTCCCCGGCAGGGTGCAGCACGCGGACACCAGGATCACCCCGGCGAGTGTGACGAGCCCGGCGTACAGCAGCGCAGGCGTGACCAATGGCCGTCCGTGCACGAGAATCACCGCGTCGGCGGCGGCCAACCCGACCGCGGACCCGAGCGCCGTGACAGCCGCAATTCCGGTGCGCCGTGCGCGCCGCAGCCCCAGCGCCGGCCGCCGGACTGGTCACCCAGCAGAGCACGACCGTCGCCGACGCCAGCAACATCGAGAACGCGGCATTGACCGCCAGCCCGGGGACCAGGGCGGCCACCCACCACACGACCAGCAGGCCGCGGATCCATCGGTGCGCCAGCCTTCCATCCGGGTAGGCCAGGGCGGCGTGCAGCATGAGCGGACGGTGCACCCACACCAACCATCCGCCGAAATTGCCGGCGAACCAGGCCAGGCCGGCAAGGAAGGCGAGCAAGCCGAACCGGCGGGATCGTTCGACGGCGACGATTCCGGTCAGCAGGAAAGTGCCACCTGCGATCGTGTCGGCGAACATCCCGAGGAGCACGGCTCCGCCGGCACCGCCGAAACCCGCCGCCCATTCGCCCGCGACCGTCGCCACGATCGCGACCATGATCATCACGCCACGCCCGCACCTGGCACCCGGATTCACCAGCCTCACCGGCCTCAACCGACGAGTTCGGCCACCGCCCGGCCGGTCAGCTCGTCCTTGGACAGGAAGCCGACGACCGGGCTGTCCGATATCCGTTGCCGGAGGTCGGACAGTGGGCGACTGGAGATGAGAATCACCGACGGTGGATCCGGCAGGGCGGCGAGCACCTTCGAGACGGCGAACCCGTCCTCGTCGGGCAGGTGAATGTCCAACAGCACGATCCCGGGCCGCAAGGTGCGCGCTGCGGTGACCGCGGTCGTGCCGTCAGCAGCCTCCCCGACGACGTCGTACCCGTCGTCCTCCAGCATGGCGCGCGCGACAGCGCGGAAGCTCTCGTGGTCGTCCACGATGAGCAGTCGCGGCCGCATGGCGACAGTGTGAGCGCACCGCCGTGGGTTGTCATCCGTGCCGACCCGGATTGCCGCCTACCCGTCCCGGGTGTGTCGCCTGTTTCCGGGTTGACACGGATGCGCCGAGGACGGCTGCGGCGCGATCGTTTGCCGGTGAGTGCAGTCCCAATCCTGAGGAGTCGGGCCATGACGACATCACCCGCGGCGAGTCGGGTGAACAGAATCCTGCTGGTCACCGGCGCCGTGCTGCTCACCGGGCTGTCGGCCGGCGTCGCGACCGGCTCGACACCGACACCGTCGATCGGGCCCGGACATCCGGGCAGCTGGGTGGTCTACCAGAGCAGTCTGCGGGACCGCGAGTTCGGCCCGGAGGGCATCTTCCTGATCAGGCTCGACGGGTCGGCGGACCACGAGATCGCGACGGACCTTCCGGGCGAACACGTGCACCCGGCGTGGTCCCACGACGGTCAACAGATCACGTTCGCGGCCGATATCGATGGCGCTCGCCAGCTCGCCGTCGTCGACGCAGACGGTAGCGGTGCCCGGCTGATCGGACACTGTGCCGGTACTTGCCTGGGTGACGACGATCCCGCGCTGTCGCCGGATGCGCGACGCGTCGCGTACACCGAGGCATCGTCTCCGTTCATCGAGGTCGGCGGGGATGACTTCCCGTCCCGCATCGAGCTCCGCGTCGGCGCGTTGGGCTCGCACGGCGTCCACGGCGTGCAGGTCATTTATCGCGCGGCGCCCAGGGTGGCCCTGGATGAACCCCATGGTCGCCCGACGGCCGCCGGCTGTTGTTCTGGCAGGAGCGATACTCCGCAGACGGCGAAAACACCGGTACCGCGATCTTCACCATCCGACCCGACGGGAGCGACGTTCGCCAGGTGACGCCCTGGAGCCTGTTCGCGGGGGAGGCCGACTGGTCGCCCGACGGACGGTCGATCGTCTTCGTCACCCACCCGCTGATCGTGTTCAACTTCGACGCGGTCGTCTCGAACTTGTACACGGTCAGGCCGGACGCCACGGGACGGCGGGCTCTGACCCACTTCACGACCCCGGACGTCCGGGCGACCCAAGCTCGTTGGACCCCGGAGGGATCGATCATCTTCACCCGGGTCGGCAGCACCGGCCGGAGCCTGCGCCGACAGTCGACCGGAATGGTCGGAATCTGTCCGTGATCCCGGCGGCTGCCCGGCCGATCCGCACCCACGGCGACGTCCGTCCCACGTCGCACTGCAGCCCGGCGCGGCCATCGAGAACCGTTCATCTGACAAAGGAGTCGTGGTGATCTCAGCACCTGTCCAACGACCTCGAGCCTGCTCTCGCGGCAAGCTGGTCGGCGTTCTCGCGGCCGCGCTCTGCTTCGGGCTGATGGCCCCGGCCAGCGCCACGGCTGGAATTCCGGCCCCCGGTTCCGATGACACCGCCGGCCACCACCGCCAGACGGGTGGACAGCACGCGGCCGGTTCGGTTGCGCCGGGTCATCGCCGCTCGGCCCGGGCGTCCGAGCTGACCAGCAAGCCCTCGATCGCGCTGACCGCGTGTGAGGACGACCCGTCGTGGCTGTGCGGTTCGGTGACCGTGCCCATCGACCGGTCACACCCGAACGGCAGGACCATGTCCATCGGGTTCAGCGTCCTTCCCCACACCGATCCGGCCTCCACGGCCGGGGACGCGGTGTTCGCCATCGACGGCGGACCCGGGAGCGCCTCGACCGCGGCAAAGGGCTTCTTCGCCTACATAGCCGGTGATGTCCTGGCCGACCGTGATCTGGTCCTCGTCGACAACCGCGGCACCGGTACGTCGGGCGCGATCGACTGCCCTGGTTCAGATCGAGCCATCCGACCACGACGGATTTCTCGCCGGCGTGGCTGCCTGCGGCGCCCAACTCGGACCGGACGCCGATCGCTACGGGGCCGGTGACATCGCCATGGATCAGGAGGTCGTCCGGCGCGCCCTGGGCTACCAGCAAGTCACCTTCTACGCGCTGTCCTACGGGACCGTGGACGTCGCGGCCTACACGGTGCGATACCCCGGCCGGGTGCGGGCAGTGATCCTGGACGGCGGCCTGACGGTGAACGATCCGCTGCACGCCTGGGCCTGGGGCTTGGCCGTGCCGAACGCCATCGCGGATGCGACGGCCCTGACGTGTCGGCGCGTGCCGGCATGCGCGATGGAAAATCCCCATGCTGATGCCTCTCTCGCCCTCCTGGCCGCCGAACTACGTCGACGTCCGGTGGACGGCACGGTGCTGGACGAGGTCGGGGTCAGCTCCCAGGTACATGTCGACGAGTCGAAGTTGATCTCGATCGTGGAATCCGGCCAACTGGGCATCGCGGAGATCCCCGCGGTCGAGGCCGCCCTGCGCGGCGGCGACCCGCTGCCCTTGCTACGGCTGGCCGCGGAATCGCCCGACCGCGGCGGCGATTCCGGTGATCCCGCCCAGTACTCCGCCGGCGACAACATCGCCGCCTTCTGCAACGACCAGGACTTCGTGTTCGACCGAACTGACTCCATGGCCGTGCGTCAGCACAAGTACGAGGCTGCGCTCGCCCAATTGCCGGTCACCGCCTTTGCGCCGTTCTCCAAGCGGGCGTGGTCCGGATGGTTCTACGACGATGCCTGTGTTGCCTGGCCGGCGCCCGACCGGTACGTGCCGGCCATCCCGCACGGCGCCGTCGTCCGTGGCGTGCCGACCCTGGTGCTCCGGGGAGATCTGGACACGGTGGTCGCCACGCTCAATACTCGTTCGTTGATGTCCATCTTCCCCGGCGCCAGCTACGTCACGGTGTCCGGCGCCGGGCATCCCTCGGCGGGCTGGTCGGCCTGCGCCGCCGACCTGGCGCGGTCGTTCATGTCGAACCCCAAGGCTCCTGTCGGCAGCTGCCGTGAGCCTGCGTTCGTCGGGGTAGCAGTCCCGTCCTATCCGGCGTCCGTGCACGCGGCGCCGGCGGCACAGCGGCTGCCCGGCGACCGGTCAACGGACTTCGACCGCCGCGCCGCAACGGTCGCTGTGCGGACCGCACAGGACATCTGGCTACGAACCTTCCGACTCCCGGACGCGGCCGGCACGACCCGCGGCCTGCGCGGCGGAGCCGCCGACTGGGACTATTCCGCGAATCCCGACCGTGCCGTCATGACCTTGCACGACGTCGAGTTCGCACGCGGAGTCGTGGTGTCCGGCACGTCGGACCTCGTATACGGGTCAAACGGCTTCGACGTTCATCTGGTGATCAGTGCGGGCACCTCGACGATCATCGTCGACGGCGCCGGGCGATGGGGCTTCGGCGGTCCGTTCGAGGCCGTGACGCTCACCGGATCGAGCGGCGGTCGAGCGCTGCACCTCCAGGTACCGGCCACCTGAGCGGCACGGTCGGTTGACCAGGAGCCCCGGGCAGCGCTCAGCGCGGTTCGTCGTCCCAGGGAACCGGCGTTGTCACATCAGTTCGCCAATCGCGCCGCAACATCCCGTAGGCCACCGACGCGACCGGCTCCGCGCCTGGCACCGGCCAGCCGTCGCGATAGTGCGCCTCCTTGACCCAGCCGCACCGCAGCAGCACCCGCCGCATGGCCACATTGTCGACTCTGGTCTGAGCCTCGAACCTGGCGACCTCCGGCATGGTGGTGAAGACATGATGCGTGGCGGCGTCGACGATCGGCGAGCCGAATCCGTGTCCTCGCCAACGCGTTTCGAGCCGAAGGTCGAACAGGGGTGCGTCGTCGGTCAGGTCCTGGAATCGCAGGAACCCGATCCGGCCATGGGATGTGTGCTCGATCCAGTACGAGTCGTTGTCCTGGTCGCGAAAACTGCCGTGCGCCAAGGAGGACTCGACCTGCTCCGTGGTCCACCGCGGACGCACGTGGAACGGGAACTCGTTGCCAGTCATGAACGCGACCAGGTCCGCCCGGTCGCCCGGATCATCCGGGTCGATCCGGCGCAGTGAGATCACTCACCGAGCCTACCCAGAGGCAGGGGCCTTGGCGGCCCCGGCGCAGCGACCACGATCACCACAGTGGATGGATCCTGCTGGTCCGGGCGAGGGTGTCGGCCGCGGACGATGGTCATGGTCCGGTCAGGACCTCCACGTAGCCTTCGGTGCCGTGCAGTCGGATCCGCCGGCCGTCCTTGATCAGTCGAGTGGCGTCCTCGACCCCGACGACAGCGGGCAGGCCGTACTCCCGGGCGATCACCGCGCCGTGGGTCATCAGGCCGCCCACTTCCGTCACCAGACCGGCCGCCGCTGCGAACAGCGGGGTCCAGCCGGGGTCGGTGTAGGCGGTGACCAAGATGTCGCCTGGTTCGAGGTCGGCCTCGGACATGTTCAGGATGACCCGGGCGCGGCCCTCGACGGTCCCGGCGGAGACGGCCAGGCCGGCCAGCGCTCCGGGGGGAAGGTCCGTGCGGCGGTAGGTGCCTGCGACGGCCTCGCCGTCCGAGGTGAGAACCCGGGGCGGTGTGAGGGTGAGGTCGTGGGCGTAGGTACGCCGGCGCTGCCGGATGAGTTCCCGATCGGCCTGGTGACTCCTGACGACTTGGCCCACTTCCTCCAACGTGAGGTAGAACAGGTCGTCCGTTGCGGTCAGCACGCCGGCCCGGACGAGGCGTCGGGCTTCGCCCATCAGCGCCTGCTTGTAGGCGAAATAGCGAGACATCATGGCGTACTTCGGATACTCCCGATATCCGGCGAAGATCCGGACCCGGTCGATCATGTACTTGGTCTCCTTCGCCTTGTGCGGGCCGTCCGGCAGCACGCGTAGGCGCTCGAGCAGGTCCTGCTCCCAGGCCAACGCCTCCGCGCGCCCCTGCTGGGTTCGGCGCTCCCTGGCGCCGGCGCGGAAGTTCTTGACATTGCTCAACAGGACCGGAACCAAGGCGGCCGGCTGCTCGCGCCACCGCGGGCGGGTGACGTCGATCTCGCCGTCGCACCGCATGCCGTACCGATCGAGAAACGCACCGATGGAATCGCTCACCGCCCGGCCGCCGTCGACCTCGCACAACTCGTCGAGGAAGCCATCTCCGTCGGGGTTCTCGTCCTCGATTCGCTGAAGAAGGGTCACCACGCCCGGGTGGGGACGGGCCAGGTCGGCGATGTCGAGGAGTTCCAGTCCCATGTCGGACGTGATGTTGTTGGGCACCGAAAGGGTGAGGACGTCGGCGGCATTCTTTTCGTCCAGCCAGGTCTCGAGGTGGTCGTTGAGCCACCAGGTGGCGTCGTTGGACGCCATGATCGCCTGGAAGCTCCGCGGGTCGAACAGGATCCGCTGCATCTCCGGGATGTCCGCGAAAATGAAGTCGATCAACTCCACCCCCGACTTCGTGGCGATGTCGCGTCGCAGGGCCGCGATGGAGGTCTGGCTGTGCTCGATGAGCTCTGCGGGGATGGCCGGATCATTGTCGATCGGTGTGGGTGCGCCTTTCGCCGGGCTGACCGGATCCGATGCGGCACCGGCCGGTGTCCCTGCTGGCTCATCGGAGTCGGACGCAAGGAAGTCGGGGCGGGCCAGCACGGTCAGGAGTGCGTCGCCCATCAACGGGTCGGATCGGACAAGCATGTCCAACATGCCGGCACGGCGATGCGGCGAGGCCAGGGCGTCGGTGACGTCGACGAACTGTCGGCCGCCGGCCACGGACATCGGGGCTCTGGTGGTCAACTGGCGCAGGGACAGGCCCAGCGGTCTCAGCGGCGCGGTCATCATCTGCTGATGGCCGACCGAGAGATAGACGTGGTTGCGCCCGTCGTCGACGGCGGGTACCGGAAACAGGGTGGTGATGGGCCGGCTCTGGACGATCTTGACATCGTCGCCGGTCAGACACCATTCGATGTCCTGGGGAGCGCCGAAGTGCGCTTCGATCCGCCGTCCGAGCCGGGCCAGCCGCAGAACTTGGGGATCGGCCAGCGCCGGCTCCTGCTGCCTACGCCGGTCAACGGCCCGTTCTTCGGTACCACCGGTCGGTACTGCCTGTGTCGCCGTGTGTTTGACGGCGATCGTCCGGCGCACGATCTCGTCGTCGCGCACCGCGAAGGTGTCCGGATTGGCCCGGCCCGATACCAGACTCTCACCCAGCCCCCACACGACCTCGACCGACGAGATCGTGCGATTGCCGCTGACCGGGTCGGCGGTGAAGAGCACACCGGACGCCTCGGCGAGCACCATCTGCTGCACCATCACAGCCATGTCGACCGTTCGGTGGTCGATGCCGGCGCGCGCCCGGTACGCCACGGCCCTTTCGGTGAACAGCGAGGCCCAACACCTCCGGATGTGTCGCACGATCTCGGATCGACCCGAGATGTTCAGGAACGAATCCTGTTGTCCGGCGAAGGAAGCGTCCGGCAGATCCTCGGCGGTTGCGCTCGAGCGGATCGCGAACGAGCCCGCTGCGCCGAGCCGGTCGAGGTGCCGGTCGACCTCGTCCACCAGCTCTTCCGGAACATCCACCTGTTCGATGCGCATCCCGGATCTGCGCACTCAGTTCGCCGATCGCCTGCTGGTCGTCGGATTCCACCTCCGAGAGCCGGCCCAGCCAGGCCCCGATCGCCGGCGCGGTCGCGACTGTGAGGCGGTAGGCGTCCGTCGTCACGCAGAACGCGTCCGGCACGCTGACGCCCGGGATCCTGGAGAGTTCTCCCAGGTTTGCGCCCTTGCCGCCGGCGATCGCCGCCTGCGTCCGGTCGATCTCCCGAAGTTCCAACACGTAGCTCATGCACCGCTCCTGTTCGCCGGTTGCCATGTCGGACCGCCGAGTATGGAACAGATTTCCGAACCTCATGAAGGCTCGGATCCCTGTATAGATTGAAGGTGACGGGGGAGCGCACCGGCAAGCCAGGCCAGACCCATGCCGGAGTGCGACCCAGATGGGCCGGCACCGGCGACCCCGGTGGCTCTGACCGGGCCCGTGCAGAAGAATGGGTCGATGCGCGACGCCCTGGACCTGACCCGCCACCTGGTCGCTCCGCTGACCCGAACGGCCTGGTTCCGTCGTTACGCCCCCCGAGTGCTGCCCAGCCTCGAGGCCATCACCGGATTCCTCAGCAAAGGTCGCCTGCAACTCGCCGGCCTGCTCGTCCCGGCCCTCGAGCTGCACACGCTCGGTGCCAAGAGCGGTCAGCTGCGATCCACCCGGCTGATGTATCTGCCCGACGGTGTCGGGCGCGCCATTGTGGCCGGGTCGAACTTCGCCAGCCACCGGCATCCGGCCTGGACGGCCAACCTGCGTGCCCACCCGGACGCCGAGATCGTCGTCTACGGACGCACCATCACAGTGCACGCCACCGAGATCTCCGACGGCGAAAGAAATGAAGTGTGGGCCCGGATCGAGGCGCAATGGCCCGGATACCGCAAGTACGAACGAGAATCTGGACGAACCGTCCGCTTGTTCCGTTTGCAGGCGATCCGGTGAAACAGCCCACCTGACCACCGGGCGCCGGCCGCCGGGAATCGCCGGGAATTCCCTCCGCGACCCTCAGCAGTCGAACACCGACCAGCAGATCTCGTTGCGCAATCGCTGGTCATCGATCACCAACTCACGAATGGCGCCCGGAAGCTGAACCCGCTGCCATCGGCACTCGGCTCGTCCGGCGGACACGCTCTCGCTGGGCGGAACCGCGGCGCGCACGGCCTTGATGGCGTACGCAGCGGCGCCGAGTTCGTGCGCGGCGACGTGCGGGACCGCCCCGGCCTGGCCGGCCGCGTACGCCGCGTGGCGCGCTGCGCCGGCCAGCTCTCGCGCCGCGCCCATGGCGTGGCCGCCCGCGGCGCGGGACTGCATCATCGTGACCTCGCCCCGCACCCAGGCCCGGGCGTTCTCGATCGCCTGGCGCGGCCGGGGATCGTCCGGCTGAACCGACTCGAACAGGGGGAGCACGCGCTCGGCGCAGAGCGCCGCCCAGAGCGCGAGCAGGTGATGATCCGCGTCCGTGAGCGTCCCGCCGCGCCGGATCGTCACGAAGCGAGGATCTCGCACCTTCGGAAGGATCACGCTGGAACTTCTACCACCTGACGCCGTCGTGTCGAACCCACCGGCGAGGATCGCCAAGGGACCGCACGCGGCGTACGTACCCTTGTGGTTACGTACCTGATCAGTTACATTCGTGTCATGGATGCCGTGCTGCAGGCGTTGGCCGACCAGAGCCGGCGGACCGTGCTGGGAATCCTGCGGGATCACCCGGCGTCGGCCGGTGAACTGGCCGACGCGCTGCCGATCGCGCGGCCCGGGGTTTCCCGGCACTTGCGGGTTCTGCGGCAGGCGGGGCTCGTCGACGTACGCCAAGAGGCGCAGCGGAGGATCTACAGCCTGCGTCCGGAGGCGCTCGTCGAGGTGGACGTCTGGCTCGAGCAATATCGCGCGCTGTGGCGCAACCGTCTCGACGCGCTGCACACGGAGATCGCACGAGGAAAGCGGAGGCAGAAGTGAGCACTGTGGGGACCATGCGGGCACTCGACGAGACCCGTGGTGCGGTGCGCGTGGAGGATGTCTACGCCACCGACATCGACGATCTGTGGCAGGCGTGCACCGTGCCGGAGCGGCTCGCACGTTGGATTGCCGAGGTGGCCGGCGACCTGCGCGTGGGTGGGACCGTCCAGGCCGTGTTCACCAGCACGTGGAGTGGCCCGGCAAGAGTCGAGATCTGCGACGCGCCACATCATCTGCTGCTCACAACCGAGCCCGGCACGGACGACGAGGCACAGATCGAGGCCTGGCTCACCGCGGAGGGATCGCGGACCAGGCTGGTGGTCGAGGAGCGTGGCCTGCCCGTCGACAAGCTCCACTTCTATGGCGCCGGTTGGCAGGCTCATCTCGAGGACCTCGAACGATCACTGGCGATCGCCGGGCCCGCACATCTCGGCGGCTGGTCGGAACAGATACCGGCCAGGGCATGGCACAAGCGGTGGACTGACCTCACTCCCACCTACCAGGACACGGCACTCGGCTGATGTCCGACCACATCAAGCTGAGCGGGACCACGGTGAACGCGCCCGACGCGCTGGCCCTGGCCGAGTTCTATGCCCGGATCACCGGCGGCGTCGCGATCGGCTCCCCGCACTGGGCAGCGGTCACCGGCCCCAACGGCTCCATCGGCTTCCAGCAGGTCGACGACTTCCGGCCGCCGGTGTGGCCGGGGAGCGCGATCCCCATGCAGCTGCATCTGGACTTCCTCGTCGACGATCTCGCGGCGGCCGGAACGCGGGTGCTCGACGCCGGCGCGACGCTGCTCGACTTCCAGCCCAACTCCGATCACTGCTTCGTCTACGCCGACCCGGTCGGGCACCCGTTCTGCCTGTCCACCTGGGACGGTGCGCAGGTGGTCGACAACGCTGACGGCGACCACGACGGCTGAGCCGGACGAACACGGCTCACGGTTCGATCGGCCGAACCGACCCAGGATCGAACCGGAGCGGAAACCGCACGGCCCCGGTGTTGCCGGAGATCGGCATCCATTCGCCCGGTCCGTCGGCGCTCAGCTCCGGGAGCCGGGAGGCAAGCCGGGGGAGTGCGACCGCCATGTCGACCCTGGCGACGAAATGCCCGATGCAGTGGTGCACACCGGCGCCGAATCCCAGGTGTGCCGGCCTGACCTGGGTGATGTCGAACGACGGGTCGGGCATGGCGCGTGGATCGGTTCCCGCGGCGTGTGAGAGCACCTGCACGATGTCGCCCTCGACCAGGCGAAGCCCGTGGAAGTCGACCTCGGTGATCGCTTCCCTGGTGATCCAGGTGACCGTCGGGTTCACCCGCATCACCTCCTCGACCGCCTGGTCCCCGAGGTCGGGTCGCTCGCCCAGCAGCCGCCACTGGTCGGGATGGGCAAGCAGCGTCTGCACGGCCAGACCCAGCTGGTTGCGGGTGGTCTCCATGCCGGCGAACACCAGAAAGACCATGGCCACCGCCAATTCCCTGCGGTCGAGCACACCGGCATCGACGGCCTGCACCATGGTGGTTGCCAGGTCGTCGCGCGGTGACCTGGCGCGCTCGGTGATCACAGCTTCGCAATAGTCCGTCAACCCGTCGAGCGCCGCCTCGATCACCGGCAGGTCCTGGGCCACCCGAACCCCGAACGAACGGCCGAGATCGTCGGACCAGTGGGCGATCTGCGGCCAGGAATTCTCGGGCAGACCCAACAACCGGCAGAGCACCCTGGTCGCATACGGTTCGGCGAAGTCGCCGATGAACTCGCACGTGCCGCGCCCGACGAAGGCGTCGATCAGTTCGGTTGCCAGTTCGGAGAAGGACGGGGTCATGGCCACGATCCTTTTCCGGCTGAAGGCCGGGTTCAGCAGCCGGCGCAACCGGGCGTGGTCGTCGCCCTCCAGGCTGAGCAGGGTCTGCTTCCACCACTCGGAGAACAGCCCCGAGTGGATGCCGTTCTGCTCGGGCCACCGGGCATTGCCCTGTCGGAATCGGCGGTCACGGAGCAGCGCGGCTCCCTCGGCGTGCCGCAGGACCGCATACCCATAGGACGTCCTGACCCACCAGTCGTCGTCGCGAGCCCTCAGGACTTCTTGACCGGTGACGTCGAAGGCGGGGTCGGCCAGCGGCAGGAATGTCATGGTCACCTTCCGGATCGGCTCGTCGACAGAAGTATCCCGGTTCACCCCGGGTCGGCGATTGCCCTGCTGCGGCACGGCCCGACCGATTGGGCCGGCCACCCGACAAATAGCCCAGTCCGGATGAGGCGCACCGCTGCAGCGCCGGACACCCTCAGGTGAGCCTCGGGAAGGAAGTTGCCATGGTGGACTCATCGGGCGCAGGTCGGGTCGTTCTGCCGGTTCCGGATCGTCAATACCTGGGTCTGCTCACCTACGACGCCAAGGATCCCGAGACGTCGTTCCCACCGATAGATCCGCTGCTGCCGCCTGGGGGTGCCCCCAACGTCCTGATCGTGCTGATCGACGATGTCGGCTACGGCGCCGGAAGCCCGTTCGGTGGTCCGGCACAGATGCCGACCGCCGAGCGGCTGCAGACCGGGGGCCTGAGCTACACCCGTTTCCACACCACCGCGCTGTGCGCGCCGACCAGGGCGGCGCTGCTGAGCGGTCGCAACCATCATTCGGTCGGCATGGGCCTGATCACCGAGACCGCCACCTCCGCACCGGGTTCCAACGGCCTCAAGCCCAATACCAAGGCGTCCCTGGCGACCACGCTCAAGCTCAATGGGTACTCCACGGCCCAGTTCGGCAAGTGCCACGAGGTACCGCCGTGGCAGACCTCGCCGGTCGGTCCGTTCGACGCCTGGCCCTCGGGCGGCGGCGGGTTCGAGTACTTCTACGGGTTCATCGGCGGCGAGAACAACCAGTACTACCCGGCGCTGTACGAGGGTACGACGCCGGTCGAGCCCGAGAAGACGCCGGCAGAGGGATACCACCTGACCGAGGACCTGGCCGACCACGCCATCGATTGGGTGCGGACGCAGAAGGCCCTCGCTCCGGACCGGCCGTTCTTCATGTACTTCGCGCCAGGTGCCACCCACGCGCCGCACCATGTGCCGGCCGAGTGGGCTGACAAGTACGCCGGGCAGTTCAGCGAGGGCTGGGACGCGCAGCGCGGCCAGATCCTGGACCGGCAGAAAGAACTGGGGATCGCCCCGCCCGACGCCGAACTGACCGCCCGGCCGGACCAGATCCCCGCGTGGGACGACATGGACCCGGCGCTCAAGCCGGTCCTGGAGCGTCAGATGGAGGTCTACGCC
Organism: uncultured Actinomycetota bacterium; assembly: GCA_963834185.1. GTDB lineage: Bacteria > Actinomycetota > Actinomycetes > Mycobacteriales > Nakamurellaceae > Nakamurella. The sequence continues at coordinate 390,625 of CAWIAR010000002.1, forward strand.
GGGTTCCTCGAGCACACCGACTTCCATGTCGGCCGGCTCATCGACGCCATCGAGCGCGTCGGTGCACTGGAGAACACGCTGGTCTACTACATCATCGGCGACAATGGTGCCTCGGCCGAGGGCACGGTCAACGGTGCTTTCAACGAGATGGCCAACTTCAACGGCATGGCCGCCATCGAGACGCCGGAGTTCATGTCCTCGGTGAAGGACAAGTTGGGCACCCCCGAGGCCTACAACCACTATTCCGTGGGCTGGGCCTGGGCGATGTGCTCGCCGTTCCAGTGGACCAAGCAGGTCGCGTCGCACTGGGGCGGCACCCGCAACGGCACCATCGTGCACTGGCCGGCGGGCATCACGGCCACCGACGAGAAGCGTTCGCAGTTCTGTCATGTGATCGACGTCGCGCCGACCGTCCTTCAGGCCGCGGGCCTGCCGCACCCGAGCTTCGTCAACGGCGTGCAGCAGGCACCCATCGAGGGCACCAGCATGCTCTACAGCTTCGACGACCCCGAGGCGCCGGAGCGCCACGATCTCCAGTACTTCGAGATGGCCGGCAACCGCGGCATCTACTTCAAGGGCTGGAGCGCGGTCACCCGGCACAGCACTCCGTGGTTGCCCATGGAGGTGTTGCCCGCGCTGGACGACGACGTGTGGGAACTGTACGACGGCGCGGCCGACTGGACCCAGGCACATGACCTCGCCGCCGAACAACCGGAGCGGCTCGCCTCGTTGCAGCGGCTGTGGTTGATCGAAGCGGTGAAGTACAACGTGCTGCCGATCGACGACCGCCGCTTCGAGCGGCTCAACGCGACCATCGCCGGGCGTCCGCAGCTGATCACCGGGACCACTCAGGTCCTGTTCCCGGGGATGCGGAGGCTCAGCGAGAACAGTGTGATCGACGTCAAGAACCGGTCGTTCACGGTGACCGCGGCGGTGGACACTCCGGCAGCCGGCCCGACCAACGGGGTGATCGTGGCTCAGGGCGGCCGGTTCGGCGGTTGGGCGCTCTACGTCAAGGACAGCCGCGCGAAATTCGTCTACAACGTACTGGGACTGCAGGAATTCGTGGCCGAGGCGACCGAGGAGCTACCCGCCGGCCACCGCCAGGTGCGGGCCGAGTTCGCCTACGACGGTGGCGGTCTCGGCAAGGGCGGCACGCTGACCCTGTACTACGACGGCCGTGCAGTCGGCGGTGGCCGGATCGACCTGACCCAGCCGCTGGTCTTCTCGGCCGACGAGACGACCGACATCGGCAGTGATGTCGGCATGCCCGTCAGCGCCGACTACGCCGAGTCCCCGCGCTTCAACGGCCGCATCGACGTGGTTCAGATCGATGTCGGGGACGACGACCATTCGCATCTGATCGATCCGGCCGAGGTCGCCCGGATAGCCACCGCCCGGCAGTGACTCCGGGAAGTCCCTTGGATCAGCGGCCGAGTCGCTCCAGAGCCGCACCGAACCGGCCGACGGCACCGTCGACGTCGGTGAGTTTGTCCAGACCGAAAAGTCCGAGGCGGAAGGTCGACCACGACGCAGGCTCTCCACACATCAGCGGCACGCCCGCCGCGACCTGGAGCCCGACCGTCTTGAACGCGACACCGCTGCGCAGGTCCGGGTCGTCGGCATGCGAGACCACGACGCTCGGCGAGGCGTAGCCATCAGCCGCGACCGATGGAAAGCCGTTATCCCGCAACAATGTTCGGACGCGCGTGCCGAGTTCCTGCTGAGCTGCCCGAAGCACCTCCAGCCCGATTTCCACTGCCTGCAGCATCAAACCTGCGTTGTGTGCGATCCCGTCCGTTGGCAGCGTGGCGTGGTATGCGGCGGTGCCCGCGGTGTACCCCTCGGTGATCTCCAGCCAACGGCGCAGGTCCGCCGCGAAGCTGGTCGAGGTGGTCGTCCTGACCCGCTCCCGGGCGGCCGAGTTCAGGAGTACGTAGCCGGTGCACGGAGTGCCGCTCCACCCCTTCTGGGGGGCGCTGAGCAGGACGTCGATGCCGAGGGCGCGCATGTCGACCCAGAGTGCACCGGAGGCGATGCAATCGAGCACCATCAGCCCACCGACCTCGTGCGTCGCGTCCGCAATCGCCCGCAGGTATTCGTCGGGGAGCAGAATCCCGGATGCGGTCTCGACGTGGGCCGCACACACCACGTCCGGGCGCTCGCGCCGGATTGCCTCGACCACCATCTCGGCCGGTGGTGGGGTCCAGGCGGACTGGGCGTCACCGTCGACCGGTTGCGCCCGGCACACGGTCACCGACTCGGCGATCCCGCCCTGGTCGAGTATCTGCGACCAGCGGTAGGAGAAGAACCCGTTCCGCACCACCACGATCCGCCGGCCGGTCATCAGCTGCCGGGCGACCGCCTCCATCCCGACGGTCCCGCCGCCGGGGATCAGAGCGACGGTGTCCGCGGCGTACGTCGTCGTCAGCACCCTGATGGTGTCCTGCATGACCGTGACGAACCGTTGTGACATGTGGTTGAGCGACCGGTCGGTGAAGACGACGGAGTACTCGAGCAGGCCACCGGGATCCACGTCGGGGCGGGGGAGGTCCATGCCAACCACGCTATCCGGTCCGGACGTCTTCGCCGAAAGGTCCGAGCGGACGATCGGTCTGCGCACCCGGATGCGATCTCCTGCCGTTCTAGTTGACATAATGTGCCTTATCGGCGATGTGGTAGGGACGCCGGGCCGATGAATTTCCGCGCCATGCCGGTCTGTACATCGAAGACCGACTCACGAAGGCTGACGCCATGCGGAAACTTACCTTCGGCATGAACCTGAGCGTGGACGGCTATATTGCCGGGCCGGGCGACGACATCGGCTGGGGCGTACCGAGCGACGAGCTGTTCGGGTGGTGGTCCGACCGGGTCGGGTCGACCGGCCTGGCGCTGTACGGGCGCAAACTCTGGGAGACGATGAGCTCCCATTGGCCGACCGCGGACCAAAAGCCGGGCGCCACACCGGCGCAGATCGAGTTCGCCCGCCGCTGGCGGGACATGCCGAAGGCGGTGTTCTCGTCGACGGCCAGGACGGTCGACTGGAACACCCGGCTGATCACCGGCGACGCGGTCACCGAGATCACTCGGCTCAAGGCCGAGGACGGCGGCCCCATGGACATCGGTGGCGCCACACTCGCCGCGGCAGCCATGCGGGCTGGGCTGATCGACGAGTACGCACTGGTCACCGCACCGGTCCTGGTGGGCAGCGGCACCCCGTTCTTCACCGGTCTGGACAACTGGGTGAACCTGAACCTGGTGGAGACCCGGACGTTCCCCGGTGGCGTGGCCCTCACCAGGTATGAGGTCAGGCGCTGAGTTCCGCCGGCCGGTGCTGAGCCACTAGTCCACTGACCACCGGCATTCGTCACTGTGACGGATTTCGGCTGAGCTGATCGATGGCTCGATCGGCACCTAGCGGCTGTCCCGGGGCTCTCGCAGCAGGCGCGGCAGCAGCGCCGCACCGGGCGGCGTAACTGTGCCCGCCAGCGAATCGTCCGGGTTGTACAGCGAGCATGATTTCAAGGACAGGCATCCGCACCCGATGCACGAGTCCAACCGGTCGCGCAGCGCCTCGATGGCGGTGATCTTCTCGTTCAGCCGGACCCGCCAGTTCCTGCTGATCCGATGCCAGTCGCCCGTCGTCGGCGTGCGCTCGTCGGGAAGCTGGCCCAGTTCGGCACGCACCTCGTCGAGCGACAGGCCGACATTGCGCGCGGCCCGAACGAACGCCAGCCGACGCAGCACGTCCCGCCGGTAACGGCGCTGCCCACCGCTGCTCCGTTCTGCCCGGATGAGACCTTCCCGCTCGTAGAACCGCAGGGCTGACGCGGCGAACCCACTGCGTTCAGAGACGTAGGACACCGTCAGCATTTCGTCCATTCTCCCAGCATCCCTTGACTTGAAGTTGACTGCAAGTTTAACGATGGGCTCGTACACCGAACGAAGGGAACGACCATGCCGCTCGCATTGATCACCGGCGCCTCGACCGGGTTGGGCTACGAGCTCGCCGCTGCATTGGCCGGAGCCGGCTGGGAACTCATCATCGACGCCCGGCGCCGTGACCTGCTGGACCACGCCGCCGCGCGCTTGGCCGGCCGCAGTACCGTCACCGCCATCCGCGGCGATATCGCAGACCCGGACCATCGCGAGGCCTTGCAGGCGGCAGTCGCAGCCCGCGGTCGACTGGACCTGCTGGTGCACAACGCCAGCACGCTGGGCCCTACGCCGTTGCCGGAGCTCAGTCAGGTGACGCCGGCCGAGTTCGCCCGGGTACTCGAGGTGAATGTGGTAGCACCCGCAGCACTCACGGCCGCGGTGCTGCCCGCGCTGCACACGGCCGGCGGAGTCGTCGTCGGGATCTCCTCGGACGCTGCGGTCGAGCACTACCCAGGGTGGGGCGCCTACGGTGCAGCCAAGGCTGCGCTCGACCACATCCATGGCACCCTCGCCGTCGAGCACCCTGAACTGCACGTCTACGCAGTCGATCCCGGCGACATGCGAACCGAGATGCACCAGGCCGCGTTTCCCGGACAGGACATCAGCGACCGGCCCGATCCGGCCACTGTGGTGCCGGCGCTCCTGCGGCTGCTGGCGGAGCTGCCGCCGTCGGGTCGTCACCGGGCGGCGGACTGGCAGCCGATTCGGCGCGCCCGGCCGGGTGCCGGCATGACCCAGCTCACCGCGCACCCGACGACTCACTTCCGCTCCCCCGACGACCTGACCGCGACCGAGCCGCCGGAGTACCGGGGGCTGGCACGGGACGAGGTCCGGCTGTTGGTGGCGACACCGGAAGGTGTGATCCACACCCGCTTCGCCGATCTGCCACGGCACTTGGCACCCGCAGACCTGCTGGTGGTGAACAACTCCGCCACCAGGGCGGCGGAGTTCGACGCCACCAGCGACGACGACGATCCGGTCGTGGTGCACGTCGCGACCGGGCTGGGCGGCCAGAGCTGGGTGGTCGAACTGCGCACGGCGCCCGACGCCGCCAAACCGATCCTGGACGCCTGTCCGGGCAACCGCTACCGCGGACCGGCGGATATCCGGATCACGCTCGGCACTCCCTACCCGGAAGCCGACTCGTCGCCCACCGGGTCCGGAAACCGGTTGTGGCTCAGCGAGATCGACGGGCCCGCCGACCTTGCTACGGAACTGCCCACCGTCGGTCGACCCATCGCCTATGGCTACCTTCGCGACCGGTTCCCATTGGCCGACTATCAGACGGTGTTCGCAACTCGGGACGGCAGCGCCGAGATGCCCAGTGCTGCAAGGCCGTTCACCGGAGACCTGGTTGGCCGGCTGGCGGCCTCCGGGATCCGGATCGCCCCTGTCACCCTGCACACCGGAGTCTCGTCGCAGGACGCCGGCGAAGCGCCGCAGCCCGAGTGGCGGGAGGTGACGGCCGCGACCGCCGACCTGGTCAACTACACCCGGAAGGCCGGTGGCCGGGTGGTCGCGGTCGGTACCACGGTCGTCAGGGCGCTGGAGTCCTCCGTCGGGTCCGACGGCCTGGTGGCGCCGAGCGCCGGCTGGACCGGCCACGTCGTCGGACCCGACCACCCGGTCCGGGCGGTCGACGGCATGATCACCGGCTGGCACAATCCGGACGCATCGCACCTGTTGCTGGTCGAACAGGTCGCGGGCGCCGGACTCACCCAACGGGCCTACGACGCCGCCGTAGCCGGCCGGTATCTGTGGCACGAGTTCGGCGACTCCGGGCTGTTGCTCAGGCGCTGAGCAGGCACGCCTCTGGTGTTGTTGTCAGGCGCCGACATACTCGGCCAGATGCTGGCCGGTCAGCGTCGAGCGTGCGGCAACCAGGTCGGCGGGCGCGCCCTCGAACACGATGCGGCCGCCATCGTGGCCGGCACCCGGCCCGAGGTCGATGATCCAGTCCGCGTGCGCCATCACGGCCTGGTGATGCTCGATGACGATCACCGACTTACCCGAGTCCACGATCCGGTCGATCAGGGCGAGCAGTTGCTCCACGTCCGCCAGGTGCAAGCCGCTGGTCGGCTCATCCAGGATGAGCACGCCGCCCTTGTCTCCGAGATGGGTGGCCAGCTTCAGCCGCTGCCGCTCCCCGCCGGACAGCGTCGTCAGCGGCTGGCCCAGGCTGACGTAACCCAGTCCGACGTCGGACAGCCGTTGCAGGATGGCGTGGGCCGCCGGCGTGCGCGCGTCGCCCTCGGCAAAGAACGTCTCGGCCTCGCTCACCGGCATGGCCAGCACCTCGCTGATGTCCCGACCACCGAAGTGGTACTCGAGCACCGACGCGTCGAACCGCTTGCCCTCGCACACCTCGCAGGTCGTCGCGACGCCGGCCATCATGGCCAGGTCGGTGTAGACGACGCCGGCGCCGTTGCAGTTCGGACAGGCGCCCTCGGAGTTCGCGCTGAACAGCGCGGGTTTGACGCCGTTGGCCTTGGCGAACGCCTTGCGGATCGGGTCGAGGAGTCCGGTGTAGGTGGCCGGGTTGCTGCGCCGGGATCCCTTGATGGCGCCCTGGTCGACGGTGACCACGCCATCCCGTCCCGATACCGATCCCTGGATCAACGAACTCTTCCCGGATCCGGCGACGCCGGTCAGCACCACCAGCACGCCCAACGGAATGTCCACGTCGACGTCCTGCAAGTTGTTGGTGCGCGCACCGCGGATCTCCAGTGCCCCCGACGGTTTTCGCACCGCCGGCTTCAGCGACGCCCGATCGTCCAGGTGCCGCCCGGTGAGCGTGTCAGAACTGCGCAGCCCGTCGACCGTACCTTCGAACACCACCTGTCCCCCGCCGCTGCCGGCGCCTGGCCCGAGATCCACCACGTGTTCGGCGATCTCGATGACTTCCGGCTTGTGCTCCACCACCAGCACGGTGTTGCCCTTGTCCCGCAACTGGAGGAGCAGTTCGTTCATCCGCTGGATGTCATGTGGATGCAGACCGACGGTGGGCTCGTCGAAGACGTAGGTGATGTCGGTCAGTGACGATCCGAGATGGCGGATCATTTTGGTGCGCTGGGCCTCTCCCCCGGAGAGGGTGCCGGCGGAGCGGTCAAGGCTGAGATAGCCGAGGCCGATCAGGACGAACGAGTCAAGGGTTTCCCCCAACGCGGTCAGCAGCGGGCGGACCGAGGCTTCGTCGAGGTCCCTCACCCACTCGGCCAGGTCGCTGATCTGCATGGCGCAGGCCTCGGCGATGTTGATCCCCTTGATCTTCGAGGACCTGGCGGCGGCGGACAGCCGGGTTCCGGCGCACTCCGAGCAGGTGGTGAAGGTGATCGCCCGCTCCACGAACGCCCGGATGTGCGGCTGCATCGCGTCGACATCCTTGGACAGCATGGACTTCTGGATCTTCGGGATGAGCCCCTCGTAGGTCAGGTTGATGCCCTCGACCTTGATCTTGGTCGGCCCCTTGTACAGCAGGTCCTGCAGTTCCCTCTTGGTGAATTTGCGGATCGGCTTGTCCGGGTCGAAGAACCCGGATTGGCGGTAGATCCGGCCGTACCAACCCTCCATGCTGTACCCGGGAATGGTCAATGCGCCCTCGTTGAGCGACTTGCTGTCGTCGTAGAGCGCGGTGAGGTCGAAGTCGTTGACCCGGCCCATGCCCTCGCAGCGAGGGCACATCCCGCCGGTGATGGAGAAACTCCGGCGTTCCTTGACCGTGGTGCCTCCTCGCTGGATGTTGACAGCTCCGGCGCCGCTGATGGACGCCACATTGAACGAGAATGCCTGCGACGAACCGATGTACGGCTTTCCCAATCTGCTGAAGAGGATCCGCAGCATGGCATTGGCATCGGTCGCCGTGCCCACCGTGGACCTGGGGTTCGCGCCCATGCGCTCCTGGTCGACGATGATCGCCGTGGTCAGCCCCTCCAGGACGTCGACGTCGGGGCGCGCCTGGGTCGGCATGAAGCCCTGGACGAACGTGCTGTACGTCTCGTTGATCAGCCGCTGCGACTCGGCGGCGACGGTTCCGAACACCAAAGAGCTCTTGCCCGATCCGGACACCCCGGTAAAAACCGTCAACCTCCGCTTGGGGATCTCGACACTGACGTCCTTCAGGTTGTTCACCCGTGCACCGACCACCCGGAGGAGGTCGTGGCTGTCGGCCCCGTGGGTGGACGATGTCCGGCTCGTCGTCTTTGCCATGCTCAGCGGTCTCCATCGTGGTCTGCGGGTTTCCCGGGCGGTCCGACCATCATGAACTACTGACGAGTCGACCCGATGATGTGTGACACGCCGAGTCAGAGCTCGGGTCGGCTCGGGAAGGCGCCGCGGGACACCAGGATCACCAGCAGGCCGACGCCCACGATGATCGCCGCGGTGAGCGCCGCAGCGACGTAGCCGGGACCGGCGACCACGACCGCACCCAGGGCCGCGCCGGCGCCGATGCCGAAGTTCGCCGTGGCATTGACGAACGCACCGGCCACGTCGGCACTTCCGCCGGCCGCGCGCAACGCCGCCACCTGGAACGTGGACGGGACGGCGCCGAACGCCGCCAGCCACACTCCGGCCGCCACGATGACACCGGTGGCGGACGGTATGGCCAGCGCCACTGCGACCATGCCGCCGGCGATCGTCGCAGTCGCGGTGATCGTCAGGACACGGGGCGAACGGTCGAGGAACCGGGCCGCGGCCCATAGCCCGATCAGTCCGACCGCGCCGAAGATCAGCAGGATCGGGCCGACCGAACCCTCGCTCACCCCGCTGGCCAGCAGGATCACCGAGATGTAGGTGTAGGCGGTGTACTGGCCGCCGAACAGCAGCCCGTTGGCGGTGACCACGACGCCGAGGCGCGCCCTGCCACGCCGGATGTCGTCACGATCCCGTCGGGGATGGCTCCCGACGGCGACCGCCGGCAACAGGGCGGCGACCAGCACCAGGGTCGCCGCGCACCACGCAGCGAGGACGGCGAACGCCCAGCGCCACCCGACGGCGGTGCCGAGCGAGGTGGACAGCGGCACACCCAGTACGAAGCCGAGCGTGGCGCCGGCGGTGACCAGGCTGAGGGCGCGGCCGGCGAATCGCGGTGCGACCAGCCGGGAGGCGTACGCGATCGAGATCGAGAAGAAGATGGCGTGGGCCAGCCCGCCGAGAACCCGACCGGCGGCCAGCATGCCGAAGGATGGCGCGGTGGCCACCAGGACATTGCTCACCGCGTAGGTGGCCAACGCGCCCATCAGCAGGGGCTTGCGCGGCAGGCGCCGGGTGGCGATGGTCAGCGGCACGGCCGCGGCCGCCACGACGAACGCGTACACCGTGACCAGCAGCCCCGCCGTCGATTCGGACACCCCGACGCCGCCGGCCAATTGCGGCAGCAGGCCGACCGGAAGGATCTCCGTGGTGATCGCGATGAAGTTCGCCGACCCGAGCACGACGATGCCACCGGCGGCGCGGCCGATGGTGCGCCCGCCCGGCGATTGGTCCGTCATCTGTGGTGCTTGACCGTGGATACCCGATGGGTCGGGGGCCGCGGACAGGCTCAGCCCGCCAACGCCTCCCGTACCGCAGCCGGCAGCAGGTCGTCCGGCCAGTTCTGGAAGGTGACGGGTCGCAGCCAGCGATTGACCGAATCGGCACCGATCGACGAGAAGCCGGGCGACGTGGTCGCCGGGTACGGGCCGCCGTGTTGCATCGCCCGGCTCACCGACACCCCGGTGGGCCACCCGTTCCAGATCACCCGCCCGGCCGAGACCACCAACTGGTCGGACAGCGCGATGGCGACCGGATCTCCGGGCTCGGCATGCACCGTGGCCGTCAGGCTCGGCCCGATCCGATTCAGCAGCTCCGAGAGGTCGGCAGCGTCGTCGTACTCGACAACGACGGCGGCCGGGCCGAAGCACTCCTCCAGTTCCACACCGGATTTCGTCAACACCGACGCCGGGATGCTGACCACAGTGGGTTTGGTCGAGTCGGCGCCGGCCAGCACGGTGGCCCCGGGAATCTCGGCCAGTCGGCGGGTCCCTGACCGGAAGGCGTCGGCGATCCGCTCGGTGAGCAGGTCGGCCGCCGGCGCCGGTTGCACCGCAGCCGCGGTCGCGGCGGCGATCCCGGAGCCGGCGGGGGCGAACAGCACTCCGGGCTTGGTGCACAGCTGCCCGCCGCGGCCGGTGATACTGGCGGCGAACCCGGCAGCGATGTCGGCCGCACGTGCCGCTGCCGCGGCCGGGGTGACCACCACCGGGTTGAGCGAACCGAGTTCGCCGTAGAACGGGATGGGATCCGGCCGGCTGCTGGCGATGTCGAACAGCGCCCGGCCACCGCGGACGCTGCCGGTGAACCCGCAGGCCTTGATCCGCGGATCGCGCAGGGCCGTTGCGCCGGCCTCGACGCCGACGACGTGCGCGAACGTGCCGGGCGGCGCTCCGGCGCGGGTCAGCGCCGCGTCCACCACCTCCGCGGTGCGAACCGACAGTCGGACATGTCCGGGGTTGGCCTTGACCACCACCGGGCAGCCGGCCGCCAGCGCGGACGCGGTGTCGTTGCCTGCCACGCTGAATGCGAACGGAAAGTTGCTCGCGGTGAACACCAGCACCGGACCGACCGGCTGCAACGCGCGGACCAGCCGCGGCCGGGGCGCCACCGGGTACTCCGGGTCGGCCTCGTCGACGACGACGTCCAACAGGGTGGGAGATTCGGCTCGTTGCGCCAGGTGCTCGAGCTGGAATACCGTGCGGTTGATCTCGCCGTCCAACGCGGCCGCGGGGAGATGTGTTTCGGAGACGGCGATGTCGAGCAGGTTTGTCCGGTCGGCGTCGACCGCCGCTGCCACCGCGCGCAACCAGCCGGCGCGGGTCGTGCCGGACGTCGAGCGCAGCAACGTGGCCGCGGTTGCCGCGGCGGCCAGCACCCCGTCGAGGGCGGCCGCGTCGGTGTCGGCCCCAGCGTCGATCGCTGCGGAGTCGACTGCCGGGGTCATGCCGACACCTGCGCGAGGCGGGCCGGGAATCCACCGGTGGCTATCGGCGACCACCGCGTCGGGGTGATCCGGATCAGGCATTTGCCCTGGTCGATCATGGCCTGCCGATATTCGTCCCAGTCGGGGTGTTCGCCGGAGATGCAGCGGAAGTACTCCACCAGTGCCTCGACCGCCTCGGGCAACTCGAGCAGTTCGGCCGAGCCGTCGACCTGAACCCAGGCACCTCCGAAGTCATCGGACAGCACGACCACCGAAGCCGTCCCGGTCCGTTTGACGTTGCGCGACTTCGCCCGTTCCGGGTAGCTGGAGATGACGATCCGTCCTTGGGTGTCCACACCTCCGGTCACCGGCGACGCCTGCACGGACCCATCCGCGCGGGTGGTCAGCAACACCAGGTGATGGCGGGGGCGGACGAACTCCATCAGGGCGTCCAGATCGACCGTCTCGGTCGTGGCGATGGTCCTCGGCATGCCCCCAGTATGGTCACCCCACAGGTCGGGCCGATCGCCCGTCGCCCCTGCTGCCGTCGAACGCCCATCTGCCGCGGACCGCGGCGATCAGCAGCACCAGCATCACGATGCCGTCCACGGCCGCCAGCGGCGCATCGGCGAACAGTCCCGACGGGCGGTCATTGGCCACCGTCAGGCCGACGATCAGCAGTGACCACAGGATCTGCACGATGGCCAGGCCCACCGCGCCGGCCCAGCCGAATCTGGAGCCACGAAAGAGTCCGACGCAGATCACCGCGCCGACCACCAGGACACAGACCCGGAGAACGATGGAGATGGTGTCGCCGCCGGGTGTGCTCCCGGTCGGACCCTCTCCGGGTACGAAACGCACGACCAGCGCGCCGAGCACAGCCGCGGCGTACGCGATCCCGAGCAGCAGATGCCATTCCCGGGCGGAGGCCCTGGCCTGCGGAACCGCATGCGGGCCGGCCAGCCTGCTCGCGAACACACAGGACAGCAACACCGCGATGCCGTGCTCGATATCGGCCATCAGCCCGACGTACAGCAGCGAGAAAACCACGTAGCCGATGGCGGCCAGCCGGATCCGCAACCCCCAGGGCGCGGCCACCGTCGCGCTGGCCACGCAGATCGCGGCCATCATCCCGGCGGAGAAGCCGACGTCGGTCATCGTCGCGATCCGGGCCGCCCACGGCCAACCGGTGTCCCGGAAGGCCAGCAGGAACAGCGCGCAGCCGAGCACGCCGGCCAGGTGGCCGCCGATGGTCACCACCACCGTGCGGCCGGTCCCCATGCGGTACTCGGCGAAGCCGACGAGCAGGGCGAAACCACCGGCCACGAGCAGGTAGTAGACCGGCACCAAAGCGAAGAAGGCCCCGAATGCGACGGTTCCCCACCGCCGGGCCTCCAGCGCCGGCAGCCCGAAGGCAACTCGCGGGTACACGGCCAACTGCTCGATCGGGGTCCACAGCGTGGTGTAGACGACCGACAGCACGAGCATCAGCACGACGACCGTGAGAGTGAACGGCACCCGTCTGAGCACTCCGCCGATGGTGGTGGCCCGCGCGGTCCCGCCGGCCGCGCCGCTGCTGATGGCCCGACCCTCCCCTCGCTCGCTCGATGTGCGGCCCGACCCTCCCCTCGCTGACGCTCGGGTTGGGTTGCGCCATGAAGTGTTGACGATTCGCTCGCTGGCGCTCGCTCATGGGGGGCATGGTCGCACGCAGCCTCCCCCTGGCCGTGTCCGGCGCCTCCGGGCGTGGCAGGCTGACCCGGTCCCACCCCTTCGGGTCCCGGCAGGAGCCACCAGGTGCGCGACATTGCAGTGTTCAGCGGCAGTGCCCACCGCGGTCTGGCCGCTGAGGTGTGCGCCGAACTCGGCACCGACCTGCGGCCGGTGCGGACCACCCGATTCGCCAACGACTGCCTCGAGGTCCAACTGCAGGCCAACTGCCGCGAGCGCGACGTCTTCATCATCCAGCCGTTGGTCCAGCCGGTGCAGGAACATCTCGTCGAGCTCCTGCTCATGATCGATGCCGCCCGAGGCGCGTCGGCCGCGCGTACCACCGTCGTGATGCCGCACTACGCGTACGCGCGATCGGACAAGAAGGATGCTCCGCGCATTTCCATCGGCGGGCGGCTGATGGCCGATCTGATGGTGGCCGCCGGGGCGGACCGGGTTCTCGCCATGACCCTGCATTCGCCGCAGGTCCACGGGTTCTTCTCGGTTCCGGTCGACCACCTCCATGCTCTGCGCGAACTCGCCGCCCACTTCCGGACCTACGACCTGAGCAACACCACCGTCGTCTCTCCCGACCTCGGCAACGCCAAGGAGGCTGCGTCGTTCGCCCGGATGCTCGGGGTGCCGGTTGCGGCCGGCGCCAAGCAGCGGTTTCCGGACGACACCGTGGCGATCACCTCGGTCATCGGCAACGTGGCGGGCCGGGACATCATCGTGCTGGACGACGAGATCGCCAAGGGCAGCACGGTGATCGAACTGGTCCGGTTGCTGCGGGAGCAGGGGGTCGCATCGGTGCGGGTGGCATGCACCCACGGGTTGTTCGCCGACGGCGCGCTCGACCGCATCGCCGGACTGCCCGAGGTGGCCGGAATCGTGTGCACCAATACGGTTCCGATGCCGGCGAACCAACACGAAATGTTGACCGTGCTGTCGATCGCGCCGGCGTTGGCCGAGGCCATGCGGAGGATCCACGACGGCGAGTCGGTCAGCGCGCTGTTCGACTCGCCCAAGCCGGTGCAGGGTCAGGGCCTGTTCTGAGGTCGTTCGCAGCCCCGAGGCTCCACTTGTGCACCGACCGCGAACGGGTCAGGGTGGGGTGATGAGTCCACGACCGGCCGCATCGGCTCCCGCGCCGGTGGCCACCGATCCCGCCAAGATCCGCAACGTCGTCCTCGTCGGCCGGTCCGGTTCCGGCAAGTCGACTCTGTTCGACCACCTGATCGCCGACACCACCACCGAGTACCGGCCGCGTTCGGCACCGGTGGAGCGGTCCGTCCAGATGTCGCTCGCCGCCCTTTCCGTCGACGACCTGGTCGTCAACCTGATCGACACCCCCGGTTACGCCGACTTCGTCGGTGAGCTGCGGGCCGGCCTGCGCGCCGCGGATGCCGCTGTTTTCGTCGTCTCCGCCGCCGACGGCCTGGACGCTGCCACCGCGATGCTCTGGCACGAATGCGCCGCGGTGAACATGCCCCGCGCGGTCGTCGTCACCAGACTTGATGCCCAACGGGCCGATGTCGACGGCACCATCGAGTCCTGCCACGAGCAACTCGGCGCCGGCGTTCTGCCCCTGTACACCCCGGTACACGCCGCGGACGGATCGGTGACCGGGACCGTGGGAATCCTGTCCCGCAAACTGTACGACTACCACTCCGGCACTCGGACCGTCAGCGACATCGATGAGGCCATGGGAGCCGAGATCGACGGCGCCCGTAGCGAACTCATGGAAGCGATCATCACCGAGTCGGAGGACGACTCGCTGCTCGACCGGTACCTGGGCGGCGAGGAGATCGACCTGGATCTGGTGATCACTGACCTGCTCACCGCCGTCGCCAAGGGCACGCTGTACCCGCTCGTGCCGGTGTCCGTTGACACCAAAGTGGGCATCAAGGAACTCTGGGAGCTGATCTCGAGGGCCTTTCCGCCGCCCACCCTGCATCCCCTGCCCAACATCACCACGGTGCACGGTGTCGCGCTCGAACCGATGCGCTGTGACGCCTCGGAACCGCTGGTCGCCGAGGTGGTCAGGACCGCATCGGACGCCTATGTCGGCCGACTCTCGATCGTCCGGGTGTTCCGCGGAACGCTCACCGCCGACACCCCGGTGCACATCTCCGGCCACTGGTCGGCCTTCGCCGGGCGGGAGATCGCCGGGCATCCCGATCACGACGACGACGAGCGCGTCGGTGCGCTCTCCTCGCCGCTCGGCGACACCCTCCGCTCCCGTGGTCCTGCGGTGGCCGGTGACCTGTGCGTGGTGGCCAAGCTCAATCAGGCGGAGACGTCGGACACTCTGAGCGCCAAGGACACTCCGGTCCTGATCGAGCCATGGGTGCTCCCCGAGCCGTTGCTGCCGGTGGCCGTGCAACCGCACAGCAAGTCGGACGAGGACAAGCTGGCCGGCGCCCTCGCGCGGTTGACGGCCGAGGATCCGACGCTCCGTCTGGAGCACAACCAGGAAACCCACCAGGTCGTCCTGTGGACCATGGGTCAGGCGCACATCGACATGGTGATGGCCCGGCTCGGCGACCGGTTCGGCGTCACCGTTGACACCGAGGACGTCAAGGTGCCGCTCCGCGAGACCTTCGTGGCCAACGCGCAGGGCCATGGACGGCACGTCAAACAGTCCGGTGGCCACGGCCAGTACGCCGTCTGCGACATCACCGTCGAACCGCTGCCGCGTGGTACCGGGTTCGAGTTCGTCGACAAGGTGGTCGGCGGCTCGGTCCCGCGCCAATTCATCCCGAGTGTGGAGAAGGGCGTCAGGGCGCAGCTGGAACTGGGTTGTCTGGCCGGGTTTCCGATGGTCGATGTGCGCGTGACGCTGTTCGACGGCAAGGCTCACTCCGTTGACTCCAGCGACATGGCCTTCCAGACGGCGGGCGCTCTCGCGCTCAAGGCCGCGGCCACCGAACAGACGGTCAGCCTGCTCGAACCCGTTGACCGGGTGCGGGTCGAGGTGGCCGATGAGTACCTGGGCGCCGTGCTCGGCGACCTGCAGACCAGGCGGGTCAGGGTGAACGGGACCGAGTCGGCGGGCGACGGCCGCACGGCGATCCTGGCGGACGTCCCGCAGAGTGAGATGATCCGCTATGCCGTGGATCTCCGGTCCGTGTCGCACGGCACCGGGATGTTCAGCCGGGAGCCGGGCGGCTACGAAGCCATCCCGGCACACCTCGTCAAGGGCTACCTCAGCAGCTGAGGTAGGAACCTGTCACGGAAAGGTCGCCGACCCGGGTTCGCTACCGTGGACCGGTGGATCCGATCGAGGCCCTGTACCGAGTGGCGTACCTGCAGGACCGGGGGCTGTTACCGACGCAGAAGACCGCCGCGTTCCTCCGCGCTGCCGAGGTCCTCGCCGAATTGCCGGACGGAGAACTCGATCACCGAATCCGCACGAACACCCTGACGGCACTTCCAGGGATAGGGCCGAGCACGGCCGAGGTCATTCGGCAGGCGGCGGCCGGCAAGGTGCCCAGCCGGATCAGCCGGCTGGAGGAGGAAACTCGGATCCCGATCGGCGTCGGCGCGGGGATCCGCGCGCAGGTCAAGGGCGACTGCCACACCCACTCGCTCTGGAGCGATGGCGGCGCCTCCATCGAACGGATGGCCAGGGCCGCGATCGATCTGGGCCACGAGTACCTGGTGATGACGGACCACTCGCAGCGGCTGACCGTGGCCAACGGCTTGAATCGACAGCGGCGGTTCGCCCAACTGGCCGAGATCGCCGAGCTGAACGCCGACCTCGGGCCGTTCCGGATCCTCACCGGGATCGAGGTCGACATCCTGGACGACGGTGGCCTCGACTGCGACGACGACGTCCTGGAACGGCTGGACGTGGTGGTCGCCTCGGTGCACTCCAAGCTCACCATGGACGCGCCGTCGATGACCAGGCGGATGCTCGCCGCCGTGCGCAACCCACGGGTGAACATTCTCGGGCACTGCACCGGCCGCAAGGTCGCGGGCGAGCCGCCCACCCAGAAAGTGATCCGGCCGCAGTCCAAGTTCGACGCCCGCGCGGTGTTCGCTGCGTGCGCCGAGACCGGCACCGCGGTCGAGATCAACTGTCGCCCCGAGCGGCAGGATCCGCCCGGTGACCTGATCGATCTGGCGCTCACCGCCGGCTGTTGGTTCTCCCTGGACACCGACGCGCACTCCCCCGGTCATCTGGAGTTCGTCAACCTCGGCTGCGATCGGGCGACCCACGCCGGCATCCCCGCGGAGCTCATCATCACGACGAAGACCGCCGATGACCTGCTCGACTGGGCTACCGCGTCCTGACTTCGGGCCCACTCCTGCCACCGGCTGCGCCCGACCCCGGGGTGGGTAGCGTCAAGTGCAAGCGACACGCCGTGCCGCGCGGCGTGTCGCTTGCATTCGACGCTACCCACGGCACTTGGCGGGTTGAGTCCGGGTCAGGGTAGGGAAATCCCCACTGCCAGGCCCGCCGGGACGGGCGAGGATGGAGCAGTGAGTCAGCCAGTCCAGCCCTACCCGGTCAGCCCTGAGCCCTACCCGGTGAGCTCCGAGCCCTACCCGGTCCGCCCTGTCGCGCCCTATGGCCCGCCTCAGCCGGTCGCAGCCGCGGCCCCGGAACAGGCCAGCCGCTGGACGATGTTCGGCTACTCGGCTCTGCAGGTCCTGCTCACGATGTACGGCTGGCTCGTCTTCGGACTGCTCATCGTGGCCATCGCCCTGGTCATCGTGTGGATCGGCCTTCCGGTGCTGCTGGGGGTCCTTGCCATGCTGCGCGGGTATGCCGACCTGCACCGACGCCTCGACAGCCGCATCCTCGGTGCACCGATCCCACCGCCCTACCGTCGGCCGGTCGACGCGGGCGGCGTCTTCGTCCGGCTGCGCATGCGGCTGACCGATCCGGCCACCTGGCGCGATTGCGTCTGGCTGCTCGAGGTCCAATCGCTGGGCTTCGCGCTGCACCTCGCCGCGTTCGTGGCGTTCCCGATCCTGCCGATCGGCTACTGGGGCTCGCCGCTATTGATGCGCATGCAGGCATCCATCACCCGGGTGCTGATCGGGCCCACCGATGAAAAGGAGTTGAAGCAGCGCATCGGGCAGCTGGAAGTCTCCCGAGCGGCCAGCGTCGACCACTCCGCCGCCGAGTTGCGGCGCATCGAGCGTGACCTGCACGACGGCGCGCAGGCCCGGCTGGTGGCCCTGGCGATGAATCTCGGGCTCGCCGAGGAACTGGTCACTCGCGATCCCGACGCCGCTGCGCAACTCATCGCCGAGGCCAGGGCGTCCTCCTCCACGGCCTTGTCCGAACTTCGCAGCCTGGTCCGCGGCATCCATCCGCCGGTACTCGCCGACCGCGGACTGACCGGCGGCATCGAAGCGCTCGCGCTCACCCACTCGGGCCCGGTCGACGTGGACGTGAAACTGCCGGGTCGTCCACCGCCGCCGGTCGAGTCCGCGGTGTACTTCGCGGTCGCCGAGGCGGTCACGAACACCGCCAAGCACGCCGCCGGTGCGTCGTTGTGGATCTGGGGCCGCTACGACATCGCCGCCGGCGAACCGGGCATCTGCGCATCACGGTCGCCGACGACGGAGTGGGTGGCGCCACCATGCCGGCCGATGGCGGACTGGCCGGAATCGCCCCAACGCCTGGAGACGTTCGACGGTCGGCTCACCCTGGCCTCGCCCGCCGGTGCCGGCACGGTGATCACCATCGACGTGCCCTGCACCCTGCAAGTGGTTCGGCCCGGCCGCCGGCAACCCGCTGAGCGGCGTCCGCATCCGCCAGAAGGGGTGTGCGGGCCGGACGATAGGGTCCGCACATGCGGGTAGTGCTGGCCGAAGACCTCGCCCTGCTCCGTGATGGCCTGATCCGGCTGCTCGACCGCCCATGACTTCGAAGTGGTCGAGGCGGTCGACAACGGACCGTCCCTGGTCCGCGCGTTGGTGAGCCACCGTCCCGACGTCGCCGTCGTCGACGTTCGGCTACCGCCATCCTTCACCGACGAGGGCCTGCGGGCCGCCCTCGAGGCCCGTCGCCAGGTGCCGGGCCTGCCCGTCCTGGTGCTGTCCCAGTACGTCGAGCAGCTCTACGCCCGCGAGTTGCTCGCCCAGGGCTCCGGCGGCGTTGGCTATCTGCTCAAGGACCGGGTGTCGGACATCGGCCAGTTCGTCGAAGCGATCCGCCGGGTGGCCGGTGGTGGCACCGCGATGGATCCGGAGGTGATCAGCCAACTGCTGTCCCGCCACCGGGACTCGTCGCCGATCGCGACCCTGACCCCACGGGAACGGGAAGTGTTGGGGCACATGGCCGAGGGTCGATCCAACGTCGCCATCGCCGGTGCCATGTTCATCACCGAGAAGGCCGTCGGCAAGCACACCAATTCCATCTTCATCAAGCTCGGGCTCGAGCAGTCCGAGGACGACAACCGCCGCGTGCTCGCCGTTCTCGCCTTCTTGGACGCTGCGCCGGGCAGCGGCTGAGTCGAACGGCGATCAGCGGATCTGTTCGGCGTCCTTCGTCACGGCCAGCAGCTGGTCGAGAAGGCCGCGCAGTTCGACCATGTCAGCTCGCTCGTCCACCGCGGTCGCGACGTCCTCGGCGGCGCACCGCACCTGGAACAGTCGATCCGCGAGGTCCCGGAACTCCTCGGCCGAGAGCACCACCGCATCGGCCGGGAGCTGCCCTCGGCTCAGCGCATGCCGGTTCTCGTAGGCACGCTGCCGGCAGGACTGCGCGCAGTACCGGCGGCGCCGCCCGACACCGTCCTGGTCAGGTAGGCGGCGGCCACACCAGGTACACCGAGAGTCTCCGGCGGTCCTGGCGGCGCGCGCGGCCCGACCCACCGGGGCGAACGCATCGATCACCGGGCTGGCCATGTCGGGGACGCTAGACGGCAGTCGGCACGCGGTCGCGAGGCGCGCCCACCGGGTGGTCTCGGCGCGTGACACACTCGAACTCATGGGGGCGGCGACGTGACGGGCTACCTGAACGGACCGGGGCCGCGCGCGTTCGCGCACCGCGGTTGGCACACCGGCGATCTCACCGGCCTGGAGAATTCCATGGCCGCCTTCGCCAGGGCGGTCGACGAGGGGTACAGGTACCTGGAGACCGACGTGCACGTGACCTCGGACGGCAGGCTGGTCGCTTTCCACGACTATCGGCTCGACCGGGTGACCGACGGCGCCGGATTGATCGGTGCCCAGACGTGGGACCGGGTCCGCTCCGCCCGGATCGGCGGCCGGGAGCCCATCCCGCTCATGGCCGACGTGCTCGAGGCGTTTCCGGACGCGCGGATCAACATCGACCCGAAGTCGGACGCCGCTGTCGGCCCGCTGCTGGATCTGCTGCGCGAAGCCGGTGCGACGGATCGGGTGTGCGTCGGCGCGTTCTCCGACCGCCGACTCGCCGGCATCCGGCGGGCCGCCGGGCCGGCGCTGGCCACCTCTCTCGGCCCCCGCCAGGTGTTCAGGATGGTGTCAGCCGCGCAGTGGCGACGGGTTCGCCCGTTCCCCCGTTGGTACACCGACTCAGCCGGGCGCGGGGCCAGACCGAGCCGGCCGGGACACGCGCTGCCCGGCGTGGTGGCCGCGCAGGTGCCCATCCGGTTCGGCCGGGTCAGGGTGATCACGCCGGCGTTCATCGCCGCGGCGCACGGCGCCGGCCTCGAGGTGCACGCCTGGACCATCGACGAGCCTGCAGAGATGCACCGGCTGCTCGATCTGGGCGTCGACGGGATCATGTCCGACCGGCCTGATCTGCTGCGGGACGTGCTGCAGCAACGGGGGGTCTGGACCTGAGCCCTGCCCCGGCGTCCCGGTCGGCCTCCGTGGAACGTCGGGTAGGAACTTGGGCCCCTTCCTGCGCACCGCAGCATGCCGCCAAGTCGCGGTCGAGCCGGAGGGGACCGTTAGGGTGCTCCACGTGGTGGACAATCCGGAGCGGCCGGCGTCGGTGCCGGCCGCGGGCTCGCGACGGGCTCTGGGGGTCACCGGCGTCCTGAAGTACTTCTACGGCCCGATGGACTGCGGCAAGTCCACGCTGGCGCTGCAGCTCGACCACAACCATTCCCGACAGGGCCGGCGGGGACTGCTGCTGACCCGGTTGGACCGGTCCGCAAGCCGCCAGATCAGTTCGCGCATCGGGATCTGAAGGTCGCGGTCGAGGTCGACGACGACACCGACCTGGCCGACCTGGTCCGGCGACTCCTGGGCCGCCGGCCGCCGGGTCGACTACCTGATCGTCGACGAGGCCCAGTTCTTCACCGAAGCGCAGGTCGAGCAGATGGCCCAATTGGCCGACGACGCCCAGGTCGACGTGTACGCGTTCGGCATCGCCACCGACTTCCGCGGCAGGATGTTCCCCGGCTCGGCGCCGGCTGTTCGAACTGGCCGACGAGGCCGTTCCACTGCAGGTCGAGGTGCTGTGCTGGTGCGGCCGACCGGGCCGGTTCAACGCCAGGGTGGTCGACGGCGCGGTGGTCCGTGAAGGCGCCCAGGTGGTGGTCGCCGACACGGACTCCGCGCACCACCCTAGCCGTGCACTACCAGGTGCTGTGCCGTCAGCACCACCGCGCCGGCGACCTCGGTCCGTCCTCCGGCGACGGCACCTCCCGCTCTCCGACGAGCCGTGAAGCCGGCCGATCTCGTCCCTGGCGTTCACCGCTCAATGCTCTGCCGATGGTGGCGCCGGCGCCGAGGGTCAGCGAGCACGAGCACGTCCGTCATGCACCGCACGGACCGAGCTGACAATCACCCTCATGCCTCGGGGATCGGCCGGCCGAAGGCTTCCAGGGTGATCGACTCCGGCTCGGGGCCGCCGCGCTCGCCGGTGTCCAAGCGCGTCGATGGCGGCGAGCTCCTCGGCGGACAGCTCGAAGTCGAACACGTCGAAGTTCTCCGCGATCCGCGCGGGCGGACCGACTTCGGGATCGCCGAGCGCCCCTGCTGCAGGTGCCAGCGCAGCATCACCTGCGCGGCGGACTTGCCGTGGGCGGCGCCGATCTCGGTGATCACCGGGTCGTTCGAGGGTGCTGCGTTCGGGCCGTCGCCGCGGTAGGACGTGATGCCGCCGATCGGCGACCACGCCTGGGTCAGGATGCCGTGCTCCGCGTCGGCCGCGCTGCACTGCGGGCTGGGTGAAGTACGGATGCACCTCGACCTGGTTGACCGCCGGAACGACGTGCGGTCGCTTCCAGCAGCGACGCGAGGTGCGCGGGCATGAAGTTGCTGACGCCGATCGCGCGGACCTTGCCGTCGGCGAGCAGCGTCTCCAGCGCCCGGTACGCCTCGAGCGTCAGTCGAAGGCGCCGGGAGCGCCTGGTGCAGGATGAACAGGTCGATCTGGTCGACGCCGAGCTTGCCGGCGCTCTTGTCGAAGGCGTGCAGGGTTGCGTCGTAGCCGTAGTCGCTGATCCACACTTTGGTCTCGATGAACACGTCGTCACGGTCGACGCCGGATCGCCGGATGGCCTCGCCGACCTCCGCGCTCGTTGCCGTAGGCGGCCGCGGTGTCGATGTGCCGGTAGCCGGTCTCCAGGCGCTCTGCACCGCCGTGACGGTCTCCTCCGGCGGGGTCTGGAACACGCCGAAGCCGAGTGCGGGCACTGTCACACCATTGTTCAGGGTCAGGGTGGGAATGGTCGTCATGGTGATCCTCACCTCTCGGTCGGCTTTCGCCCGGATGCGACTGTCCTGCAGCCGCAGTGGTTTTCGGGTTCAGCGGTCGACGAAACTCATCTGCTGCCGGTTGTAGCGGTCCCCGGCGACTCCGACGTCGGCGGCGAGTGAGTCCAGGCCCTCGATATCGTCGGCCGACAGGGCTACGGCCGTCGACCCGGCGTTCTCTGCGAGGCGCTCGGTGCGACGGGTACCGGGATCGGGACGATCCCGCTCTTGGCCAGCAGCCAGGCCAGGGCGATCTGGCCGGCGGCACACTCCTTGGCCTGCGCCAGCGCTCGCACACGACCGACGAGCGCCTCGTTGGCCGCACGGTTCTCCGGGGTGAACCGCGGGATGGTGGTGCGGATGTCGCCATCGGCAAAATCGGTGGACAGCACTCACGGTCCCGGTGAGGAAGCCCTTGCCCAGTGGGCTGAACGGCACGAACCCGATGCCCAGTTCGGCCAGCGTCGGCAGCACCTCGTCCTCCGGATCCCTGGTCCACAGCGAGTATTCGCTCTGCACGGCGGTGACCGGGAACGCGGCATGCGCGCGGCGGATCGTCGCGGCCGAGGCCTCGGACAGCCCGAGGTGACGAACCTTTCCGGCACTGACCAACTCCCCCACCGCGCCCGCGACCTCCTCGATCGGAACGTCCGGGTCGACGCGATGTTGGTAGAACAGGTCGATCACATCGGTGCGCAGCCGCTTCAACGATGCGTCGGCCACCGCTTTGATCTGATCGGGGCGCGAGTTCAGCCCGACCGACTTGCCGTCCTCGATGCGCCAGCCGAACTTGGTGGCGATCTGCACCTGATCGCGCAGCGGCTCGAGCGCCTCGCCCACGAGCTCCTCGTTGACATACGGGCCGTAGACCTCAGCGGTGTCGAAAAGGGTGACACCGACGTCGACCGCCGAGCGCAGCACGGCGATCATCGCGGCACGATCTCCGGGGTTGGGCCCATAGCTCTGCGACATACCCATACAGCCCAGCCCGATCGCGGAAACCTCGAATCCCTGTCCCAATGTTCTTCGGTGCATGGTGTGAATCCCTCCGATGGTGTGCTCGGCAGTGCCGAGGATGGGATCGAGCCGCCGGCGGCAGGAAGTATCAAGCGCCGCAGCGACCTTCAGCTCACTCGGCGACCTGATCGATCGAGGTGCGGTCGTCGGTGGCAACCAAACTGGCCAAGATCCGCAGCGAGTCGGCCGAGCGGGTGCCGGCGGGCGCGGTGTACACCAACATCGTCAATCCCGGGTGCGATGGCAACTCCATCGCCTCGAAGTTCAGGTCCAGGGCACCGACAACCGGGTGGCGCAGCCGTTTCTGACCCGTCCGGTGGAATCGGACATTGTGCGCGGCCCAGCGGGTCCGGAACACATCGCTGCGGGTGGAGAGCTCGCCGATGAGCTGGATCAGCTTCTTGTCGTGGGGGTTGCGACCTGCTTCCGAGCGCAACATGGCGGCGATGTCGTCGGCCGCGCGGTCCCAGTCGGTGAAGAACGCCGGGGCCGACGGATCCAGGTAGATGAACCGCGCAGTGTTCGGAGTCGCTCCGGCGGCGAAGGTGATGACCGGGGCATAGAGCGCACGGGCGAGCGGGTTCGCCGCAAGCATGTCGTGCCGGGCGTTGCGTACCCAGGCCGGTGCTTCGGAGATCGCGTCCAATACCTGCTGGACACTGTCGGCGACCCGCTCGGTCGCGCACGGTGCGACGGCGCGGTGCCGGCGTGGCGGTGCGGGCCAGGTCGTAGAGGTGGTCGCGCTCCGCTTCGTCCAGCTGCAGCGCCCTGACCAGTCCGTCCAGCACGCTGTCCGAGACGCCGCTGAGGTTGCCACGCTCGAGGCGGACGTAGTAGTCGATGCTGACCCCGGCCAACAACGCGACCTCCTCCCGGCGCAGCCCGCTCACCCGCCGATTGCCGCCGTAGGCCGGCAGCCCGGCCTGCTCCGGGGTGATGCGGGCGCGACGCGAGGTGAGGAACTCGTGGATCTCGGCGCGGCTGTCCATGTCCTCCACGGTAGGACGAGTTCGCGCGCCGTGGGGGGTACTGCTGTTACCTGGAAAGACAGGCACTCCCAGGGCGCCGGCCGCCCAGCTTGAATGGAGGCATGACGCAGCAATCGACGCGGCGACAAGCTCGACAACTCCATCATCTTCACGGCATTGCCGAAGATCCACGACACGAATGGGAGACACCCCTCATGGACAAGCTGAGCCCGCCGGCCACCGCAGCCGGCCCGTCGGAGACCTTCACCGGCCCGGTGTGGTTCGACGTCCTCTATCGCGGCGCCGAACCGTCAAGGGCACGGGTGAATGCGGTGCACTTCGCGCCGGGTTCGCACACCGCCTGGCACGTCCACGCCATGGGCCAGACCCTGCACGTCACCGAAGGCATCGGGTTGGTCGTCGGTCGCGGCGGCACCGTCATCGTGATGCGACCGGGCGACACCGTGCACACCCCGCCCGGCGAATGGCACTGGCACGGCGCCACCGCCGACCGGTTCATGACCCACCTGGCGATCTGGGACGGCACCGGCGATCCCGACATCGCTGAGACCACCTGGGGCGAGAAGGTTCCCGACGACGAGTACGCCGCAGCACACAAGGAGATCGCCTCATGACCGAACCACCACAGACCGCGGCCCAGCGCCTGGTCGGTGACATTGCGCCCGAACTCGCCGCGCTCACCGATGAGGTCTTGTTCGGCAATGTCTGGGAGCGCGCCGGATTGGGCAAGCGCGACCGCAGCCTGATCACCTGCGCCGCGCTGATCACCAACGGCAGCACCGAACAACTCAAGGGACACCTGGGCCGGGCACTGGACAACGGCGTCAGACCCGATGAGATCATCGAGATGATCACCCATCTGGCGTTCTATGCCGGCTGGCCGCGGGCCATGTCGGCGGTGCCGGTCGCCCGCGAGGTGTTCTCCGCCGCCGGGGCGCAGCAATGACCGCCCCGAACGGTCCGCGATGGACCCAGGACGAGCTGCGCCGCATCGGCGATGCCGAGGAGCTGCAAGTCTCATCCCGCCGCGCGGACGGCAACCTCCGGCCGTTCGTCACCATCTGGGGCGTGCGCGCCGGTGACGAGATCTACGTGCGATCTGCCCACGGGGCCGACAATCCGTGGTTCCGGCGCGCCGTCGCCGCCGGCGTCGGCGCGATCCGGGCCGCAGGAAAGGAACGGCCGGTCACCTTCGAACTGGTAGACCCGGCTCGAGCCGAGGTGCACGCCGCGGTGGACGCCGCCTACCACACCAAGTACGACCGTTACGGCCCGCAGATCGTCAACACTGTTGTCGGGTCACACGCCACCACGGTCACGCTGCGCGTCACCGCGCACGACTGACCCCGAAAGGAACTCCCCCACCATGCGTGCTGCCTACATGTTCGGCGCCGGCGATGTCCGCGTCATCGATGCCCCTGATCCGAAGATCGTCCACCCCACCGATGCCGTGGTCAGGGTGGTCCGCGCCTGCGTCTGCGGCTCCGATCTGCATCCGTACCACAACCTGCCGGCGATCGCCGAGGGCAAGTCGATGGGCCACGAGTTCGTCGGCATCGTCGAGGACATCGGTGACGAAGTGTCCTCGGTGCGACCCGGCGATTTCGTCATCGGGCCGTTCGCCTGGTCCGACGGCACCTGCGACTTCTGCCGGGAGGGACTGCAGACCTCCTGCCGGCACGGCGGCTTCTGGAACGCCGGTGAGGTCAAGGGCGGCCAGGCCGAAGCCGTGCGGGTTCCGCTCGCCGACGGCACGCTCGTGCCGGTGCCGGTCGAGGAGTCCTCCCCGCTGATCCCGTCGCTGCTCACCCTGTCGGACGTGTACGGCACCGGCTGGCATGCCGCCGTCAAGGGCGGCGTCCGGCCCGGCAGCACCGTTACGGTCATCGGCGACGGCGCGGTAGGACTGATGGCCGTGCTGTCGGCCCGACAACTCGGCGCCGAGCAGATCATCCTGATGGGCCGGCACCAGGTTCGCACCGATCTGGGGCGAGAGTTCGGCGCCACCGACGTGGTGTCCGAGCGCGGTGACGAGGGCATCGAGCGGGTCCGCGCACTCACCGAGGGCGACGGCACCCGTGTGGTGCTGGAGGCGGTGGGCCATCGCCCCGCCTATGACCAGGCCGTCGGCGTGGTACGCGCCGGGGGGACCATCAGCCGGGTCGGTGTCCCCCAGTACGAAGACGCGCCGGTCGGCTTCGGCAGCCTGTTCGGCCGCAACATCACCCTGACCGGCGGACCCGCACCGGCCCGCGCCTACATCGAGACCCTGCTGCCCGCAGTGCTGGACGGCACGGTGGAGCCGGGCCGGGTCTTCGACAGCGAGGTCGGGCTGGAGGACACGCCGGCCGGCTACGCGGCGATGGACCGACGCGAGGCGTTGAAGGTGCTGGTCCGACCCTGACCTGCCGGTGAGGCCGGCGTCAACGGGTCGGATCGGCCTGCAGGCGACTCATGTCCAGCGCGGTCGCCGCAGCGCCGGGATGAGGTTCCTGTTCGAGTCCGCCGATCACGCCCTGCTGGTCGGCCGTGGACCGGTTCTGGCTGAGTTTCGCCTTGCCGTAGACGTTCTCGATACGGATCTCGATGCCGACGATGGCCCGGAGCTGGCCCTCGACGTACTTGGCCGGGGCATCGGTGGTGGCCCAGGGGCGCTCCCGGTGAGCCTCGTGCGCCGTGGTGAGGGTGTCGACGGCATGGCGCAGCCACTCCGGCTCGAGGCGCAGCGTGGCCCGGCCGGTCAACTGGACACCCGTGTAGTTCCAGGTCGGGACCACCTTCCCGTGCTCGGCCTTGGTCGCGTACCAGTTGGGCGAGATGTACGCCTGCGGTCCTTCCACCACGAGCAGGGTGGGGGTGTCATCGCCGATGAGCTTCCAGTGCGGGTTGGCCCTGGCCATGTGAGCGATGACGATGTCGTCCGCCCAGACCACCGGCAACAGGGTGGCGACCGGGTAGCCGTCAGGGCCGGTGGTGATGAGCTGGGCCGCACCGATGGCCGCGACCAGGCGCCGGATCTCGTCCTGGTCGTGGATGGCGTTGAAGTGCGGGACATACATCGGCTGGTTCCAGTCTCAGGTCGGCGGCCACCTCGGCGCGCGTTCGATCAAGGTTAGCGAGTCGGCGGGCTTTCAGGCGCCGCGCCGGCCGATCCAGCCGGGCAGCACGCCGCTGGCGAGCACCGGCTCCCGCAGGGGTGCCAGCAGTTCCAGCAACTCCTGGCAGCCGGCAAGGCCCAGGTGGCGCCACCCGGCCAGCGCCGCGGCATCCGTGGCCCGTTCGAGATCCCTGCGCCTCGCGAGGCCCTCCTCGGTCAGCGTCGGCGCTTCCCCTTCGGTGATCAATCCGGCGCTGCGCAAACGGGTATGGCCGTCCGCCCAGTCCTGGTCGGTCCAGCCGCGGGTGGTCCTGACGAATTCGGTGCTGCCGGAGAACAGGCCATCCAGCACCAGCGCTTCGACCGGATCCACACCTGCCTGCACCAACGCTGCCACATGTCCGTCGCCTCGATGCTCACGCAGGAGCACGGCCGCGTGATAGAGCTCGCCCATCGGATCGTCGGGCCAGTCCAGCAAGCTGTGTGCGGCGTACAGCGGGCGGCCCGGCATCGACAGGCCCTCGCACGCCGTCCTCGCCAGGGCTGCCGCCTCGGCGAGCCTGGCGTCGTCGGCGGCGGCGCCGATCATGTCCCGGATGGTGGCCGGGACCACCCGGTAGCGCAGCGCGACCATGTCGGCCGGGCTGACCTTCTGCCACGCGGACGGGATCGCGTGGGCGACGAGGGAGGGTGCAAACACATAGAAGGTGGCCGTGACCACGCCGGCGCCGACCTCGCCCATCGGTGCCGACCTGGCCGCGAAGTAACCGACCCGGCCGCGCAGCCCGAGCTCCGCGTATGCGGCGGCCGGCTGCGGCGCGAGCCAGCCCACCGCCTGGAGCATTTCCAGTGCGCCCCAACAGCGACGGGCGACGCGGGACAGTTCGGCGACCGTGGCATCGTTCATCGGTCGATCCTGCCCGAACGACCGGCCTGTGCAGCGATCAGGTCCCTGGTCCCAGGTTCGGAATAGGCTTGATTCCATGGCCAGGCGGACGCGCGGGCGCCCCAGCGATGAACCGGCTCCGGATGAACCTACTGCTGTGTACCTGCTCGGTCCGGACGGCAAGGCCGAGGTCGATCACACCAGCGCCGCTCGCTCCCGCGGCCTCGGGCGACGGTGGCCGGTGCTGACGGTGGCCGCCGCGCTTGCCGTGCTGCTGGTTGCCGCGGTCATCGCTCACGACGACCCCGACCGGGCCTCCGACGTCACGCCACCGCCCGCTCCGTCGTCCCCCTCCGACCTGACAGCGCCGACCGGATGCCTTCGACACCGCCGACGACGGCCCTGCCGCCATGGCCAACCACAGCGGCTGCGTGCGGCGGGGAAGTGTCCCTTCCGGTGCTGTCCGATGTGGGCCGGCTCGATGCCGCCACCGGTGTCCGGGTCGTCGCCGGCAACACGCCGCGGCTGGTCGATGTCGACGCCGGCGCCAGCACCACCTTGCCCGTGCGGCTGACTCCGGACGAGCTCGTCATCGAACTCGCCTCGGATCCGCAGGGGACGGTGGCGCTG
The DNA here is from genome assembly GCA_963834185.1 of uncultured Actinomycetota bacterium. Lineage (GTDB taxonomy): Bacteria > Actinomycetota > Actinomycetes > Mycobacteriales > Nakamurellaceae > Nakamurella. Next base: position 419,505 of record CAWIAR010000002.1, read on the forward strand.
ATCGCGTCGTGCCTCGGGACCGGCCGGGCGATTCGATGCCGACCCGCCTGGTGCGTCTGGCCCCGGACGGTTCGCGCTACGAGCGGTCGGCCCGAGCGCCGGGGTTCGCTCCGGGTTCGCTGATTTCCGGCGGCGACCTGACGTGGCTGTCCCGGTGGCCGGTGCAGGCGGACGGCGACTACCTGGCCGAGGCACCGATGCAGCTGGCCCCGACGATCGCGGGCGCGTCGCCGGTGCGCCTGCCGAAGGGGTTCATCCCGAGGGGCGGATTTCGCGGCCTCATCATCGGGAACAAGTGGCTGCCCGACGGCGAGACGAACGGGCCCGTCGAAGTGTTCGACCTGGCCACCAGGCGTGTCATCGCCAGTTTCGGGTCGACCGACGTCACCTACACCGTGGACAACGGCCGCGTGGTGTGGGCCGGCGCCTCCTGCATCGGGAGATGCGCGGTCCACGTCGAGGATCTGGCCGATGGGACGACGCGGACGGTATGGGCGCGCCTGGATCAGGGCCGGAGCGTCGGCTACGGCGCGATCAGCACGGACGGAGCCATGGCGAGCTTCCTGACCTACAACAACCCACCCGATCCCCACTTCGCCGGGGACCATCCGGCCGGGCCGACCGGGATCGCGGTCCTGGACCTGGCGACCGGCCGGATGACCGACGTGCCAGGCATCCAACTGGCCCCCAAGAGTTCGATCACCTTGTCCTTCGCCGGGAAAGACCATTGGTTGGTGCTGCCCATCGGCCTGGCCGAGGAGTCCAGGATCCTGATGTGGCGTCCGGGACTGGCCCATCCGGTGGACGCGGGCGTCGGGCTCCCCGGCCGGCCCGACTACTCCTCGCCGCTGACCGTGGCCTGATCACGGGCGGATTGGCCCGCCGAGCGGCACCTGCGGTACTCTTGCCCGCGCTGCGGCGCCGGTCACCGATCGGTCGCGTGATGAACCGCACGCCCCCGCGTCTCGTATACGGAACCATCCGAGGCATGGCGCGGGAACGAACACCGACGTGATCGCGTTGTGGTCGGTGAACATCGCGAAGTATTTCTGGGTCCTCGCGGACCTGGTTGCGGGCCGTCCGGCGGGGCCCGCACCGTTGATCGGCCGTCACTCGCCCGGGCGGCACAGGAAGGACACACCATGGCAGACCGCGTTCTGCGCGGATCCCGGCTCGGCTCGACCAGCTACGAAGCCGACCGCAATCACGACTTGGCCCCTCGGCGCACCGCGACCTACGCGTGCCCGCGTGACCACGAATTCACCGTCCCGCTCGCGGACGATGCCGAGGTCCCGGCCGTCTGGGACTGCCGCATGCACGGCCTGGAGTCGACGCTGGTCGACGGCTCGGTGCCGGAGGCCAAGGCGGTGAAGCCGCCGCGGACCCACTGGGACATGCTGCTCGAGCGTCGCTCGATCGAGGAGCTCGAGGAGATCCTCAACGAGCGGCTGGCGGAGGTCAAGGCGCGGCGCACCGCCTCCTGAGGCGGCGGCGCACGCCGATCAGTGGTGCCGAGGGCGCCGTTCCCGCGCGGGAGCGGCGCCCTTCGTGTACGTCGGGTACCCCGGGGCGCGGGGTGTCAGCCGCGGTGCTTGCCGACCTGCTCCTGCCCGGTCGCGTCGCCATCGATCGAGCTGACCTCCCGCGGTCGGGAGTTGCCGGAGACGAGGTCACGCACCTGTTCCCAGCGGTGCCGCAGGCCCCAGACGCCGACCTTGAGGAATGCCTCGCGGACGATCGAGCCGCTCATCTTCGACTCGCCGAGGGTGCGCTCGGTGAAGGTGATCGGTACCTCCGCCACGGTGAACCCGGATTGGATGGCCCGCCAGGCCACGTCGATCTGGAAGCAGTAACCGTGTGAGGCGATCTCGTCGAGCTTCAGGGCCCGCAGCACCTCGGCCTTGTAGGCCCGGTAACCCCCGGTGATGTCGTGCAGCGGCACTCCGAGCGCCAGCCGGGAGTAGAGATTGCCGCCGCGGGAAATGAACTCACGGCTCTTGGGCCAGTTGACCACGGCGCCGCCCGGAACGTACCGGGCGCCGAGCACGACGTCGGCATGGGACAGGGCACCCAGTAGCCTGGGCAGCTGTTCAGGCGCATGCGACCCGTCGGCGTCCATCTCCACCAGCACGTCGTACCCGGCGTCCAGGCCCCAGCGGAACCCGGCGATATAGGCGGCGCCGAGTCCGTCCTTCACCGTCCGGTGCATGACGTCGATCGACTCGTCGGCCGCCGCCCGCTCATCCGCGATCGCCCCGGTGCCGTCGGGCGACCCGTCGTCCACCACCAGCACCGACGCCTCGGGCACGGCCGCCCGGATCCGGTCAAGGATCAGCGGCAGGTTCTCCCGTTCGTTGAAGGTCGGGACAATCACCAGAACCCGGCCGACTCCCCCGCTGCGCGGCGATTCAGTCACTTCTCGGTGCTCTCCTCGGCAGGGCTCCCAGCGGGAGCGATCAGGTCCGGTCGGCGGCGGTGGGCCACCACCCAGGCGATCAGCAATGCCACCGGTGCCAGCGCGGTCAGCACCCACTCCACCGGTGTGCCCAGCACGGTACCCAACGTCCGCGTGGTGATGAGCGGAACCTGCGGTGTCAGGTACCCGGCGGTGAACAGCGGGATGGACGACTCCACCGATCCGTCCGGCCGGATCGCCGCCGACACCCCCGATGTTGCCGCGATCAGTACCTCCCGGCCGTGTTCCACCGCCCGGACCCGACTCATCGCCTGCTGCTGGTAGGTCTCATCGGTCCAGCCGAAGGTGGCGTTGTTGGTCTGCACGACCAGGACTTGGGCGCCGCCGTTCACCACGTCGGTCACCAGCTCGTCGTAGGCGACCTCGAAACAGATGACGTCGCCCACGGCCACCCCGCCGACCTCGAGGTTGCCCGCCCGGTTGCCGGGGAGGAACTCGCCCCGCAACAGGTCCACCTGGTCGGAGAAGATCCGGAAGAACGACCGGTACGGCATGTACTCGCCGAACGGGACCGGATGTTGCTTGTCGTAGTACTCCCCCGGGCCCGTCACCGGATCCCAGACGATGCCGCGGTTGTAACTCGCGCCCGGTTGCTCCGCCTGCACCACCGCGCCGACCAGGATGGGCACGCCGATGTCTCTGGCTGCCGCGGAGATCTCGGCGGCAGCGTCGGCGTTGCGGTACGGGTCGATGTCCGAGGCGTTCTCCGGCCAGATCACCAGTTGCGGCTTCGGTGCGGTGCCGGCCCTGACGGCGGCAGCCAGCCGCTCGGTCTCCTGCACGTGCATGTCGGTGACCGCCCGGCGGCGCGCATTGAACTCCAGGCCCGGTTCAGGGACGTTGCCCTGGATCACCGCGATCACAGTGCTCGGGTAGGCCGCGGGATCCACCTCGGCTGCGCGCCCGACGACCCCGAGCAGGAACGGTGCGACGACCAACCCGACCGCGACGAGCACCGGGCCGCGTCCCACCGAGCGGCCATGTCGCCGGTCCCAAACCACTCGGAGCAACGCGGCTATGGCGAAGCCGGCGAGCACGGTGAGGAAGGTCAGGCCCGGCGAGCCGAGCAGGGCTGCCGCCGGCAGCAACGGGCCGTCGGGCTGGGAGAACGCGACCGACCCCCACGGAAACCCACCGAACGGGAACCGGGCCTGCAGAGCCTCGCCGGCCACCCAGGCGGCCGCGGCGAACACCGGCCAGACCGGCAGCCGGCGGGAGACCACCGCGATGAGCGCGCCGGCGATGCCGAGCAACAACGCCTCGGCGGTGGACAGCGCTATCCACGGCAGATCGCCGACGTAGATGTTCGACCAGGTCAGCAGGGGCAGGTAGAAGCCGAGCCCGAAGATCACCCCGAGCCCGTAGCCGGACCGCCACCCGGTTCCGGCCAGCGCCAGGCCCAACAGGGCGGTGCCGACGACGGCGGCCCACCACTGGGTGGACGGGGCGAACGAGCCGTACATCGTCAGTCCGCCGGCCAACGCGGCGAGGATCCGCAGCCCACCGGTGCCGCGCAGGGCCCGGCCCCACCGGATCAGCAGGGTGCCCGGCGCTCGACGGCCCGACGTCCCAGCGGCCGGAACCGACCCCTGAGGGCCGGCGGAACTGGCGTCCACCGGCTCACTTCCCACCGTCGGTGACGCCACCCGTTCAGCGTAGAGGGAGAGCCACTGGTCGGGGCCCGCATGCCCCAACTCCAGGATTCAGGAGCAAGGCGTTCCCGGTGCAGGGCTCAGGAGTTGAACAGACCGACGTCGTGGACGACCCGGCCGTCGACGACCGTGCACAGCGTCGTCGGGAGCTCGGCGCCCGGCGACAGGTCGGGCAGCAGGGGCACCCGGGACCGGGGATCGGTGGACCAGCGCTGCACCGCGGGGTCCGCGGCCGGCCGAACGAGCTCCCCCGCGCTCACCACGGCGAACTGCGCCGGGGCGCCGACGGCGACGGTGCCGGCGCCGCGACCGGTGCGCCGGGCCGCCCGGTGACCGCCGCGGGTGTGAGCCAGCATGGCAGCGCGCGCCGAGATGCCCGAACCGGCTGTCCGGTGGTGCACCGCCGCCCGCAGGGCCAGCCACGGTTCGGCCGGGGTGACCGGGGCATCCGAGCCGAAGGCCAGCGTCACGCCGGCGGCGGCGAACGCCGCGAACGGGTTCATCGGCGCCGCCCGCTCGGCACCGAGGCGTCGCACATACATGCCGTCCGGGCCGCCCCAGAACGCATCGAACAAGGGCTGCACCGATGCCACCGTGCCGGTGGCGGCAAATGCGGCGATCGTGGCGGCGTCGGGCATTTCCGCGTGTTCCACCCGAGGGGTCACGCCGGCCAGCATCGCCGAGCCGCCGGGCCCGAGCCGGTCGGCGGCCGCCAGAAGGGCAGCTCCGACCGCGCCGACACCGTCGTCGCCGATGGCGTGGAACCCTGGTTGCACGCCGGCCACCGCGCAGGCAACCAGGTGGTCGACGATGGCGGCGTCGTCCAGGTAGCGGGCCCCGACCGCGTTGACGCCGGGCACGCCGGCACAATCCGAGTACGGCGCGCGCAGGGAGGCGGTCCGCGAACCCAGCGCGCCGTCCACCACCAGGTCGCCGCCAAGGGCCACGGCACCGGTCTCGGCGAGCAGGTCCACCGCCAGTTCCGGGTCGTCGACCGCTGCACCCAGGTAACCGAGCACCGAGATCGGCGCCTCGAGGGCAAGCAGGCCGACCAGGTCGGCCCGGCCCTGGTTGTCGGCTGCGGCGCACTCGTGCACCTCGACGATCCCGCGCTGCGCGCACCGGGTCAGGAACGCCCGTTGGGCTGCGGCTCTTGCGGTCTCGCCGAGCAGTGCCTTGGCCTGCGACCGGACGGCGTGGTGCGCGGCCCTGGTGAGCGGCAGGTCCGGGTGCCAGCCGTCCAGGTCGGGACCGCGGTCGACAGTGGCGGCCAAGGTGGACGACACCGCGGCCGAGTGCACATCCACTCGAGCCAGGTAACCCGGCCGGCCCCGCACGGCCGCGTCGACCTCTGCACGGGTGGGGGGCCGGTTCTCGGGCCACCGGGTTTCGTCCCAGCCGTGACCCCACACCACGCCGGCGTCCGTGGTCGAGGCGAACCTGCTGACCAGCGCGAGGCACTCGGCCAAGGACGTGGTGGTCGACAGATCGAGCCCGGTCAACGACAGGCCGGCGTCGGTGCAGTGCACGTGCGCGTCGACGAAACCCGGCACCACCAGGGCCCCGGCGAGGTCGACCGTCCGGTCTGGCTTTCCGGCCATGGCGACCGCATGCTCGCCGCCGATCCAGGTGAGCGTGTCCCCGACGAAGGCAAGGGCGGTGGCCTCGGGGTCGGCGGCGGAGTGGATCCGTCCGTTGCGCAGCAAGGTGAGCATCAGGTGCATCCCGGGTGAGTTCCGCTGGTTCTGCGCGACACTCCGTTGGGCATCGGCGTGTCGCGCAGAACGGACGCTACCCACCCCGGCGGACGTCGGACATACCGGTCGGCGCCGCGGTCTGGGAGAGTGTCACAGTGAGTTCACAACCCGACGCCCCGACCGCGGACCTGCAGGCCGAGCACGCCGGATTGACCTCGGCCGAGGTGGCCGATCGCGTCGCCCGCGGTCAGACCAACGCCACCGACGCCCGATCGTCGCGGTCCATCTGGGAAATCGTCAAGGCCAACGTCTTCACCCGGTTCAACGCCATCCTGGGTGCGCTGTTCGTGATGATCCTGATCGCCGGGTCGATCGCCGACGCATTGTTCGGCGTGGTCCTGGTGGTCAACTCGCTGATCGGCATCGTCCAGGAGTACCTGGCCAAGCGGAAACTCGATCAGCTCGCGCTGCTGAATGCGCCCACGACCCGGGTGGTCAGGGACGGGATCCTGGTCGAGGTACCGACAGCCGAGGTGGTCCAGGACGATCTGATCGAACTGCGTACCGGGGACCAGGTGCCGGCCGATGGGACGCTGCTGTCGGCCACCGGTCTGGAGATCGACGAGTCCAACTTGACCGGCGAGTCGGATGCCATCCCCAAGGGTGCCGGCGACGAGGTCCGCTCCGGCACCACGGTGGTGGCGGGCGCCGGTCGATTCCCGGCGACCGCGGTGGGCGCCGCCGCCTACGCCAACAAGATCGCGGCCGAAGCCCGCAAGTTCACCCGGACCCACTCGGAGATCCAGGCGTCGGTCAACACCCTGCTGAAGTACATCACCTGGGTGATCATCATCGCCCTACCGCTGCAGATCTGGTCGCAGGCAAGGGTGATCGGTGATCAGGGCTGGCGCGAGGTGGTCATCAGGTCCACCGGCGGACTGGTCGGGCTGGTGCCCGAGGGCCTGGTGCTGCTGACCTCGGTGGCGTTCCTGCTGGCCGCCGTCAGCCTGACTCGCCAGCAGGTGTTGGTGCAGGAACTGCCGGCCGTCGAAGGGCTGGCCAGGGTGGACGTGGTGTGCCTGGACAAGACCGGGACGCTGACCGTCGGCGACATCGTCTTCGAGGACGTCCACCCCATCGAGGGTCACGACGGCGGCACCGTGCGAGCCTGCCTCGGCGCGCTGGCCGACGACCCGAACGCGAACGGCACGCTGAAGGCGGTGGCCGCGGCGATCGAGCCTCCGACCGACTGGGTCCGGTTGGACACGGTCGCCTTCAACTCGGCCCGCAAGTGGAGCGCGGCGTGCTTCGCCGACCGCGGTACCTGGGTCATGGGCGCGCCGGACGTGTTGCTGCCGGAGGATTCTCCGCTGCGCGGTCAGGTCCAGCAGTTCGCCCTGCAAGGTCGCCGGGTGCTTCTCATTGCGCGGAGCGACGCGCCGCTCAGCGGCCAGCAACTTCCGGCCGATCTACAGCCGGCGGCCCTGGTCACGCTGTCCGAGCAGGTGCGCCCCGACGCGAAGGAGACTCTGCAGTACTTCGCCGACCAGGGTGTGACGATCAAGGTGATCTCCGGCGACAACCCTGTCACCGTCGCGGCCATCGCGCGCCGCGTCGGTCTCGACGTGGGTGACGACGGTGCCAGGGACGCCAGAACCATGGGCACCGACGTCGAGGAGCTGCGTGAGATCGCCCGGCACACCACGGTGTTCGGCCGGGTGTCACCGGAACAGAAGCGCGCCCTGGTGCACGCCCTGCAGGCCGACGGCCACGTGGTCGCGATGACCGGCGACGGGGTCAACGACGCGCTCGCCCTCAAGGACGCGGACATCGGCGTGGCGATGAACAACGGTGCCCAAGCCACCAAGGCGGTGGCGCAACTGGTGTTGTTGGACGGCCGGTTCTCGCACCTCCCGTCGGTGCTGGCCGAGGGGCGACGGGTGATCGGCAACGTCGAGCGGGTGGCCAACCTGTTCCTGGCCAAGAACGTGATGAGTCTGATCGCCATCATCATGGCCGCGGTGTTCTTCCTGCCGTTCCCGTTCCTGCCCCGCCAGCTGACCCTGGTGTCCGCCGTGACCATCGGCATTCCGGCGTTCTTCCTGGCCCTCGGCCCGAACCGGCGCCGGTACGTCCCCGGCTTCCTTCGCCGGGTGCTGAGGTTCGCCGTGCCGGCCGGTGCGGTGGCCGGCCTGGCGGTCACCGTCTCCTACCTCTGGTCGAACGGTGAGTACGGCATGCCGCCCGAGGAGTTCGCCACCCGCTGTGGCGTGGTGTCCGGCGCCAAGCAGGTGGCCGACGTGGAGTGCTGGCGGCCGGGCACCGGCGCCACGGTCGCGTTGCTCACCGTGTCGTTCTGGATTCTGATCGTGCTCGCCCGGCCGTTCCGGCCGTGGAAGGCCGCGCTCATCGCGAGCATGATCGCGCTGGCTGCGCTCGCGTTCATCCTGCCCGCCGGCCGGAAGTTCTTCGAGTTCGACCTGCCGGCGCCGCTGCTGTGGCAGTCACTGATCGTCGGCGCGGTGGGCGCCGCGGGCGTCGAGCTGATCTACCAACTCTCCAGGGAGATGCGGCAGGTCCAGCACAACGTCGTCAGCTGAGCCGGAATCAGCCCTCGATCTGGCCGAGCCGCACCCTCACCAGTTCACGGATCACCTCGTCGGGCAGCGGCTGGTGCGCTGTGAACCGGATGGTGCCCTTGGACAGGCTGAACCCCTCGAGTGCCGGGGCGACCGCGTCCACGGCCTCCGGGCTGAACGGGAACACGCTCAGGTGCGACTTCGCGGCGACGAAGCCGAGCAGTGGTCTGCCGCGGAACCGCAGGGCTGCCATGCCGTAACTGCGACCCTCCTCCGCCTCCGGACATACTTCGAGGGCCAGGTCGCGAACATGGGCCAGGGCCTCGCCGTCAGCGGTGGAGACCGTGGCCAGGTACTCGGTGAGTTCACCCATCGCCCGACGCTAGCCGGGGCTCGGGGATCGCGCCGAGGTCAGCGGTCTCGGTCCGGCTGCCGGTGCCCGGGTCGGCGACTCGCTCCACATCGGCCGGCGCGTCCTCCCCGCGGCCGGCCGGCAGGGCCAGCGTGCCGAGCAGCATCAGCCCGACGAGCACGGCGACGGCCACGAACACCCGATGGGTCGCCTGGTAGAGCGTCGCCGGGTCCGGCGCCTGCCCGCCGGTCACGGCACCGGAAACGATCGCGTTCGCCAGCGCTCCGAACACCGCGACGCCGACGGCGCTGCCCATCGACCTGGTGAACATGGTGGTCCCGGTGACCACACCACGCTCGGACCAGCCGACGCTGGACTGGGCGAAGATCAACGTCGGGCTCGCTACCAGGCCCATGCCTGCCCCGACGATGAAACACACTGCGGCGACCTGCCAGATCGACGAATGCGCGCCGAGCAGCGCCAGCAGCGTCGCCCCACCGCCGGCGATCACCGCGCCGATCACCGCCGTCGCCCTGAATCCGATCCGCAGGTAGAGCCGGCCGGATTGGGACGCGGCGATCGGCCAGCCGATGGTCATGGTGGCCAGTGCGAAGCCGGCCGCCAGCGGCCCGTGGTGCAGCACGTCCTGCAGATAGGTGGGCCCGTAGGAGGTGACGCCCATGACGATGGCCCCGACCAACAGTGACACCAGAGCGGCGGCAGTGATCAGGCGGCTGCGGAACACCCACAACGGCAGCACCGGTTCCGGAGCCCGCCGTTCCACGAATACGAACGCCACCAGCAGCACGGCGACGACCGTGAACATCGTCCAGCTGGTCATCGAGGACCACGCCCAAGCCCGTCCACCCTCGAGCAGCGCCAGGATCAGCACCGTCAGTGCAGCGGTGAGCAGGGCCGCGCCGGCCACGTCGATCCGGTGCGTGCGCCGCGGCTGCTGGGTCTCGTGGAAGGACCTGCGCAACATCCACCAGGCCACCAGGCACAGCGGGATGTTGACGAAGAAGATCCAGCGCCAGGAGACGTACTCACTGAACACGCCGCCCAGCAGCGGACCGATCACCGCCGACATACCCCACACGCTGGCCAGGTAACCCTGGGCCTTGGCCCGCTCCGCGACCGTGTAGATGTCACCGGCGATGGTCATGCTCATCGGCTGGACCGCCCCGGCCCCCAGACCCTGCAGGGCGCGGAACACGATCAGCGCCGTCATGCTCCAGGCGAATCCACAGAGCACGGAGCCGGCCAGGAACAGCCCGATGCCGACGTACATGATGGGTTTGCGGCCGAAGGTGTCGGCGAGCTTGGCGTACACCGGCACGGTCACCGCCTGGGCCAGCAGGTAGGCCGAGAACAGCCACGGGAACTGGTCGAACCCTGACAGGTCGGCGACCACCGAAGGCACCGCGGTGGCGATGATGGTCGAATCCAGTGCGACCAGCGAGGTCGCCAGCATCAACGAGGCCAGCACCGGCCCGCGGTCGGAGCGGAATCCGACCGAGGCCGCGCTGGCGATGGGCCTGCTCACGCTCCCGGCACCAGGCCGGTGTGCTCGGCGGCAAAGGTCAGTTGGTCGGCGTACTCGTCGGCCAGCGCGTGGATGGGCTTGCCCATGCCGTGCCCGGCCCTGGTGTCGACCCGCAGGATGACCGGACCAGCGCCTGCCTGGCAGCGCTGCAGTTCTGCGGTGAACTTGAACGAGTGTGCGGGCACCACCCGATCGTCGTGGTCCCCGGTCGTCACCAGCGTCGGCGGGTACGTCGTGCCTTCGACGAGGTTGTGGAGCGGCGAATAGGCATGCAGGGTGGCGAAGTCGCTCGGGTCGTCGGGAGTGCCGTACTCGGAGGCCCACGCCCAGCCGATGGTGAACAGATGGAACCGAAGCATGTCCAGCACACCGACGGTGGGCAGCGCCGCCGCCCAGAGGTCCGGCCGTTGGGTCATGGCCGCGCCCACCAACAGCCCACCGTTCGACCTGCCGTGCACGGCAAGCTGTTCGCGGCTCGTGAGGCCATCGCCGACCAACTGTTCGGCGCAGGCGTACAGGTCGTCGAACACCCGCTGCTTGGCCGCTTTCATGCCGGCCTCGTGCCAGGCGGCGCCGAACTCGCCGCCGCCGCGCAGATTGGCCACCGCGAGCACGCCACCGGCCTGCACCCACGCGGCGAACAAGGCCGAGAACGTAGGAAGGACGGGGATGTCGAACCCGCCGTACCCATAGAGCAACGTCGGCCTGGTCCCGTCGGACAGGTCCGCGCGACGGACCACCGTCATCGGGACCCGCGTGCCGTCGACCGACGTGCCGTGTCGCCGTTCCGCGACGAATGCAGCCACCGGCTCGGTCGCACCGGAGGAGAGGCGGGACGGCCCGGAGCCGTCCGCGGTCAGGTCGAGCCGGGCGATGTCGAGCCGGCGGGTGAACGAGCTCGATCCGACGAAGACTTCGTCCGATCCGGTGCGTGCGTGCAACGCGACCACCGCCGACGGGAACGGCAGCTCGACATCCCCGCGATGGCCGCCGGAGCGATCGACGATCTCGATCCGATGTGCCGCGTCGACCGACCAGACCAGAACGAATCCCGTGGCGGCGGCCACGACATCGGCCAGCACGTCCGTCGGGTGCTCGGCGACGATCTCGACCCAGTCCGCTCCCGGCGTTGCCAGGTCGATGGCGACCAGTCGACCCCGTTCGGCCCCACGCTCGGTACGCAGGAACAGGGTGTCTCCGTCCACAGCGACCACGCGGTGTGCGTCGGTGAGTTCCTCGACCAGCACCTGCGTTTCGTCCTCGATGATCGCACCGGCGGGGCCGGCTCCGATGCGGCGCACTTCGATGGTTGACCTCGAGTCGGTGCCCGGTGCCGCGGTCAGGACCAGCCATCGACCGTTCGGGGACACATACGGGTCGACCATCCAGTCGCGGTCGGCGGGGCGTGACCAGACCGGCGTGTCGGTGTGCTGCGCGGTGCCCAACCGGTGCAGGACCAACTCACCGGCACCCATCGCGTCGGTGAATTCCTGCCCGTCCGGCTCCGGATAGCGCCAGTACAGGAAGCCGGTCCCGTCGGCCAGCCAACTCGGCAGGACCCATTTCGCCCAGCTCAGCACGTCATCGGTGGCCGCGCCGGTACCCACGTCATGAACCCGAATGGTCAGCCAGTCGGAGCCGGCCTCGGCCAGAGCCGCCGCGAGAAACCGGCCGTCCGGGCTCACCTCGGCCGCGGTCAGCGCAACGGTGCCGTCGTGCGCGAGCCGATTCGGGTCCAGCAGCACCCGGCCGCCGGCGAGCAACTCGTCCAGGGAGTCGGCCACCACCAATTGGTCCTGGTCCAACTCCCCCGGGTTGACCAGGCGGAAGTACCGGCCACCGCGTTCCCACGGAGTGCCCTGACGTGCCGGGGTCAGCAGGCCGATCACCGTGCGACCGAACCATTCACGGCTCCGGAGACCGGCCAGATACGGCTCGGAGATCGCGTTCTGCGCTGCGACGAACGCCTGGGTGCGCTCACCGTCCGGATCCTCGAGATACCGGTACGGGTCGGCCACGGTCGTCCCGTGCAACGTCTCGACGACGTCGTCCCGATCGACCGGTGGGTAGGACACAGCAGCAGGTTCAGCAGACGAAGCGGAGGGCATCTCCCGATTCAATCATCGGAGGACGACGGCATGCCGCGGCGGTGGTGCCGGGGGCTCGTTCGACCGTCGGCTCAGGATCCGCTGACCAGCGCCGGGTAGTCCAGGATGGTCCGATCGCGCAGGCTGAATTCGGCTGCGCCGACATCAGCCATGGTGGTGACCACCACCTGACCGTCGACCGTGGTGCCGGCGCCCGCGAACGCGGTGTCAGCCAGGGCCGGCCACAGGGCGCTCAGCACCGCGCCGACGGCCTGTGCCTCCTGGGTCGAGCCGTAGGTGGTGACGAAGGTGGCCGTGCCGACCCTGCGCGTGCCGGGCGTCCAGCCGTATCCGACAAAATCTGCGACAGGCAACTGGGTGACTCCCGCGCTGCGCATGGCGGTGGACAGGGCCGCGGTGATCTCGTCCGTTGCGTCGAGCGGGTTCCCCTGCAGGTACACGGTGCCCATGTCGACCATCGCCGCGTGCGGCACTTCGTCGAGGACGGCCCTGACCTGGCGATCCTCGGCCAATGACCCGGAAACGGCAGAGCCGTCGAGCACCGCTGTCCGGGTGTCGTCCGGCACATCGCTGCCGACAAGGTAGGTAACGGGGGGGCTTTCGCGGTAACCGGCCCAACCGTGTGGCCCGCGAAACCCGTTCACCCCAGCCACCGTCTGTGCGGTCACCGCACCATCGCGCAGTTCCGGGTCACCGAGCCGGCCGGCATCGATCGCGCCCTGGCACACGCCGAGTTCTTGTTCGGCGTCGGTCCCGTTGAACCAGACCGACAGCATCTTGTCCGGTGGGGCGGTGCGCACCGCCGGAGCCGACCGATCGTCCAGCACCGCCGCGCAGACCTGGTTCGACGTCGAGTTGTTCAGCCACGCCGACTCGGCCGGCGGGCGCCCGCCGGTGCTGGGCGCGGTGGTCGGGCCGGCGTCGCCGCCGATCCGGCCGACCAGGTTCAACGACGCGGGATCGAGCAGGGCGATGTGGAACTTGGCGTCGAACGTCGCCGGGATGGACCCCAGTGCAGCGATCGCCGCACTGCCGGTCCAGTCGACGCCGGACGCCGCTGCGGGCGCGGTGGTGCCGGCCTGCGGCGTCCCCGGCTGCTGGTCGGTGCAGCCGGCGAGAGCCACGGCGACCAGCGACAGGGCGGCCAGCGCCGTCGGCGGCCTGCTCCAGGCGTGCCGCGATCCCGGCCGGTGAGCTGACCAGCCTCGGCCGCGATCACTCACCCGACCGGTCCGCTGCGACGTCGACCGGCGCCGCGACGGTGATCGGCACCGGCCGGTCCTCGTACGGCGTGGAGAGCACGACCGTTGTCCTGGTCGAGACCGCCGCGTGGGCCCGGATCTGCCCCAGCAGCGCCTCGAGCGCCGACGGCGAGGCCACCCGCACCTTGACGATGTAGGACTCCACGCCGGCCACCGAATGGCAGGCCTCGATCTCGGGCAGCACCGCGAGTCGCTGCGGGTAGTCGTCGGGTGCGCCGGGATCGATCGGGGTGAGCGAGACGAAGGCGGTCAACGGAAGCCCGATCTGTTCGCTGTCGATCTGCGCTGCGTAGCCGCGGATCACGCCCCGCTGTTCCAGGCGGCGAACGCGCTGGTGCACGGCGGACACGGACAGGCCGACCCGCTCCGCCAAGTCGGTGTACGAACAGCGTCCGTCGGCGGCGAGGACCGCGACGATCCTGGCGTCCAGGTCTTCGAGCACCGGGTCAGTCCAGCACGATCAGGTCGGTCGGGCAGGCATTCATCCGTACCGGCCCGTCCACAGTGACCACCACGATGTCCTCGATGCGCACGCCGAACCTCCCTGGCAGGTAGACACCGGGCTCCACGGAAAAGGCCATGCCGGGCTCGAGCCGGCGTGCGTTTCCGCGAACCATGTACGGATCTTCGTGCACCTCCAGCCCGATGCCGTGGCCGGTGCGGGTGATGAAGTGCTCGCCGTACCCGGCTTCGACGATCACCTGGCGGGCGGCGGCGTCGACCGACTCGCAGCTCGCGCCGACAACGGCCGCGGCAACCCCGGCGGCCTGCGCGGCCCGGACGATGCCGTGCACCTCGGCCACGTCGTCGGGGGCAGCCGGCCCGGTGACATAGGTGCGGGTGCAGTCGGAGTAGTACCCGGCCGGGCTCGGTCCGCCGATGTCGATGACCACCGGCTCGCCCGCCCGATCAGCCGGTCGGATGCCTCGTGGTGGGGGCTGGCGGCATTCGGGCCGGAGGCACGATGACGAAGTCGGCGGCGGCGTGGCCCTCTTCGACCAGGGCGGCGGCGATGTCCGCGGCCACCTCGTGTTCCGTGCGGCCCGGGATCAGCCACTCGTCGATCCGGCGCTGCACCCGGTCGATCGCCGCGCCGACTGCGGCCAGGGCGGCGACCTCGTCCGCGTCCTTGTGCATCCGCAGCTCACTGATCGCCGGACCGGCCAGGGTCAACTCCGACCCCGGGACCGCACCCTGCAGCCCGAGGGCATGCATGGCGGGCAGATAGTTGTCCACCGACAACACCCGCGCCGCCGGTCGGAGCGTTTGGGCGATGGCCGCGTACGGGTCCTCCCCGTCGAGCCAGGTAGCGATGTCGATGCCCAGTTGTTCGACCGGCGTGCCGTCCCAGCCCGGCCGTTCCAGCTGGGGCACCAACAACCGAGCCGTTCCTCCGGGTCGACGACCAAGCAGGTCAGCCGCTCGTGCGAGGCCACCGAATGCCCAAGCAGATAGCGCAGGTCGGCGCCGGGCGACACGATCACCGCATCCGCACCGGCCTTGGCCGCCTGACCGGCCAGCCGGGCGATTCGGTCGGCCAGGGTGGCCGGCGTCGCCGGCTCGCGCAGAGCACGGTCCGAGCGCGTGCTCGAGGTAACAGCAGCGTCCACCGACATGCCGGGAAGACTAGTCGCGCCGAGCGGAGCGAGGCCGCAAGCGGACCGGACGCTGGGAGATTCTGGGGCCAATGTCGGGTATGGGCGAAACGGCCGTTCAGGACTAAGTTCCAGGTGCAGCAGTTCTTTTGTGGCAGTCCGGCGATGCAGGCGGCGGCGATGTGCGCGTTGATGGCTCCGTACCGGTTCAAATCGTTCGACGCGGCCGGGCGCGGTCCGCACACAACGTTCGGCCGCATCGGGAAACCCTCACCGGGCCGTGACTGAGGATGGTGCAGGGTGAGCCAGTCGTGGCCGATGATCGGCCGAAGCGTCCAGATTCAGGCGATCGATGCGACGCTCGCCACGGAGTCCAAGCGCGGCGTGGTGTTGGTCGGCGCCGCTGGAGTCGGAAAGACAAGGCTGGCGCGTGAGGCTGTGCTGCGCGCAGAGCGTGCCGGCAGCGCCGTGTTATGGGTGGTCGCAACAGATTCCGCTCGTGGGCTGCCGTACGGTGCATTCGCCGGAGCACTCCCACACCCAGTTGCAAGTGCAGGCGGTTCACCACAGGAGTTCATCGAGGCCGTCGTTCGCTCAGGGAGGCCCGTCGTCATCGGGATCGACGACGCACACCTTCTCGATCCCGCATCGGCTGTCCTGGTCCATCAACTCGGCGTGCGCGGAGAGGTCTCGCTGATACTGACTGTCCGGGCGGGCGGGGCCCCGACCGACACGATCACGGCATTGTGGAAGGACGACTACCTCGACCGCCTCGAAGTTCCACCCCTGACGGCGCACGAGGTGCACGAGTTGCTCCAGTCCGGTCTCGGTGGTCCGGTCCAGCGCGGGACTTCGGGATTGTTGTGGTCGGTGACCCACGGCAATCCGATGTTCCTGCGACTCCTGGTGGACGGTGAATTGGACGCCGGACAGCTGCGGCGCAGCGGCGGGTGGTGGCACTGGCCGGGACGAATTCACATGACATCTGGCCTACAGGAGTTGGTCGATCTGAGAATGGGCGAGATGTCGGCGCCCGTCGCGCTTGTCGTCGATCTTCTTTCGGTGACCGAGCCACTCGAACTAGAAGTCATGACCCGTCTCGCGAGCCGCTCGGCGATCGAGGATGCCGAGGCCGGTGGCTTGGTGCTGGTCGAGGCCGACAAGCCTCATCCAGTTCGTTTGGCACATCCGCTGTACGGAGAGTCGAGACGGATCACGCTCGGACCCTTGCGCGCGCGGCGGCTGCGCACGGAAATTGTCGCGAACCTCCTCGAGCAAGGGCGAGAGTCTCCGATGGAGGTGTTGCGGCTGGCGATGCTCGCGCTGGACGCGGACGTGCCTGCCGATGCCGATCTCTTCAGTGCCGCTGCCGAGATTGCGGCCGGCTTCTTCGACCCCAACCCGAGCCTGCGGCTCGCGAAGGCCGCGATCGCGGCAGGCGGCGGGGCGCGGGCCAGGGTGGCCGCCGCCTACGCGGCGGGCGTTCTCGACTGGGACAAGGAACCGCCGTCCTGGTCGGACTCCGGAAGCACCGAAGAGGAATTGGTCCGTACCGCTGCCACCAAGGCAGCCGGCCTGGCGTGGAACGCCGGGCAACTCGACGCGGCGGAATACGTGCTGGCCGACGCCGGCCGTGTCCTCACCCAGGATGCCAACAGGCTCGTGCTGCAAGCGTTTGGCGCCGCATTCCAGAGTCAGTCGAGTGCCTTGGTCGACGGAGCTCGCTCGGCATCGGTCGTGCTGAAGACACCGAAGGCCGATCCCAACGCAGTGGTCGTCGCGTGCTTGGCGTCGGCAACGAATCTGGCTCTCGTCGGAGGCATCAGCAGAGTTGACCACAGTGGTCGACCGTGCCCATTCGACCCATCCGATCTGGCCGGAGACGGCGACCTATCTCGTACCGATCACGGCGCTGCAATCCAGAGGCCTGCGGCTGGCCGGCGATCTCGACGGTGCGGCAGCGGTCGCCGGACGGATGCAACCGGTGCCAACGGCGGATGGGTCGAGTATGTTCGGCGCCCACATCTCATCCCTACTCGGCGAGCTCGAGTTGGCGAGGGGAAGAGCGGCGGCGGCGATCGAGCTGCTCGTCGAGGCACGAGTCGGCCTCGAGCCGTTCGGCGACTTCGGCGGGTGGCTGTACTACCACCTTGAGCATCTCACCCAGGCACTTGCAGTTGCCGGGCGAACCGCGGAGGCCAGGAGGGCGTGGGCGGACGCTCAGGAGCGCCGACACCCGATGATGGCCTTCCTGGTGCCGGAGGAGATGCTCGCCCACGTCGCCGTTCTCGCCGGTGAGGGCGCCCTGTCGAGTGCGATAGCCACCGTCGCCCGGGCCGCCAGTCACGCACGTGCGGCCGGCTATCCCGCATACGAAGTGATCTGTTGGCAGACCGCGGTCCGTCTCGGCGACGTCAGCGGGGCAGCTCGGCTCAACGAATTGCGCGAAGTGGTGGAGGGTCCCCGGGCGGCCACGGCGGCGCAGCATGCGGCGGCGCTCGCCAGGGCGACGCGAACGCCCTGCTCCTGGGCGTCCGAAGCGTGGGAACAACTCGGCGACCTGCTCACCGCGGCCGAGGCTGCAGTCCAGGCGCACCACCGGGCCGTCGAACGGGGTGACCGCGCACCGGCGCGAGCGTCGGCCGCGCGCGCTCTGCGGCTGATCGTTGAGACCGGGGGGGCCAGCACGCCCACCCTCCTGACCCTCACTCGCCCCTTGCCTTTGACCAGCCGCGAACGGGAAGTGGTGACCTTGGCCGCCCGGGGCATGACGAACCAGCAGATCGCGGACCTCCTCGTCGTCTCGGTCCGCACGGTCGAGGGACACGTCTACCACGCCAGTACGAAACTGCACGCAACCCGCGACCGGTTCGGCAGCGTTCTGGCGGGCGCGTAACGCCCCTGCACGAAATCCGCGTACCGACTACGCGTGTGCACCATCCGCGGCTGCTCGACACTTCTCGGTGACGTTGGGGCGCGTGTCATGGACGGGCATGCGGAAGTCAGGAGGACAGGTGCACGCACACAGTGCGGACTCTCCTCTCAGCGGGCCGGACCCGCCGGCGCTCGACGATCCGATCGGTCAGAAGTACGACGCGCTCGGTGGGTCTGCCCTGTTCGGGCCGGTGCTTCACGTGGACCCCGATCGATCCTGGTCCTGCGCCGAGGGCTTCCTGTGTCGGGATGGCACCGCACCTGACGGAGTGTTCGAAATCCACGGCAGGATCCATGCTCGGTGGCAGGAACTCGGCGGTCCGACCTGCTATCTCGGGCTCCCGGTCAGTGACGAGGCGGAGTTCGACGGCGGCCGAGCGAACTCGTTCGCAGGAGGCGGAATCTATTGGTGGCCCGACCTCGGCGCCATCGACGTACGGGGTGTGTCGATCTCCTATACCGGGGTGCGCCGCTTGGAGTTGATCGGCCAGGACGTCGACAATGACAGCGGCGCCTACATCCTCATCACCGAGGCAACGCCACTCACGGTCGGAACCAGACGTACCCAGGTGTATTCCGGGCTCAGCGCGGGCCGGTCCCGTCCCGACCTGCTCGAGATCTACCGCGGTCCGCCGTACGGGATGAACGTGTACGTCGTCGTGATGGATCGGGATCTCAAAGACCCGAACGCATGTCGGGAGGTCATCGAGAGCATCGTCCGCACCGAACATGCCGACCGGATGAGCAGCTTGCCCGTCAGCTCGACTGCCGGACCTGCCCTGGCGGACCCGGCCGCACCGATCCTGACTGCGTTGATCCCGGCGTGGGCGGCCGCCGTCGACCGCCTGATCGCACCGGCTGAGGGCCACCCCGGGAGCCGAGGTCTCTGGCTCTCCCCGCGCGACCTGGTCGTCCTGGCCGCGGCAGGGCGGACGGAGCACATCGACGGCATCCGTTACACGTTCCGGACGGGATGCCGTGGTCGATCCGGCGCGACCTACCACGTCCACTTCGAGGTAGTTCCGATCTGAATGTCACCTGCCGGCTCCGGAAGCGCCCGCCGAGCACCGGCTTCCCCAGCCCACCCGTCCCGGCGATCCGTACCGGCACACCACTGGAAGGAGAACGACATGGCCCCTCGCATCCGCGGCGGCATTGTCGCCGTCATCGTCTTGACCCTGGCCTGCCTGACACTCTTGCCCGCCGCAGCTGCACCGGGATCCCGGCGCGCCACGTCGCTGATGGCGGTGGCACCGGCCCAACCCGTGTCCAGCAACACGTTCCGCCAGATCAATCCGTGCCGACTGACCGACACCAGAGCGGCGACCCAGGCGGCACTGCGTGGTCCGTTCACGTCCGGAAAGGTGCGGACATACGCAGCCGTCGGGAATCTCTCGGCTCAGGGCGGCACCGCTGCGGGATGCGGAGTTCCCGCCGGAGCGGTCTCCGTTTCGGTGGTGATGACCGCGGTGACACCGACGGGCAGCGGCTACCTGCGCGCGTGGACAGCCGGAGCTGCAGAACCGAAGGCCACGCTGCTCAACTACCCGAAGGGAAATGCCGCTTCCGTGGGCGTACCGATTTCCCTCTCGGCCGCAGGAAAATTCACCGTGAAGAACTACGGGGGGCCCACGCAAGTGGTGATCGATGTTCTCGGATTCTTCGAAAAGCCGCTGTCCGGCTTCGTCGCCGCAGACGGCACGGTTCCGGTGGGCACTTCGCAGATCCAAGGAGCCGTTCTCCTGGAAAACTCCCTCATCTACATGGTGACGTTCTCCCGAAACATCAGAAACTGTTCCTTTCAGGCAACGGCGTACCATACTGGGCTTTTCGTTTCCGGCACGACCTACGTGGACGGCGCACCGAACACCGCCCAGGTCCACATCTGGAGTGAAGGCGAGAGGCAAAATGTCGCCGAGCCATTCTTCATCACGGTGATCTGCTGATCACGACTCGGGTGGTGCTCCACATGATGGGTTCGGAAGCAATTCTGACCCGTGGTTGCCCGCGCTGCTGTCGGGCCGCCACGCGGGTGATCGCGGCACTGCTGTCCGTCGGCATCATCGCGGCCTGCACCAACAGCGCCGGGAATGCTCGGCCGGTGTCGACGGCACCAGGTGCGCAACCCGCTCCCTCGCGGGTGCCTTACCCCGTCGGCCGCACGCACCGCAGTGCCCCCGACGGTCGGCGACCCGACGGCCGGCCCTTTCACCAGCCCATCGGCGACCGCCTCGGCCGGACTGCCGACCGCGCAACAGTTCGACGAGACGGTCTGGTCGGAGCCGGACTTCGTGCCGTCGAACCGGACCCAGGAACTGCGATCGACGATCGGGCAAACCGGCGCTCCGACGCTGCAGGACGCCCTTGACATCTTCGATCTGTCGGTGGCGAGCCTGCCCGGAGCCACGCCGTCGACCATGCCGGACGGTGAGGGCTTCTCATCGACAGAGGCGCTGTCCATGATTCAACCCTTCCTCGGATCCCTGACCCGGGAGCAGCGAACCGTTGTCGACTCGTGGCTGGGGGATGGAGAGGTCATCGCAGAGTTCGACGCCGACGAACTGGGGCCCCCATCCTCGAGTCCCACGGGCACTGCGGCCCACCCCGATCCGTCGACGACGGCGGAACCCAGCCGGGGGCCAACCGTCACTCGGAGCTCACATCCAGCCACGACGTCGTCACCCGCCCCGGTCACGGCAACGTCGAAGCCCCCGCAGCCACAAGGCCTGAGAAATGTCCCGGTAAGGCCAAGAACCGAAAAACTCGGTGGCCTGCTCGCGCAAACCATCAAGGACTGGATCGCCTACCGGCCGGACGTGCTCGGCTACTTCGAGCGCTACGTGTTGACCAAATCTGCGCACCCGATACCCAAGAGCCAGCTCCCCGCGTACGCCAGCGACGCGGCGATGACCGCACCCCCACCCACCGCCGTGGCCGAGCGGGCCACCTGCACGATCGTCGTGTATCCGGTCATGATGAACACCCCGCACAGTGAGTTGCTCTACAAGATCTACTTTGCGCACGAGCTGTTCCACTGTCATCAACGCTCGGTGCTGCCGAAGAATGCGCTCGCCTACGCGGGTCCGGCGTGGTTGGCCGAGGGATCGGCCGACTTCGCCGCCTTCGACCTCTATCGGGGTCGAGTTGCCGACGACGGCTGGCCGGTGCACTTCGACTGGTACTCGAAGGCCAACGGCGTCGGCTCCTCCGGCAAATCAAAGACCTTCGAACCGCTGGATGTCCAGGCCTACGACGCCTGGCCGCTGTCGAAATCGTTCCAGCAGCAGATGCACTTCGACGCGTACCCGGCCATCGACACCATGCTGCGCAGGCCCGGGCAACCGACGGTAAATCTGTTGCGGGCCGGCGGCTTCGACCATCCATGGTTCGAGCTGTTCTGGACCTCCGCCGCCGTGCGGTCGACGCGCACGCCGAACCCGTACTGGACAACCGCATGGCCCTGGCCTGGCTCGGATCCGGTGCTGACCGACAACCTCGACCCCTCCCTGCCTGCCCTGAAAGTCAAGGAGCAACTCACAGTTGAGAGCCAGGGGAATTGGATCCATCATCCCTATGAATTGCGGATCGATTCAACGGTGGGAGTCGTCAAGGCAACTCCGCACGACGGCTACCTGCTCACCCTTGCCAACGGCTCGACAGTCACCCTGTCCGATGGCCTCGACACCTGGTTCTGCGTCGAAGCGGCAGGGTGCGAGTGCCCTCCCGGCACGTCCCCGCTGATGAACCTGACGCCGCTGCGTCCGCCGATGGTGCTCTCGTTCGCGGCGAAGGCCGAGCCCACCAGGCTCGTCCTCCAAGCCAGCCCGTGGAACCCCGACCAGTATTGCGCCGGCGGGACACCGAGGAGGACGGCGGAATCCAACGGCGATCCCCACATCACCACCTTTGACGGCTTCTCGTACGACGCCATGAACCTCGGCGAGTTCGTCACGGTCACCGACCCGACCGGCACCATCACTGTTCAGGAGCGGCACCAACCGTTCGGGCTCGGTGCCGGCATGTCAGCCGTGGCAGTCGGTACCGGTGGGCACCGGGTGACCTTGACCAGCAACAGCTGGGACGGGCCGGTGACGGTACGTCTCGACGGGCAGGTCGTCGACGAGACATCCTTCACTGCAGAAGATGTCAACGTCACGGCCGCGGGGTCCGGGTGGACTTTCAGCTGGCCGGACGGGAGCGAGATCTCGGCCGTGTGGAATGCCGGGTTCTTCCTGCGCGTCACACTGGACGCACACCGCGCAACGCGGGTGCGTGGTCTCCTCGGCAACGCCTCGAATTCCTTCTTCGACGACCTCCTACGACCGGACGGGACCTCGACCAACGGCGATCTCGACGCATTCCAGTCGGCATGGTTGGTCTCGTCGGCCACATCTCTGTTCGACTATTCGGCGGGCCAGACGAGCGAGAAATTCCGACTACCGGCGCGCAGGTCGGTCGACCCGTCGACCCGTGCACTGGCCGACTGTCGGGACCTTCTGGGGGAGCGGGCCACCTCCGGCGAGGTCCGCTCCTGTGCCTACGACGTCACCGCGACCGGGCGTCACACGTTCACCGCCGCCTACGCGGAGGTGGTGGAGCACCGGGTGACCCGCTCCGAGCCGACTGCTGCGACCACCGCTACCGCCTCCAGGACAGCGCCTGGGTCGCAACCACCGTCCGGGAGCGTCGCCACACCTGTGACCGGCGCTCCGGTGCTGACGCTGGCCGGCGTATTGGCGTTTCCCGGGACTACGGGCGCCCAACAATCTGTGAGCGGCGTTGCGACACTCACGGCCGGCACAGTGGTGATCGCACATGCCTCGTGCCCTGAAGACCCGCATCGTACGGTGCGCGCGACCCTGGACAACGCGCCCGGCAAACCGTCGGTGATCGTGTGCGGAGACGGGACGGCGCTCGAACGGTACGACGCCGAGGACGGCGATCTCACACCCGCAGGCGAAGGCTATCTGTTCATCCAGAAGTCCGGCGACTACACGGTGACGATCACAGCCGACACCGAGACACCGACTTCTGTATCCGTGCAGGTGTTTGCCGATGTCAGCCCGACCGTGGTCGAAAACGGGGCGTTCCCAGCAGACGGCGTCAGCGGCACCCTGTCAGGCGTGGGCGACACCACGGTGGTCTGGTTGAGCACGGGTTCGGACGAATCTGCAACCTGGTCGCTCCAGGGCGCGTCGAACGTGTGCACCCGAGTGAACTACCGGGCGATCGGAACCGATGGCGCGGCCAGACTCGGTGCGGTGTGTGGCCGGACACCGACCTTCGGATTGACCTCGAATTCTCCGGAGCAGGCAGTGATCATCTTCAACCGGACCGAAGGCCCGGCGGACTTCAGTCTTACTCGCACGGGGTGAGAGCTGCCTGGACCGGTGTGTCCGCTGCCCCAGAGTGACTGTCCGAATCCGGTCCGATGACTCGTCCGGTGAACCGGTAGCGTCGGTCCTCGTGCTGCAACTGCTGGACCTTGCCGGAATGTACTTCCGGGCGTTCTATGCGGTGCCGGCGTCGATCACCGGCCCGCACGGTCGCCCGGTCAACGCCATCCGCGGGTCACTGGACATGATCGCCAAGGTGGTGACCGACGCCCGCCCGGACCGGGTCATCGCCTGCCTGGACATCGACTGGCGGCCGGCCTGGCGGGTCGCCCTGATCCCGTCCTACAAGACCCACCGGGTGGCCGGCGAGGTGCTGCCCGGCGTCGGGGGTGCCGACCCGCGCCAGCTCACCCAGTTGTCCGAGGAGGACGTCCCCGACCAGCTGTCGCCGCAGGTGCCGGTGCTGCTCGAGGTGTTGGCGGCGATCGGGGTGGCCCAGGCCGGCGCGCCGGAGGCGGAGGCCGACGACGTGATCGGCACCTTGGTCGAGCGGGAGACCGTGGACCCGGTCGAGGTGGTGACCGGCGACCGCGACCTCATGCAGCTGGCCCGCTCCTCCCCCACAGCCGTGGTCGTCCGCTACATCGGTGCCGGGCTGGCCAAGGCCGAGGTGCTCGACGAGGCCGGGGTGCAGCGCAAGTACGGTGTGCCCGCCTCCGGCTACGCAGACTTCGCGCTGCTCCGCGGCGACCCGTCGGACGGGTTGCCGGGAGTTCCCGGCATCGGCGACAAGACGGCCTCTGCCCTCATCGGAGCGTGGGGGTCGGTGGAGGCACTGACCGCAGCTGTCGACGACCCGCACTCCGGCCTGGCAGCAGGACCCCGCCGCAAGCTCGCCGCCGCGCGCGACTATCTGGACGTGGCGCCCCGGGTGGTGCGGGTAGCCAGGGACGCCCGGGTGTGGACCGAGCCGAACGGCGACGGGCGGATCCCGGCCGAGCCCGTAGATCCTGAGCGGCTGGCCGCGCTCGTCACCGAGCATGGCATCGGGAACTCGGTGAAGCGCCTGCTCGACGCCTTGGGCTGGCGCGGATGAGCGAGCGTCAGCGAGTGTCAGCGAGCGAATCATCAGCACTTCATGACGCAACCCAACCCGAGCGCCAGCGAGGGGAGGGTCACGGCATGAGCGAGCGTCAGCGAGCGAATCATCAGCGCTTCATGACGCAACCCAACCCGAGCGCCAGCGAGGGGAGGGTCGTGGCATGAGCGAGCGTCAGCGAGCGAATCATCAGCACTTCATGCCGCAACCCAACCCGAGCGCCAGCGAGGGGAGGGTCGCGGCATGAGCGAGGAGCCCACGGTCGAGCTGGCCGAGATTCGGGTGGTGGTGGACCGTATCGAAGGTCGGTCGGTGTGCGGGATGAAGCCCGGCGACTCCTTCTGTGTCACCGACTCGTCCCAGCTGAGCATGCCCGATGGCGGCCACTTCTGCCTCTACGCACTCGCCGCCGTGTTGCCGCTGCTGCCGGCCCGGCAGCGTCCGCTCGATCCGGCGGATTGGATGGCGAGGGACACCGAGGTGGCCTGCCCGGATCCGGAGGAGCGCCTGATCATGCGCATCGAACGGGGATCGACGCGGACGCTGAGGGCGGACGACCTCACGTGAGCGGGCATCGGCGGTCGGTATCGATCGCCCTGCAGACGGACAAGACCGCGAACCGGTACGCGACCCTGGGCACGATGGTCGAGGATCTCGGATTCGACGGGCTGTCCATGTTCGCCGATCTCGGCTACCAGCCCCCGGCCGGTCCGATGGCGGTGGTGGCGCGGGCCACCACCCGGCTGCGACTGGGCGTTGCCTGCCAGAACCCGGCCCTGCTGCATCCGGTCGAGATCGCCGGGCAGGTGGCCGTGTTGGACGAGATGACCGGTGGCCGAGCATATCTCGGCCTCGCGCGGGGCGCGTGGCTGGCGGGTCTGGGCGCGCCGCCCAGCACCATGGCCCGACTGGCGGACGCGGTCGAGATCGTCACCAGGTTGCTGGCCGGTGACGACAGCGGTTACCAGGGAAAAGAGCTCGGCATGCCACCCGGTTTCCGGCTCCGGTTCGCGGGCCATCGCCCGCAGATCGACCTGCTGATCGGGACCTGGGGTAGCCGGACCGCCGGCTGGGCGGCGTCGGTGGGTGCCGCCGAGATCAAGATCGGCGGCACTGCGAACCCGGACATGGTGCGCCGCATGCGTTCCTGGTTGCCGACCGCCGCCGGAGCCCCCGGCATCGTGGCCGGCGCGGTGACCGTGGTCGACGAGGACCGCGCGGCTGCCCGGGTCGCTGCTCGCCGCGAGGTCGCCATGTACCTGGACGTGGTCGCCGGCCTCGACCCGACCGTGGAGGTGGACCCGGCCGTGTTGCGCACACTGAGCGCGCTGGTGGGCGCCGGGGACCATGCCGCTGCCGGCGCGCTGATCGGCGACGATCTGCTCGACCGGTTCGCCTTCGCCGGCGCCCCCCGGGATGTGGCCGCCCAGGCCGAGGCGCTGTTCGACGCCGGCGCTGCCCGCGTGGAGTTCGGTACCCCGCATGGGCTGCCGCCTTCGCACGGCATCGAACTGCTCGGTCGGCAGGTGTTACCGGCGTTGGCGCATTGGCGGCAGGTGTGACCGGGCGGGAGCAACGTTCGATCGCGGCCGTCGCGGACGAGTACGTCGCCGCCCTGGCACCGGTCGACCCGGATGCGGCTGCGGTGGCCGGTGTGGAGCCGTCGAGCCCATTTCCCGGCTTCGGCCCGGATGACTTCGACCTCCGGCGGGCGGCGACGGACCGCGCACTGGCGGCGCTCACGTCCGAGTCGGCTGTCGGGTCGGCCGAGATGGCGCTGGCCGCCGCCCTGCGCGAACGTCTGGCCTCCGACAATTCCCTGGACGACGACGGTTTCACCCAGTCGTTGCTGGCACCGTTGGCCACTCCGGTGCATGCCATCCGGTCCGTTCTCGACGCTCTGCCCACCACGACCACCGCCGACTGGCAGGCGCTGGCCGGCCACCTGCACGGGATCGGGCCGGCTCTCGATGCCTATCGCGCAACGCTGACCAGGTCCGCCCATCGTGGCCGGATTGCCGCGCCCCGGCTGATCAGCGGGGTCGCGGGCCAGTGTCGTGGCTGGATCGCCGACGACGGCTACTACGCCGGGCTGGTCGGCCGGGCCCCGGACGACGTCCGAGCCGCAGTGGCCGACGGTGTTGCCGCAGCTCGGGCAGGGACCGCTGCGTTCGTCGGTTTCCTCTGCGATGAGTTGCTCCCCCGATCCGACCGGGACGAAAGGGCGGGCCGGGAGCGGTATGCGCGTACCGCGGCCGCATTCCTGGGCGCCGAGGTGGATCTGGACGAAACCTACGACTGGGGCTGGGCCGAGCTGGACCGGATCGGGGCCGAGATCGACCGGCTCGCCAGGGATCTGCACCCGGACGGCTTCCAAGCGGCGGCCACCGCGCTGGACGCGGACCCACGCCGCCGGCTCGTCGACCCCGCGGATGTGCAGATGTGGCTCAACGCCGGTGTCGCCCGGATCGCCGATGAGCTCGACGGTGTGCACCTGGACCTGGCGCCACAGGCCAGGGTTCCGGTCTGCCGGATTTCCACGTCCGGCTCGGGCGTCATGTACTACGCCCCACCGGATCCCGGGCTCACCCGACCCGGCCAGGTCTGGTGGACCGCCGAACCGGGCGCCGTCGTGCACACGTGGCGGGAGACGACAACGCTGCACCATGAAGGGGTTCCGGGACACCACACGCAGATCACCGCAGCACTGACCAGCGCCGGCCTGCACCCGTGGCAGCGGGCCCTGTGCCACGTGCACGGCTACGCCGAGGGTTGGGCCCACCACGCCGAGGAGTGGGCCGGCGAGATCGGGCTGCTGGACGACCCCGGTGACCGGCTCGGCATGCTGCTCGGCCAGGCGTGGCGCGCGGCCAGGATCGTCATCGATGCCGGTTTGCACCTCGACCTGCCGGTCCCCCGCGGGAGATTGGTCGAGTTCGGCAGTCCGCGCCGCTGGACCGTTGACCTCGGCGTTGCCTACCTGAGCCGGGTCAGTGGCATCAGCCCGGCGATGGCCGGTTTCGAAGTGGAGCGCTATCTCGGCTGGCCGGCCCAGGCGCTGGCGTTCCGGGTCGGTGCCCGACTGTTCGCCGACATCAAGGCCGCGGCCGAGGCCGCCGCCGGCCCCGCCTTCGACCCCCGCGCCTTCCACAACCAACTGCTGGCCGCCGGCCCCATGGGCCTGGCTCCGCTGCGCTCCCTCCTCCTCCCACCCTGACCCGCCCCGGCGGGGTTCACCGGCGCGACGAGGCCCACCTCGGCAACTGCAGTCCCGTCCCATAGGCGCGGAGCTGATCCTCGCCGCGCATCTTGTCGTCGGCACGGTTCCGAGTCCCCGGAGTTTGCGAGGATCCATCCGTGACCCTCGACATCCGCCGGGATGACCTCTCGGGCGACGCCACCCGGGCCCTGATCGCCGCGCACCTCGCCGGCATGCACGATGCCTCCCCGCCCGAGAGTGTGTTCGCATTGGACGTCGATCGCCTGCGTGATCCCTCCGTCTCCTTCTGGTCCGCATGGGTCAACGGCGACCTCGCCGGCATCGGCGCCCTCAAGACCCTCGATCACCTGGGCGGCGAACTCAAGTCCATGCGGGTGGACGACAGGTTCCGCGGTACCGGCGTGGGTCGGGCGCTGTTGCAGCACCTGATCGCCGAGGCCCGCACGCGCGGTATGACGCGCCTGTGGCTGGAAACTGGTAGTCCGTCCGCATTCGTGCCGGCGCAGCGGCTCTACGAGAGCGCAGGGTTCATCCGGTGCGGACCGTTCGCCGACTACCCGGACAATCCGTTCTCCGTCTTCATGACTCGCGCGCTCTGACGACCCACGACTCGGCGCCCGCGCCGCCGATCGGTCGGCTCAGTCCCGCAGCAGTTCCTCGTGGTGGTGCTCGATCAGCCACCGACCATCCACCCGCCGGAGCATCGAGCTGCACCGGAGCCGCTGATCCAGCGACGCGTCGTCGAAACGGGCGTCCAGCCGATGGGTCTCGACCGCCCAGCCATCCCACACCCGCACCTGCGGGTCAGAGGCGTCCAGGGCGACCGGTCGAGGCGGCGGCGCAGCGTCGGCCGAGGGCGGCGTGCGCCGGGCGGCTTGGAGCATCGCTTTGGTCATCAGCTCCGGCGCCGACGAATCGAAAAGCGTGCAGTCGTCGGCCAGGTGGGCCTCCAGCCGAGCCCGGTCGTTGACCAGATAGCAGGCGTACAGGTCGAGCAGCACGTCGAACACCGCCTGCTGCTCCCCCGACAACCCGCCCGAATGCGATGTGGCCCCGGTCATGGCGCCCAACTCCCGTCCCTGATCAGACGTCCGCCCGACATGACGAACGTGATGTCCCGCAACGCGGACACCGCCACCGTCGGATCCGCCGGCATGGCAATGAAGTCCGCCGCCTGACCCACCTCGATACGACCGACGGTGTCGGAAATACCGCACAGCGCGGCGCCGTTGACCGTCACTGTCTGCAGCGCTGCCGGCGGATCCAGCCCGGCCGCGGCCATGAACTCCAACTCGGCGACGACTGCCGGCACCCCGTCGGCGTTGTCACCGGGCGGGTAGTCGGTGCCGTTGGTGAGCCGCACCCCGGCCGCGATCAACCGCTGCGCACTGGTCAGGTGGTCGGGGCCGACAGCCACAGCGTTGGCGATCGAATGCTCCTCGAACCCATTGGCCCGCATCCAGCCCACCGACCGGCTGACCGCCAGCGTCGGCGAGACATACACGTCGGGTTGTGCGAGCAGGACGGCGGTGTCCTCGTCGACCAGATAGCCGTGTTCGAAGGACCGGACCCCGGCGTCCAATGCCTGCCGGATCGCGGTGAAGTGACCGGCGTGCGCCACTACGTAGGCCCCGGCCGAGTCGGCCGCCCTGACCACCGCTGCGATCTCCGCGTCGGTCATCTCCGGCTCGGCGGGACTCTCCCCGGCATGCGCGAGCCCACCGGTGATGAAGATCTTCAGATGATCGGCACCGGCCTCGAGTTCACCCATCGCGGCCGCATAGAACTCGTCAGGACCGGTGCAGTAGACCGACCCGGTGCCCTGCCCGTGGCCGCCGGGCGTTGACAGCGCCCGACCCCCGGCGAGGATCCGCGGCGCGGTGAACCATCCTCGGGCGGCAGCGTCCCGCAAGGTGATGTCGGCCCGGTGTTGCTCGTGCACGCACCGGATGGTCGTCGCGCCGGCGTGCAGGGCCGCGGTCGCCCGCGACGCCGACCGGAACGCGGTGAGCGCCGGGTCCTCGTCCTCATCGGTGTCGGAGAACGGGAACACGATCGACAGGTGGGTGTGCACGGTGATCAGCCCGGGCATCAGGTAGCGGCCGCCGAGGTCACGGACCGGTGCGTCCTCGGGTACCCCGTCGGCACCGAGAACAGCAGTGATCACGCCGTCGGCAATACCGATGGCCCGGTCCCGCGCCACCGTTCCGTCGTCGACGTCGACGACCGAGACACCGGTCAAGTACAGCTGGGTCATGCGACCTCCGAGGTGTTGTCCGCGGCACCGTCACGGTCCACCGATGGACCGGCGACCAGCGCCGGCGGTTCGGTGTGCAACCAACATGCCGTGGTCCGTCCGTCCCCCAACGAGACGATGGGCGGTTCCACCACCGGGCATGGCGCGAACGCCGCCGGGCAACGCGGGTGGAACCGACATCCGGGCGGCGGCTCCGCCGGATCTGGTACATCGCCGGGCAAGTCCTTGGGTAGCGTGCCGGATCCGTCCGGCGGTGGAACTGCGGCGATCAACGCGCGGGTGTACGGATGCGCAGGCTCGGCCCAGACCTGCGCAGTGACACCGGTTTCCACGACTTTGCCCAGGTACATCACGGCCACGACGTCGGCGACCTGCCGGACGATGGCCAGGTCATGGGAGATGAAGAGCAAACCCATGTCCAGCTCACGGGTCAGCGACACCAGAAGGTTGGCCACCGACGCCTGGGCCGAGGCGTCCAGCGCGGAGATCGCTTCGTCGGCGACGATCAGGGACGGGTCGGCGGCCAGCGCGCGGGCGATCGCGATGCGCTGTCGCTGACCGCCGGAGAACTCGTGCGGAAAGCGGCGTGCCGCATCCGTCGGGAGGTGCACGCGTTCCAGCAGCTCGGCGACCTTCTTCCGCGGGTCGCCGCGAAATCCTGCCGCCAGCTTGAGGCCGTCGGCGATCTGGTCACCGATCCGACGGCGCGGGTTCAGCGACGAGTACGGATCCTGGAACACCATCTGCAGCCGGCGCTCCCGCGGGTCACGGGCCCGACGCCGCAGCGGTTGCACCGGCACGTCGTCGAACAACACCTGGCCGGCGGCCACCGGCACCAGACCGACCGCCGCGCGCGCCAACGTGGACTTGCCGCAGCCGGATTCACCGACCAGGCCGACGATCTGGCCGCGCTCCACCGACAGGTCGGCGCCGGCTACCGCCCGTACGTCCCGGCCCGGGCGGTGGTAGACGACTTCGACGCCCCTGAGCTCGAGCAGGCTCATGAGGTGATCACTTCCGACGCCACGTCGCCCGCCCCGGCGTACGGGTCGACGGGGCAGGCGATGGCCCGCCCGCCACCGATCGGCAAGAGCTCGGGCCGGTGCTGGGCGCACGAGGGCACAGACTCGGAGCAGCGCGGCTCGAACGGGCAACCCGGAGGGCGATCGGCCAGGGCCGGAGGCGAGCCGGGAATCGGCCGGAGTTCAGCACTGCCGAGCTCGGGATGCGGCAGCGCGTGCAGGAGTCCGCGGGTGTAAGGGTGTCGTGGATACCCGAGAACATCTGCGGTGCTTCCGGTCTCGGCGATCCGGCCGGCGTACATGACGACCAACCTGTCGGCCAGGGCGGACAGCACGCCGAGGTCGTGGGTGATCACCATGATCGACACGCCCTCCTCGCGGCGCAGCCGGTCCAGCAGCCGCAGGATGCCGGCCTGCACGGTCACGTCCAGTGCGGTGGTGGGCTCGTCGGCGATCAGCAGCCGCGGCGAGCAGGCCAGCGCGACAGCGATCGCGACGCGCTGCCGCATGCCACCGGAGAACTGGTGCGGGTAGGCCTTGATCGTCCGTGCCGGGTCGGGGATCCTCACCTGCTCGAGCAACTCGGTGGCGCGGGCCATGGCCGCTCGCTTGTTGATCCCCGAGTGGAACCGCAGGTGCTCGGTGATCTGCTTGCCGACGGTGAGCATCGGATGCAGCGAGGTCATCGGGTCCTGGAACACCATGGCCATCTCTGCCCCGCGGAGCGCGCGCAATTGCTTGATCGGCATGCGCAGCAGGTCGACGCCGTCGAGTTCCAGACTGCCCTCGGTGCGCGCCCCGTGCGGCAAAAGCCCGAGCAGGGCCAGCGCGGTCATGGTCTTGCCGCTGCCGCTCTCGCCGGCGATACCGAGGATCTCGCCGGGCTGGACGGTCAGGTCGACGCCGTCGACCGCAGCCAACTCGCGACCGTCCCGACTGGGCAGGAGAACTCGAAGGCCCTCGGCCCTGACCACCGGCGGCGCGGCCGGTTGCACCGCTGCGGCGGTCATGGCGTGCCTCGCAACGCACGGGCGGTCCGCGGATCGAGTGCGTCGCGCAGCGTGTCACCGAGGAAGTTGAACGCCATCACCACGGTCAGGATGGCGAGGCCGGGAAACACCCCGAGCCACCAGCGGTCGAAGTTGCGGGCCCCGTCCGAAACCATGGCGCCCCACTCCGGATCCGGCGGCTGGGCGCCCAGACCCAGGAACGACAGGCCGGAGAGCAGCAGGACCGCGTTGCCCACCTCCAGGGCCGCCAGCACCAGGACCTGTCCGGCGGCGTTCGGCCGCAGGTCGACGGCCAGCGTGCGGCGGGCCGACGAGCCGAGAAGCCGGGAGGACGCGACGAATTCGGTCTCCCGCAGGCCCAGGATCAGTGAGCGCACCACCCGGGCGTACGACGGCCACATCACGATGACCAGGGCGAGCACTGCGTTCCGCAGGCTGGGCCCGAGCGCCGCGGCCGCGGCCATCGCCAGGATGATCCCGGGGAACGCGAACACCAGGTCGGCGAACCGCATGACGGTGCCGTCCGCCCACCGTCCGAAGTAGCCGGCGATGGCGCCCAGCGTCGCACCCACCAGGGTGGACAGCACGACCAGCAGCAGCGCCAGCGGAATGCTGATCCTGGCCCCGTACAGCACCCGGCTGAACTCGTCGCGGCCGAGTTGATCGGTGCCCATCCAGTGGTCGCCGCTGGGCTCGAGAAACTTCGGAAAGTCCTGCGCGATCGGGTCGTACGGCGCGAGCAGGGGCGCGAAGATCGCGATCAGCACCCACAGCACGATGAAGAAGATCCCGATGATGGCCAGCGGCCGGGTCCACGGCGAGCGGTGCTGGTTCATGTC
This sequence comes from uncultured Actinomycetota bacterium, assembly GCA_963834185.1. GTDB lineage: Bacteria > Actinomycetota > Actinomycetes > Mycobacteriales > Nakamurellaceae > Nakamurella. The sequence goes on from CAWIAR010000002.1 coordinate 452,489, forward strand.
TGCCTGATCCGCGGGTCGATGGCGCCGTAGAGGATGTCGACCATGAGGTTGATCACCACGTAGATCACCGCGACGGTGATCGAGACCCCCATCACGGCGGGCAGATCCAGCGCCAACGCGGACTTGTACGCGTACTGGCCCATGCCCGGCCAGGAGAAGATCGACTCGACGAGCACCGTGCCGGAGAGCAGCGAGCCGAACGCCAACCCCGACACGGTGATGATCGGCACCAGGGCCGGCCGCAGCACGTGCCGGAACAGCACCGTGCGCTCCGGAATGCCCTTGGCCCTGGCCGCCCTGACGTAGTCGTTTCCCAGCACCTCCAGCACCGACGCCCTGGTGAACCGGGTGATCAGTCCGATGGTGTAGGCCGCGAGCACGCAGGCCGGGAGCAGGATGTGTTCGAATGCCACCCTGGCCGTGTAGAAGTCGCCGGCCAGGAGCGAGTCGACCAGGATCATCCCGGTGACCTCCGGCGGCCGGTCCATGCCCGGATCCAGTTGGCCGGTGCTGGGCAGCCAACCGAGCTTCACGCTGAAGATCAACGAAGCGGTGAGCGCCAGCCAGAACGTCGGTACCGAAACTCCGCCCAGACTGAACACCCGGATCACCTGATCCGGCCACCGGTCACGCCAGATCGCCGCGATCATCCCCAAGCTCAGCCCGATGACCAGCGAGATGATGATGGCCACGATCGCGAGTTCGATGGTGGGCGGCAGGAACTCGGCGATGTCGGTGGACACCGGTCGACGGGTCTGCTGCGAGATGCCCAGATCGCCGTGCAGCAGGTTTCCGAGATAGATCAGGTATTGCTTCCAAACCGGCAGGTCCAGCCCGTACTTCTGCCGAAACGCGGCGACCGTCGCCGGGTCCTCGATGGCCCGTTGCCCCAAGGCGGCGGCCGCCGGGTCGCCCGGCACCAACTGGGTCAGGGTGAACGCCACCAGGGTGATGCCCAGGACGAGCAACACGCCTGCGACCAGCCGCCGCCCGATCAGCGCCAGCAGCGGGTGCCGGTGCACCAGTGCCCGGAGGGGGGCGGCCCCGAAGAGGCCGCCCCCGCCCGCGCCGACACCGGCTCCGCCGGAGGCCTCCGGTCCGAGCAGGGTCGTCGCCGAACCGGCTTCCTGGCCCGCGTCGATGTCCTCGGCGGCGCCCCGCTCGGCAGGACTAGGAGAGCTCACCGATGTTCACGGTCCACACCAAGTTGTACTTCAGGCCCTGCAACGACTTTGCGGACAGGAACACCTGGGCCGGCTGGATCAACGCCATGACCGGTCCCTCGTTCAGCTGCTCCTGGAACTTCTGGTACAGCGCTGCCCGCTTGGTCGCATCCGTCTCGGCCAATGCCGCCTTCATGGTGGCCTCGATCTCGGGGTCGCTGCCTTCCTTCCAGTTCACCCGCTTGCCGCCGACAACGCCGCCGGGGCCGAAGGCCAGGTAGTTGCTGGCGTCCGGGTAGTCAGGGCCCCACAGCCAGACACCGATCTGCTGCTTGCCGCCGCGGGCCAATTCCAGCACGGTGGTGATCGGCGCACCCTTGAGCTCGGTGGTGATCCCGGCGTCCTTCAAGTTGGCCTGGATCCGGGTGGCCATGTCGGTGAACGAGACGCCGTTCTGGGTCAGGTCACTCGGGTAGGAGATTTCGATCGAGGAGCCGTCGTAGCCGGACTTGGCCAGCGATGCCTTGGCCTTCTCCAGGTCGCGCTTGATCGCCTTGTCGTCGGGAAGCGCACCGGCGAACTGGATCGGGATCATGCCGGCGGCCTGACGGGAACCCTCACCGGCCAGGTCGAGCAGCCCGGCGTAGTCGATGGAGTAGCGCACGGCGTTCTGGAAGTCAGGGTTCGCCGTCCACTTGTTCACCGCCGGGTTGGCGTTGGTGAACAGATAGAACACGTACTGGGACGGGACTGATTGGGTGACCGCGGCGTCGCCGACGTCCGAGACCTGGTCGGGCGAGAGGTCGAGCGCCAGCTGACTCTCACCCTTGACCACGTTGTTCTTCTGCTGGGTGGCATCGACATTGCGCAGTACGACCTTCGTGTAGGTCGGTTTGGTTGCGCCCCAGTACTTGTCGTTGACCCCGAAGTCGACCTCGGAGGCAAGGTTCAGCGAAGTGAGCACGTACGGCCCTGAGCCGTACGAGGCGGTGTTGAACGCCTGCTCAGCCTTGTCGCTGGTGGCGGCGTCGGCCGCGTCGGTGCCGCCGGCGGCCTTGACCTTGGCGGAGTTCACGACGCCCAGCGAGGGACTGGCCAGCTTGCCCAGCAAGGCGGCATCCGGCGCCTTCAGGGTGACGACGACCTTGTCGTCGCCGGCAGCGGCCACCGCGATGCCGTCCATCAGGAAGGACGGGTTGCCCTTGACGTTGGCCACCCGGTTCAGTGAGAACACCACGTCCGCGGAGGTGACCTTGGTGCCGTCGGAGAAGACCGCGGCCGGGTCGAGAGTGAACGTATAGGTCAGGCCGTCCGAGGACATCTCCCAGCTCTTGGCGATGTCCGGCACCGGCGTGGTCAGGTCATCACCCTTGAACGTCACCAGGGTGTCGTAGAGCGCACGGGCGACGATGTTGCCCGTCGGTTCGTAGTTGCGGGCCGGGTCGGCCGACTTCAGCGAGAACACGTTGTCGATCACCAACGTCTTCCCCGACGTGGTCCCGCTGTTGGCGTCGTCCTTCGAACCGCAACCGGCCACCAGCAGGCCCAAGGCGGCCAGTCCGGCCACCGCACGGACCAGGTACTTCTTCCTGCTCACCACACACCGTCCTCCCGCGGACGAGGGCCCGCAGTCACCGCGGGAAACCGATTGCCCGCGACGGGGGAGTATTCCACGCGCGTTGCCCTCAGCAACGGCTGGGCAACACCGTGTGGCCGAATCGTGACCGCAGCGGTGCCGATCCGTTGGACACGGACACACAAGAAGGCGCGCAGCGACGAGAGTCCTTGTCGCTGCGCGCCTCTCCCAGTCGTAGCGGCGGGACTACTGCGGGACCCCGACCTCATAGGTTCCGTCGTCGTCCTTCACGGTGATCTTCACGGTCTTGGCCTGACCGTCGATCTGCAGCGAGCAGTCGAAGGTCGTTCCGGCCTTGACCTCCTGGTCGGCCGGGCAGGTCACGTTCGTGACGTTCGTCTGGCCGTATCCACTGGGCGGGGCGGCGGTGAGGATCTGCGTCACGCCGGCCTCGACCTTGGTCTGGTCGAAGACCTTCTTCGAGATGAAGCCGGGCCACACCCATAGCAGGATGGCGGCAATCGCGAGCACCGCGACCAAGGCGACGATGCCGATGACCAAGCCCGTGTTGGACTTCTTGGCCGGTTCCGCCGGCTGGCCGTAGCCGGGCTGGCCGTAGGGCTGCTGGCCGTACTGGCCCTGTTGACCATAGCCGGGCTGCTGCCCGTAGGCCGGCTGCTGGCCGTATCCCTGCTGGCCGTACGGCTGCTGCCCGTAGGCCGGCTGGGCGCCGGACGGGTCGTAGGCCGGTTGCGCACCGGACGGTTGCTGTCCGTACTGCGGCGCCGGCGGATAGGTCTGTCCGCCGTAGCCCGGCTGCTGACCGTACCCGGGCTGTTGGCCGTAGCCCGGCTGCTGCTCGCCGCCGTAGCCCGGCTGCTGCTGCTCACCATAGGAGGGTTGGCCGTAGGGCGGCTGCTGCCCGTACTGCGACGGGGTGGCACCGGAGGCGGGGTTCTGCTCGCCACCCGGATAGCTCTGCTGGTAGCCGGACCACTGCTGGCTGGGGTCGGGTTGTCCGCCCTGGCCGTACGGCGTGCTCATCAACTGCCTCCCGAGTCGGACGTTTCAGATCCGCGTGCCCACGCACAGTGATCCAACCACGACGACTGCACCGAACGGCGGCCACCCGCCGGATCGGCACGGTGCCGATGGTCGGACGAGGCCGTCTCCCCAACAACGGGAGGCGGGCCCGTGTGCATCATCAACGGTCCCGCTGCGCTGGGCTCGGCGAGATCGCTGTGCGGAACGGTACGCAGTGTGACGCGCTTTGTCAGGCAATAGGGCGAGCGGTCACCCGACGCCGAGCGCGACAACGCCGCGGCGCAGCGCCCTGACCGCCTCGGCGGCGGTCGCCCGCACCGGTTCGTCCGCGACTCCGCGGATCTGGTCGAGCAGGTCGATGACCTGACGGCACCACCGGACGAAGTCGCCGGCCGACACCTCGGTGCCGCCGGCAGCGGCGACGGTCAGCGCCTCGGCCAGGCTGTTGCCACGGGCCCACGAGGCGACCGCGCCGGCGAATCCGTGATCAGGATCCCGGGTTGACGGCAATCCGTGTTCGCGTTCCTGCGCGGTGATCTCCGACCAGACCGCGACCGTCTGTTTGATCGCGCCGGCGGCCGGCCCGGCCGGGGTGCGGGTCGGGCCGAGGTCCCGCCGTGACTCGAACACCAGCACCGACACGGTCGCCGCCAGGTCGGCGGCGGTCAGTGGGTCCCACAACCGGCGACGCAGGCATTCGGCCACCACCAGGTCGCTCTCCGACCAGATCCGGGCGAGCACGGCGCCGGCCGGTGTCACTCGGTCGCCGCGCAGGTACCCGCGGTCGGTGAGCAGCGCGAGGATCCGCTCGAACTCTCGGCCGAGGGAGCCCCGGGCCGCGTCGACCCGGGCAGCCAGCCCGCGATTCTCGTTGACCAGGCGCTCCCGACGGCGAGCCCACTGCAGGTGCTGGTCGCGGTCGGCGCAGCCGTGCACCGGGTGCGCCCGCACGGCCCGGCGCAGGACGGCGATCTCCGCATCGTCCGTCGAGGCGGTGCGTGCTCCGCGAGTCGGTGCGCTGATACCTGACGACGCCAGTGCCGACGCGATGTCCCGACGGGTCTGGGGTGAGCGGTGGTCGGTGTGTTTGCCCAGCCGGATGCGGCCGAGGGACGGCACAGGGCCGCGGAAGTCGGCGCTGGTCAGCCGACCTGCCCAGCGTCCGGCGGTCACCACAAGGGGCCGGGCGGTGCCGTCGGTGGCGACCCCGGGGTCGAGGATGACGGCCAGCCCAGCGCGGCGTCCGGTCGGGACGGCGATGACGTCGCCGCGCTTGAGCACGGTCAGGTCCCGGACGGTGGCCTCCCGCTTGCGGGCCGCGCCCGCCCTGGCCACCTCCTTCTCCGCGGACGACAGCGCGTTGAGCAGGTCCAGGTACTCGGTGATGTCCCCGAGATGACAATGCATGGTGCGCTCGTATGCGGCGATCGCCTCATCGTTGCGTGCAACCTGACGGGCCAGGCCGACCACCGCGGCATCGGCTTGGAACTGGGCGAAGGACTGCTCGAGCAGGGCCCTGGCCGCGCTCCGGCCCAGCCGGTCGGTGAGGTTGACCGCCATGTTGTAGCTGGGTGCGAACGACGAGTGCAGCGGATAGGTGCGCTTCGAGGCCAGCCCGGCGACGGCCCGCGGATCCATCCCTGGCGCCCAGATCACCACCGCGTGACCCTCGATGTCGATACCTCGCCGGCCGGCCCGACCGGTGAGCTGGGTGTACTCCCCCGGCGTCAGATCGGCATGGCCCTCGCCGTTGAACTTGGTCAGCTTCTCCAGCACGACCGTCCTGGCCGGCATGTTGATGCCCAGCGCCAGGGTTTCGGTGGCGAACACTGCCTTGACCAGACCGGCGACGAACAGTTCCTCGACCGTCTCCTTGAACGCCGGCAGCAATCCGGCGTGGTGCGCCGCGACCCCGCGCTCCAGGGCCTCCCGCCATTCCCAGTAACCCAGGACGGCGAGATCACCCTCGGGCAGGTCGGCCGTCCGGCGATCGACGATTTCGCCGGATCCGGTCCCGCTCGGGCTCCGTGGTCAGCCGCATACCCGACCGGACGCACTGCGCGACCGCGGCGTCGCACCCCGCGCGGGAGAAGATGAAGGTGATGGCGGGCAGCAACCCGGTGCCGTCCAGCCGTTCGATGACGTCCACCCGCGCCGGCGGACGCCACCCGGGTCCGCCGCGGCCGTGCCGTCGCCCTTGGCCGGAACGGCCGGTCGACACAGCCCAGCGGTCCGCGGTGGCCTCCGCGTCGGAGACCGCCCTGGCCAGCGTCGGATCGATGCGCAACGCGCCGGACCCCGGTTCGGATCCGTCCCCGATCGCCGTGGCCGTTTCCACGCTGAACAGGTCATAGAGCCGCCGGCCGACGAGCATGTGCTGCCACAGCGGCACCGGTCGCACCTCGTCGACGACCACCGTGGTGTCCCCCCGGACCGCGTGCAACCAGGCGCCGAACTCCTCGGCGTTGGACACGGTCGCGGACAGCCCGACGAGCTGCACCTCGGGCGGCAGGTGCAGGATCACTTCTTCCCACACCGCGCCGCGGAACTTGTCGGCCAGGTAGTGGATCTCGTCCAGCACCACGGCGGTGAGCCCGACCAGATCCGCGGATCCGGCGTACAGCATGTTCCGGAGCACCTCGGTGGTCATCACCACGATCGGCGCGTGCGAATTGATCGAGGTGTCGCCGGTGAGCAGGCCGACGTTCGCGGCGCCGTGCTCGGCGGTCAGGTCCGAGTACTTCTGGTTGGACAGGGCCTTGATCGGAGTCGTGTAGAAGCATTTGCCGCCGGTGACCAGCGCCCGATAGACGGCGAACTCGCCGACCACGGTCTTGCCCGCCCCGGTCGGCGCGCACACCAGGACACCCCTGCCTTCCTCCAGCGCCCGACAGGAGTCCGTCTGGAACCTGTCGAGGACGAACGGCCGCTGAGCGGCGAACTCGGCCAGGTGCGGGTGGTTGGCCCGGTCCCTCGAGCGAGCGAATCGCTCGGCCGGGCTCTCGGCGGGCTCATCGTCGGTGATCAGCACATCCGGCGCCACTCGCTTGCTGCTCACACTCTCCAGCGTGTCACACAGCCCCGTCGGCGCTGGTCCGGGTGCTGCGAGGATCAACTTCCAACGCGAGGACGAAGTTGTCTCTCTGTGTCACAGCGGTCACAGACCGACCGAAGTTGATCCTCGCCGTTGACCGCGCCCGGCTCAGGTGGCGTCGCCGATGTCCCGGCGGTCGGACGGGTCGGCCGGCTTCGGCGGCTCAACGGGATCCGGTGCGGCCACCGGCTCTGCGTCTCCCACCGGGGTCACGCCGCCGATCGGTCCTGCACCTCCGCCGCTCCCGCGCGCTCCCGGCATGGGTGAGGCCTCGTCGTCGGAGAGCGAGCCGTAGTCGAGTGCGTAGTCGTCGCCGCGTTCGACGGCGACCTTGGCCTTGCGCCGGTCATGCAGCTTGGCCACCTGCACGGCAACCTCGTAGAGCAGGCTCAGGGCCAGGGCCAGCGCGGACATGGTGATCGGGTCGTTGCCGGGCACGACCAGGGCCGCGAACACGAAGATCGCGAAGATCGAATAGCGCCGCCACTTCGCCAGCTTCTTGCCGGACACCATGCCGATCTGGTTGAGCATGATCAGCAGCAGCGGCAGCTCGAAGGACACGCCGAAGATCAACAACAGGGCGATGAGGAACGAGTAGTACGAGTCCGGCGACAGCGCAGCCACCGTGGTGTCGCCGCCGAAGCCGAGCAACACTTTCAGGCCCTCGGAGATCACCGCGTAGGCCAGTACCGACCCGCCGAGGAACAGCACCCCGGCGCAGCTGACGAAGATGACCGCGAACTTGCGTTCCTTGCTGTACAGCGCCGGCGTGATGAACGCCCACAGCTGGTACAGCCAGATCGGGCACGAGATGACCGCGCCCGCCATGATCGCGGCCTTGAGCCGCAGCTGCAGGATGGAGAACGGGGTGGTGGCCAGCAGTTGGCACTGGCTCGCCGTCGTTCCGATGTCCTGGGCGCCGATGGCGGCCACCCGTGGGGGCACCGGCACCGCACAGTAGGGCTCGATCAGGATGTCGCCCAGCGACTTCAAGCCGATCGCCGGGATGCCGTTGGCGAACCAGATGAAGCCGATGACGGTGCCCAGGAAGATGCCGAGCACGGCCAGGAACAGCCGGTGACGGAGCTCGTAGAGGTGCTCCATCAGGGTCATCGTGCCGTCGGTCGGCCGGTCGGCCTTGGTCCGACGTAACACGGCCACTACGCAATCTCCTGACGGTGGTGCCTCGGCGTTCGGCGCCGGGCGGGACTCTCTGGGATCCGATACTACGGACGAGACGGATGGGGCCGTGCCACGATCAGAAACACGATCAGCGGCGCAGTCGGTGCCCCGGCGCGGCGGTCAGACCGGTTGGTCCGCCCCGTACAGGTCCAACGCGGCCGCGGCCCGCTCGACCACCCTCGCGGTCAGATCGTCCCGGTCGACGACCTGCGCATCGCCTCCCAGCGACAGCAGCAGCCGGACCAACCAGTCGTCACCCGGTGTGCGCATCCGCACCAGCAGGGACCCGGACCGCCCGTCCGGATCGAGTTCGACAACCTCCTCCACCGAGTAGTACTCGGCGATCCACCTGGCCTCGGGGTGCAGCACGACAGTGGCCGGCGGGACGAACGGATCGGGGTGGTACATCCGCTCGGGAACGTCGTCGTCCACCCAGAGCGGCGGTTGGGCCGGCTCGTCCAGCACCCTCGCGTCCTCGATCCGGTCGACCCTGAACTGCCGGACCGCGGACACCAGGTGGCAATACGCCTCCAGGTAGGTGTGGCCGTCGGTCATGATCAACCGGATCGGGTCGACGGTGCGCTCGCTGACCGCGTCGCGCGATGCCGTGTAGTAGCGCATCCAGAGCTGGCGCCCGGATTCCAGAGCCTCGGACACCGCCCCGACGGCCGGCGCCGGGTCGCCGGGCACCACGTCGATGGCCGGCTCGATGCCGGCGGTGACCGCCTCGAGTTTGGCCAGCGCGGTACGCACCGCGTCGCCCGCCACCAGGCCGGAACTCTCGCCCAGGGCCCGCAGCGCGACGGTCAGCGCTACGGCCTCGTCGGCGGTCAGTCGAACGGGCCGCTCGATCCCCGCGTCGAAACCGATGGACACCTCGGTGCCGTCATCGGACATCACGACGTCGATCAGGTCATCCGGGTAGTAGCCGGGCAACCCGCACACCATGAGCAGGTCGAGGTCTTTGGCGACCTGGTCGTCGGTGACGCCGAATTCGGTGGCCAGCTCGGGAACCGAGATGCCGGGCCGGCGAGCGATGTACGGCACCATCGAGAGCACCCTGGCCACCCGCTCGGTGGCGTTCTCCTGCGGAGAGGCCGCTGTCGTGGCCCTGGACGGCCGGCTGCGCTTCTTCGGACGAGGCTTGGTGTGCTGGTCCACACCCTCCGGCAGCGCGAGCCGGTCCAATTCGTGGGCGCCGGTGAGCACATGGAGCACCGCGTCACGCAGCTCGGCCGGTGCCTCGACATGAGCGTCAGGGCCGAGCGCAGCGACCTGTCGTGCGGTCTCCCACAGACCAGGGACCGCCAGGTCGACCACGTCCCAGTCCGGATCGTTGTCCCAGGGTGTCACCTGGGTGGCGCTGCGGCGGAGTCCCGCTCCGGCGTCCTTGCGCAGGCGGAGTCTTGCGGTGCCCCCGGCGACCGGGGCGACGCTGGCCCTGACGGTCTCCAGCAGGTTGACGTCGCCGGGCACTCGGACGGCACCCGCCGGACCGGTCGCCGCGACCGAACCGACGATCCTGGACAGGCGGAAGGTGCGCTGGGCGGCGCGGTCCAGATCGAACCCGACCAGGTACCACCGGCCGTGGAAGAACACCAGTCCCCACGGATGCAGGTGTCGGGTGTCCGCCTCCCGTGCCCCCTCCTTGCGATAGCCGAAGCGAACGGCGCGGCGCGCCTGCACGGCCGTCCACAGCGGCCGGAAAGCCGGGTCGCCGGTGCGCACCCGTGGCTGCAGCAACTGCGGGGGCTCGGCCCGCAGGGTCTGCGCTTTGGCGGCGCGACCCGCGCTGGCCGGTCCTCCCGCTCGTGGTTCCGGTGGCGTCGCGGATCTTGCGTACCGCACCGGCGCCCGCAGTCTCCAACGCGGTGGTCGACCACAGCCGGGCCGCCAGGCCCAGGGCCGCAGTCTCCGCCGGGGTGAAGTTGAGCTCGGGCAGGGAGAACTCGACCTGCGGGATGCGGTATCCGTCCCGATCGTCGGTCAGGAGCGGAATGCCCATCTCCCGCAGTTCTTGCTTGTCGCGCTCGAACATCCGGTTGAACGCGTCCGCGGTCGGGGCGTCGCCGTAGCCTGCGACCTTCTCGTGGATCCACTGCGCCGTGCGGAACTGCCGGGTGTTGAGCAGGGCGATCACCAGGTTCAGCAGTCGTTCCGCCTTCGCCGTCGCCACGATTGTTCAGCTTTCCACACCGGGTAGCCGGAGCAGGGCTAGGACCGCAGCGGCCCGCCACTCGCGTCGGGCCCAGTCATGATCATCATCTGTGGACCCGATTGTGTCGAAAAGTGAGCAAGTGGTCCTCTGACGATGATCTTGGCGGGCCAATGTGGACAGGTCGACGGCGCTGCGGGTCGATCGGCCATGCTGCGACGAATGAAGTCTGGACTCGATGACCTGCTCCGGAACCAGTTCGGTGTGATCAGCCGACGCCAGGCACTCGCTCTGGGCATGTCGCCGGCGGCCATCCAGACCCGACTCACCCGCAGAGACTGGTGGCCCGTGCACACCGGGGTCTACCTGGTGCGAAGCCACCCGCAATCGCCGGACGGAGAGATCTGGGCGGCTGTGCTGGCGATACCGGGCTCCGTGGTCAGCGCGGCGACCGCGGCCTGGTGGTGGGGACTCACCGACCGCCGTCCTGGCCACGTCGACCTGATCGTGCCGCCCCAGCAGCGGCCCAGGCCGAAACGGGGCGTCGAGGTCGTCCGGCGGACCCTGCAGCAGGTCGACATCACCCGGCATCGGGGTCTGCCGGTGACCGCCAAGCCGCTTTCGACGTTGACCGCCGCTGTGGCCTTGGGACGCCGGGGACCCGCGATGCTCGACCGGGCGCTGCAGAGATCGGTCCGATTCGAGGACGTGCGCGACGCCCACTACCGATATCTCGGTTGCCACGGGTCTGCCCGCGCCGGCGAACTGCTCAGAGCCGCCGCCGACCACGCCGCTGCAGAGTCCGAACGTCTGCTCATCCGCCTGCTTCGCAGCGCGGGCGTCGGCGGATTCACCGTCAATCAGCCGCAGGAGTTGCCGGACGGCGGGGTGTGCATCCCCGACTTCACCTTCACCGCCCACCGGGTCATCGTCGAGGTGGACGGCTGGGCCTGGCACCATGACCCGCAGCGCTTCGCGCGGGATCGGCGCAATCAGAACGCGCTGCAGCTGCTGGGCTGGACAGTCCTCCGGTTCACCTGGTTCGACCTGGTCGACCGGCCGCAGAAGGTGCTCGCGGACATCCGCAGCGCACTGGCCGGACGGTAGGAGCATCCGGGCCTGAGCCTCCGGCTTCCATGATCATCATCTGCGGACCGGATTGTCTCGAAAAGTGAGCAATTGGTCCACGGACGATGATCTTGGTCCACCGGAGCGGCGCGGACCCCTACATGGACTCGATCAACTTGGTGACGCGGTCGTCGGTGGCCTTGAACGGGTCCTTGAGCAGCACGGTCCGCTGGGCCTGGTCGTTGAGCTTGAGGTGCACCCAGTCAACGGTGTAGTCCCTGGCGGCGTCCTGGGCGGCGGCGACGAACTCGCCGCGGAGCCGGGCGCGGGTCGTCTGCGGCGGCACGGTGACCGCGGTGGTGATGTCGTCGTCGGTCACCACCCGGGAAGCCAGCCCCTTGGCTGCGAGCAGCGAGTAGAGCCCGCGCCCAGGACGGACGTCGTGGTAGGTCAGATCGAGCTGGGCGATCCGCGGGCTGGACAGGTCGAGGCCGTGCCGCTCGGCGTAGCGGTCGAGAAGCTTCTTCTTGATCACCCAGTCGATCTCGGTGTCGACGCTGGACAGGTCGCCCGACTCGACCGCCTTGAGCGTGCGGCCCCACAGGTCGAGCACCTGCTGGGTGATCGGGTCCGCCCCTCGGGAGGCGACGAAGTCGGCGGCCCGCGAGTAATAGTCGAGTTGGGCGTCGAGGGCGGAGACCTCTCCCCCGGCGGCCAGTCGCACCGGACGGCGGCCGGTGATGTCGTGGGAGATCTCCCGAATGGCCCGGATCGGGTTCTCGAAGGTGAAGTCCCGCAAGGGAACTCCGGCCTCGATCATCTCCAGCACCAGCGCGGCGGAGCCGACCTTGAGCAGCGTGGTGGTCTCGCTCATGTTGGAGTCGCCGACGATGACGTGCAGTCGCCGGTAGCGCTCGGCGTCCGCGTGCGGCTCGTCGCGTGTGTTGATGATCGGCCGGGACCTGGTGGTCGCCGACGACACGCCCTCCCAGATGTGGTCGGCCCGCTGGGACAGGCAGTACGAAGCTCCGCGTGGGGACTGCAGCACCTTGCCGGCCCCGGCGATCAACTGCCGGGTGACCAGGAACGGGATCAGCCCGTCGGCGATCCTGGAGAACTCGCCTGCCCTGGCGATGAGGAAGTTCTCGTGGCAACCGTAGGAGTTGCCTGCCGAGTCCGTGTTGTTCTTGAACAGGTAGATGTCGCCGCCGATGCCCTCTTCCTCGAGCCGAGCCTCCGCGTCCACCACCAGGTCCTGCAGGATTCGCTCGCCGGCCTTGTCGTGGGCGATCAGCGTGCGCAGGTCGTCGCACTCGGCGGTGGCGTACTCAGGGTGCGAGCCGACGTCCAGGTAGAGCCGTGACCCGTTGCGCAGGAACACGTTGGACGACCGTCCCCAGGACACCACCCGCCGGAACAGGTACCGGGCCACCTCGTCGGGGGAAAGCCGGCGCTGCCCGTGGAAGGTGCAGGTGATGCCGAACTCGGTCTCGATGCCCATGATCCGCCGCTGCATAACGGCCAGCGTAGGCCGACGCCGGGTCAACGGACCGGATTCCGCGGCGAGCCGGGTGCCGCCACGGCCCATCGCGCCGTCTGCCGACAGTCGGGAGATGCTCCTAGTCCGAACCGTGCTCGCGCGCCGGCGGGCTCTCGTTGAGCTCGTGTTCGGCGTACACCTCGTCGAGCGTCATGTCGCCGTACCGGAAGTTCTTCATGCTCCAGCCCAGCAGGCCGAACGCCAGCAAACCGGAGGCGATCAGGAACACCCCGGTGCCCCATCCGCCGAACAACCACCACTTGTCAGCGAGTGGCCACCATTCCGGTGCCGGTGGTCGGATTCCCCAGAGCACGCCGAGGGCGATGAGTACCAGGGCCAGCACCGAGGACATGATGATCCGGGGCCAGGTCTTGACCCCCTCGGCGGCACCCTTGTACGCGGCCCGCTTGACCGGGTCGAGCAGCCGGTCGGCCCATCGGTAGTTCCGGGCGAGGACCCACAGGCCCAGCGCGAGCAACAGGAGCCCGGGGCCGGGCAACACCAGCGCAGCCACCCCGCCCGCGAGGAGCAGCCACCCGAGGATCTCCAGCCCGATCCGGGACACCGCCGACGTGCTGGTTCTCTCGCCCATGTTCACAGGATGCCCGAACACCGGGCACGCAACGCGCACCCGGTCCCGCTCGACGCTCAGGCGCTGCGAGGATCCACTCCGCTGAGCTCCCCAGTGTGGGACAGGAGTGCAACGAGTGGCGACCGGAGCCTCGTCCGGCCAGTTGATCGTCGCAGGACCGGGGCCCGCGCGGGTCAGGGGTTGGGTTCGGGGCGGCGGCGGGTGGCGTCGCGGACCTCGCCGATCAGGGACTCGATGACGTCCTCGAGCATGATCAGCCCGAGGCGGCGCCCGGCAGGGTCGGACACCTGACCGAGATGGGCGCCGGCGCCGCGCATCCGATCCAGGGCCGTCCGCAGGCCGGTGCTTCCCGGCACGTCGGGTAGCCGGCGGATGCGTTCCTCCGGAACGGGTCGGTCACGATCGGCGACGGGAATGTCGACCACGTCGCGAATGTGCAGGTAGCCGGTGTAGTGCCCGTCCGGCGCCTGGACCGGGAACCGGGAGAACCCGCTGTGCGCACAGGCCCGCTCCACCTCGGCCGCGGTCGCGCCGGTGTGCACGGCGACCACCTCGGAGTCGGGTACCAGCACGGAGGTCACGGCCTCGGTGTCGAACTGCAGCGCCGAGGTGATCAACCGGTGATCCCCCGGATCGAGCAACCCCTCCTCGCGCGACTCGGCGAGCAGCCCGGCCACCTCCTCGCGGCTGAACGAGGACGCGACCTCGTCCTTCGGGTGGAAGCCGAGCAGCCGGACGGTCCCGTTGGCGACGTGGTTGAGGCCCCGCACGATCGGCCCGATCGCCTTGACCAGGCCGAGCATCGGGGTGGCCAGCATCATCGCGGTGCGTTCGGGGGCGGCAAGCGCGATGTTCTTGGGCACCATTTCGCCGAGTGCGACGTGTGCGGAGACCACCAGCAGGAGCGCGACGACCAGCGATACCGGATGTAGCGCACTGTCCGGGACGCCCAAGGAGGTGAACAGCGGCTCGAGCAGGTGGGCGATGGCCGGCTCGCCCAGCGCCCCGAGCAGCACACCGCACAGGGTGATGCCCAGTTGCGCGGTCGCCATCATCACCGACACCTCCTCCATCGCCTTGAGCGTGGAGCGGGCCCTGGAGGAGTTGATGGCCAGGGGTTCGACGACGGTGCGCCGGGCGGAGATCAGGGCGAATTCGGCCGCAACGAAGAACGCGGAAGCCACCAGGAGCAGCACGACCAGCAGCAGCAGCCAGATGTCACTGCTCATGCGTTCACCTCGGTTCGCAGAGGCGCCTGCCGCCGTCGGCACGGCATCACCGGCGCGCTCACCGGTCCACCTCGATGAGCGAGACCGCGGACAGCCGGACCGTCTCGATCCGGCGCCGCGCCCGCCGGTGCACCGACAGCCGGACGAGCACCGGCCGCGGCACATCGTTCTCGGTCTCCGGCTCCAGCGCCGCACCGCCAGGCATCGCCCCCAGCCCGACGTACGCCTCGGCGGTGCCGGGCACCTCGACCGAGTCTCCGCCCTCGGCGAGCCGACCTAGCCTGGCGAGGATCAGCCCGGCCACGGTCTCGTAGGCACCGGACTCGGGCAGCCGGACCCCGGTGATCTCGGCGATCTCGTCCGGTCGCAGCGTTCCCGGCAGCAGCCAGGTGCCGTCGGGCAGTCGGTCCGCCCGGCCGGCCGCCGGGTCGTGTTCGTCGGTGATGTCGCCGACCAGCTCCTCGACGACGTCCTCGAGAGTGAGAATGCCGGCGGTGCCGCCGTACTCGTCGACCACCACCGCCATCTGCAAGCCGCGCTCGCGCAGCATTTCGAGCAGGTCGTCCAACGGCATCGTGCCGGGGACGATCGGTACATCGACCATCAATTGGTCGACCCGGACCTGCGACCGCTCGTCCGGCGGGATGGCCACCGCCCGCTTGAGGTGCACCAGCCCGCGGATGTCGTCCAGGTCATCGCCGACCACCGGGAACCGGGAGTGGCCGGTGGCCACGGCCGCGTCGATGATCTCGTTGGCGTCGTCGGCACCCTTGACGAAGCGGACCCGCACCCGCGGCGTGAGCACGTCGTCGGCGAGCTTGCCGGAGAACGTCAGGGACCGCTCGAGCAGCCCGGCGGTGGGTGCCTCCAGGGTTCCCTGCGCCGACGACCGGCGGACCAGCGAGCTCAGTTCCTCCACGGACCTGGCCGACCGCAACTCTTCCTGTGGCTCGACGCCGAAGATCCGCAGCACCCCGTTGGCGGCGCCGTTGAGCACCCAGATCAGTGGCCGGAACAACATGGTCGCGATCCGCTGCGGCCCGATGACGGTCTTGGCGGTGGCCAGCGGCGCGGAGATGGCGATGTTCTTGGGCACCAACTCGCCGAACACCATGGACAGTCCGGTGGCGACGATCAGTGCCAGGATCACCGCGGTCGAGGTTGCCGCCCCCTCCGACAGCCCGATCGCCTCGAGCGGACCGGACAGCAGCGAGGCCAGCGACGGCTCCATCACGAAGCCGAGCGCCAGGGTGGTGACGGTGATGCCGACCTGCGCGCCGGACAGCTGGGTGGACAGCGAGCGCAGCCCGGCCAGGAGCGAGCGGGCCCGGCCGTCGCCCTCCCCGGCCTGCCGCGACACGGTGGCCCGGTCCACGGTGACCATGGAGAACTCGGCGGCGACGAACAGGGCGGTCCCGAGGATGAGGACGATTCCGACGAGGAGCAGTACCCACTCGATGAGCAAGATTCAGGCTCCGAACAAGGTCAGCGGCGCCGGGACGTCGCCGGCGACGTCCAGCGCGGCGGCCAGGGCGGCCGCCGGATCGGCGCCCTCGAGGAGCCGATCGTGATAGGCGGTCATGACGGTGGCGGCGACGCTGTCGTTGATGCGGCTGACGCCGGCCACCACCGTTCGTACCCCACTCCGGAGCAACGCAGCGGCCAGCCCCAACGGTTCCCCACCGGGTTGGTCGGCTGACTGCCCGACGTCGCAGGACGACAGCACGACGTGCGCCGGAAGAGTCGGGTTGGGTGCGAAGTCGTAGCCGAACAGCGGTCCGTCGGCGAGCAGGACGGCGGAGAACATCGGACTCTCCGGGACGTGGTGACCGTGTGCAGCAATGTGCAGCAGGCCGCCGGCGGGGATGTTGGCCAGCACCGCTTGCCCGGTGGCTGCGTCGCCGAGGAGCACGTGGGAGCCGGCATGCCGCTCCCCGACGGCCAACGCCTCGGCCTCACCGCCGCGCACGTCCGGACCGGCGACGGCCAGCACCCCGCGCTCGTGCGCGGGCGTGTCGTCGGGCGGCAGGGCGAGCGCAAGGGTGATCGACGGTGTGACGGAGATCGGCCGGCCGACGAGACCGGGCAGCAGCCCCCACGGCGTGGTACCGAGTCGCCCGACGACGGCGATCCGTAGCCGTCCCGGGCCGAGCAGATCCTCGATCGGGTCGACCAACAGGTCGGCCAGGCCCTTCAGGCCGGACTGCAGCGACCGGTTGGCCACCGTACGCACCGGCGCACCGATCCGCGGGGCGGCGAGCAGGTCGAGATCGGCGCTGATCCGGGCGAGACGACGCTCGACGACGGCCCGGTCCTCCAGCACCCGATACCCGGCCTTGCGCGCGGTGACGACCAGTGCGTGGACCTTGCCCTGGCCGCGGAAGTAGGCAAGCACGGTGGTGTCGGGCTCGTGTTCCCGCAGGTGCCGCTGCACGCTGGTCATGGTCATGGGCCGCTGCGCCTTGCCCTTGGCCCCGCCGGTGGTCCAGGTCCGCGCCCGGATGCTCGCGCGGCGTTCGACGATCTCCCGCTCGAGACTGCGGTCGGTCTGGCCGGCCAGAGTGGCCCGCCGGGCGGCGCGGATGGCGAGCCGGAGCTTGGCCAGTTCCTCGACGAGTTCGGGGTCGTTCGGCGGCCTGATGGCCGGGAGCCGGGTGGTCGCCGCCCTCGACCGCTCCAGCCACGGCAGGATGACGCCGGGTTCGCCGGTCTCCAGGGCGGTGCGGAGCCCGGTGCGGGCCAGCGCGCCACCGTGCACCGACGCTGCTGCTTGCATGTCCTGAGAACCGAACCGGGCCATGAAGCTGCCCAGATCGTCGAGCCCCTTGGCGATCTCGGCCAGCGAGTCGTGTCTGTCGCCGGACGCCAACGCGATCCGCGCGTCGACCAACCGGTGGTGCAACCGAATCCCGAGGTTCGGTTTGCGTGCCCCTTCCGCCGCGCTTGCCGATGCCTCGCGTGCGCCGGCCAGGTCGCCGAGCAGCAAACGGGCGTCCGCCAGCACCAGCCGTGCCGTCCTGGCGTCCTCAACCAGACCCGCCTCCTCCAAGGCCCGAGCGAGCTCGACGGCCGAGGTGGCGGCCGCCCGCAAGGTGGCCAGGGTGGGAGGGGTGATCCGGCTGGAACGCACCGGGTCGAAGGCCACGGCGTCGGCTCGGAGAGACAGCAACCGGGCGACGAGCACGGCCGACTGGTGCGCCCGCCGCGAGCTGATCCGCTCGGCCCGGCGCGCCTGCCGTTTCGCAGTGATCTGATCTCCCCGGAGCAGTGCCAGCTCGCCAGAGGCCAGCAGTGCATCCACCAGATCGTTCTGAGCCCGATGGGCGGTGAACGCGTGGAGGGCGCGCTCGACGGACTCCTGGGCCTCGGAGAACAGCCCTGCGGCGGTCAGCACCCGCGCCCGGTCCAGAGCGGGGACCCCCATCGCCGCGTCCGGCGCGTGCGAGCTTGCCATCGCCATCGAGTCCAACGCGCCCGGCAGATCGCCGGCCAGGAACTTGATGTAGCCGAGGTTGTGCTCGGCCATGAAAACCAGGACGTCATAGTCCTGCTCGATGCCCAGCCGGCGGGCGCGCTCGGTGTCGACCTCGGCTTGGTCCAACCGACCCGCGGACATCAGGAAGGTGCCACGGTTGAGCAGAGTCATCGAGAGGTCGCGAGTGCGGCCGGCCTCCAGTTCGTCGACCGCCCGGTTGTACTCGACAAGGGCCTCGGTGTTGCGGCCGAGCCTGGAGAGCAACCAAGCGCGGTTGGAACTGGCGGTCGGGCCGGCCGCGGGGTCCAGACGTTCGGCTTCGTCGATGGCGGCGAGCGCTGCGGAGAATTGCCCGAGTTCCGACCGCTGGAATCCCAGAGTGAGCAGGATCCGACTGTGCAGTGCGCTGCCGGCCTGCTCCGACTGTTCGATCAGTTCGAGTGCGCGTTCGCACAGCTGGACCGAACGGTCAGGACGACCGGCCCAACCCGCTTCCCTGGCTCGCTGGTACCACTGCTCGACCGTCAGGCGTCCGCGAGCCCTGCTCGGCGCGGTGGGTGGTGCGGGTGACGGCACCCGCCAAGTCTCACAGGTGCACGGCTGGGGTGACCACAGGCACCCTGATCTCCGGGTCGGAGTCCTCGGTCGGGTGCAGCGTGAGCTGCGCAGCGCCGGTGGGAACCTCGTCGAAGACGAATCGGCCGTCGGCATCGCACAGCGTGTCCAGAGTGGTCTCACCGGTGCGGATCTCCGCCCGGAGGTTGCCGCCCGGGGCGGCCCAGCCGTCGAGCCGCACGGTGCCGTCGACGTTGGGGTGGACCGCCAGCATCACTGTCAGATGATCGCTGGAGAACGTGACGCTCCGGGCGTGTTCGACCGCCCGGGTGCCACCGGCACCGACCAACTCGAGTTCGCTGTCGACCAGCCGGGCCAGCTCGGCGTCGACGTCATGTGCCTCGAGGGCGAACAGGATGACGTCGGGCAGGATCTCCGGCATCGGGTCAACGGCGTTGTAGACGTCGACGAGATCAGCCAGCAACGCCAGGTCGTCGCGGTCCAGCGGCTGGTCCTCGCCCGGTACCGGCCCGTCCTCGGGACCGAATCCACCACTTCCGGGTTGGATCTTCATGACCACTCCTCCGCTTCGAGACGGGATCGAAGTTTGGCAAGGCACCGACCACGGGTCGGGCCGATGGAACCGACCGGCATCTGCAGGTCGGCGGCGAGCGCGGCGTAATCGGGCCGCGGGGCGAACGCGATGACGGCCAGCAGCCGGCGGCAGCGTTCGGACAATTCGTTGACGTGGGCCCATAACCGGCGCTGTTCGTCGGTCAGGACGGCGGCGTGCTCCGCGGACGGAGCCCGGGGCAGGTCCTGTTCGGTGGGCTCCTCGGCGGCCCGGCTCGCGGACTGCGACCGATCGCGCCAGGCCTGGCGGCGCAAGGTCACCGTCAGCCACCTGACGACCGCCAGCGGGTCCGCGATGGACTCGCCGCGACGGACCAGCATCAGGAACGTCTGCTGGACAGTGTCCTCGGCCTCGGTCGGCGACAGTCCGCATTGCCGTGCGGTGTGCCACAGCAGCGGTGACACCAACCGCACGAGGGTGTCGATCGCCCCCGGCACTCCGTTGCGGTAGGCCTCGAAGGCGGCCCCGGCACGCACCACCAGGTCGCCGGCATCCTGACGACGTCGGTCGGAGGAGCCGGCCCGTTGCTCGGGGATGTTCACCGCCGCCTCGGTCTGTTCTTTGCCGCCCGCGGGCTGCGGGCTCGGCACATCGATGTTGATCATGCGTTGCGCTTCCCCAGTTGGGCGTCGGCAACGACCTTCCGCAAGATCGCGCGACGCTTCACGATGTCCGTCGGACGACTGGCCTGTCCCAGTGCCCGCAGGTAGCTCCCGGCCAGCGCGGGAGCGGCGAAGCTGGTTCCGCTCCAGGTGGCGAAGCCACTGGAGTAGTCGTCCGGGTCGATCGTCGCACGAGTACGGCCGGTTTCCGGATTCGGGATCGAGATGCTCGCCTGCACGGCTCCCTGGATCCCGATGGGGACGGTCGAGATGACGTTGGCGCCGCGGGCGTAGGCCCGCACCCATTCGCCGTCGTTGGAGAACAGTGCGACGGTCTTGCCGTCAGGGTTCAGTGCTGCGACGGACGTCAGCGGGATGATCTTCCGGGGTGTGGTGAAGGCCGGGTCGTCGGCGAGCGCGGCGGGGTAGAAGCGTCGGTCGGTGGCATCGTTGCCGGCCGCCGCGAAGACCGCAGTGCCCTGCCGTCCGAGTTGCAGCAGCAGGTCCCGCAGACCCGAGGTGTACTGCTCGTCCTCCGGTGTCTCGGAGTAGTACCCGATCGACAGCACCAGGGCGTCACACCACCACGGGTTCTGCTCCTGGTGCGCCACCAGTTCACTGAGCGCGTCGGTCAGGTCGGTCTCGGCGACCACGCCGTCCGCGTCCATGATGCGCAGCGCGCAGATGTCCGCCGATGGCGCGCCCTGACGGAGCATCCCGGTGATGAACGTGCCGTGACCGATGTGGGTGGGGAAGAAGCCCAGCATCACGTCGGCCTTCGCCGCTCGACTCTCCGGGTCGGTCGCTCGGGCCGATGGCTGGTCGACGTCCCAGCCGATGACCGACCCGTCCGCCAACTCGACGCGCGGGGTCACCGGCCGACCCTCGGGCTTGTCGTGGTACCAGGGGTGGTCGCCGATCCCGGTGTCCAACACGACCACCCGGGTCGCGGCGTCTGTGGTTTCCGGCACCGGCGTCGGCGCGACGATGGAAACCGGGGAACGGCCACCGGATCCGGCCAACGCGTACGACGCGACGGAGGCCCCAGCCGGACCGATGCCGAACGGGGCACCGGCGGCCGAGGCCGGGCCGATGCCGAACGGGGCGCCGGCCATGCGCGGCCCGATGCCGAACGGCGCGCCGTTGATCTGGGTGCCGGTGCCCATGACGTGATCGAGGCCGACTCCGTCACGGATCGCCACCGCGACCTTCTTGTCGGCATGCGACTGCACCTTCAGTCGACGCACGATCTCCCACACGTCGGCCGGTGGGGCCGGGTTGTCGTCGGCGCGCATCAAGCGGACCGCGAACACCAAAGGATGTCCGGTCTCCTGCGCCCGACCCAGGCGGATCGCCCGATCCCTGATGGTGCGGGTGTGATCACCGGTGCGCGACGGAGCCGCGCGCTGGACGGTCGGGGAATCGGGGTTGAACGGGTGGCTGTCCTGCCTGACCAGGTTGAAATCGGGGCCGCCGGCAATCGTGTCGATGGCTTCCAGGATCTCGTCGGCGACTTGCCCGGTTGGGAGCGTTCACGATGATGCGGCTGTTGCGGTAAGCGGTGGCGCTGGGCACCGCTCCGCCCGGTCCGCGAACCGCGGTGGACGGGTCGAGCACTCGGACGTCGAGGCGCTCGACGAAGTTGGGAACCGTTCGCTGGTCCGGTGCGCCTGATCGGTCAGAGGGCTGCGTCACCGGGTTCCTCCCATGTGTGCGATCCGACGGCTGCGATGGCGTTGCGCCGGGCAGCGCAGCGGAGTCGGAACCGTGCACAGGCTTCGACTACGGCACCGAGGAGTGCCATCCGTCGCAGGGTGATACACCGGTTTCGCTGGGCAACCGAAAAAACTCGCCGGGTCACCGGCGGATCGTCCTGCAGATCGGTCCATGATCACCGGGCGCGGACCGACATGATCGGGAAAGAAGGGAATCGGTCCACGGGCGATGATCTTGCCGGAATCACTCTGCGGTGACCAGGGTCAGCTCTGACCTTCCACCGGCGGCTCGGGCAATTCGACCGTCTCCACAGGTTCCTCGGCCGATTCGCCGCCTGCCACCGGAGCGGCCGCGTCATCGTCACCGGCCGAGGGCACCTCGAGCAGCGCCTCCAGCGCCCTGCCCTCCACCCGCCGGAACGTCCGCCCGGACTTGGTCCGGTCCAGGATGGCCACCTCGACCTGGCCGGGGCGCAGGGTGCGGGGGGCGTTGTCGCCGGTGGTGCCGAGCGCGGCGGCGGCGGCGCGCAGCGCGGTGGGCAGGTCCCAGCCGACCACGTAGGACTCCTTCAACGACGTCGACACCGGCTCGGTCACCCCGCCCATCACCACGAAGGAACCCTCGTCGGTGATCGACCCGTCGTAGGAGATCTTGAACAGCTGGTCGTCGCCGCCGTCGGGGCGGGCCACCTCGGCCACGCACAGTTCCACCTCGAAGGGCTTCTGGTGCTCGGCGAAGATCGACCCGAGGGTTTGCGCGTAGGCGTTCGCCAACCAGCGCCCGGTGACATCACGGCGGTCATAGGAAAAGCCACGCACGTCCGCCAACCGGATCCCAGCGGTGCGCAGGTTCTCGAACTCGTTGTACCGGCCCACCCCCGCGAACCCGATCCGGTCGTAGATCTCACTGACCTTGTGCAGCGTCGGGGTGTGGTTCTCCGCGACGAACAGGACGCCGCCGGCCCACCGGGTGACCACCACGGAGCGGCCGCGCGCGATGCCCTTGCGCGCGTAGTCCGAACGGTCCCGCATGAACTGTTCGGGCGACGCGTAGATCGGCATGCTCACGGTGTCGGGTTTCTCCTCCGGTCGAACGGGCTGGTGGGCGTCAACAGGTCTCAGCCGCCGGGGTTGACCATCCGGCCGGCCACCACGGCCTCGGCGATGGTCCCCACGGCGTCGTCGGTCCAACGCACCGCGCCGTCCGGCCCGACGGTGATCACCACCGGGTAGATCCGCCGCGTCAGGTCGGGTCCACCCGTGGCGGTGTCGTCATCGGCGGCGTCGTAGAGCGCCTCGACCGCGGTGCGCACCGCGTCGGCGGCCGGCGCTCCCCGCACGAACCGCTTCTTCAGCGCGGACCGGGCGAACAGCGACCCGGAGCCCACCGAGTAGAAATCGTGCTCCTCGAACTTGCCGCCGGTGACGTCATAGGAGTAGATCCGTCCGGCCGCGGCCGGCTCGAGACGATCGGTGTCATAGCCGACGAACAGCGGTAGGACGGCCAGGCCCTGCATGGCCGCGCCGAGGTTGCCGCGGATCATCGCGGCCAGCCGGTTCGCCTTGCCGTCCAACGACAGCCGGACGCCTTCGATCTTCTCGTAGTGCTCGAGTTCCAGTTGGAAGAGCCGGACCATCTCGACGGCCAGCCCGGCCGTGCCGGCGATGCCGATCGCCGAGTGGGTGTCGGCAACGAACACCTTCTCGATGTCCCGCTGAGCGATCAGGTTGCCCATGGTGGCCCGCCGATCACCGGCAAGGATGACGCCGTCGGCGCAGGTCAACGCGACGATGGTGGTGCCGTGCGGCACGTCGGGCAGCTGGTGGGCTGACCGGCCGTGACCGGGCAGCAGTTGCGGTTCGGCGGCCGCAAGGAAGTCGGTGAACGACCCGGTGCCCGGAGTCAGATAGACCGCCGGAACCGCGGCGGCCGGCCACTGCTGGCTACTCATGCGGGGTCCGCCTGCTGGGCCGATGATCCGCTCGCCGGCGCTCGCTCACTCGCCGCCCTTCTGCACGTAGGCCCGGACGAAGTCCTCGGCGTTGGACTCGAGAACGTCATCGATCTCGTCCAGCAGGTCGTCGGTCTCCTCGGCCAACTTCTCCCGACGCTCCTGGCCGGCGCCGTCGGAGCCGGTGGCCTCGTCGTCATCTCCCCCGCCCTGACGGGTGGTCTGCTCCTGTGCCATCGGGTCTCCTTCGGTCGGGGTCGCCCGGCACTCGGACGATCCACAGTTCCGACTTTACCGACGTCGGGTCAACGTCGGGTCAGCGCGTCCACCAGCTCGGTGGCGTCGGCGGCATTGTCCAGCAGCGCACCGACATGGGCCTTCGTGCCGCGGGTGGGCTCCATCGTCGGGATGCGGACCAGCGACTCGCGGCCCACGTCGAAAATCACCGAGTCCCACGACGCCGCGGCCAGCCGGTCGGCGTACCGGGAGACGCATTGGCCGCGGAAGTACGCCCTGGTGTCCTCCGGCGGCTCGGTGATCGCGCGCAGCACCGCCTCCTCGGAGACCAGCCGCTTCATCGACCCGCGGGAGACCAGGCGGTTGTACAGGCCCTTGTCCAGCCGCACGTCCGCGTACTGCAGGTCGACCAGCGCCAGCCTGGGCGCGCCCCAACCCAGGCCGTCCCGGGACCGGAAGCCCTCGAGCAGCCGCAGCTTGGCCGGCCAGTCCAGTTCGTCGGCCAGTTCCATCGGGTCGCGGGCCAGCCGGTCCAGCACGTCGAGCCAGCGGGCCAGCACGTCGGCGGTCTGCTCGTCGACGTCGGAGCCGTACTCCTGCTCGACGAAGGCGGCGACCGTCTCGGCGTAGATCCGCTGGATGTCGATGCCGGTCAGGTCACGACCGTCGGTGGTGGGCACGGTGACCTTGAGCGTGGGGTCGTGGGAGATCTTGTGTACCGCGGCGACCGGGTGGGCCAGTTCGACGGGCACCGTGCGGCCGGCCTCGATCAGCGCCAACACCAGGGCTGCGGTACCGAGCTTGAGGTAGGTCGAGGTCTCCGCCAAGGTGGCGTCCCCGATGATCACGTGGAGCCGCCGGTACTTGTCGGCGTCGGCGTGCGGCTCGTCGCGGGTGTTGATCAGCCCGCGCTTCAAGGTGGTTTCCAGGCCGACCTCGACCTCGATGTAGTCGGCCCGCTGGGACAGCTGGAATCCGTCGGTCTGCCCGGCGGTGCCGATGCCGACCCGTCCAGCACCGGCGAATACCTGGCGGGAGGCGAAGAACGGCAACAGCCCGGTGATCAGCGCCGGAAACGGGGTGTCCCGACGGCACAGGTAGTTCTCATGCGTGCCGTAGGACGCGCCCTTGCCGTCGACGTTGTTCTTGTAGAGCTGCAACGGTTTCGATCCCGGCACCGCGGCAGCCAGCCGGGCCGCGGTCTCCATCACCCGCTCGCCGGCCTTGTCGTAGAGCACCGCGTCCAGCGGGTTGGTCACCTCGGGCGCGGAGAACTCCGGGTGGGCGTGGTCGACGTAGAGCCGGGCGCCGTTGGACAAGATGACGTTGGCCGCACCGATGTCGTCCACGTCGGGCTCGACGGCCTGGCCGAACAGGCCGGACAGGTCGTACCCGCGGGCATCGCGCAGCGGCGACTCCACCTCGTAGTCCCAGCGCGGTCGGCGGGCCCGCGGTGCGGCCACCGACGCGGCGTAGGCGAGCACCACCTGGGTGGACGAGATCACCGGGTTCACACCGGGTTCGCCTGGCACCGAGATGCCGTACTCGACTTCGGTGCCCATGATCCGGCGGACTGTCATGGATTCGAGCCTATGCCGGGGCGGGATCGCGCCAGCCCGCGCGCCGCGACTGCCGGTCACCTCGGTCAGCGGACGGGCGGCGGCCCGTCGCCGAGCCCGAGCACCGGGCCGGTCAACACGTGGTCGCCCACCGGCTCGATCGTGCAGTACCACTGCGTCGGGTTCGCGGTGCTGCTGTCCGCCGTGTTCGGATCCGGCGGCAGCTGCACCGCAAGGGTGCGCACCCGGAGCCAGCCGACCGCGGCGGGATCGGCCAGACCGGTCATCGACCGGGCCAGGTCGGCGCACCCGAGGTCGGCGTCGTCGGTGTCGACGGCCCGCTTGGCGTCGGAATAGCCGATCGCCAACAGCTCCGCCTTGTGCGGCCGGTCGCAGCCCACCGCCGTCACCCCGGCCGTCGACGGCTGTCTCTCCAGGCACTCGGCCAGCTGCGACGGAAACCGCAGGCTCCGCAATATTCCGCGGACGGTTCCGGTGTAGGCGGCCGGGTTACCGGTGCCGTCGACGCCGGCAGCAACGCAGCCGAGCCAGTGCTGTCCATCAGCACGCTGCAGGTCGCTGGGGCCGACGAGGACCAGCGCGGTGTACGGAGCGGGTGACCATGTCGGTGGGGCCGCTGAGACCTGCGGGGTGCCGAGGTAGGCGTCGACCAGGGCGCTGCACGTCGACTCCGGCGACGTCGGGTCTCCCCAGGCCTCCTGATAGGTCCGTCGCCGGTCCGAGCCGTCCGCCACCACCCCGGCAACCTCGCCGAACCGCCTCGTCGCGCAGTCGCCCAGCCGAAGACTCGGGTACGCAGCCATGCCTCCCGGCGGGTCGGCCGAACTCTGGTCGCCGTCGAACGTCCCCCAGCGAACGGACCCCGGTGATTCGAGCAGGCAGTCGCCGACGTGCGGCGGCCCGGGAACCGGGCCGCGCTCGGCATCGCCGGCGATGTGTTTGGTGCGCGCGTTACCGGCCAGCGCCGCGATCACCGCGACGACCAGCACGAGCGCCCCGCCCCACCGCCGGTCCACGCATACGACTGTAGGGCGCGTGCCATCCGGAGTCGGCCGTCGTCAACCGAGCGGGACAGCTCCGCCACCCAGGCCCAACAGCGGACCGGTCAGCCGGTGCCCGCCGATCGCCTCGATCACGCAGAACGACTGCACGTCCACCATGTGGTCGGGGTCCATCGTGCCGCCGTCGCCGTACACCGGCAGGTTGTTGGTCACCGTGCTGACCCGCAGGCGGCCACCCGCGGTCGGATCGAGCATCCCGGTGAGCGAGGCGGCGACCTCCGGACAACTCGCGGCGAGCGCCGGGCGGTCGGTGGCCCGCGGATCGTCGGTGTACGAGCTGGCCATCAGCTCGACTTCGTGCGGTTCGGCGCAGTCCACCGGCACGACGGCGGCTGCGGTCGGGACCGCATCCAAACACTGCGCCAACGCGCTGGGAAAACGCAGCGTGTGCATGACATCTCGGACCGAGCCGGTGTACCGCGGGCCACTGGAGCTCCCCGCATGGCCGACCACGGCGCAGACCAACCAGCGGGCGCCGAAACGCTGTTGCAGCGCCGAGGGACCGAGCAGCATCGCACTCACCTCGGGTGCGGGGTACCACGACGCGGGCCCGGTGCCGGGCCCCGCGCTGTTGCCGATGTAGGCGTCGACGAGTTCGGTGCACTGCCGATCCGGTGAGTTCGGATCGTCCCACTTGTCACTGCCGGCCGGCGCCCGATAGTCCAACCCGTCGGCGACGAGGCCCGCCACCTCTCCGTACCTGGCGCTGCGGCACGGCCCGGTGGCAACGCTGAGGAAGATGGTGCCGTCGGCCGCGACGGCCGGCTCGCCGGCCGGCAGTCTTGAGTTCCAGTCCGTGGGGTTCAGCACGCACGCGCCTACCTCGGGTGGTCCGGGTATCGCGGCGATGTCCGCGGTTCCGGCCACCTGCTTGGTGCGGCCGGAACCGGCCAGGGCCGCGATCACCGCGACCACCAACACCAGCACCCCACCCCACCGCCGGTCCACAGCTTCGACTGTAGGTGGTGACCGGCCCGGTCGACCGCGATCGGGCACGCAGCGGGGCCGGGGACCCGACGTCCGCGCCGGTCCGGTCGATCACCCGGCCGCGACGTCCTCAGCAGTGGGTGTGCGCGCCGGCCGTGCGGGTGACCACCAGGACCCGCGAGGTCCGGCTGGTCGCCCAGTTCGCACTGCTACTACCGGGACCGGTGGTGTACGCGCAGCTCACATGCCAACTCAGGCCGGTCCCGGTGGTCAGCACCGTGGCCCGGTGGCCGAGTCTCGGCACCGCGGTGCCCGGCGTACGGAGGGCGACGGTCCCGGCCACGGCGGCAGTGTGATCAACGGCCAGCCGGTCGGCGGTGCCGCTGGAGACGTCCAGGATCAGGCGGGATGTGGAGGCCTGGCTGTAGCCGCCGGTGATGCGCAGCGTTCCCACGGCCGTGCCGCCGGACAGACCCGGCGTCACCGTGCCGCGGGCGTTGGCGACGGTGGCCTTCACCAGGCCGGCGCCCGACAACGTCCCCGCAGCGAGTACGACCCTGCCGGTCGAGGACGTCGTCGCCAGCACGGTTCCGGGAGAGAGCTCCGTGCGTCCTGCGCTCTGTTGATAGGTGTTGCTGAAAGCCAGAGTGCCGCTGCGAACCAGGACGGTGCCGGTGTTGACGGTCACCGCGCTACCCGTGCGGTCCAGATGTGCGGCCGGCGCGTTGATCGTCAACACCCCGGCGTTCTGCAGGGTTCCACCGGTGACCCGGACCCAAGGTGCGAACGTGCTCGCCCCGGTCAGCAGAAGCTTGGACCAACCCAGGTCGACCGGGTTCGGTAATGCGCTCGTGCCGGCGGTGAACGTCGTCGGCCCGGCGAACCGCGCGGTGCTCGGCGTCGTGCCGCCGTTCACGCCGGCCAGGGACTTGGTAGCGGTTCCGGCGACGGTCAACCGGGAGGTGACGGTCAGGGCACCGGAGATGGAGCCGCCGGTCCAGGTCATGGCACCCGCGCCCCGCACGGTCGCCGTGCCGTTCAGCGCGCCGCGATCGATCAGGGCCAGCGTGGTCGACGCTCCGAGGGTGAGGGTGCCCGACACCACGGTCGGCACCGCGATCAGGAGGCGGCCGCCTCCGCTGACCGTCGTGGAGCTGAGCAGGGCGGGCGCGCCGGTGGTCAGCTGGAGGGTCTTCCCGACGCCGACGACGGTGTGCCCGCCGCTGCTCTGATAGCTGGCGGTGGAAATCGTGACGGTCGACCCGGTTCCCGCACCGACCGAGACCGTCCCGCCGGCGTTGGTGATCCGGTCGGGTTTGACGCAGCACGACTGGCCTCGGATCACCGTGCCGGCGGCCAGCCGGAGTACCCCGTTCGCGGCGTTGGTCAGCCACGCGCCGTCGGAGGTGGTCACGCTCGCGCCCTGGTCGATCACGAAGGACCCGTAGTTCACCACCCGCACCGCGGGCGCCCCGCCGGTGGTGTAGTCGCGGCCGGTCAGGAATCGCCTGGCGCTGGGCGGATCGGCTCCGAACGCGTGCACGGTGAAGCCGTGCGCCACGGTCATCCCGGCCTCGAGCACCCCGGCGGTCCAGTCCAGGCCGCCGGTGCCGGTCAGCGTGAAGGTGCCGCCCAACGTCCCGCCCGGCCTCGTCGACTCCCCACCGAGCATGAGGCGGAACGGCGCGGAGACCGCCTGGGTGCCGGTGAACCTGCCGGTGGCCCCGTGGCCGATGTTCCAACTGCCACCGCCGCTGTAGGTCGCTCCGGATGCGGCGGTCACCGGTGCGCTGGTGGTGAGCACCTGCGCCCCGGAGGCGACCACCAGCCGGGCCCGCTGGTCGAACTGCACCGCGGTGATCCGCAGCTGTCCGCCGGTGACCTGTAATGTCCCGTCGTTCACCACCCGCGCAGGCGACACACAGCAGGCACCGAAACTGATGTCGTTGCTGCCGACCGCGTTCAACGTCCCGCCCGGCACCACGTGCAGGATGTGGGGATTGACCAGCCGGACGGCTTCCGCGCCGGACGCGCCGACCATGGTGGCGGACCCCGCGACGGTGATGTCAGCGGTGGCGATCTTCAGCCGGCCCTGCCCACCGGTGAACGACGCGGTGGCACCGGCGGCAATCGTCACCGGGGCATCGAGGGTCCCGCTCGGCCAGGAGAACGCGCCGAGCACCGTGATGGCTCCCCCGCTGACGCTGACCGAACAGGCATTGGACTGCTCGACCAGGCTGAATGCCGCAAGCGTCACAGCTGGGACGTGGTCGACGTGGGCCGCGCAGATCGCCGGCAGCGGAGCGGCGACACTGACCGAGTCGCCGTCCCCGGGCACACCGTTGGGTTGCCAGTTCAGCGGGTCGGTCCACGAGTGGTTGTCGGCGTGTGGGTCCACCGATCCGCCGACCCAGGAATACGCGGTGCCGACCGCCCCTGCGGTGCTCACGGGCAGCAGCTGCGCCGCGCCAACGGCGGCGATGACCAGGGCGATGCGAACGGTGTGCAGCCTCATGGCGCTCTCCGATGACTGGTGGTCGGCTGCCGCCGACCCCGGCAGGAGTGCCTGGTGTCCTGTTCCGATACCCCGCGCGGGCTTGCGAGGATCAACAGGTGAACCGGTCCACCCCGCGCGCCCGCCGGCTGCTGGGCACGCTGCGCTCGCGGGCCAAGGTCACCGCCAGACTGCGGGAACTCGCCCCGCTCACCCGCTGGCGCGAACGCACCTGGACCGACCTGCTGGGCATCAACCGGACCGTGCTGGTTCAAGCGCTCAAAATCGCGTTGTCAGCATCGTTGTCCTGGGCCCTGGCCCAATGGTTGTTCGGCTCTCCCGCCCCGATCTATGCGCCGATCACCGCGTCGTTCGTCGCGCTGATCACCATCAGGGCGTCGATCCGCGATGCCTACGAGCGGGTCCTCGGCGTGCTCGTCGGGATCTTCGTCGCCATCGGGCTCGGCGAGCTGATGGGCCTGCATGCCTGGTCGATCGGTGCGATCGTCGGGGTCGGCTTCCTGGTCGGAAAGCTGCTGCGACTGGAACCCGGTGCCGCCGCGCAGATACCGATCACCGGCCTGCTGCTGATCGGCCTCGGTCAGGGCGCCGGGTACGCGGAGACCAGGATCCTGGACACGCTGATCGGCGCGGTCGTAGCCGTGCTGGTGAACATCGTCGTGGTGCCGCCGAACCGGGTGAGCCAGGCCCGCGAGGCGGTCGATCAACTGGCCCAGCTGGCCGTCGACGTCCTGTCGGAGATGGCCGACGGCATTGCCGAGCCATGGACCCTTAACGCAGGCCGACCGGTGGTTGCGGCAGTCACGGGGAAACCGTCAGCTCGTCAATCGGGCCGAGGACGAGGCGGACACCGCCGTCGACTCACTGCGCCTCCATCCTGGTCGGCGGAACTGGACCGAGGTGTTGGACCAGGTCCACCGGGCGCTCGGCGCACTACGGCTGATCGGCGTGCAGGTCAGCGTGCTGGCCCGAACGTTGCGCGACACCGCCGACCGGATCCCGGCCCACCAGGAACACCAGCTGCCGATGCCGCGAGCCGCCGAGCTGCTACGGACCACCGCCGGCGCCGTCGACGCGTTCGGACACGCCCTGCTGGACGACCCGGAGGACGAGGCTGCCGGGACGTTGGCGGCAGCACGGGCCGAGCTCGCCCAGGCGCGGACCCAGATCGCCGACATACGCGGCGACCTGCAGGACCTGATCGACGCGAATCTCGCGAGGGGCCTGTACCTCGGCACGCTCGTGGTCGAGACCGAGCGGATTCTCGACGAACTCGACACAGCCGTGCGCCAGGCCGAACCGGAGGATGACAGTGCCGATCGACAGAACTGAGGAGAGCCTCGACGACGTCGAGAACGGCGCCGCCGAGCGACTGACGTTCTTCTCCGACGCCGTTGTCGCCATTGCGATGACACTGCTCGCGTTGGAACTCCCGATACCGGAGGGAAGACCGCGGCGGAGCTGTGGCACTCGGCCGCCGACCACTTCGACGCCTACCTCGCGTTCTGCCTGTCCTTCGTGGTCATCGCCTCATATTGGACGGCGCACCACCGGCTGTTCCGCTGGGTGCACCGCGCCGACGACCGGCTCCGCTGGCTCAATCTGTGCTGGCTGTTCTTCATCGTCGTCATGCCCTTCTTCACCGGCATCATCAGCGAGGGCGGCGGCACCGACGACACCACCCAGCCGGTGCGGTTCGCCGTCTACGCGGGGGTGCAGGTGCTGATCGACCTGGTCTACATGACGATGGCCGTGCATTTGCGCCGAGCGCGGCTGTTGCGCTCGGTGACCCCGTCCGCCGCGGTGGACAACGCGCTGTGGGGAGCCGGCGCGGTCGGGGCCGGATTCGCCCTGTCGATCCCGCTGTTCTTCGTCGTCCCTTGGGCCTGGGTGCTGTGGATCATCATCCCGATGGGCACCGGGCTGATCCGCGGCCGCCGCCGTCGCTCCTGACGCAGAGCTGACCGGCCCACAGCGCGGCCAACGCCTTTGCCACCTCGGCGGCCACCGGGCCGTTCGGGCCGCTCGTGGTGTGACAGAACGCCGGGCGAATTCAGCGCACCAGCAACCACACCAGCACGAGCACGACGAGCGCGGCGCCGATCACCACGAGCCACCACGCGGACCCGCCGGCCGAGGGCGCCGGCATCTGCGCACTCCCGGCGGCGTCGGCACCACCCGCCCATCGTTGCGTGGGATCGACGGTGCCGCCGGTTCGTTCGGGGCCGGCTCCGGGCGTACTGGGCGCTTCGGCCGTTGACGGTATCGGCGGGCGTGGCGGCAGCTTGCCGAGCCGGACGGCGGCGAGCGCGTCGCGAAGCGCCGCCGCGGTGTGCACGGTGTCGTCGGTCAGCACGGTCCGGGTCGCCTGCGTGATGGTGTCGTCGTGGTCGTCCAACAGACCGGCCAGCGCTGTCTGCAGCGCGGACACGTCAGCAGCTTGGTCGACAGCACCGGCCGGCCGCACCGAGTCCAGGGCCAGACGCGGCTCACCGGAGGACATCACCAGACTCCCGGCCCGCAGCCCGTCCACCGCCAGCCCGCGGAGGTGCACCTCGACCAAGGCGTCGGCCGCGCCGAACCCGAGATCGAGAATCTCGGCGACGGGTAGCGGCCCGGCCAATCGCGTCGGTCCGACCGGGTCACCCGAGGTCGGCACCAGGACATACGGGTGTGCGGCGAGGTCGGCGAGTGCGGCGGCAACCGGAGGTTCCACGACACTCAGTGCCAGGGCAGGGCGGACCGGGTGGTCCAATAGTCGTCGGCCGGCTCGGCCAATTCGGCCAGCGCCGCCATGTCGTCGCTGGACAGCCGGACCAGGTCGGCCTGCAGGTTCGCGGCCAGTTGCGCCGGATCCGATGATCCCAGGATGACCCGGTCCGCCCACGGCTGCGCGGCGGCCGCGGCCAGCGCAACCGCGTCGACCTCGGCATCGTGGCGCCGGGCGAGTTCCTGCAACTCCGGCGGCGCCTCGGTGACCAGCCGGCCGTTGGCCAAGGCCTCCTTGATCAGAACGGTGCACCCGGCCGCGGACGCCTCGGCCAGCGCGGATCCCGCCGAACTTTCGAGCAGGTTCCAGGTCGCCTGCACGCCGGAGAACAGCAGCCGGCCGTCGACGGTGACCTCGATGGCGCGTCTGATGGTGTCGGCCTGGTGCGGTCCTGAGGTCGAGAAGCCAACCGCCACACCGGATTGCACCAACTCCGCCATGGCCCCGAGCAGGGCGGGGTCGTCGAGGACGGGCGAATCGGCGGTGAGCGAATGGATCTGGTACAGCCCGACGAGACCCGGGAGCAGCGCAGCGGATTCGGCCCACTGCTGCCGGAACCGGGACAGCGAGTGCTCCTTCACCTCGTGCACCTCGGCGTCCATGGTCCAGTTACCGACGTAGGTGTAGCCCCATTTGCTGGACACCGTCGGCGCCGGGTCCGGTCGACGCGTCGCAAACCAGGAACCGAGGAACTCCTCGGCCCGGCCGTAGGAACGGGCGGCGTCCACCCAGTCCACACCGGCAGCGGACGCGACGTCCAGCACGTCGAACGTGTTGGACCGCAACGCCTCCACCGACCTGTCGGTCCTGTCGTCGCCGCTGAAACGGACCGTGGTGATGTAGGCCGGTCGGCCCAACGCCGCCAACCCCAGTGCCCACCGCGCCCGCCCGGGCGCCACGGGTTGCGCTTGCTCGAGCCGCGTCCGCCGGGCCCGGCGCTGGCGGTTCCACGCCTACAGGTACTGGCCGGTGTTCGCCGCGGTGTCGATCGCCCGGGAGCCCTCGGACTGCTTGCCCGACACCAAGGTTCGGATGTAGACGATCCGCTCGCCCTTCTTGCCGGAGATGCGCGCCCAATCGTCCGGGTTCGTGGTGTTGGGGAGGTCCTCGTTCTCGGCGAACTCGTCGACGATGGCGTCGAGCAGATGCGATACCCGCAGACCCTGAGACCCGTTCTCGATCCGCGCCTTGATCGCCGACTTCTTCGCCCGGTCGACGATGTTCTGGATCATCGCACCGGAGTTGAAGTCCTTGAAATACAGGACCTCCTTGTCGCCGTTGGCATACGTCACCTCCAGGAACCGGTTCTCGTCGGTCTCGGAGTACATCCGTTCCACGGTGTGCTGGATCATGGCCGCGATGGTGTCGCCGCGGTGCCCGCCGAACTCGGCCAGGTCCTCCTCGTGGATCGGCAGCCCGGTGATCAGGTACTTGGAGAAGATGTCGCGCGCGGCCTCGGCGTCGGGCCGCTCGATCTTTATCTTCACGTCGAGCCGCCCCGGCCGCAGGATGGCCGGATCGATCATGTCCTCGCGGTTGGAGGCGCCGATCACGATCACGTTCTCCAGGCCCTCGACGCCGTCGATCTCGCTCAGCAGCTGCGGCACGATCGTGGTCTCGACGTCGGAGGAGACGCCGGTTCCCCTGGTGCGGAACACGGAGTCCATCTCGTCGAAGAAGACGATCACCGGGGTGCCCTCGGACGCCTTCTCCCTGGCCCGCTGGAAGATCAGCCGGATGGTCCGCTCGGTCTCGCCCACGTACTTGTTCAGCAGCTCGGGGCCCTTGATGTTGAGGAAATACGAGGTGACGCGCTCCTCACCGCGGGCGGCGGCGACCTGCTTGGCCAACGAGTTGGCCACCGCCTTGGCGATGAGTGTCTTGCCGCAGCCGGGCGGCCCGTACAGCAGCACACCCTTCGGCGGCCGCAGCTGGTACTCGCGGAACAGTTCGGCGTGCAGGAACGGCAATTCGACCGCGTCGCGGATCTGCTCGATCTGCCGGGTCAGGCCGCCGATGTCCTCGTAGGAGACGTCCGGCACCTCCTCCAGCACGAGATCCTCGACCTCGGCCTTGGGCACCTTTTCGTACGCATAGCCGGCCTTGGTGTCGACCAGCAGCGAGTCGCCCGGTTTCAGGCCGGTGCCGACCAGCGGCTCGGCCAAGTGGACGACCCGTTCCTCGTCGGCGTGCCCGACGACCAACGCCCGATCCACGCCGAGCAACTCGCGGAGCGCGCAGACCTCACCGACGAGTTCGAACCGGCCGCCCTCGACGACCGTCAACGCCTCGTTCAACCGCAGCTGCTGACCCTTCTGCAGGCCGGAAACGTCGATCGTCGGCGAGGCGGTGAGACGCATCCGCCGGCCGCCGGTGAACACCTCGGCGGTGTTCTCCGGGCCGGGGCCGAGGAACACGCCGTAGCCGCTCGGCGGCTGCGCCAGCCGGTCGACTTCCTCCTTGAGCTGCAGCAACTGGGTGCGCGCGTCGCGCAGGGTGATGACCAGCTTCTCGTTGCGCTCGGTCAGCGTCACGATGCGGGATTCCGTCTCGGCCAGCTGCCGTTGCAGGGGCCGGGTGTCGCTGGGCGAAACCGCGAGACGACGGCGGAGCAGAGCGACCTCGTCCTGCAGGATGCGGATCTGTGCTGACAGCTGCGCAGGGGTCTGGCCGGAGAGCGCACCCCCGGCCCGCTGCTCGGATTCGTCGGCGGTTTCGTTACCCGTCACGTTGCTCTCCCGTCCTCGATCCTGCACCCCAACCCTACGCGTGGCTGCGATCCCGATTGGGGGCCGCAACACCGCCGACGCCGAACCGAAACCCGCTCGGAACCGGGAACCGAGGCCGAGGCCGGCCCGTCGGAAAGCGCATGACGACCCCGTGGCCGCCATCCGCTCGGCCGCTCTCGAGCCCCTCGGCGACCGGCCGACCCGACCTGCCCACCGTTCCCAACCCCAGATTCGTCCCGTCCGCCGGCCCGCGGTCGGCCTGGACCGGCCATGCCCGACCGGGCGACCAGCGGCCCGCTGATCGCCCGAGCTCTCTGCCGGTCTCCTCCCTCCGACCTGCCCCCGGGCCGCGTCCCACAGCGGTATTTCCGCAGCCGGCGTGGGCGCCCGGCCATCTTCGCCCGCCCTACCCCGGGTACCCGGGTCCCCCGATCCAGGCCCGGCGCTGACCTCCGCCCACGGCGCCGCCGGTGATGGCGCAGTCCCAGCCTCCGCGGCGCCGGGGCATCGCGATGCTCTGGTCCCTGGTCGCCGTGCTGGCGATCGCCACCGCCGTCGTCGCCATCGTGCTGAGCAGCAATGCCAGGAGGCCGAACGATCCGACCCCGGTGCCGGTCACCGTGGCGACGACTCGATCCACCGGGCCGACTGCTCCGCGACCGTTCCCGGCGCTCACCGCCGGCGGCGAGCCGGGCACCACGTCATCCGACGACCCGAACGACCTGATCACGGCAGCCACCCCATTCATCGATGGCGTCAATCACCACGACCTCGGCGAGGTGGTGGCGGCGGCGTGCACGGTGCTCGCCGGGCGGGTGCAGCAGGCCGACCTCGATCCCATCAGCGACATGCGGGTGACCGGCCGGCCAACGGTGAGGGCGGACGTCGGTCGGGTGCCGATCAGCTTCACCGATCAGCAGCGCGGCGCACAGGATTCAGAGTTGTCCTTGGTCAAGGAGCGGGGCGTGTGGAAGGTCTGCACCGGTTGACCGGTGCGCAGCTCACCGGCCGGAGGCCGTTGGCCGTCGCTGCGGCCGCGGCGCGGTGACCCCGGGTGCCAACCGGCGACTCTTCAGCAGGAAGGCGGTGTGGCCGACCATGCGGTGCTCCGGCCGGACCGCCAACCCCACCAGATGCCAGCCGCGGTGCATCGACTCCCACGCCTCCGGCTCGGTGAAACCGCCGTGTCCGCGAAGGTCCTCGGCGACCCGTGAGAGCTGCGTGGTGGACGCGACGTAGACGATCAGCACACCGCCAGGGACCAGGCTGGCCGCGACCGTGTCCAGCACCGACCACGGCTCGAGCATGTCCAGGATGATCCGATCGACCTCGCCGGTGTGCTCGGCCAGGTCGCGGACGACCAGCGTCCAATTGTCCGGATGGTTGCCGAAGAACCGGGTGACATTGCGCTCGGCGTGCTCCGCGTGGTCCTCGCGGATCTCGTAGGACAGCACGGAACCGGCCGGGCCGACCGCCCGCAGCAGCGAGCAGGTCAACGCGCCGGACCCGGCGCCGGCCTCCAACACCCTGGCGCCGGGGTAGACATCGCCCCAGTGCACGATCTGCGCCGCATCCTTCGGGTAGATGACCGCCGCCCCCCGCGGCATGGACAGCACGTAGTCGGTGAGCAGCGGACGCAACGCCAGGTACGGCGTGCCGGCGGCCGAGGTCACCACGCTGCCCTCCGGCAGACCGATCAGCGCATCGTGGGCCAGTGCACCCCGGTGGGTGTGGTAGCTGGCACCGACCTCGAGCACCACGGTGTACTTCCGCCCTTTCGGGTCGGTGAGCTGCACCCGGTCACCGGCTTCGAAGACCCGCACGTCAGTTCCCTCGCACCCGACCGCGCGCGTCCGGCGGGGTGACATCCCGATCAGGATCCACACCGGCCACGCGGTCATACCCGATTCTGTTCACGCACCAACACCCTCACCACGTCCGCGCCGAGCAGGACGCCGGTCGGTCGACCCTGCGGGTCCAGCAGGACGAAGTGACCGCCGGGGCGGCCCCGGACCCGGTCGACGATCTGCTCCGCGCTGTCGGTGGCGCCGATCAGCTGGTCCTGGTCGAGCACCACCGCCACGGACGACGCAGTCGCTCGCGGATCGCGCAGCGCCTGGCCGATCGCCGCGTCGCCGTCCAGCAGACCGACCGCTGTGCCGTCCTGGGCGGTCAGCAATACCGGGCGGCCGGCGGCGGCCGAGATCACCAGCGCGATCGGCGACTCGGCGGGAAGCTGGACGAGAGGCTGACCGAGTGACCGGATCGGGGTGTCCTGTGGCCACGCGGGACCGTCACCCTTGTACTCGGCCCAGGCACCGGCGGCGACGAACACCGCGGTCGCGCCGGCGATCAACGCCTGCAGCAAGGCGGCGGCTCCGGATCTGGTGAGGAACCAGACGGCCCAGCACGCCAACGCGACGGCCACCAGCCCCCCGCCGATGGTGGCGGCCACCGTCCCAACGGCCCGTTTGCCGGTCACCCGCCACACCAGCGCGCGCAGCACGTGCCCACCGTCCATCGGCAGTGCCGGCAGCAGGTTGAACACGGCCACGATCGCGTTGGCCAGGGCGATCTGCAGCGAGATGAGCCAGCCGACGGTCCTGGTGTCGAAGCTGCCGACCAGCAGCCCGGCGCCGACCGCGAGGAGCGCGGACACGGCCGGACCGGCGCCGGCGACCACCGCGTCCTGGCCGGGGCCGGCCGGCGACCGACCGAGCTCGGAGACACCACCGAGCAGGTAGAGCCGGACCCGCAGCACCGGGATGCCGTTCATCCGCGCGGCCAGGCAGTGTCCGAGTTCGTGGGCCAGCACCGACAGCGCCAACAGCAGGGCCAGCGCGAGCGCAACGGCCAGGGACGCCGCGCCGGTCACGCCGGGCACGACCTGGGTCACCACCGGCGCCGCGAAGACCACGATGATCAGGATCGAGATGAGCCACGTCGGCGAGAGCAGGATCGGAATGCCGGCGATCCTCGCCACCCGCAGACCTCCGCGGTGCCAGAGCGGCTCGCGTGCAGGCGAGGCGGGATGGAGCGCAGTCGAACTGCGCGGATCACCGGACACGACTGCAGGGTACGGGGCGGTTGTCGGGCCCGATCGCTAGCGTTGGTGCCATGTCCGAGGAAGCCGAGCTGCTGCGGGAGTCCATGCCGGCTGCCGAACCGGTCCGCCGGCACCTCGCGCTGTCCGCCTCCCGGGCGTCGGACTACAAGGCATGTCCGCTGCTGTACCGGTTCCGCGCGGTGGACAAGCTGCCCGAGCCACCGAGTCTCGAGGCGGCCCGCGGCACCTTGGTGCACGCGGTACTCGAAGAACTCTTCGGCCTGCCCGCGGTGCAGCGGACCGAGGACGCCGCGGTCGCCATGGTGCTGCCGACCTGGGAACGGCTCTCGGAGGAGATTCCCGAGTGGCGGTCGATGCTCGAGCCGGACCAGGCGGACACGTGGCTGGAGTCCGCCCGCGACCGGGTGCGCACCTATTTCGACCTGGAGGACCCGACCCGGTTCTCCGCAGAATCCCGCGAGCTGCTGCTCGAGGTGGAGGTCGGCGACGGAGTGCCCTTGCGCGGCTACCTCGACCGGGTCGACGTCGCTCCGAACGGCGCGTTGCGGATCGTCGACTACAAGACCGGGCGGGCGCCGGGCGAGCTGTTCGAGCAGTCGGCACTGTTCCAGATGAAGTTCTATGCACTGTTGGTGCTGCGGACCCGCGGCGTGGTGCCGCACCAGCTCAAACTCCTCTACCTGGGCGACTCACGCTGGCTGACCTACGTACCCAGCGAGGAAGAACTGCTCAGTTTCGAACGCACGCTGACGCCGCTGTGGTCGGCGATGCTGCTGGCCCGCCGGACCGGCGACTTCCGACCTCGGCCCGGCAAGATGTGCAGCTGGTGCGCACATCACGCGCTGTGTCCCGAGTTCGGCGGAACCCCACCGCCCTACCCGTTCCCGGACGCAGCCGAGGCACCCGACCTGACCACCGAGGCCATCGTCGAACCGAACGCGGGCGCCGCTGCCCCGCCGGATCGGCTGGCCGGCGTTCGCTAGTGTCGCCTGGGTGACCGACGGCGGCTTCTACTATCTCGCCCTCGGCGCCGGCCGGTATCGCGCGACCGAGCACACGGCCGGCGCCTGGGCCACCGACCAGCAGCACATGGGCCCGGTATCGGGATTGCTCACCGAGGCGATCGAACGGCACTCCGACCGGACCGATCTGCTGACCTCACGGATCGCCTTCGACATCCTCGGCGTCATCCCGTCCGGGGACGTCGAGGTCTCGGTGTCGGTCGTCCGACCGGGCCGCACCATCGAGCTGGTCGAGGCCGAACTGCATGCCGGCGGGCGCACCGTGGTCCGGGCGACCGCGTGGCGGCTGGCCACCACCGACACCGCCGACCTCGCCGCGACCGGCATCGACCCGCTGCCAGGGCCGGGCTCGGCGGTCCGCTGGCCGGGCAGCGAGACCTGGGACGGTGGGTTCATCAGATCGTTGGAGATCCGGCAGTTGCCGGGCTGGCGGCCCGGCCGCGGCCGGGTGTGGATCCGCACCGCGACCACGCTCATCGACGGCGAGTCCTCGTGCCCACTCGCCGACTTCATGGCGGTGGTGGACACCGCCAACGGCATCGCAGTCCGGGCCGACCCGGTAGACCTCTTGTTTCCGAACACCGACCTGACCGTGCACCTGTTCCGCCGGCCGAACGGGCCCTGGCTCGGGCTGGACACCACCGTCAGCTTCGGAGCCGACGGCGTAGGGCTGACCGCGTCCGTTCTACACGACGAGAGCGGTCCGGTCGGTCGGGCGGCGCAGACGCTGACCCTGCGTCGCCGTTGACCTGAACCGGCGCGCGGGCCGGTTCAGAGCCGGCAGGACCGGATGTCGGAGGCCAGCACCGCCTTGGCACCCAGTTCGGCCAGGGCGTCCATCACCGGGTTGGACTCGGAGCGACGCACCATCGCGCGGACGGCGACCCAGTCCGGATCGGCGAGCGGCGCCACGGTCGGTGACTCGAGCCCCGGGGTGATGGCCGTCGCCCGCTCCAACAGGGACTTCGGGCAGTCGTAGTCGAGCATCAGGTATTGCTGGGCGAACACGACTCCCTGCAGCCGGTTGGCCAGCTGCCGGGCGGACCCGGTCACCTCGGTTCCCCCGCGGGCGACCAGCACCGCCTCGGACGCCAGGATCACCTCACCGAACGGGACCAGCGAGTGCTGGCGCAACGTCCGGCCGGATCCGACCACGTCGGCGATGGCGTCGGCCAGGCCGAGCTGCACGGAGATCTCGACCGCACCATCCAACCGGATCACATCGGCGGTGATCCCGTGCTCGGCGAGGTCGCTGCGCACCAGGTTCGGGTAGGCGGTTGCCACCTTGAGCCCGTTGAGGTCCGCGACGTGCCAGTCCTTCTCGGCCGGACCGGCGTAGCGGAAGGAGGACTGGCCGAAACCAAGGGCCAGCAGCTCGGTCACCGCCGCCTCGGAGTCGAGCGCGAGATCCCTTCCGGTGATGCCGAGATCGAGCTCACCCGACCCGACGTAGATGGCAATGTCCTTGGGGCGCAGGAAGAAGAACTCGACGTCGTTGGCCAGGTCGATGACGGTGAGGTCGCGGGCCTCGTGCCGCTGCCGGTAACCGGCCTCGATCAGCATGGCGGTGGCGGGTTCGGACAGAGTGCCCTTGTTCGGTACGGC
This sequence comes from uncultured Actinomycetota bacterium, assembly GCA_963834185.1. GTDB lineage: Bacteria > Actinomycetota > Actinomycetes > Mycobacteriales > Nakamurellaceae > Nakamurella. Next base: position 493,578 of record CAWIAR010000002.1, read on the forward strand.
GACGCGCAACATGACAAGACTCCGGACTGGTTCGACGACGGTGGGGTTGACGTTGGGTCGGTCTACAGATGTCGGTAGACCTGCTCCAGCCCGATCCCGCGACCGATCATGATCACCTGGATCCGGTACAGCAGTTGGGAGACCTCCAGGGCCAGCGCATCGTCACCTTCGTGTTCGGCGGCCAGCCACACCTCGCCGGCCTCCTCGATCAGCTTCTTGCCCTGGGCATGCACGCCGGCGTCCAACGCGGCCACCGTGCCCGAGCCCTCAGGACGGGCCACGGCTCGCTCGCTCAGCTCCGCGAACAGCGAGTCGAAGGTCTTCACGGGGACACATTCTCCCAGACGGGCCCGGCCGACCCGGCCTGTGCCCGATCCGAGGGCGATCGTGGGCGGGAACGGGGTCCCGACAATCTCCCGGACCGCAGGCAGGAGGTAGCCGGCGGCACTCCATCGCATCGAGATCGGCCGGTCAACGGCCCCGCCGGGGAGCACATCATGACCTGCGGCGACGGGGGCCTGCGCGTCGCGGCTGGTCGCCGACTCCGTCGTCCGCCTGGCCGCGCTTTCGTACAGTGGCCCGGTGGACGACGGCGGGGTGCTCAGCCGGCTGCAGCGGCGGACCCGCGGGCTGTCGATCGGCGTTGCCACACTCGGCGCTCTCCTGGCCATCACGGCGTGGGGGTGGCCGGGATGGGCGGACGGCCTCGGTGCGCAGCTCGTGGCAGGGCTGTCGGTGGGCGCTGCGCTCTTCACGGCCGCCGTGTTCGGGATGCAGGCCCAGCGCTGGGCGGCCGCGGCCGCGCTGAACGTCGACGCCGTCGCGGTCCCCGGCGCGGTGGGCAGACCCGTGCCGCTGGCCGGAACGAAGCCAGGGGCGCCGATCCGCCGCCGGCTGCCACCGGTGATCGTCCCGGTGACGGCGGAACTCGACGGATTGCGCGATGGCGAGGCCCTGGTCGTCCACGCCCGTCGCGACGGAATCGCCCTGGCGGACGGCGATCCGGTCCACATCGCCGCGGTTGGCGCCCGGGGGCCGTGGCTGGTGCGCCGGGACGACGGCGCGGTATTCGCGGCCGAACGGGGTGTCACCGGCGTGCTCTGAACGCGCTCGCCGATCAGAAGTAGTCGAGGATGCCGGGAACCGGCCCGGCCACCGCGGCGTCCAGCAGCGCATCGTCGACCGCCGTGCCCCCGCTGACCAGGCCCGCCCGACGAAGAGTGGCAAGCGGCACCCCGCCGGCGAACATCACCGCGAGTCCCTGCGGGGTGATCCTCACCCCGCCGCCGGAACCCGGCTCGAGCCGACCGGCGCCTCCGTCCAGGACCAGGCTGTGGTCGCCCGAGTTCCATGGGCACACGGGGTCGTTCACGGTCAGTTCGACCCGGCCGCGCGCCGTTGTCGGCCACCCGCGAGCAGCCACCGCGCCGGCGAGATCGAGCACCCGCGCCAGGTACTGCCGTACGTCGGTGACCCGCCAACCCGCGCCCCGGACGAACCAATGCACCGGGTCGGTGCCGGTCGTGCGGAACCTGATCGTTGGGGTGACCGCAGCGAACGAGCCGAGTACGGCGAGCAGAGCCCGGTGGGCGTCGCCGGTCTCGGCGAGCAGGTCGACCGCAGCCGTCCAGGCTTCCGGGCCGTACCCGGGCCCACGTCGCCAGGACAGATAGCCGACCATGGCGCCGTCCTGCTCGGCAACGGTCAGTCCGTCGAACGCCGCCAACAGCTCGGCGTCCGTTGCGGTGAACGCCGGGCCGTCCCTGGTCAGCAGACCCGACCCGCTGCGCGCCACCCGGTTGTACAGGTCGCGGACCGCGGTCACATCCCGCAGTCGTGCGCGCCGCACCGTCGTAGTGTCCGGGACGGCCAGCCCGGCCAGGGCCGAGGCCGGAAGCTCGGCGTCGACCAGTTCGGCGACCTGTTCGAAGCCCAGGCTGCGATACAGCGCGGGCGCCGTGCGGAACAACGTGGCGATCACCGCGCCACGGTCCCTGGCGGTGCGCAGCAGGTGGGTCATCACCCGCCGACCGAGCCCGGTCGACCGGTATTCCGGCGCGACCGCGACGCCGGCCACTCCGGCAGTAGGGACCCGCCGACCGCCGAACCAGGACTCGTAGGCCCGGTCGTTGGCCTTGGCCGCCAGGACATCTCCGTCGAACACGCCCCAACGCCACAGGCCGGGGCCGACGGTGAAGGCCGAGACGTCGCCCCGCGGGTTGCCGAATGCCTCGGCGCTCATGGCGATCGATGCACCGGCGTCATCGGCATCGAGCAGCCGGATGCTGACCTCGTCGACACCCACGCTTCGACGCTACCGACCGTGGCCACGGCGGGCATGCCCGCCCGCATGTGCGTCGACGCCACGCCCGAACCAAGGGCCGGACGCGGTCAACGCAGCTTTGCGGCCGCGCGCCTGAGCCTTGGCGGCCGCTGCTTTGGCCGCCTTGACCTGCGCCTCGGAGACATCTGCCGGTTCGAGCCGAGCTGTGCTCACCCCGTTGCTCGACGACGTACCGTTCGAGCGAGAACCGTTGGCGCCGGATCCGTTGGTCGTCTTGATCTTGGTTGCCGTTGCGGTGCCGTTCGCCGCGTTGGTGCCGTTCGCCTTCACCGATCTCGGAGCCTTGGTGGGCCGTGCTTTCGTCGGCGGCTGGAGCGTTTCCGGCACCACCGAGGCCGGTAGATGCCCGCGTCCGGCGAGGATCGGAGCGAGGAACTGGCCGGTGTAGGAGTCCGGGTTGGCGGCGACGTCTTCGGGTGTCCCGACCGCGATCACCGTGCCGCCGGCCGCCCCGCCCTCGGGACCCATGTCGATGATGTGGTCGGCGGTCTTGATGACGTCCAGGTTGTGCTCGATGACGATGACCGTGTTGCCCTTGTCCACCAAGCCGTTGAGCACCAACAGCAGCTTCTCCACGTCGGCGAAGTGCAGGCCGGTGGTGGGCTCGTCCAGCACGTACACGGTCCGCCCCGTGGAACGCTTCTGCAGTTCGGACGCCAACTTCACCCGCTGCGCCTCGCCGCCGGACAGTGTCGGGGCCGGTTGACCCAGGCGTACGTAGCCAAGGCCCACGTCCACCAAGGTCTTCAGATGGCGGTGGATCGCGTTGATCGGCTCGAAGAACTCGGCCGCCTCCTCGATCGGGGTGTCGAGCACGTCGGCGATGGTCTTGCCCTTGTAGTGCACCTCGAGGGTCTCCCGGTTGTACCGGGCTCCCTTGCACACCTCGCACGGAACATAGATGTCCGGCAGGAAGTTCATCTCGATCTTGAGGGTGCCGTCCCCTGCGCACGCCTCGCAGCGACCGCCCTTGACGTTGAACGAGAACCGGCCCTGCTGGTACCCGCGCACCTTGGCCTCGGTGGTGGCCGCGAACAGCTTGCGGATGTGGTCGAACACGCCAGTGTAGGTGGCCGGGTTCGACCGTGGAGTACGGCCGATCGGTGATTGGTCGACACCGACGACCTTGTCCACCTCGTCGAGTCCGGTGACCCGGACATGCCGGCCCGGGACCATCCTTGCGCCGTTCACCCGGTTCGCGAGCACCGCGTACAGGATGTCGTTGACCAGGGTCGACTTGCCCGATCCCGAGACCCCGGTGACCGCGATCAGGTTGCCCAACGGAAAGTCGGCGGTGACGTTGTGCAAGTTGTGTTCCCGCGCGCCCACCACACTGAGTTGCCGCTTCTTGTCGATCGGTCGCCTGGTGAGCGGCATCGGGATCTCCCGGCGCCCGGAAATGAAGGCCCCGGTCAACGACGTCGGCGAGGTCTCCAGGTCGTGCACCGTCCCGGACACCACGACCTTCCCGCCGTGCTCACCGGCACCGGGCCCGATGTCCACCACCCAGTCGGCGGTACGAATGGTGTCCTCATCGTGTTCGACCACGATCAACGTGTTGCCCAGGTCTCGCAGCCGGGTCAACGTCTGGATCAGTCGGTGGTTGTCCCGTTGATGTAGGCCGATGGACGGCTCGTCCAACACGTACAGCACGCCGACCAGGCCGGAACCGATCTGGGTGGCGAGCCGGATCCGCTGCGCCTCGCCCCCCGACAGGGTGGCCGCGGCCCGGTCGAGTGAGAGGTAGTCCAGCCCGACGTCGAGCAGGAAGCCCAGCCTGGAGTCGACCTCGCGCAGCACCCGCTCGGCGATCATCCGTTCCCGCTCGGAGAGCACCAGACCGGGGAAGAACCTGGCGGCTTCCTTGATGGACAGCCCGGCCACATCGGCGATGTTCAAACCGCCACGCTCGCGATGCTCCAAGGTCACCGCGAGGATCTCGGGCTTGAGCCTGGTGCCCTGACAGACCGGGCACGGCACCTCGCGCATATAGCCCTCGTACTTCTCCCGTGCGAAGTCCGAGTCCGTCTGCGCCGCACGGCGTTCGATGAACGGGATGACACCCTCGAACTCGGCGTAGTACGACCGCTGGCGGCCGTACCGGTTGCGATAGCTGACGTGCACCTGGTCATTGGATCCGTTGAGGATGGCCGACCTGGCCTTCAGCGAAAGCTTCGCCCACGGGGTACGCAGGTTGAAACCCAACGCCTCTCCCAGGCCGCCGAGCAGTCGCTGGAAATACTCTGCTGTCTGCCCACCCGCCCACGGATGGATGGCGCCCTCCTCCAAGGTTCGCTCCGGGTCGGGCACAAGCAGGTCGGGATCGACCTCCTTGCGGGTGCCGAGACCGGTGCACTCCGGGCAGGCACCGAACGGCGAGTTGAACGAGAACGACCGAGGCTCCAACTCGTCGATCGCCAAGGGGTGATCGTTCGGGCAGGCCAGCCGCTCGGAGTAGCGGCGCTCCCGGCCCGGGTCCTGCTCGTCGAGGTCGACGAACTCGAGGATCACCACGCCATCGGCCAACCGCAGGCCGGTCTCGACCGAGTCGGTGATCCGCTGCTTGGCGCTCAACCGGTTCACCAGCCGGTCGACGACCACCTCGATCGAGTGCTTCTCCTGCTTCTTCAGCTTGGGCGGCGCAGTCAACTGGTGCACCGTGCCGTCGATCCGAGCCCGCGAGTAGCCCTTCGACTGCAGGTCGGCCAGCAGGTCGACGTACTCCCCCTTGCGCTCCTTGATCACCGGCGCGAGCACCTGGAAGCGCGTGCCCTCGGGCATCTCCAGCACCCGGTCGACGATTTGCTGCGGGGTCTGCTTGGCGATCGGCTCACCACAGATCGGGCAGTGCGGGTGGCCGATCCGGGCATAGAGCAGACGCAGATAGTCGTAGATCTCGGTGATGGTTCCGACCGTCGACCTGGGGTTGCGCGAGGTCGACTTCTGGTCGATCGACACCGCCGGGGACAATCCTTCGATGAAGTCCACGTCCGGTTTGTCCATCTGCCCGAGGAACTGTCGGGCGTAACTGGACAGTGATTCGACGTACCGCCGCTGACCCTCGGCGAAGATGGTGTCGAACGCCAGGGACGACTTGCCGGACCCCGAAAGACCGGTGAACACCACCAGCGCATCCCGCGGCAGGGTGATGTCGACGTTCCGCAGATTGTGCTCGCGGGCGCCGCGGACGACGAGGTGATCGGTCACGGTGCCCCATGCTATGTGGCTCCGCCGACAGTGCCGGTCCTCGCAGGTCAGCGCGGTCGCACCGACCTCGGTCCGGAACCGGGGCCGGGGTGGGGCACGATGAGCGGCATGTCCGACATCGCTGGTCGCGCCGCTGCCCTGACCGACGCCGATTCCCGTCTGCTCGTGCTGTTGGACGCCGGCGAACTCGACCCGGCCGCACCGTCGTTGCTGCCCGACTGGACGGTCGGGCACGTGCTGACCCACATCGCTCGCAACGCCGACGCCAACCGGAACCTGGTGCGCTGGGCCGCCACCGGGGTGGTCTCCCCGATGTACCCGGGAGGTACTCGCGACGCCGACATTGCGGCCGGCGCCGGACGGCCTTCGGGTGAGCTGGTGGCCGATGTCCGGGCCACCGCCGCCGCGCTGGCCGCCGACATCGCCGCCCTACCGATCGATGCTTGGTCGGTGGTGATCGACACCGGCCGTGGGGGGCCGGTGGCGGCCGACGTCGTGCTCTCGCAGCGGCTCGCCGAGGTGGAGTTGCACCACCACGACCTCGGTATGGACCGCGGTCTGGCCCTGCTCGACCCGGCTGCGGGCGCGGCCCTGCTGGCCGCAGCGGTGCACAGCTACGGCCGCACCCGTGTCCGTTCCGCACTGCGGCTGGAGCCGGACGACGCAGCCCCCGTCGGGCTCGGGGACGTCACGGACGAGACCACCAGGGTGGCCGGCAGTTCCGCGGCGTTGGCCGGTTGGCTCACCGGACGCACCGACGGTGCCGACCTGCGTTGCGACGGGCCGCTGCCCGACCTGCCCGCCTGGTGAGCGCATGGGCCACCGGTGACCGCGTCACCCGGCTCCCGACGGACCGAGCCAGGCGCGCCAGATCGCCCGCAGCCTGGCACCGAAGGCGGTGGCTCGCGTGGGTTCAGACCGCCGACAGAGCCGGGATCACGTGCTCGCCGAGCTCGCCGACGAACCTCGCCGGGTCCCCGATGTGGGTGAAGAACACCGAGGTCACGCCGAGATCCGCGTACGGTGCCAGATCCTCGGCCGCCTTGGCGGCGCTCGCCGCATCCGTGCCCCCGAGGCCCCGGAACAGCATGGTCTTGCGGATGGCGTCGTAGTCGGTGCCCTCGTTTGCGCAGTGCTCACGCAGCACCTCGAGCTTGCCGCGCACGGTATCCAGCCCCTCCTGACCGCCCCCGCCGAACAGGTTGCAGGCATCGGCGTACCGGGCGACCAGCCTCAGCGTCTTGCGCTCCCCACCGCCACCGATCATGATCGGCGGCCGCCGGATCGGCTGCGGCACGTTGATCGTCTCGGCCAGTTGGTAGTGCTTTCCGTGGTAGGGCCCGTCGTTGTCGCTCCACATCTGCCGGCAGATCTGCAGAGTCTCCTCGAGTCGTTCGAACCGTTCGGTGACCGGTGGGTACGGCACGCCGAGACCACGATGCTCGCGTTCGTACCAGGCGGCGCCGAGGCCGAGCACCGCCCGTCCGCCGGACAGCACGTCAAGCGTGGTCACCGTTTTGGCCAGCAAACCGGGGTGCCGGTAGGTGACGCCGGTGACCAGAGCCTGGAGTTGGACCTTGCGAGTACGGCCGGCGAAGTACGCCAGGGTGCTGTAGGCCTCCAGCATCGGGTGCTCCGGACCGCCGGTGGGTTCCATCTGGAACCAGTGATCCATCACCGACAGGTCGGCCAAGCCGACGTCATCTGCCAGGTCGGCGACCTCGCTCACCTGGCGATGGATCCCCTCGGACCCGCCGGGAACGGTGAAGTTGAAGAAGTGGAATCCGACGTCCACGCTGGTCTCCTCTCGACCGGCCGCCGCGCCGACAAACGTCGAGCGTCGACAACCGGAGACACCCTCTGTTTACCCGCGCGGCCGGCGTTCCGCGAGAACGCCGGCCCGCCGTTCGCCGTGGGCTGATCCACCGAGTTCGCGTTGGGCGCACCAGGGCCGAGTCTCAGCCGGAGGTGCGATCCAGGATTTGCAGTAGGTCGTGTGCGGCCAATTCGACGGCCTTGTGCCGCCACTCGGAGGCGCGGTAGACGCAGGCGATCAGCCCGGTTCGATGGACCCGACGAAAGTCGCCGAAGACGAACGCATAGCGGGCCTTTGTTTCGTCGTTCGCCCCCTCGGTGAGCCCGAGGTGCCACCCCGCGTAGTCGTCCCAGCTGTGGTTCTCCAGGTAGGCGTTCTGCGCAGCCGCGTCCGGCTGCACGTCGCCCCAGTCGCTGTCCAGCACATACTGCCGGGCCTCGATCAGGGCCCGGGCGTGCTCGATCGCAGCATCGTTGACCGCGTAGCTGGCCATCAGTGGACTCTAGGCCCCGGCATTGGCCGCCGCTGAACCTGAAAAGTTGCTTCCAGTTGCCGATCCAGCCGCTGCCACCGCCTTCGCGGCCGAACTGGAGGCAAGTTCTCAGGTTCGAGTTGTCCACACGGATCACGGTCCACCCCACAGGATGTCCATCCTGCTCGAACATGGACGGGTGAACCGCGAGGTGAGCGAGCTCCTGGTGGCCGGCGGCGGTGTGATCGGCCGCCGGCGGCACCCGCACCTCGGCGCTGCTCTCGATCACCTGCACCGGACCGGGCTGTTGGTCGCGGTCCTTCCCGGGATCTACGTCCACCGAGATCTGATCACGGACTGGCGCGTGCTCGCCCTGGCGGCGTGTTCGTGGGATTCGCGGGTCACGATCGTCGGCGACGCCGCGGCGGCGTTGTCCTTCTGGCCTGAGCTGGTCCCGCTCCACCTCGAAGTGGCCGGAAGGCGGTGCGCAAGCCGAAGTCGATTCTTCACTTTCAGTCAGCGGGTCGTGCCCCCCGAACTCACCATGCGGATGGGCGAGATCCAGCTGACCACTCCGGACCTGACCGCGCTCGACCTGACGGCCACCCGGGGCGGCGATGTCGTCGACCGCGCACTCCGCAGCAGGATGGCAACACTGGCGGGCATGCATGCGGCCCTGCAGCTCACGTCCGGCCGCACCGGCAATGCCGATCGCCGCAGGATGCTGCTGGATTCCCGGGATGAACCGTGGTCCGAGGCCGAGCGCCTCGCCCACCGCCATCTCAGATCGGCAGGAATCAGCGGATGGAAGACAAACGTGCGATTCCGCTTCGGCGCCCGCACGTACTTCTTGGACATAGCGTTCGTGAGGGAGGACCTGGTGGTCGAGATCGACGGGCTGGTCCATCTCAGCCCTGACCTCTTCGAGAGCGACCGGCGTCGGGGCAACGACCTGCTGCTGGCCGGCAAGCGAACGCTCCACTTCACCTGGCGGATGCTCACCGACGAGGCCGGCGAGTTCGTCAGGACTGTGCAACGGGCTCGATCGTCGGCCGGTTGACGTGCCTGGCGGCGCCACCCGCGGGCGCACACCACCCCGCGCCACGGGCCGGGTGAGCACGTCCTAAGTTGACAGGTATGACGTCGCCTTCCACCGACTACACCGGCCATGTCGATCCGCAGGGCGCACCCGTGACCCGGGTCCTCGACCAGGTCACGATCACCAAGATGTCGGTCGGTCCGATGGACAACAACACCTACCTGCTGGTCTGCCGCACCACCGGCGACGGCCTGCTCATCGACGCAGCGAACGACAACGAACGGATCCTGGATCTGCTCGGTGACGGGCCGGACCGCCCACGGCTCCGCAGCATCGTCACCACGCACCGCCACGCCGACCATTGGCAGGCGCTCGGGCGCGGTGGCCGGGATGACCGGCGCGAACCTCTACGCCGGTGCCGCAGACGCCGAGGCATTGCCGGTGCCGATGGACGTCGGCCTCGAGCACGGCGACACCGCGCCGTTGGGCGACAGCGAATTGGAGGTGATCGCACTGCGCGGGCACACGCCTGGATCGATCGCGCTGCTGTACCGCGATCCCGCCGGCCCGGCCCACCTGTTCACCGGCGACTCCTTGTTCCCTGGGGGCCCTGGCAGGACCACCAGCCCCGAGGACTTCACCAGCCTGATGGATGACCTGGAGTCCAGGGTGTTCGATGTCCTCCCGGACGACACGTACGTCTACCCCGGTCACGGCGACGACACGACGATCGGCGCGGAGCGACCGCAGCTGGCCGAGTGGCGTGCCCGCGGCTGGTGAGCGCCGAGGAATCAACTGAGCCTTCGGTGAGGCGGGCCCTGCCCGACTCGGCCCTGCCCGCCGGGGCGGGCGCCGGCCAACGACGCCAACGGCTTTCGGTCGCGACGGTGTTCATCGCCGCGATGTTCATCAACATCATCGACGCGACCGTGGTCAATGTCGCGTTGCCGACCATCGCCGTCGACCTCGGCGTCCCACTCGACCAGACCGCGACCATCAACATCGGATTCCTGGTGGCGGTGGCGGTGGCGATCCCGGTGGCCGGTTGGCTCGGCGATCGGTTCGGTCCACGCGAGGTGTTCCTGGTCGCGCTCGGAGCGTTCACCGTCACGTCCGCGGCATGCGGGCTGGCTCAGACGGTCGGGCAGCTGGTGGTGTTCCGCATCGTCCAGGGTCTTGCCGGCGGTCTCATGACGCCTGTCGGCATGGCGATGTTGTACCGGACGTTCCCTCCCGCCGAGCGGGTGCGGATGTCCCGGATCATCAACGTGCCGATCGCCCTGGCTCCGACGTTGGGTCCGGTGCTCGGTGGCCTACTCGTGCAGCAGGCGTCCTGGCGGTGGATCTTCGGCATCAATGTGCCGATCGGCATCGCGGCTCTCACGTTCACCTTCTTCATGGTCCGGCCGTTGTCGCGGGGCACCCGCACCAGCTTCGACACCGGCGGTTTCCTCTTGGCCGGTTCAGGTTTCGCCGGCGTGATGTACGCGGTGTCGGAAGGACCCAGCCGCGGCTGGGGAGACCCGCTGATCCTGGTCACCGGCGTGGTCGGGGTGGTGCTGCTGGTGGTATTCGTCCCGGTGGAACTCCGTCGTCCGTCCCCGATGCTGGACCTGCGGCTCTTCGTCTCCCGAATGTTCAGATCGGCCAACCTGATCACTCTGTGCTCGGCGGCCGGGTTCCTCGGCGCGTTGTTCGTGTACCCGCTGATGTTGCAGACGGCATTCGGCTATGGGCCACTCGAGGCGGGGCTGCTCACCTGCCCGGAGGCGCTCGGCATCCTGATCGGCACCCAGATCGCTTCCCGGCTCTATCGCCCGATCGGGCCGCGCCGGTTGATCGCCGGCGGGCAGGCCATGGTGTGTGTGGTGTTGGTGGCCATCGCCCTGGTGATGTCCCCCACCACCCCGCACGCGGTGGCCGCGCTGTTGATGACCCTGCTCGGCTACGGCCAATCACACACCTTCATGCCGATCCAGGCGGCCGCCTTCGACACTGTTCCACGCTCCAAGGTCGGGGCCGGTACGGCCCTGTACAACGCCACCAGACAGGCGGGGTCGGCGGTCGGTGTCGCGCTGGCCGCCACGGTGATCGGGCTGATCGGTGTTCCGCTCGACCCCACCAGCGCCGTGGTGCCGTTCCGCTGGGCCCTCCTGGTTTTGGCGCTGCTCCCGCTGCTCGGCAGTCTGCTCGCGCTCGTCACCATGCACGACGAGGATGCCGCGCCGAGCCGGGGCCTGGCCCCCGTCGGATGAAGGTGCGAACCACCGGGAACATGTCAGCGACAGGTCTGGAATACATGACAGTTGATGTCGAGTATCGACGACAACACTGGTTCCATGACGACTGGTTCCATGACGACCTTCACCGTGACCCCGCAAGGTCCCTTCGAACTGCGCGAGTCTGCCCTGTTCGGCTTCGGACACCACACCTCGCCGCGGTTCGACGGCATCATGCGGATGGCGTTCTGCCTGGACGACTATGGCGGCCATGCCGCGGTGGCGGTCACCCAGGACGACGCCGGGGTGCACCTGGCCTGCGAGGGCGACGGGCCCGCGGAATCGATGCGTGACCAGGCGTGCCGGGTGCTGTCGCTCGATCATGACGGGCGGGTGTTCACCGAGATCGGGCGCCGTGACCCGGTGATCGGTCGGCTGCAGGCGGCCGCGCCCGGACTGCGCCCGCCGCAGTTCTATTCGGCATACGAGGCGGCCGCCTGGGCCGTCCTGTCTGCCCGCCGGCCCGCGAGGCAGATGTCCGAGCTCCGCCGGCGGCTCGCGGAGAGCCACGGCAGGACCTTCGACGTCGCCGGCCAGCCGTTGGCGGCCTTCCCGACACCCGAACAGCTCCTCGCGGTCGCCGACTTCGACGGACTGCCCGAGGTCAAGCTGCGGCGGCTGCACGCAGTCGCCCGGGCCGCGTTGGACGGCGCGCTCGACACGACGGCCATCGCTGCCGAGGACGCTGACCGGGCCATGGCGCGGCTCCAGCAGCTGCTTCCCGGCGTCGGTCCGTTCTACAGCGCGTTGATCGTCATCCGTGGCTGCGGCCGCGCGGACGTGCTTCCGGAGAACGAGCCTCGATCCCTCGAGATGGCCGGCCGGCTCTACGGTTTCGGTCGCCCGGCAGCACCCACCGAGCTGCGCGAGCTGGCCGCGAACTGGGAACCGATGCCGACCTGGGCGCTGGTGTTGATCCGGGCGGCCGGCGACCGGATCTGAACACAGTCAGCCGACTCCGACCGGGACGGTGGCCAGCGCGGCGGCCAGCGCCTCGTCGGAGAGGCCGGAGTCCACCATCGACCCGTGCAGGAATGAGTCGTAGGCCGCCAGGTCCAGCAGACCATGCCCGCACAGCGCGGTGACGATCACCTTCTCCTCGCCGGATCGTCTGCACTCCAGCGCCTCCCGCACGGTCGCGGCCAGCGCGTGGGTCGGCTCCGGCGCCGGCACAATGCCCTCGGTCCGGGCGAACTGGATGGCGGCGGCGAAGCACTCGGTCTGATCGATGGCGATGGCCTCCATCAGCCCGAGCTCGTAGATGTGCGAGATCAACGGGGCCATACCGTGGTAGCGCAGGCCACCGGCGTGAATCGGGTCGGGGACGAAGTCGTGGCCGAGGGTGTGCATCTTCATCAACGGCGTCATGCCGGCGGTGTCACCGAAGTCGTACCGGTATTCCCCACGGGTCAGCGACGGACAGGATGCCGGCTCGACCGCGCGGATCACCGGCGACTGCCGCCCCGCCATCTTCTCCCGCAGGAACGGGAAGGCCAGGCCGCCGAAGTTCGAGCCGCCGCCGGTACAACCCACCACCAGATCGGCGCCCGTTTCACCGGCCATGGCCAACTGCAGCAGCGCCTCCTCGCCGATCACCGTTTGGTGCAGCAGCACATGGTTGAGCACGGAACCCAGCGCATATTTGATGTCAGGGTCCTGCGCGGCCACCTCGACGGCCTCGGAGATCGCAATGCCCAGCGATCCGGGATGGTCCTCGGCGAACGCCCGGCCGGCGTTGGTCAGCCGGGAGGGCGACCGGTGCACCGACCCACCGAAGGTTTCGATCAGGGTGCGCCGGTACGGCTTCGCGTCGTAGGACGCGCCGACCTGCCACACCTCGCACTCCAGCCCGAACAGGGCGCAGGCAAAGGCCAATGCGGTCCCCCACTGGCCGGCGCCGGTCTCCGTTGTCAGCTTCTTCACCCCGGCCTTCGCGTTGTAGAACGCCTGCGGCACAGCGGTGTTCGGCTTGTGTGAGCCGGCCGGCGACACGCCCTCGTACTTGTAGTAAATCCGTGCCGGGGTATCCAGTGCACGTTCCAACCGATGCGCGCGGAACAGCGGCGACGGCCGCCACAGCCGGTAGACGTCCTGGATCTCCTCCGGGATGTCGATGTAGGACTCGGTCGACACCTCTTGCAGGATCAAATCCATCGGGAACAGCGGGGCGAGGTCGTCCGGCCCGACCGGCTGCCGCGTGCCGGGGTGCAGCGGCGGCGGAGGCGGTGCCGGCAGGTCGGGGATGATGTTGTACCAGCGGGTCGGCATCTGCGACTCGTCCAGTAGGTACTTGTGCTGCTGCACGGCCATCCTGGTTGCCTTCTTCGTCTCGGAAACGGGTCCGTCCGGCACCGCGCGGACGTGTCCACACTGTGCCGGACGGACCGGTGCTTCGCGAGGCGGAGGCCTCAGCCGACGTGCACGACCGTGTCGCCGACCGGCGTTGCCTCGATCTTGCCGGTCCGGATCAGGGCGAGGGACGCCACCATGGCGGCGGCGAAGAACATGGCCGCCCAGAAGAAGGCCACGCTCCAGCCGTGTACCGCAGCGGCGGCACCCGTCGCCCTGACCGCGTCTGCCCCGGCGTCGACCGGGAGGTTCGCGGCCAGGAAGGTGGCGGCGGCACTGGTCGAGAACGTGGTCAGCACGGCCGTGCCCAGGGAGCCACCGATTTGTTGGGTGGTGTTCACCATCGCCGAGGCGACCCCGGCATCGTCCTTGGAGATTCCGATCAGGGCGACGTTCGTGACCGCCATGAAGACGAAGCCCATGCCCACCGACATCACCAGCATGGCCGGCAGCAGGGTGTTCCCGTAGGTCGAGGACGGGTCCAGCCGAGACAGCCAGAGCAGACCGATGGTGCCCAGCAGCAGACCGGCCGGGACCACGACGCGTGGGCCGAACCGGATCACCAGCTGTGAACCGATCCCGGCGCCGACGATCACCCCGACCGAGAAGGGCAGGAAGGCCAGGCCCGCGTGCATCGGCTGGTATTGCAGGAACAATTGCATGTACAGGGTCAGGAACAAGAACACCGCGAACATGCCGGCGCCGACCAGCGCGCCGACGACGTACGCACCGGCCCGGTTCCGATTGGCCAGTACCCGCATCGGCAGCAACGGACTGGACGACCGACGCTCGATCATCACGAAAAGAGCCAGCAGCAGGACGGCCGCGCCGAGCCAGGCGATGGTGTCCCAGGAGCCCCAGCCGAGCATCTGATCGGTTCCGGGGACCAGGGCGGTCGGCCGGGTGAAGCCCCAGACCAGTGCGGCCAGCCCGAGAGTGCCGACGACCGCTCCGGGAATGTCGTAGTGGGTTCGATCGGAGATGCGCGACTCGGTCAGGATCGGCGCGGCCAAGGCGATGGCGACGATGGCGACCGGGATGTTGACGAAGAAGCACCAGCGCCAGTCGGCGTACTCGGTCAGCAGACCGCCGAGCACCAGACCGACGGCGGCTCCCCCGCCGGCGATCGCGCCGAACACCGCGAACGCCTTCGCCCGTTCCTTCGGGTCCCGGAAGGTCACGGTGAGCAGCGACAACGCGGCCGGCGCGAGCATGGCGGCGAACACGCCCTGCAGCGCACGCCCGCTGTAGATCATCCACGGCGCCTGGGCCGCGCCGCCGATGGCGGAGGCGAGCGCGAATCCGGCCAACGACACCATCAGGATGCGTTTGCGGCCGAGGAAGTCTGCGACTCGCCCACCGAGCAGCAGCAGTGCGCCGAACGGCAGCGCATAGGCCGTGACCATCCACTGGGTGTCCGCCGGGTTGATCCCGATGTCGGCGGCCGCACGAGGGATGGCCACATTCACGATCGTCGCGTCGAGAATCACCATCAGCTGCGAGATACCGATGACCAGCAGGGCGATCCAGCGTTTCGGATCACGCTCGGACGATGCGTCGAGCACACCGCCGGCGGGGCCGCCGGACCCGGGTTCGATGACGGCTTGGGACATGGGAGAGCTCCTTGCGAATGGACTGCTGCCGGCACCCGACGCTGGGTCCGGAAAAGGAAGGACGCCGATACCGGCGGCCGATGAATCCGCGATGGTTCAGGAGCCGCGGTACTCCACGCTGGTACACCTCGTCGGGGTGACCCGGGACACGGTGACCCGGGACTGGTCAGTGGGGAAACTCAGCAGGGCGTCACCGGCATCATCGCCCGGCGTGATGTACCACCGGCAACACGATGTCGTCGACGAGATGCTCGAGATATTCGTCGGAGACAGCATTCTCTGCCTCGAACAGGGCCTGTGCGCACAGCTGCCCACGCAACACCTCGGTACACAACGCCGGAGACACCTCGCCGACGATCTCTCCTCGTTCCTTGGCCCGCCGTAGCAATTCAGACCAGAGCTCGAGCTGAATCCGGCCGATCTCCGCCGTCACCGCCGACACCAGATCCGGTGCCGCACAGGCCGCGGTGGAGATGCTGCGGATGGCGGCCAGCTTGTGCCTGGTCACCAACGGATCACCCATGTCCCTGCGCAGAGTGGCCAGCAGATCGCCGCGCAGCGAACCGGTGTCCACCGGTGTGCGGCCATCGCCCAGGAACTCCCGGCGCAGCACGTCCAGCACCAGGTCGTCCCGACCGGACCAACGCCGATAGATGGTGGCCTTGGAAGCCTTGGCCTTGGCCGCCACGGCATCCACGGTGAGCCCTTCGAAGCTGCCCTCGACCAGCAGGTCCATCACGGCCGTGCAGATCGCATCTTCGCGCGACCGCCCGCGACCACCCGACGTCTCGGACCGCTCGGACACCACCGCGCCGGCCATCGACTGCCTCCTCACCTATGTGTACGAAACCGTACAGTACACACTGCGGCGGCCGGCGCGCCAGCCGAGTCAGTGTCTCTCGGCTCACAGCCGCCCGGGCGCCGAGATCCTGAGAGTCAGCCGGGCCGCCGATTCGAACCACGACGTCCTCCGTGGTCCGGTACATACGCCGGATGCACGTCGGATCCAACGCGGCGCGGAACCCTAGACTCCCCTGATGGAAACCGCTCTCGATCTCGCCGTCCGGAACGGCACCGTGGTGACGACCGAGGGCAGCATGCGGCTCGACGTCGGCATCAAGCAGGGAAGGATCGTTCAGCTCGGCGGGCCGATGCACGCTGTTCGCGAACTCGACGCCACCGGATGCCTGGTTCTCCCCGGCGGGATCGACATGCATGTTCATCTGACCGCGCGCGCCGGGTTCGACAGCGCCGGCGAGAAGGGCTTCGTCGACGACTTCTACATCGGCTCGCTGGCTGCGATCGCCGGCGGCATCACCACCATCGGTCCGATGGCCTTCCCGGAACGCGAGGGCGAGACGCTCAGGCAGGCGGCGGAACGAGACCTGTCCGCGGCCGGAACCCAGGCCGCCGTCGACTATGTGGTCCACCCCGGTTTTCTCACCACCGATGCGAACACCTTGGTGGACATAGCGACCCTGGCTCAACAAGGACATCGAAGCGTCAAGACCGCCACCATCGGATTCGATCTGGGGCCGGGAGACCTCGTGCGGGCCATTGCCGTCGCCGGATCACTCGGACTGCTGACCATGATCCACTGTGAGGACCAAGCGCTGATCGACTACGCCACCAACGCGTTGCTCGACGACGGTCACGGCGCCCTCGAGTTCTATCCGCAGAGCAGGCCGGACATCACCGAACTAGCCGCGGTGGATCGCGCCATCGCCATCTGCGAGATCACCGGCGCACCGATCTACCTGGTGCACCTGTCCAGTGCACGCGCCCTCGAATCCGCCCGCCGCGCGAAGGATCGCGGACTCCCGGTCTTCGTCGAGACCCGGCCCATCTACCTGCATCTGGACGATGCTGTGCACCAGCAGACCGACGGCGGGCGTTTCATCGGCATGCCACCGGTCCGGACCAGCGCCGACATGGCTGCACTGTGGGCCGGCATCGCCGAGGGGTCCGTGCACACCATCGGCAGCGACCATGCCCCGTGGTCGCTGCCGGACAAGGTGGATCCCGCGCTCGATGTCGCAACCTCTCGCAAGGGCGTGGCCGATCTGGAAACCATGCTCCCCATGCTGTACTCCGAAGGGGTTGTCCCCGGGCGGATCTCGATCCAGCAATTCGTCGCGGTCACCGCGACGAACCCGGCTCGACTCTTCGGTCTGTATCCACGCAAAGGCACCATCGCGGTGGGCAGCGACGCCGATCTCCTGGTCCTCGACCCTGCCGAGAACCGCATCGTGGACGGTTCGACCATGCAGTCCCGTTCCGGTTACAGCGTTTACGACGGGCGCCGGATAACCGGATGGCCCCGGTTCACGGTCAGCCGCGGCGACGTCGTCCTGGACCCCGACGGCCTGCACGCCGAACCCGGCCGCGGCCATCGGCTCGAACAGGGCCCGATCAGCACCTGGTGATCCCACTGGCATGTCGCCCCGCACCACCGCGCGACCGAGGATTCGTCGGAACCACCGATCTCAGCGTGGCCGGGCCTGGATATCGTGGACGGAACAACGAGTCCGGAAGGGCAGCAACGGTGCGGGTCTACATCTCGGTCGACATGGAGGGCATAGCCGGCATCGCCACCATGGACCAGGTGGTGCGTGGCGGCCACGGCTACCCCCGCGCGCAGTCCCTGATGACCGCCGAGACCAACGCGGCGATCGCCGGCGCCTTCGACGCGGGCGCCGATGAGGTGGTGGTCAGTGACAGTCACGGCACCATGGACAACCTGATCCACGACGCGCTGGACGAGCGGGCCCGGCTGGTCTTCGGAACCCCGCGTGCGCAATGCATGGCGCACGGACTCGACGGCAGCCACGATGTGGCGCTGTTCGTCGGCTACCACGCCGCCGCGGGTGAGCCCGGGGTACTGTCGCACTCGTTCTCGGCGTTCTTCACCGGTTTCCGGGTGAACGGCGAGATCGCGTCGGAGGCACAGGTCAACGCGCTGGCGGCCGGCGTGCACGGCGTCCCGGTCGGCCTGGTCGCCGGCGACGACGTGATCTGCCGCCTCGCCGAGACCGCATTCCCCGGCGCCGTCACCGTTCCGGTGAAGACGGCAGAGGGCTGGACCGCGGCCAGCAGCATCCATCCGGCCCGGGCGCGCCAAGCGCTGCGGGCGGGGGCGGCCGCGGCCGTCCGCCGGGTCCAACAGCTGCGACCGACGCCGCTCCCGGACTCCTTGGTGCTCGAGGTCGACATGCAGCTGGCCACCGCGGCCGAGCTCGCCTGCCTGGTCCCCGGAGCCGAGCGGATCGGCGCCCGGACGGTGCGCCGCGAGATCGCCGACCCGGACGAGCTGATGGGCCTGGTCACGGTCTGGTACCAGATCGCAGCCGCGGCGGCCGGCGCGCAACAGGCGCTGGTCCGCCGCGTCTGACCGGCCGCTCGGACGAGCCGGCATCGGTCGGGCGCCTCAGGGTCAGCCGTAGATCTTCTCCACGGCACCGCCGGCCATCGTGGTCACCACGCCGAAGCATCGGTACAGCTCCGCCACCGTGTCGAAGGTGAACTCGATCGTCTGCTCGTCGGTCCGCCGCACCTGCGGGATCAATGCCGCTGCGGCAGCGCAGTTGTGGGCCAGGAACGAGACGCTGCAGGTGTACGGCCCATCCGGCAGCGGCGGGACCGCTGCCGTCGACACACTCGCCGTCGCTGCCTCACGCAGCAGTCTCGCGGTCACGTCGGGGTGGAGGCAGTCGGCGGTGTGCCGGTCGATCGCGATCTTCACGGCAACGGGTTGGACACCCGGCGCGTAGTCCACCGCGTCCGCGCAGGTCACGTCGTCGCCGGACACCACAGCCAGCCGGGCACCGAACTCGGCGGCCAGCAACGCGTTCAGATAGCCCTCACTCATCAGCCGACCGTTGAGGGTGGTGTGCGTGATCTGCGTCCCCATGTACGTATGGCTCAGGATGCCCATGGTGCCGGCAGCAGAGTGGTAGCCGACGAACGCGACGAGCTCGGGGCGGTCCTGGATGCCTTCCAGCATCGCGTACGTCTTGTGCCGCCCGGTGATCATCCGGACCCGCGGATCGAGTTGCTCCAGCAACAGGTTCCGCATGCTGCCGTGCGCTTCGGTGACGATCACCTCGTCGACGCCTGCGTCGAGAAACCCGAGCGCCACGGCATTCACATCGGCGGTGAAGATCGGCTGGAACCGCGCATACTGCGGCGTCCCGTTCATGCAGTCGTCCGGCCAGGTGACACCGGTGGCGCCCTCCATATCCGCGGAGATGAGAGCCTTCATCACGATGTCCCTTCGTCGATGGTGTCGCGGGTGCGAAGGCTGCCGGGCATCGACGTTCTCGGCACCCCGCCCGAAGGCGAAATGGCAGGCAGCGGCGTGATCGGGGGCACCGGTGAACAGCATCGGATCGTCGTCGTGCAGCACCGTGGCTGGCCAGCCCGCACCGCGGATGGAATCGGCAGCCGACCGGAATCCCGGTGGAGACCGGCCGGTCGATCTCGTCCACCGTCGTGGCACCCAGATTCACCTCGTCCAAGCGTGGGATGGAGGACAGCAGCAGCCGGGTGTAAGGGTGCTCGGGTTGGGTGAAGATGGTCTCGGTGGGTCCCTGCTCCACGATGCGGCCCAGGTACATCACTGCCACCTGGTCGCAGACCTGTCGGATCACGGCCAGATTGTGGCTGATGAACAGCACCGTCAGGCCCAGTCGGTCCTTGAGGTCCAACAGCAGGGTGAGCACCTGGGCCTGGATGGAAACGTCCAGCGCCGAGGTGATTTCGTCGGCCACCAGGATCTCCGGTGCCAACGCCAGGGCTCGGGCGATACCGGCGCGCTGCCGTTGGCCGCCGGAAAGCGTCTCGGGGTAGAGATCGCGCGCCCGGCCGGGCAGCCCGACCGATGTCAGCAGCTCGTAGACCCGCTCCTCGATCTGCTGCCGGGGCACCATGTCGTGCACGGTCAACAACTCGGCGAGCATGCTGCCCAGCTTCATCTTCGGGTTCAGCGAGGACATCGGGTCCTGGAAGACCATCTGCACCCGACGCTGGTCGGCCCGGGAACGCTTCGCCGGCATTGTCGCCCCGTCGACCAGGATCGACCCGGCGGTCGGCGGCAGCTGCCCGACGATCGCACGACCCAGAGTGGTCTTGCCGCAACCGGACTCGCCCACCAGGCCGACCGCTTGACCGCGGGGCAGCACCAGGTCGACGGTGTCGACGGCGGCCAGCCGCTTGGGTCCGCCGCGGCGCCGGGCCGAGCCGTCTGAGGGCGAAGGACACCTCCAGTCCGCGAATCTCGACCGCCGGGTCCGCGACCGTCAACGCCGTGGGATCGGCCGTCACGGCGCTACCCCGATCTCCGCCACGGTGGTCGCCTCGACCGCTGCGGTCGACACCTTGCCGGGCTGCGGCTTCGGCAGGCCGGTCGCACCGTGGATGCAGGCGCTGCGCCTCCCGGGCTCGCCGGCGATCTGCAACGGCAGCAACCGGTGCTCCAAGGTCTCGCAGGCCGGCACCACGTAGGGGCACCGGGGATGGAACCGACACCCGGACGGGCGGGTTCCGCGGATCTGGCGGCTCACCGGAGATCGCCCGCGGTCGACCGGGGCTGTCCACGTCCGGCAGCGACCGCAGCAAGCTGGCGGTGTAGCCGTGCCGGGGATCGGTGAACACCGCTGCCACCGGCCCGGTCTCGACGACCCTGCCGGCGTACATCACCGCAACCTCCTGGCATACCTGGCGAACCACGGCCAGGTCGTGGCTGACGAAGATCATCGCCGCGCCGACGTCGGCGCAGGCGCTGTGCAGCAGCCGCAGGATCTGCGCCTGGATGGTGACGTCCAGCGCCGTCGTCGGTTCGTCGCAGAGCACGATCTCCGGCTCGCAGATCAGCGCCATGGCGATCATCACCCGTTGCCGCATCCCGCCGGAGAGCTGGTGCGGGAACCGGGCCGCCACCCGCTCGGCATCCGGCAGGCCGACCCGGTTGAGGTAGTCCAGCGTCCGGGCGTGCGCGGCCCTTCGGCTCAGACCGAGGTGCAGCCGGCAGCTCTCGGCGAGCTGGCTGCCGATGTGCCGAATGGGATTCAAGGCGGCCATCGCGTCCTGCGGGATGAACGCCAGGCTCTTGCCGCGCACCCGGCTCATCGACCGCTCCGAGCGGCCGATCAGTTCCTGCCCGTCCAGCCGGACAGACCCGGTCACCGCCATCCTGGGCGGCGTCAGGCCGAGCAACGCCTTGAGCGTCATCGTCTTGCCCGATCCGGACTCTCCGACCAATCCCAGCGCCGATCCGGCCGAGAGCGTCAGTTGCACGTCCTGCACCAGCTCCACCGGCTCGGCACCGCCGTTCAGGCTGACCCCGAGCCCGCTCACCTCCAGCAGCGCGCTCATCGACGGGTCCCCCGACCTGCGATGGAATCGGAGATCAGCGCCAACCCGACGCCGAGAAACACGATGACCAGACCTGGAGCGGTCGCCAGCAACCAGTTGGTGAGCAAGAAGTCCTGGCCCTCGGCGACCATCACCCCCCACTCCGGGGTCGGTGCCTGGATGCCGATGCCCAGGTAGCCGAGGGCCGCGATGGAGCTGATCGCCAACACGATGTCCGACGCCCACAGGACGATCACCTGCGCACTCACGTTGGGCAGCAGATGTTTGACGATCACCCGGCGGTGACCGAGCGCGCCGAGTTGGGCGGCGATGATGTACTCCTGTTCGCGGGCCACCAGCACCTGCCCGCGGATCAGCCTGGTGTAACTGACCCAGCCGGTGACGGCGAACGCGATGATGATGCTCAGCGTGCCCTGACCCAGCACGAACAGCAGCAGCACCAGCAGGGGATACGCCGGGATCGCCATCATCATGTCGACCAGCCGGCTCAGGCCGGTGTCCACCCAGGCCCCGGTAGTAGCCGGCCAGCAACCCGAGGACGGTACCGATCAGCAGGGCCAACGCGGTCGCTCCCAGACCGAGGAAGATGTCGATCCGGGCGCCATAGATCAACCGGGACAACAGATCCCGGCCGAGACCGTCGGTGCCGAGCCAATGCGCCGACGACGGCGGCGCCAGCGAGTTCATCACGTCCTGGGCGAGCGGGTCGTAGGGCGCCAGCCACGGCGCGAACGCCGCGACCAACAGGTAGAACACCACGATGGCGATCGCCACCCGCATCGCCCACCGGGAACGGCGGACCCGGCCGAGGAAGGCGCTGGACCGCCGGCGCGGCGGCATCATCATGATCGGAGTCGTCATCCCAGCCCCACCCTCGGATCGATCGCCGAGTACAGCACGTCGATCAGGATGTTCACGATCAGGATCGCCGCGGCGCTGAGCAGGATGACGCCCTGCACGAGCGCGAAGTCGTGACGCTGGAACCCGGTGATCAGCAGCGAACCGAGACCCGGCAGCGCGAAAACGGACTCGACGATCAGGGCGCCGCCGAGCAGGCCGGCGAACACCAGCCCCAGCAGGGTGACCGTCGGCAGGATCGCGTTGGGCAGCACATGTCGCACGATCAGCCGGCCACCGACCAGCCCCTTGGACCTGGCCGCCAGCACGTAGTCCGAATCCAGCACCTCGAGCAGGCTGGCGCGCAGGCTCCGGACCAGCACCGCGGTGAACAGCACGGCCAACGTGGCCGCCGGGAGGAACAGCGACTTCAGGTGGCCGGTGAAGCCGGGCAGCAGCCCGCCGGCCGGGAAGATCGGCAGCTTGTAGGCGAAGAAGAACAGCAGCATGGTGCCGACCCAGAAGGCCGGCATGCCCAGCCCGATCACCGGCACGCCCCGAATGATGTGGTCGGCCAGCTTGTCCCGCCGCAGCGCGGCCAGCACCGCCAGCACCACGGTGGCGACCGCGGTCAGCAGCACCGCGTACACGGCGAGGAAGATCGTGGTCGGCAACGCAGTGAGAATGACGTCCATGGCCGGCCGGGCGTACGTGATCGAGGTGCCGAAGTCGCCGTGCAGCACGTTGCCCATGTACTTGGCGTACTGCACCCAGACCGGCTGATCGAGTCCGAGTTCCTGGTTGATCCGGGCGATGTCCTCCTGGCCGGCCCGGATCCCCAGCATGCCAACTGCGACGCTGCCCGGCAGCGCCTTGAACAACAGGAACGTCAACAGGGTGACCGCCCAGAGGGTGAGCACGGCCTGCCCGAGCCGGCGCAGCAGGAACTTCCAGCGCATCATCGATCGCGTTCCAGGTGCAGGGTCCCGGTCACTCGAGCCAGAGGTCGTTGAAGTTGAACTGGCCGGTGAGCAGCACGTTGAATCCGTGCAACGACTTCGACGCGCCCCAGAAGTACGGCACTGAGTAGAGACCGGGTGTCGCCGCATCCGCGACCACCTGGTCGGCCACCTTCTTGTAGCCCTCCAGCCGCTTCGCCGGGTCGAACTCCGCACCGGCCACCTTGTCCAGCGCCTTGGTGGACGCCACGTCCAGGAAGGTGTTGTACGAGTCGGAGCCGAAGTAGTAGCCCACCAGCTCGCCGGCATCGGGGATGTCGTAGGTGAGCAGGCCGAAGTGCAGGTCGTAGGTCTTGTTGGCGGTGCCCGCCTGCAGGGTGTTGGTGTCGACGGTCTGGATCTGCAGGTTGAGGCCGATGGCCTGCAGGTTCGCCTGGATCACCTGGGCCGCCTCGTTCCAGCCCGAGGGCGCGCTCTTGGTGAAGTCCAAGATGATCGGCTGCGAGTAGGTGGGCGTCTTCGACTGGGCCAGCTCGGCCTTGGCCGCGTTGACGTCGTACTTGGTGCCGTCGGCCGGCTCATACCCGCCGAGTACCTCCTTGGACATCCAGGTCGCCGCCGGCGCGCCGTTGCCACGCAGGGCCGCCTGCACGATGCTCGCCCGGTCCAACGCCAGGGAGATCGCCCTGCGGAAGTGCACGTCGTCCCAGGGGGCCTTGGTGGTGTTCATGGTGAGGAAGTCGACTTCGGTGGACGGGAAGGTGGCCACCACCGTGTTGCCGGAGTTGATCGCCGGCAGCTGCGCGAAACTCGGGGTCTCGATGAGCTGGGCCTGACCGCTGCGCAACTGGATCAATCGGGTGTTCGGGTCGCCGACCGTGTTGAACGTGATGCTGTTCAGGTGCCCCTTCGGCCCCCACCACGACGGGTTGGGCACCAGCTGAAACGCCCACCCCCTGGGTGACGGACGAGAACATCCACGGTCCCGAACCGATGGGCTGCTTGTCGAAGTCGTCCTTGGACTTGCCGCCGTAGTTGTCCGGGATGATGCCGGAGGTCTCCAGGGTGAGCAGCTGCTCCATCACCGGCTCCGGGGTCTTTGTCTTGATCACCACGGCATTGTCGCCGGATGCCGTGATGGTGGAGATCTTGTCGTAGAGCGACCCGAGGTACTCGCCCTTGCGGGCCAGCTCGAGGGAGAAGACGACGTCCTTGGCCGTCACCGGCTTTCCGTCGCTGAACTTGGCGTCGGTGCGGAGCGGGAAGGTCCAGGTGAGCTTGTCGCTGGACAGTGTCGATCCGGTGGCCAGCGACGGGACCGGCTTGGCCCCCGCGTCCAGCACGTAGAGCCGGTCCAGCACGTTCTCGAGCACCCGCAGGGCGTCGTTGCTGGTGCCGGCCAGGTCCTTGTCCAGGGTGGTCATCTCCTGGAAGCCGACGATGGTCAGGTCACCACCGTCCTTGGGGGTGCCTTCCGTGCCGGGCGCAGAGCTGGCGGCCGAACTCGGGGCGGCTGACGAGTCCCCGGACGCCGACCCACCGGTGGCCGCGGCGCTGCCGGCGGAGGTCGGGGCGGCGGCCGAGGTCTGCGCTGCCGCGGTGCTGGACGACTGCCCCGATGTCGAGTCACTGCTGCACGAGGCGACGAACAACGCCGGCACCACAACGCCGACGGCCATCCAGACGAACCCTCTGCCGAACCTGCTCCGCATGATGACGTCCTTTCAGGGCGACCGGTCGGGCAGCCACCTGCTGCGACTCGTTCGGTCACTGCCCACCGGCGGGTGGGCAGTGACCCCTGTTGTCTACGGGGCCGCCACCCGCCCGTCATCGTCGCTGGGAACCAACAATCGGCGATGCCGTAGTGGTCCCAGACGAAGCGGACCCGATGGAAAGGTGTTGTGTTGCCCGCCCACGACCGTCCCGCCAGGTCGTCGTTTCCGACCATGACTGCCTCCGGGCGGCGCACTAGCGTGTGGTCGGTGAGCAGCTCAACGGCGCAGCTGCTGTCGTTTCTGCCCCGGCTCCGGGCCCGGACTCCGCACATGGTCGACGATCTGGCCACGCTGGTGGCGTGCGAGTCCCCGGCGGACGATCCGCCCGCGATGGCCGCCTGCGGTGAGCTGGTCGCCGACCTGGGCAGTGACCTGTTCGGACTGACCGCGGAGCGGATCGACGCCGGCGGGTCGCAGCAGCTGATCTGGCGGGGCGGCGGACCGACGTCGGTGCTGCTGGTCGGTCATCTCGGCGCGGTCCGGTCGGGCGACACCGTGGGGCGACCGTTCTCGGTGGATGGCGACCGGGCAACCGGGGCCGGCGTGCTCGACAAGGCGGGCCTGGTCCAGATGCTCTACGCCCTCTCGGTGCTCGACGACCTGACCGCCGTGACGATGATCGTCCTGCCGACCTTGACCCTCAGCCGGGTCGACACCCGAGGGGCGCTGCAACGGGAGGCACGGGGGGCGCGGGCGGTACTGATCGGCGATCCGGGCGAGTCGGTCACCGCTCACGGCGCTGCCACCCAGGTGTTCGAACTGGCCCGGGCGTTGGCGCGACGCATCGGGCTGCCCGAACTCCGGTTGGCATCCGCCCGCCCGGGCTCGCCGCTCTTGATCCCGGCCGATCTCGGACCTCCCACGCTGGCCGGGCTCGGCGCGGACGGCGCGCGCGACGCCCATGGCGAGTGGGCCTCGGTCGGTGCGATGTCGAACAGGTCGGCGCTGCTGGCCGCGCTGATCGCATCGGTGCGAACCGATGGCTTTGTCGCTGCCGACCAAGGCCCGGGCGAGACGTCGGCTGGATCGACGATGTGAGGATCGCCGCGCCCGTGCGAACGTGGCGCCGTGATCACCGCGGCGACGCCTACCGATCTGATGGCCGCGCGCCGGGACGCGGCCGAGGCCGCGGCGGCCGGCGGGATCACCGTTTCGACCCTGCGGGACACGAGCGAGCTGCACGCGGGTGCGTTGGTGCTGCAGCAGATCTGGGGCTACAAGGACGGCATGCCGATGCCGCCCGAGTTGCTGGTGGCCCTCGCGTTCACCGACAACTATGTCGCCGGAGTGTTCGACCATGGCCGACTGGTCGGGGCGGCCGCGGCGTTCCGAAGTGGGCCGGCCGGCATGCACTCGCAGATCGCCGGTCTGGTCCCGGAGTATCAGGGCCGCTCCGCGGGCTACGCCCTCAAATTGCACCAGCGGGCCTGGGCGCTCGAACGCGGCATCACCAGTATCAGTTGGACCTTCGATCCGCTCATCCGCCGGAACGCGCATTTCAACCTGGTCAAACTCGGCGCGGCCGGCACCCGGTATTTGCCCGACTTCTACGGGCCGATGGTCGACGCGATCAACGCCGGAGACCACTCCGACCGGATGCTCGTCGAATGGAATCTGACCGCGCCCAGCGATCCCACGAGGAGCCCGGCCGGGACCACCACCGCCGTGCCCGTGCTGACCGTCGGTGCGGATGGCGAACCGGTCACCGCCACGCCCGGACCCGGCATCCGGCTCGCGGCGATCCCGCCCGACATCGAGGCGGTGCGTCGCCACGATCGGCCGCTTGCGAACCGGTGGCGGCAGGCGCTGCGGGCGACGATGCTGGCATCGACTGAAGACGGCTACTCGGTGGTCGGCCTGACCGCCACGGGAGCCTATGTGCTGCAACCAGTTTCGCGACCGGTCGAGAAACAGTAGGCGATCAGCGGGCCCGCAGCACCTGGCCGGCGTAGCTACCGGTCGGCCGGCCGGTGCGGATGCCGGCCACCCCGGCGACGAAGACGTGTTCGACGCCCTCGGGTGGCAGCAGCGGATCGACGTAAGTCGCCCGGTCGGTCACCGTTGCCGGATCGAACACGACGATGTCGGCTGCGGCGCCGACGGCCAACGTGCCGCGACGCGGGATGCGGTACCGCTCGGCCGGCATCGAGGTCATCCGGCGCACCCGCTCGGGCAGGCCGGCCCACGGGTCGGCCGGATTCGGTGCGCGCACCGCCCTGGCGAACGTGCCGGCCAGCCGCGGATGCGGCTTGCCCGGCACCGGCACACCGTCGGATCCGACCATCGCGGCAGGCCAGTCGCGGATCGAGCCCACGTCGTCGTCGGACATCATGTGGAGCACCACCACGGTCCTGGCACCGTCCGCGATGATGATGTCGCACACGGTGTCAACCGGAGCCCGGCCGGTGGCGTCGCTCAACTCGGCGACCGAGAGCCCTTCGATCTCGGGTGCGGCAGGCGAACCGGCGATCACCACGTTGTCCCAGCCGGCCGGTCCGGCGATGTTCTGCCAACCGGGCAGCCCGGTGCGCAGATCGCGGTCGATCCGGGCCCGCACGTCTGCACCCGCGACCCGTGCCAGCACCGCGGCGATCCCGCCGTCGTTCGTCCACGGCGGGAGCAGCGCATGCAGACTCGTGCTGCCGGCCGTGTAGGGGTAGACGTCCACGGTCACGTCCTGCCCACCGCTCCTGGCCCGGTCGAGCATGCCAAGGGTCTCGGCGCTCCGTCCCCAGTTCCTGCGGCCCGCCAGCTTGTGGTGCGAGATGTGCACGCCGGCGCCGGACGTGCGGCCGATTCGGAGCGCCTCCTCGATCGCGTCGGCGACCAGGTCCGCCTCGTCACGCATGTGGGAGACGTAGGGCGCGCCGAAGGCAGCGGCGACCATGGCAAGTTCGACCAATTCCTGCTCCGGTGCGTACAGGCCCGGGGCGTATATCAAGCCGGACGACAGGCCGAATGCGCCCTGCTCGAACGCCTCCCGCGCCAACCGGAGCATCGTCGCGAACTCCGCGGCGTCGGCGGGCCGGTTGTCGAAGCCCATGGCGGCACCGCGCAGCGAGCCGTGGCCGACCATCGGCGCCTGGTTCGTGGGCAACGGACGGACCGACATCGTTTGTGCATACGCGTC
The DNA here is from genome assembly GCA_963834185.1 of uncultured Actinomycetota bacterium. GTDB lineage: Bacteria > Actinomycetota > Actinomycetes > Mycobacteriales > Nakamurellaceae > Nakamurella. The sequence goes on from CAWIAR010000002.1 coordinate 521,770, forward strand.
GAACGACTCCAGGGCGCCGATGCCGACCTGGAACACCGCGTCGGTGTTGCTGTTCGACGCCGCGCGGTGGGCCGGCGTGGTCGGAAACGGGCTCTCGCCGCAGTTGCCACACACCTCGGTGGTGACTCCTTGGCGCAGCGGGGCCAAGGGAATCGCCTGCCACTGGACAGGCAGCAGCGCCGCCAGATCGCTGTGGGTGTGCGCGTCGATGAACCCTGGGGCGACCGCACGACCCGCGACGTCGATGACCTCGGCCGCCTCGGCGGACGACAAATCGGCCAGCGCTGCGACGGCGCCGTCCACCACACCGACGTCTGCACGCCGCGGCGGCCCGCCGGTGCCGTCCACGATCAGGCCGCCGCGGAGGACGAGGTCGAACGTCATGGTGTCGAACCGTCGCCGGCCGCTCGGCGCACCGCGCGCGGCGTCAAGGCCGACCGTTGACGAGCTGGTCGACAAGCAGGCGCCCGACAGTGCCGATCAAGGCGTCGGCCCTCGGGTTGCGGTAGCGAAAGGTGTGCGTGCGCAGGAATACGGCGACCGCGAAGCGGCGACCGTCGGGGAACTCCACCACGCCGATCTCGTTGCGCACCACGCCGATGGTGCCGGTCTTGCCGCTGATACGCACGTCATCGTCCGGGAAACCGGACGTCAACCGGTGCGGCCAGATCTGCAGACCCAGGATCCGCCTGGCCTCGGCGCAGGCCTCCGGGCTCGCGGCCTGGTCGGTCCACAGCAGCCGGAGCAAGGTGGTCGACTCGCGCGGGGTCGACCGGTTTGTCCGCTCCGGCACGTTGACGCCGAGTCGGGCGACGGATTCCGGGTCGGTGCGCATCTTCTCGTCGATCAGCGCTGGGTCGACGACGCCGTAATCGGCGGCCATGGTGGCGAACAGGGTCGCGCAATCGCCGATCAGCACGGTGCCGGGCAGGCCGAGCGCGGCCATGGTGGCGTTCGTCCGCTCGACGCCGACCAGCTCGGTGACGATGTCGGTCGCGGCGTTGTCGCTGACGGTGATCATCGACGTGGCGACGTCCCGCAGCGACCATTCTGCGTCGTCGCTGAATACCGACAGCCCGGTCGGTCCCATCGTGGCCGTGCCTGCCCGGATGTGCACCCTGGTGCCCGGGTCCAGCTCGCCGGCCGCGACCTGGCGGACGTACTCGGTGAGTACCGGCACCTTGAACACCGATGCCGTCACCACCGGAACGTCGGAGCGGAACCCGACCTCGGCGCCGCTGTCCAGGTCGACGGCGTGTGCGAACACATCGGCGCCGGCTTCCGCCGACGCCTGCCCGATCACGCTGGTCACAGCGTCCTGGCCCATGGGTGCGCCGCCTCCGTCGAAATCGGATCCTTGCCGTCCCGGCCCGCGCCGGTGGGCGGGTTCAGTGTGGTCGGCGCGGGCGGCCGTCACATCGTGCGGAGCCACCAGATGGGGTCTCCCGCTTCGTCGGTTCCCACCAACACCGCCGTCGGTCGCTGACCCAGAAGCCGGCCGAGGTCAGCGGGCGGCCCGCAGCTGCAACCACAGCACCAGCCGCTCGTCGGGGTCATCGATGTCGACGCCGAAGATCTCGGCAATCCTGCGCATCCGGTGCCGAAACGTGTTCTGGTGCAGCACCAGTCGTCCGGCCGCCGTCGGGACGTCGCCAAAGGCGTCCAAGTAGGCGCGCAACGTCGCCACGTACTGGGTGTGCTTGTCCCGGTCATGACCGGCCATGATCGCCACCACGTCCAGGTTGAGCCCGGGATCGGCGGCCATGATCTCGTGCAGCTGCAACAGGATCGCGCTGCTCCTGACATCCTCGATGGTGGCCATCGACGGCCCGTCGCCGCGGTCGGCGAGCACCTGCAGCACTCGGTCCGCCTCGCGCCGGGAGCCCTGCACCTCGGCCAGCTCGCGCACCGTGCCGCCGATCCCGGCCCGCAGCCGCACGTGCAGCGACTCCGCGGCCCGGCCCCGGATGCTGGCCACCAGCGCGATGATCCGCTGCCGGTCCCCGGCCACCGCGGTCGGCAGCAACGCGTAGACGGTGTCCCCGATCGCCAGGCAGGCCGAGCGCCGGTCCAGGCTCTCGCCGTGCACGGTGATCAGATCGGCGGTGCGTGCAGTGAGCGTGCTGTCCGAGCTGGCCGTCTGACCGATGATCTGGAAGCCGACCACGGTGAGATCGTGGGCGTCCACCGTTGGCAACAGGTCGCCGCTGGCGTTGCTGCGACCCAACAGCAGCGCCCGCAGCGCCTCGCTGCGAGCGGTCCGCTCGACGTCGGCGGTGATCCGGAGCCGGAGCATGTGCAGGGCCGCGATGTCGGCCGCGTCGGCCAGTGCCTTCGTCGCCTCGGGCGGAAATCCGCTGTCGCCCTCGATGGCCCAGATGGATCCCAGCGGCTCGTCACCGGCCCGGACGGTCACCGCAAGCCGTGGCCGCACGCCGGCCAAGGCGACCCGCCGGACTCCCTGGTGCCGCCGGACGTCCTCGTAGAGCTCGGCGAGCCGGTACTCGGCCGGCACCCGGCGACCCAGGATGCCGGCCTCCCGCGGCGCGTCGATCGGCTGTCCGGGCACCGTGGAGTACGCCAACACCCGCTGCTGCGGATCCTCGATCGCAACCGCGCCGCCCACCATCGCCGCCACCGCATTGGCCAGCGCGAACAAGTCACCCGCGGCCAGCGTCGACAGTGACTCATCGGCGGGATGCCCGGACCGGCGCAGCGCCGAGCTCAACAGCACGTGCAGGTGGTGCCACAGCACCCCGTCGTCGACCAGCAGCAGCGCGACCCCTGCCTCCAGAGCGATGTCGACCAGGTGATCGATGGGCTCTCCGTGCGCCTTCATCGCAACGGCGGCCAGACCGGCGGCGCCCGCCGCCCTGATCACCTCGGGGCTGTGCGCGGAGCTGGGTCGGCAACCCACGGCCTCGAGCACCGCACCGGGCGGCGCCACCACACCCTCGGCCAGGTCGAGCAGGCGCGGTTCGCCGGCCGCGGCATCCGGACCGTGCGGCATGCACAGCGCCTGCAGCACCGGTGGCCCGACCATGGCGAGCAGCGATTGCAGCGTCGTGTCCGACGGGGGCGTCGACATCCTCACAGCCAATCACGGCAACGTGCAGGGACCGTGCCCGCTGCCGATCCCGCAGAGGGTCCCGGGCGATCCGTACCGCATCGCGCCGTGGTGCGGCCGGACAAGAACCACGGAGCGGCGTCGTTGGTTCCAACGATGGCGGGTGCAACTCCGATCCGTACCGTGAGCGATGCGTCGGACGCCCGAGGATGGGACATGTACATGAAACTGACCGGTATCGAACTGATCTGCGTCCAGATGCCGTTGGTGTCACCCTTCCAGACCTCTTTCGGTACCGAGACCACCAAGGACGCCCTGCTCATCCGGGTCACCGGTGCGGCGCCGGGGCCGGACGGCAGCGTCGTCGACACCGAAGGCTGGGGTGAGTGCGTGGCGATGTCCGAGCCGCTGTACTCCTCGGAATACCTGGCCGGCAGCGTCGAGGTGGTCCGCAGCTTCCTCGCCCCGCGGCTGTTCGCGGCATCAGCCGCCGGCTCGCTGACTGCCGAGCGGGTGGGCGGCATTCTCGAAGGCGTCGTCGGACACCGGATGTCCAAGGCGGCGGTGGAGATGGCGGTGCTCGACGCCGAACTTCGGGCCCGGGGGCAGTCCCTGGCCGCGCACCTCGGCGCCGACCGGGACCGAGTGCCGTCCGGGGTGTCGGTCGGCATCCAGCCGTCCGTGCAGCAGCTGTTGGCCGTGGTCGGCGACTACCTGGACCAGGGCTATGTGCGGATCAAGCTCAAGATCATGCCCGGCTGGGTGGTCGAGCCGGTGCGTGCCGTCCGCGAACGGTTCGGTGACGATCTCCTGCTGCAAGTGGACGCGAACGCCGCCTTCACCCTGGTCGATGCTCCGCTGCTGAGTCAGCTCGACGCATTCGGACTGCTCCTGATCGAGCAGCCGCTCGCCGAGGATGATCTGCGCCAGCACGCGGAACTGGCCAGGTACCTCACCACCCCGGTCTGCCTCGACGAGTCGATCGTCTCCGCCAAGATCGCCGCCGACGCGCTGGCCATGGGCGCCTGCCGGGTGATCAACGTCAAGCCCGGACGGGTCGGTGGGTACCTGGAGGCCAAGCGCATCCACGATCTGGCCCGGGCGAACGGGATCGCGGTGTGGTGCGGCGGCATGCTGGAGACCGGGTTGGGCCGGGCCGCGAATGCCGCGCTGGCCGCACTTCCCGGCTTCACCCTGCCGGGCGACATCTCGGCCTCGGCCCGCTTCTACGCCACCGACATCACCGAACCGTTCGTGCTCGACGACGGACACATTGCGGTGCCCACCGGGCCCGGCCTCGGCGTGGCGCCGATCCCCGAGATCCTCACCGATGTGACCGTGTCGTCCGAGTACCTGGCGGCCGACGGTGGCTGAGCCGGCTGAGCCGGGTATCCCGGACACGTCCGCGACCACCGACCCACACTCACGGCGAGCAGGAAAGAGCAGCACATGAGCAACGAAACCGGCCAGGACAGCTTCGACGCGGAGATCGATGCACTTTTCGGGCAGCATGTCGCCGCCAACCAGTCGCGCGGCTTGATCTATGCGCGGACCACGAGTGAAGGCATCGCGCATTCGGCCGCATTCGGGGTGGCCAACGACGACGATCTGGTACCGGACCTGGACACCGCGTTCCCGATCGCCTCGATCACCAAGAGTTTCGTCGCCTGCGCGGCGCTGATCGCCCGTGACCGCGGCGTCCTCTCGCTCAATGATCCGATCACGAAGTACGTTCCGGAGTTCTCGGCCTCCGGGACTGTCGAGGATCCCTGCGCCCCACCGACTCTCGGTATGTTGCTGAGCATGTCGGGCGGACTCACCGAGGACAACGCCTGGGTCGACCCGTTCATCGACTCGACCGAGGAGGAGGTGCTGGCCGAGGTGGCCAGAGGGCTGCGCTACAGCCACCTCCCCGGCAACACCTACGAATACTCCAACCTGGGATTCACCCTGGCCGGTCTGGCCGTGGGACGCGCAGTGGGACGGCCCATCGAGGACTTCGTCCGGGACGAGATCTTCACTCCGCTCGGCCTGACGTCGACCTGTTTCGACAACGCCGCCCCGGCCGACATCCGCCGGGCCACCGGCTACCAGCTCGACCCGTCAGGCGAATGGCAGGCCTATCCCTACACGGCGTCAGCGGTGTTCGCCTCGGCCGGCGGCATCATGAGCACCGTGCGCGACCTGGCCACGTGGATCACCTGGCTCGGTTCGGCTTTCCGCCCCCCGGTCGCCGGTGACGTCGATGCCCTCTCCCGGGCTTCGCGCCGGGAGATGCAGCGCCTGTGGATCGTCGGCGCGCCGGCACTCTCGACGACGCCCGGTGGCGGACTGCAGACCTCGATCGGCGGCTACGGCCTCGGTCTCGGCATCGCGCTCGATCTGCATCGTGGGCTGATGGTGGCGCACGGCGGCGGCCTGCCCGGGTTCCTGCTGTTCGTGCTGTGGCACCCGGACTCGGGCAACGGAGTGGTCTCATTGACGAACAGCACCCGCGGGAACGCCGCCGGACTGTGCGTGCAGACCCTCGGCCGCACCTTGGCCCGGGACAACGCGGCCGCCGGCACTGTGGTGCTGTGGCGGGAGACGATGGAACTGCGGGAGGCCGCCGAGCGGCTGATCCGCGACTGGGACGACGAACTCGCCGCCGAGATCCTCTCGGCCAACGTCGATTTCGACCGCCCGTGGTCGCAGCGTCGGGACGAGATCGCCGGCTTCATCGAGGAGGTCGGTCCCCTGGTCGATGCTCCGCCGACGGTCAACATCGTCTCCGCGGCCACCTCGGCCGACATCACCTGGTCGATTCCCGGCGAGCGGGGTGAACTCATCTGCATGATCCACCTGACGCCGGTCCAGCCGGCCAAGATCCAGGAGATCGTCGTCCAGGCCGTGCCGTCCGGAACCCCGAGGAGCGCCGCGCCGGTCGACATCTCGCCCCGTCGCGCCGGCCTCGGGGCGGCCTTCATCAGTCCGATCACGAACGTGCGGGTGGTCGTGCCCTGACCTTGGTCATGCCCTGAACCTGGTCAGGCGCTGAACCTGGTCAGTGCTGAACCGGGTGCCTGCCGTCCGACGGCAGGTATCGGCCGGCGGGTGCCCGCCTCCGATACTGGAGACCCGGGAGGTGGCCGGCATGCCCCTGAACCACGGCTACGGCGTAGTCGCCGGAACCTTTGCGTCCTTCACCCGCGACGATCCCGACGACTTCGGGCACTGGTACCACGGCAAGCTGCGGGTCAGCACGCCTGCCGGCCAGTACGAGGCTGCGCTGGATGTGGACACCCCGGGTGGCGCCGGGGTGAGCTATCGGATCGTCGAAGGGCTCGCCGACTCCGACATCGCGATCCTGAGCGCGTTGCCGGACGGCTACACCGCGCTCGCCGCCTCCGCCACCAGCGGCGCCCTCGACTATGTACGCTCCCCGATCCTCGCCGACCGTTGGGTGATCAGGGTGAAGCGGCGGTTCATCGCGCATCGCCGCGCGACCTGGACCGGCTCCGGCTGGGCCCCCACTCCGATCGACCGGTTGCTGGCCTGGGCGCGCCCCTGGACCTGGCCGTTCCTGAACTGGTTGCACTGGCGCACTTTTCCGTGGGTGGTCAGCAACGGCGACAACGCCCTGAACCAGCTGGAAGCCCTCCTGCCGCAGGCGGTCCGGCTGTTCGTCCTCGGCGAGCCGTACACCAGTGGACTCGGTGTCCACAACGTGCATCTGAACCAGGGTGATCCGCCGGGACCGCATCAGGCCGAGGACGGCATCTGGCAGGACGGTGCCGTGGTGGTGCGCAACGCCGACGGCAGTGTCCGGATCTGGCAGGTCAAGTTCAACACCCAGTCGCTCGACACCGGGCCGGACGGGCTGCCGCGCTGAGACCCGGGCGGGCCGCCGGCGTTCACCGGCGCAGCCGGGCGGCGCCGGAATCGCCGGTATCCGGCCGATACCGATCAGACGGGCAGGTGCACACCCCACCAGTCGAGAAACGCCTCGAACCGCTGCAGCCGGTGCTTGGGCCGCCCCGATCGCGACAGTTCATGACCCTCGGCGGGAAACAGCAGCATCTCCGCCTCGCCGCCACGGGTGCGCAATGCCACGAACAGGCGCTGCGCCTGTTCCAGCGGGCACCGCCAGTCGTGCTCGGAATGCACGATGAGCAAGGGGATCTCGATGTCGTCGGCGTAGGCAAGCGGTGACCGGTCCCACTGCACCGCGCGATCGGTACCGACGTAACCCTCGGCGAAGAAGTGGCCGATGTCGCTGGCACCTGAGAACGAATCCCAGGCGTTGACCGCCCGCTCGCTGATCCCGGCAACGAACTTCCGCCCGGTGTGCCCGGCCAGCCACGACGTCATGAAACCGCCGTAGGACCCGCCCATCACACCGACCCGGTCCTCCGCGAGATCGTCCCGGGTGAGTGCTGCGTCGAGCAGCGCGAGCACGTCGTCGACGTCCACCGTGCCCATCGCCCCGACGATCGCGCGGCCGTGCTCCTGCCCGTAGCCGGACGACCCCCGAGGATTGCCCATCACCACGGCGTAACCGGCCGCCGCGTACACCTGTGCCTCGTCGAACAGTCCCCACCCGTACTGGGCATGGGGTCCACCGTGCACGTTGAGCAACACCGGGTGCGGTCCGTCGCCCTCGGGAAGCACCAACCAGCCGTGTACCGGGTAGCCGTCCGGGGCGGCGGTGTCCAGCTCGATCAGCTCACGGACCCCGGCGGCGCGCAGGTCGGCGCCGAAGTCGGTGACCGTCACCTCGTCGCCGTCGCCGGTCAGGTCGACCCTGACCACCTCGCCGGGCGTCTGCGGATCGGCCACGGTGGCTGCGAGGAACGTCCGGGAAACGGAGAACCCCTTCACCACCCGCTTGCCGCCGAGCACCGTGGTCAGCTCGGCCAGTGGACGGTTGTCGGCGGTGAGCGGAACGCTGCAGAGCTGCACCGCCCCCCGGTCCTGCACCAGGATCAGCGCGGCGTCGCCCAACACGACCGGCTCGCCGGCATCCAGATTGACGGTGGCCTCGTCCGTGATCCGCCGCGGTGCTCCGCCGGCCAGCGGCACCGCCCACAGCCCGTTGGACCGTCCGGCGAAGTCGTGTCCGGAGTACGCCGCGCCGGTATAGAGCACGGCGTCGCCCGCGACCACCGGGTCGGCGGCATCGCCGGCGGTAGCGGCCAGCAGGTCACCGATCGAGCGGTCGGCGTCCACGTCGACCACGGCGAGCTCCGAGGACAACTCGTCCGGTCCGGTCTCCCTGGCGTACACCAGCCGCCGACCGTCAGGTGTGAACGACCCGCGCCCGGCACCCCCGGGTTCGGCCGTGACCTGCCGGGGCGTCGCCCCGGGCGTCAGGTCGAGCACGAAGATCTGCTCGGGCTTGTCCAACAGGAAGCCCTTGCCGTCGACCCGGTAGGTGAGGCGATCGATCCGCCGGGGTGCCTCGCCCTCGGCCTTGATCTTCTCGTCGGTGCCGTACCGCCCGGTTTCCGGCACCGGCGCCAGGTAGGCGATGCGGCTGGAGTCCGGGGCGAACACCACGGCGCTCGCGCCGAGCTTGTGGTCGGTGAGTTTGCGCGGTTCTCCCCCGGCTCGGGGCATCGCGTACAGCTGGGCCGGCCCGGTCTCGCCCGCCCGACAGAACACCAGCGTGGAACCGTCCGGGGAAAGGGCCGGCGCGGAATCCCGGGGTCCGACGGTGAAATCCGTGGGCTCGCCCGTACCGGCCGGGATGCGCAAGATCCGACCGGCGTATCGGTCTTCGTCCAGGTCCGGGGTGCTCAGTGCGACGAAAACCTCGCCGTCGGGGGCGACTGCCGGGCGGCCGGCGACCTTCAACAGGGACAGATCCGTTGGTTTCACCGGTCGACCGTATCCCCGGCCGGTTCCGGCACTTTCTCGGCATGGCGTCGAGACGAGATGAGGCTGGCGACGACCGTCACGCCCAGGATGCCGACCACCACCGCCAGCGAGGCGAACGGCGAGATGTGCGGTGCCCAGCTGACCGGCTCGCCACCGTTGATGAACGGCAAGGTGTTACCGGCCAGTGCCTCGAGGATCAGCTTGACCCCGATGAAGAGCAGGATGACCGCCAGGCCCTTCGACAGGTACACCAGCCGTTGCAACAGGGCGCCGAGCAGGAAGTACAGCTCGGAAAGGCCGAGCAGCGCGAAGGCATTGGCGGTGAACACCAGGAAGGGTTCCTTGGTGAGACCGAAGATCGCCGGGATCGAATCGAGGGCGAAGAGCAGATCGGTGGTCCCCAGCCCGATGATCACCAGGAACATCGGGGTGAACAGGAACTTCCCGTGGTGCCTGATGCTCAACTTGGTGCCGTGATAGTCGTCGGCGATGGGCAGGAATCTGCGCAGGAACACGATCGTCTTGGGTTCCGGAGCGACCGCGGCGTCGTCGTGCTTCTCCTTGGCCAGTTTCACCGCTGTCAGCACCAGGAACAGCCCGAACAGGTAGAACACCCAGGCGAACTGCTCGATCAGCACCGACCCGACAGCAATCAGCCCGCCGCGTAGCACCAGCGCGATCATGATGCCGAACAGCACCACCCTGCCCTGCAGTTCCCGAGGCACCCGGAACGAGGTCAGGATGATGACGAAGACGAAGAGGTTGTCGATCGAGAGTGCGTATTCGGTGAGGTAGCCGGCGAAGAACTGTCCGGCGTAGGTGGCGCCGGATGTCACCCAGATTCCGATCCCGAACAGCACGGCCAGGGTGACGTAGCCGGCGACCCAGATGCCGGCTTCCTTCACGCTGATGACGTGCGCCTTGCGCCCGAAGACCAGGCTGACCACGAAGATGGCGGCGATACCGATGATGACGGTGAGCCAGACCCACAACGGAACATTCATGCACAAACCTCCGGCGATTCGAGATGACGTCGAACACCGGAGGTCTCTTCCGCCCGCGGGCCTACGGCCCAGGGCCGGCGGTGCCGGGGGGTTCCAACATGGGACCCGCCGTGCTGACGACACCGCCGCGAGTGGGAATACTCCCCTCCACGATGCAACCATCATCCCACAGCGAGCGGACCATCGGGACCGGCGCCGCGGCCAGACGGCGCCCGCGGCACCGTCTGGCACTCTTGATCACATGACGCCGGCCCACTCGACGCTCCGCGCGGTCGTGGTCCGGTGACCGCGTGAGAGCACGCCTCGCGCGACTGCTGCGCACCCCTGCCCGTCGATGGATCGCACTGGCCCTGGTGGTCGTGCTGGTGGTCGCCGTCGCCCTGGCCGCCTGGCCACGGTCGACCCCGGCGCCGGTGGCGGCGCAGAACGTCACCATCGCCGTGGCCGCCGGCCCGGGCGCAAGCGGCACCATCGACCTCGACGCGACGGTGTATCTGCCGTCGACCACGCCCGCGCCTGCGGTGATCGTGGCGCACGGATTCGGTGGTTCCAAGGAGTCCGTGGCCGCCGATGCCCAGACCCTGGCCCGCGATGGGTTCGTGGCGCTGGCGTACTCGGCCCGTGGCTTCGGCCGGTCGGGTGGGCAGATCGCGCTGGACTCGCTCGACTACGAGGTGCCGGACGCCCGGGCCCTTGTCGACTGGCTGGCCACCAGACCCGAGGTCCAGCTCGACGGCCCGGGCGATCCGAGGGTCGGCGTCACCGGCGGTTCGTATGGCGGTGCGCTGTCACTGATGCTGGCCGGAACCGACAAACGGATCGACGCTGCGGTGCCGTTGATCACCTGGAACAACCTGGAAGACGCCCTGTTCCCCAACTTCGCCCAGCCCGACGGCGCTCGAGTCCCGGCGACTCCGGCCGGGGTTGCCCCGTCCGCCGACGGGGTGTTCAAACGGTCGTGGACCGCGGCTCTGGTGACCTCCGTCGTCGCCGGGTCGGCGCTGGACCCGACGACCGCGGTCGACTCCGGTGACACCGGCAGCCGCAACGGCTTCGGGGGACGAGGGACGTCGTCGGACTCCACCGCAGCACCCACCTCAACCGGCTCCACAGCCCCGCCGTCGACCGACGGTTCGGCCCCGCAGGCCGTCGACCCCGGCTGCGGACGGCTACGGGCCGACCTGTGCGCCGCGTACGCCGAGGTCGCACAGACCGGGCGGATCACTCCGACACTGGCCAAGCTGCTGGCCCGATCCAGCCCGGCGGCGGTGGTGGGCGACATCACTGCTCCGACTCTGCTGGTCCAGGGCGAGCAGGACACCCTGTTCGGCCTGGACCAGGCCGACGCCAACGCCAGGGCGATCGCCGCGAATGGCGCCACCGTGGCCGTCGCCTGGTATCGGGGCGGGCACGACGGTGGTGCACCCGACCAGGCGACCGAGGATCGGGTGACCGCGTGGCTGCAGTACTACCTGCGCGGGGCCGGGACCCAGCCGTCGACCGATTTCCGCTACAACGTCGACGGTCCGCTGTCCGACAACGGCCGGGCGAGATCGAGGGTGTTGCAAGCCGGGCCCTACCCGGGGTTGGCCGTCGGGTCGAGCACGCCGGTCCGGCAGGTGCCGTTGACCGGCGCGGCGCAGACGGTCACCAACCCGCCCGGCGGCTCACCGGCGGCGATCTCGTCGTTGCCGGGGCTGTCGGGCACGGCGGCCACCGCGCTCGCCGCCTTCGGCAGCGGGCTTCCGGGCCAAGTGGCCAGTTTCACCTCGGCTCCCCTCGATCAATTGGCAGTGATCACCGGTACCTCTCGGATCAGCATCCAGGTGTCCTCCGTCGTCAGCGGTGCCGCGGTCGGCGGCGGTTCCGACGACGGCCCCGTGCTGTTCGCGTCCCTGGCCAAGGTCAACGGGTCGGGAGTACGCACTCTGGCCGGCAACGCCGTTGCGCCCATCCGGCTGGCAGCGCTGCCGGCCGACGGCCGCCCGGTCACCGTCACCGTGCAGCTGCCGGCAGCCGCGTTCCAGGTGGAGGCGGGCAGCCGCATCCAGGTCGCCCTGTCCACCACCGATCAGGCGTACGCCGGACCGACTGCGCCTGCGGTGTACCGGATTTCGGCAGGCGACGCGCCTATGGTGACCGTTCCGGAGGTGGGCGGCGTCCGGGTGTCAGCCGGCGACGTGCCGGTCGGTTTGCTCGTCGCGTTGATCGTGCTGGTACTCGCCGCTCTGGTCGGTCTGCTGCTGGCCGGCCGCGTGCGGCACCGACCCGGTGACGTGGACGGCGCGCTGGTCGATGTCCCGTTGCGGATAACCGGACTGGGCAAGGCCTACCCGGGCGGGGTCAAGGCGGTCACCGACGTGTCCTTCGACGTGCTGCCCGGCATGGTACTGGGCTTGCTCGGCCCGAACGGCGCCGGCAAGACAACCACGCTGCGCATGGTGATGGGCTTGATCACGCCCACCTCCGGCGAAATCAGGGTGTTCGGTCACCGCGTTCGACCGGGGGCCGAGATCCTCTCCCGGATCGGCAGTTTCGTCGAGGGTTCCGGGTTCCTGCCGCACTTGTCCGGGCGGGCCAACCTGGAGTTGTACTGGAAGGCCACCGGACGTCCGCAGCCCGATGCGCACCTGGACGTCGCGCTGGCCATCGCGGGTCTTGGCAGCGCCATCAACCGGCGGGTGCGCACCTACTCTCAGGGCATGAGGCAGCGGCTGGCCATCGCTCAGGCGATGCTGGGCCTGCCCGACCTGCTCCTGCTCGACGAGCCCACCAATGGGCTCGACCCGCCGCAGATCCACGCCATGCGCGAGGTGTTGCGGCGGTACGCAGCGACCGGCCGCACCGTACTGGTGTCCAGCCATCTGCTCTCCGAGGTCGAGCAGACCTGCAGTCACGTGGTGGTCGTCCATCAGGGGCGGACCATCGCATCCGGGACGGTGGCCGACCTGGTCGCCACCTCGGGAGAGATGGTGTTCACCGTCGACGACCCGCGGGCCGCGGCAGCCGTACTGCGCGCCATGCCTGGGATGGGCGGGATCGACGTGGTCGAGGGTGCGGTGCAGGCCGACCTGGCCGACGCCGCGCCGGCCGCAGCGATCGCTGCCCTGGTCGCCGCCGACGTCGGCCTGACATCGGCAGCGCCGCGGAATCGGCTCGAGGACGTGTTCCTCGAGCTGGTCGGCTCGGCGTCGAAGGAGGGAACGGCATGACCGACGGATCGTCGATCGCAGAACCGTCCGCGAGCCCGGGCCGTGGTGCACCGGGACCACTCGGCCGACGTCGCGGTCGCCGCGATGGCCACGTTGGGCACGTCCGCGCCGATCACCGAGGCCGGCGTGCCGCGGGGTTTCACGGCCGGGCGCACGCTGCCGATCCGGGTCGAACTGGCCCGACAGTGGCGACGCCGCCGGACCAAATACGCGCTCGGCTTCATGGTGCTGTTGCCGATCATCCTCGCGATCTCGTTCGCGGTCGGTGGGGACGACGGAGGCGGCGGCACGTCGTTCGTCGACCTGGCCCAGGAGAGCGCCGGCAACTTCGCCATGGTCACCCTGTTCTTCTCGGCGAGCTTCCTGCTCATCGTGGTGGTCTCGCTGTTCTTCGGCGACACCATCGCCTCAGAGGCGTCCTGGTCGTCCTTGCGGTATCTGCTGGCCATGCCGGTGCCGCGGTACCGACTGCTCCGGCAGAAACTGGTGGTGGCCGGGCTGCTCTCGCTCGCCGCGCTGATCATCCTGCCGGTCACGTCGTGGGTCTTGGGTGCCGTGTTGTACGGGGCCGGGCCGCTGTCCACGCCGATCGGCGAGTCGTTCACCGGCGGGGACACCTTCCTGCGGCTGGCCCTGGTGGTCGGCTACATCGCCGTCCAGCTCACCTGGGTGGCCGGACTGGCGTTCCTGCTCAGTGTGTCCACCGACGCGCCGCTCGGCGCCGTCGGCGGAGCTGTCCTGTTATCGATCCTTTCCCAGATCCTCGACCAGATCACCGCTCTCGGGGATCTGCGCAACTGGTTGCCGACCCATTACTCCTTCGCGTGGACCGGAGCCATGGTCGACCCGATCCGCTGGGACGACATGGTCCGTGGTGGGTTCTCCGCGATGGCCTACGCGGTGTTGTTTGCCGTGCTGGCGTTCCTGCGGTTCCGCCGCAAGGACATCACCAGCTGATCCGATGAGCGTTCTGTTGGTGGTCGCACATGTGGTGTCACCGGACACCAGGGAACTGCACGAGTCGGTGCTGGCCGGCACCCGTGCCGAGGGCATTGTCGGCGTCCAGGTGCGGTACTTGCCGGCACTGGCCGCGACCGTGCCCGACGTGCTCGGCTGCGACGGCCTGGTGCTGGGCACGCCGGCCAACATCGGCTACATGTCCGGTGCGCTCAAGCACTTCTTCGACCAGGTCTACTACCCCCTGTTGGACGCGAAACCCGCTCTTCCCTACGGCGTGTGGGTCCACGGCAACAACGACGTCGAAGGTGCCCTCCGGCCGATCGCCGCGATCGCCGGAGCCATGGGCTGGCAGCCGGCGGCCCGGCCGGTGGCGGTGATCGGCAAGCCGACGGCGGCCGATCGAGAGGCCTGCGTCGAACTCGGAGCGATCCTCGCGGCAACCATCGCGCCCGAGTAGCCGCCTGCCGGCCTCGCCCGTCGGGCCCGACTTCCCGGTCCGTCGGACTCGGTCCGTCGGATTCGCAGAGGCCGGACCCGCTCGGATCGGGGAAAGGGGTTGGGCGGCGTGGGACGCTGGCGCGGTGGATCCGGCTGACTTCTACACCGGGCTGGTCGCGGAGCTCTACGCCCCGTTGCGGTCGGGCACCGCGGACCCTGAGCGCTACCTGCAGTTCGTGCGCCGCCACGGCGAGCCTGCGCTGGAATTGGGCTGCGGCGACGGGGACCCGATCCTGGACCTACGGGCGGCGGGCCTGGACGTGGACGGCGTCGACTCGTCGGCCGACATGCTCGATCGATGCGCCCTTCGCGCGGCCCAGCGCGGCGTGACGGTCACGACGTACTGCCAGCGGATGGAGGAGCTCGAGCTCCCCCGGCGATACGCCTCGGTGTACATCGCGGGCGGGACCTTCACCGTCCTGCCGGACGACGCGGCCGGGCTGGGCGCGCTGCGGTCGATCTCGGCACATCTGCTGCCCACGGGCGCGGTCCTGGTGCCGTTGTGGGTACCGCCGGTCACGCCCGACGAGGAACTCGGCGTGGCCCGCGTCGCCCAGCAGCCGGACGGGTCGACGATCAGCGTCGCCGTACTGAGCGAGACCCGCGATCCCACCGTCCGCACCAGAACGAGCCTGCTGCGCTACGAACGACACCACACCGATGGCACCGTCGAGGCGCTGGAGCGGACCTGGGTGATCCACTGGTACACGCCAACGGGCTTCGCCGCACTGGCCGCGGCGGCCGGTCTTCTGGTCGTGTCATGCGTCGACGAGGACACCGCCGAGCCGGCCGCCGAAGACGCGTCAGATTTCGTCGTGGTGCTCGGCGCTGGGTGACCGGCCCGGCCGCGCCCGACCGATCGATCGACGTTCCACCGCCACGCCCGCCGCCGCAACTCCCGTTGAACGCTCGGCCCGCGTTCACTGCACGCAGAACTCATTGCCGTCCGGGTCGGTCATCACCACCCAGTGGCCGCCCCAGTCGTCGCGGCGTTCCTCCACCTCGGTCGCACCGGCCGCGACCAGCTTGTCGACGTGCGCACGCACCACCCGCCAACGTTGGTCCGCGTCCTGGATGCCGCGGCCGACCCCGACGTCCAGGTGCACCCGGTTCTTCGCCGTCTTGCCCTCCGGCACCTTCAGGAAGAAGATCCGCGGACCGACGCCGTCCGGGTCGATGATCGCGTTGGCGTCATCGCGGTGTTCCTCGGGGACGTTGCGCAGCGCCTCCTCCCAGGACGCGAACCCCGGGGGCGGGTTGTCATCGCGGTAGCCGAGGGCCACCTTCCAGAACCCAGCCAGCACCAATGGGCTGGCCGCATCGAATGTCACCTGGAACGACACGCTCACCTGCGATTCCTCTCAGCGGGCGATCGAGGTGACCCCGGCCGCGTCCATGTCCCTGATCTCCCTCTTCAGTTCGGCGATCTCGTCGCGGAGCCGCCCGGCCAGCTCGAACTGCAGGTCTCGCGCGGCCCCCATCATCTGATCGGTGAGTTGCCGGACCAGATCGGCCATCTCGCCGCGCGCCATGCCCGCGGTCGAGTGCCCGACGTACACCCCGGAACTCGACCCGCCCCCCGGCTCGCCGGCCGCCTTCCGCCCCCGCGACGCGTTCCGACCGGAACCGCCGATCGGGATGGACTTCCCGCCCGCCGTGTCCTCGGCCTCGGCGTACACCCGCTCGAGGATGTCGTTGATCTTCTTGCGCAGCGGCTGCGGGTCGATGCCCATCTTTTCGTTGTATTCCCGCTGTTTGGCTCGGCGACGGTCGGTCTCGTCGATCGCCCTGATCATCGACGGGGTCCGCTTGTCGGCGTACATGATCACTTGGCCGTTGACGTTTCGGGCCGCCCGGCCGATCGTCTGGATCAGCGACGTCTCCGACCGTAGGAAACCCTCCTTGTCGGCATCCAGGATCGCCACCAACGACACCTCGGGCAGGTCGAGGCCCTCACGGAGCAGGTTGATGCCGACCAGCACGTCGTACTCGCCGAGGCGCAGCTCGCGGAGCAACTCGACCCGGCGCAGGGTGTCGACCTCGGAGTGCAGGTAGCGCACCCGGATGCCCAGTTCGAGCAGGTAGTCGGTGAGGTCCTCGGACATCTTCTTGGTCAAGGTGGTGACCAGCACCCGCTCGTCCTTCTCGGCCCGGGTGCGGATCTCGCCGACCAGGTCGTCGATCTGCCCGGTGGTCTTGCGAATGATCACCTCGGGGTCGATCAGTCCGGTCGGTCGGATCACCTGCTCGACGAATTCGCCCTGCGCTCGACCGATCTCGTACGGGCCCGGCGTTGCGGACAGGTACACGGTCTGCCCGATCCGGTCGCTGAACTCCTCGAACGTCAGCGGCCGGTTGTCCAACGCGGACGGCAACCGGAAGCCGTGCTCCACCAGCATCCGCTTCCGGGACGCGTCGCCCTCGTGCATGGCGCCGATCTGCGGCACCGTGACGTGCGACTCGTCGATGACCAGCAGGAAGTCGTCCGGGAAGTAATCGATCAGGGTGGCCGGTGCAGAACCCTGCTCGCGGCCGTCGATGTGTCGCGAGTAGTTCTCGATGCCGGAACAGAATCCGACCTGGCGCATCATCTCGACGTCGTAGGTGGTGCGCATGCGCAGCCGCTGGGCCTCCAGCAGCTTGCCCTGCGCCTCGAGTTCGGCCAGCCGCTGGACCAGCTCCTCCTCGATGCCGCGGATCGCCCGTTCCATCCGTTCCGGTCCCGCCACGTAGTGGGTGGCCGGGAAGATCCGCAGCTCGTCCACCTCCCTGACCACCTCGCCGGTCAGCGGGTGCAGGTAGTACAGCTTCTCCACCTCGTCACCGAAGAACTCGATGCGCACCGCCAGTTCTTCGTAGGCCGGGATGATCTCAACGGTGTCGCCCCGCACCCGGAAGCCGCCGCGGGTGAACGACAGGTCGTTGCGGGAGTACTGGATGTCGACCAGCGCGCGGAGCAGCAGGTCGCGCTCCATGGTGTCGCCGACCTTCACCGGAAGCGACCTGTCCATGTACGACTGCGGCGTGCCCAGGCCATAGATGCAGGACACCGAGGCCACCACGATGACATCACGGCGGGACAGCAACGACATGGTCGCCGAGTGCCGCAGCCGTTCGACGTCGGAGTTGATCGACGAGTCCTTCTCGATGTAGGTGTCCGTCTGTGGGACGTAGGCCTCCGGTTGGTAATAGTCGTAGTACGAGACGAAGTACTCGACCGCGTTGTGCGGGAACAGCTCGCGCAGCTCGTTCGCCAGCTGCGCGGCCAGCGTCTTGTTGGGGGCCATCACCAGCGTCGGTCGTTGCGTGCGCTCGATCAGCCAGGCCGTCGTCGCCGACTTGCCCGTGCCGGTGGCGCCGAGGAGCACGACGTTCTTTTCGCCCCGGCTGATCCGCCGTTCCAGATCGTCGATCGCCTCCGGCTGGTCGCCGGCCGGGCGATAGTCGGACACCACCCGGAACCGGCCGTCGGAACGCGGTATGTCTCCCACCGGCCGATAGTCGGACACGGCGAGCACGGGATGTTCGGTCGCGAAAGCCACGGATCCACGGTACGCGGGAGCACCGACAGTGCCCGTGGCGCGACGATCAGGGCTGGTCGGGCAGTGTCCAGCCGGTGCGAGCAGCCCAGGCCTCGGCCCGCGCCGCTGCGGCCGCGAACCACGGCTCCTTCGCCTCCGCATAGCGTTCGCCGGTCGGATCGGCCGCGTGGTCGTCCGCCAGTCCGCGCTTGACGAGCAGGTACTCGTCCCTGGCCGCCGGGTCGTCGCGCAGCCAGTCCCGGAACAACAGGGCATGCCGCCGGTTCGCCGCCTCCCTCACCCTCACGTGGAGGTTGACGTTCCGTCCCGGGTCGGCGTTGGCATGGAATCGTTTTTCCCAACCAGCCGGACTCCGCCCCTGCAGCCCAGGGCGGGGGGTGTCCCGGGTGACGGCGGGCACTCGCGGAAAGCCGGCGTCGGCCAGAGCGCGTCCAGCCGGTCGGCGGTGGCGAGGTCGGGCACCACCAGCTGGAGGTCGATCACATCCTTGGCCGGCAGCTCGGCGATCGAGGTCGAACCGATGTGTTCGACCGCCAACCCGCCTGCCGCAACGGAGACCCTGGTGGCCAGCAGCCGCGCCAGCGCCGGCCACTGCGGGTCCGGTTGGACCAACGCTGCCGGCCCCGCGGTGCGCTCTTCGCCCGGCCAGGCGGTTGTCGGCGAACGGCCGGAGCCGGTCCTGCCACAGCTCCCGGACGGCTACCTCGAGACCGGCCGGATCGCCGGTGTTGTCCAGCCACACGTCGCACAAGGGGCGCCGGTCAGCGTCGGAGATCTGTGCGGCGATCCGGGCCCGCGCGTCGACCTCGGCCATCCCCCGGCCCAGCAGCCGTCGCACCCGGACCTCGTCGGCCGCGCCGACCCCGATCACCAGGTGGAAACTGGCCGCGACCGCCACCTCGCGCAGGATCGGGATGTCGTTGACCACGATCGCGTCCGGTGGTGTCGCGTCGGTCAGTGCCCGCGCCGCTGTCCGCACCAGGGGGTGGGTGATGGCCTCCAGCCGGCTGCGCGCGGCCGGGTCGGCGAACACCACGGCGGCCAGCGCTGTGCGGTCGAGCGACCCGTCCCGGCCGATCACCGTCGGGCCGAACGCCTCGGCCACCGCCGCCAGCCCTGGCGTGCCGGGTTCGACCACCTGACGGGCCAACCGGTCGGAGTCGATCAGCCTGGCGCCAAGGCCGACCAGCAGTCCGGACAGCGTCGACTTGCCGGCACCGATTCCACCGGTCACCGCAACCACCAGCGGTCCGGTGATCGGCCCGTCGACCAGGGCGTCCCTCACAGCCGACACACCGCCGCACCTCCCTCGGTCCCCCATGATCGGCGCTTATCGTGCGAGGCAGCGCCACCGGTGCCCAGCGGCATCATGT
This sequence comes from uncultured Actinomycetota bacterium, assembly GCA_963834185.1. Taxonomy (GTDB): domain Bacteria; phylum Actinomycetota; class Actinomycetes; order Mycobacteriales; family Nakamurellaceae; genus Nakamurella. The sequence continues at coordinate 541,285 of CAWIAR010000002.1, forward strand.
CCCACCTTCGCGGGGGCTGCTGACACCGGAGGTGACGTCGAGACCCGCAGGAGGAACCCGTGCGCAGTGCCCTGAACACCACTCTGGTCCGAGGGCGGCACCGACTGGGCAACCCCGGTCTGGTCTCGGTGACCGCGTTGGTCAACCTCCCGAAGGTGTCGTTCTTCACCCGGCTGTTCCGTCGCGGTCGGCACCGCGCCATTCCTGGCATCGCCACCGTGACCCCGCTGCCGGTGATGGCCCAGCCGGCCGGCCGCTCGTCCGAGTTGCCCGCCGCCGCCTGACGTCACAGCTCCCGCCCGAAGCGGAAGGCCCCGATCCAATGGGATCGGGGCCTTTCGTCGTCGGATGACCGGTCAGGTCGTCTTGAGAACCCGAGCCAGCACCATCTCCGCGAGCTGCTGCAACTCCTTCTCGGGGTCGGCACCCAGCAGGTCCTTGTCGACCGCGACACCGACGGTCCATGCGCCGTACGGCAAGACGATCAGCCCGCCGTCGCGGAGCAGGATCTGGGCCGGATAGCCCGCCACGGTGGTTTCGGTCGCCTCGGCACCCTTGTCGACCTCGTACGCCTTGGTGACCGCGACCTGAGCCTTGGCCGCCGCCGGGGTGGCAAACTTCGTCAGTCCGACCACGACCTTCGAGTCGGTGCCCTTGACGCCGTACAGGCAGCGGATCTTGCCGGTGATCTTCCGATCAGGGTTGGCGACGTCGCGGATCCGGCTGGTGCCGGTGGGCACGGTCTTGCCGGTCACCTTCTTGATGTCGGTGGCGTTCAGCAGCGCCGAGCAGTCGGCGTCCAGCATGTTCACCTTGGTGTTGATCGGCGCGGCCGACTGCGAGGTCGAGGTCGGCGCCGTCGTGGTCGGCTTGGGTGACGTGCTGGCGGGGGCCGTCGCCGTGGCCGTCGCCGAGCCGGTGGGTGCAGTCGCCGAGCCCGACGGGGCGGTGGCCGAACCACTCGGCTCCACCACGGTGATACCCGAGCCGCCGGTCGAGGTCGCCGAGCCGGACGGCACACCGACCGCCTGGGACCCGGTCACGGTCGCGACGACCGTCGTCGTCCTGCGGGTCTGGGCCGTATTGGAACACGCGGTGAGTGCAAGGCCGGTGACGGCAAGGAGCACGATGACGGTTCGCGGCTGGAGAAGTCGCATGCCTCCACCGTAACGACCGGGTGAGGCCATCGAGGGCTAACCCGCCGAACACGGCCGTTACGGTGCGCACACTTTCCCGGCCAGGCCGGGAAAGCGGTGCAAAACGACCAAGGGCCGCCCCCGCGGACGGGGACGGCCCTGGTGTTGTGCCGGTGTAGGAGCGGATCAGCCGTTGGCCAGCTTCTCCCGGAGCTTGGCCAGCGCCTCGTCGTCGACCAGCGAACCGACCGGGGCGGCCGGTGCACTGGGCTCGCCGGCCTCGTCCGATTCGGAGTCCGAGGACGAGGAGTAGTTGCTCGGTTCGGCATCGGCCGCGTCGGCGGCCTGCGCCTTGGCGATCTGCTTGAGGTGCTTCTCGTACACCTCGTGCGCCTCGGAGTACTGCTTCTCCCAAGCCTCGCGCTGCGTGTCGAAGCCCTCGAGCCACTCGCCGGTCGCGACGTCGAAGCCCTCCGGCGGGACGAAGTTGCCCTGCTCGTCGTAGTGATCGACGACCCCGTACTGCGCGCGGACCTCGTCGAAGTCGGTCTCCGGGGTGATGCCCTCGTTGGCCTGCTTGAGCGACAGCGAGATCCGGCGACGCTCCAGGTCGATGTCGATGACCCGGACGAAGATCTCGTCGTCCACGTTCACCACCTGCTCGGGGATCTCCACGTGGCGCCCGGCCAGCTCGGAGATGTGCACCAGGCCCTCGATGCCGTCGTACACGCGAACGAACGCACCGAACGGAACCAGCTTGGTGACCCGGCCCGGCACGACCTGACCGATCGCGTGGGTGCGGGCGAAGTGCCGCCACGGGTCTTCCTGGGTCGCCTTGAGCGACAGCGAGACGCGCTCGCGGTCCATGTCGACGTCCAGCACCTCGACGGTGACCTCCTGGCCCACCTCGACGACCTCGGACGGGTGGTCGATGTGCTTCCAGGACAGCTCCGAGACGTGCACGAGGCCGTCCACGCCGCCCAGGTCGACGAAGGCGCCGAAGTTGACGATGCTCGACACGACGCCCTTGCGGACCTGGCCCTTGGCGAGCTGGTTGAGGAATTCGCTGCGCACCTCGGACTGGGTCTGCTCCAGCCACTGGCGGCGGGACAGCACCACGTTGTTGCGGTTCTTGTCCAGCTCGATGATCTTGGCGTCCAACTGGCGACCGACGTACGGCTGCAGGTCACGGACCCGGCGCATCTCCACGAGCGACGCCGGGAGGAAGCCGCGCAGGCCGATGTCCAGGATGAGGCCGCCCTTGACGACCTCGATGACGGTGCCGGAGACGACGCCGTCCTCTTCCTTGATCTTCTCGATCGTGCCCCAGGCGCGCTCGTACTGGGCGCGCTTCTTGGACAGGATGAGGCGGCCTTCCTTGTCCTCCTTCTGGAGGACGAGGGCCTCGACGTGCTCGCCGATCTCGACGACCTCGTTGGGGTCGACGTCGTGCTTGATGGACAGCTCGCGGGACGGGATGACGCCCTCGGTCTTGTAACCGATGTCGAGCAGGACCTCGTCACGGTCGACCTTGACGATGATGCCCTCGACGATGTCGCCATCGTTGAAGTACTTGATGGTCAGATCGACGGCGGCGAGGAAGTCCTCGGCCGAACCGATGTCGTTGATCGCGACTTGCGGGACGGTCCGGGCTGGGATGGTAGGGGCGGACATGTGGTGGGTTGCTCCGGGGGTGGACAGGGTCCGTAGGTGGTCGTCCCGGCCGGTTGGCCGGATCCGTGCGCGGTGAAGCCGGTCCACCCGAACCTCGATCTCCCGGGTGTGCCCCCGGCCGATCGTGACGCGCCGGACCTGGGCCCGGCGGATCACGCAGAAGTCTGAGCGGGAGCCGCCTGCTCCATATCGATCCGGACGGATCCATACGGGGGCAGCACGAACTCACAACGCGTGATCAAGCCTACCCGACCTGCAGCGATCAACGAAACCCGGTACCTCCGACGGCTGGGCGGGTGGGGACGCGGCGGCCCGGACGCAGGCATCGACACGTGTTCCGCGCGTCGACACCCGAAATGACGCGTCAAATGGGGTGTCCATGCCTCGAAGTGGTGTCGATGCGGGCCGGCCGCCAGCCCTGATCGGCGGGCGTGGAACGTTCGAACCGGGCGCGTAGCTCAGGGCAGCCGACGTGCGGGCGTCGTGACGAGGCGGGCGGTGACCAGGCCGGCGTCGACCGACCGCTTCCCGTTGGTCAGGGCCTCGCGCACCCTTCGGGCCAGACCGGTGGGATCAGCGAAGTCCGCCCAGACGATCCTGATCACGATCAGCCCGGCCTCGCGGAGCTTGTCCTCCCGCGCCTTCTCCGCGAGCACCACCGTGGTGACGTCGTCGCCGGGACGCAACAGCGCCTGGTACTTCACTCTCCCGTCGAACTCGACGACCACGCCGGCCGTCGGGTAGGCGAGGTCGACTCGGCCGAGAAAAATGCCGGCGGCCGAGTAGACCTCCACCTGTAGTTCGACGTCCGGCAGCCCGGCTTGGGCCAAGAGCCAGCGCAAAACCGATTCCCCAGCACTCTCGGAACGGCCGTCGGCGAAGCGCAGGAGGAACCGCGCCCGGGCGATGCCACTCGGGTGACCGGCGGCGGCCAGCGCCGCGGCCAGCGTGGCGGGATCGAGCATTCGTCGCTGGAGTGCCGCATCAGCGGCGGCGATCACGGTGCGCGGGTCCGGCGAGGTACATCCGAGATCCACCAACGTGCGTCCGATCGAGGTCACCGGAAGTCCGTGGATCTCTTGCACGTCACCCGGGTCGATCGGCCGCGCATGGATGATTCGGCCAGGATCTCGTCGGGCACCCCGCCTCGCGTTACGGGTCAGGTGGACGACGTCGAGCAGGGCGTACACCAGCGGGAGCCGGTGCAGCAGTGCTGCGGACTCGTGGCTGGCTACCAAGCTCGGTGCCCGGCGCAGCATCGCGACGATTCGGTCGACCGCGTCCTGCAACTTCCCGACCGGCGGACCCGTGCGGTACCAGCCGCGGGTGATCCGCTCGAGCTCACCGTTGCGCTCCGATCGGCGGATGTCGCGGTCGACCGAGCCGGTGACAAGGATGTCCCGTCGGCCAACCACCTTGCCGATCTCTGTGCTGGGCATTGCCAAAGAATCGCGGATCCCCGGGAGACCACCCGGGTTGTCCACAAGGTCGAGGTCCGCCGGGTGCCAGGTCCGCGGATCGACACCCGTTGCGTGCATCCACACCCGTTCTGACACGTCGAAACCGCTGTCGTTGCGCGGAACGGATGTCGATGGCACATGCGGCGCCAGGTCCGCGGATCGACACCCGTTGCGTGCATCCACACCCGTTCTGACACGTCGAAACCGCTGTCGTTGCGCGGAACGGATGTCGATGGCACATGCGGCCTCGGGCCGCGGCCGTGAGATGCCGGGCATGATGCGTGCGTGAGCGCATCGGAGTCCGAGCTCGGCCCCACCCGGCCACGGATCATGCCGGCCGACCAGGCCACCGCGGTGCAGGCGAACCGACGATGGTGGGACGCCGACGCGGACGCGTACCACGTCGAGCACGGCGAGTTCCTGGGCGTCGCCGACTTCGTCTGGTGCCCGGAGAACCTGCGGGAGGCCGACGCGCGGGTGCTGGGTGACGTCGCCGGCAGACGGGTGCTGGAGATCGGCTGCGGCTCGGCGCCGTGCTCGCGGTGGCTGGCCGGGCAGGGCGCCGTGCCGGTGGCGTTCGACCTCTCGTCCGGCATGCTCCGGCACGCGCTGACCGGCAACCGGACCACCGGCATCGAGGTGCCGCTGGTGCAGGCGGACGCCTGCGCGCTGCCGTTCGCCGACCACAGCTTTGATCTCGCCTGCTCGGCGTTCGGCGCCATCCCGTTCGTCGCCGACTCCGCGCTGGCCATGCGCGAGGTGTTCCGCGTGCTGCGGCCCGGGGGCCGGTGGGCGTTCTCCACCAACCATCCGATGCGCTGGGTATTCATCGACGACCCTGGTGACGCCGGAATGATCGCCCAGCAGTCGTACTTCGACCGGTCGCCCTACGTGGAGGTCGACGCGGACGGAGTGCCGGCCTACGCCGAATCGCACCGGACGATGGGCGACCGGGTGCGGGAGATCGTCGCCGCCGGTTTCCGGCTGACCGACGTGATCGAGCCCGAGTGGCCGGACGACTTCGACGGCGTCTGGGGCCAGTGGTCGCGACGGCGGGGCGAGGTCTTTCCCGGCACGGTGATCTTCGTGTGCGACAAGCCGAACTGAGCCCCGCTGGCTTCTACAGGGGTGCGATCAGCTGAGGGAGGCCAGGTATACCTCGCCCCGCGGCGAGAGTTGGTAGCCGACCGGCAGGCTGATGGTCAGCCCGAGTGCTTTGAGCCGGCGGATGTCGGCCTTCATGGGCGCGACCTCGCGGCCGAGCAGCGCGGCCAGCTCGGTGGAGACCGTCGCCGGATGATCGCGGATCCACTCGAGAATCTGCCTGGTCCACGGCCCGCTGCGGCGGGACGCATCGAGGCGAGCGACGGCGGCGGTCAGGTCGGCGAGGTCACCGTCGTCGGGGACCGAGGAGCGCAACGCGAGCCGCGGGTCCTCCCCCACCCAGCGCAGGGTGACCCGGTAGATCCGGTCACCGCCCTTGCCGGACCTGGGTCCGCGCCGGCCGGCGTCGGGCGCCAACCGGCGCAGCAGCGCAGCCACATCGGGCAGCCCGGCGGCTACGGCATCCGCGTCGGTCAGCCTCGAGGGATCGGCAACCTCGTCGACGGCGACGAACTCGACCACTCCGGCCGGCGTGAGCTGGGTGGAGCCCACCTTGACCCGCGGTGCCTCCCAGCGCCGGAATGCCACGCGCACCGAGCCGTCCCTGACGCCCTGGGCGACCGCCATCGGCAGCAGCATCGGGTGTTCAACCCCGCCGGATCGTGGCCGGGACCGGTCCTGACACCGTCTGGGCGACGACGCAGTACCGCTCGGTGAGCTCCAACAGCTTGGCCACGGTCCGGTCGTCGGCTTCGGTGTCGAAGGAGAACGTGAGCTCCATCGAGGTCAGTCCGACCGGCGCCGACCGGTCGACGCCCAGCGTGCCCCGAGCGTCGAAGGTGCCGTCCGCGCGCACCGTCACGTTCTCCAGGACCACACCCATGGCGGTGGCCACCGAACGCATGGTCACGCCCGCGCACGCGGCCAGCGCCTGCAGCAGCATGTCGCCGGAGCAGGCGTCCGCGCCGTCGCCGCCGGTGGTGGGGTGCAGCCCGGCGCGGACCGGACCGGCCCAGGTGTCCACGGTGCAGGTGATCCCGTCGCCCTCCCAGCGACCCTGCGCATGCAGCCGGGCGACGGCAGCGCTCGGATCAACCCGGTAGGTGTCCTTGAGTGGCTTCTGCAGGTTTCGCAGCGTTGCGGCGTCGATGCTCACGCGTCGTAACGGTAGAGCTTGGACGCCAGGAGTTCCTGCTGGGCGATGGATGTCGGTGGCCGTGAGCACGGCGAACCGGCGGGCCCGGCGCGCGGACTTCCAGGTGCGACGACGGCGGGCTCGGGTCAGGACGGACATGGCGCTGCGCTCCAGGGTTCGGCGAAAGACGGTGCGGCCAGGAGGCCCGCGGGTGCTGGACCGGTACGTGACGCCGGTCACCCGGCCCACGCCACCGGCAGGTTCAGTGCGCGGCGTCGTCCCAGGTGCGTCCGACCCCGATCGACACGTCGAGCGGGACGGACAGCTCGTAGGCGCCGGCCATCTCCTCGCGCAACACCGCGGTGATGGCGTCCTGCTCGCCCTCGGCGACCTCGCACACCAACTCGTCGTGCACCTGCAGCAGCAGCCGCGAGCGCAGTCCCTCGTCGGCGATCCGCCGGTGCACCCGGAGCATCGCCACCTTGATGATGTCCGCCGCGCTGCCCTGGATCGGCGCGTTCAGCGCCATCCGCTCGGCCATCTCCCGCCGTTGCCGGTTGCTGCTGCCAAGGTCCGGCAGATATCGGCGGCGACCGAGCAACGTGGCCGTGTAGCCCTCTCGACGCGCGACGTCGACCGAGTGCCGCAGGTAGTCGCGGATTCCGCCGAACCGGGCGAAGTAGGCCTCCATCTGTTCCTTGGCCTCGTCCACACTGATCTTGAGCTGACCGGACAGGCCGAACGCGGACAGCCCGTAGGCCAGGCCGTAGGACATCGCTTTGATCCGCCGACGCATCTCCGGGGTGATCTCCTCCGACGGCAGCCCGAACGCCTTCATGGCGACCGCCGTGTGCAGGTCCTCACCGGACAGGAACGCTTCGATCAGCCCGGCATCGCCGGACAGGTGCGCCATGATGCGCATCTCGATCTGCGAGTAGTCGGCGGTGATCAGCGACGAGAAGCCCTTGCCAGGGACGAAAGCGGTGCGGATCTGCCGGCCCTCGTCGGTGCGCACCGGGATGTTCTGCAGGTTCGGGTCGGTGGACGACAGCCGCCCGGTGGCGGCCACTGTCTGCTGGAAGTTGGTGTGGATCCGGTCGTCGTCGGCCACGGCCTTGCGCAGACCGTCCACGGTGCTCTTGAGCTTGGTGACGTCCCGGTGCCGCAGCAGGTGGGTCAGAAACGGGTGGCCGGTCTGCACGTGCAGGGCGAACAGCGCATCGGCGTCCGTGGTGTAGCCCGTCTTCGTGCGCTTGGTCTTGGGCATCCCCAGTTCCTCGAACAACACCACCTGCAGCTGCTTGGGCGAACCCAGATTCACCTCCTTGCCGATTTCCGCGTACGCGGACCGCGCTGCCGCGTCGGCCTCGATGGCGAAGGTGTGGGACAGGCCGTCCAGGAAACCGGTGTCGACAGCGATGCCGGCCCGCTCCATCTCCCCGAGCACCGACATCAGCGGAAGTTCGAGATCGACCAGCAGGCCCAGCTGTTCGCCGGCCGCCAACTGCGACTCGAGCACCTCGGCCAGGTCGATCACCGCGCGGGCGGTGACCATCGCCTTGTGGTCGGCCGCACCCTCGTCGGCCAGCAGGCTCAGCTGGCCGTCGTCGGACTCGCCGGCCGGGTCCATCGTGCGATGCAGGTAGCGCTGGACCAGGTCGGCCAGGTCGAAGGACCGCTGCTCCGGCAGCGCCAGGTAGGCCGCGATCGCGGTGTCGCAGGAGATCCCCGCGACCGGCCAACCGCGGCCGATCAGGGCGGACACCGCGAGCTTGATGTCGTGCCCGACCTTGGGCAGGTCGGGGTCGGCGAAGAATTCGGCCAACGCGGCATCGTCGGCGGGGGTGATCGTTGTCAGGTCGATGACGCAGGCCGCCTCGTCCGGAGCGGCCAGGGCCAGGGTGTGCGCGTCGCCGCCGGCCCCGTTGAATGTGCCGAGCACGGCCATCCCGATCCGGCCGGTGTGGCCGTGCCCGGCCAGCCAGGACGCCACCGAACCGGGAGCGAGCCGGCCGCCGACGATGTCGAACCGTTCGGTGCTGGTTTCGTCGGCCTGGTCGAAGATCTCCAGCAGCCGCTCGCGCAGCACCCGGAACTGGAGGTTGTCGAAGATCTGGTGGACGGCCTCGCGGTCGTAGGGCTGGGCCACCAGGTCGGCGTTCGGGTCGGTGTCGATCGGCACGTCCCTGACCAGCTCGGTGAGCCGGCGGTTCTGCAGGACGTTGGACAGGTTGTCGCGCAGTGCGTCACCGGCCTTGCCCGGCACCTGGTCCACCCGGTCGACCAGATTCGCCAAGGTGCCGAAGTCACGCACCCACTTCGACGCCGTCTTCTCCCCCACCCCGGGGATGTTCGGCAGGTTGTCGGACGGATCGCCCCGCAGCGCGGCGAAGTCCGGGTACTGGGCCGGGGTCAACCCGTACTTCGCCTCGACCTCCTCGGGGGTGAACCTGGTCATGTCCGACACGCCCTTGCGGGGGTAGAGCACAGTCACCTGCGGGCCGACGAGTTGCAGTGCGTCCCGGTCACCGGTGCAGATCCGCACGACCATGTCCTCCTCCACGGCGCGCGTGGTGAGGGTGGCGATGATGTCGTCGGCCTCGAAGTTCTCCGCGGTCAACCACGGGATGCGCAGCGCAGCGAGCACGTCCATGATCAGCTGGACCTGACCGGAGAACTCGGACGGCGAGGTCGATCTGTTCGCCTTGTACTCGGTGTACTCGCTGCTCCGCCAGGTCTTGCGGGAGATGTCGAAGGCGACTGCGACGTGCGTGGGGCGCTCGTCGCGCAACAGATTGATCAGCATCGAGGTGAAGCCGTATACCGCGTTGGTCGGTTGACCGGTGGTGGTGGCGAACTTCTCCACCGGCAGCGCATAGAACGCCCGGTACGCCAGCGAGTGTCCGTCCAGGAGCAGCAGGGTCGGATGGTCGAGGGCGGTGGTCGGATGGGCAACGGTCGCGGTCACGCGCCCGAGTCTAGGGTCGGCCACCGACAGCGCCGGGACAATGCCGACCTGCTGATCAGAGTTGCGCGCGCAGCGCCTCGGCCAGCCGGCGCAGGGCCGGAGCCGCCGCCGCCAGGGCCTCACGCTCGTCGAGGCTCAGCGCCGTCATGGCCTCGACGATGGCCATCAGCCTGCGGTCCCGCGCCTGGTCCATCAACTGCCGGCCGGCCACGGTCGCGGACAGCGTCACTGCCCGACCGTCGGTCGGATCCGCCTCGCGCGCAACAAGTCCTGCCTCGACCAGGCCGTCGACGATCCGGGTCATCGTCGGTCCGGCGACATCCTCGGCCGCGGCGAGACCACCGAGCGAGCGCGGCCCACCGAAGACCAGTACGGACAATGCGGACAGCCGGGCCGGGGTGAGCGGGGTGCGCCGATCCACCACCGCGAGTGCGCGCAACAGGTGGATGGCGCCGGAGTTCAGGTCCGCCGCGACCGCGACCGGGCCGAACGGTGCCGACCCGACGGAGAGGTTGTCAGCGGCCACCAGATATGTATAGCATCCCTATGTTGTTAGGTAGCATCCCTATCTATCCCGCAGCGGTCCGATGACAGCCGCGGCGGCCGCGCTCGGCACGAGGAGGAACCCGTGCGTCTGCACCAGGTCGCGCTCCCGGTGAGCGATCTCGCCAGGGCCACCGCGTTCTACTCGAGCCTGCTGGATGCCCAGCCGATCGCCACGTACGACCCGCCCGGCCTGGTGTTCTTCGACCTGGCGGGAGTCCGGCTGCTGCTGGATCGGCAGGCCGGTCCGGGAGCCACGATCTACCTGCAGGTCGACGACGTCGAACAAGCGGTGGCCGACCTGGCCGCGCGCGGGGTCGAGGTCACCGAACCCGCTCACGTGGTGTTCCCGGACCAGGACGGCACGTTCGGTCCGCCCGGCGAGGACGAATGGCTGGCCGGCATCCGGGATTCCGAGGGCAACCTGGTGTGCCTGGCCAACCGCAGGCCTGCGAAACTCACCGAATGACCGGACCGGATCACCCCGCTCTGCCCGGCGACGAGATGACCCATCTCGGCGAGCTCGCATCCAGGATGGGCGTGAAGATCGTCGAGGCGACCAAGATCCGGGTGGTCGCGACCATGCCGGTGGCAGGCAACCGACAGCCGTACGGGCTGTTGCACGGCGGCGCGAATGCGGTGCTGGCCGAGACCCTCGGGTCGATCCACGCGTTCCTGCTGGCCGGGCCGGGAAAGATCGTCGTGGGGATCGACCTGAATTGCACCCACCACCGGGCGGCGACGGACGGCACGGTGACCGGCGTGTGTACCGCACTGCAGGCGGGCCGGACGGTGGCCTCGTTCGAGATCGTGATCAGCGACGAGGCCGGGCGCCGGTTGTGCACGTCCCGGTTGACCTGTCTGACCCGGGACGCCCCGCCCGGCGGGAGCGGCGCTTCTGCCGGTCGCAGCCCGGCGGAATGACGTCTGCCGGGGCCAGGTGCGCTCAGCCGGAACGCCCCTCGGCCTTCCGGTTGCGTTCGGCGTAGCGGCGGGCCTTGGCCCGGTTGCCGCAGAGCGGCATCAGGCACCAGACGCGGCGGCCACCACGGTTGAGGAACAACCAGCCGCAGCCCTCGCCCGCGCAGCGGCCCACCGCGGCCGGCCCGATGTCGGCCAACAGGGACATCCCCAGGAGCGCGAGCCGGTGTACCGGCCGGCGCAGCGGATCGGGCCCGCCGTCCCAGGTCGACCGGGAGTCGCCGATCGGCCGGAGGGACGACACCCGAACGGCGGCGGCGACCGCAGCCCGCAATCCGGCCACCGGGCGATCCACCTCCTCGGTCCCCCAGACCTGCGGCGCCGTGGTGCACAGCGCGTACAGCGCCGCCCTCAGCCGTACCGCCTCGGCCACCGCGCGTGCGGCCGCAGCCGGGTCGGCTGCGGCGGCCCGCTCCCCCTCGGTGACCTCGACCGGGGAGAGCACTCCCACCGTGCCGGCCCAGACCAGCAGGGTCCTGGCATCGACCAGGTAATCCTTCGCCGGACTGAGCCGACCGTGGTCGGACTGCGTCCAGCCCGCTCCGGTGTTGCACAGTTCGAGTGCTGGGTGGTCGGCGACCCGGAGTGGGATCACGCAGCCGGCCACCACTTCACTGGCCATTCACGTGTCCTCCCTGCACACTGTCAGACACCCAGGGACATAACCAGTTGGACTCATTCAGCGGTTAGTCATAGGACAGTCTGGCAGAGTGCGGGAGGATCGGCGGATGCGGGTGCTCGCGGGTCTGGCACTGGCCGGGCTGCGGCATCGGGTCGGGTTGTGGCTGTTGCTTGCGCTCGGCGTCGCCCTGGCCGCAGGACTTCCGGTGTTCGCGGCAGGATTGCGGTCGGACAGCGCAGTCGCCGCCGTCCGCCGCGCGGTCGACGAGATCCCAGCCGCCTCCCGGGCTGCGTTGTCGGTGACCTCGACGACGTTGGTTGGTGCGGAGTTGGCCGAGGTCGACCGCACTGTCCGGGACGGGTACTCGGCCGTCGGCCTCACCGACGTCCGGCAGACCATGACCTTCCGCCCGCTGGCCGTCGGGGGGTCCCAGTTCGCCCTCGGGGCTGTCGACGATCTGCGCTCGGCGGTGCGGCTGAACTCCGGCCGGTGGCCGGCGTCCTGCACCCCCGCCGCATGCGAGGTGGTGGCGGTTGCGCTGTCCACCGCCGACACCGTGCCGGCCACGGCTCAACCGGCCATCCGTTCCGAGCTCGGGGTGACCGTCACCGGCACTGCGACCCTGCTGGACGACCGGTTGATCGGCGTGCGTCTGTTGGCTCCCGACGTCCCCCTGTTGCTGGGCGGCGATCCGACCGCACTCGCCGCCTCGAAACCGCTTGCCCTGTTCGGCCGGGCGACCGGATGGATCGGCACGCTGGACGGTACGGCCGTCGCCGCCCGCGGTGCTGACGCCTTCGCGCACGACCTGGCCCAGCTGACGGCGCAGGTCAACGCGACCGCCGGGCCGCTGACCACAACCTGGCCGGACGAAACGGTGCTGGCCGCCGCCCAGCGGGCTGCGGCCTCGGCGGACCGCTTCACCGTGCTCGGAGTCGGTGCCGGGGTGCTGCAGCTCGGCTTCTGCCTGGTGGTAGCGGCGGGCCTGCGCCGCCGTCAACAGCTGGTCGGCAGGCTGCTCGAGCGGCGCGGTGCCGGACGCGGCCAACTCACCGCGGTGGCGATGTGGCAGACCGTGCCGGTGGTACTGCTGGGGATGGTGGCCGGCGCGATCGCCGCAGCGGGCGTGGTGGCGAGGATGGGCAGGACACTGCCGGCGGGCGCGTGGTCGTCGGCCGGCAGCGCGCTGTCGGACAGTGCCCCGACCCTGATCTGGCTGGGACTCGCCGCTGCGGTGACCACGGTCGCCGCGGTGCGGTGGCCGGACAGTGCCGCCGCACGTACGGTTCTGGTCCTCGATGTTGCGACGGTGTTGGCACTCGGCTTGGTCGTGCTCGTCCTGGTCGACCCGCCGTCCGGGACCACCGGCGCGCTCAGCACGCTGACCATCGTCTCCGCGGCTTCGGTCACAGGTCTGGTCGCAGCCAGGCTGTGGGAGCCGGCCATGGTGCTCGCCGGGCGGCTGGTCCCGTCCCGCCACCCGGTACAGCAGATGGTGGTACGCACGTCACGGCGGCGGCCATTGGTGCCGATGGTGACCGCTGGTTTCCTCGCCGCCGCCTGCTGCAGCCTGGTTTTCGCGGTCGGGTTCCGGGCCAGCCTGGCGCAATCGGCCGCCGACCAGGGGGCATTCACCGTGCCGTTGGACGCCAGGGTCGCTCCGAGCGCCGCCGTTGCGGTGCCGCTGGACGTGGTGGACGTCGCCGGGGTGACCGCGGCGGCGCCGGACGCGGGGATCGAGCCCGTTGTCACCTCGACGGTGACCGCCGCGGCCGGCACGAGCTTGGCGAAAAGCGTTCCCTGGGTGGGATTGTCACCGTCGGTGTTCGGGCAGGTGCACGAGCTCGCCGCGGTGACCGGGAGCAATCTGGACGCGGCGGCGTTGGCCGCGGCCATCACCCCGGCCGGCGCCACCCCGACCGGCGCCGGCGCGACGATTCCGTCCGGTGCCCTGACGTTGAGCATTCCCGCGCAGGGGGCGAACGACGACATCACAGTCGTGCTCTGGGTGGCCACTCCGCAGGGCCGGGAGCATGGCATCGCCATGGAGCGGGACGGCGACACCCTGGTCGCCACCCTCGGTGCGAACACGCCGCTGACCGTGCGCGCGCTCGAGATCACCGAGTCGAGCGCCCACCTCATGCACCGGCAGCACGGAGTCGGCGAGGGGTCGACCGACCGTGCCCTGGCCAGTGGAACGCTGCAGCTGGCGGCGGTCACCGTGGACGGAAAACCGGTGGACTGGGACTGGTCGGGCTGGGGTTCGGCCCAGGCCACCGTGTCGGACGCCGCGGTGCCGAACTCCCACGGCACGGGCGCGACGGTGAAGTACCAGGTCGGCGACAGCCGGGTGGTCCTGACGCCCCACTTCGTACCGACGTCGCAACTCGCCCCGATCCCGGTCCTCGCCGACCCCGACACCGCCGCACGGGCCACCGCCGGCCGACTCGGTGTGCTGGTCAACGGTCAGACGGTGCCGCTTCGGATCACCGCCGTGCTGCCCCGCCTGCCTACCTTTCCCGGTCCGTTCCTGGTCGCCGACCGCACGGCGATGACGGCAGTACTGGACGCCACTGCGCCGGGAACGGCGGCGGTCACGCAGGTGTGGATCGGTGCACCCGCCGACCAGGTCCCGGCCCTGGAACGGTTGCTGCGCGGCTCCCCTGCGGTCGGTGCGACGTTGCTGCTCCGATCGGCGGTGGTCGCAGGAATCGCCGACGACCCGGTCGCGGTCAGGGCCGCGCTGCTGTTGGCGGTCTCGGCCCTGGTTGCCCTGGCGCTGGCCGTGGCGGCCAGCGCGACCGCCGTTCGATCCGACCTGGCTCAGGCGGCCGTCGATCTGTTCGCTCTCGAGGTCGAGGGCCTGCCGCCCCCCCGACTGCGCCGAATCCTGCTCGGTCGGGCGTCCTTGATCCTCGTCGTCGGTGTGCCGTTGGGCCTGGTCGGGGGGCTCGCCGTCACCGCGGTGGCGGTTCAACTGCTGGTCACCGGTCCCGATGGCGCGACCGCGATCCCGCCGCTGCGAGTGGTCGCGCCCGCGCTGTCCACCACCGGCGCGATCGCGGCGATCGTCCTGGGCGGCCTCCTTGCGGCCGGGCTGGCCGCGCTGGCCGCCTTCCGTGCTGCCCATCCCCAGCAACCCGACCTGGACCTGCGATGACCTCGGACCACGTGGCCACCAGAGTCGCGACGAGCGCGCCGGAGACGACGGGCGCGCCTTTTCGGCCGGCCGACGTCGGCGCCGCGGTCAGGGTCAGGGACGTGTTCGTCAGCTACCCGGGTGCAGCGGGTCCGGTGATGGCGCTCCGCGGGACGGACCTGTCGGTACAGGCCGGCGAACGGCTGGTGGTGCAGGGTCCGAACGGTTCGGGCAAGTCGACGCTGCTGCGGGTGATCACCGGCGAACAGGCCGTGGTGGCCGGTGAGGTGGTCGTCGCCGGGTCCGCGTTGCACCGGATGAGCGCGCGGCAGCGCCGGCGGTGGCGGGCCACTTCGGTGGGATTCGTCGACCAGAACGCCGGACGGAATCTGCTCCCAGAACTCGACGTGCTGGACAACGTCGCCGTCCAGTTGAGGTTGACCGGCCTGCCGGCTGCCGCGGCGCGCGTGCGGGCCCGGTCCACGCTCGATCGACTGGGACTGGGCGGATTGCTCGACCGGCGGGTCGCCGACCTTTCGGGCGGCGAGGCCCAGCGGATTGCCGTGTGTGCGGCCGTCGCGCACGGACCCAGGCTGGTGCTGGCCGACGAACCGACCGGTGAGCTGGATCTGGACTCGGCGCGGGCGGTCTACGCGATGCTGGGCGAGGTCGCCGCCGGCGGTGCGAGCGTGGTGCTGGTCAGTCACGATCCACGGGCCGACGCCTTCGCGCAGCGGGTGGTGCGGATCCGGGACGGCCGGGTGGCCGAGCAGTGGGTGCCCGGCGGCGCGGTCGGCCAGGTTCCGGACAGTCACGGCTGGATCAGGGTTCCCCCCGACCTGTTGCCGACCCGCACGGTGCCGGTGCTGGTCGCCGAGCCCGACCGTGGAGCTCTTCGGCTCTCCCCCCAGATACCGGAATCGGCCACCGAGGCGTCCTTCGGTCCATCGGCGGACAGCGAACAGCCGGACCAGCCGGTGGACCACTGGGCGCGGTTGAGTCGCGGCGAAATCGCCACCCTTCCGGTCGACCTGGCCGCCCGACCGGCGGTCGAACTGGTCGACGTGACGGCCGCGGTCCCGGGGCGAACGCTCTTCGCCGGCCTGTCCATGGCAGTGCGGCCGGGCGACTGGATCGTGCTGGTCGGCCCGTCCGGGTGTGGGAAGTCGACGCTGCTGTCGCTGGTGGCCGGCCTGGCCGATCCGACAGCTGGGACGGTGCTGGTCGGCGACCGGTCCTGGCACGACTTGGACCGCGCGGCCCGCGCCGGGCATCGCGCTGCCTGGGTGGCCCTGGCGCCCCAGCGGCCGGCCCTGGAGGCGGTGGTCACGGTGCGGGAGATGCTGGCCATGGGCCCGGCGATCCGTCGCGCCACGGGCCGCCCTGATGCCTACGGCGATCCGGACGCACTCATCGAGGCTCTCGGTCTCACCGACCTGCTCGACCAACAGACGGAGCGGCTGTCCGGCGGCGAGCGTCAACGGGCCGCGCTGGCCCGCTGCCTGTGCTCGGGCGCCCCGATCCTGATCCTGGATGAACCGTCCTCACAGCAGGACGAGGCGTCCGCGGCGCGGATCGCCAGGGTGCTGCGCCACCAGGCGGACGCCGGCAGGGTGGTGCTGGCCGCCTCCCACGACCCGAGGTTCATCGAACCCGCCGGAACCGTGGTCGAGCTGGGTCGCACCCTGGAACCGATCGGTGGTCAGCCGCCCAGGTAGGCCGCGGCCACCGAGTCGTCGTCCAGCAATTGCTCGGCCGGCCCCTGCAGGTTCAGGCGGCCGGACTCGAGCACGTAGGCGTAGTCCGCGATCTCCAGCGCCGCCAGCGCGTTCTGCTCCACCAGCAGGATGGTGGTCCCCTGGTCCCGGATCGTCAGCAGGGTCTCGAAGATCAGGTCGACCAGCACCGGAGCAAGACCCATCGACGGTTCGTCGAGCAGCAGCAGTGTCGGGTCACCGAGCAGGGCCCTGGCCACGGCGAGCATCTGCTGCTCACCGCCGGACATGGTGCCGGCCTTCTGGTCGATCCGCTCCCGTAGCCGGGGGAACAGTTCGAGCACCCGCTCGCGGTCGCGGGCGATGCCTTCGGTGTCATCTCGGGTGAATGCCCCGAGATCGAGGTTCTCCGACACCGACATCCGCTGGAAGATCTTGCGCCCCTCCGGTGAGTGGCAGATGCCCAGCTTCACGACCTCGTGGCCGGGCATGCCGTTGATCTTCTTGCCCTGGTAGAGCACCGAACCCGCGCGCGGACGCAGCAGCCCGGAGATGGTGCGAAGGGTGGTCGACTTGCCGGCCCCGTTCGAGCCGATCAGGGTGACGATCTCACCCTCGTAAACAGTCAGCGAGAGGTCTTTGACCGCAACGATGTTGCCGTAGCTGACGCTCAGATTGTCCAGTTCGAGGATCTTGTTCTTGCCCGCCCCCCGCTCGACAGGCTCGGCGATGGCTTCGGTTCCGGAGGTCATTTGCGCCTTCTCCCCTCGCGGGTCCCGGTCTTACCGAGATAGGCCTCGATGACCGTCTGGTTGTTCCGGATGTCGTCCGGCGTGCCCTCGGCGATCATGCTCCCCCGGTCGAGCACGGTGATGCGCTCGCTGATCTTCATGATCACGCTCATGTCGTGCTCGATCAGCAGCACGGAGATGCCCTTGTCGTCCCGCACCCGATAGACGAACTCGTTGAACTGCGACGACTCCTGGGGGTTCATCCCGGCCGTCGGCTCGTCCAGCAGCAGCACCTTCGGCTGCAGGGCCAGCGCCCTGGCGATCTCCAGCCGGCGCTGGTCCCCGTACGAGAGGTTGCGGGCGAGTTCACCCTCGGTCTTGCCGATGCCTACGTACTGCAAGAGTTCCCGAGCGGTGTCCCTGGCCTGCCGCTCCTCCCGGCGCTGGCCCGGGGTACGCAGGACGGTGGTGATGATCCCGGCCCGCAGGTGCGGGTACATCGCCACCATCACGTTCTCCTCGGCCGTCATCAGCCCGAACAGCCGGATGTTCTGGAACGTGCGGGCCAGCCCCATCGCCGCC
This sequence comes from uncultured Actinomycetota bacterium, assembly GCA_963834185.1. Taxonomy (GTDB): domain Bacteria; phylum Actinomycetota; class Actinomycetes; order Mycobacteriales; family Nakamurellaceae; genus Nakamurella. The sequence goes on from CAWIAR010000002.1 coordinate 559,075, forward strand.
CGGACGTGCGGCTTGATCGCGGTGATGTCCTCACCCTCGAGGAAGACCGTGCCCTCGGTCGGTTCGTACAGCCCGGTGATCACATTGAAGAACGTGGTCTTGCCGGCACCGTTCGGCCCGATCAGGCTGATCACCGAGCGGGGCGGGATGGTGAACGTGACGTCGTTGACGGCGATCAGACCGCCGAACTTGATGGTGATGTGATCGGCGTACAGGACGTTGTCGACGGCCGGATCGCCGGTGGCCCTGCTGTCGGCTTCGGCGGTGGCGGTCATCGGTCCGACTCATTTCGCTCGCGCTCGTTCTGCTCGGCTATCACCGGGTTCATCTCGGAGGATGCGGCGATCTCGGCATCCTGGCCGGCGTCGCTGGCCGCCATCGCTTCGGTTTCCGCCTCGGCTTCGGTGATGTCGGCGCCCATCGCTTCCATCTCGGTGCGGTTGGGCGTGTTCATCAGTGCCTTGGTGCGTTTCTCGGGTATCAGGCCCTCACGTCTGAACAACATCATCAGGACCAGCAGCACACCGAGAATGATGTAGTTGTAGCGGGGCAGCGTGCCGGCGAGCGAGGTGCCGAACCAGTCATCGATCTGGACGCCGATCTGGGTCAAACCGGCGCTGTTGAGCCAGGACAGCAGGAACGCGCCGATCATCACCCCCCAGACGTTGCCCATTCCGCCGAGCACCACCATCAGCAGCACCAGCACCGACTTGCCGAAGTCGAAGCCGGACGGCGAGACCGCACCGGTGATGGCGGAGGCGTTGGCCACGCCACCGATGCCGCCGAAGAACGCGCCGACCGCATACGCGGACAGCTTGGCCTTCACCAGCGGCACACCCATCATGCTGGCGGCCAGCTCGTCCTCCCGGATGGCCAGCCAGGCCCGGCCCAACCTGCCCTCCCTGATCCGCAGCGAGACGAACAGGCAGAACCCGACCAGCAGGCCGAGAACCAAGATCTTGTAGACGTTGTCGGCCGTGTTGTTCAACAACTTCTGCGGCACGCCCAGATAGACGAACGGACCGGTGCCGATCGGGTCGATGATCGAGATACCGCCGTCGCCGTTGGCCACGTTCAGGCCGGCGATGTCGTTGGAGTTCTTGAAGAACTGGGTGATCACCTCACCGAAACCGAGGGTGACCAGCGCCAGGTAGTCACCGCGCAGCCGCAGGGTCGGCGCGCCGATGATGATGCCCAGGAGCGCACACACGCAGCCGGCGATGATGCAGACGAGCCAGAAGTTGACGTGGGTGCCGGGCGTCGTCACCGCCGACATGAGACCGAAGTCCCACTCCCAGTTGAACGGTGCCGCCATCAGCCAGCCGGCCGTGTAACCGCCGAGCGCCCAGAACGCCACGTAGCCGAGGTCGAGCAGACCGGCGTAGCCGACCACCACGTTCAGGCCGAGCGCCATGATCGCCCACATCAGGCACTCATTGATGGTGGAGACCGGCAGCCAGCTGTAGAAGACACTGTTGACGCTGTCCACCAGGTTCGGCAGCAGCAACTGGTAGAGCAGGAACAGCCCGAGGATGACGGCGACATAGCCCAGCGCCCATACGGTGTTGCTGGACAGCCGCGGACGCTTGGAGGGTGTGGCCGTGGGTCGGGAAAGCGTGGGAGTCGCCATCGCTACACCTTTTCCGTCGTCCGCCGGCCGAAGATGCCTTCGGGCTTGAAGACCATGAGGATGATCAGGATGAGGAAGACGACGGTCTGCGACCACTCTTGGCCCAGGCCGTGCGCGCCGCCCTCGTTGATGGCCTGGATGATCCCGATGAGCAACGCTCCGATGACCGCTCCGGTCAGGTTGCCGATGCCACCGAGCACCGCTGCGGTGAAGGCGATCAGGCCGAGTTGGGTGCCGGTGTCGTAGTAGGTGTTGGTGCGCACCAGGAAGTACAGGACTCCCGCGGCACCGGCCAGCGCGCCACCCATGGCAAAGGTGAACGAGATGGTGCCGTTGACGTTGATCCCCATCAGCCGGGCGCCGTCCTGATCCTGCGCGACCGCGCGCATCGCCTTGCCGCGCTTCGTCTTCGCGACGATGTAGGTCATCAACGCCAGCAGGACGACGGTGACGCCGATGACCAGGACCAGTTGGTAGAGGTACAGATTTCCGACGATCGGGCCGTTCCACACGATCTGCGGCCAGTTCTTCGGCGCTGATCCGTTCACGACATCCAGCTGGCCGATGCCGCGGAACACGAAGGACAGACCCACTGCGGTCATCAGCGGCGCGAGCTTGGGTGCGTTGCGCAGCCGCCGGTAGGCGAAGTACTCGGCCCCGACGTTGACCGCCGCCCCGAAGAACATGCGTCACGAGCATGACCAGCAGCAGAGGCAAGATGGCGGCAGCGGTGAGATTGCCGACGCCGAAAAGGTTCACCGCGAGGTTGGCCGCGACGATGGTGGCGAGCATGAACAGGTCGCCGTGCGCGAAGTTGATCAGCTCGATGATCCCGTAGACCATCGTGTAGCCCAGGGCGATCAGGGCGTACATCGCTCCGTTGTTGATACCGGTGATGACGCTGTCCTTGAACCCGTCCGGGTCCGCAACCGCGTTCCACACCACCCAGGCCAGGCCGAGCCCGAGGATGCCAAAGCCGACGTAGCGTTCGATGATCGGCCCGAGCCGGATCTTGGCCTTGCGGGGAGTGCCTGCAATGACGAGCGTGCTCATACTGTCAGGCCCTTCTGGGTGCCGGCGACCGGTCGCGCCGGGCGGATCAAGGATGAGCCTGGAGCGGACGAACCCGCGACCCGGGCGGCCATCAAGGCTGATGCCTGGGCCCGAACGCAACGCGTCCGGGCCCAGGCATCGGTGCACCGCAGTTAGGAGACGGCCTGAGCCTTGAAGAACGTCTCCGCGCCGCCCTTGACGAGTTCGACGGTGATGTCCTTGGCGTTGGTGTCGCCGGTCGCCGGATCGATCTTGATCTCCTTGCCGGTCACCGAGTCGGCCGGCGGGATGGTGATGCCGGCGCCGGAGAACACCGCGTTGGTCACGCTCGTCGCGGGTGCCGTCCGACTTGGCGATGGCAGCCAGGATGACCTGCATGGCGGCCACGCCGTACAGCGGGTAGTTGCCGGTCGGGAGCCTCGCCGTACTTGGCCTTGTAGGCGTCGATCAGCTTCTTGCCCGGGCCGTCGGTCTTGACCAGCTGGTCGGTGGACAGGCCGGCGAAGGTCAGGTACATGCCGTCCGCCTGGGGCAGCGCCAGCAGGTCCTTGTACCCGGTGAAGCCGTCAGGGCCGAGGAGCTTGACCTTGCTGTTGTCGCCGAGCACGGCGACCTTGTCCTTGACCAGCTGACCACCGTTGTTGTCGTAGATGCCGCCGAGGTAGACGCAGTCGGCACCGGTCGACTTGGCCTCCTGGAACAAGCGCGGTGTAGCTGGTCTGCTTGGCATCCCAGTGACTTCTCGCCGACGATCTCGATGCCCTGGGCCTTGGCCGCATCGGCGAAGGCCTTGGCGACGCCCAGACCGTAGGTCTGGTTGTCGTTGAGCACGTAGCACTTGGTCAGCTTCAGGTCGTTCTTGGCGAATGCCGCAGCCGCGTTGCCCTGGAAGTCGTCGGTGGTGACCACCCGGGCGTAGGTGCGCTTGCCGGTCGGGTAGTACTTCTCGGGCTCGCCGGTCTCCCACTTCTTGGTCAGACCCGGGTTGGTGTTGGCATGCGAGACCATCAGCATGTTGGCCTGGTTCAGCACCGGCACCTCGATCTTGGCGCAGCCGGAGTTGAACGTGCCCATCACCGCGACCTCGTTGGTGTTGGCCACGTGGTCGGTGGCGTTCTTCGCGCACGCCGCGTCGTCCCAGGCGCCCTTGGCGGCGGTCGAGTCGTCGTACGGCTTGAACTGGATGGTGTAGTCGCCGGCCTTGTTGCCGACCTGGTCCAGGTACAGCTGGATGAGCTGGTTGGTGGACTGCGACTGCGAGGCGGAGCTGCCCTGCAGCGGCAGGTCACTGGAGACGATCAGCGTCTTGCCACCACCACCGGAACCCGAGCCGGCCGCGGACGATGTTCCCGCGTTGTCCGACTTGTTGGCGCAAGCGGTGAGCGCCAACGCGGCCGCGGCGGTGACCGCCACGAGCCGGGTGATCCTACGAGTCTGCAATGCTCCTCCTCAGGAAAGGCGACGGCCGCTGCTTGCGACCGTCGGTCGTGCGGTACTGCCCGGGATGCCGGACGGGTCCGGTAGCCCGGTGCTCCGCCGATCCTGACCTACGGCCGGGTGACGGCGGAAGCATTACCGACAGCTGTTACCGATGGGTTACGTGGCTCGACAGATCGTGAATGCTGCGTCGCCACCCCCCACCGGACACCCGCGGCATCAGTCGGACGGATGAGGGAAACTAACCCTAGGTAGCCCTGACAGCGCAACGAACTGCGGCAGGCAGTGCCAAATCGTGACCTGTGAACCGGAAAGTTCCGGTGGTCGGGATTCGCTACGCAAACGCCCGGAATCGGCATCGGTTGGTCCGTCTCCCCCTGGTCCCGACGGGACGGTTACGCTGCTGCCCGTCGCAGTTCCGCGCCGAAGGGATCAGCCGTGACCGCTTTCGTCCCCGCCGCCCGCCGCCAAGTCCTGGCTGATCTGTTGCCCGGGGCACGCGTCCGCGACGTGCTGCTGGTGCTGGGCTCGGCCGTGTTCATGGGGCTGGTCGCCCAGGTGGCCATCCCGCTTCCCTTCACACCGGTGCCGCTCACTCTCGGCACGTTCGGCGCCTTGTTGATCGGCGCCAGCCTTGGCCCGCTGCGCGGCGGCCTCGGCCTGTCGCTCTACCTGGTCGCTGGGGTGTTGGGGGTGCCGTGGTTCGCCAACCACCAGTCCGGCTGGGAGCGGGCGTCGTTCGGCTACGTGATCGGCTATGTGATCGCCGCGGTGATCGTCGGCCGGCTGGCCCAACTGGGCGCCGACCGGACCGTGGTCAAGACTGTGGGGCTGATGGCCGTCGGATCAGCGGTCATCTACGCATGCGGTGTGCCGTGGCTGATGGCGTTTCTGCACGTCGACCTGGCCACTGCACTCCGGCTCGGCGTGTGGCCGTTCCTGATCGGTGACGCCATCAAGGCCGCGCTGGCCGCCGCCTTGCTGCCCACCGCCTGGCGGTTGGTCCGCCGCTGAGCCGGCGCTCAAGCCCTCGAGGTCAATCCCTCGAGGACCGCCTGGGCGATGGCCTGCATGGACGTGCGCCGATCCATCGCGGTGCGTTGGATCCACCGGAACGCCTCCGGCTCGCTCATCTTCTGGTTGGTCATCAGCAGGCCCTTGGCCCGGTCGATGACCTTGCGGGCCTCGAGCCGGTCGGTGACATCGGCGACCTCGGCGCGCAGCGCCACCATCTCGGCGTGCCGGGCGACGGCCAGCTCGATCGCGGGCAGCAGGTCGGACTGGGAGAACGGCTTGACCAGGTAGGCCATGGCTCCGGCATCCCTGGCACGTTCGATCAGGTCGCGCTGGGAGAAGGCGGTCAGGATCACCACCGGGGCGATCTGTTCCGCGACGATCTCGGCGGCCGCGTCGATGCCGTCCTTCTTGGGCATCTTGACGTCCATGATCACCAGATCCGGACGCAGCTCACGGGCGAGTTGCACGGCCTGGACGCCGTCCCCGGCCTCACCGATGACCTGAAAGCCCTCGTCGGCGAGCATCTCGGACAGGTCGAGTCTGATCAACGCTTCGTCCTCGGCGATCAGGACCCTGCGCGGTGGTGTGGTCGTCATGGCCACCTTCGGTTCGTCGTCGGCCGGCGGACCCCTGCCGCCGTCGGTGCGTTCCAAGGCTAGTGGCGTCGTGTTGCCGGATTGTGACGGCCCGGGCCGATCCACTCCGGCGTGACAGATACCATCGAGCCCGGCACGCGGTCGGGCAACCGCCGTGCGCCTGCCCCCGTAGCCCAATTGGCAGAGGCAACGGATTCAAAACCCGTCCAGTGTGAGTTCGAGTCTCACCGGGGGCACCCTTCGACTCGGCACCGGCCCGGCGTCGGGCCCGCCTGAGGGCGTCCGGCCGCTTGTCTGCCTCTGTTGCCAGGCAGCCACCACGCCTGCGGACAGCCACCACGCGCCGACCCGGTGTCGTTGTCCGTTCACGCTGTGAACGTGCCCTTGTGCACCCGTCAGGTGTGAGTGCGCGCCCGCCTCGTCGGGTGATCGGCGTATCAAGTCCCGTTCTGCTTCGTCCGCTGGGCACGCCGGAAGGTCCGGCGGACGACAGAAGGGCTGCCATCGACCATGGCCACCACCCAATCCGGATATTCCGTACTTCCCGACTACTCAGACCCCCAGCTGGTCTCCAATCCGTCCGTTCCCGGCACCGGCGGCGCCGTCAAGGTTTACGGCGGACTGCGCGTCGGTGCGCCGGGCGTAGTGCTGCTCTACGTGCTCGGCCGGTTCCACAAGGAGGTCGACCCACTCAAACAGGAGAAAGGCGTATGGGGGTACGAACCGCGGACGATCGTCGGCGGTGACGGCAGCACCTGGTCCAACCACGCCGGCGGCGTGGCGGTGGACGCCAACGCGGCCAAGCACCCGCGCGGCGCGTCCACGTTCAGCGGCTGGCAGATCGACGCCGCGCGGCGCATCGTCGCGGACCTGGGCGGCGTGGTCGACTGGGGCGGCGAATGGAGCGGCGCCACCAAGGACGAGATGCACTTCCAGTTGCACGGTGCCATCGCCGGAACCGGTCGGGTCGAGCAGGTAGCGGCGGCGATCCGGGCGAACAAGCTGCCGCACGTGCCGGCCGAGTTGCTCGGCCACGCGCCGATCCCCGCCAATCACCAGGTCCATCCGGCCCCGGTGGTCAAGCCGGTCCCGCCCGCCCACCTGCCCGGCGTTCCCGCTCGCTCCCGGGTGCTACTACGGACCGCTGGAGGGGCCCGCCGAGTCCATCTCCGGTCTGGCGTCGAGCGACACCGACGCCATGCGTCACGGGCTGGCCGTCTGGCAGGCGCGGATGCAGAAGATCGGCAGTCACCTGACCGTCGACGGCTTCTACGGCCCGCAGACCGCCGGCGTGGCCAGGGCACTCCAGGTGCGCCGGCACTTGACGGTCGACGGCCTGATCGGGCCGAAGACCTGGGCGAGCGGCCTGGGCCTGACCGGCCGTCGGCCGGCCTCGGGGTCGTCGGTCAGCCGGCCCCGAGGCAGCCAAAGCCGGTGGCGGCCGCGGCCGGGAGACCGGGTCGGCCGCCGCGACGCGGATCCGGCGCAGCGCCTCGGCCGGGCCCGCGCCCGCCTTCAGGTGGCGGTGCAGGGCGAGCATCAGCCGTCGGGTCGAGCGGTCGGCGACCGGGACTGCGGTGCACACCACGGCAGGTGTGCCGGTGAGAGCAGCGCGGCGCCCAGGCCCAGCAATTCATCGCCCGGATGCACCGACGGCACGCCGGACTCGCAGGCGGACAGGATCACCAGCCGGGGAGCTCGACGCAGCCGCAACAAGTCGAATCCGGTCAACGGACCGTCGGCCAGATCGCAGCGACGAGAACAGCGGGCTGTCGGCCCGGAACACGCCGTGCGCGGCGACATGGGCCACGGCCGGCACCGTCCATCGCTCCAGGCAGGCTCGACCGTGGCGCGGCGGCCGGTCGAAGCGCACGGCACCGGGATACATCCTGGCCAGCGCCCGAATCTCGGCGGCCGCACCGGCCAGCCCGGGCCGCCGGCGAGCGCCAGGACCACTGCCGACGGGCCAGGGCGACCGCCGGCGCTGCGCCTGCAGCCAGAGGGCGGCGGACGGGCTCACCGACATCGGCGCGGCGAGGCCAGGGTGGGCAATGTCGACCACGGCAGCGCGTGCAGAGTGCGGGTCGGGACGATGACCGCCGGCCGGTCGTCCGAGCAGTCGGGCGACCGGCCCGAGCAACAGGACATCCAGCCGCTCGGCCCGCGCTGCGACCAGTGCCGGCGCGGCGGCGGACGTTCCATTCGCTGCCGCCCGCAGCGCATGTCGCAACGCGTCCACCCGGTCATCGAGCTCGGCGGTGCCGGGCAGCAGTACCAGCCTGGGCGGAAGGTCGGCGGCGGTGACCACGGCACGCAGATCGCCGTCGGTCGCCACGTACTCGACCAGCACCCGATCGCCGAGCGCGATGCGCAATGCGGGCACCCGGAGTGGCGCCGGGCCGGCCGTCCTTGGCGACGCGAAGGTGCGTGCGCGGTCCCGCACGGCTCGTTCCAACTCGGCGACGTCGCGCCCGCCGGCACTGGCGGCCTGGCGCAGCCGCCCGCTAGCTCGGCCAGCACCGGGTCGGCCGTCGGCGTGGCCGGCAGCCGCAGTCCGGTCGCCCGCCACCGTTCGGCCCATTCCAGCACCCCGGACGGATCACCACCGGCCACGCCAGCTCGAGGCCGGAACGGGCGAGTTCGGCGCCGTGCCCGGCCGCCGTCGCCCGCAGCTCCAGGGCGCCGAGCGCCGCCTTGAACTCGTCGAGCACCCGCAGCCCGGCCAGCAGCGCCCGGCGCGCGGCGGCCGGCCGGCCCTCGGCCAGGCGAACCAGGGCCTCGGCGTGCCACGCGCGTACCCGAAGGTCGGCCGGGCCCCGCCCCCGGCGCGCACGCAGCTCCGCGAGCAGCGCCCTGGCCCGCTGGGGCCGACGGTCGGCGAGCGCGATCCGGGCCCGGAGCAGCGCCAGATCGTCGGCGGTCCGTGGCCGATCGCTCTCGCGCAAGGCTCGGTGGCAGGCTGCTGCGAGCCGGCGGGTTGTCGGACTGATCTGACCCGTGTCGACGTCCGCCTGCACGGCGGTGAACCCGGCCAGTGCCGCCCAGGTCGGCCGGTGTTGCCGCAATGCTTCTCGGCGTGCGTCCAGCGCCGCGCGCTTCGCCGCGACCGGGTCCTCGCCGAGCAGGGCCGACCTGGCCACCAGGATCAACGCCTGCACCGCGTCCGTGCGGTTGCCGGCTTCGAGGAACTCGGCCGCGGCCCGTTCGGCCGCGGCCCTGGCCTCCGGGACCAGCATCGCGGCCAGCAGCGCGGCGGCTCGCTCCACCGGCAACAGCCCCGGCGGGCGGCCGGCGGCCTGATACGACTCCTCGGCCTCGTCGAACAGCCGCAGCGCCTCGGGTAGATCGCCGAGGAGTTCGGCCAGCAGCGCCTGGTTGTGTCGCACCATCGCCTGCCGGCCTCGGTGCCCGACCGCGTGATAGCCCCGCTGCGCGGCCTGCAGGTCGCGGTCGGCGGAGCGCAGCCGTCCCTGGTTCAGCGCATTGATACTGCGGTTGGTGCGGATGTCGGCGTCCAGCAACCGGTCGCCTCCGGCGCGCGCGAGGAGCGTCAGCGCCCGGCTGAACTCGCGCTCCGCGTCGTCGCCGCGCCCGACCTCGGACAGCACCAGCCCACGCAACATCGTCGCCCGGGCCCGGTCAATGCCGGTGAGACCTGCTGCTGCCACATCGGTTTCGTCCATGGCTGCGTCCGGTTCACCGCGCAGGGCCAGCAGCCACCCGGTGCTCAGCGCCACCTCGGCCCTGATGTCCAGCCGCCCGGATCGGTCGGCCAACATCGCGGCCAGCCGGAGATGCTCGGCCGCGCCGGCCAGGTCGCCCAGCGCGGTGGCGGCCATGCCGCTGGCCCGCGCTGCCACGGCGAGCACGGCCGGATCGGTGGCCAGCCGGGTGACCCGGCGGGCCAACCGGTCGGCGGCGGCCGGGTCGGTGTAGGCCAGGTCGACGGCCCGGCGGGCGTCGGCCGGCTCGGCGGCGATCCTGGCGTCTGCGTTCGTCATTCCCCTGGTTCCCGGTGGTCAGTACGGTGTATTCGACGCCGGTCGGCCCGCTCTGCCGAGCGACGGCCCCGACCGGGGCCCACCACCGAGGAGGCGTGATGACCGAGGTTGATCATGCGGCGCGTCGCCCGCACCGTGCACCTCGATTCCGACCGGCCGGGGGTGGTGGCCGCGTCGGCACCGGCGGTTCGCTCCCCGAATTCGTCGAACTCGAACTCCCGCCGCTCCCCGCGACAACAGCCCCGCCGAGCGTGTCGGTCGGCGTCGTCGACACCGGGGTGGTCCAGATCGACGGGCAGGTGCACCCCTATCTGACCGGGCGGATCACCGGCCGTGCGGACGAGGTGGAGGGCGACATCCGTTCCGCCGAACCGGAGTTCGGCCACGGCACGTTCGTCAGCGGGCGCATCCTGTACAACGCACCGAGGTCAACGGTCTCCATGCGGCGCGGCCTGCTGCCGCGCGACGCCGACGGTGAGTTCGAGGACCGGACCGTCGCGGCGGCGATCACCTCGCTGGCCGACGAAGGCGTGAAGCTGATCAACCTGTCCTTCGTCGGCGAGGAGGACGAGGACGACCCGCCGGCCGAGATCCGCGACGCGATGGCATGCGCGGTGATCGAGCACAACGTGGTGTTCGTCGTGGCCGCCGGCAACAACTTCGACGTCGCCCATCGCTATCCTGCCGAGTTCGCCACGGATGCGGAGTTCGGCGGACACGTCGTGGCGGTCGCCGACCGGAGCAGTTGGTCCGGCGAACCATCCTGGGTCGCCGCGTTCGCCGACGGACAGCGCCGGCTCGGGCCACTGGCGGCCGTCGGCTTGTTCGGTGTGCCCGCGTTCGCCTGGGCCCGATGGTCGGGTTCGTCCTTCGCCGCCGCCACCGTGACCGGCGTGCTCGCCGCGGGGGCTGCGCGGCTCGCCGACCAGGGCAGCCGACAACCGGTGGTCGATGCCGCTGCCCAGGCCGGCCTGCTCGGACCTCGCGATCACGCACCGCTGGAGATCGTCGGCGTCGACGACCCGATCGATCCCTCCACCGGCGGCCGCGGTTGAGCACCGGCGAGGTACCCGAAGCGGGTCAACCCACGCTGACCGAATTGGTCGATCGGGCCCGCGCCGGCGACGCCGCCGCCTGGAACGCGGTGGTCGATCGTTTCGCCTCCCTGCTGTGGTCCGTCTGCCGTCGGCACCGGTTGTCCGACCCCGACGCCGAGGACGTCTGCGCCACCGTGTGGCTACGACTGGTCGAACGTCTCGACTCGATCCGCACGGTCGAGGCGCTGCCCGGCTGGTTGGCCACGACCACAGCGAGGGAGTGTCTCGCGGTGATCCGGCACCGCAAGCGCCAGGTGCCGACGGACGCAGCCGACGTCGAGCGTCCCGACGGCTCCCCGGAGATGGCCGCCGGCCTGGTGGCCGCAGAGGAGTCGTCAGCCTTGCGATTGGCTTTCGCCGAGTTGCCCGACCGCTGCCGGCGTCTGCTGGCCCTGCTGTTCACCGACCCCCCGCCGGGATACAGCGAGGTCAGCGCCTCCATGGCGATGCCGATCGGGGCGATTGGGCCAACCCGGCAGCGATGTCTGGATCGGCTCCGCCGATCACCCTTCCTGGCCCGCCTCCGGTCCGGTGAGCTGCGCGGACCCGGAGAGGTGTTGGCATGACCGAGCGCCGGCGAGCGGTCCATCAGCGCTCCGTGAGGCAACCCCACCGAGGGCAAGCCAGAGGGAGGTCGGGTCATGAGTCGTGAGGAATGGGACGACGACGCGGCGTTGCTGGCCGATCTGGGCCGCGCCCTTGACGAGGACGCCGCGACCCCGGACCGGGTCGGCGAGTTGGGCCGGGCCGCTTTCGGGTGGCGCACCGTCGATGCCGAGTTGGTGGAGCTGACGGCCGAGGAGCCCGTGGGTGAGCTGGTCCGCGCGGCGGGGGGTCCGGTCCGTTCGACGTTCACCGGATCGGGGGTGAGCATCGAAACCGAGCGCGACGGCGACGTGCTGCGCGGGCAGTTGGTACCCCCAGGACCCGGCCAGGCGGAGGTGGTCGGCGGATCGGGGGTGGCCCTGTCGGTGGATCTGTCGGATGACGGCTACTTCGTCGTCCGCGGTCTGCCGCCGACGTCGATCCGGTTGCGGATCCGGTCGGCCGACGGCGGGTTCGTCACACCCTGGTTCGGCCTCGACGACTGAGGTCAGGCCTTTTCTCGCAACAACTTTCGGACCGCCCGCTCCACGGTGGGGGTATAGGCAACACTGACCAACTCGTCCCCGCTGCCCGGTACTCCGTCGCGTCGCACCCTGGCCACTGCCGGTCGGACGGTCGCGTCGTTCTCGAATGCGTCGATCACCCGCGGGTCTATGTAGGACCCTCGACACACCGCTGGAGTGTTGCCCAGCACATCGGAGACCTGGGCCACGGCTGCGCGCTCCGCGCGGACCCGAGCCGCCCGGCTCCAGCCCTTGTCCGGCGGCGAGGCGGCCTGATCGGACAGCGCGACGGCGGCCAGCACGGTGCCGTGCCAGGTTCGGAAGTCCTTGGCGGAGAAGTCGGTTCCCAGCGTCTCCTTCAGGTAGCCGTTGATGGCCGCACTGCCCACCGGCCGCCAGGTTCGGCCGTCTCGGTAGGACAGCAACTCTGGATTGCCGCCGCGCCGGCGCAGCAGCACGTCGATGCTGCGGGAGAGTCGCGGGTCGTCGATCCGCTCGACCCGGCGCAGCCCCGATTTGGCGGTGTAGTCGAAGACCAACGCACCGCGTTCGCGCCGCACCTGATCACGACGCAGCGTTGCCAGCCCGAAGCTGCCGTTGGTCTGGGCGTACACCTCACCGCCGACCCGGAAGTGACCGCGGTCCAACAGGCTGAACGCGGTGGCCAGGGCGCGTTCCTCGGGCATTCCGTCCAGCGCGAGCTGCTCTTCCACCTCACGACGCGCGGCCGGCAGCCTGGCCGCGAACTCGGCGACCCTGGCGAACTTGCGGCGGTGTCGGCTCGTCGTCCAGTCCTCGTGATAGAGATACTGCCGGCGTCCGGCGTCGTCGGTACCGACGGCCTGGATGTGCCCGTTGGGCCATGGTGCGATCCAGACGTCCCGCCAGGCGGGGGGAATGACCAGGGCCTCGATCCGCCGGCGCGTGGCCTCGTCCACCGGTTCGCCATCCCCGTCCAGGAACTGCCAGCCCTCGGCCGCGACGACGTCGGGTGAGACCCGGACGTTCCGGCGCGGATCTGCGTAACCGGGTCATGCACACCCCTTCGGAGCCGGCAGGACAGACCTGCGCGCGCGTTCTGCGCGAGTTCGTGCCCGTCACCGGCCCGTCGCAAGCCTGGGAGCACCGGCAACGACTAGCTTGCGAGTGGTGCGGCTCCTAGCCCTGGCCAGGCGGAATCCCTCCGCCCTCCTGTTGATCGTGCAACTGATCGGTCTGTTGCTGTATCCCGCCATGCAGGGCCGGATCTGGGGCCAGCTGTTCCTCGAGGTCTTTTCCATCATCGTGCTCGCGCTGGCGGTCTTTCTGGTGCGCGCCACCCCGGGCCTGACCTGGGTCAGCGTGACCCTCGGCCTCCCCGCGGTGCTGCTGTCGTTCGTCGCGACCGTGACCGGCACCACGGCTTTGGACGTCTACTCCGCCCCGCTGCACGCGATGTTCTACTTCTATGCCGCGTACAGCCTGCTGATGTACACCCTGGCCGACACCAAGGTGACCTCGGACGAGCTGTTCGCGACCGGAGCGACGTTCACCCTGGTCGCCTGGGGTTTCGCCTACACCTACCAGTTCGTGCAGGCGGCGAGCACCGGCGCGTTCGTCGCTGCGCAGAACCCGGAGGATCCGCGAACCTGGATGGAGTTGCTGTACCTCTCGTTCACCACGCTGACCAGCACCGGGCTTTCCGACGTCATGCCGATCACGGCCTGGGCCCGGTCCGCGGTGATGTTCGAGCAGTTGGCCGGCGTCGCCTACCTCGCGATGGTGGTGTCCAGGCTGGTCGCCCTGCGGGTGGCCAGAACGAAGGTGGAACCGCACGACGAGCGGACTACCGATGCGGTCGCCGGGGCTGCCGGTGTCATCGTCGGACCCACCACCTCGCCGGTCGACCCTGCGGGCGATGCGCGCCCCGGGTCTGTCGGTGACCGCTCGTAGGGTGGACGGCATCATGGATGAGAAGAATTTGGCCCGCATCGCTGCGCTGCTGCGCAAGGCCGAGGGCACCGACAACGAGCACGAAGCTGACGCCTACCTGCAGGCCGCGCAGCGGCTGGCCACGCTGGCGTCGGTCGACCTGGCGGTGGCTCGCGCTCACGGCGCGGAACGGGAGAAGCGCGCCACCCCGATCATGCGCGAGGTGCTGATCGGCGAGGCCGGAAAGCGCGGGCTGCGCACGTTCGCCTCGTTGTTCCTGGCCATCGCTCATGCCAACAACCTGACCTGCGACATCACCAGGGACTCCAGCAAAGTGTTCGCCTACGGCTTCGACGCCGACATCGACGCGACCGAGCGGCTCTATTCATCGCTGGTGGTGCAGATGGTCAAGGCCTCGGATGCATTCATCAAATCCGGGTCGTTCGCCGCCGAGCGGGTCTGGCGGGAGGTCAGAGTTCCGGATCATCGCCGGCCGGGCGTCACCCGACGCGGCTACGAGGAGCGGCCGGTGCACGCCACCACCGCCCGGATCAACTTCCAGCTGGCCTTCGCGGCCCGGATCGGCCGCAGGCTGGCGCAGACGAAGCTGCAGGCCGAACAGGTCGCGGTGGCCCAGGACCGCAGCACCGGTACCGAGATCGCGCTGCGGGCACGCGAACTGGAGCTCACCGAGCACTATCGCGCGCACTCGACCGCGCGGGGCAGTTGGGCCGCCGGCCGGGCGCAGGCCGGCCAGTCGGAACTGTCCCGACGGGCCGGTGACCGGGCCGGCCGCACCGCTCGGCTCGCTCCGCAGGAAGCGATCGGCGGTTCGGGGCCGGCGCTGACCGGCGGATGACGGTGGCGGCCAGTTCGAGCTCGGCGGGGGCCGGCGCCGCAGTTCCCCGTGATGCCCAACGGGCCAAGGTGTACGCGGCAGAAAACCTGGTGTTGGCCATGCTGGATCGAGCTGCTCGAGTCCCGGTCGTCCAGGTTGCCGGCTCGACCATCTCGCTGCCGGTCGAGCGTCGGTTCGCCGGCGTGGAGTCGGTGCAGAGCTATCTGGACGCCGTGCTCGAGTTGGGCTGGGTCCGGGTCCGTTGGCCGGATGTCGGTCCGGTGCTCGTCCGCCGTCGGAAGAGTGCTGATCGCGCGCACTACAGCCGGGACGGCCCGACCGGCCCGACTATCGCCGTTCCGACCCATGTGGCCGGGAACGCGTGGGCGCTGCGCGAACTGGTCGTGTTGCACGAACTCGCGCACCATCTGACCGACCCGTCGGCGGCGGCCCACGGGCCGGAGTTCGTCGGCATTCTGCTGGACCTGGTTGGCCGCTTGGTCGGAGCCGAGGCAGCGTTCCTCCTGCGGGTGCGGCTCGCCGACGAAGGCGCGAAAGCCGGGTGAGCTCGGCTCATCTCACATGGTCCGCGAATCGGGTGTACGCACTGGCCGGCCTGCGGATGGTGGACGCATCCATCATGCCGAGGGTGATCACCGGCAACCGGAACGCGCCGGTGCTGATGACGGCCGAGACGATCTCCGACGACATCCGCGGCCGCGACGCGCTCGCACCGTCCACCGTCGAGGTCTGTCGCAGGCCCGGATGATCGCTGGTGTCCCGCCGCGCCCGCACCGGGCTCGGCGCGCCGGCGTCGGTCCGATCGACCAGGATGGGTATCAGTCGGCGGCGCGGGTGCTCTGTTCGGGGTAGGCCGCCCGGCCCTCAGCGCAATTCGGGAGGATCTCATGCCCTCGTCCGCTTCCGGCCGGCGCCGCGCCCCCGCCCGCTCGACGGGCCGGTCGGCCGCGCGTGCTGCCGTCGCCCAATCGTTGCCCGAGTTTCTTGCCACGGCAGGTACTCTCACCATCGACGATCGTAAGCTCGTCGTCGACCAGGCGCTGATCCTGCTCGAACAGAACTATGCGCATCTCCCGCTGAAGATGGCCATGCACGCGGTGAACCCGGTGCAGCGGCTGCGGGTACTGCGGACCAGGCTGGACCACCAGGTCGACTCGGCACTGGATCCGGAATGGCAGTTCCACGCCGAGATGTCGTCCATCTTCCATTCCGTCCGTGACCTGCACACCAACTATCTGCTGCCGGCACCGTTCGCCGGCAAGATCGCCTACCTTCCGTTCGCCGTGGAGAAGGCCAACGACCAGGGTGTCGATCGCTATCTGATCACCCGGATCGCCACCGACTGGTCGGCCGATCACGTCGAACCTGGTGTCGAGGTGACGCATTGGAACGGCACCCCGATCGCCACCGCGGTAGCGATCAACGGCGCGTTGTTCGCCGGCAGCAACCAGGCGGCGAACCTGGCCAGGGGGCTCGAGTCGCTGACCATCCGGCCGCTGGTCATCCAGCTGCCACCGGTCGAGGACTGGGTCACCGTCAGCTTTGTCGGCCTGGACGGGGTGGCACGGGAACTGCGGGAGAGCTGGCGGGTGGTGGAGAACCTGCCGCCGATGACCGACCCCAACGAAATGTCGGCCGCGGCCGCGGCGATGGGTGTCGACCTGGACTCCGACGAGAAGAGCCGGGCGAACAAGCTGCTGTTCGTCCCCGACGTGGTCAGGGCCGAAGGTGGTACGTCGTCGGCCCAATTGCGCCGGCCGACCGCGGTCGGCGACGCCGACCTGCCGACCACCATGCCGGGGGTGTTCCGGGCCCGGTCGGTCATCACGTCCGCCGGCACGTTCGGTCACCTGCGGATCTTCACTTTCTCCGTGCAGGACGGGGTGGCGTTCCGTGACGAGTTCGTCCGGCTGGCGGCAGCGTTGCCGCAGAACGGTCTGATCGTCGACGTACGGGACAACGGCGGCGGGCTGATCTACGCCTCAGAGTTCACCCTGCAGACGATGACCCCGCGGCCGATCGCCCCGGAACCCGTGCAGTTCCTGGCCACCCCGCTGAACCTGCGGATCTGCAAGCGGCACCAGGACAATCCGGCCGGCATCGATCTCGGGCCTTGGTTCGGCTCACTGGACCAGGCGCTGGAGACCGGTTCGTCGTTCTCCGCGGCCCGGCCGATCTCCCCGCTCGACGGCGCGAATGACCTCGGTCAGACCTACCACGGGCCGGTGGTGCTGGTCACCGACGCGCGGTGCTATTCGGCGACAGACATTTTCGCCGCCGGGTTCGCGGATCACCGGATCGGGCCGATCCTGGGCGTGGACGACAACACCGGAGCCGGCGGTGCGAATGTCTGGACCCAGGGGCTGCTCAAGCAACTGCTGGAGGTCCCGACTCCGGTCGACCCGGACTCGCCGTACCGAACGCTGCCGGCCGGGGTGAACATGCGGGTGGCCATCCGGCGGACCACCAGGGTCGGAGAACTCTCGGGGACCCCGGTGGAGGACCTCGGCGTCCTGCCCGACGCGGTGCACCGGCTCACCACCGACGACCTGTTGCACGGCAACGTCGACCTGCTGGAAGCGGCCGGGGCGATCCTCGCCGCGCTGCCGGTCCGGCGGTTGCAGATCGCCGTCACTCGATCCGGCGCCGCAGCCACCGCCGTGTACGACACCGACGGGGTCGACCGGCTCGACCTGTACCTGGACGGCCGCCCGCTGCTGAGCGAGGGCGTGGACGCCGCCGGCGCGCTGACCGTCGAGCTGACCGACGTCGCCGAGGGCCAGCGGCTCCGCACGGAGGGGTTCGCCTCCGGCGAGTTGGTCGCCGCCCGACAGGTCGTGCTCTGAGCCGGCGCCGGCGAGCACCGCGAGCACCAGGACCAGAAGCGCGACCAACACGCGCTGGGTCAAGCCGCTGACAGCGGCGAGGCCGGCCAGGTCGGGCAGCAGCGCGGGAAACACCGCGGGCAGGAAACCGAGCAGGAACAACGTCCCGGCGCCCGCTGCTGCGAGCACCAGGATGCGCAGCCGGTTGGCCGTACGCGGCTCCCGGGTCCGCACCGGCCGGACCAGCAGGGCCGCCGCGAGCAGCGGCAGCACCAGCAGCAGCACCGAGGTGTACCGGTGCACTTCACCGCGCCAGGTGACGTGGGCCAGGCCCGTGGGGTCGGCGGGAAACAGTGCGGCCGCAAGCGCGGCGACTCCCCCGACGACCATCAGTCCGGAAGCCCCCCTGGCGCGGCGCATCCGGTATCGGTGCAGCACCCGCGCCGTACCGAGCATGGCCAGGCCGAGCAGTCCCAGACCGACCGGGAACAGCCACCCGCCGGGCGCGTGCACGTAGGTGCTCAGCGGGTCGTGCAGCGGATTCCGCCAGGGCAGCGCGGTCAGCTGCAACTGGACGATCACCAGGCTCGCGGCGACCAGCAGGTAGCCCACCCGGCGGCCCGGCCGCGGACGCATCAGCGCAGCGGCCACAGATGGGCGCGGAATGAGCGAGGCCGGCAGGGCCGGAGCAAGCAGGACCATGCTGATCAATCTCGTCCTCGATGGGCCACCGGCCCATCCGGGTAACACCCGGAACGGTGGGCGTAGCACCCCTACTCGGACCCGGGGGTCAACCCCCGGTCCTGACCGGAACGGTCGCGCCGACCCAGCACCTCCCGGCCCACCGATCGCGCCGCACGCGTGGTATCCGGCTGATCACCGGACCCGGATCAGGCCCTCCTGGACCACGGTGGCCAACAGTCGACCGTCCGCGGCGAAGAACGATCCGGTGCCCAGACCCCTGGCACCGGAGGCACTCGGCGAATCGCTGTCGTAGAGGATCCAGTCATCGACCCGGATCGGCCGGTGGAACCACATCGCGTGATCGAGCGAGGCCATCTGGATACGGTCGAAGCCGGCCGCGAGGCCATGGGTGACCAGCACCGATTCCAGCAGCGTCAGGTCGGACAGGTACGCGAGCAGGCATACGTGCAGCAGGTCATCGTCCGGCACGTCGCCGTCCGCCCGGAACCAGACCTGGGTGCGTGCACCCGGTTTCGGCCCGGACAACCGGGACTGCCATGGCGGGTCGGTGACGTAGCGGATGTCGAACGGCCGGGGCACCCTGGCGAACACGTTGAGCTGGTCGCGCACCGGGCCGATCCGCTCGGCGAAGGTCGGCAGGGCCTCCGGGTCCGGCACGTCCGGCATCGGCAGGCCGTGGTCGACACCGGCCTCGTCGATCTGGAACGACGCCGACATGGCGAAGATGGCGTTGCCGCGCTGGATGGCCGTCACCCGCCGGGTGGTGAACGACCGGCCGTCGCGGATCCGGTCCACCTCGAAGACGATCGGGATCCGCGGGTCGCCCGGCCGGATGAAGTAGGCGTGCAGCGAGTGCACCCGGCGGTCGGCCGGCACCGTGCGGCCCAGGGCGATCAACGCCTGCGCGGCCACCTGGCCGCCGAACACCCGCACCGGCGAGATCTCCGGCGAGACTCCGCGAAAGAGGTTCTCCTCCAACCGCTCCAGGTCGAGCAGGCCGATCAGGCGTCCAGCGCCGGCTGACCGCGCAGCACGCCGTCGGAGTCGAGGTCCGCTCGTCCATCAGCCCGGGACTCCGCCGCGGCGAGCATCAGTTCAGGTCGTCCTCGCCCAATCGGTGCACCCGGATCAGGTTGGTCGATCCCGAGGTGTTGGGCGGCGAGCCGGCGACGATCACCACGGTGTCGCCGCTGTGGAACCCGGGGATCTGCATGATGGCCGAGTCGACCAGCCGGACCATCGCGTCGGTCGAGTCGACCAGCGGCACCAGGAAGACCTGCGTCCCCCAGGTCAGCGACAGCTGGTTGACCGTGGCCTCGAGCGGGGTGAACGCCAACAGCGGCAGCCGGGTGTGCAGCCGGGCCAGCCGGCGGACCGTGTCGCCGGTCTGGGTGAACGCGACCAGTGCCTTGGCCTCGAGCCGCTCGCCGATGTCGCGGGCGGCGTACGACAGCACGCCGCGCTTGGTGCGCGGCACGTGGGTCAGCGGCGGCACGACCACCGACTCGGTCTCGACCGCCTCGATGATCCGGGCCATCGTGCGGACCGCCACGATCGGATACTTGCCGACCGACGTCTCGCCGGACAGCATCACCGCGTCGGCGCCGTCGAGCACCGCGTTGGCCACGTCGGAGGCCTCGGCCCTGGTCGGGCGGGAGTGCTCGATCATCGAGTCCAGCATCTGGGTGGCCACGATGACCGGCTTGGCGTTCTCCCGGGCGAGCTGCACCGACCGCTTCTGCACCAGCGGCACCTGCTCCAACGGCATCTCGACGCCGAGATCGCCGCGGGCCACCATGATCCCGTCGAAGGCCAGCACGATGGCCTCGAGATTGGCGATCGCCTCCGGCTTCTCCAGCTTGGCGATCACCGGCACCCGCGGGGCGCCGACCTCGTCCATCACGTTGTGCACCAGGTCGATGTCAGACGGCGACCGGACGAACGACAGCGCGATGAAGTCGACGCCCAGCGACAGCGCGAACTTCAGGTCGGCGATGTCCTTCTCGCTCATGGCCGGCACCGACACGTTCATGCCCGGGCAGCGAGATGCCCTTGTTGTTGGAGACCTCGCCGCCCTCGGTGACGGTGCAGATCGACGTCGTTGGCGCTGGACCTCGGTCACCACCAGCCCGACCTTGCCGTCGTCGATCAGCAGCCGGTCGCCGGGCCGGGCGTCGTTGGCCAGGCCCTTGTAGGTGGTGGACACCCGGTCGTGGTTGCCGACGATGTCGTCGACGGTGATGGTGACCGTCTCGCCGTTGGCCCACTCGACCGGCCCGTCGGCGAACCGGCCGAGCCGGATCTTGGGACCCTGCAGGTCGCCCAGGATGCCGACCGGCTTGCCCGAGCTTTTCGGCGGCGGCCCGCACCCGGCGGTAGACCACCTCGTGGTCGGCGTGGTCGCCGTGGGAGAAGTTCATCCGGGCGACGTTCATGCCGGCTTCGACCAGTGCGGTCAACTGCTCCTCGGCGTACGTGGCAGGCCCGAGGGTGCAGACGATCTTCGCGCGGCGATCCATGGTTGGTGAGCCTACCTGGCTTCTTGAACGATTCGGTGGCCCGGGTCACGCCGCCCGTCACACCCGAGGTGACTGCGCCGACACCGTCCTTGCGAGGATCAACTTCTGCCCTTCCGTGACAGGAGTGACAGCAGCGAACAACTTCATCCTCGTCTTGGAAGTTGATCCTCGCCAGGGTGGGGGCGGGGGTCACCGCACAGGGCGGGGCGGGTCAGCGGAGGGCGAGGGCGTGCGGCTCGAGCGGGTCGGGCAGGGCTGTGCTTCCGGTCAGGTAGGCGTCCACCCCGGCAGCGGCCGAGCGACCCTCGGCGATCGCCCAGACGATCAGCGACTGGCCACGGCCGGCATCGCCGGCGACGAACACGCCGGGCACCGTGGTCATGTAGTCCTCGTCGCGCACGATCGTCCCGCGGGGGCCGATGGCGACCCCGAGCCCGTCCAGCAGACCGGGCCGTTCCGGGCCGACGAAACCGAGCGCGAGCAGAACCAGGTCGGCCTCGAGGTGCACCTCGGTGCCATGGTCGGGGACGAAGCCGCCGGGGATCCGCTTGCCTGACACCAGGTGCAGGCCGGTGACGTGCCCGTCCGAGCCCTCGAACGAGGTGGAGTTGACGCCGAAGATCCGCTCGCCGCCCTCCTCGTGCGCGGCCGAGATCCGCAGCATCAGCGGGTAGGTCGGCCACGGCGTGGACGGGTCGCGGGTCGGCGGCGGCTGGCCGTGGATGTCCAGCTGGGTGACCGACGCGGCCTGCTGGCGCAGCGCCGTGCCGTAGCAGTCGGCGCCGGTGTCACCGCCGCCGATGATCACCACCTGCTTGCCGGCGGCGTCGATCTCGGTCCGCTCCAGCGTGCCCTCGACCACCTTGTTGGCCTGGACCAGGTAGTCCATCGCCAGGTGGATGCCGGCCGAGCTCGCGGCCCGGGGAGGTCGAGCTCGCGGGCAACGGTCGAACCGGTGGCGAGCACGATGGCGTCGAAGTCCGCCCCGCAGCTCCTCGACGGACAGGTCGACGCCGACGTGGCAATGCGGTGATGAATCGGACGCCCTCGGCGGCGAGCTGGCCGAGCCGGCGCGTCCAGCACCGTGCGGTCCATCTTGAACTCGGGGATGCCGTAGCGCATCAGCCCGCCGATCCGGCCGTCCCGCTCGAAGACGGTGACCTCGTGGCCGGCCCGGGCGAGCTGCTGGGCGGCGGCCAGGCCGGCCGGTCCGGAGCCGATGACCGCGACCTTCTTGCCGGTGGAGATCGACGCCGGCCGCGGGGTCAGCGCGTGGCCGTCGGCGATCGCCCGGTCGGCGATCTCCTGCTCGACCAACTTGATCGCCACCGGGTCGTCGCCGATGCCGAGCACGCAGGAGCCCTCGCACGGCGCCGGGCAGAGCCGGCCGGTGAACTCCGGGAAGTTGTTCGTGGCGTGCAGCCGGTCGGACGCGTCGTCCCAGCGGCCCAGCCGGACCAGCTCGTTCCACTCCGGGATCAGGTTGCCCAGCGGGCAGCCCTGGTGGCAGAACGGCACGCCGCAGTCCATGCAGCGGGCCGCCTGGGCCTTGGTCTTCTCGGCGGGAAACGGTTCGTAGACCTCGTTCCAGTCGCGCAGTCGCAGCGGGACCGGCCGGCGCTTCGGCGTCTGCCGCCCGTACTTGCAGGAAGCCGGTCGGGTCAGCCATGGCTGGCCTCCATGATCAACTCGTCGGCGTCCAGCCCGCGGGCGGCCGCCTCGGCCCGCAGCTCCAGCACCCGCGGTAGTCGCGCGGCATGATCCGGACGAACCGCTCCGCGATGCCGGCCAGTCGTCCAGCAGGGCCGCGGCGACCAGCGAGCCGGTGAGAGCGCCTGTGGGTGTTGATCACCTCGCCGAGCCAGACCACCTCGTCGTCGGCCAGCTTCTCGATGTCGACCAGTTCGGGGTTGATCTGCGCCGGGTCGACGTCGAGCAGATAGGCGATGCCGCCGCTCATCCCGGCGGCGACGTTGCGCCCGGTGTTTCCGAGGATGACCACCCGGCCGCCGGTCATGTACTCGCAGGCGTGGTCGCCGGCGCCCTCGGCGACCAGATGCGCGCCGGAGTTGCGCACCGCGAACCGCTCCCCGACCCGGCCGCGGATGAACATCTCGCCGGAGGTCGCGCCGTAGCCGACGGTGTTGCCGGCGATGACCTGGCCACCTGCTGGCCGCGAGTTCGGGTGCGGCCGGACGCACCGATCCGGCCACCGGACAGGCCCTTGCCGACGTAGTCGTTGGCGTCGCCGAACATGGTCGATGGTCATGCCGGGCGGCAGGAACGCGCCGAGCGACTGGCCGGCGGTGCCGGTCAGCTTGACGTGATGGTGTCGGCCGGCAGCCCGTCCGGCCCGAACCGCTTGGTCACCTCGTGGCCGAGCATGGTGCCGGCGGTGCGGTCGACGTTGCGGATGGGCAGGTCGATCGCGGACCCGCTTGGCGTCCTCAGCGTCGGGCGCGGCCAGCTCGATCAGCTTGGCGTCGAGCGTGCGGGACAGGTCGTGCTTGGCCGGCCTGACGCTCCAGTGGTTGGTGTCCACGTCGGGCACGGCGAGCAACGGCGCCAGGTCGAGGTCGCGCGGCCGCCAGTGCTGCCACCGCGTCCTCGATGTCCAGCAGTTCGGCGTGCCCGACGGCCTCGTCGATCGTCCGGAACCCGAACTGGGCCAGGTACTCACGCACCTGCTCGGCCAGGAACAGGAAGAACGTCTCGACGAACTCCGGGGTGCCGGTGTAGCGCTGGCGCAGCACCGGGTTCTGGGTGGCGACGCCGACCGGGCAGGTGTCCAGGTGGCAGACCCGCATCATCACGCAGCCCGCGACCACCAGCGGCGCGGTGGAGAAGCCGAACTCCTCGGCGCCGAGCAGCATCGCGACGACCACGTCGCGGCCGGTCTTCAGCCCGCCGTCGACCTGCACCCGGACCTGTTCGCGAAGCTTGTTCAGCCGCAGCGTCTGCTGGGCCTCGGCGAGGCCGAGTTCCCACGGCTGGCCGGTGTGCTTCAGCGAGGTGAGCGGCGCCGCGCCGGTGCCGCCGTCGTAGCCGGCGACGATCACCGCGTCGGCGTGCGCCTTGGTGACACCGGCCGCGACCGTGCCGACGCCCGGGCACCGAGACCAGCTTGACCGAGACCCGCGCCGACGGGTTGGCGTTGCGCAGGTCGTGGATCAGCTGCTTGAGGTCCTCGATCGAATAGATGTCGTGGTGCGGCGGCGGCGAGATCAGGCCGACCCCGGCGGTGGCGTGCCGGGTCGCGGCGATCCACGGGTACACCTTGTGCCCGGGTAGTTGGCCGCCCTCGCCGGGCTTCGCGCCCTGCGCCATCTTGATCTGGATCTCGCCGGCGTTGGTCAGGTAGGCGACGTCACGCCGAACCGGCCGGACGCGACCTGCTTGATCGCCGAGCGCCGCTCCGGGTCGAGCAGCCGGTCGACGTCTTCGCCGCCCTCGCCGGTGTTCGACTTGCCGCCGAGCCGGTTCATCGCGATGGCCAGCGTCTCGTGCGCCTCGCTCGAGATCGACCCGTAGGACATCGCGCCGGTGACGAACCGCTTCACGATCTCCGCGGCCGGCTCGACGTCCTCCAGCGGCACCGGGCGGGGTCGTCCGTCCGCAGCCGGAACAGCCCGCGCAGCGTGCCGCCCTTGCGGGACAGCCCGTCGACGGTGTCGGTGTAGCGGCGGAAGATGCTCTCCTGCTTGGACCGGGTGGCGTGCTGCAGCAGGTAGACGGTCTCCGGGTTGAACAGGTGCAGCTCGCCCTCGCGGCGCCACTGGTAGTCGCCGCCGACCTCGAGGCCGCGGTGCTCCCAGGCGGCGTCGTTGGCCTGGTAGGCGAGCTGGTGCCGGCGCGCGACGTCGCGTGGCGATGACGTCGAGGCCGGAACCGCCGGTCGGCGACCTGGTGCCGGTGAAGTACTCGTCGAGCACGTCCTGATCGAGGCCGAAGGCGGCGAACACCTGCGCCCCGGTGTAGGACGCGACGGTGGAGATGCCCATCTTGCTCATCACCTTGAGCACGCCCTTGGACAGCGCGTTGACGGGGTTGCTTGACCGCCTTGGCTCGGCGACGTGTCGCCGAGCAGACCCTGCGAGGCCAGGTCGGCGGCCGTCTCCAGCGCCAGATACGGGTTCACCGCGGCCGCGCCGTAGCCGAGCAGCAGCGCGACATGGTGCACCTCGCGGGCATCGCCCGCCTCGACGCGAGGCCGACCTTGGTGCGGGTCTTCTCCGGACCAGGTGCTGGTGCACCGCGGAGGTGAGCAGCAGCGAGGGGATCGGCGCCGGCGCGGCGTCGGAGTCGCGGTCGGACAGGACCATGATCTGGGCGCCGGCGGCGACCGCCAGGTCGGCCTCGCCGGCGACACCGCTCGATGCGCCTCGGCCAGCGCCCGCGCCACCGCCGGTCGACCTCGAACAGGCGGGGATCACCGCGGCGGCGAAGCCGGGCAGGTCGCCGTCGGAGTTGATGCCGACGAGCTTGGCCAGGTCGTCGTTGTCGATCACCGGATAGCGGCAGGACCATCAGCCGGCAGGACGCCGGGAGACGGCTCGAGCAGGTTCTGTTCCGGGCCGAGACGCCGGCCAACGAGGTGACCACCTGCTCGCGGATGGCGTCCAGCGGCGGGTTGGTGACCTGGGCGAACAGCTGGGAGAAGTAGTCGAACAGCATGCGCGTGCGCGCGGACATCACCGCCTCCGGCGTGTCGGTGCCCATCGAGCCGATCGCCTTCGGCGCCGGCGGCGGCCATCGGCGAGACGATGATCCGCAGCTCCTCCTCGGTGTATCCGAACACCTGCTGGCGCCGCAGCACGGAGTCGTGCACCGGCGGGATGTGCTCGCGGGCGGGCAGATCCGGCAGCTGGATGATCCCGGCATGCACCCAGTCGGCGTACGGGTGCTCGGCGGCGAGCGCACCCTTGACCTCGGCGTCGTCGAGAATCCGCCGGCCTCGGTGTCCACCAGGAACATCCGGCCGGGCTGCAGCCGGCCGCGCTCGACGACGTTCTCCGGCGGGATCGGCAGCACTCCGGACTCGCTGGCCAGCACCACCGTGTCGTCGTCGGTCCGCCACCAGCGGCCGGGGCGAAGCCCGTTGCGGTCCAGCACGGCACCGAGCAGCCGGCCATCGGTGAAGGTGACGCAGGCCGGGCCGTCCCAGGGCTCCATGAGCCGACGAGTGGAACTCGGCGAACGCCCGGACGTCCGGGGCGAGCAGCGTGTTGTTCTCCCAGGCCTCCGGCACCATCATCAGCACCGCGTGCGGCAGCGATGCGGCCAGCCGAGGTGCAGCAGCTCGAGCACCTCGTCGAACGATGCGGAGTCCGACGCGCCCTTGGTGCAGATCGGGTAGATCCGGGACAGGTCGCCGGGGATCAGGTCGGTGGCCAACAGCGCCTCGCGGGCGCGCATCCAGTTCCGGTTGCCGCGGACGGTGTTGATCTCGCCGTTGTGCGCGATGAACCGGAACGGGTGGGCCAGCGGCCAGGCCGGGAACGTGTTGGTGGAGAACCGGGAGTGCACCATCACGATGGCGCTCTCGACCCGCGGGTCGGTGATGTCGGGGAAGAACGCCGGCAACTGTTCGGTGGTCAGCATGCCCTTGTAGACGATGGTGCGGCTGGACAGCGACGGAAAGTACACGTCGACACCGGCGTCCGCGGTCTCGTGCTCGATGCGCTTGCGCGCCGGGAAGACCAGCCGGTCAAGGGCCAGTCCGAACGGCCGAACACCGTCGTGCCCGGCCGGGGCGGTCAGGAACAGTTGGTGGAAGGCGGGCATGACGTCGAGGGCCATCCGCCCGACGCCCGACCCGATCGGCTCCGTCGGCACCTCGCGCCAGCCGAGCAGTTCGAGGCCCTCCTCGGCGACGATCTGCTCGACGATGGCCAGCGCGGCCGCCCGGTCGTCGTCCTCGACGGGGATGAAGGCGGTGCCGACGGCGAACGCCTCGCCGTCCGCGCCGTCCGGCGCGACCGGCAGGTCGAAGTCGACCTCGGCGCGGAAGAACGCGGTGGGGATCTGCAACAGGATGCCGGCGCCGTCCCCTACGGCAGGGTCAGCACCGGCCGCGCCACGGTGGTCGAGGTTGATCAGGGCGGTGACGCCGTCGGCGACGATCTTGTGGCTCCGGCGGCCGGCAATGTCGACGACCGCGGCGACGCCGCAGGCATCGTGCTCCGCAGCCGGGTCGTAGAGCCCCTGTGGGGCGGGTGTCGCCGAATACCGCACGGCAGGCCTCCGCTGTGATCGAGGATCGCGGCGCCATGACCGGCGCCACCGTGACCGGCGGGATCACCGCGGTCCGTCGTCCGCCCCTGGTCGGGGCATCAGGAGCGACGGTGGCCTGATGGCCGAACTGTACAGGACAGGTGAGCCGCGATTCACGCTCGATCGGACGGCTGTTGTTCCCCCGTTTTCGGACGGCTCGTCCCGCATGGTGGGGGTGGCAGGTTCGGCCGTTGGAGCACCGGTGAGGACCTCGGGCGGGTCGCCGTCGACCGGCGCCT
The DNA here is from genome assembly GCA_963834185.1 of uncultured Actinomycetota bacterium. Taxonomy (GTDB): domain Bacteria; phylum Actinomycetota; class Actinomycetes; order Mycobacteriales; family Nakamurellaceae; genus Nakamurella. The sequence goes on from CAWIAR010000002.1 coordinate 586,346, forward strand.
CGACGGCATCGCCCGTCGACGACCTCGACGGCGGAAGGGTTCCGTCGGGGTCCGTTCACGGGTCCGTTCCCGCCGGTCCGCCCGCTCGGGGTCACTCCCGGCGGCGTCACGCCCGCCCGTATCCGCCTCGGCCGGGTCCGTGCCCCTTGCCGCCGGACGTGGTGGCCGCGGCAGCGGCCTGGGCCGCCAACGCAGCCTTCCGCGCCGCGCCGCTGGGCAGCCCCTGCAGCAACGCAGGCTCCTCCCGTCCGACGTTGCGTTTCCAGATCAGGTAGGCGATGGCCAGCAGGAACAGCACGATCGAGGTCACGACGTTGATCCGCAGGCCGAACAGGTGAGTGCGCCGGGTCGATGCGCAGCATCTCGATCCAGCCGCGGCCCAGGGTGTATCCGGCGACGTACAGCGCGAACACCCGACCGCCGCCCATTCGGAACCGCCGGTCCGCCCACACCAGGATTGCGGCGATCACCAGGCTCCAGAGCAACTCGTACAGGAACGTCGGGTGGTAGTACCCGGCGCCGCAGAGCACCTCGGGGGATGCCTTGATGAAGTCGGTGGGGAATTCGCAGTCGTTGACGCCGTAGATGTTCGCGCCCGCCGCCCCACCGGGGTGCGGACGTACACCTCCAGCGCCCACGGCAGTGTGGTCGGCGAGCCGAACAGTTCCTGGTTGAACCAGTTGCCCAAGCGGCCGACCGCCTGCGCCGCGATGAGGCCCGGCGCCAGCGCGTCGGCCACCGGCGCGAGCGGGATGCGGTAGTACCGGCAGCCGATCCAGGCGCCGACCGCACCGAGCGCGACGGCCCCCCAGATGCCCAGCCCGCCGTTCCAGATGGCCAACGCGTTGAGGGGGTTGCGCCCGGGGCCGAAGTACAGCTCGTGGTCGGTGATGACGTGGTAGAGCCGGCCGCCGATCAGTCCGAACGGCACCATGAACACGGCCAGATCGGTGATCCGGCCGGGTCTGCCGCCCCGGGCCACGAATCGCCGGTTGCCCCACCAGACGGCCAGGATGATGCCGGCGATGATGCAGATCGCATAGGCCCGGATGGCGATCGGGCCCGACGTGCCAGACGCCGCGCGGCGGCGACGGGATGGAAGCCAGGAAGGCAGTCGTCATGCCGCGCCCCGGTCGGCCCGCCGCACGCCGGCGGCAAGTTCGGCGGCCAACTCGCCGACCGCGCCCGCCGAGGTCTGCACGGCGCTGACGAAGGCCGACCCGACGATGACGGCGTCGGCGAAGGTGGCGATCTGCGCCGCCTGATCACCTGTTCGGACGCCCAGCCCCACACCGACCGGCAGGTCGGTGACCTGACGGCAGCGGGCGACCAGCTCCGGAGCTGCACTGGACACCTGGTCCCTGGTCCCGGTCACGCCCATCACCGAGGCCGCGTAGAGGAATCCGCGGGTGGCCTGCGCGGTGAGTGCGATCCGGTCCAGCGGGGAGGACGGCGCGACCAGGAAGATCGGCGCGAGCTGCGCGGCCGCGGTGGCCGCCAACCAGGCGTCGGCCTCGTCCACGATCAGGTCGGGGGTGATCACGCCGGAACCGCCGGCCGCGGCCAGGTCGCGGGCGAACCGGTCGAGCCCGTAGGCCAGTACAGGATTGAAATACGTCATCACCACGGCCCGGCCGCCGGCCGCGGTGACCCGTTCGACGACGCCGAGCACGTCGCGGATCCGGGTGCCGGCCGCGAGTGCGCGCTGTTGGGCGGCCTGGATCACCGGGCCATCCAGCACCGGGTCGGAGAACGGCAGGCCGACCTCGACCAGGTCGCAGCCGCCGGCGATCATCGTGGTGAGCACCTCGGACGAACCCTGGACGTCGGGGAAGCCGGCCGGCAGGTATCCGACGAGCGCCGCGCGGCCCTCGGCCCTGGTGGTGGCGAACAGATCGTCCAGCACGGCGACGGTCACCTCCGCGCCCCGAGGTTAGGAACCTCCGGAGAGTCGAGTGCCGCCATGCCGGCACGGCCGGCGGCCGGCTCGCCGTCCAGGCCGAACCACCGCATCGCGGTCTCCATGTCCTTGTCGCCGCGGCCGGAGATGTTGATCAGCACCACGCCGTCGGGCCCGACCTCCTTGGCCACCTCGATCGTGCCGGCCACCGCGTGTGCCGATTCGATCGCCGGGATGATCCCCTCGGTGCGGGCGAGCAGGGCAAAGGCGTCCATCGCCTGGGCGTCGGTGATGGAGCGGAACTCCGCCCGGCCGATCTCGGCGAGGTGGGCATGCTCGGGTCCGACCCCGGGGTAGTCCAGTCCGGCCGAGATCGAGTGCGACTCGATGATCTGCCCCTCGTCGTCCTGCAGCAGGTAGGACCGGGCGCCGTGCAGCACGCCGACCGTGCCGCCGCTGATGGTCGAGGCGTGCCGGCCGGTGTCGATACCGTCGCCGCCGGCTTCCATGCCGATCAGCCGGACGCCGGGATCGTCGAGGAACGCGTGGAAGATGCCGATGGCGTTGGACCCACCGCCCACGCAGGCGGTCACCGCGTCCGGCAGCCGGCCGGTCAGCGCCAGCACCTGGGCGCGGGCCTCCAGCCCGATGATCCGCTGGAAGTCGCGCACCATCATCGGGAACGGGTGCGGCCCGGCGGCGGTGCCGAAGACGTAGTAGGTGGTGGCTACGTTGGTCACCCAGTCCCGGAAGGCCTCGTTGATGGCGTCCTTGAGGGTCGCCGACCCGGTCTCGACCGGGATCACCTCGGCCCCGAGCAGCTTCATCCTGGCGACGTTCAGCGCCTGCCGTTCGGTGTCGACCCGGCCCATATAGATGACACAGTCGAGACCGAGGAGAGCCGCGGCGGTGGCCGTGGCCACACCGTGCTGACCGGCGCCGGTCTCCGCGATCACCCTGGTCTTGCCCATCCGGCGGCACAGCAGCGCCTGGCCGAGCACGTTGTTGATCTTGTGGCTGCCGGTGTGGTTCAGGTCCTCGCGCTTGAGCAGGATCCGGGCGCCACCGATGTGCGCGGTGAGCCGCAGCGCCTCGCTGATCGGTGACGGGCGGCCGGCGTAGCTGGCCGCGAGGTGGTCCAGCTCGCGCAGGAACTCAGGGTCGTGCCTGGCCTTGTCGTAGGCGTCGGCGACCTCGTCGAGGACCGCAACGAGCGCCTCGGGCAGCCACCGGCCGCCCATGGTGCCGAAGTAGCCGCGGGCGTCCGGGTCGGCCGCCGTGCCGGAGAGACCGTCCGACGGTCGAGGCAATCCGTCCGACGCTCGGGTCGCGCCGGTCACCGGGCCGGGCGTGGGCAGGACGGGTGGGATCCGGCGGTCACCAGGTCGGCCACCGCGGCCCGCGGGTCCCCGCTGGTGACGAGTCCCTCGCCGACCAGCACCGCGTGCGCACCGGCGCCGGCATAGGCCAGCAGGTCGCCGGTGCCACGCACACCGGACTCGGCGATGGTCAGGATGTCGCTCGGCAGCCCCGGCGCGATCCGGGAGAACACATCCCGGTCGACCGACAGCGTCGTCAGGTCGCGGGCGTTGATTCCGACGACCTTGGCACCGGCGGCCAATGCTCGGTCCGCCTCGGCCTCGGTGTGCACTTCGACCAGTGCGGTCATGCCGAGCGACTCGATCCGCTCGAGCAACCCGTGCAGCACCGGCTGCTCGAGCGCGGCGACGATGAGCAGGACCAGGTCGGCGCCGTGCGCCCGCGCCTCGTGCACCTGGTACGGGCTGACGATGAAGTCCTTGCGCAGCACCGGGATGTCGACCGCCGCCCGCACCGCGTCCAGGTCGGCCAGCGAGCCGCCGAACCGGCGTTGCTCGGTGAGCACCGAGATTGCCCTGGCGCCGCCCTCGGCGTACTGGACGGCCAGTGCCGCCGGGTCGGCGATGGTGGCCAACGAGCCCTTGGACGGGCTGGCCCGCTTGACCTCGGCGATCACGTGGACGCCGGGTTCCAGCAGCGACGGAACCACCGGTCGCGGCGGCGGCGCGTCCCTGGCCTGAGCCTTGACCTCGGCCAGTGGCACAGCAGCTTCACGGGCCGCGAGGTCGTCGCGAACACCCGCGACGATGGCCTCCAGCACGCTCACCGGTGTGGTCTCCTTCGGTTACCCCGACCGTTCGAGAGCTCCGGTCCCGACCCGGCGATCCCCGTTGCAGGATCATCGTAGTCGCCGGCCGGGCCTGCCTCGGACGGGGTCGCGTCGTCCGGTTGCCCCCCGGAGTCCAACGGCTGCGGGTCCGTTTCCGGTTCACCGGTCGGATCGAGGCCGGCGTCCAGCGCCTTCCACAGGTCGTCCTCGCCGACCGGTCGGGCGACGCCTCCGGAACTGCCGACGTCGGCTGTCGTCGTGATCGGCGGGTGGGCAGGCGGTGTCCGGTCGTACCGGCCGGACAGTGCCTGCGCGCGGACGGAGCCGGTGATCAACAAAATTCCGCCGAGCACCACGAGCAGCCCCCCGGCTGCCGCCAGCACCATCGGCCACGGGTGCCGCATCGGATCCACCGGCACGCCGGAGACGAACGGAGTCCGGCCGAGGACCTCCAGCGGCGGGCTCCCCCACTGCACGGCGACCCGGACCAGAACCAGCGCACCCGCCGCGGCCACCAGCGCCCCGACGATCCGCCGCCACACTCCGCGGGTGGCCAGCGCTGCGCCCCACCCGGCGATGGCCACCAAAGCGACCGGGATGAGCTCGGGAACGGTGTCGGAGCCGGTCGCGGAGGTGCGATACGGCCCGACCGGGGTGTCCGGATAGCTGGCCGTCCACCAGATCCGGGTGGCGGCGAAGGCCACGAGGGCCGCGCCGAGCAGGATCAGCAGGGCGACCGCAGCGCGCCCGGACAACCGGCCTCCGCGGGCGTGACGGGCTCCCGCCTGGTTCCCCGCGGCCGGGCCTTCGGGCTGATCAGCGGGCATGGTCCCCGACCGGCGCCAGCGTGCCCGCGGCCGCCACCGCGCGGATCACGGCCGCCGCCTTGTTGCGGCACTCGGCGTCCTCCAGCTCCGGCACCGAGTCGGCGACGATACCGGCCCCGGCCTGCACGTGCGCGACGCCGTCGGCGAGCAACGCGGTGCGGATGGTGATCGCGGTGTCGGCGTCGCCGGCGAAGTCCAGGTAGCCGACGACTCCGCCGTAGATCCCGCGCCGGACCGGCTCGAGTTCGTCGATGATCTGCATCGCCCGTGGCTTGGGCGCGCCGGACAGCGTGCCGGCCGGGAAACATGCGGTGAGCGCGTCGAACGCGGTGCGTCCGTCGGCGAGCCGACCGGTGACGGTCGAGACGATGTGCATGACGTGGCTGTACCGCTCGACGGTGAAGAAGTCGACCACCCTGACCGTGCCCGGCGCGCACACCCGGCCCAGGTCGTTGCGGCCGAGGTCGACGAGCATCACGTGCTCGGAGCGTTCCTTCGCGTCCGCCAGCAGATCCTTGGCCAACAGCGCGTCCTCCTCTTCGTCGACGCCTCGGGGCCTGGTGCCGGCGATGGGGTGCATGGTCACCTGTTTGTCCCGCACCGTGACCAACGCCTCCGGTGACGACCCGACCACGTCGATCGTTGTCCCGGCGGCGGTCGGCAGGCGGAGCAGGTACATGTACGGACTGGGGTTGGTCGTGCGCAGCACCCGGTAGACGTCCAGCGGGCTCGCCGCGGAGGCGACGTCGAACCGTTGGGACAGCACGACCTGGAAGGCGTCGCCTGCTCGGATGTACTCCTGCGCGATGCGGACCTTGGCGTAGTAGTCGTCGGCTTCGGTGCGGCGCTGTACCGCAGGCTCGGGGCGGTGGAACACGGCGGCGGGCAGGACCGTGGGTGCGGCCAGCCGCGCAGCCATCGCCTGCAGCCGGGCGACGGCGTCGTCGTAGGCGGCATCCACCCGCTCATCGGTCGCGTCCCAGTTCACCGCGTTGGCGATCAGCGTCACCGTGCCCTCGTGGTGATCCAGCGCGGCCAGGTCGGTGGCCAGCAGCATGACGAGCTCCGGTAGGTGCAACTCGTCGACCGACCCGCCCGGCACGGCCACCCGCTCGAGCCGGCGCACCACGTCGTACCCCAGGTAGCCGACCATGCCACCGGTCAACGGTGGCAACCCGGCCAACGGCTCGGTGTGCAGGTCCCGCAGGGTCGCAGCGAGGGCCGCCAGCGGATCGCCGCCGGTGGGGAGGCCGGCAGGTGCAGTGCCGAGCCAACGCGCCACACCGTCCACCTCGGTCAGCGCGGTCGCTCCGGAGCCCACGAAGGACCAGCGCGACCAGGACTTACCGTGCTCGGCCGATTCGAGCAGAAAGGTCCCAGGTCGGTCGCCGGCCAAGGTGGCGTACAGGCCGATCGGGGTGAGGGTGTCGGCCAACAGCATGCAGCTCACCGGGATCACCCGGCGGTCCGCGGCCAGCGCTCGAAACTGTTCCCGGGTCGGGCGGACTGCGCCGAGGCCGGGTGCGGCTGGGCCCGCCGGCCCCCCGGCCGGGTACCGCGTCGCCGGGGCCGGATTGGTCGATCCGACCGATTCGGCACGCGGCTGCATACCCGTCATTGTGCCGGTGCCCGGACCGACGCCCGTCCGCTGCCCTACCATCCGTCGGGTGCCAGACCCGCGGAATCCCGACGAACCCACGCAGATCTCGGTGGCCGAACTCGAACGGATCGCAGCGCTGGGTTGGCGCGGCACCAGCGAACGCTGGCTCGGCGATTGGCTGTTGCGGGCGGGTGGCGGTTTCACCGGCAGGGCGAACTCGGCGCTGGTACTCGGTCCACCGGGCCGGGCCACGGACGATGCGCTCGCCGAGGTCTCGGACTTCTACGCCGGGCACCGCCTTCCGGTCCGGTTCTCCGTGCCCCAGGGGGTACCCGGCGTCGACCGGCTCGCCGGCGCGTTGCACGACCGGGGTTTCCGGGAGGGCGGTCCGGTGCTGGTGATGGTGGCGTCGTTGGCGACCGTGCTCGCCGCCTGCCCGGCGCCCCCGGGAGTGCCGGCGGCGACGCTGTCCGACACGCCGTCGGCGGCCTGGCTCGTCGGCTACCGGTACCGGGGAGGTGCGGTGCCGGCCTCGGGAGTGGCCGTGCTGACCAATTCCGACCATGCCGTCTTCGCGGAGATCGCCGCGGACGGCGAACAGTGGGCGGTGGGCAGGGGGGTGGTGGAACGCGGGTGGCTCGGCGTCGCCGCGGTCACGGTCGCCGAGCACCGGCGACGATCCGGGGTGGGCAGCGCGGTGCTGGGCGATCTGGCGCGCTGGGCGGCGCCGCAGGGAGCGCACGCGGTGTATCTGCAGGTCGACGCGGCCAACGAGCCCGCGGTGGCGCTCTACCAGCGGCGCGGATTCGTCACCCACCACCGCTACGCGTACTGGGCCTGACCGGCCGTCTACCGTGCAATCCGTGGACCTGGATGCGGAGATGGACTCGCTCACCATCGACCAGTTGCGCGCCCGCGGGTCGTTGAAGTGGACGATGCCGCCGGACGGTGCGATCGGCAGCTTCGTCGCTGAGATGGACTTCCCGATGGCCGCGCCGATCCGGGCGGCGCTCGACCGCGCGCTCGACCGCTTCGCGACCGGCTACCTCTCCCCCGGCCACGCACGGCTCGTCGCCGAGGCGTGCGCGGAATTCCAGCTCAGCCGGTTCGGGTGGACCGTGGATCCGGCCGACGTCCACGCCATGTCAGGCGTCGTGCACGTGCTGGAATTCGCCCTCCGATCGCTGCTTCCGCCGGGCACCCCCCTGGTGTTGCCCACCCCGACCTACATGCCGTTCCTCACGATGCCAGCCGAGTTGGGCGTCGAACTCCGACCGGTCCCGATGAACCTCGACGACGGCCGGTACACGATGGACCTGCCGGCGTTACGCGCCGCACTGACCACCGACGTGCCCGCAACCGGAGCGCTGTTGGTGCTGATCAACCCGCACAACCCGACCGGGCGGGTGTTCACCGCCGAGGAGTTGCTGGCGGTCGCCGAGGTCGTCGAGCACAGCGGGGCGACGGTGTTCAGCGACGAGATCCACGCTCCCCTGGTGTATTCCGGGCACCGGCACGTGCCATACGCCTCGTTGTCGCCGGTCACGGCCGCCCACGCGATGACCGCCGTCTCGGCCTCCAAGGGGTGGAATCTCCCCGGCCTGAACTGTGCCCAGCTGATCCTGTCCTCCGAGCCGCACCGGGAACGATGGGCCGAGACCTCCTACTGGGCGGCCGTTGGCACCTCCCCGCTCGGCGCCATCGCGTCATCGGCCGCCTATCGGGACGGTGTACCGCACCTGGACGCGACCCTCGCCTACCTGGACGAGAACCGCCGGCTGTTCGCCGGTGAGCTCGGCTCGGCGCTGCCCGGTGCCCGATTCGTCCCGCCCGAGGGCACCTACCTGGGATGGGTGGATCTGCGCGGCGTCGCCGACCCGGCCACCGTCGCCGATCGCTGCCTGGTCGTCGGGACGGACGGAACGGCATGTGGCGCACCCGGTTTTCTCCGGCTCAACCTGGCCACCACGCATGCGTTGGTGGCCGAAACGGCCCGTCGGTTGGGTCGCCTGGCGGACCCTGCGTGACCACCGGAACTGCCTGGCAGGAGACCACCGAGGTCGTCGCGGCGCAACGCCGCACCCTCCGCGTGCTCTCGGCCGCCCAGATCGCCGGCGGCATCGGCTTCGGGGCCGGGCTCTCGGTCGGGATTCTGCTGGCCGAGGACGTCACGTCGTCGGAGGGCTGGGCGGGAGTTGCCCGCACCTCGACGACCGTCGGCGCCGCGGTGCTGGCGGTGCCGCTGGCGCTGGCCGCGATTCGGTGGGGACGGCGGTGGGCGCTCGGCGGCGGTTGGGCGTTGGCCGCGGCCGGCTCGGTCCTGTTGATCATCGCCGCCCAGGCCGGCCGGGGGCCGGCCGCGACCATCGCCCTGGTCGTTGGCATGACCGCGTCCGGCGCCGGGTCGGCGACGACCCTGCAGACCCGGTACGCGGCCGTCGATCTCGCACCGCCGTTGCATCGGTCTCGGCAACTGTCCCTGGTGGTGTGGGCGACCACGATCGGATCGGTGCTCGGTCCCAATCTGGGCGAGCCCGGCGAGGCCGTCGGCCGGTGGCTGGGGATCGCCCCGATGGCGGGTCCCTTCGTGATCGCCGCGGCGGTGCAACTGGTTGCCGTTGCGACCATCTCGTTCCTCCGGCCCGATCCGCTCCAGCTGGCCGCGGTCCATGACTCCGCTCGCCGTCGGGACGCAGCACCGGCTCGCCGGCGCGGGAGTCTGCGCCGGTCCATCAGCCTGGCGTGGCAGATACCGGCCGCCCGACTGGCGCTGGTCTCGATCTGTGCGGCGCACAGCGTGATGGTCGGCGTGATGACGATGACGCCCGTCCACATGGACCACGAGGGCGCCACGATCACCGTCGTCGGCCTGACCATCAGCCTGCACATCCTCGGCATGTACGGGTTGTCACCGTTGGTCGGTGCGGCCGCCGACCGATTCGGTCGGCCCCCGGTGATCGCGGCCGGGATGGTCGTGCTGCTGCTCGCCACGGCGGTGGCCGGCACAGCGGGCGCCTCGGCCGTCCAGGTCGCCGTGGGTTTGTTCCTGCTGGGTGTGGGCTGGTCGTTCTGTCTGGTGGCCGCTTCTGCGTTGCTCACCGAGTCGGTGCCGGCCGCGGCACGGACCGAGGTACAGGGCGCTTCGGACGCGGCGATGAACATTTCAGCGGCGATCGGGGCGGCCGCATCAGGGCCGCTGCTCGGAGTGGTCGGTTTCGGTGGCCTGAACGCACTGTCGGCGGCCATCGTGTTGGTGGCCGCCCCGTGGGTGATCGCCGGATTGCGGAGAGGACGGACGGCATGACCGTCGAAACACCCACCGGGACCGGGCGGGAAAGCGATGCGCTCGTCGAGGACTTCGCCCGCGACGGGTTCGTCATCCTGTCCGAGGCGTTCGACGCCGACGAGGTGGGCCGATTGCGCTCCGAGGGCCTGTCGATCTGCGAGCGGTATGCCATCGAGGCCGGTGCGGGCAGGGCGGCCGACGAGTCGGACGACGCATTCCTCCGACGGTTTCTGTGCATCCACTTCCCGCACAAGGGCTCGGAGTTGTTCCGCTCGGCGCTGGCTCACCCGCCGGTGGTCGACGCGCTGACCCGGGTGATCGGGCCGAATGTGAAGGCCATGCAATCGATGTTCTTCATCAAATCCGAGGGCAAGCCGGGTCAGGCCTGGCACCAGGACGAGCACTTCATCCCCACCCGGGACCGCTCGCTGACCGCCGTGTGGATCGCGCTGGACGACGCGACGGTGGACAACGGCTGCCTCTGGGTGATTCCCGGCTCCCACCGGCGCGGCGTGCTGTACCCCGACCGTGAGCAGGACGATCCAGAGTTCGATTGCACCCGGGAAGCTTTCGGCTTCCCCTACCGGGACACCGACGCCGTCCCGGTGGAGATCCCGGCCGGCGCGGCCCTGATGTTCAACGGCTATCTGCTGCACCGTTCGCTGCACAACTCCGGCCGCCGAGGATACCGGCGGGCACTGGCCAACCACTACATGAGCGCCGAGTCCCTACTCCCGTGGAAGGCCCCGACCGGCGCCTTCGTCGGCGAGTGGGACTACCGGGACGTCGAGCTCGTGGCCGGCGAGGATCCCTATGCCTACAAGGGTCTGGCCGACGTCTCGAGATTGTCTTCCCGGCCGGACAAGGACGGTGGCTGCGACCGGTGACGCCGGAGGCGGTCAGCCGGTGACGGCGCGACCGTCGAAACACGATCGGGTGCCGGTGTGGCAGGCGGCCCCGATCTGATCGACGAGCAACAGCAGGGTGTCCGCGTCGCAGTCATGGCGAATCTCGAGCACCCGCTGAGTGTTTCCGCTCGTCTCGCCCTTGACCCAGTACTCACCGCGCGATCGCGACCAATAGGTGCCTCGACCGGTGGCCAGGGTCCGTCGAACCGCCTCGGCGTCCATCCAGGCGACCATCAGCACTTCGCGGGTGTCGAACTGCTGGGCGACCGCGCAGATCAGCCCGGATTCGTTGAACTGCAACATATCCACCGAGAGCGAACCGCCGACCGGGTGCACGTGCTCACTCACCGGTGCACCTCCATCCGCACCGGATAGCCGGCCGCGTCGAGTGCGGCTTTCACGTCCGAGATCCGCAACTGGCCGAAGTGGAACACCGACGCCGCCAGCACGGCGTCGGCGCCGGCCCCGATGGCCGGCGCAAAGTCCCCGAGTCCGCCCGCACCGCCGGACGCGATCAGCGGCACCGACACCGCGGCCCGCACATCCCGAAGCATCTCGAGGTCGAAACCGGACTTGGTTCCGTCACGGTCCATCGAGGTCAGCAGCACCTCACCGGCCCCGGCGTCCTCGGCCCGACGCACCCAGTCGATCGCGTCGATCGCGGTTCCGCGGCGGCCGCCGTGGGTGGTCACCTCGAAGCCGGACGGACAGCTGGGATCGTCGATCCTCCTGGCATCGACGGCGATCACCACGCACTGGGAGCCGAACCGGTCGGCCGCCTCGCGCAGGAACTCGGGCCGGGCCACGGCCGCCGAGTTGATGGAGACCTTGTCCGCGCCGGCACGCAGGAGGCCGTCGATGTCGTCGACGGTCCGCACGCCCCCGCCGACGGTCAGCGGGATGAACACCTGCTCGGCGGTCCGGCGAATCATGTCGTAGGCCGACGCCCGGTTGTCGCTGGTCGCGGTGATGTCCAGGAATGTCAGCTCGTCGGCGCCTTCGGCGTCGTAGACCCTGGCCAGCTCGACCGGATCGCCGGCATCGACCAGGTCGACGAAGTTGACGCCCTTGACCACCCGGCCCTCGGACACGTCCAGGCAGGGGATCACGCGCACGGCCACCGTCACGTCGCTCAGTCTACGAACCCGCGGACGCCGATCCCGACCGTCCGGCGCTACGCTGGAACTCGGCGAACAGGACGCCACCGGTCCGCGGGAAGAGGCCCAGCCTCCCTGGTGCGACACCCGACCCAGGACCAACCTCCTTTCGGCCCGACCCAGCGGACAGCGGGCGTGACGAAAGGAGGCCTCCATGGCCACCTCCTTGCCCTCCCGTCCTGATCTGGGCCGGTTCCGCCGCGACGCCCGGGCGCTGCAGCGCGCCGTGCACTCCGGCGACCCCGCGGCTCTCGCCCTGGTGGCGGCCCACCATCCCGCCGGTGCGCCGACCGACTTGGCGACGTTCCCGCTCTCCGCCGCTCAACTCGTTCTGGCCCGCCGGTACGGCCTGTCCAGTTGGCCAAAGCTGGTGGCCTACCTGAACGCCTCGAAGGACTGGTCCCGTGATCCGGCCGCGATCAATGATGACGCCCTGGATCCGGCCGAGACGTTTTGCACGCTGGCCTGTCTGACCTATTCCGAGCTCGACGATCCCGAACGGTGGACCCGGGCTGCGGCCATCGCCGGAGCCCGGCCGGACCTGGCGTCGGAAAGTCTGGCGGCGGCGGCAGCACTCGGCGACCCCGAAGCCGTGCGACTCCATCTGGCGACAGCGGGCGCGAACACGCAACTCGGCCCACACCAGTGGGTTCCCCTGACCTACCTGGTGTATTCGCGGATCCAGCAGGTCGATCCGGTCTCGACGGCAGAGGTGTTACTGGCGGCGGGGGCCGACCCGAACAGCGGGTATCTGTGGCTGGGCCTGCCCACCCCGTTCACCGCACTCACCGGCTGCTTCGGCGAGGGTGAGCAGGGACCCGGAAGGCAGCCCCGCCATCCCCAAGGAGAAGCACTGGCCAGGCTGCTGTTGGCGCGCGGAGCGGACCCGAACGACGGGCAGACGCTCTACAACCGGATGTTCGGCCGCGACGACAGTCATTTACGCTTGCTGTTCGACCATGGGTTGGGGTCGGGCGACGGCGGAGTATGGCGCCGGCGGCTCGGCGAGGCCGTGGACACTCCGGCCGAGATGATGCAGCGGCAGGTCGATTGGGCCGCCACGCACGGTTTCGTGGACCGGCTCGCGCTGCTGGCCGAGCACGGGTACCGGCCGGCGGCGTCGACGGACCATCCGGCCGGCGGCCGGACGGCCGCTGACATCCATCGCGCCGGCACCCCCGCCGCCGTCCGGTCGGCCGTCCGCCGGGGCGCTGACGTCGACGCGATGCAGGACGGGCGGACCGCGCTGCACCACCACGCCTGGATCGGCGATGTGGAGATGGTCGTCGCGCTGCTCGATGCTGGTGCGAACCCGAAGCTGACTGACGGGACCTACGGGACCACCCCACTGGACTGGGCCCGACACGGACACCAGCCGGAGACGGCCGCGCTCCTCGACCCTGCCAGGATCAACTCCGCGGATGTGGGACTGGAGTGACGCCTTGAGGCCCCGTCGAGCCGACCGAAGCGAGGCCACCACGAACACACAGGTCGCGACTCCCGCTGTGCGGGGGCGCCGCCTGATGAGCCGCCCAGCGCCGGTTGGTCCTCCCAGGGCCGGGAGAGCAGGCCGGGAGTGAGCAGGCCCGGGCCGTTGATCCAGGCTCGGACCAGGGTGCTAACCGGCGACCGCGGCCAAAGCCTCCGGCAGCGTGAATGCCCCTGCGTACAACGCCTTTCCGATGATCGCGCCCTCGACGCCGACGGGCGCAAGGTCGGCGAGCGCGCGCAGGTCGTCGAGGCTGGACACTCCACCCGACGCCACCACCGGGGCCGACGCGGCCGCGCACACCTGGCGCAACAGTTCCAGGTTCGGACCCTGCAGCGTGCCGTCCTTGGTGACGTCGGTGACCACGTACCTGGCGCACCCCTGTGCGTCGAGCCGGGCCAGTACCTCCCACAGGTCGCCGCCGTCTTCGGTCCAGCCCCGGGCAGCCAGCGTCGAGCCGCGCACGTCCAACCCGACCGCCACCCGATCCCCGAACCGGCTGATCACCGCCGCGCACCAGTCCGGGTTCTCCAGGGCGGCGGTCCCGATGTTCACCCGGGCGCAGCCGGTAGCCAGTGCGGCGTCCAGCGAGGCGTCGTCGCGGATGCCGCCGGACAGCTCCACCGCGACGTCGAGGTGTCCCACCAGCTCGGCCAGCAGGGCGGCGTTGGACCCGCGACCGAAGGCCGCGTCCAGGTCGACCAGGTGGATCCATTCCGCGCCGTCCTGTTGCCAGGCCAAGGCCGCATCCAACGGCGGGCCGTAGTGCGATTCGGTCCCGGCCCGTCCCTGGACGAGCCGCACGGCCTGGCCGCCCGCGACGTCGACGGCGGGCAACAGTTCGAAGGTCACGGCGAGCCAGCCTACTGAAAGCGATCCGGGGAGTCGGGTGCCTCCGGGGCCTGCGCCCGACACCAATACGCCGTCGGTCCGGCGCCGACCCTGGCGATCACCAGCGTCGCGGCCGTCCGGGTGTCCTTGGACATCGCCGGACGTAGTCGACGGCGCAGCTCGTCGGGCACCACTGAGGTGCCCCGCTGCAGGATCTCCAGCGTGCCGACCCGATCCCGACGGAGCCAGCTCGCCACCATCCGCTCGGCGAACGGCGCGACGTCCAGCACCTGGAAGCCACGGACATGGGCCGGTCGGGCCGGGCCGGTCAGGTAGGCCAGATGCGGGTCGAGCAGCCACATCCCGTGGCGAGCCGCCCAGTGCCGGACCAGGTGCGCCCGGGTCACTGCGGGATCAGGGTCGACGATCCAGGCGTCCACCGGGCCGACGCGGGCGTCCTCCGGGTCGGCGGAGGTCACCGACTCCGAGGGCGCGGCCGCGTGCAGGACCGTCGCCCGGCGCTGGACCGAAGCGAGCTCGACCGGCCAGAGCACCGCCTCCCGCACGACCCCGTCCAGCGAGACGACCTCGACCTCGCCGGGTCTGGCGAGCGTGTCGTAGTCCACCCCTGGTGGTACCCGCAGCACCGGCGGGCGGTGCGCGTGCACCGCGTCGAGGTCGGCGATCGACGGCACGGTGTCCGCCGACGTGATCCGCCGTCCGGTCGAGGTGCGACGCGCCGGATCGGCGTAGCCCAGCAGTCCTCGAGTGGTTCTGGTCAGCGCGTCGGCCGCCAGCAGCCGGGCGGGCAGCCCGGATACCACCAGGTTGTGCCTGGCCATCGCCAGCCGGACCGGGTCGAGATCGGAGCCAACGGCGAGCGGACAGGACGCGGCCAACGCCGCCAGATCAGCGCCGATCGAGCAGGTCAGGTCGTGCACGTCGACGTCGGCCAACCGGGCAGCGCGGTGCCGGGCGACCAGCCATGGCGATGCCTGCTGCAGGGCCTCGTCGGTGAACAACCAGGACCCGGCGTCCGGCCCCAGGCGGCCCGTCGCCCGCCGGCGCAACCGCACCGTCTCCACCACCGCGGCGGCGCGGCTGCCCACCGCACGGCGCACGGTCGTCAGATCGGCGAGCAGGGTCGACTCGGTCAATGGCAAGGCGTCTGCCGCTGTCAGCGCGGCATCGCCGGCCTCGGAACGCAGGTATCCGACGTCGTCGAGCGAGAAGGTGAAAGCCACCGGGTTGACGAGCGCCGCTCACCGGCCGGTGAACTGGGCCTTCCCGGGGCCATCGGTCAGGAAGGACTTCATCCCGATCTCCTGGTCGGCAGTGGCGAACGTGGCTGCGAACGCGGCGGTTTCGATCTCGAGTCCGCCGGCCAGATCGCGGTCGAGGCCACCGTCGATCGCCGCCTTGGCCAGGGCGATGGCCGCCGTCGCTCCGGTCGCCAGCCGCCGCGCCCAGTCGAGGGCGGCCTCGAACACCTCACCGGCCGGCACCGCGCGGGACGCGAGCCCGATCTCCACCGCGCGCGTGCCGGTCACCGGGCGGCCGGAGAAAATCATCTCCTTGGCGGTGGTGACTCCGATGATCCGCGGAAGCCGTTGCGTGCCACCGGCACCCGGCAGCACGCCGAGGGTGATCTCGGGGAGTCCGAGCTGCGCGTCCTCGGCGACCACCCGGAAGTCGGCGGCCAGCGCGAGCTCGCACCCGCCGCCCAGGGCATAGCCGGTGACCGCCGCGATCACCGGCTTGGAGATCCGGGCCACCCGGTCCAGCGCGGCGGTCAGCGCACCTCCGTACACCGTGATCTCGTCCGGGCCGAGTTCGGCCATCTCCCGGATGTCGGCGCCGGCGGCGAATGCCCTGGGGCCGCCGTAGACCACCACCGCGCGAATATCCGGATCGTCGTCGGCCTGCCCTGCCGCGGCAAGGATCTCGGCGTGCATCGCCCGGTTGATCGCATTGACCGGCGGCCGGTCGAGCCGGATCACGCCGACCGCACCGTCGATCTCCAGGTGCACCAACTCGCTCATGCCGCACTCCTTCAGGTCGGGCCCGGGTGGCTCAGCGGGCCCGGGCGAAGTAGCGCCCGTCCTGCTCGGTCAGCTGCAGATCCATGCCGAACGTGCTCGACAGGTTCGGCTCGGTGAGGGTCTCCGGGATCGGCCCCTCGGCGACGACCGCCCCGTCGCGCAGCATCAACACGTGGCTGAACGCGGTCGGGATCTCCTCGACGTGATGGGTGACCAGGATCGTCGTCGGGGCGGCCGGGTCGACCGCCAGCTCCGAGAGCCTGGCCACCAGATCCTCCCGGCCGCCCAGGTCGAGCCCGGCCGCCGGCTCGTCGAGCAGCAGCAACTCGGGGTCGGTCATCAGCGCTCTGGCCGCCAGCGTCCGTTTGCGCTCCCCCTCCGAGAGCGTCCCGTAGGTGCGGTTCGCCAGGTGGTCGACGGCCATCGCGGCCAGCAACTCGTCGGCGCGGGCCAGATCGAGTTCGTCGTAGTGCTCCCGCCAGCGACCGACGACGCCCCAACCGGCCGAGACGACCACATCCCTGACCTTCTCCTGGGGCGGCACCCGCACGGCAAGCGCGGCCGACGACAAACCCACCCGGGGCCGCACGTCCGACAGGTCGACCGCACCGATGCGCTCGCCCAGCACGTGGGCGCGGCCCGTCGTGGGGTGCAGCTGCGCGGCCGCGATCTGCAGCAGCGTGGTCTTGCCGGCACCGTTCGGGCCGAGCACCACCCAACGCTCGTCGGCGTCGACGTTCCAGCTGACGCGGTCCAACAGCACGGTCGGGCCGCGGCGCACGGTGACCTCGAGCAGGTGCAGCACGCTGTCCGGACCGGGCAGGATGGTCATCACGCGGGCCATTGTCACCCACCGGCGTCCCACGCCCGGCAGCGCCCGACCGGGTTGGCGCGTCGCCCGGGCCGGACCTGGCCCCGATGGCGTCGGCCGTGATCCTCACCCGGCAGAATCAGCGATCATGGTCCGATCCGGTGAACGTCCTCATGCGGATGCCGCCGCGGTGCCCGACCAGGGGCTGTCGCCCTTCCCCGGCTCCGCGTTCCCGCTGGGCGCCACCCCGACCGCAGGGGGCACCAACTTCGCCGTGGTGGCCGACGGTGCGGCCGGGGTCGAACTGTGCCTGGTCGACGCGCTCGGCGCGGAGCGCCGCTGGCAGATGCAGGACCGGAGCTACGGCATCTGGCATGCCTTCGTGCCCGGCGTGGGCCCGGGACAGCGGTACGGCTACCGCGGGGTGGCCGATCCCGCGAAGCTGCTGCTGGACCCGTACGCCCGCCGGGTCGACACGACCGACTACGACCTGGCGGCAGCCTCGACGTACGGTGCCGAGACGCTGGGCAAGGCACCGCTGGGCATCGTGGCCCCGCGGGTCAGGGCGCAGGTCCCCGGTCCCCAGGTGCCCTGGGAACACACGGTGGTCTACGAGGCGCATGTCACCGGTCTCACCAGGTTGCACCCGGACGTCCCGCCCGCGCTGCGCGGCACCTTCGCCGGTGTCGCCCACCCCGCGGTGATCGAACACCTGCGCAGCCTGCAGGTGACCACACTGGAACTGCTGCCCGTTCATGCGCACGCGACGGAGCCGCTCCTGGCCTCGACCGGACGTCACAACTACTGGGGCTACTCGACGTTGGCCTACTTCGCCCCGCACCCCGGCTATGCCGCAGCGCCCGGTCGCGAGGTCGAGGAGTTCGCTGCCATGGTCGACGCGCTGCACAGCGCCGGTATCGAGGTGATGCTCGACGTCGTCTACAACCACACCTGTGAAGGTGGCTCCGGCCTGCCGGTCAGCCTGAGTTGGCGCGGCCTGGCTCCCGGCAGCTACTACCTGCCGCTCGGCCGCGATCTCACCGGCACCGGTAACACCATCGATCCGGCCGGCCTCACCGTGGTGCGGATGGTCACCGACTCGCTCCGCTACTGGGCCGACGACCTGGGCGTCGACGGCTTCCGGTTCGATCTGGCCTCGGTGCACGGCCGACCCCGCGGCGGGCCGTTCGACCCGGAGTCGGCTCTGTTGTCGGCGATCGCCGCCGACCCCGTGCTCTCCCGCCGCAAGCTGGTGGCCGAACCGTGGGACGCCACCGGCGACGGTTACGCGGTGGGCAGGTTCGGCGGCCAATGGGCCGAGTGGAACGACCACTTCCGCGACACCGTCCGGGACTTCTGGCGCGGCGCGGCGGGTGTGCGGTCGCTGGCCTACCGGTTGTCCGGTTCGCAGGACCTGTACGGCTGGAACCGAGGGCCATGGGCGTCGGTGAACTTCGTGACTGCCCACGACGGCTTCACCCTGCGCGACGTGGTGTCGTACGACCGCAAGCACAACGACGCCAACGGCGAAGGCAACCGGGACGGCACCGACGACAACCGTTCGGCCAACTACGGCGTCGAAGGTGAGACCGACGACCCTGGCATCCGGGCCGTGCGGCTGCGGCAGGCCCGCAACATGCTGGCCACCCTGGTGCTGTCCACCGGAACGCCGATACTCACCATGGGCGACGAACTGTGGCGCACCCAGGGCGGGAACAACAACGCCTACTGCCAGACCGGTCCGCTGGTGTGGATCGACTGGGCGGCGGCCACCGACCCGGCGTCCGACGCCGGCAGCCTGCTGGCGTTCGCCCGGCACACGCTCGGCACCAGGGCGCAGGCCCCCGCGTTGCACCAGGGCGAGTTCTTCGACGGCCGGCGCTTGCCGGACGAGGAGTTGCCGGACCTGGTCTGGTTCAACCAGGCAGGTCAACCGATGACCGACGCCGACTGGTATGCCGACGGCCACACCCTGCAGATGTGGGTCAACGGGTTCGACGTCCGCGGGCACGGCCCGGAGGGGCAGCCGCTGTCCGACGAGACCTGGCTGCTGGTGCTGCACGCCGACGACTGGCCGGTGGAGATCACCCTGCCGGCCGCGCCGTTCGCCGAGGCGTACACGCCGGTGATCGACACCGATTCGGCGACCGGCGTGCCGGTCGACCCGCGGCCGCTGTCGGCCGGCGTCGAGGTCACCCTGCCCGGCCGTACGGTGTGGCTGCTGCAGGCGCACCGGCTCAGCGACCCGGGATGAGCCGCGTCACGAGGCGGTGCTGACCAGGCCCATCTCGGCGGACGTGGCCAACAGCGCATGCCTGGGCACCACGCGCACGGTGTACCCGACAGAGCCGGACCGACGCAACGCCAGGTCGGCCTGGTACCGGTACCCGTCGCCGTTGCCGACGCAGGTCATCGTCTCCGTACTGACTTCGTGCAACATCTCCGCCTCGTCGACTCGACCGAGCACGGTCTGCACCTCGACGTCGTCCGGCGAGAGCCCGCCGAGGTCCAGGTACGCCCGAACCGTCAGCACGTTACCCAGCGACGGTTCCTGGCCGATCCCCGACGTGTCCACGTTGACCACTCTGACCTGGGGCCAGGCCTTGCGCACGGCGTCCTTCCAGGTGGCGAACTGCTTCGCGGCGCCGGTGTCGCCCATCAGGCGTCGGCTGAACACGCGACGCGGGCCCGTAGTACGCCTCGACATAGTCGCGCACCATCCGGGTCGCCTGTACTCGCGGGCCGAGATAGCTCAGGGTGTGCCGCACCATGTCCACCCAGCCATCCGGCCGGTTGTCGTGCGTTCGCTCGTAGAACAGCGGCGCCACCTTGGTCTCCACCAGGTCGTACAGCGCGGCCGCCTCCAGGTCGTCGCGCCGGACGTGGTCGTCGACCCTGGCGCTCGGGATGGTCCAGCCGTCGTGCCCGTCGTACATCTCGTCCCACCAGCCGTCGGAGATCGACAGGTTGAGCACGCCGTTGAGCGCGGCCTTCATGCCAGAGGTGCCGGACGCCTCCTGTGGCCGGATCGGGTTGTTCAGCCACACGTCGGCACCCGCGCACAGCACCGCGGCCATGCCCATGTCGTAGTCGGGCAGGAAGACGATCCGCTGCCGGATCTTCGGGTCGTCGGCGAACTTGACCATCTCCTGCATGAAGCGCTTGCCGCCGTCGTCGGCCGGGTGCGCCTTGCCGGCGATGACAATCTGGATCGGCCGTTCCGGGTGCAGCAGCGCTGCCTTCAGCCGGTCGGGATCACGCAGCATCAGGGTGAGCCGCTTGTAGGTCGACACGCGACGGGCGAACCCGATCGTCAGGATGTCCGGGTCCAGGATCTTCTCGGTCCAGCCGAGCTCCGGCTCGGCGGCGCCACGTTGCAGCCAGGACGCCCTGATGGCCACCCGCGCCATCTCGACCAGTCGGGTCCTCAGCTTCTGTCGCAGATCCCACAAGCGTTCTGAGGACACCCGATAGGCCGCCGGCCACTCGGCCGCCGATGCCAGGTCCTGCCAGTCCGCCATGTCACCGGCGACGTCGTACATCTCCCTGGCGGCCCAGGTCGGCAGGTGCACGCCGTTGGTCACCGACCCGATCGGCACCTCGTCCGGCTCGAAGCCCGGATACAACGGGGCGAACATCTCCCTGGACACCTGGCCGTGCAGCTTGGCGACGCCGTTGGCGCGCTGGGCCAACCGCAGTCCCATGTGGGCCATGTTGAACCGGGTCGGGTCGTCCTCGGCGCCGAGCGCCAACACCTCACCCGCGGTCAGCCCGGGCAGCAGGCGGCACATCCCGGTCTCGTCCGGATCCAGGTAGTGGTGCACCAGGTCCATCGGGAACCGGTCGATGCCGGCCGGCACCGGGGTATGCGTGGTGAAGACGGTGCCGGCGCGCACGGTGCACAGCGCCTCGGCGAAGGTCAGACCCTCCTCAGCGATCAGGGCTCTGATCCGCTCGAGGCCGAGGAAGCCGGCGTGCCCCTCATTCATGTGGAACACCTCGGGTACCGGATGCCCGGTGGCGGCGGCGTAGGCCTTGATCGCGCGCACCCCGCCGATGCCGAGCAGGGTCTCCTGCTTGATCCGGTGCGCCTGGTCGCCGCCGTACAGCCGGTCGGTGATCTGCCGGAGCTCGTCGTCGTTGGCCTCGATGTCCGCGTCCAACAGCAGCAGCGGCACGCGGCCGATCCGTGCCTCCCAGACCCGGGCGAAGACCTCGCGGCCGCCGGGCATGTGCACCGAGATGGTCAGCTGCTCGCCGTCGGAGTCGACGACCCGATCCAGCGGCAGGCCCTGCGGGTCGTGTACCGGGTAGTGCTCCTGCTGCCAGCCGTCGCTGGACAGGGACTGCCAGAAGTAGCCGAAGCGATACAGCAGGCCGACACCGACGATGGGCACGCCGAGATCGGATGCGGATTTGAGATGGTCGCCGGCCAGGATGCCAAGGCCACCCGAGTAGATCGGCAACACCTCGCTGACCCCGAATTCCATCGAGAAATAGCCGATGGCGTTGGGCAACGTGGCACCGTCGGCCAGCTGCTGCTGGTACCAGCGTGGGTCATCCAGGTAGTGCCGCAGGTCCGCGGAGAGCGCATTCATCCGCTCCAGGAAGGGACCGTCCTCGGCCAGCGTTTCGAGCCTGGTCACCGGCACTGCGCCGAGCAGCTTGAGCGGGTCGCCGCCGAACTGCCGCCACAGATCGGGGTCGATCTCGGCGAACAGGTCCTGGCTGGCTGGGTGCCAGGTCCATCGCAGGTTGCGGATCAGGTCCCCGAGCGGCTGCAGAGCCAGGGGGAGCTGCGGTCGGACGGTGAATCGCCGGAGTGCCTTCACGGTGGGCAAACCTATCTGTCCGGTCCCGGGACGGGCGCCGCACGGTCGTCAGTTTCTCCATGGTCTCGCACTGCGCTACGAGCTGGCCCGGACGCCTTGGAATCGATTCAGCAGTCCGTGACAGTCACTGATCATGTCACGGAGGCCCGCGCTGAGAACCGGGCCTCGCACCGCTCTCCGCGATCCAGTTCGGCCGCCGGGTGCGCCGCCCCGGCCACCATGCCGGCATGGTTGATCCACAGCGGGGCGAGCCTGCGCCGGAGGATGTCCGGGGCACGGAGTCACCGAGGACCGTGCGTCACCCCGCTGCCGCCGCCGGGCGGGTGCATCGGGCAGGTCCAGACCGGTCTCGGTACGGTGGGCCGCGTGGCTGGACGCATCGGACTGACCGACATCACCCCCTCCGTCGCCTGCGGCAGGTACCCGGCCAAGGCGGTGGTCGGCCAGTCCATCACCGTCGGGGCGACGGTGTTCCGGGAGGGGCATGACGCGGTCGCGGCCAACGTCGTGTTCCGACCACCGGCGGACAAGGCCGGCAGCAAGCGAGCGAGCCGGACCGGTGGCTCTGGGCCGCTGCTGCGGATGCGCGCCGGTACTCCCGGCACCGACCGCTGGTTCGCCCAGGTTGTGCCGGACCGGCAAGGCATGTGGACGCTGCTGGTCGAGGCCTGGAGTGACCCGCTGGAAACCTGGCGGCATGCCGTCGAGGTGAAGGCCGCTGCCGGACAGTCCGGCGAGGAGATGGCGAACGACCTCGAGGGCGGTGCCAGGCTGCTCGACCGGATCGCCCGTCGCCCACAGCAGCGGTACTCCGGTGCGATCCGGACCGCGGTAGAGGCACTGCGCGACCCGGACCGGTCAGTGGTCGAGCGGATCGGCCCGGCGTTGTCCGGCGAGCTGTGGTCGGTTCTGACGGCAGATCCGATCCGGGAACTGGTGACGCGTTCGGCTCCGGTGCAGATCTGGGTCGACCGCAAGCAGGCCGAATTCTCGTCCTGGTATGAGTTCTTCCCCAGGTCGATCGGCGCTCAGACCGATCAGGACGGCCGAGCGATCAAGCACGGCACGCTCCGCGACTCGATCTCCGAACTCCCGCGGGTCGCCGCGATGAACTTCGACATCGTCTACCTACCGCCGATCCACCCGATCGGCGAGCAGAACCGGAAGGGCCGCAACAACTCCGTGACCTGCGACCCCGGAGACGTCGGCTCTCCGTGGGCAATCGGGTCACACTTCGGCGGGCACGACGCCGTGCACCCGGAACTCGGCACCATCGACGACTTCGACGCCTTCGTCTCGGCCACCAAGGATCTGGGCATGGAGGTTGCCCTCGACCTCGCCCTGCAATGCGCACCCGACCATCCGTGGGTGACGGAACATCCGGAGTGGTTCACCACCCGGCCGGACGGGAGTATCGCCTATGCCGAGAACCCGCCGAAGAAGTATCAGGACATCTATCCGCTGAACTTCGACAACGATCCGGCCGGTTTGTACGCCGAGGTGCTGCGGTTGGTCCAGTTTTGGATCTCTCATGGCGTCAAGGTGTTCCGGGTCGACAACCCGCACACGAAACCGATCAATTTCTGGGAGTGGCTGATCGCCACGGTGCATCAGACGACACCCGACGCGATCTTTCTGGCCGAGGCGTTCACCAAGCCGGCCATGATGCACGAGCTGGCCAGGGTCGGGTTCAGTCAGTCCTACACCTACTTCACCTGGCGTACCGCCAAGCAGGAACTGATCGACTACGGCGTAGAACTGGTCCAGGCGTCCGACTACATGCGACCCAACTTCTTCGTCAATACTCCGGACATCCTGCACGCCTCGCTCCAGCACGGCGGTCCGAGCATGTTCGCGGTGCGTGCCGTGCTGGCGGCGACACTGTCGCCGAGCTGGGGGGTGTACTCAGGATTCGAATTATTCGAGCACGTCGCGGTG
Source organism: uncultured Actinomycetota bacterium (assembly GCA_963834185.1). Classification (GTDB taxonomy): domain Bacteria; phylum Actinomycetota; class Actinomycetes; order Mycobacteriales; family Nakamurellaceae; genus Nakamurella. The sequence goes on from CAWIAR010000002.1 coordinate 610,116, forward strand.
CGGCCGGGCACCGAGGAGTACCTGGACTCGGAGAAGTACCAGCTGCGGCCGCGGGACTTTGCCACTCCCCGCGAGCGCGGCTACTCGCTGGAGGGGCTGATCACCCAACTGAACCGGATCCGTCGCCTGCACCCGGCGCTGCAGCAGATGAAGGGTCTGTGGTTCCACTCGATCTCGAACAACAAGCTGCTCTGCTACTCACGGCGGGACCCGGTGACCCGCGACGTGGTCATCGTGATCACCGCCCTGGACGGCAACGGCGAGTACTGGGGCGAGACCGAATTCTGGATGCCGGCGCTCGGCCTGGGGTGGCACGACCGATTCGAGGTGGTCGACCAACTCTCCGGGGAGGTCTACCAGTGGGGCCAGCGCAACGTGATCGGACTGGGCCCGATCAAGGTCGCGCACATCCTGACCATGCGGCAGGCTCCCGATCCCGCCGATTTCGACCGGCACTGACCCGGCCGGCGAGCACCGGCCCGCGGTACACCAGGGCAGCGTTGACGATCCCAGAGTCGACCACCACAGAGTTGACCACCACAGAGTTGAACACCACGGGGCTCCCGAGGAGCGAAAGAGCAAGATGACCCACAGCGCGCACGCCGGCCCGGCGCCCTACGTCGGGCACGGGCCGACCCGGACCACCGCCCACCAGGTGCTGGACGAGCCGCACGCGAGCGACTTCACCCGGGCCCGGCCGATGCCGGTCGAGCCCGGTTGGTACAAGCGTGCGGTGTACTACGAGGTACTCGTGCGCGCGTTCTACGACTCCAACGGCGACGGCACCGGTGATCTTCGCGGATTGATCGAGAAGCTGGACTATCTGGCCTGGCTGGGCGTCGACTGCCTCTGGCTGCCGCCGTTCTACAACTCACCCCTGCGTGACGGGGGTTATGACATCTCGGACTATCGGAACGTCTTGCCCGAATTCGGCACGGTGCAGGACTTCGTGGCGCTGCTCGACGAGGCCCACGCCCGGGGCATCAGGGTGATCACCGACCTGGTGCTGAACCACACCTCCGACCAACACCAATGGTTCCAGGAGTCGCGACGGGATCCGGACGGCCCGTACGGCGACTTCTACGTGTGGGCCGACGACGACACCGGCTATCCCGAGGCGCGGATCATTTTCGTGGACACCGAGCCGTCCAACTGGACCTTCGATCCGGTGCGCAAACAATACTTCTGGCACCGCTTCTTCTCTCACCAGCCCGATCTCAATTTCGAGAACCCGGCCGTCGGCGACGCCATGATCGACGTCATGCGGTTCTGGCTCGACCTTGGGATCGACGGGTTCCGGCTGGACGCGGTGCCCTACCTGTTCGAGGAGGAGGGCACGAACGGGGAGAATCTGCCGCGCACTCACGAATTCCTGCGCCGCTGCCGCAAGGTCGTCGACGACGAGTACCCCGACGCCGTGCTGCTCGCCGAGGCCAACCAGTGGCCCGCGGATGTCGTGGAGTACTTCGGCAACGCCGAAGTCGGCGGCGACGAATGCCACATGTGTTTCCACTTCCCCCTGATGCCACGCATCTTCATGGCAGCGCGGCGCGAGTCGCGATTCCCGATCTCGGAAATCCTGGCCCAGACCCCGGCCATCCCCTCCAGCGGCCAGTGGGGCATCTTCCTGCGCAACCACGACGAACTGACCCTGGAGATGGTCAGCGACGAGGACCGCGACTACATGTGGGCCGAGTACGCCAAGGACCCACGGATGAAGGCCAACATCGGTATCCGCCGGCGGCTGGCGCCGTTGTTGGAGGGCGACCGCAATCAGTCGGAGCTGTTCATCGCCCTGCTGCTGTCGTTGCCCGGGTCGCCGGTCCTGTACTACGGCGACGAGATAGGCATGGGCGACAACATCTGGCTCGGCGACCGGGACGGAGTCCGCACGCCGATGCAGTGGTCCCCCGACCGCAACGCCGGCTTCTCCCGTTCCGACCCGGCTCGGCTCTACCTACCGGCGATCATGGATCCGCAGTACGGGTACCAGACGATCAACGTCGAGGCCCAGTCCAACTCGACGGCCTCTTTCCTGCACTGGACCCGTCGGATGGTCGAGATCCGCAAGCAACACGCGGCGTTCTCCGTGGGGGCGTTCACCGACCTCGGCGGCTCGAACCCGACCGTGTTGTCCTATGTGCTGCACTACCCTGGCGATGCCGACGGCGGCGGGGAACGCGAGCACACCGTGCTGTGCGTGAACAATCTGTCCCGCTTCCCCCAGCCGGTGGAGCTCGACCTGCGGCGTCATGCCGATGCGGTTCCGGTGGAGCTGACCGGAGGGTCGGCCTTTCCGCGGGTCGGCGAACTTCCCTACCTGCTTACGCTGCCTGGACACGGGTTCTATTGGTTCGAACTGACGCACCCGGAGGTGTCCTGAATAGATGACGGCCGATCCCGCTGGTACCGATTCCCGTGGCCCTGACCTCGCCGACGCCGAGTTGCTCACGCTGCTCTCGCGATGGTTGCCGCAGCAGCGGTGGTACGCCGGCGATGTCGCCGACGACCTTGCCATCGAGTCACGCAGCTTCATCGGGGACGTCGACTGGGCGGCAATCGAGCACCTGGTCATCACCGCCCCGGCGGCCGACGGCACCCTTCGCCGGTACCAGCTCTGGGTCGGCTGGCGGGACCAGCTGCCGGATCGGTTGAGTCACAGCGCCATCGGCGCGATCGGCGGTCGCACCTGCTACGACGCACTGTTCGATGGGGCGGTGTCGCACATGGTGCTCGAGGCGATCGCCAACGACCGTGCCCTCGGTGAGGTGACCACCCACCTGCAGCCCGATGCTGTCCTCGACGTCACGGCGCCCGGGCTAGTGATCGGCGCGGAGCAATCGAACACCTCTGTGGTGTACGGGGACTCGGGAATCCTCAAGATGTTCCGGTCGCTGCAGCCGGGCCCGAACCCCGATCTCGAGGTGACCCTCGCGCTCCATGCCGCCGGGTCCACGCACATCGCGGACCCCCTTGGCTGGCTCGAAGGCCCGGTGGCCGGCGTGCCGACCACGCTCGGACTGCTCACCCGGTTCTTCGCGAACAGCGCCGAGGGTTGGGCCATGGCCACGGCCAGCGTGCGCGATCTGATGGCCGAGGGCGATCTGCACGCCGACGAGGTCGGTGGGGACTTCGCCGCCGAGGCGCATCGGCTGGGCCACGCGGTCGCCGCGGTGCACAGCGACCTGGCGTCCTCGTTCGGCAGCCACACGGTGGACGGTGCCGGGCTCGATGCGGTGATCACCGAGATGGAGCAGGCCGCGACGCAGGCGGCCGAGCGGGCGCCGGTGTTGTCCGAGCATCTGCCGAAGATCCTCGACGTCTACGCCGCGGCCAGGAAAGGCGGCGCCGGGTTGACCGTCCAGCGCATCCATGGCGACCTGCACCTCGGTCAGACGCTGCGCACCTTGACCGGATGGGTGATCATCGACTTCGAAGGGGAACCATCGCGCACCCTGGAGGTCCGCCGTGGCCTGCAGTCCCCGCTCAAGGATGTCGCGGGAATGCTCCGGTCGTTCGACTACGCGGCCCGCATGCCTCTGGTGGCGGGCCAGCCGGATGCCCAGCACATCTACCGCGCCACGGAGTGGGCCGAGCGGAACCGGGCGGCGTTCTGCGCCGGATACGCCGAGGCGGCCGCGAACGACCCGCGGCACACGTCGGCACTGCTGCGGGCATTCGAACTGGACAAGGCCGTGTACGAAGTGCTGTACGAGTTCGCCCATCGACCCACCTGGGTCGTGGTTCCGATGCACGCCATCACCACGTTGACCACGTCAGGAGCCACGCCGTGACCGAGAAGCCACCCACCCAGGGCACCCCGCCGACCGGCGGCGACGCGGTGCCGACCCCGCCGGTAGGAACGACCGGGAGCGGCTCCGCAGGCAAGCCCACCGCAAGCAAGCCCACCGCAAGCAAGCCCACCGGAGGCAAACCCACCGCTCCGTCGTCCAAGGGCGCTCCAGCGGCCCCCTCCGTCGCTCCCTCGTCACCCGCGTCGGCGCCGGACCTGGCACCGCCGCCGGGCGAGTCGGTCGACACCGCACCGACGAAGGTGCCGGCGGCAGTGTTGCCGGAGCCGGAGCCGGAGCCGCCGGTGCCGGACGCGGAACACGTCCAACGGCGAGACGAGGAATTGGCCCGGCCACACGTCTGGGAGCCGAGCGAGTCGGACTACGAGCGGGTCATCGGCGGTGACACCTACAACCCACACGGCCTGCTCGGCTTCCACCCCCAGCCGGACGGCAGCACCGTGGTGCGGACCCTCCGCCACCACGCGAAAGCGGTCACCCTGCTGCACGACGGCCAGGAAACGCCTCTCGAGCACACCCACGGCGGAGTGTTCACGGCCAAGGTCGAGGGCGTACTCGGTGACTACCGACTGCGGGTCGACTACGGCCCCGGCGCGGTCTACGAGGTCGACGATCCGTATCGATGGCTGCCCACGCTCGGCGAGATGGATCTGTACCTCATCGGTGAGGGCCGTCACGAGCAGCTGTGGAACGTCCTGGGCGCGCATGTCCGCAGCTACGAGACACCCGGCGGCACCGTCACCGGCACCTCCTTCGCGGTGTGGGCGCCGAACGCCCGTGGCGTCCGCATCTCCGGCGACTTCGACCACTGGTCCGGCGGCGCAGGCACCCCGATGAGGGTGCTCGGGTCCACCGGCGTCTGGGAACTGTTCATTCCCGGCGTCGGTGCCGGCACCAAGTACAAGTACGTCATCCTGGGCCGGGACGGCGTCTGGCGGGAGAAGGCCGATCCGTTCGCGTCGGCCGCCGAGGTTCCGCCGGCCACGGCGTCCGTGGTGTTCGACAGCCACTACGAATGGGGTGACGGCGAGTGGCTGGAGCGCCGGTCGAACACCGACGTGCTCAACGGCCCCATGTCCATCTACGAGGTACATGCCGGCTCCTGGCGGCAGGGTCTGAGCTATCGCGAGATGGCCGACGAGATGATCGCCGATCTGGCCGAGACCGGTTTCACCCACATCGAATTCCTGCCGCTGGCCGCCCACCCGTTCGGCGGGTCGTGGGGGTACCAGGTGACGTCGTACTACGCACCGGATCCGAGACACGGTTCGCCTGACGACTTCCGATACCTGGTCGACCGACTTCACCAAGCCGGCTACGGCGTGATCATGGACTGGGTGCCGGCCCACTTCCCGCGGGACAACTGGGCACTCGCCCGGTTCGACGGCACATCGCTGTACGAGCACCCGGATCCCCGCCGGGGTGAACAACCGGACTGGGGAACGCTGGTGTTCGATTTCGGGCGGCGGGAGGTACGGAACTTCCTGGTTGCCAACGCGGTCTACTGGTTGGAGGAGTTCCACGTCGACGGCCTGCGGGTCGACGCGGTTGCCTCGATGCTCTACCTGGACTACTCCCGCGAGCCGGGCCAATGGATGCCGAACATCTACGGCGGCAACGAGAATCTCGAGGCGGTGTCGTTCCTGCAGGAGACCAACGCCACGGTGGGCAAGCGCGTTCCGGGCGCGCTGATGATTGCCGAGGAGTCGACGGCGTGGCCGGGGGTCACCCGGCCGACGCACCTGGGCGGTCTCGGGTTCCATCTGAAGTGGAACATGGGGTGGATGCACGACAGTCTCGGCTACGTCAGCCGCGATCCGGTGCACCGCGCATGGCATCACAACGAGATGACGTTCTCCATGATGTACGCCTTCTCGGAACAGTTCGTGCTGCCGATCTCGCACGACGAGGTGGTGCACGGCAAGGGTTCGCTGTGGGGCAAGGTGCCGGGCGACTCCTGGCAGAAGGCGGCGACGCTGCGGGCATACTTCGCACACATGTGGGCGCACCCGGGCAAGCAGTTGCTGTTCATGGGCAGCGAACTCGGAAGCCCATGGGAGTGGAACGACTCCGGATCGCTGCCGTGGGAGTTGCTCGACGATCCGTTGCACGCCGGGATTCGCCGACTGATCGGCGACCTCAACCGGGCCTACCGGGAACTGCCGGCGTTGTGGAGTCAGGACTTCACCCCGAGCGGGTTCACCTGGATCGATGCGAACGACCGTGACGGCAACGTGTTCACCTACCTGAGGTGGGGTTCCGACGGTTCGGTGGTCGCCTGCCTGCTCAACTTCGCTGCGATGCCGCACTCCGCATATCGGGTCGGTCTGCCATTTCCGGGGACCTGGCGTGAGGCGGTGAACACTGATTCGGGTGACTACGGCGGCTCGGGAACCGGGAACATGGGCGCGGTGCAGGCCGAGGAGGTGCCGATGCACGGCCAGCCGGCGTCGGCGTCGCTGACCTTGCCACCGTTGGGTGCGCTGTGGCTGGTGCCCGACTGACCATCGTGCGTCACCGATCTGCCCGGCATCGGCCGGGTTTCGCGGTCGGCTCTGCGGCCGCCACGATCGGTGCAGTGGTCGCGCTGCTCGTGATGGCCGCCGGCGTGCTCGTCCCGCCGGTCGGCGGGATCGCCGTGGCCGCCGAACGCATCGAGCCGGCGGCCGGGGCGCCGGTGCCGGTGCACGTCGTCAACGGGTTCGAGTCCTCGGACGACCTCCTCGCTGCGGCCGTATTCGGCGACCTTCAGACCTTTTGGGGCGCAGAGCTCCCCCGGCTGGGCACGGAGTTCGAGCCGCTGCGGGGCGGATACGCATCGGTCGACGGGTCCGGGTCAGGGTCCGGTGCACTCTGCGTCTCGCCGGCCGCCACGTTGTTGGGCAACGCCTACTACTGTCGCGCCGACGACGGCATCGTCTACGACTCGGCTGCGCTCGTTCCGGTGTTGTTGGACCAGTACGGGACGGCCGGATTGACGGCGTCCCTGGCCCACGAATTCGGCCATGCTGTCCAAGCCCGGTCGGCCGCGCCGGCCGGGTCACAGGCGAGCACCCCGGCGATCCTGCAGGAGGCACGCGCCGACTGCGATGCAGGGGCGTTCCTGGCGTGGTTGGTCGTCGCCGACGGCGGCTCCGCGGTCGCTACGGCGTCCGGCAGTGCGTCGAACGGCTCCGGTACCGGGGTGACCGGATCTGCTACGACGGACCCGGAAACCGGCCCGACCGGCACCGGCACCGCCCCTGGCCCGAGCACCACCGCCGGCTCCGGCACCGTGCCTGGCCCCAGCTCCACCGCTGCCCCCGGCACCGCCCAAGCCACCGGGACCAGCTCTGCTCCCGTCTCCACCTCGGCGCCCTCTTCCACCGCTGCGCCCGACACCGGCCCGGCCACGTCGGAACGCAGCGCAAACGCTTCCAGCACGGAGGCACCCAGCGCACTGTCGCCCGGTTCGGCCGATTCCGGTCGCCCGGCCCACGCCGGTCCCGCCGGCGATCACGTGGCCGTTCACCTGCCGGCCAGTTCCTTGCTGCGGGCGGTCTCTCCGCTGATCGAATTCCGGGATCCGGTGGACACCGAGGTGACCAGCCCGCAGGCCCACGGCTTCGGCCTCGATCGCCTGCGCGCCGCCCTGGCCGGCATTCGAGGTGGGGCCGCGGCATGTTCTGCGCTCACGGTTGAGGGCCTCCGCCTCACGGAGGGTCGGATTCGTGGGGTGGACACGTCCAAGGCTCGATTCGCGTCGGGCAGTGCGGTTGACCGCGCCGCAGAGGAGTCGATTCGCGCCTTCGACCCGACTGCACTTCCGAACAACGGCTCCACCGCGGCATCCCCAGGCGACCTGCGGGCTGCAGCCCCGTTCGGCCAGTTCGCGCGGGCGGCCACCACCGCGCTGGCGGCCGGCGACGCGCGTTTCGGCGCCGACAGGCCGCAAGCCGCGGCGTGTTACCTCGGGGCTTGGACCGGATTCGTGTACGGGAAGGCCGACACCGGACAGTTGGGCTCTTGGCCAGGGGACGCGGACGAGGCGATGGACATGATGCGGAGCCGGGAAGGGGCGACCTTCGAGGAGTTGGCCGCATTCGCGACCGGCTTCGACGAGGGCCTCCCGAGCTGCGGCTGATCGGCGATCATCGTCGCGCCGCGGCTCTCGGTCAGAACGGCGCATCGGCGGGCGGGGGTCTCGGACCGCCAGCGCACCGAGCTCACGAGGTCATCACGACCAGGTAGTCGAGTGCCCGTCGAAGGCACTCCCGGTCTGGACGGGCACCACACAGAACACCAGCCCGCCGGGATCGGCGAGAATCGTGTAGCCGTCGCGCTCCTCGACCACCCGGGCGCCGAGGGTGAGCAGACGCTGGACCTCCGCGGTGACGTCGTCGGTCTCGATGTCGAGGTGGATCCGGGGCGGGGTGCCCGATCCCGTGCGCTGGAGGTCGAGCTTCACCCCGCCGGGCAGCGAATCGAGCGCCTCGTACGGCTCGTCGTCGGGCGGGTCGCCGGTAGCTCCGCGGCCGCCGCCACGCGCAGCGGTCCAGAACGACGCCGCAGCGTCATACGTCTCGATGGGATGGTCGATCAGGACGACGCCGATCCTGCTCCGGTGCATGGAACGCAGGCTAGACCGGGCCCCCGACACGGTCACGTGCTGACCACCCTCATTCTCGGGTCACGACAGCGGCGTTTCGGGTCAGTACAGCGCGGCGGCCAAACGGCGCCGCGCCGCGACCACCTCGGGGTCGTCCGTGGGGAACAGCGCGAACAGTGAGACGAGACGTTCCCGGGCCGCGGTGCGCTCGTCGCCGGTGGTGCGCCGCACGGCCTCGATCATCCGGTTGAAGGCCTCGACGACCTGGCCCTGGGACACCTCGACGTCGGCGGCAGCGGATTGCAGGGCCACGTCGTCGGGTGCCGCGTCCGCCGCGGCCACCGCGTCGGCGGGGTGTTCGGATACCCGGGCCAGGAACTCCGTCTGGTTCAGCGCTGCCGCAGCCTCGGCATTCGCCGGCTCTTGGGCCAGGATCGCCCGGTAGGCCTCGGCCGCGCCCGCCAGGTCACCGTTGTCCAACTTCTCCTCGGCGGCGGTGAACCGCGGATCGACCGGCAGCTCCTCGGGCGGGGTCTGCGCCTCGGCTTCCTTGATGCCGGGAAGCCGATCACGCAGCGCGTCGAGCAGGCCGGAGATCCACTGCCTGGCCTGCGGTTCCGGCAACACCCCGGTCAGCCCGTCCACCGGCTGGCCGGCCGCGACGGCGATGACGGTCGGCACGGCCTGGACGCCGAACGCCTGCGCGATGCGTGGCTGGGTCGCGATGTCCGCCCTGGCCAGGATCCACGACCCGCCGGCCGCCGCGGCCAGTTGCTCGAGCGCCGGCGAGAGTTGTATCGACCGGTCGGCCTGCGAATCCCACAGCTCGACCACCACGAGCACCTGGGACGAGGCCTGCACGACCTGGCCGAAGGACGCCTCGGTGACCTCGATGACGAACGGCGACCCAGTGCCGGCGGCGGGAACGGACCCACCAACACCCGGATCGGCAGGAGCGGCCGGTGCCGGGGGCGCGGTCGCCCTGGCCTTCAGAGCGGACAGATCGACAGCACCTGCGAAGGCGGCGGACGCGGCCACGGCCGCGGCCTGCCGGCGAGGATCAGGACGACTCATGCACCCAGTGTTTCACGGGCCACGAACCACACCGGATGCCCGTCGTACACCGGCCATCCCTTGTCCACCACTGCCTGGGCGTCCCCATGGGCCCGACGGCTGGCCTGCACGTGCACCGCTCGGCACCGGTACCACTCCTGTTGCGCGGCATGCAGTGTCGTCGGATCGGCCGTGCCCACCAACGGGTAGCGCCGACCGATCGCCCTGGCCACCAGGCACGCCGTCAGGGCATCACCGGTCGCGGTGTGGGGCGCATCCGCAGCCACGCCATAGGCCTCCGCGGTGGCCTGCAAGGTGCGCGGCCCATCCCGTCCGGGATCGACAAAACGGTCGATGACCAGCGGATCGACCACCAACGCATCCTCGAAGGCACGCCGCCGGCGCAATCCGGGTAGCCCATACCGCGCCGCTTCCGCGTCCATCAGCGTCAAGTCGTACGGGGCGTTGAACACCACCAGCGGCAGCCCGGCTGCGCACACCGCCTCCAACTCGTCGAGGATCTCCCACAATCCGGTCAGCGCCGGACCACCGGCCCGCCGGGCCTGCTCCGTGCTGATGCCGTGCACGGCGCGAGCACCGTCGGGAATCTCCACCCCGGGATCGACGATCCACTCCCGCGACCGCGGCAGCAGCACGCCCGAGGGGGCGACGTAGGAGATCGCGGCCGTGACGACCCTCGCCGACGACGGGTCGGTGCCGGTCGTCTCCAGGTCGAACCCGACCAACACACCGGCGAACCAGGGCGACGCTGCCGGCGCGGCCATCGCGGACCCGACCCGAGCCCTTCGCCCCACCGGTACTGCCGCTGCCGTCATCGCCGATCTCGTCCGCCCGTCCACGCATCCGGGAACCCACTGGCTCCGTTCGCTGCGCACGTTACGCGCGGCCGCCGACAGTCCCAGGGATCACCACGCGCGTGCCTTCGTTGCAGCGACGATCGCGCCCGTGGGCGCACACCCGCCCGGACAGCGAGACCGGGTCCGACTGTCAGAACCGAGCCGGCTCCACGTGCTCGCCCCACAGCTCACGCAGCAACCCACAGATCTCCCCCAGGGTCGCCTCCGCGCGTACTGCGTCGAGCATCGGAGGGATCAGGTTGCCGGTGTCCGCCGCGGCCGCCCGGCGCAGCGCGTCCAGGGCCGAATCCACCGCGGCGGAGTCCCGCCCGGCGCGCCGGGTGCGCAGCACGGCGTTCTGGGCGATCTCGACGTCCGGTGAGATCCGCAGGATCTCCAGAGCGTCACCGACGCCGCCGGTGAGGGTGTTGACGCCGACCATCTTCTTCTCGCCCTTGTCCAGTGCGATGGCGAACGCGAAGGCGGCGTCAGCGATCTCACCGGTGAACCAACCATCCTCGATGCCACGGAGGATGCCGCTGGTCATCTCACCGATCGGGTGCCGACCGGACGGCACGGCCAGGGCGGCCAGGTCCTTGATCCGCCCGAAGATGTGCTCGGCCTCGGCTTCGATCCGGTCGGTGAGCTGCTCGACGTACCACGAACCGCCGAGCGGGTCGGCTACGTTGGCGACCCCGGTCTCCTCCATCAGCACCTGCTGGGTGCGCAACGCGATCTGCGCGGCCTTCGCGCTGGGCAGCGCGAGAACCTCGTCCAACGCGTTGGTGTGCAACGAGTTCGTCCCGCCGAGCACGGCCGCGAGGGCTTCCACCGCGGTGCGCACGACGTTGTTGTCCGGCTGCTGTGCGGTCAGCGAAACCCCGGCGGTCTGGGTGTGGAACCGCAGCCATTGCGCGCGCGGATCGGTCGCGCCATAGACATCTCGCATCCATCTCGCCCAGATCCGGCGCGCCGCGCGGAACTTCGCGATCTCCTCGAAGAAGTCGATGTGGGCGTCGAAAAAGAAGCTGAGTCCGGGCGCGAAGGTGTTCACGTCCAGCCCGCGGGTCAACCCGAGTTCGACGTAGCCGAACCCGTCGGCCAAGGTGTAGGCGAGTTCCTGGGCGGCCGTCGAGCCCGCCTCCCGGATGTGGTAGCCGGAGACCGAGATCGGCTTGTAGGCAGGAATGTTCGCCGCGCAGTACGCCATCAGGTCGCCGATCAGCCGCAGGTGCGGGTCGGGCGGGAAGAGCCACTCCTTCTGCGCGATGTACTCCTTGAAGATGTCGGTCTGCAGCGTGCCGTCCAGCGATCCGACTGCCACACCCTGTCGTTCAGCGGCGACCAGGTACATGCAGAACACCGGCACCGCCGGACCGCTGATGGTCATCGAGGTGGTGACCGTGCCCAGGTCGATGCCGCCGAACAACACGTCCATGTCGGCCGCCGAGTCGATCGCCACCCCGCAGTGTCCGACCTCGCCCAGCGACTCGTGGGTCGTCGGAGTCACGGCCCATCAGCGTCGGCATGTCGAAGGCCACGGACAGCCCGTTCCCGCCCTCGGCCAGGATCATCCGGTACCGCTCGTTGGTGTCGTCGGCGTTGCCGAACCCGGCGAACTGCCGAATCGTCCAGGGCTTGCCGCGATAGCCGGTGGCATGCAGGCCACGGGTGAACGGGTACTCCCCCGGCCAGCCGATCCGGTCGAACCCCTCCACGGTGTCCCCGGGTTGCGGTCCGTAGACCGGCGCGACATCGAGGCCGGAGAGCGTGGTGAAGTCGGCCTCCCGCACCCGGCCGGCAGCCATGGCTGCCTCGAACCGGCGCTCCCAGCGCTCCCGACCCGCCTGGATGGCGATCGGATCGCCGGGTCGCTGCGCCGCGGACAGGTCGACCTCCCCGGTGCGCTCGCGAGCGCCGTCCGGGACGGCACCGGAACTGGCCCCTTCGGGTGAGGCGGACGACCGTTCGGTCATGGTCACGGTGACCTCCCTGTCGATTTCCATGGCGGTATTAGCAGGATATCCGACTATCGGATGTCCAGCTATCGGTCCTGCTCGGTGTTACCGGCGGGTACACCGCTTGCTACGGTCGCTGCATGAGCGAGCGACAGCGAGCGAACGATCAGCACGTCGTGCGTACGCCGACGCGAAGCGAGGCGCACGGATGACCGCGGACACCGCCCCGGCGTTGCCGTTCGATCCGATCGCCAAGGCCGCACAGACGTGGTCGGAGCGGATCGGGCCCAGCACCGCCATGGAGGCAGTGACCAACGTCATGCGGGTCCAACAGATCCTGCAGGCCGGGGTCGACGACGCGCTCAAGCCGCACGGACTGACTTTCGCGAGATACGAGGCTCTGGTTCTGTTGTCGTTTTCCCGGCGCGGTTCACTGCCCATGCGGCTGATGGGAGAGCGGCTCCAATTGCATCCGACGTCGATCACCAACATCGTCGACCGGCTGGAGCTGGACGGGCTGGCCCGCCGGCTGCCGCACCCGAGCGACCGGCGGACCACGCTGGTGCAGTTGACCGAGGCCGGTCGGGAACGGCTCGCGGCCACCACCGAGGCGGTGACCGCGGCGAACTTCGCGTTCGTCGGCCTCGACGACGACGAGCTGGTGCAACTGTCCGGAATGCTCACCAAGGTGCGCAGGGCGGCCGGCGACTTCGCCTGACGGACCGCCGGTCGCCCAGACGCACCGCCGATCGCCCAGACGCACCGGTCGCCCAGACGCACCGCCGTCGCCTCAGGTGCGCTGCGGTGCGCCGGCTGCCGTCTGCCCGGGATCGCTGACCACCACGTCGCCGAGCGCCTCGTCGATGCGGGTCATCACCTCGTCGGTCAGCTGCACCCCGGCCGCCTCGACGTTGCTGGCCACCTGTTCCGGTCGGGAGGCCCCGACCAGCGCGGCCGCCACGTTCTCGTTGTGCAGTACCCAGGCGATCGCAAGCTGCGCCATGCTCAGCCCGACCTCGTCGGCAATCGGTGCGAGCCGCTGCACCGCGGTCAGCACCTCATCGGTGAGGAACCGCTTGATCGCCGACGCACCACCGCCCTGCTCGTCCGTGGCCCGCGTCCCCTCGGGCAGCGGCTCCCCGGGCTTGTACTTGCCCGACAGCACACCCTGGGCCATGGGCGACCAGACGATCTGACTGATTCCCAACTCGGCGCAGGTGGGTACCACCTCGGGCTCGATCACCCGCCAGAGCATCGAGTACTGCGGCTGCGACGAGATCAGTTGGATGCCCAGATCGCCGGCCAGCGCATGTCCGGCACGAATCTGCTCGGCGGTCCACTCGCTCACCCCGATGTAGAGCGCCTTGCCCTGCCGAACGACGTCGGCGAAGGCCTGCATGGTCTCTTCCAGGGGCGTCGCGGTGTCGTAGCGGTGGGCCTGGTACAGGTCGACGTAGTCGGTGCCCAGCCGACGCAGCGACGCGTCGATCGACTCCATGATGTGTTTGCGGCTCAGCCCGGTGTCGTTGGGCCCCTTGGGACCGGTCGGCCAGTAGACCTTGGTGAAGATCTCCAGCGAGGCCCGGCGCTCGCCGGCCAGCGCCTTGCCCAGCACCTCCTCCGCCGCGCCGTTGGCGTAGGCGTCGGCGGTATCGAAGGTGGTGATGCCGGCGTCCAGCGCGGCCTGCACGCAGGCGGCGGCAACATCGTTCTCGACCTGGCCGCCGTGGGTGAGCCAGTTGCCGTAGGTGATTTCGGAGATCTTCAGGCCGGACCGGCCGAGGTAGCGGAATTCCATACTGCGACCGTATCCGGCGCCCCTTCGGCGCAATCGATCAGGCTGTGTCCCACTTGAACAGCCGTGCGGCGATCACCGTCACCACCGCTGCGAAGGCGACCAGGATCAGCATCGGCAGCAAGGCGGCCTGCGGTCCCTGCCCGCGCACCATCACGTCCTTGAGCCCCTGCACCAGCCAACCCATCGGCAGCACCTTGGCAGTGGCCCCGAGCCAGCCGGGCGCGTTCTCGATCGGGATGAATGCTCCGGACAGGAAGGCCATCGGCAGGATGATCAGGTTCGCCAGCCCGGCACCGCCCTCCGACGTCTTGGCGATGGCCCCGACGAACAGACCGATGGCCAGGAACGCCAGGGTCCCGGCCAGGGTCAGCGGCACCGCCATGTACCAGGCGCCGGACAGTTGCAGACCGAGGAAGGGCAGCGACGCGACCCCGATGAAGATGGCCAGTTGCACAAGCGCGATCGCCAACGACACGACCACCCTCGAGGTGACCACGGAGGCCGTGGCCACCGGAGCCAATCGGAGCCGGCGGAGCAGCTTCTTCTCCCGCCAGGTGATCAGCGTCAGGGCGGCGCCGAACGTGGCACCCAACGAGATGCCGTACCCGATCATGCCCGGCGTGACGAACTGGATTGCCTTGAGCGACTGATCCTCGACCTGCTGGGTGGTCAACGTGTACGTCGGCGGCGCGCCGGTCGCCGCGATGTTGGCCTGGTCGACGAATGCCGAGAACACCCCCTGCACGGTCGCGGACTGCACCTGATCCGCCGCCGAGAAGTGCAGCACGAGCTCGTTGCCCTGCTGCTCGACGGCCGCCGCGACATCGCCCTTGCGCACCGATTCCAACGCCGCGTTCAGGTCGGTGGACTGTTCCAGGGTGATGATCTGGTCGAACTGGGCCCGCGCCTCCGCCGGCATCGAATCCACCAGCGGGACCGAACCGACCTCGATCACCTTCACCTTCGACTGCCCGGCACTGGCGAACACGGTGCCGAAGATGACGATGAAGAACAGCGGGAAGAACAGGGTGAAGAACAGGCTCATCCGGTCCCGGACGAACCCCTTGAACATGGCGACGGCCAGGCTGTTGAACGCCCTCGTGCCGGCTCCCCGACCGCCCGCCGACGATCGGACGGTTGCCGCGCTCATGCCCGGTACTCCCGCCCGGTCAGGTTGAGGAAGAGGTCCTCCAGGGTCGCGCCGCGCACCTGGAGGCCGTCCAGAGCGCCCGCCTCGGCCAGCGCCGAGAGCACCGGACCCGGGTCGTGCGTGGAGATCACCGTGGACACACCGTCCGCGGTGACCTCCTCGGCTCCCGGCAGCGTCTTGGCGTGTTCGCCGGTCAGCGCGGCCGCGGTGACGGAAATGCGGACCGGCGCTTCCAGCCCACGAACGAGTTCGGCCGGCGCACCGAGCTCCAGGACCTTGCCATGATCCATCACCGCAACCCGGTCGCAGAGGATCTCAGCCTCGTCCATGTAGTGCGTGGTGAGCACCACCGTGCGGCCCTCGTCGTTGATGGCCCGCAGCGTGTCCCAGAGGTTGCGCCGGGCCTGTGGGTCCAATGCGGCCGTCGGTTCGTCCAGGAACACCACCTCGGGATCATGGATCAGTGCGCAGGCGACCGAGAGCCGTTGGGCCTGGCCGCCGGACAGCTTCTCGGCCCGCTCGCCCGCGCGGTCGACCAGGCCGACCAGCTCGAGCATCTCGTCCACCCGGCGGCCCGGCAGGTTGTAGAGCGCGGCGAACGTCTGCAGCTGTTCGCGCGCGGTCAGCCGCTCGAAGAACGACGACGCCTGCAACTGCACGCCGATCCGCGGCAACAGATTCGAGTTCCGCGGCCACGGGCTCTCGCCGAGCAACCGGACCGTGCCGGTGTCGGCTTCCCGAAGGCCCTCGATGATCTCCAACAAGGTCGTCTTGCCTGCGCCGTTCGGGCCGAGGATGCCGAAGAACTCCCCCCGACGCACGGAGAGCGAGACGCCGTCCACCGCGGCCAGCGGACCGTAACGTTTGACCACGTCAGTCACTTCGATGGTCAGCTCACCGCCGGATTCTGCAGGCGGACTCGATGCGGCAGTCGGTTGCACGAAGCTCCTTCGGATCGGCCGGAGCCACCGACCATACCCACGCAGCGACAACAAACCACCCCATTTGGCTGCTCGGCAGTGACGCCGGATCGGACAACGGCCGGTTTTGCTCGGCCCGACTACTCGAGTCGCGAACCCAACCACGCGGCCACCTCGGCCGCCTCGCGGCGGTGATCCGAGAGGCCGTCAGCCACCCGGCTCGTGGCCCGCTGCAACGCCGCGACGCCTGCCGCGGAGGACAACTCACGGTCGACGGTCTCCAGCAACGCCGTCCGCACCGCGCTGCCCGCCCGGCGTCGACGTCGCAGCTCGTCCTCGCCGCTGGCGGCGAGATGCTCGGCGTGAGCGTCGATCTCGGCCATCAGCTCCACCATCCCGGTGCCGTCGGTGGCCACCAGTGACAGCACCGGAACCCGCCACTGCCCGGGCTCGGCGGTGCCGGCCCGGCCGAGCGCGACCATGCCGCGCAGTTCCCGCAGGGCGATCTCCGCCCCTTCCCGGTCCGCCTTGTTGACCACCAGGAGGTCGGCGACCTCGAGGATGCCGGCCTTGGCCGCCTGCACGCCGTCCCCCATCCCGGGGGCGAGCACCACCCCGACGGTGTCAGCCAGTCGCATGACATCGACCTCGTTCTGCCCGACGCCGACCGTCTCGACGAGCACCGGGTCGAATCCCAGGGTGGACAACAGGTCAACCGCGGCCGGCGCGGCCGCGGACAGCCCGCCGAGTTGACCACGGCTGGACATGGACCGGATGTAGACCTGTGGGTCCGTGGCGTGCGCGGCCATGCGCACACGATCGCCCAGGAGCGCGCCGCCGGAGAACGGGCTCGACGGGTCGACCGCCAGCACCGCCACCCGGCGGCCCCGCTCCCGGTACCCGGCGATGAGCCGCGCGACGGTGGTCGACTTCCCGACGCCGGGCGGGCCGGTCAACCCGAACACCCGGCCGGACCTGGTCACTCCGGACACCGCCGCGGCGACCCGTGCCGCGGAAGCGCCACCGTGTTCGATCATGCTCACCAACCGACCAACGGCCCTGGTCGATCCGTCCCGGGCGGCCTCGACCAGCGCGCCCGGATCGTCGGGCAGCCCCACCGTCAGCCGGCTGGGACGGTGAGCAGGAGCGCGTCGCCCTGGCCGCCTCCGCCGCACAGCGCGGCCGCCCCGGTCCCGCCTCCGCGACGGCGCAGTTCCAGCGCCAGGGTCAGGGCCAGCCGGGCTCCGGACATCCCGATCGGGTGGCCCAACGCAATCGCGCCACCGTTGACGTTGACGATGTCCGGGCTGATCCCCAGATCATGGGTCGAGGCGATGCCGACCGCGGCGAACGCCTCGTTGATCTCGACCAGGGACAGGTCGGCCACCGCGATGCCGGCCTTCTTGCAGGCCGCCCTGATCGCGTTGGCCGGCTGCAACTGCAAGGTGGAGTCGGGTCCGGCGACGACGCCGTGGGCACCGATCTCGGCGAGCCACGGAAGACCGCGACGCTCCGCCTCGGCCTTGTCCATCACCACGACCGCCGCAGCGCCGTCGGAGATCGGTGACGCCGAGCCGGCGGTCACGCTGCCGCCCGGCCGAAACGCCGGACGCAGCTTGCCCAACGCCTCGACCGTGGTGTCGGGACGAATGCCCTCATCGGCGTCCACCAGCACCTCGCCGCGCCGGCCGGACACGGTGACCGGTTCGATCTCCTGCGCGAAGTGACCGGCGGCCACCGCCGCAGCCGCGCGCTGGTGGGACCTGGCCGCGAACGCGTCCTGCTCGGCCCGCGGGATGGGCGCCGCGTCGTTGGCCGCCTCGGTCAACGCGCCCATCGGCACGTCGGTGAACGCGTCGTGCAGACCGTCGAACGCCATGTGGTCGAGCAGCGTCACATCGCCGTACTTGTAGCCCGCGCGGGACTTCGGCAGCAGGTGCGGCGCGTTGGTCATCGACTCCATGCCGCCGGCGACCACGGTGGTGAACTCGCCGGCCCTGATGAGTTGGTCGGCGAGCGCGATGGCAGCCAGCCCGGACAAGCAGACCTTGTTGATGGTCAGCGCCGGCACGTCCATCGCGATGCCGCCGGCGACAGCGGCCTGCCTGGCCGGGATCTGCCCACACCCGGCGGTGAGCACCTGACCCATGATCACGTACTCGACGTCGACCGGGTCGACCTGCGCGCGACGCAGCGCACCACGGATGGCCGCCCCACCGAGATCGGTGGCGGGCACCGTTCCCAACGCTCCGGAGAGCCGACCCATCGGAGTACGCGCACCTGCCACGATCACCGTCGATCCCATACGACGAAATCTAGTCGAGGTGGCGACCGACCGAGGGTCGGGAGTGGCTTGGTCGTCACGCGCAGCGCTGCAATCCGGCTGCCGGCGCGCCGTACCCTCGGGGCCATGGATCTGCGTGAGCGCTTGCACGTCACCGCGGTCGATCACGTCGGCATCGCGGTCCCGGACCTTGACGCCGCGATCGCCTTCCAGACCGAGGTGCTCGGTGGCGTGCTCGAACACCGGGAGACGAACACCACGCAAGGTGTCGAGGAGGCAATGATCACGTTCGGCGGGACCGGC
The DNA here is from genome assembly GCA_963834185.1 of uncultured Actinomycetota bacterium. GTDB lineage: Bacteria > Actinomycetota > Actinomycetes > Mycobacteriales > Nakamurellaceae > Nakamurella. The sequence continues at coordinate 628,839 of CAWIAR010000002.1, forward strand.
CCCGACCGGGCCCGGCTGCAATTGTTGGCGCCGCTGACCGCCGACTCCGCCATCGGCCGGTTCCTCGACCGATCCGGCCCGGGTCTGCAGCAACTGGCACTCAGGGTGCCGGACGTGCGGGTGGCGGCCGACACGGTGCGCGCCGCCGGCCTGCGGGTGCTCTTCGACGAGCCGGCCGACGGCACCGGGGGATCCTTGGTGAACTTCATCCATCCCAAGGACGCCGGCGGGGTCCTCGTTGAACTCGTCCAGCCTCGCTCCCCCGACTGCACCTCCCGGGATGGGAGCATGGGGACATGACGTCCAGCGAATGGCTGCCGGCCCAGACGCCGTTCGAAGTGGTGCGCCGCGGCTACCACCCCGATCAGGTCACGGCCCACTTGGAACGGCTCGAATACGAATTGCGCATTGCGACCGCGAACCGGGAGGCGACGAACCAACGTCTGTCCGAGCTGACATCGCAGTTGCAGGCCACCCAGGCCGAGTCGGACACGCTGCGGACGCAATTGGACCGCAACGCCCTGCAACCGGTGACCATGACGGGCTTGTCCGATCGGATGCAGCGGATGATCCGGCTCGCCGAGGAGGAGGCCGCGGAGATCAAGGCCGCCGCTGAGTCCGACGCGAGTCAGTTGAGGTCCGAGCTGCAGTCCGCGCTGGAGGAGGCTGCCGACGCGCGCAGGGCCTTCGAGTTGGAGCGGGACCGTGGCCGCGCCCAGCTGGCGGAGCAGGTCACCCTGCTGGTCGGGGAGGCCACCGACGAAGCGACCACCTTGCGCACGGACGCCCGCGCCGAGGCCGACCAGGTGTTGGCCGACGCCAACACGGAGGCGCAACGACTGCGTACCGAGGCGACCGCCGAGGCCGAGCGGGTGCTCGCCGCAGCGACCACCGAGGCCGCGCGGCTCCGGACCGAATCCACCGCGGAGGCGGAGCGGCTGCGCACCGATTCCACCGCTGCAGCGGAGCAGCTGCGCACCGAGTCGACGGCCGAGGCGCAGCGGTTGCACGTCGAGTCAACGGCCGAGGCAACCCGACTGATGGCGGAAGCCAGGTCGGCCGCCGAGAAGACCACCGGAGATGCGGCAGCGGCCGCGCAGCGCCTCGACGCGGAGTCGACGGCCCGCCGCACCGCGGTCGAGGAGGACTTCGAAATCGCCATCGCCGCCCGGCGCACGGAGGCGCACCGGGTGCTGACCGAGCGCGAGGAGCAGTCGGTGGCGGAGGCCCGTCGTCGGGTCGCTGAGGCGACGGCGGAGGCCGACCGGCTGGTCAGCGACGCGACGCTGGAGGCCGAGCGGCTGGTCAGCGAGGCGACCGACCGATCCAGGCGGACGGTCGAGGCGGCAACCCTCGAGGCCCATCACCGGGTGGCCGAGGCGGATGCCGCTGTCGAGGAGTTGCTCGACCTTCGCGGCCGGGTCGACGGGCAGCTGGCCGAGTTGCTCGTGCACCTGGACAAGGTGCGGGAGCTTGTCGGCACCGCACCTGGTCGGATCGTGGCGCTGCCGGAGGAATCGGACCGGCAACGATCCGGCGACTTCCCGTCCGATCCCGCCGGACGGCCGGTGCAGGTGCCCGGGATCGAGCACTGGTCCGTCATCGCCGACGGCGGGTCGTCGGATGCCGAGGCGGCCGACAGTTCGCCCACGGATGCCGGCGCAGCCGACGAATCGCCGACCGATGCCGAAGTCACCGGAGCAGCACCGGCCGGGTCAGCCGTCGCGGCCGAACAGACCCCGGGCGACGCGCCCGCCGAGGAGCCGAGCACCAGGGCCGATCACGACGCGTCGGAAGAACCGCCGACCGCCACCACCGCCGGGGAACCGGTGACCGTCGCCGGCCCGGGCACGAACGGCACGAACGGTCGCCAGCCGCACCGCCGACCGGTCAAGCTCCGTCGCCGCTGACGGCTCGCCCTTGGCGCAGCCGGACGCTCAGACCCGGTCCCCTGCCGAGACCACGGCCAGGATCTCCGGCCCGGTGGCCAGGTAGCGATCAGCGGTCGCCGGTATCGCGACGAGCAGCATGACCGCACCGCTCAGCAGGCCCACCGCGAGCGCCAGCCAGCCCCACGCCGGGTCGACGAGCGCCGAGACCACCGCCAGTCCGGCCGCCGGCAGGGCCGACACCAGACCGCCCAGCAGGATCGACACCTGGGCGCCCGTCGTCCGGCCCTTCTGCCCGGGCACGCTCGAGGCGAACAGCGACTTGCGACTCTGCGGCATGGCGAAGGGCAACGACGCGGACACCCAACTCGAAATCGCGCAGGCGCCGAGCAGCGCGGCCAGGCAGACCCCGGCGGCAGCCGGCGTCTGGGTCCAGTCGCCGCCGATCGAGGACACGGTGACCAGGGCGATCAGCACGCAGACCGCACCGGGCAGGATCGCCGCGGCGGCGTGCCCGAGCACCTCGCCGCGGGCCCTGGCCCGGTCGGCGTATGCCGTCAGGTGCAGCCACAGGCCGGAACCCTCGACACCGAACTGGTTGGCCGACTGGGAACCGGCCATGAGTGATCCGAGGATCACCCCGAACACCGCAAGCCCGCCTGCGGCGCCTCTGAACACCACGAGCGGCCAGAACACCGCCATGAACAGCACGATCAGCCACGGCAGGCGGCGCATGGGGTCGCGCCAGGACAGCACCGCGTCACGCCGCGCGACGAGCCGAGCCATCGCCGCGGTGCCGGTGGCCGAACCCGCCGACGCTGACAACGTGGAGGCCCCGGCCCCGCCGGACTCCGAGGTGGACGACACCGTGGTCAGCCGGACGTGCAGGGCACGACCCCACCACCACCAGACCAACCCGAGCGCGACAAGCGCGATCACCAGTCCGAGGGCGGCGGCCCCGTACTGTCCGGTGGCCAGCCGGTAGGGCAAGCTGGCCAACGCCCCCGGCGGCGTCCAGCCCAGCACCTTGGCGGCCCGACCGGCGCCTTCGGTCAGGATATTTTGTCCACTGCCCGAATTCAGCAGCGCGGAGAGCGCGACGTACCCGGCGACGAGCACAAAGCCCACGAGGACGCCAAGATCGCGGCCCCGCCGGCTGGCCATCAGTGAGGACATCGCGGTGGCCGCAGCCCGGGACAGTACGACGCAGGTGATCAATTGGATCCCGGCCGCGATCAATGCGACCGGGAGCAACGCCCATGGGGAGGACGTGCCGATCACCGCGCCGATCATGACGATGATGTTCGCCACCGGCAGCCAGCCGACCACGGCGGTCACCAGCAGCCCGCGTTGCAGTGTCTGTGCCCGCAGTGGCAGCAGCGCGAACCGCTGAGGGTCCACCGTTTCGTCGACGCCGAACGCGACCAGCGGCATCAACGCCCAGCCGAGCAGCTGGGCGACGTACAGACCGGTCACCACGAGCGGTGCGACATCCGGCACCCGGCGCAGCTGTGACAGGCCGAACGCGATGAACAGCAGCGCCGCGAGCACCACCACGAGCAGCACGATGGTCCAGGCCCTGACCGCGCGGCTCGACCGCCGCAGCCGGCTGGTGACCAAGGTCCACTTCAGGCTTGCGAAGAGCCCAACCATTCCAACCCCCCGGTGCCCGCATCGTCGGCACCCACCAGGTGCATGAACGCGTCGTCCAACGATGTGGCGGAACCACGCACTTGGCCGAGCTCGCCGGAGGCGATGATCCGGCCGGCGGCCATCACCGCGACGTGCGAGCACAGCTCCTCGACGAGCGCCATCACGTGCGAGGAGAAGATGACGGTGCCGCCGTTGGTGGTGAACCGGGTGAGCACGGTGCGGATCACCCTGGCACTCACCGGGTCGACGGCTTCCAACGGCTCATCCAGGAGCAGCACCGGCGGGGTGTGCAGCAGCGCTGCCGCCAGGGTGACCTTCTTGCGCATGCCGGTGGAGTAGTCGGCGACCAGCTTGTCCCCGGCGTCGGCCAGGTCCAGCACTGTGAGCAGCTCGCCCGCGCGCTGGTCGACGACCTCAGGGGCGATGCCGCGCAACCGACCGAGGTAACCGAGCAACTCCTTCCCGGACAGCCGCTCGAACAGCTTGAGCCCGTCGGGGAGCACACCCATTCTGGTCTTGGCGGTGACCGGGTCCGCCCAGACGTCCACGCCGGTGAGGAACACCCGGCCGGCGTCCGGCCGCAACAGGCCGGTGACCATGGACAGGGTGGTGGTCTTGCCGGCGCCGTTCGGCCCGACCAGCCCGAAGAAGGAGCCGGCCGGCACGTCCAGACTCACCGCGTCGACCACGGTGCGGGCGTCGAATGCCTTGGTGAGCCCGCGCAGGGCCAACGCGGTGCCGGCCAGTTTCGGGTCGACGGCGCCGGTCTCGGTGAACCGGGGCAGGTTCACCGGGCGGGTGACCGGGTCGTCCGGCAGTGCTTGCGACATGCCGCCACCCTGCCACAGACCGGATTCGGCCCGGTGGGTGTGCATGCCGGCGGGCGGTGCCACCGAACCGGGGCTGGTCGGCGACCCGGTCAGTCGAACGTGGCCGAGTACCAGGCCCGGACGGCGGCGGCGAACTCGGTGGGCGTCTCGATGGGCGTGAGGTGACCAGCACCGGGTATCTGCACCAGCGTGGCCAGGGCGGCGGTGCCGGTGCCGGCGGCGTCGGCCAGCGCGGCAGCGTCGGCCGGTGGCGTCACCGCGTCGTCGGCGCCGACCACGACGAGGGTCGGCACCTCGGCGGCGACCAATACCGCGGTGGTGTCGCCGCGCGCCGCCATGGCTCGCTGGGCCCAGGCGAAGGCCGCCGGCGCTGCTGCTGCGGCCAGGGCCGCCGCTGCGGTCCTGGCGCCCTCTGTGGCAGCCGGGCCCAGCAGCGGGGCGACCAGCTCCTCCCCCGACGGCAGCCCCCGCTGTTCGGCGTCGGTGGCCCTGGTGAGCCGGCCGGCCGCGGCGTCCGGCGTATCCGCGGTGCTGCGGGTGTCGGCGAGCACCAGGCCGGCTACCCGCTCAGGCCAGGTGGCGAGCACGCTGAGCGTCACGTATCCGCCCATCGACACGCCCCCGATCACGGCCCGGTCGATCCCGGCGGCGTCCAGCAGGGCGATGACCGCGGCGGCGTACCGACCCAGGTCGGGCCGGCCGGACGGGACCTCGGTGCCGCCGAATCCGGGTAGATGCGGCGTGTGCAGGTCTATCCCGGGGAGCATGTCGGGCAGTCGATCGAACATCCGGGCATCGAGCGGGAAGGCGTGCAGCAGCACCAGCGGAGGCGGACTCGCCTTCTGCTCCCGGTCGGGCATCTCAGCTGCCCACCAGGGTCACTGTCGCGGTGCTGCTCGGGCCGTCCCAGGTGCGCGGCAGTGGCGCGGTGCCGGGCCGGATCGCGTCGACGACGGCGTCGAGCACGGCCTCCGCATTGCCGACGAACAAGTGTTTCGCGCCGGGGAAGGCCACCACTGCACAACCGGGATAGCGGGAGCGGAACCGCTGCTCGGCCTCAGCCGGCTGTAGGTAGTCGTCGTGTTCGGGTACCAGGGCGACCAGCGGCTTGCCCGAGACTGCCCAGGAGTCGAGATCGGCGTCTCCGGCCCGGCGCAGCGGCGGCGAGATCAGCACCGCACCGGTGACGTCCAGCGACGCCCCGTACCGGAGCGCCAGTTCGGTGCCGAACGACCAGCCGAGCAACCACCGGTCCGGCAGCCCGGCGGCCACCGCGTGGTCGACCGCGGCCCTGACGTCGAGTTCCTCGCCGATGCCCTCGTCGAAAGCGCCGTCGCTGCGGCCCTGCGCGCTCTCGGTGCCGCGAGTGTTGAACCGGAGGACGGCCAGCCCGGCGAGCGCCGGCAGCCGGAACGCGGCCTTGCGATACAGATGCGAGTCCATCATCCCGCCGTGGGTGGGAAGCGGATGCAGGCAGATCAGTGTCGCCACTGGATCGCGATCCTCGGGCAGCGCCAGCTCACCGACCAGGTCAAGGCCGTCTGCGGTGTGCAGAGTGATCGGGTGCCGACGGGCGGGCAGCACGGTGTTCGCGCGGATGTCGGTGCTCACGCTGCCATTCTTCCTGGCCTCAGGATGGGATGATTGCCACGATTCGCGGCGGACGGTGTTGTCGTTGCGTGATCCGTTCTACTGTCTGGGGACACACCGCAACCTATCGGTGACTAGGGGTGATCGCGTGGCGCGTCGCTCGCTGGTAGCGCTCACCGCGCTCGCGGTCGCCGTTGCCCTCGGCGTGTTGGCCGGCATGGTCGTCCGGCTCGGCGGTCGGGTCAAGGACGGTGCGAACAGCCAACCCGAGGCGACGTTCAGCGCCACCCAGACGGGCTTTCTCCTGGTCGACCCGAGCACCACGGCCCTGGCTCCGACGCCGGCGAAGGGCCCGAAGGCTGCCGTGGCGACCTCGCTTGCGCCGACCGCGTTCGCCCCAGCTCCGTCCCCGGCCGGGTCGACGCCCCCGCCCGTGACTCCGTCCGTGACGCCGTCGGCGACCGATTCGACGCCGTCGAGCCCATCACCGCCCACGTCGTCACCGACCACGATCAGCGTGCAGGCGACCACCCGCACGGTCCCGCAGGCGAGCAGTTCCTCGCCGCCGGCGGTCCCCGATGGTCCTGCCGCAGCGGACAAGGTCTGCGGCGAGTTCGGTGCCAGGGCAGATCCGGAGGGCATCGCAACGCTGTACTGCCAGCACGACGACCACGACGGGACGCTGCGCTGGCGCGCAGTGGTGGCGGGCGGGGCGTGTCTGAGCCGGACGATGACCGGCGTCGACGATCTCGGCGTGCCCTACCGGTGCCGAGCGGCCGGGCCACACGCGAACCACTGGGTGCGGTCCCGCTGAGCGCACGTGCTCGCGGGTGATTCAGCCGACCGGAACGAACGCCGTCAGCAGGATCCAGCTGACCACGGCCGACGGCAGCAGCGAATCCAGCCGATCCATGATGCCGCCGTGACCGGGCAGCAGGGTGCCCATGTCCTTGACCCCCAGGTCGCGCTTGATCAGCGACTCCGCGAGATCTCCCACCGTCGCCACCAGGGTGATCACCGCGCCGATGATGGCGCCCTGCCACCAGGGATGGTCGAGCATCAGCGCGACCGAGAGCGCGCCGCCGACCATCGCCAGCAGCACCGACCCGCCGAAACCTTCCCAGGATTTCTTCGGCGAGATCGTCGGCGCCATCGGGTGCCGGCCGGCCAGCACCCCGGCGGCGTATCCCCCGGTGTCCGAGCACACCACCATGATCAGGAAGGTCAGCACCCGCTGGGCGCCGTCGGCCGGTGTCACCATCAGGCTGGCGAAGGAGGCGAACAGGCCGAGGTAGACGGCCAGGAACACCGACGCCGAAACGTCCGTCAGATAGCCGGCCGCGCCCTTGCCGAATCGCCACACGAGGCAGACCAGCGCGGTGAGCGCGACGCCGACCACTTGGGCCCGGTGACCCCAGAACCAGGTGCAGATCACCGTGGCCGCGATGCCGAGTCCGAGCGGTACCCAGGTCAACACGATGCCGCGGGCCTTCGCCAGAGTGGTCCGCATCTCCCAGACCGAAGCCAGCATGGCGGCCGCGATGATGATCAGGAAACCCTGACGCCAGAGCAGCAGGGTGCCGACGATGATGATGCCGAGGCCCACGCCGACGCCGATCGCGACCGGCAGGTTGCGCCCGGCCTTCGACGTCGGCTCGGAGTTGGCCGCGGCATCCGCCGGGTCGCCGGGTACGGCGGGACCCTGCGGTTCGGTGGGGTTCATCAAGACCGGGTGCTGATGATCGGGCTCGGCAGACGGCCGGCTCAGACCTCCAGCAACTCCGCTTCCTTGTGCTTGACCAGGTCGTCCACCGAGGCGACGTAGCGGTCGGTGATCGACTGGAGTTCCTTCTCCGCCCTGGCCACGTCGTCCTCGCCGACCTCGCCGTCCTTGGCCAGCTTGTCCAGCGTTTCCTTGGCCTTGCGGCGGATGTTGCGGATCGACACCCTGGCGTCCTCGCCCTTGCCGCGGGCCGTCTTGCCGAGTTCGCGCCGACGGTCCTCGGTGAGTTGCGGGAAGACCACCCGGATCAGCGTGCCGTCGTTGGTCGGGTTGATGCCCAGATCCGAGTCACGGATCGCCTTCTCGATGGCATGCAACTGGGAGGCGTCGTACGGCTTGATGACCGCCATCCTGCGCCTCCGGCACCTGGATGGTGGCCATCTGCGGGATGGGCGTGGGCGCGCCGTAGTAGTCGACGTGCAGCCGGGCGAACATGGCCGGGTTGGCCCGGCCGGTCCGCAGCGTCGCCAGGTCCTCCTTGGCGACGGTGACCGCCTTCTCCATCTTCTCCTCGGCGTCGAAGAGGGTCTCGTCGATCATCGCGTCCTCAGTTCCCGGTCGAAGTGTGCCCGATTGACGAATGCCCGGTCGGAGTGTGCACCAGGGTGCCGATGTGTTCGCCGCGCACGGCGCGGGCGATGTTGCCGTCGGCCAGCAGGTTGAACACGATGATCGGCATCGCGTTGTCCATGCACAGGCTGAACGCGGTGGCGTCGGCGACCTTCAGACCACGCTCGAGCACCTCGCGGTGGGTGATCTCGTCGAACATCACCGCGTCGGTGACGATGCGCGGATCGGCGTCATACACGCCGTCCACCGCCTTGGCGAACAACACCACCTCGGCGTCGATCTCCAGCGCGCGCTGCGCGGCGGTGGTGTCCGTGGAGAAGTACGGCATGCCTACGCCGGCGCCGAAGATCACCACCCGGCCCTTCTCCAGGTGCCGCACCGCGCGCCGTGGGATGTAGGGCTCGGCAACCTGTCCCATCGCGATGGCGGTCTGCACCCGGGTGTCGATGCCCTGCTCGCGTTCCAGGAAGTCCTGCAGCGCCAGACAGTTCATCACCGTGCCGAGCATGCCCATGTAATCCGAGCGGGCCCGGTCCATGCCCCGCTCCTGCAACTGCGCGCCGCGGAAGAAGTTCCCGCCTCCGATCACCACCGCGACCTGGACGCCGTCCCGCACGATATCGGCAATCTGCCTGGCCACCTCGGAGACCACCCGCGGGTCGACGCCGACCTCGCCGCCGCCGAACATCTCGCCACCCAGTTTGAGCACCACCCGGCGGAACGGGCGCCGGGGAGGCAGCGGAGCGGCCTCGCCGATGGTCACGATGTCGACCTCAATCGATGTCTCCGTCACCGTCAACGCCAGCCTCTCCCCTGCACCCCGTCTGTCCGTTCAGATCATGCCCAAAACGAATCATGCCCTGCCGGTGGGCGTCAGACCGTGCCCACCTCGAAGCGCACGAATCGGGTAACGGCGACTCCGGCACTCTCGAGCTGCTTGCCGACGGTCACCTTGGAGTCGCGCACGGACGGCTGCTCGACCAACACGGCCGACTTGTAGAACCCGTTGACCCGACCCTCGACGATCTTCGGAAGGGCCGCCTCCGGCTTGCCCTCTTCACGCGCCACACCTTCGGCGATCCGACGCTCCTGGTCCAGGACGTCGGCCGGTACGTCCGCCTTCGTGACGTACTTGGCCGAGAGGGCGGAGATCTGCATGGCGGCCGCACGGGCCGTCTCGGCCGCGGCGTCGCCGGCACCGGTGTACTCGACCACGACGCCGATGGCCGGCGGCAGGTCGGCGGAACGGCGGTGCAGGTAGACCGCGACGGTGCCGTCGAGCTTGGCGACCCGGTTCAGCACCAACTTCTCCCCGATCTTGGCCGACAGCGCCTCGATCGCCTGCTCGACCGTGCCATCACCGAGCGGGGCGGCCAAGGTGCCCTCGACGGTGCCGTCGGCGCCCTCGGCCGCCTTGGCAATGCTCGCACCGAGCTCCTGGAACTCTGCGTTCTTGGCGACGAAGTCGGTCTCGGAGTTCAGCTCGATCAAGGCACCGCCGCTGTTGGCCACCAGGCCCTCGGCGGTGGTGCGCTCGGCCCGCTTGGACGCGCTCTTCGCGCTCTTGATGCGGAGGAACTCGATCGCCTTGTCGAAGTCCCCGTCGTTCTCCTCCAAGGCGGCCTTGCAATCCATGAACCCGGCCCCGGTCAGTTCGCGGAGCTTCTTGACGTCGGCGGCGGTGTAGTTCGCCATCTTCTCGTTCGTGTCCTTCGTGAATCGTTGGTCGGTCAGATGTGAGCGGGAGGTGAGGCCGCTCAGACGTTCTCGGCGGCGGACTGCTCGTCCGCGACCACCGGTGCGACGTCCGCTGCCTCGTCGGCGGCCACCTCGACCAGCGCGACCGCGCCGGCCTCGGTCTCGGCCTCGACGTCCACCGCGGCCGCGTCACCGGCGGCGAGCAGCTCGCGCTCCCACTCGGCCAGCGGCTCCTCGCCGGCGGCGACTGCGGCCCCACCGGAGCGGGCCAACAGACCCTCGGCCACCGCTTCGGCAACCACCTTGGTGAGCAGCGCGGCCGATCGGATCGCGTCGTCGTTGCCCGGCACCGGGTAGTCGACCTCGTCCGGGTCGCAGTTGGTGTCCAGCACCGCGACCACCGGGATGTTCAGCTTGCGAGCCTCACCGACAGCGATGTGCTCCTTCTTGGTGTCCACCACCCAGACCGCGGAAGGCACCCGGGCCATGTCGCGGATCCCGCCGAGGGTCTTGGCCAGCTTGTCCTTCTCACGCGTCAGCAGCAGGACCTCTTTCTTGGTCCGGCCGGCGAATTCGCCCGAGGTCTCCATGGCCTCGAGGTCCTTCAGCCGCTGCAGCCGCTTGTGCACGGTGGAGAAGTTGGTCAGCATGCCGCCGAGCCAGCGCTGGTTCACGTACGGCATGTTCACCCTGGTGGCCTGCTCGGCGATGGCCTCCTGGGCCTGCCGCTTGGTGCCGACGAACAGGATGGTGCCGCCGTGGGCGACGGTCTCCTTGACGAACTCGTAGGCCCGGTCGATGTAGGACAGGGTCTGCTGCAGATCGATGATGTAGATCCCGTTGCGCTCGGTGAAGATGAATCGCTTCATCTTCGGGTTCCAGCGCCGGGTCTGGTGTCCGAAATGGACACCTGCGTCCAGCAGTTGACGCATCGTGACGACAGCCATGGTCGCCCTTTCGTGGCAGGCGTCGTGGCGCAGTGGCCCGACGCACGGTTCGGTTGTCGCCGTCGACCGGGTGGCCGGCGGCCCTGGCGCCCACGACCGCACCGCCTGCCTCGGCCGGAGCCGGTGCAGGACCTCGGTGCGGATCGACCGGTGCGACACGTATCGATCCGGCCCTGACTCGGGCGCGGATCGGTCGCGGTGGTGAAGGACGCGCGAAGTCGGCCCGTGCGCGCACGGACCGCAGGTCAAGAGTACGTCAGCGAGGGTCGACAAGGGTAATCGCCGCCATCGGTGTCCCGATGGGCCGCGGGCCGGCAGCTGGCGGGTGGTGGGGGCCAGCTGACTGCCACCCGTCGGAGCGCACGTTTCCTTGCGGCCTGCGTTGACGTCGATCACGACCTGGGTGGGGCCGCCGTAGTTCTTCAAGGTCATGTCGGTACCGGCGCCGGACCGCAGCTTTGCCTGTGGATGTCCACACCCGATCGAGTTGTCCACAGCGAGGCCGGCCCACTGGGCCGCCACGCGTTCGAGGAGCACGGTCGGTCCGATGATCCGCCGTTTCCTGATCGTGCTGCTCGTCGCAACCATGCCCGGCACGGCACAGCCGGTTGCGCTCATGTCGGGACGCCCGACGCGGTCGCCCACAGGTGGATCGAGCCTCGGGCGCTCCGAGCTGCTGGCCGCGGCCGGGTTTCGGTTCCCGCTGCCGGCGCCCGTCGTCGTGCTGACTCCGTTCGATCCGCCGGACCGGCCGTGGGGGTCAGGACATCGGGGCGTCGACCTGGCCGGCAGCGTCGGCGTCGAGGTCAGCGCCGCCGGGGCGGGCGAGGTGATCTACGCCGGTCCTCTGGCCGGCCGGGGTGTGGTGTCCGTCCAGCACCTGAACGGTCTGCGGACCACCTACGAGCCGGTCGACCCCGCCGTCAGCGCCGGGACGCATGTCGAGGCCGGCCAGGTTCTCGGACGATTGGCCGCAGGGCACCCGTCCTGCGCGCCGGCCGTGTGCCTGCACTGGGGAGCGAGAACGGGGCCCGATGCCTACGTCGACCCGATGCTGCTGGTCACCGGCTGGCGGGTGCGTCTGCTGCCCTGGGACGGCCTGCCCTAACTGCCTCGGCGCTCATCCGGGCTGCCCCGCCCGGACAACCGAAAGGGTCCGCATTCTTTGGAATACGGACCCTTTCGTGCGCTCGCAGGTTGTGCCTAGTAGGGCGCGTACCCGAAGACCACCACGGTGTCGCCGTAGTCCAGGGTGCTGTAGAAGTACTCGGACGCCGCCCAGGACAAGTGGATGCAGCCGTGCGACGGCACGTACAGGCTGCCCTCGTGGAAGGCGTTGCCACCGTCGAAGAACACCGAGTTCGGCATCGGTGCGTCGTTGAAGATCGACGACTTGTGGTCCTTGTCCTTCCAGTACACCGCGAAGGTGCCGGAGGCGGTGCGGTAACCGGGGCGTCCGGAGGTGATCGGCACCGGGCCGTAGACGATCTTCCCGCCGGATTGGATCCAGGCCAGGCTGTTGCTCAGGTCGACGCAGACCCGCGCCGTTGCCGGGCACTGGCTGTTCGACGCGACGGACACCTGACGGCCAGCCGAGCTGACGGCGACGTAACGCGCGTCTCCGCCGTAGGACACCACGACCGCATGCGATCCCGCGCTGAGCGTGGGCAGGGTGACCGACCCGCGGCCGCCGGCCAGCCGGCCGGACGCGACCGCCCGCCCGTCCACCAGGACCCGGTAGCTGCCGGTGGGCGAGGCACCCCCGCCGCTGACCGAGAACGTCACCCGGCCCCTGGCACCGACGGCGATGGTGCTGCTGCTCAGCGACACCGACACGGTCGGCTTGGCCTTGACAACGTCGATCGCCTTGTTCGCCACGGACTTCTGCGCGACGCCGGCGCCCGCGTACCGGGCGGTGATGGTGTAGCGGCCAGGCATGCGGCTCGGCAGGGTCCAGGTCGCCTTGCCTCCGGAAAGGTTCTTGGCGCCGAGCACGCTGCCGCTGAGCAGGACGTCGACCCGGCCGGCGGCCGCGCCCTTGGGTCCGGTGACCGTGACCTTGACGGGCGCCGACGACCCGTAGCTGACCCGGCTGGACGAGATGGTGATCTTGGTGGTGCTCTTGCCGGTGCTGGTCAACCGCACGGCCGGCGAGGTGGCCGGCAGGAATCCGCCTTCGCCGACGTAGACCCCGGTGACCGTGTGGACACCGGCGGACAGCGCAGGCAGCGTCATCACGGCGTGACCGCCGGAGAGCCGGGCCGCGGTCCGGGCGATCCCGTCGACCAGCAGCTTGACCTTCCCGGAGGCCGGCACCGAACCGGCAGCCACCGCCACGGTGACCTTCGTCCGGCTGCTGCTGGGCACGGTCGCCTTCGACAGCTTGATGTGGAACACCGGCTTGACCTTGACGATGTCGACGGCCTTGGTGCCGGTGCCACCGCCGGAGAAGGTCGCGGTCAGCGACTGACGGCCGGCGGTGAGCGCGGTGCCGGCGACGGTGAACGTTGCCTTGCCGCCGCTGACCGCCTTGGTGCCGAGCCCGGTGCTGTTGGACCGCAGTGTGATCGTCCCCGACGTCTGACCCGACGCGGTGACGGTGACCGTGAACGACGTGCCGTACTTGACGGCCGTTGATGACGGCCTCACCGTGACGGTCGCCGCTGCGGCTGACGTCGCCGATGTGGCCGCGGCGGCCACCAACGTCGGAGCCTGGGCAGCCGCCCCCGGTGCGACGGCAAAGCTGAGCCCGGCGACCAGCGCCGCGGCGACCGCGGCTGCCCGCAACCGCCCAGTGGCGCGCGAGCCTTCGCGCATCGACCACAAGTGCATGACACTGCCTCCCCCGGTACCGGAATCGTTGGATCGTACCGAGTGCCGGAGACACTGCGGGTCACTGCGCGGAAACCTCCGGATCTTCCGCCCGATCGGCCGCCACGATCAACGCACGGTCAGGCCCTCGGATGCGCCTGCCGATAGACCGCCACCAACCGTTCGGCGGACACGTGCGTGTAGATCTGAGTGGTCGCCAGGCTGGCATGGCCGAGCAGTTCCTGGACGGTGCGCAGGTCGGCGCCACCTTCCAACAGGTGGGTCGCCGCCGAGTGGCGCAGCCCGTGCGGACTCAACTCGGGTGCCCCCGGGATCAACGCAGTTGCGTGATGCACCACGGACCGCACCGCCCGCGGGTCGATCCGCCGGCCCCGCCGGCCCAGGAACATGGCCATTCCCGAGCCGTCCGTGAGCAGCCGGGGCCGTCCGTTGCTCAACCACTGTTCGAGCGCCCGGTCGGCGGGCAGCCCGTAGGGCACGGTGCGTTCCTTGGCGCCCTTGCCGAGCACCCGCAGCACCCGACGGCTGCGGTCGACGTCGGGCAGGTCCAAACCGGTCAGCTCCGAGACTCGGATCCCGGTGGCGTAGAGCAGCTCGAGCATCGCGCCGTTGCGCAGCGCGACCGCCCGCTCGGCCGGGTCGTCGACCGCGCCGTCGACCACGCCACCGATGGGGACATCGAGCAGGGCGGCCGCCTGGTCCTGGCGCAACACCGACGGCAGGTGCCGCTCGGGTCGGGCTACCGCCAGCCGGGCTCCCGGGTCCGACTCGAGCAGCCCCGTCCGGTGCGCCCATCCGGTGAACGAGCGGGCGGCGGCGGACCGTCGGGCCAACGACGACCGAGCTGCCCCGGTGCTGCGCAACCTGGCCAGCCAGCTGCGTAGCACCACGAGGTCGAGGTCGGCCGGCTCGACGCCGCCCATCCGCGCCAGATGGTCGAGCAGCGACACCACGTCGGCCGAGTAGGCCCTGGCGGTCGCCGGCGACATGTCCCTCTCGTGCTCGAGGTGCCTGAGATAGTCCTGGTGAGCCCGGCGCAGATCGCTCGGCAGGCCGGCGAGCCGGGCCGCCGACGATCCGCGGCCGGGGATGCGGGCGGCGGTCACCCGCCGACGGTCGCGCAGTGCAGCGGCCCGGTCAAGGCGCCGCTCCGCAGGGGTCGGACCGTCGAGGTCAGGTCAGCCCGGTGCGACCGGTGCTCTTCAGCCGGTCGACGACGGCCTTGACGTCCTGCGCCCGTTCGCGGGTGGTGACGAGCAAGGCATCCGGGGTGTCCACCACCACCACTCCGGGCAGGCCGACGACCGCAACGATGCGACCGGTGCCGGGGACGATGACGCCGGTGGCGTCGACCGCGACGACCAGGTCGGCGTCGCCGACCACCTTGAGCCCGGCTACTCCCCCGCTGTCGGCGAGCAAGGTACCGAGGGAGTCGAAGTCGCCCACGTCGTCCCAGCCGAAGCCGCCGGGAATGACGGCCACCCGATCTTGGGCGGCGGCCGGCTCCGCCACCGCGTGATCGATCGCGATCTTCTCCAACCCCGGCCACGCGGCGTCCAGGGTGGACGGGTCGGCGGCGATCGCCCGCAGCCCGGCGGCGAGCTCGGGGTGCCACTGCGCCAACAGCTCGAGCAGTACCCCGGCTCGGACCACGAACATGCCGGCGTTCCAGCGGTAGCGACCACTGGCCAGGTATCCGCGGGCGGTCGGCTCGTCGGGCTTCTCGACGAATGAGGAGACCCGGTGCGCGTCGGGGGCACCGGAAATAGCGAGCGGGGCGCCGAGCTCGATGTAGCCGAAGCCGGTGGCCGGGCGGTCGGGCTCGATGCCGATGGTGACCAGGAAACCGGCCCGGGCGACGGCGGTGGCCTGTACCACGGCGGCCCGGAAGGCGGGCTCGTCCGCAATCACGTGGTCGGCGGCGAACGAGCCGAGGACGATGTTCGGGTCGCGCTGCTCGAGGACGGCGGCGGCCAGCCCGATCGCGGCCATGGAGTCGCGCGGGGACGGCTCAGCCAGGACCGAGGTCGGCGGCAGTTCGGGGAGCTGGCGGGCCACCGCATCGGCGTGGGCGCGGCCGGTGACGACCAGCATCCGGTCGTCGCACAGGTCGGCGAGCCGGTCCCTGGTCGCCCGCAGGAGCGAGCGTCCGGTGCCGGTCAGGTCGTGCAGGAACTTCGGCGAGGCCGCCCTGGACATCGGCCACAATCTGGTGCCGGCTCCGCCGGCCGGGATCACGGCCCAGAAGTCGTCAGTCACCCGCGGAACAGTAGCCGAGCCTCGCCGTGCCCCCCGGGCGCGCGACGGGTGACGTGGGTCGCGGTCGGTCGGTGTCGGTGTCGGTGTCGGTGTCGGTCATTACGCTCCCGTGACATGCCAGCGGTTGCCAGCGCACCGACCGGTCCCGTCGAGGTGGTCAGCGCGGTCGGGCGGTACGACGGGTTCTTCGAGGTCGTCGGGGTCAAGAAGCCGGGCGGCCGCGGCTGCTGGTGCATGAGCTACCGGGACAGCCGGGTGCCGCCCGAGGAGTCCGCCGCGTACATGCAACGGGAATGCGAAACCGAGCCCGGTCCCGGGGTGCTCGCCTACGTGGACGGGACCGCAGCCGGTTGGTGCTCGATCGCGCCGCGGTCGTCGTATCGCAGGCTCTTGCGGTCCCGCACCATCCCGATCCTGGACCAGCGGGACGCCTGGGTCGCCGTGTGCTTCGTGGTCCGTCCGCCGTTCCGCGGCCGCGGCCTGATGCACGATCTGCTGCGCGGCGCGGTGGAGCACGCCCGCGGGCACGGCGCCGAGGTGATCGAGGGCTACCCGGTCGAGCCGGACACCGGCAAGGTCGACGTCATCTCCGGCTACGTGGGCACCGTGAAGCTGTTCGAGCAGGCCGGGTTCGTCCGGGCGGCAGCTACGACGGCCCACTCCGGGGGCCGGTCGCGCTGGATCATGCGTAGGGAACTCTCGACCTGATCACCCGGTGATGCCGCGGTGCAGACGACCCCGCCGCGCGCAGGTGCCCGGTTTCGTGCCGCCTGCGACTGGGCCGGACCCGTGGATCTTCGGGCGAACCGATCAGCAATGTCAGAATCGGGCGGCTCCACGCTGCTACAGCGGACAGCACCGTGGTGGACGAACTCAGGTGGTGGGGCGATGGCGGCCGTCGACGGTCTGGTGGAGGTGGCCGGGCGCGCAGCGCAGGCCGAGACGATGGGTCGGGCGGTCACCTGGTTGGACGAAGCGGACGTGCAGGCGGCCGTTCGCCGGGTGGATCGGGATCTGGCCGCCGACCGCACCGCGCTGTCCCGGCCACCTGTCGCGGCTGTGCTCCCGGCGCAGCTATGGCACCAGCGTCTGGCCGAGATGACCGCCCCCGGTCGCGACACCCCGCCGATGCTGTCGGACGATCCGCTGGCTGCGGCCGCCGAGGCAGAGGCCAACGCGGATGCCGCCGTCGCGATCGCCCGGCTGGCGCTGGTCGAGGCCCAGCGGGCCGTCCTGCTGGCCAGGGCCAGCTGCCTCCGGGCGGGCGATGACAGCACGGCGGTCGACGCGGCGCGGGGATATCGGGCGCTGCCCGCACGCCATCTTGCGGTCAGGTACGGCCGGCCGCTCGGATCGGCCGCCGGCGGTGAACTGACCGGCGTGGTCACCGGCCGGTCCAGGGCCATCCTGGTGAAACTCGCCATCGGCCTGGGCCTCGGCCTCGCCTACCTGCTCTTCCTGCGCCTGTACCACTGGGACACCAAGTCCGAGTTCCTGCCGTACCTGGCTCCGTATGCCCTGTCCGGCGTCATCGGCGGCGTTGTGTGCACCAACGCGCTGAGTTGGGACGCCACCCGGGTCCGCGCGGCGCTGGTCGGCGGGCAACGGCTGTGGCTCATCCTGGTGTCCAAGAACGTGGCGATGTTCCTGCTGGTCGGCGCGGTCGGCCTGGTGCTGTGCATCGTTCTGGCACTGTGGGCCCGCGAACCGGGCGCACTGATCGCTTCGATCGCCGAACTGGTGACCATGATGGTGGTCTGGCTGGGGATCGGCAATGTGCTGTCGGTGTGGCGGCCGCTGCGGGTCGAACCGCTCAGGGCGCGATTCACCGACGGCACCCTGTGGCCGTTCCTGTTCTCCTTCGCGGTGTCCTACGGCGTCGGCCTCGGCGTGAACCTGATCCTGACCTGGAAGTTCTGGGCGAAGCAGTCGATGATCGCCGAACTGGGCGGCATCTGGGTCCCGGTGCTGATGCTGACCGGCGCCGCGCTGGTGACCTGGGCGTTGTTGACCGTCCTGGCCGTCAGCCTGGCCGACCTCCCGCAAACCCGCCGTTCGCTGCTGCGAGAGATGGTCGACTACAAGACAACCGGACCTACCCTCAGGGCGTGATCGTCACGCTCACCTGGCCGCTCGTCGGCTTGGTGACCGGGCCGGTGCGGAAACGGTCAGGACAGGGCGATCGCCAGCGCCACCACGAGCACGACGATCGCAATAGCCACCACGAGCCCGATGCGGCCGCCGGTCGCCCGCCGCGAGCCGGACGGCTCGGGCTGGCTGCGCCGACTCCAGACCTGGGTGCCACCAGGTGTTTCCGACGGCTGGGGCCACACCGACGGCGTGCGCGTGCCGGCCGGATCCCGGGGACCGGCCACCTCGGACGGACCCGATGCGCCGGGCACACCACCCGCGCTGGACGGACCATGGGAGCTGGACGGATCGTGGGGGCTGGACGGACCACTCGGGACGGGCGAACGGGATGCTTCGACCTGCGCGGAACGGGCGGTCGGCCAACTGTTGCGCAGCGGCGGAGCCGGATGCGGCGCCGGCACCGGTCGGTGTCTGATCTCCGCGAGAACCTGGTCCAGAGTGTGGAATTGGTCGGGGGCGCCGCGCAGCCAGTCGACGGTGACCGCGGTCAACGCGACGACCGTTGAGTCCGGCGAACCCAACAGCGCCGCCCAGACCTGTGCGTCCGGGTCGGCCAGATCCGCGTGGGTGAACAACAACGTGTCGTCGGAATCTTCGTGGTAGCGCCAGAGAGTCGGGTCCGCAGCCAATGCGAGGAGCGACAGGTAGGTCAGGGCATTCGGCAGGGCATCCATCGAAGGGCCGCCGGCGCCGGCGCTCCGCGGGTGTTGGAACGCCGGGTGCCCGGCCTCCGCGGTGACGGCATGCAAACCCGGCACCCAGACATTGTCGTAGTCGACGAGTCTGATCGCCGCCGGACCGTCGATCACCTGGGTCACCATGGTGTTGCCGGCATGGACGTCACCGTGGCTGACCTGCGCGTCGGTCAGTCTCCGGCAGGTGAGCAGCCAGGCGTCCGCGAGCTGATGAACCCGGGCCGCCCCACCGGCGCCGCTCAGAGTCTCCTCGAGATACGGGTCGAGCGGGGCGCCGTCGACCCAGTCCATCTTGATCACCGGATAGCTGGACGAGCCGTGGCGAACCCCCTCCGGCAGCCAGCGCGTGCGCACCATCGACGGCACGGGGTTGACCGACAGATGCCGATCCAACGCGTCGTAGCGAACACCGGCCGACGGTTCGTCGTTGAGCAGGAAGCGCACGGCACAGTGCTCGCCGGGGCGCAGTTCGGCTTTGAACACCATGGCCCTGGCGCCGTTCCAGGAGGCGAGCATGCCAAGGGCGCCCCGCGCGTAGCTGGCCCCGGCCAGTTCCGGATCGGTCAGGTGGTGGTCGGGATGCTGCATCAGTGCGGCATAGGTCGCCCGATCCGGCCAGGTCGAGGTGCTCATGCCGCGGCACCTGGGGACAGCGGGCCGGCGCGCAACAGGGTCATGTCGTCGTTGCGCACCAGATGGGCGGCGCGCAGATCCGTGCACAGTCGAGAGAAACCGTGGTGGTCCAGCGCACAGATTGCCGGCCAGAATGCCGAGTCGGCGGCAAGGCCCAACAACCACGCGGCCAGCGCATCGGTGGCGACGAGAATGATGTCGTCCTTGTCGATCTCGCTCTCGTAGAACGAAACGCCCGCCGTCGGGGCGTCGGCGCGACTGGCGATCAGGTCCGGTTGGGTACCGAAGTCGGCCGGGTCGACCAAAGGGAATGAGGCCAGCCGCATCCCGGACCGCAGGTGGACAAGGCAGGTGTCACCGACGGCGACGACGCGAATCCCATCCTGGTCGAATCTCCCCGCCAGCAGCGTCGCGTGGGCGCCTCGGCGAACTGACTCTTCCTGGACCCAGTCCGGCGAGCGGGACGCCGGGAATTCTTCGGACCGCGGGTCGAACCTGGACCGCACGTCGGTCACCCACGCCCCGAGCCCGCCGTCGTTCAAGGTCGACGCGTTCTGGTCCGACACGTAGTCCCGGACGAGTCGGTAGGCCCACTCGCGCGAGAGGCCACCCGCCGACGCCCCGTCGGCAACCGCGAACCAGCCGGTTCCGCGACTGTAGGCCGCGCCGTCCTCCCAATCGGCGATGTCGGTGCCGGCCTTGGTCTCCCAGTAGGCAACCATGCTCCATCGCGCGGCCGTCATCATCTGTCCTGGACCTGCGAAACCCTGGTGCCCACGTCCAGGAACTCGCTGAGCTTCGCCGCGTCCGCGTTGAACACGAACCCGCGGGCACCCTCGGACACCGGCAATCCCATTCCCCTGGCAACCGCGAGCATGTACGGGGTGAGCGGACTGGACATGTCGAACAGACCCCTGGCGTACAGGTCCGGCAGCAGGTTGGGCGCATTCGGGTATTCGATCGGCGTCCGCGGCTCCGACGAGAGATTGATGTTGAACAGCAAGAGGTTTCCGTCGCTGGTGTAGATATTGCGCAGCAGCTCGGCGGTCGGGCGCGGATCGCCGTCGGTGGCCTCGCCATCGCTGATGTTCACCACGATCGGTGGGAACGAGCCCGGGTGGGCGTTCGCCCAGTCGACCACGAACGAACCGACCATGTTCATCGCGGCGGTCATCGGCGTTCCGGCGGCCGCCTTCGGTTCGACCCAGACCGGAAGGTCGACGGACACCTGCGGATCTTCGGGCAGCACATCGGTGACCATCTTCAGGGGGTAGGAGGCCAGAATGCTCACTGGCACCAGGTACTGCCCCTTGAGCCGCCCACCGAAGGCCGGACCGACGGCGCCTCCGCCATACCCGATCGCTGCGATCTCGTAGTAGTCCCTGACCTGCTGGCCCCGCTGACACTGCAGGACAAAATTGCGCAGCAGCCGGTTCACCGCCTTGGCCAATGCATCGGCCTTGGACTCACGACCTCCGGCGAAGGGATCCAGCATCGACCCGGACTGGTCGAGCAGCAGCACGATGCAGCCGGGGTGGCCCCGATCGATGGGCTGGGAATAGGGCATCGGTTCTCCTCAGGAGTGCAGCCAACTACGGACGACGACATCGGGCGCGGCGATGCCGACGCCGCTCGGCCAGCTGTTCAGACACGTTCGGCAGCGCTGAGATACCTCGCCACCCGTCGCGACGGCGTCGACCGCGAAACCTCCGCATCGCGGGCACTGCACCTCCTCGCGCGAGCCGCCGACGTAGGCCTCGGGCGCGCGGAGCTGGCGGCGGGCGGGCTCGTCGACGCTGCCCGGAACTCGGTTCGCGCCGGGTGCGGGCCGGGCGCCGGTTCTCGACCGCTCCGGCCGCTGCGGTGCGTGCGGCGGTGCGTGCGGCGGGATGGTGTTGAGCACCGCGGCGCCGACGCCGACCAGGGTGGCCAGCGCCAACGCGGCTGCGGGCGGCGGGAGGACCGCTGAGCTGGAGAAATAGAGCAGAGCGGTCACCGTCCACGCCACCGCCAGGTGCAGCGGCAGCTCGCGGACGGCGCGGGCGGACCACCGATGCGGGTCGACGGTGGTCATCGCGTCGACCGCGCGACGGTGCTGACGGCGGACGTCACCGGCTCGCCGGTGTCCAGCACGGAGATCGTGACCGGCGCCTCGGGATGAGCACACCGGGATCCGGTCGGCTCCGACACGCCGGCGCAGCTCACCCGCGCGGCCGGAACGGCCAGGCCGAACAGGACGACCACCAGTGCGGTGACCGATGCCGTGCCGGCCAGGGCGACCAGTCGGCTGGTCATCCCCACCCGATTCCGGCTGCCGCGAACATCCACGTGTCCAGCGGCGGATTCCAACGGGCGAACGCGACGAGTAGCAGTCCGAGTGCCAACGCGGCCAGCACCCAGGCGAGCGCGGCCGGGGGGCTCCCGGCGACGCGGCCGCTCACGGTTGTCCTCCGGGCGCCCTGGGTGTCTCGGCCCAGGTCTGCGCGCTGAGCCAGGAGTGCTCGCCCTGGGTTCGGGGCGGCGGCATGGGCGACGGCGCCGGCGCAGTGCCCGGCCAGTTGTTGTCAGGACGCGGGTCGCGCTCGGCGATCCACGCGTCGGCGGCGGTGCGCGGCCGTGGCAGCGGCGGAGCCGGCGGAATCACCCCGGCCCAGGTCTGGGGCGGCGCAGCAGCGTGCGCAGCGTCCGGCGGTGCCGGGCGGGCCGACTCGCCGGGCACGATCGGCCGCGCATCGACCCCGCCGGCGGCGACCGGGTCGGACCCGCCCGCCGGTTGAGCGACCACCGCAATCGGCGGGCGGCCGCTGTCGCGCCACTTGCGGAGCGCCTTGATCAGCTGCGGCGACACCGTCACCAGGGCAGCAAGAACCCCCAACGCAGCGATGACGATGGCAGTACCACCGCTCCCCTTGTCCATCTGGCCCCCGGCTCACCGAGCGAACATCCGACACCGAGCAGAGGAAGCAACACTCGCCGTGAGACGCCAGATCGACAATTTCTGCAGGTCCGGCGCGCGCGGAGGGTGCAAACTGCCCCCGAATTGTCGCCAGTGATCGGGACGGCGCGCAACCCGCCGCCACCGATGGTGACGTGGCGGTCGAGATGCGATCGCCTGGGCGCTCGTCGGTCAGCGGGTCGGCGGCCCGAAGAATCCGAGCGTGTCGATCTGCTCGTCGGTCAACCGGCCGGCGGTCAGCGCCACCAGGTCAGCTCGGGTGAGCCGGGTGAACAGCGCCCGCGACAACAGGTATCCGTCGACCGGGACGCTGGCAGCCGGCACCTCGGACACCGGGTCGGAGTCCAGTCGCAGCGGCAATGTCGACCAGCGCCCGCGGAGTGCCTCGACCACCGGCGACCACAAACCGTCGGCCTGCTGGTCGGCATCCAACGCCTCGGTGAGATCGGCGTGGTGCACCACGGTGTTGAACACCGCGGCGCTCGCCTTCGGCGCGATGGCCTCCACCGCCGGGCGGGTGGCCTCCAGCTCAGCCAGCAGCTCGCCGATCGACGCTCCATCCCGCTCGGCCACGTGCCGGGCTGTCCATTCGTCGCCCGGTGCGCCGTCCATCCGGCCGGTGGTCATGTCGGACGCGGTCCCGGCCAGATGGGCGAGCACCTGGCGGACCGACCACGCCGGCGTCGCAGGCACGACGCGGTTCGCGTCCGATTCCGGCCGGCCGGCCGTCAGGTCCGCGAGCGCGTCGAGGGTAGCGGCGTACAGGGCGGCCCAGTCGGTGGCGGGGGTGCTCATCCGCAGATCAGATACTCGCCGGCCGGGTTCGGCAACCGGGCGTCGACGTTGCAACGGGAACGCGCCGTGGTCGAGCGGGCCCTAGTCGTCGCCGGTCGAGCCCCAGCTCTCGGTCAGGGCGACCGGCAGCAGTTGGTCCAGCCGCGCGGGGTCGGCCAGGATGTCCATCTCCACAATCCGATCGTCGCGGATGGCCACCGCCAGCAGGGCAAAGGGGCGTCCGTGCGGCGCCGCGACCAGCCCGGGCATCCCGTTGACCAGCACCGGCCGGGCCGATGCCGACATCGCCGCGAACCGCAGCGCCTGGGCGGCCACCGCAGCCGCGCCCCGCACGGTCTGGGACAGGGGTGAGCCCGGACCTGCGTCGGCGCGCAACACCACATCCGGATCGAGAATCTCGACCAGGCCGGCAAAGTTTCCGTTCCCGGCGGCCGCGAGGAAGGCATCGAGGATCTGCCGTTGCCGTCCGGGGCTCGCGTTCGGCACCGATGAACCCTGGCGAATGCGGCGGCGGGCCCGGCTCGCCAACTGCTTCGCCGCCGAGCTGGACCGTCCGGTGAGCTCGCCGATCTGCTCGAACGGCACGCCGAACACGTCGTGCAGAACGAAGGCGAGCCGCTCGGTCGGCGACAGGGTCTCCAGGACGACCTGCAGGGCCAACCCGACCGCATCGGCCTGCAGCGCGTGCTCTTCCGGACCGGCGACCGTGCTCGCGCTCCCGCCCACCGGCTCGACCACCGGATCAGGCAGGACGCTCAACGTGGTCTCCCGGCGGGCCGTCCGGGATCGCAGCATGTCCAACGCGACCCTGGCCACCACGGTGGTGAGCCACGCCCGCAGATCGCGCACCGCGTCGGTGTCCGACCGGGCCAGGCGCAGCCAGGCCTCCTGGACCGCGTCGTCGGCCTCCGCGAGCGAACCCAGCATCCGGTAGGCCACGCCCTGCAGGTGCGCGCGGTGCTCTTCGAATGCCTCGGCCGTCCACTGCGCTTCCGTCACGTGAGACCTTTCCAGTCCGGCAACCGTCCTTCGAGTATCAGACGAATGATCGGCGGTCGAGGTGACAGCCGACCAGTGGGAGGACCAGATGGAGAAGGACAAGGCGCAGGGGTCGACGCCATCGACCCGCACCGTGACGGCCGCACCGAGGGCCACCACGTTGAGGTTCCAGGGTGCGGCGAATCGGGTGGTGCGGGTGCTGCTGCGGACGCCCTTGGTCTGCCGACTGATGGGGCGGTTGCTGGTGACCGTGTACGTGGTGGGGCGCAAGTCGGGTACCCGCTACATCGTGCCGGTCGCGTACACCCGGGACGGCGACGGGCTGTTGATCGGGACGCCGTTCGGCTGGGCCCGCAATCTGCGGACCGGGACACCGGTGTCGATTCGGCTGAAGGGTCGGTTGCGCCAGGCGGACGTCGAGGTCACCACGGATGAGGCCGGGGTTGTCGCCGCCTTCGCTGTGATGGCCAAGGACAATCGGAATTTCGCCTCGTTCAACAAGATCGGCTTCGACGCTTCAGGCAACCCCGAACCCGGCGATCTGCACCTGGCCTGGGCAGCCGGGGCCAGGGCGATCCGGTTGACGCCGCGCTGACGAACTCCAGCACCGTCAACGCTTCCGGTGGGCACGCGATGGCTTGTTCAGCATCCGGCCGGTTATCCCAACGCTGCGACGATCAGCTCGGCCAGCGCCTGCGCGCCTTCCCCGCCCTCGGCAACGTGGATGCCGTCGCTACCGAAGAACTGCGGGTTCTGCTGCGCCACCGATTCCCAATCCGCGACCGTGCATCGGACCGTCTGGTCGCAGTTCTGCTGCAACACGGCGTTGTTGGTCACGGTCCAACTGCAGCGGTCGCAGTGGTTGGTGACCACGACCAGTGGTCGACCGTCGGCGGTCTGCACCAGTTGGTCGAACTGTTCGACCGAGAACGGGCTGTTGGTACCGAGTTCGACCACCACCCGGTCACGCAGAAGGCCTTGCGCCGCATAGCTCTGCAGCGCGGCGAGCCCGTCGTCCACGCCGCGTCCCACCACCGCATCGACGGCGATCCCAGGCAGCAACGCGTCGAGATTGGGCTGGGTTGCGACCAATACCGAATCACCCACGGCCAAGACCTGGTCGCCGGTGGGCCTCGGCCCCGACGCGCTCGTCGTGCTGTCCGGGTGCATGTGTGATGACTGCGTCCCCGACGGCGCAGAGCGGGCGGCGCTGTCGCTCGGTGACACGCCGCTCGGAGCGGCCACCACTCGCGTAGGCCCGGAGGATGACGAGGCGGTGGTCGGGGTGCCGTCCGTCGAAGTGTCGGCCGTCGCCCCGCCGAGGGAATCAGCCGGCTGGGAGGACGGCTGTCCGCAGGCCGAGCCGGCGACGGCCAGCAGCACCACGGCGATGGAAAGCACCCGGATGCTGCGCACTCGCGGATGATAGGTGGGCCAGCCGACGAACGGTGGGATCAGCTCGCCAGTGACTGCGGAAGGCCGAACCTGGGCAGCAGGCCCGCGTCGAACCGGGACATTGCGCGGATCCGATCGCCGGCCGGAGTCAGGACGTAGAGGCCGACTCCGCGGCTGACGCCGGTCGGAGTGCGCAGGTAGGCGCCGAACGCGGGCTGACCGTTCGCGCGTGTCGGGATCAACTCGAAGCGGCGGCCCGCGGCGAAGATGCTGCCGAAGAACCGGGCGGCCAGGTCACAGCCCTGGAACTCCAGAGGCATCGGCGGCATCGACAGGAAGATGTCGTCGGTCAGCATCGCGACCAGGGCATCGATGTCCGCCGACTCGTAGGCGCGGACGAACGCGGCGGCGATCGCATCTTCGGCCGCCGATCGAGGGGCCGGCGGAGGTTCGTGGTCACCCTCCTTCGACAGGTCTCGCTGCAGGCCGCCGCGCGCTCGCTTCAGCGCACCCTTGACCGATTCGACTGTCGTATCGAGCATCTCGGCCACTTCGCCGGCCCGGAATCCCAGTACGTCCCGAAGGATGAGCACGGCGAGCTGGCGAGGTGGCAAGACCTGCAGGGCCGTCACGAACGCCAGCGAGATGGACTCGGTCTGCTCGTACCTGGCCTCCGGGCCCAACGGCAGATCGATCGCACCGTTGCTCAGGGTGTCGGGATACGGCTCGAGCCACACGGCCTCGCCCAGACTTGTGGGTTCGGGCGGGTCCACGCCCGGGATGTCCCAGGCCTTGGCGGGCCGACGGCGGGTGGTACGCAGTGCAGTGAGGCATCGGTTGGTCGCGATCCGGTACAGCCAGGTGCGCAGCGAAGCGCGCCCGCCGAAGGAATTCAATCCGCGCCACGCCGAGAGCATGGTGTCCTGGAGCGCATCCTCCGCGTCCTGCAACGATCCGAGCATCCGGTAGCAGTGCACGTGGAGTTCACGTCGATGCGGCTCGGTCAGCGCGCGGAACGCTGCGCCGTCCCCGGCGCGCGCCATCGACATCAGGTCGGGCTGGACCAACTCGCTGCACCTCTCCGGGGTCGTCCGACGCGACGCGTTCGCCGCCAACGGGATGGACGCCGCCGCGTCCGTGAAGGGGTCGGTCACCCGCGACCCCTTTGCCAACCCGGTGGCGTCCGAACCGGTAGCGACAACATCGTCCAAGGAGGCAGCAATGGCAAGGATCGTCATCTCCACCAACATGACGCTCGACGGGGTGGTCCAGGATCCCGACGGAAAAGAGGGGTCTGGGCCGGGTGGATGGTTCCACGAGTCCGGGGGCAGCGACCTCGAGGCGTGGGCCGAACTCGAGACCGACGAAGCGCTCGCGGCGTCGGCCCTTCTGCTGGGTCGGCGCAGTGACGAATGGTTCGCGGCCCGATGGGCCGCGCGCACGGGCGCCTGGGCCGACAGATTGAACCGCTTGCCCAAGTACGTCGTGTCCTCGAGCCTCGACGAGGCGCAGTGGACCAACGCCACCGTGCTCCGGGGAGATGCGGTCGAGCAGATCTCGAGACTGCGGAGCACCGTGGACGGGGAGATTCTTGTCTACGCGAGCTTTCATCTGGTGCGGACGCTGATCCGGCATGCGCTCGCCGACGAACTGAGACTCGTTGTGTTCCCGATCATCGTCGGTGCCGGCGAGCGCCTCTTCGACGACATCGTCATGGCGCGGCGGGTGCGACTGAACCAGAGCCGACGGCTGGGCGACGGTCTGATCTTCTGTTCGTACGAGATTCTCCGGGATGCGTGAATCCGGCATGGGCCGATCAGCGAACCGGAGAGCAGTTTCACAGGAACGACACAGCGAACGGGCCGACCGCCCATAGCCCGGTGCGAGAGGGTGGCATACGACCGACCCCTGTGAAGGAGCCGAGCGTGCCTGCCGCACCGAACATGCCCGTCCCCGAGCGGACCCCGCTGGGACCCGCGTACGAAGGACGGCTGCTGCCGCGCCCCGACGACGAGGTCGTCGACCAAGGTCTGGCCTTCGACGTCAAGACGCTGCTGAGCCGACGCCGGATGTTCGCGGTTCTCGGTATGGGAGCCGGCACGCTCGCCCTGGCCGCCTGCAGCACCGAAGCCGGATCTGCGTCCGCCGCGTCGTCTGCCCCGGCCGCGGGCTCGTCGGGAGTGGCTCCTTGGTCGGCGCACGCCACGGGTTCCGCTTCGGGTTCGGGCTTGACCGAGATCCCGGACGAGACCAACGGCCCGTACCCGGCCGACGGTACGAACGGTCCGGACATCCTGGAAACCAGCGGTGTGGTCCGCAAGGACATCAGGTCCAGCTTCGGCACGTCCACCACCGTCGCCGACGGTATCCCCCTCGAGTTCACCTTCACCATCCTGGACATGGCCAACGGTGGTGCGCCGTTCGCCGGCGTTGCCGTGTACGTCTGGCACTGTGACCGAGCGGGCCGGTACTCCCTGTACTCCGACGGTGCCACCGACGAGAACTACCTGCGTGGGGTCCAGATCACCGATGGCGACGGCACAGTCACGTTCACGAGCATCTTCCCGGCCTGCTACTCGGGGCGGTGGCCGCACATCCACTTCGAGGTCTATCCCGACGAGGCATCCATCACCGATCACGACTCTGCGATCAGCACCTCGCAGATGGCCCTTCCCAAAGACGTGCTCGACATCGTCTATGCCACGCCCGGATATGAGCAGTCGGTGGCCAACCTGTCGCGGCTCACCCTGGACTCCGACAACGTGTTCGGCGACGACGGCGGGGTGCACCAGATGGGCGCGCTCACCGGCGATCTCAAGGGCTACTCCGCGACCCTCGCCGTGCCGATCGACATCTCGACCACCCCGACGGGCGGCAACGCGCCCCGCGGCGGCATCGGCGGCCCGGGAGGCGGCGGCATTCCGCCCGGCGGCGGCGGGAGGCCCGGCGGTGGAACTCCACCCAGTGGCGGTGCCCCGCCCAGTGGGCCGCCTTCCCCGCAGCCGAGCGCCCCCACCAGCTGACACGGACTGTGCCGGACGCTCTAGACCGGCCGTCCGGCAGGAGCTAGAGCATCCATGGCCATTGACTATTTTCCACTCACCATCAGGTGTGGTCATGGTGCTCGCACGGCCTGCTCACCTCTCGAGCCCGGCAGCGGCGGCCTGGTGCCCAAGGCTGTTTGCCGGCCCGTCCGGCGCGCGGAGTGCCTATAGCTGGACCACATCAAACTGCGTGCTCGGCAGAGTTGGAGTGTCAACGCCGCTCGCAATGGCGGTGGCGGCGGCCGTGCTGCGCTCAACTGTCTCGCCCGCGACTGCCCTGCCGAGCGTGCGGTAAGTATCGTCTTGCCTCTCTACGCCGAGGACCGGACACGGCACCATGGGCTATGCGGCCGTCCATAGCCGGAACGGAATCCGGTCACGATCGACGTCCTCGCAGTGGTTGATGACCACGATCGGGTCGTCCGCAACGGGATCGGCACTCAGGCAGGTCTGGAGACACCACCCAGTTGGCCGGCTCGGGCTTCCGAGCCTGCTATGAAGCCGCGGATCGCGGTCAAATGGGGATGCGATACTGGCGAACCTCGAGGCAACGGACGTCGACAGCGGGTGCAAGCGATGAGCAATCCGATCAGCAAGTGGTTGAAGATGCCGACCTTGGCCGAGCGGCTGCGCGCGCAGGGTGTCCGTGACGACCTCGTACAGGCGGCCGGACGAGCCGCTTTCGGTCGGCAATCGGATCGCGGTCTACCCGCAATGTCAGCACTCCTGACTGATGACGAGGGTGTCATTCAACTGGTCGAGGCCCGTTACGCCGGGGCGACCGGGTTGTTGGTGCTGACCACTCGACGCCTGCTCTTCCCGACCTCCGCGGTCCATCCCACGTCCGAAGGCGTAGTTCAGCTTCCGGACGTGGTGTCGGTTGAATCCAGGAAGCATCGGGGGATGGGTGTCCTGGACGTCACCACCACCTCGGGAACCTTGGTGGCCGACCAGATCCTGGGCACCCAGGCTGAAGCGCTCACAATTGCCATTCGGCAGGCGAAGAATCCGCCGCCGGACGGTCCGGCCGGTCGACGAGACCCCCTGGATGAACTAGCCGAACTGCGGGCATTGCACCGGGCGGGTGCGATCGGGGAGGCGGAGTATCTGGCCCGCAAACAGCACCTCTTCGGTCAGATCTGACCCGTCCGAGCGGGCACGCCGGCCAACGTCCGGGTCGGCCCGTAGACGTGCAGCAGCGCCGACGCGCAGACTTCCGGCCCACCCTTAGGAGAATCCATGGCGGCAATTCAACTCCGGCCGGGTGGTCGTGAGGGGCCTGTGACTCCCCAGGGGACGGCAACTTGGTCCAGTCCGTCGGAAAGCCAGTCACCGACGACGTTGGCCACGATGAGAGTGCGTGGTTCGGGAATCCCACAGCAGGACCGTTCCCGTCCGGGCCAGGCTCACCAAGGCAGTGACCGACTCCGGTGTCGTTGAGGAGGTGTAACGGTGCTGGTCCTCGTTGACGATCAAGACGGAAAAAGTGTGTCAACGGCAGCCGCATCTTGACCCCTGCGCGGCTGCCTTACCCCTGTGACGCCGGCTGGGAGGCCTTCGCCAACGTCCCCGGCGCCGAGGTTCCGTTGGGGAAAGTCGACGGATCGCCTAACCAGCTGGCCTCGTCAGTGACGTTGAGGTCGGGGAGGACCGGAGGCCCAGACCGCTACCACGCCCAAAGGGCTACGCACTGCGGGTAAGTGAATCCCCCCGGCGTGTCCGGCGCAGCGTATGACCGAGCCCGGGCTCGCCGGGAGAGCACCAGCCGGCCAGGCCCCCGCAGGCCCGTGCCAGAGCTGCCGACTTAGCTCGGGTCCAGGTCACGTCGTCCTCGCGTAGTACCGGCTTGTCGGCTTGCACGCAGTGGCTCGGTAGGTCCGTGAGGCCCAACCCGCGGCAGCCGATGACGCCGTGAATTCAGGCGTGCACGAGGGCGTCGACGGCTGTCACGAATCCCTGCCAGCCTGCCGGATGCCCGCCATCGCTCAAAGTGAGCTCCAGCGTCCGGCGTAGCGGGTGGGGGGAACCCATGATCGCGTGGTTGCGTTCGGCCAGGCGCCTCAGTTGGTCGGGCGTGGGCAGGGCCGCCCCCTTGGCCGCGTTGCAGGTCGCGTGCACGGGGGCCAGGTTCCAGATTGCGTCGAGATCCGGCCCGGTCCAACCTGTCACGCCGAGTCTGTGCATCAGCGCGAACGGAAAGACGTGGTCGACGGCGATCGGTTCTCCCGGGACCAGGACGTCGTTGCAGATCAGGCATCTGCCGTGTTGAAAGCCGACGACGGCGTCCGTCACTCCGGTGATCGACTTTCGGCGGAGTCGGTCCGTGATGGTCATCGTCGCGAGGTCGACGATGACACCGTCGCCGACGAGGCTGCGTCCGATCCCGGATGCGAAGGACGTCTCCACGATGTTCCACCGTGCGGTCAGTTCGTGCCGGAGCAGGGGGGCTTGCTCAGATTCGGCGAGGCCACTGAGTTCCGGGGTGAGCCGGACGACCTTGTTCCGTGCGGGGCCGGTCAGCTCGTAGAAGCGGTGCGGGCCCTGCCATGAGGCCCTCCCGGCGGATAACACCGCCGGTTGCGTGCCGAGGTGCTTCATCACTGCCGGCGACGCGCCGTTGTGTACTTCGGTGAACCCGACGACCGGCGTGCGCGGCTGGGAACCGTGGCCCACTCCCCACAGCCGCCCGGCCCATCCCAGTCGTGTAGCCGCGACCGAGTTCCAGCACCGCCTCGCCGTCGAGATCGAACCGAGGGAAGCCGCCCTGGGTCAGTCCCCGATCGAACCGAGTGCCACGTAGGTTCCGTCTCCGCCGTCGTACGCTTCGAGATCGCCACGGTGGCTGACCTCGACTGTGATCAGGCCATCACGGAAGGGGACGTCCTCCTCGGAGAATGTGAACCGACAGATCGTGGCGTCGTCCTCGGCCACCTTTCCGGCGTCCAGCGCGCCCAACGCCAGTACCTCCCCGGCACCGGACTTGATGGTTACGGTGGTGTTCGACTTGAAGTCGTCATAGCCGCCGTTCCCGGCACAGGTGCTTCCGGTCTTGTCCCAGTTGTCCTTGCCGGTCAGGTCCATGACGCCCTTGACAGTGATAGTCACCGGCTCGTCCGGTGTCTCAGTCACAGTCTCGGTTTCCGTCTCGGTCTCCCGAGCGGTCGTGGTGACCGTCTTGGTCGTGGTGACCGGCGCGGCCGTCTTGGTGGCCGTCGAGGTGACCGTGGCGGTAACCGGCGCCGCGGTTGGCGTCTGACTCCCGCATGCGGTCAGCGTAAATGCAGCGATAATGACCACGCCGCTGAGCGTGATCGTTCTGATCTTGGTTCCCACTTCTGGCCCCTCGTTGGCTGTAGCTTCTGGCTGTTCCGGCCGGCGGCTGGCCCGCGCGACTTCTGCGGGAGAGACGGGGGCCCACTGGAGCGGTCACGCTCTGCGGTCTGTGATCGTCGGCACATGGATGAATGTCTTGCACCTAATTTCCGAACGGCATTCGGGCCCGGACTACGACCGCCAGCACGATTCCGGGAATTTGCGAAGGGATGCGGTGTTTGATCCGGCGCACGACCAAGGATTGATCACCGAACGGGAGTACCTCCGAGACCAGCGCGGCGCTCGGGGGCCAGGTGAGACGGGTGGCCGGGGCGGCGGCCCAGACGGTACAGGAGCGGTCACGGTGACGACCGCGATCGTCGTGATCGCGTTGTTGGCGGTGTTCAGGACCCAGGTCACCGACGCGGTCAAGAAGGCGTTCGGCAGCGTCAACGATCAAATGGACAACTGACCGCGGCGACGTCCGCGGACGATCGGTCGGGCGTGCGACGCCGGCAACTCCGTGGCCGAGTTCGCCATGGTCATCGTCATGTTGCTGATGATCTTCCTCGGCCTGCTGTCGATCTGCCTGTGGGCGTACTCGCGCAACCTGTTGACCTCCGCCACCGCCCGCTACGCCGCGAATGCCGACGTGCCCGACGGCGCGGCCGAGCAGCGGGTGCAGGAGCAACTCACCGGCACGCCGGCCGGCGGCACCCTTAACACCTTGCAGTGCACCGCGTCCGGTGACGGTCTGATGGTTTAGGTCAGCTGCACGATGGACGCACCCGGGGTGGTTGGCTGGCTGGACGGCCTGACTCGGAGCATAGACAGTATTTGACGGGCGGCGAACGCCGCCCATGATGGCGGCACTACCGCCTGGCGTCCTGCGGCTCCATGTACAACGTTGAAGACTGCGGACTTCGTTGACCGGAGAGCGGGACTAAGAGCATGTCGCAAACCGCCCACCTCACCTGCAGTCGCGTAGTGGCCTTCGAACGTGTGTCAGCGTCGTGGTCGTCGGCAGGTCGATGGACCTCCTTCTTGCAGTTGTCGAGTGGCGAAGGCGGGCTTGCCGGATTCGTGGACGTTGAGCGGCACACACCGCGTAGCTCCTTCCTACCCACCAACCCAGTCCTCATGTTCCACTCGATTCATGCACATCTGATTCGCGTGCACCGGGTGGACCTACTCGGCGGCGTCGAGCACATCTTGGGCCGGCCCTGACGCGAGTCCCACCGGGTGATATTCCGACAGCGTTTCAGGTGTTAGGGGACAGGGAGGCGCGCTGATGACAATGCACGACGGCGAAGTGGACATCGACGCGGATCTCGTGCGCGCTCTCATTACCGCGCAGTTTCCGCTCCTCGCCGACCTACCGATCCACAAGGTCCGTTCGACCGGAACAGTGAATGCCGTCTTCCGGCTGGGCGATGAGTTCTGCGTACGGCTGCCACGAGTCTCGGCCTGGGCGCGGGATCTGGACCGAGAGCTCAGATGGTTGCCCGACCTGGCGCCCCGCGTGACGCTCCGGGTGCCTGAACCGGTAGGCACGGGAGAGCCCAACGATTCCTACCCGTTCTCCTGGGCGATCTATCGATGGATCGAGGGTCGCCCGTATGCCGACGAACTCATCGTGGATCAACGGGTTGCGGCCCGGGATCTCGCCGAGTTCGTCTTGGAGCTGCGCGGGATTCCGGCACCCGACGGTGCCCCTCGCGGCGGCCGCCCTCCGCTCCGGGAGTTGGATGCTTCGGCGCGAACGGCGATCGACGCCAGCAGAGGCATCATCGACACGCGGGCCGCGGCGGCCGCCTGGCAGCGCTCATTGGACAGCGCGCCGTGGGAAGGACGACCGGTATGGGTACACGCGGACCTGTTGCGGCCCAATATTCTTGTCGACGAAGGCCAGATTTGTGCGGTCATCGATTTCGGCGGCGTGGGGATCGGCGACCCCGCCGCCGATGTGACTGCCGCGTGGAGCGTCTTCGGACCGGCCGGCCGCCAGGTTTTCCGGCGTGCGCTGGACGTTGACGAATCCACCTGGCAGCGGGCGCGCGGTTACGCACTGGTCCAGGCCGCATGGGTTATCCCGTACTACCGCTGGAGCAATCCGGAGTTCGTGGAACAGGCCGTTCGTACCATCGAGCAGACTCTGGCCGGGTAGGCGGCACGGGGTCTTGGTCGGTGTTTGGGCCTTCCGAGGCCAGGCATGGTCGTGGGCTGCCGTGAACCGTCCTGGTTCCGCTGGAGATTGCGGTTAGGCCACCAAAATGCCGAGGCGAACCGGGACGGACGCCTCCGTCCATGTCGCGACAGGGCCGGCCACATGCTGGCTCGGGGCATACCCCCTTTTTAACGGGCGGCGAACGCCGTGTGCGATGGCAGTGGACACGCCCGCATCGCTGACCTCCTTGCGTTGAAGCAGAGGAGGGCGCAATTCCGCACCACTCAACTGGTCGTATGAACGTCGATGACCAACCCGCATCGCCGCCGGGTACAGGTCAACCCGAATCTGGTGGGGCGTCGAACAACCCGAATTCGACAGCATCGGGTGCCTGGAAACGGGCAGCCCATTCGTCGAGGTGGGCGCGGCGGATAGGTGCGCTGTTCCAAGGTGGCTTCGAGTTCCGGTCCTCGATGCGCCGCCAGAGTTCGTCCACCGGCGCATCGAGGAAGTGAAGTTCGACACCGACACCAAGGGCGCGAGCGGCGGATCGCACCTGATCACGCTCGATCCGTGCCGCGAATCCGAAGTCGAGGACAACGCTGAGGCAAACGCACAATTTCCTGGGCGAGCTGCCAGAGTTCGTGATTCACCTTCGTCTGGGTCGTCGTGGCCCACGGGGTGGGGCCGAGAGCCCAAAGCCAATCATCCTTCGTGAGGCGTACGGCGCGCCGGTTCGCGGCCAACTGCCTCGCGAGTGTTGTCTTGCCCGCCCCGGGCAGTCCGCAGGTGAGAATCAATCGGGCCTCACTCATGTGCTTAGTCAAGCAGTCCTGGGAGCTGGGTGAGGGACCACGGCGCACCGGCGTCGCCAAGGCCAGTGGTGCGCCTGGCGCGGTGACTCATCGCATCGCGCCTTGCGCGCAGCCACGTCCTTGGTGTCACGACCGGGCGCGCAGGCGGCCGCGGCGAGTGCTCACCGAGCTTGAGTCCGTCGTGGTCCACCAGGGTCGAGGTTCGGTCGGGGTCGGGCATTGCCGCAGGAACGTCTGCTCGGGGATGTCTTGATGTCCGCGGTCTCGGCTGGGTAGCAATCGAGCGATGGTCCAGAGCCGATCACCGCCTGTTGGCGAGGTTTCGAAGTGCTTGGAGTTCCATCGAGTGCTGCAAGCGTCCGCCGAGCTGGGCAGAATGCAGGTCCACGACTGCGACAGTCCAGACCTGATGTTTGGCGGCGACCAAGCCGATTCGTCCCGATCGTGAGCGGCGAATGCCAGGCACCACGGCGCACGAACGACGACGGGCACCCTTGCGTCAGCTACATTCTCCGCGAGACGGGCCAGCGAGCGCACTGAGGCTTCACGGCCCTGCAATTCTGCGGCGCCAGCGGCGAATCACGGCTGGCGCGGAGTCCATGATGGTGACCAGGTGAGTGGCCACCGAGTCTGCCCCCATCCTGTCGAGCTGATTGAGGATCTCCTGAACGGTGAATGTTGCACTGTGGTCGGCCACAACCTGCTGCCACCGGGAGAGGTGATGGTCGACCGCGCTTGCGTCGATGATCAGTGGCCCGCCCGCGGAGGATCGGACGGCGAGGCTCCCTGCTACCACGGCCGGTAGGAACTCTCCGGTCTTGACCACGGGGACGACCATGACGACACGACCGCGTCCCCACGCTGTTCCCTGTGAACCAAACCTGGCCCGGAAATCGATGTCTTGTTCGGGGCCAGCCGCCATGATGCTGCCTGGGACGCCGGGCGACCCGACTCGTCAGGCCGTCAACCGACGGTCGCCTGCCTCCGCGGTCGCGAATGGACAGCCCAGCATCAGAACGCAAACCAGGCAGACTGACAACACGATCGGTGGCCTCACCTTCAAGCATCGCAACGGCCTCGCCACCAACTGCGAACCCACAGCCCGCCTGTTCTCCGAGCGCAACCCTCTTGATCGACCTGCACGAGACTCGGTTTCGGCAACCCTGAAAGACCAAGGCGCTCGATCCGCAGACTGCTCGGCAAAGTCATGGCGCGGCCGATGTCGCCATCACGGCGCGAGCGGCGCAGGATGACACCATGGAAACCTGGGACGCCATGCGGGCGCGACGAAACGTTCGGCAGTTCACCGAGCAGCCAGTCCCCGACCGAGGCGCTCGACCGGATCCTCGAAGCCGGGCGACGCGCTCCGTCGGCCGAGCAACTGGCAGCCGTGGGACTTCGTGCTCGTCACGGACCGGGCACAACTGGTCGAACTGGCGAAGGTCTGGCAGGGCGCCATGCACGTCGCCGGAGCGGCGGCCGCGATCGCGATCGTCGCGCCGGAGCCGCAGGACGATCGGCAGTCGGCTCTGCTGCAGTACGACCTTGGCCAGGCGACGCTATGCGATGACCGTCGCCGCGGCCGACCTGGGCGTCGGCACCGGCCATGCTGCGGCCGCCGACCAAGACCAGGCCAGGGCCGTTCTGGGCTTCCCCGAGGGACGTTTCCTGGCCTACATGCTCTCCGTCGGATACCCGTCGGACAAGCCGTTGGCCGTCATCGAGCGGCTGAACCGACGCCCCTTCGACGAGGTCGTGCACCGCGGAAAGTGGTAACCACTCCCGACCCGGTAGCCCCGCCGGACAAGCCGGCCGACGACACCGCGTAGTACCGGTGGCCGTCGCTGCCACCGAACCCGCCCAGTCGAGTACCCCTGCACCCCGGTCTGGTCGCGCCGGCAACACCGGTCCGCGTGCCGGCCGGTTCCGCGGCAGGGCAAGAAGACTCGGGGACTGGCCGCCGCGCCTCCGTATGGCGCTCTGCGTAACGAGTGACGACCTCGGCGCGGCGCTTGTCTTGGACGCGCTCGCGTAGCCAGTCTTCGTGCCGCTGACCGTGAGCGTGATCTTCTTGCCGAATGCTGCCGCCGAAAAGGCTTGGCTGGAAACCCATCTGCATCGGTGGCCCGAATCGCCACACGGGTCGGCGACCGCGCTTCACTGGCTTGGGCTCGGGCCTGGAACACCCTGGTGCGGGAAGGCGGAGGTGGCGGCTACGACGGAGTCCCCAGTCGGATCGACGAGCTTACGGGCCGCGAGCCCGGTCGCCCCCGGGGGAGGACTGATAGCGGAAGTGCGGCGCGGCTTCTCGCGCGATTGCGGCGATGAGGGCGCCGACATCGGCGCCGATTCGCCGGCTCCCAGTAGGCCCGCCATCGTCGCGTTGTAGCGCGTCAACGGTTCGACATACGGGTCAGCAGGATCCACGTCGCTCACCCGATCGAGGTTCGCCATACTCAGTCTCCGCTCGCCCGCACAGGGACCACCAACCCAGCACCCTATCGACGATGCGTCGGGCCTGCCCATACTGGTGCCGCGGAGCCCGCCCGGCTTCCGACGCCGGCCCGGAGTAAGGCACCTGCACCCTTGACATCCGACCGGGATTCGGATCAATGTGGTCGCACCGACTAACAGGTGTGTGTTCTCGGCCGGAGATGACCCGAGCGGGCGATCAGAAGGTGTAGCTCCCCACGAGTTTCTGCGCTAAGTCAGCGCGCCCCGCCGGCGTCTGGCGATACAACCGTGAAGGCCGGCTTGGCCAGGGTCGATGGGGCCCCATGCCCGGTAGCACGCCACCAATGGACGGAGGCCATGATGAGCACCGCGGTAGTCAGCCCGAACGCCAGCGCCAGTCCACCTGTGAAAGCCGGGGACCCTAAGCCCTCGTTCACGGCAAGGCCCGCCGGGCGAACACCGCGCGGACGGGCAACCGCTCCCATCCCGGTCGACAGGCGATAAGCCTTGTCACAAATTGAAAGGTTCCCGATCATGCGGTCCGACATCGTCATCGGCGGCGCGTTCCCGGATTACGAACTGCCCGATCACACGAGCGCTCCCCGCCGGCTTAGCGAACTGCAGGGCGACTACTCCGAGATCCTGACGCTTGCCCGGGGCCATTACTGCCCGAAAGAACACCAGCAGCATCTGGACCTTGCCGCGTTTTATCCGAAAATCGCTGTGGCATACACCCAAATCGCGACAATCTCAACCGATGACCACCACTACTCTGCAGGAGTTCCGCGCATCGGTCGGAGCACAGTGGACCTTCCTGCTCCGACCCCGGCAGAACGGTTCAGAAGGACCTCGACATCGCCTGAGTATACGGACCCCGGAACACAATCCAATGATTCGCAAATATGCTCGTGCTCAAGCCAGGACTAATCATCCATCGCATTTACAACGGCTACTGGTTCTGGGGCCGGCCTTCCGTCATCGACCTCTGGCACGACCTGCGGCGGCGTCTCGAGTGAAATCCGTCCCGACTGGGATTTGAGCACCCCTGGACTCCGCGAGGCTTGGAACGCCGGCGAGAATGGACCGTTCCACGGCTGGAACCGGACAACCACGACCAGACCCCCCGCGTGAGGCCAGCTGCCGCCGACAACGCGCAGACGGGTCACTGCCCCACCTCCGCCGCGTCACGCGACGCCCGACGACGACCTTGTCGTGCACGGCTGGGAGCTTGCCCGCGCGACGGGCCAGGACGACACCATCGATCCGACCCTGCTCGAACCCCTCGGCGACTGGTTCGCCGACCGTGCGGCCAGCTATCGCAGCTCGGGGGCGATCGGTCCTCGACCCGAGCTATCCGACGATGCCGGCCCGCAGGCCGTGCTGCTCGCCGACTTCGGCCGAGCGTGCAGGACTTCTTGGGTCGGGCCGGACCATCCCGCCCTAGGAACGGAATCGAACGCGATGGCCATCG
>CAWIAR010000003.1:0-183275 GCA_963834185.1 uncultured Actinomycetota bacterium
TCGGGCTCGGGCTGGGCGTCAGCGGGCGGTGGGGATCTGCCGGACCGCGCCGTAGGAGGCCGAGGTGGCCATCGAGGCGTAGGCCTGCAAGGCCTTGGACACGACCCGGTCCCGCTTCAGCGGTTGCCAGGGTCGTTCGGACGCTTCCATCTTCGCCCGCCGCTCGGCCAGGACGTCGTCGGGCACATTGAGCTGGATCAGCCGGCGGTGCACGTCGATCTCGATCTCGTCGCCGTCCTCGACCAGCCCGATCAACCCGCCGGCCGCGGCTTCGGGGGAGATGTGGCCGACGGAGATCCCGGAACTGCCACCGGAGAACCGGCCGTCGGTGATCAGCGCACAGACCTTGCCCAGGCCCAGACCCTTGATGAACGAGGTGGGGTGCAGCATCTCCTGCATCCCCGGGCCGCCGGCCGGACCCTCGTAGCGCACCACCACAACGTGCCCGGGCTGCACCTTCTTGCCCAGGATGGCCTCGACGGCGGCCTCCTGCGACTCGACGACGATGGCCGTGCCGACGAAGTGGAACAGTTCCTCGTCGATGCCGGCGGTCTTGATGACCGCGCCCTCCTCGGAGAGGTTGCCGTGCAGCACCTGCAGCCCGCCGTCCACGGTGTAGGCGTGCTCGACGTCGTGGATGCAGCCCTTGATCGCGTCGGTGTCCAGGTCCTCCCAGCGGTTGGCGGTGGAGAACGCCTTGGTGGTGCGGACCCCGCCCGGCGCGGCGTGGAACAGCTCGAGCGCGGCCTGGCGACGCCTTACCGCCGCGCACGTCCCACTCGTCCAGCCAGCTCTGCAGGGTCCGGCGAGTGCACCGTGTGCACGTCGGAGTTCAACAGGCCGGCCCGGTTCAGTTCGCCCAGCAGCGCGGGGATGCCGCCGGCCCGGTGGACGTCCTCCATGTGGAAGTCGGGGTGGTTCGGCGCGACCTTCGACAGGCACGGCACCCGGCGGCTGATCGCGTCGATGTCGGGCAGGGTGAAGTCGATCTCGGCCTCCTGCGCGGCGGCCAGGATGTGCAGCACGGTGTTCGTCGACCCGCCCATGGCGACGTCCAGCGCCATCGCATTGCCGAAGGCTGCCTTGCTCGCGATGCTCCGTGGCAGGGCGGCATCGTCGTCCTGCGCGTACCAGCGCTTGGCCAGCTCGACCACCAGGGATCCGGCCCGCAGGAACAGGTCCCGCCGCGCGACGTGGGTGGCCAGGGTGGAGCCGTTGCCCGGCAACGACAGTCCGAGCGCCTCGGTCAGGCAGTTCATCGAGTTCGCGGTGAACATGCCCGAGCACGAGCCGCAGGTGGGGCAGGCCGCCTGCTCCAGTTCGGCGAGTCCGGCGTCGCTGACGTTCTCGGCCGCCGAGGCGTTGATCGCGCTGATCAGGTTGGTGTGCGGCGAGGCGACACCGTCGACGATCACCGCCTTGCCGGCCTCCATCGGACCGCCCGGAGACGAAGACCACCGGGATGTTCAGCCGCAGCGCGGCCATCAGCATGCCCGGGGTGATCTTGTCGCAGTTGGAGATGCACACCAGCGCGTCGGCGGTGTGGGCGTTGACCATGTATTCGACGGAGTCGGCGATCAGTTCCCGGCTGGGCAGCGAGTAGAGCATGCCGGCGTGGCCCATGGCGATGCCGTCGTCCACCGCGATCGTGTTGAACTCCTTGGCCACCCCGCCCGCCTCCACCACCGCGGACGCGACGAGGTCACCCATGTCCTTGAGGTGCACGTGCCCGGGGACGAACTGGGTGTAGGAGTTGGCGATCGCGATGATCGGCTTGCCGAAGTCACCGTCGGTCATCCCGGTCGCCCGCCAGAGGGCGCGGGCCCCGGCCATGTTGCGTCCGTGGGTGGAAGTGCGAGAACGAAGCGGCGGCATGGCGGGCTCCAGCGTTGGATGCAGGCGAGCAGGCCTGCTGAGTCGGGATCCAGGCTACTCGGCTGGTTGCCCCGGCCGGGATCCATCGGGTGCCGATGATGGCGGCGCCTGCGGTGGGTCCAGCGTAGCCCCGTCCGCGGGGTCGGCCGGTCGGTCGGTCGCGAGCGGATTCTCGCGGCTTCCGCCGGAGGCGTCGGCCGGCAGATCGAATCGCAGCGAGCCGCCTGACACCGCGGCCAGCCGCGGAAGGTCACGCGGCCGCACCATCGGCAGCCGCAGCCGCCGGCCGTCGTGGGCCACGGCCACCGCCCAGCGTGAGCCGGAGAACTCGAGGCCGTCCATCTCGATCCAGGCCAGCCGGTGCGGCCCGGTGATCCCGGAGGTCCGGATGCCGGCCGGATCGGCGACGGTCCGGGTGATCAGCACGTAGACCAGGACCAGCACCGGCAGCGCGTACAGCCAGATCCAGCCGCCGCCGACGGTGGCCAACGGGGTCGCGAAGATGGCCAGCACGACCGGAATGAGCAGTGCCACCACCGGCAGTCGGAACACCGCCCGGTCCGCCTTCGCCATGCCGTCCATCGTCGCACGTCGGCGCCTCGATCCCAGATGGTGGGACGATCATCCCGACTCGTTGACCGGAGATGTTTGACAGCGTCGGTCCGCCGGTCGTAGGGTCGCGCAGCATGCGACAGCACCTCCTCGTAATCGGATAGCGCGTCATCGCCGCCCGGCGAGGACGCGCAGCCCCTTCGTCACCACACCGGTGACAAGGGGTTTTTTGTTGCCCCAGGACCCAAGAGCACAGGATCGCAGCCAGGCACAGGATCGGCCAGCACGACCAGCGCCCCGCAGGGGACCAACCCGGAAGGCCCGACATGAAACCTCACCGGACACCGGCGTACAGCGGCGGACGCAGCGATGTGTCGGCGCCGCACCCACGCTCGGGCGCGCCGGTCGTCCCGCCGGCGGCCGCGGCACCGGTCGAGCATGTCAACGGCGCCAAGAGTGTGGTGCGCTCCCTGGAGGAGGCCGGCGTCGAGATCGTCTTCGGAATCCCCGGCGGCGCCGTGCTCCCGGTCTACGACCCGCTGCTGGACTCGACCAGGGTGCGGCACATCCTGGTCCGCCATGAGCAGGGCGCGGGGCACGCCGCGACCGGGTACGCGCAGGCCACCGGCCGGGTCGGGGTGTGCATGGCGACCTCCGGTCCGGGCGCCACGAATCTGGTCACCCCGATCGCCGATGCGCACATGGATTCGGTTCCGTTGGTCGCCAGTCACCGGCCAGGTCGGCCGGAGCCTGCTGGGCACCGACGGCTTCCAGGAGGCCGACATCTGCGGCATCACCATGCCGATCACCAAGCACAACTTCCTGGTCACCGATCCCGCGGAGATCCCGCAGGTGATCGCGAGTGCGTTCCACCTGGCATCGACGGGCCGACCCGGCCCGGTGCTGGTGGACATACCGAAGGACATCCTGCAGGCCGCCACCACCTTCCGGTGGCCGACGGAGGTCCAACTGCCCGGCTATCGGCCGACGTCCCGGCCGCACGCAGGGCAGATCGCCGCCGCCGCCAAGCTGATCGCTGCGGCCCGGCGGCCGGTGCTCTACGTCGGCGGTGGAGTGCTCAAGGCCGGAGCGACCGTCGAACTGCGCAAGCTGGCCGAGCTGACCGGTATCCCGGTGGTCACCACGCTGATGGCGCGCGGGGCGTTCCCCGACTCACACCTCCAGCACCTCGGCATGCCGGGTATGCACGGCACGGTGGCTGCCGTCTGCGCCATGCAGAAGGCCGACGTGGTGGTCGCACTGGGCGCCCGGTTCGACGACCGGGTCACCGGTCAGCTCGCCAGCTTCGCACCAGCGGCCACCGTGATCCATGCGGACATCGACCCGGCCGAGATCTCCAAGAACAGGGTTGCCGACGTGCCGATCGTCGGCGACGCCAAGGATGTCATCGCGGATCTTCTCGACGCGGTGGCCGCCGAGCAGACGGCGGGTGTGGTGGCCGATCTGACCGCCTGGTGGGCCGAACTGGACTCCATGCGCCGCACCTTCCCACTTGGTTACGACTGGCCGGCCGACGGCACGCTCGCGCCGCAGTACGTCATCGAGCGACTCGGTGCCATCGCCGGACCGGACACGATCTTCACCGCAGGCGTTGGTCAGCACCAGATGTGGGCGGCTCAGTTCATCAGCTACGAGAAGCCCCGAACCTGGCTGAATTCCGGTGGTCTTGGCACCATGGGCTACGCGGTGCCCGCCGCCATGGGCGCCAAGGTCGGGATGCCGGACGCAACGGTGTGGGCGATCGACGGCGACGGCTGCTTCCAGATGACCAACCAGGAATTGGCCACCTGCGCCATCGAGGGCATCCCGATCAAGGTGGCGGTGATCAACAACGGCAACCTCGGCATGGTCCGCCAATGGCAGACGCTGTTCTACGACCAGCGGTACAGCCAGACCGATCTGGGGACACACAAGCACCGCATCCCGGATTTCGTGATGCTGGCAGAGGCGATGGGCTGCGCCGGG
This sequence comes from uncultured Actinomycetota bacterium, assembly GCA_963834185.1. Classification (GTDB taxonomy): domain Bacteria; phylum Actinomycetota; class Actinomycetes; order Mycobacteriales; family Nakamurellaceae; genus Nakamurella. The sequence goes on from CAWIAR010000003.1 coordinate 4,414, forward strand.
CTGCGCTGCGAGTCCCGCGAGGACGTCGACCGGACCATCGAGGCGGCCATGGCCATCGACAACCGGCCGGTGGTCGTCGATTTCACGGTGGGCGCCGACGCCCAGGTGTGGCCGATGGTGGCGGCCGGCACCGGCAACGACCAGATCATGGCTGCGCGCGGCATCCGCCCCCTGTTCGACGAGGAGTGAGCCGATGACGACCCGGTTTTGGTCGTCGTCGGTCGAACGACGAGTCGGACCGTCGAACCCAGTGACGAGGAGTGAGCCGATGACGACCCGGTTTTGGTCGTCGTCGGTCGATCGACGAGTCGGACCGTCGAACCCAGTGACGAGGAGTGAGCCGATGACGACCCGGTTTTGGTCGTCGTCGGTCGATCGACGAGTCGGACCGTCGAACCCAGTGACGAGGAGTGAGCCGATGTCGACCTGGGTGGTCGTCGGTCGTTCGACGAGTTGGACCACCGAACGCAACAACGAGGAATGAGACTGTGAGCCGTCACACGCTTTCCGTGCTGGTCGAGAACAAACCCGGGGTGTTGGCGAGGGTCTCGTCGCTGTTCTCCCGGCGCGTGTTCAACATCCATTCGCTGGCCGTCGGACCGACCGAGAACCCAGCCGTATCGCGGATGACCATCGTGGTCGACGTCGAGGGGCTGCCCCTGGAGCAGGTGACGAAGCAACTCAACAAGCTGATCAACGTACTCAAGATCGTCGAGCTGGCGCCGACGTCGGCGGTCAATCGCGAGCTGTTGCTGATCAAGCTGCGGTCGGACGCGGCGACGCGCGAGCAGGTGACCACCATCGTCGAGATGTTCCGGGCGCGGATCGTCGACGTCGCACCCGACTCGTTGACCGTCGAGGCCACCGGCACCTCCGACAAACTGGAGGCGCTGGTCAAGATGTTGGAGCCGTTCGGGGTCCGCGAACTCGTCCAGTCCGGCATGGTCGCGCTCGGTCGCGGACCGCGATCGATCACCACCTCGAGCGGCAGGGCAGACTGAACGGCGAAATCCAGTCCGTCCCCACCTCATGACCGACCGTCAAGTACCAGCCCAGTCAAGTACCAGCCCGTCAAGTACCAGCACAGAGCAGGAGCAGACCAGCATGGCCGCTGAGATCTTCTACGACGACGACGCCGACCTGTCGATCATCCAGAGCCGCAAGGTCGCGGTGATCGGGTACGGGTCGCAGGGGCACGCGCACGCGCTCAGCCTGCGCGACTCCGGCGTCGATGTCCGCGTCGGGTTGCCCGAGACGTCGGCGTCACGGGGCAAGGCCGCCGACGAGGGGCTGCGGGTGGTCAGCCCGGCCGAGGCCGCGGCGGAAGCCGACGTCATCATGATCCTCACCCCGGACCACGTGCAGCGACATGTCTACGCCGAGGCCATCGAGCCGAATCTCTCGGCGGGCAAGGCCATCGCGTTCGGCCACGGCTTCAACATCCGGTTCGGCTACATCAAGCCGCCGGCCGATGTGGACGTGATCATGATCGCGCCCAAGGGGCCCGGCCACCTGGTGCGGCGCGAGTTCGTCGATGGCAAGGGGGTGCCCGATCTGATCGCGGTCGAGCAGGACGCAACCGGCGGCGCCCAGGCGCTGGCCCTGTCCTACGCCAGAGCGATCGGTGGTACCAGGGCCGGTGTCATCAAGACGACGTTCACCGAGGAGACCGAGACCGACCTGTTCGGTGAGCAGGCCGTGCTCTGCGGGGGCATGTCCCGGTTGGTGCAACTCGGCTTCGAGACGCTGACCGGCGCCGGATACCAGCCGGAGATCGCCTATTTCGAGTGTCTGCACGAGCTGAAGCTGATCGTCGACCTGATGTACGAGGGCGGTATCGCCAAGCAGCGTTGGTCGGTCTCGGACACCGCGGAGTACGGCGACTATGTGTCCGGTCCCCGGGTGATCGACGACCACGTCGCGCAGAACATGCAGGAGGTGCTCGCCGACATCCGCGACGGCAGCTTTGCCGCCCGGTTCATTGCCGACCAGGATGCCGGTGCGCCGGAGTTCAAGAAGTTCCGCGCCGAGCAGGAGGCCCACCCGATCGAGGAAACCGGCCGGAAGCTTCGTGGCCTGATGAGCTGGGTCGCGGTCGACGACGACTACACGGGCACTGCCGCCCGCAGCTAGGGCACGGCCGAACGAACGCGAAGGCCCCGGATCCGGTCGGATCCGGGGCCTCGCCGCGCTGGTCCCGGCGTCAGAACGTCATGCCGCCCTTGGACTTGACCCAGTCCTTGCCGGACGCCTGCAGGCAGAACACGATGATCAACACTGCCATCACCACGACGATCAACTGAGTGGCGACGAAGTAGGTGATCATGTTGATGATCTGGATCACCACGATCAGCCCTGCGGCCACCACGATGATCCGCGAATCCTTGCCGGGAAGGAGCTGGATGCCGCCGTAGATCAAACCGGCCGCAATGAAGAGGCCGATGATGGCGAAGATCCAGTAGGCGCCGCCGACGATGCTCGAAACGCTCAGCACCAGCAGCATCCCGAGGATCAGCAGGCCACCGATGACGAACGCGAGGACGGCAGCGGTCGTCAAGGTCCCGGGACGCTGCCCGGTTGCGGCCGGCACCCCGGTGGCCGGCGCGGGGTAGGCACCTTGCGGTGCTGACCAGCCGCCCGGCGCCGCCCCCTGGGCGGGATAACCACCGGCCGCTCCCGTCGGATACCCCTGGCCCGGTGCGCCGGCCGCGGGGTATCCGCCGGTTCCGGGCGCGGAGTAGCCGGGACCGCTCGCCCCGGGGGCCGGGTAGCCGGGCCCGCCCGAGTAACCCGGGCCGCCCGGGCTGCCTCCGGATTGGGGGTTCTGACCATACGGATCTGGGCTCTGGGGGGTCGTCACGCGTTCCTCCTCCGGGGACCGCACGGTCGCAGGACCGGACGGTGGGAACTGCTGTCGCAGGTCAGTGTCCCAATTCCGCCCCCGGTTCGACCGCGACGACACCGAGATTTCACGCCGGACCTCTGATCGAATCCGATTAATGGGACAAATCAGGCACATTCCGGGACCTTGTCGATCGATGCGAGCGTCCGCGCGACGACGAGGCGGGGCATGTCACCCATGGGTGCCGTCGGGCTCCATCAGGTGCGGGTGTAGGGCGAGCGGCTGCGATGTGACCAACGCATGACCGGCGTGTGTCAGGCCACACAGATCCGCTGACTACGATGCATGTTCCGGGCGGCGTGGCCCGGATGTGCATGTTCCCGGCCGAGCCGTTCCGGCCGCCGGGACCAACCCAGCGCACTCCGCCCGCCCGGTCGGTGGGTCCGCGAGTGCGTGCCCGAACAACGGAGAGCACGCGTGTCCAAGCCTGTCGTCCTGATCGCCGAGCAGCTCGCCCAATCCGCCATGGACGTGCTGGGTTCGGAGTTCGACATCCGTCACGTCGACGGCGCGGACCGATCGGCGCTGCTGCCCGCGCTCGCCGATGCGGATGCCGTGTTGATCCGCTCGGCCACCCGAATCGACGCGGAGGCGCTGGCCGCCGCGCCCGCGCTCAAGGTGGTCGCCAGGGCCGGCATCGGCTTGGACAACGTCGACGTTCCGGCTGCCACCGCGCGCGGCGTGCTGGTCGTCAACGCGCCCCAGTCGAACATCATCACCGCCGCCGAACACGCACTGGCGCTGTTGCTCGCCGTGGCCCGGCAGATCCCCGCAGCCCACGCGACGATGGCCGCCGGTGAATGGAAGCGCAGCAAGTTCAATGGTGTCGAGATCGCCGACAAGACTGTCGGAGTGGTCGGCCTCGGCCGGATCGGGCAGCTGTTCGCCAGCCGAATCGCGGCGTTCGGTACCCACGTCATCGCCTACGACCCCTACCTGCAGCCGGCTCGGGCCGCGTCACTCGGTGTCGAGTTGGTCGACCTGCCCACGCTGCTGCAGCGGGCGGACATCATTTCGATCCATCTGCCCAAGACCAAGGAAACGCTCGGTCTGATCGGTGCCGAGGAATTGGCCACCGTCAAGCCGGGGGTGTTGATCGTCAACGCCGCCCGCGGCGGGCTGATCGACGAACAGGCGTTGGCCGATGCGTTGGCCGATGGCCGGGTGGGTGGCGCCGGGATCGACGTCTATTCCACGGAGCCCGCCGCCAAGGAGAACCCGCTGCTCTCGGCGCCCAACGTGGTGCTCACCCCGCATCTGGGCGCGTCGACCACCGAGGCACAGGACAAGGCCGGCACCGCCGTCGCCCGTTCCGTCAAGCTGGCGCTGCGCGGCGACTTCGTGCCCGACGCGGTGAACGTCCAGGCCGCCGGTCCGGTGGCGGACGAGGTCAGGCCGTGGATCCCGTTGGTCTCCCGGCTCGGCACCATCCTCACCGCGGTCGGTGGCGCAGTGCCCAGCGAAGTGGTGGTGGAGGTGAAGGGCGACCTCGCCGCCGTCGACACCTCGATCCTGCAACTCGCAGCCGTGCGTGGCATCTTCGGTCCGGTCATCACCGAAGCGGTCACCTTCGTCAACGCGCCGGCTTTGGCTGCCGAGCAGGGGCTGCGGTTGTCCGGCACGTCCACCGAGGAGATCGGCGACTACCGCAGCGCCGTGACCCTGCGCGCAGCGATGCCGGCCGGCGAGTTGCGCACCGTTTCGGGCACCCTGTCCGGCGAGACCCAGGTGCCGAAGTTGATCGAGATCAACGGTCGGCACTTCGACCTGCGCGCCGCCGACAACCTGCTGGTGATCGCCTACGACGATCGTCCCGGCGTGATGGGAACCGTCGGCAACCTGCTCGGCAACGCCGGGGTCAACATCCTGGCCGCCCAGCTGTCCCAGGAGATTTCCGGACATGCGGCCATCATGGTGCTGCGGGTCGACGGCGTCCCGCCGACCGAGTTGTTGGACAAGATCGCCCAGGAGATCGACGCCAGGCAGGTCAGAGCGATTCCCGCCGAGTAGCCGTTCCGAGACCTCATGTCGCGACGGCGGGTGGGCCAGCTCCGACTCGCCGTCGCTGTGGGTGTGTTCGAACCACCGTGCAGGCCGCCCGCAGCAGATCAACTACGACTTAACGGTCATCACACACAGTGCACGTTTTGCGCCGATCTCATCCCAATGAGGAGGAAACGGGCGAGTTGTCTTGCCGCAGCGACAGTTTTCCCCGCAGCTATGGCATTTCGCAGGAGATCCTCATAGGTTTGCCAGGCTTATGCATCGCGGAGGGTCCCTGGCACCAGGCCGGGCGCCGACGTCGTCCGTAGAGCCGAAATCCGGTTCGTCCGGCGCGTCCCCGATGCCGGGAAGAGGGGTTCGGTACGCATGGCAGTGCCATCACATGCGGGGCGCAGAAAGTGGATGACGGCCGTCGTTGCCGCCACGCTGTTCGCTTCGCTGGGAGTAGGAACACTCCCGGCCTCAGCGGCTCCGGCCGATAGCAGTGGCGACAAGCCGGCAGCGCCCGGCCCAGCAAGCTCCAAGGGCCAGCTGGCCGGCGTCAACTCGGAGAAACTCGGCAGTTTCCTGAAGGCCGACCGCAGTGGCCGGCATGCGGTTTTCGTTCAGTTCGCCGGCACCGGCGCTGCCGACGCTTCGGCCGCCGTGGCGAGCCAGGGCAAGACCAAGCAGAAGAGCACCGCGAAGGCCAAGCGACTGTCCATCAAGGCCCAGGCCGCGTCCGCCGTCTCGACCGCCAAAGCCAGCGACCGCCAGGTCCAGCAGCTGTGGGCAGTCACGAACTCGGTGCCGGGCGTCGCCATGACCGCTGACGCCGCAGCGATCGATGCGCTGGCGGCTCGCGCCGATGTCGTGAAGATCTATCCGCTGCTGCCCAAGACCGTCGACAACAGCAGTGCCGCGCAGCTCACCAACGTCCTGAACACCTGGCAGAGCGCCGGGCTCACCGGTGAGGGCATCCGGATCGGCGTCATCGACACCGGGATCGACTACACCCACGCCGACTTCGGCGGTCCCGGGACGGTCGCCGCCTACAACGCTGCGCGCGCCGACTCTGCGGGTCCGTGGACCCCGACCGCGAAGGTCGTCGGCGGCACCGACTTCGTCGGCGACGACTACAACGCCGATGACGCGCGACTAACGACCGGTTCCGCATCCGGACAGCAACCCGCTGGACTGCAACAGCCACGGCACCCATGTCTCGGGTACCGCGGCCGGCTACGGCGTCAATGCCGACGGCAGCACCTTCACCGGGAACTACAAGACCCTGACCCCAGCGAGCCTCGACGCCATGCGGATCGGTCCGGGCATGGCACCCAAGGCCAGCCTGTACGCCCTGAAGGTGTTCGGCTGCGAAGGCTCGACCAACGTGGTCATCCCCGCCATCGACTGGGCACTGGACCCCAACGGCGATGGCGACTTCGCCGACCATCTCGACGTGATCAACATGTCGCTCGGCAGCGACTACAGCGTGCCCGACGACGCGGAGTCGATCGTGGTGGACGATGTGTCCAAGAACGGGCTCCTGGTGGTCCGGTCGGCCGGGAACGGCGGCGACCTGACCGACATCGGCGGCGATTCGGTCCGCTCGCTTGCGGTCGCCAACACCGTCGACGCCAGGGAGACCTACGACGGTGTCCGGGTGACGGCGCCGGCGGCCGTGGCCGGTGTGTACTCCGGCCAGATGTCGGTGGCCTACGACTGGGTGAATTCGCCTGACGTCAGCGGCGAGGTCGCGGCCATTCCCGGCAGCAACGCCGACGGGTGTACGCCGTTGTCGGCCGCCGACGCCGCCAAGGTCGCGGGCAAGGTGGCGTGGCTGGAGTGGGACGACAACGACGCCACCCGCCGCTGCGGCTCGGCGGTGCGGTCCAACAATGTCGTCGCCGCCGGTGCGATCGGCGCCCTGTTCACCTCAACGCTGAACTCGTTCAGCGCCGGCATCACCGGCAGTGCCACGAAGCCGGTGTTCCAGCTGACCGGAGACAGCACGAATGCGCTGCGACCGTCGGTCGGCAACGGACTGACCGTCACCTTCCAGAGTTCTCTCCGGTACGCGCTGACCCGGGACTTCCCCGGCCAGACGGACACGGTGAACACCGGTTCGTCGCGCGGCTCGCACGGTTCGGTGGGCGTGGTCAAGCCTGACGTCGCCGCCCCCGGCACCACGATCGCGTCGGCTGGGATGGGCACCGGCAACAACAAGCTGGTCATCTCCGGTACCTCGATGGCCTCGCCGCACGTCGCCGGCATCGCCGCGCTGGTCAAGAAGGTCCACCCGTCGTGGACGCCGGAGCAGATCAAGGCTGCGGTGATGAACACCGCCGGCCATGACCTGTACACCGGGCAGAACCGCACAGGTGACCGCTACGGGCCGGCCAGGGTGGGTGCCGGTCGGGTGGACGCGCTCGCCGCGGTGAACACCCAGCTGCTGGCCTACAGCACCACGACCGCCGGGGCTGTGTCAGCTTCCTTCGGTGTGGTTCCGGTCGACACGACCAAGGTCTCGGTCACCAAGAAGCAGACGATCAAGGTGCAGAACACCGGGTCAAGGGCAGCCGATGTCGTCCTGTCGTACGAGGGGATCATCAGTCAGCCCGGCGTCTCCTACTCGGTCTCGCCCCGGGTGGCCAGGGTGCCCGCTCGGGGGTCGGTGACGGCCACGGTGACCATGCGGGTCAACGCGCTGAGCCTTCGCCACACCATCGATCCGACGATGGAGACCACGCAACTCGGGGTCGCCCGGCAGTACGTGTCCGACGCCTCCGGCCGCATCCTGGTCAGCCAGGTGGGCAAGGCGGACCTGCGGGTGCCGGTGTACGGCGCGGCGAAGCCGGTGTCCACCACGACGGCCAAGGACGGGAAGATCGGCCGCAACCCGGCCATCATCCTCAAGGGTCGCGGGGTGGCCCAGGGCACCGGCAGCACCGCGTACGACTCACTGGCGTCGGTCCTGCAGTTGGGCGCGAAGAGCCCGAAGCTGCCCGCCTGCTCGGACGGGGTGACAGACGAGTTGCATCGCGTTCGGTTCGCAGCGGGCCGGTGACCTGAAGACCGTTGGCGCCGGCGCAAGTCCGACGGACACCGGTTATGCCGACGGCTGGTTGTGGTTCGGCCTCGAGGCGTTCGGGAACTGGGCCACCATCGGCAACGGCATCGTCCCCTGGGTCGACTACGACGTCGACGGTGATGGGGAGTGGGACTACGAGACCTATGTGCAGCCGCTGACCGACAGCGATGTGTACGTGGCGGTCACCGTTGACTACAACACCGGTGACCAGCGTCGACATCGAACCGGTGAACTTCAACTTCGGGGACGTCGACACCAACATCTTCGACACCAACGTGCTCACCATGCCGGTGTGGCCGGCGGCCATCGGTGTATCGGACAGCGACGAGTCGTTCCCGATCACCTACCAGGTGACAACCTACGACGCCTACAACGGAGGAGTTCTCGACTCCACCGGACCGGTCGCGTTCGACGTGGCCGACCCGGGTGTCTCGACGGACGAGCCGCTGTACCAGGACCAGGGCAATGTCGGTATTCCGTACACCCTGGGCAGCAGCACGGCCAAGAAGGGCACAACGGCACTCGTGCTGCACCTGCACGGAGCGGACGGCAAGCGGGCCGAATTGGTCAAGCTGGCCGGCTCGGGCAAGGCGACCAAGAGCGTGGCGCCGATCCGGAACCGATGATCTGCCGATAGCCGGGTGACACCGGCTCCAGGAGCCATCACGCCGCGGCCCCGACACGAGAACTCGTGCCGGGGCCGCGGTGTCTCCGGGCGGCCGACAGCCAGCTGCCAGGCGGACGCACAGGTTTTCACCCATTCGGCCCAGCATGGTCGTGGCCGTGTCGAGAGCGTGGTCGCGGCCCGTTAACCTTCCCTCGGGCCCTGTGAGTAACGGCCTGTCAGATGGCGCCCGGCATCGGGGGCAGACGAGGAGATGTGGTGTCGATGAAGCTGGCCGTCATCCCCGGGGACGGTATCGGTCCGGAGGTCATCGCGGAGGGCCTCAAGGTCCTGACCGGGGTTGTGCCGGACATCGAGACCACCAGCTACGACCTGGGTGCCAGCCGTTGGCACCGCACCGGCGAGTTGTTGCCCGACTCGGTGCTGCGTGAGCTGCGGGACCACGACGCGATCCTGCTGGGCGCGGTGGGCGACCCGACGGTGCCTTCCGGGATCCTGGAGCGCGGGCTGCTGCTGCGGATCCGATTCGAACTCGACCACCACGTGAACCTCCGGCCTGCCCGGCTGTATCCCGGCGTGCCCGGGCCCCTGGTCGGCGACCAGCCGGTGGACCTGGTGGTGTGCCGGGAGGGCACCGAGGGCCCGTACGCCGGCAACGGCGGCCTGCTCCGCAAGGACACCCCGCACGAGATCGCCACCGAGGTGTCGATCAACACCTACTTCGGGATCGAGCGAGTCGTCCGTGATGCCTTCGAACGCGCCGCCCGCCGGCCCCGCAAGCACCTCACCCTGGTGCACAAGACCAACGTGCTGGTGCACTCGGGGCAGCTGTGGAGCCGAGTGGTCGAAGAGGTGTCGATGGAGTACCCGGACATCACCGTCGCGTACACGCACGTCGACGCCGCGATGATCTACCTGGTCACCGATCCGGGTCGCTTCGACGTCGTGGTCACCGACAACCTGTTCGGTGACATCTTCACCGATCTGGCCGCCGCGGTATCGGGCGGCATCGGGCTGGCGGCTTCCGGAAATTTGGACGTGTCCAAGACCAACCCCAGCATGTTCGAGCCGGTGCACGGCTCGGCGCCGGACATCGCCGGCACCGGCACAGCCGACCCGACTGCCACCGTGCTGTCGGTGGCCCTGTTGCTCGACCACCTCGGCCTGCCCGACCAGGCGCGCCGGGTGGAGGCCGCGGTCGCCTTCGACCTGGCTACCCGGCAACCGGGTTCCGCAGGACGCACCCAGGCCGTCGGCGATCGACTGGCCGCGCTCGCCTCGAGCTGATGGGTGTCTGAGATGACGACGGGCGGAGCGGAGGAGCGGGTGCAGCCTGCGCCGGCGCTCAGCCGGGCACAGTCGCCCTTGGGGGATGCGTTCCACGTCTTCGACACCACACTGCGCGATGGCGCCCAGCGCGAGGGCATCACCTACTCGGTCAACGACAAGTTGGCCGTCGCCCATCTCCTCGACGACCTCGGCGTCGGGTTCATCGAGGGTGGGTGGCCCGGAGCCCTGCCCAAGGACACCGAGTTCTTCGCGCGGGCCGCGGCGGGGGAGTTGACGCTCCGGACCGCTGCGTTGGTGGCGTTCGGTGCGACCCGCAAGGCGGGTCTGCGTGCCGCCGAGGATCCCCAGGTTCTCGCCTTGCTCGAGTCCAAGGCGCCCGTGGTCACCCTGGTGGCCAAGTCGGACGTTCGGCACGTGGAGAGGGCGCTGCGCACCACGGTCGAGGAGAACCTGGCGATGGTCTCCGACACCGTTGCCTTCCTGGTGGCGCACGGCCGCCGGGTGTTCGTCGACTGCGAGCACTTCTTCGACGGTTTCGCCGCCGACCGGGACTACGGGCTGCGGGTCGGCGAGGCTGCGGCGGAGGCGGGTGCCGACGTGATCGTGTTGTGCGACACCAACGGCGGCATGTTGCCCATGGGCGTGCATCAGGTGGTCAGCGAAGTTGCCGAACGCGGCGGCTTCCGGATGGGCATCCACTGTCAGGACGACACCGGGTGCGCGGTGGCCAATACCATCGCCGCGGTGCAGGCCGGCGCCACTCATGTCCAGTGCACCGCCAACGGTTACGGCGAGCGGGCCGGCAACGCCGATCTGTTCGCGGTGCTCGGCAATCTCACCACCAAACTCGGAATGCCGGTGCTTCCCGAGGGACGACTGATCGAGATGATGCGGGTCAGTCACGCGCTGGCCGAATTGGCCAACCTGCCACCGAACAGCCACCAGGCCTACGTCGGCGGGTCGGCGTTCAGCCACAAGGCCGGCCTGCATGCTTCGGCCATCAAGGTCGACCCCGACCTGTACAACCATCTCGATCCCACGGTCGTGGGCAACGACATGCACATCCTGATCACCGAGATGGCCGGCCGTGCCTCGGTCGAACTCAAGGCTCGCGAACTCGGCGTCGACCTCGCCGGTCTGCCGGACGTGGTCACCGGGGTGGTGGACGAGGTCAAGACAAGGGAGGCAGCCGGGTTCTCCTACGAGGCGGCCGACGCCTCGTTCGAACTGCTGCTGCGCGACCAGATCGCCGCAGCCGCGGGGATGCCGACCGAATTGCCGTTCGTCCTGGAGTCCTACCGGGTGATCGTGGAGAACGTGGCCGGTGCCGTGCTCTCCGAGGCAACGGTCAAGGTGCACATCGGTGGGCGCCGGGTCATCGCGACCGCGGAGGGCAATGGCCCGGTGAACGCGCTGGACTCGGCGTTGCGCTCGGCCGTCATCGACCACCTGCCGCAACTGGCCGAGGTGGAACTGGTCGACTACAAGGTGCGCATCCTGTCCGGACGGGCGGGGACCGAGTCCGTGACCCGGGTCCTGGTCACCTCGTTGGCAGGCGAGAACGAGTGGACCACCGTTGGCGTGCACCCCAACGTCGTCGAGGCGTCGTGGCAGGCTCTGGTGGATTCGCTGATCTTCGCGCTCGGCCCGATCGGCAACGGCCCCGTCGTGGGCCCGGCGGCGGCGAACCAGATTTCCGCTGACACCCACTGACACCGCAGCGGTCGGGGCGACCCGGGCGCCGTTCAACGAGGAGAACCCGTGCGACTGGCCAGGATCGCCCATCCACAGCACGGCGTTGCGTTCGCCGAGATCACCCCCGACGAGACGGTCAAGGAGATCCTCGAGCACCCGTTCGGCACCCCCGAGTTCTCCGGGCGAAGCTGGCCCCTGGGCGAGGTCCGCCTGCTGGCCCCGATCCTGCCGTCGAAGGTGGTTGCTTTCGGCCGGAACTACGCCGCGCACGCCCGGGAACTCGGCAATGAGGTTCCCGCCGAGCCGATGATGTTCCTCAAGCCGTCCACCTCGGTGATCGGCCCTGGCGCTCCCATCCGGTTGCCGGCCCAGTCGTCCTCGGTGAGCTTCGAGGGCGAGCTCGCCGTGGTGATCGGCCGGCCGTGCCGGGACGTGCGGGCCGACGACGCGGCCTCGGTGATCCTGGGCTACACGGTGGCCAACGACGTCACCGCCCGGGATCTGCAGAAGACCGACGGACAGTGGGGCAGGGCCAAAGGCTTCGACACGTTCTGTCCGCTCGGCCCGTGGATCGAGACGACCCTCGACCCGTCCGGGCTCGACCTGCGCAGTGAGATCGACGGCGAGGTGCGGCAGGACGGCAACACCATCGACATGATCCACACCGTGGGCGAACTCATCGAGTGGGTGTCTGCGGCGATGACGCTGCTGCCCGGCGACGTCTTGCTCACCGGAACGCCCGAGGGCGTCGGCGAGATCACCGCCGGCCAGACGGTGTCCATCGAGATCGAGGGCATCGGCACCTTGACCAATCCGGTCGCCGCCCGCTGAGTGCCCGACCGGCGGATAGGCTGGTCGGGCCATGACCGAGATCTCGATGCCCACTGCTGACTTTCCCGCCACCCTGGTTCGTGCCCGGTTCTGCCCGTCACCGACCGGCACCCCGCATGTCGGACTGGCCCGCACCGCCCTGTTCAACTGGGCCTTCGCCCGACACCATGGCGGGAACCTGGTGTTCCGGATCGAGGACACCGACGCGGCCAGGGACTCCGAGGAGTCCTATCAGGCGATCATCGACGCGATGCAGTGGTTGGGTCTGGACTGGGACGAGGGCCCGCTGGTCGGTGGGCCGCACGGGCCGTACCGGCAGAGCGAGCGCCGCGAGATCCATGCCGATATCGCCGCCAGACTGCTGGCGGCGGGACACCTGTACGAGTCCCATTCCACCGCCGACGACATCGCAGCTCGACACGCAGCCGCCGGCCAGGACCCGAAACTCGGCTACGACAACCACGATCGTGAGCCCGACGCCGCGCTGATCGCTGCGGCGCAGGCGCAGGGACGCGGTCCGGTGCTGCGATTGCGCATGCCGGACACCGACATCTCCTGGGTCGACATGGTCAGGGGCCCGATCACCTTTCCGGCCGGCAGCGTGCCCGACCCGGTACTGGTGAGGGCCACCGGACAGCCGCTGTACACGTTGGTCAACCCGGTCGACGACGCGCTGATGGAGATCACCCACGTACTCCGCGGAGAGGATCTGCTGCCGTCCACCCCGCGGCAGATCGCCCTCTATGCGGCGCTGACCGATATCGGAGTGGCCAAGTACACGCCCGCCTTCGGACATCTGCCGTTCGTGACCGGAGAAGGCAACAGGAAGCTGTCCAAGCGGGACCCGCAGTCGGACCTGTTCCAGTACCGCAGGGACGGTTTCATCCGCGAAGGCATGGTCAACTATCTGGCGCTGCTGGGCTGGTCACTCGGCGGCGACCAGGAGATCTTCTCCGTCGACGAGCTGATCGCCGGCTTCGACGGCACCCGAATCTCGGGCAACCCGGCCCGTTTCGACCGCAAGAAGGCCGAGTCCCTCAACTCGGTGCATCTCCGGCGGCTGACGATCGACGACTTTGCCGGCCGGCTCATCGAGTTCATGAGTGCTGCCGGCCTGCTCCCGGTCGACCCCACCGACGCCCAGCGCACTCTCGTCGTTGCAGCCGCGCCCTTGGTCCAGCCACGATGCACCTTGCTCTCCGATGCCGCAGAGATGCTGCGGTTCCTGGTGGTCGACGAGGATGCCTTCGTCGTGGAACCGGCAGCGGCTGCCAAGTCGCTGACCGCCGACGCCGTGCCAACTCTGCAGGCATCGGTGCTGGCCCTGTCCGGGCTCAGCGAGTTCACGGCCGCACCGATGGAGCAGGCGCTTCGCACCGCCCTGATCGAGGGACTCGGCCTCAAGCCGAAGCAGGCGTTCACCCCGCTGCGGGTCGCGGTGACGGGTCGCGCGGTATCCCCACCCCTGTACGAGTCACTGGAGCTGCTCGGCCGGGACGCCACCCTGCGCCGGTTGGCCGGCGCACTCACGGTTGCCGGAGCGTGAACGCCGCTGCGCAGCCGGCAGCGCACCGCGCCGCGGCAGTCCGGCAGGTCGACGGAGTGCTGTTCGACATCGACGACACCCTCGTCGATTTCACCGGAGCCGCCCGGCGCGCGCTGTCGGAAGCGGTCCGTCGCCACCTCGGCGTGGTACCGGAGACCGACGTCATCGCTGCCTGGGAGCACGTGGCCGAGCCCGGGTACGCCCGGTTCACCTCAGGCGAACTGAGCTTCGCCGAGATGCTCACCGAACGCACCAAGGCGTTCGTGGTGGCGCTGGGTCATCCGGACGCGACGACGGACATCCACGTCGCCATCGAGAACGACCGCACCGGGCGGATCTTCGACCACTACCGGCTGTTCGACGACGTACGACCCGAGCTGCGCCGACTACGGGCGGCCGGTGTGCGGGTCGGTGCGGTCTCGAACAGCGATGGTGCCTACCAGCGACGCAAGTTGGCCACCGTCGGCCTCGCCGACGAGTTCGACGCCGCGGTGTTCTCCGGGGAGCTGGGCGTCGCCAAGCCCGATCCGGCGATCTTCCTGGCCGGGGCCGCCGCTCTGGGCACCCGGCCCGGTCGTACCGTTTACGTCGGGGACCGGTGGGATGTCGATGCCAAGGGTGCGCTGGCCGCGGGGCTCATCCCGGTCTGGTTGGACCGGGCCGGCGTCGGCTCGCCGGTCGCGGAACCGCGCATCTCCAGGATCGTCGGGTTGCCCGAACTCGCCGGCACGCTCCGCCGTCTCTCCGCTGCACCGCCGGGTGAGCCCTGACCAGCGGATTTCGGTCAGCTCGCGGTGCCGGGTAGACTCGACGCTCGGTGCCCGACGCGATCAACGGTCCGGACCATTGGGGTATGGTGTAATTGGCAACACAGCTGATTCTGGTTCAGCCATTCTAGGTTCGAGTCCTAGTACCCCAGCGAGACCTCACCGCCGGCGGTCGGCTCGTCCGGCCGGATCGGGTAGACTCATCAGTCGAAGTTCCTGGCCCCCGTCGTCTAGCGGCCTAGGACGCCGCCCTCTCACGGCGGTAGCGAGGGTTCGAATCCCTTCGGGGGTACCACAGCGAAAGGCCCGGGTCAGGTCGACCCGGGCCTTTCGCCTGTCACAGCGCCCTGGTTCATGGCTGCCCTCACGGAGCACCGTAGGGCTCGACGGCTGCGGGTGGAGCTGGGGACACGTGCCTGCGGGATCGGCAGCGACGGCGGGTCAGATGCGGGCGGTCAGCGCGTCGGCGGCATCCACCAGATCTCCGGCCCAGCGGATGCCCGGGCGCCGGCCGATGCGATCCACCGGCCCGGACACCGAGATCGCCGCCACCACAGCGCCTGCGCGGTCGCGTACGGGCGCGGAGACCGAGGCGACGCCGGTCTCTCGTTCCGCCACCGACTGGGCCCAGCCGCGCCGGCGCACTTCGGCGAGACCGCGCTCGGTGAAGACCGCTTCGGCCAACACCGCGTGCTGGGTCGCCGGGTCCGCCCAGGCCGCCAGCACCTTGGCCGCCGATCCGGCCGTCATCGGCAGTCGGGCACCCAACGGCACCGTGTCTCGCAGTCCGGCCGCCGGCTCGGATACGGCCACACATACCCGGGAGAGTCCGTCCGGCCGGTACACCTGCACGCTCTCCCCGGTCCGGTCGCGCAGCCGCGGCAGTACCTCGGTCGCCGCCGACACCAAGGGGTCCGGCGCACCGGCCGCCAGGGTGGCCAACAACGGACCGGGGCGCCAGCGGCCCTGACCGTCCCTGGTCAACAACCCGTGCACCTCGAGTCCGACCGCCAATCGGTGCGCGGTTGCCCGGGGAAGTCCCGTGGTGGCGCACAGGTCCGCCAGACCCAGCGGCGCCACGGCGCTCGCCCTGAGCACCTTGACGGCTTTGTCGAGCACGCCGATGCCGCTAGACTGTCCCATGCAGCGATACTATGTTCCCGAATAGTGGGAAAGCAAACGCCGCAGCCGCAGCATCGGTGCCGCGAGGAAGGTCGGACATGGGACGCACAATGGCCGAGAAGGTCTGGGACGCACACGTCGTTCACCGCGCGGAGGGCGAACCCGACCTGCTCTACATAGACCTGCATCTGGTGCACGAAGTCACCAGCCCGCAGGCGTTCGAGGGCTTGCGGCAAGCGGGTCGCCCGGTGCGTCGACCGGATCTGACGGTGGCCACCGAGGATCACAACGTGCCCACCCTGCGCATCGATCTGCCGATCGCCGACGAGGTGTCGCGCACGCAGGTGCAGACCCTGCGGACGAACTGCAAGGAGTTCGACATCCCGCTGTTCCCGATGGGCGATCGTGAGCAGGGCATCGTGCACGTGGTCGGGCCGCAACTGGGCCTGACCCAGCCAGGAATGACGATCGTCTGCGGTGACTCGCACACCTCGACGCACGGTGCGTTCGGTGCGCTCGCCTTCGGCATCGGCACCAGCGAGGTGGAGCACGTCCTGGCCACCCAGACCTTGCCGCTCAAGCCGTTCCGCACGATGGCGATCACCGTCGACGGCGAGCTGCCGGACGGTGTTGGCGCCAAGGACATCATCCTGGCGGTCATCGCGAAGATCGGCACCGGCGGCGGGCAGGGCTACGTGCTCGAGTACCGCGGCTCGGCCATCCGCGCGTTGTCCATGGAAGCCAGGATGACCGTCGCGAACATGTCGATCGAGGCAGGCGCCCGCGCGGGCATGATTGCCCCGGACGAGACCACGTTCGCTTACGTCGAGGGCCGCGAGCACGCGCCGGCGGGTGAGGACTGGGACGCCGCGGTCGAGTACTGGCGCTCGCTGGTCACCGACGACGACGCCGTGTTCGATGCCGAGGTGTTTCTGGACGCAGCGGAGCTCACTCCGTTCGTCACCTGGGGGACGAATCCGGGTCAGGGGCTGCCGCTCTCGGCCAGCGTTCCCGACCCCGAGACCATCACCGACGACAACGAGCGGACCGCGGCCGAGCGCGCGCTGGAATACATGGACCTGACGCCGGGTACCCCGCTTCGCGAGATCCGGGTGGATACCGTCTTCCTCGGCTCGTGCACGAACGGCCGCATCGAGGACCTGCGGGCGGCGGCCGACGTCGTCAAGGGCCGGCACATTGCCTCCAACCTGCGCATGCTCGTGGTACCGGGCTCGATGCGGGTGAAGGCGCAGGCCGAGGCCGAGGGCCTGGATCGGGTGTTCACCGCCGCGGGCGCCGAGTGGCGCTCGGCCGGCTGCTCGATGTGCTTGGGAATGAACCCGGACCAACTGGCTCCGGGGGAGCGTTCGGCGTCCACGTCCAACCGGAACTTCGAGGGAAGGCAGGGAAAGGGCGGCCGCACCCACCTGGTTTCGCCTCTGGTTGCGGCCGCGACCGCACTGCGTGGCACCTTGTCGTCCCCGGCCGATCTCGAGCCCGCCTTGGCCGGCTCGGCCGGCTCGGCCGGCTGACGCCGACCTCCGACCTTCACCCCTCCAGCCGTCAGGACCAGAGCCATGGACGCATTCAGCACCCACACCGGCATCGGGATCCCCCTGCGCCGCAGCAACGTCGACACCGATCAGATCATCCCGGCGGTCTACCTCAAGCGCATCACCAGGACCGGCTTCGAGGACGGGCTGTTCGCTGCCTGGCGCTCGGACGAGAACTTCGTCCTGAACCATCCCGTGTACCGCACCGGGTCGGTTCTGGTGGCCGGTAGCGACTTCGGTACCGGGTCGTCACGCGAGCACGCGGTCTGGGCCCTGATGGACTACGGGATCAGGGTGGTCATCTCGCCCCGGTTCGCCGACATCTTCCGCGGCAACGCGGGCAAGGGCGGGCTGCTGGCGGCTCAGGTTGCCCAGGATGATGTGGAGCTGTTGTGGAAGGAACTGGAGAACCACCCCGGCACCGAAGTCACGGTCGATCTGACGGCGCAGACGGTTTCGGCGGGGGCGTTGGTCGTGCCGTTCCAGATCGACGCCTACACCCGCTGGCGGTTGTTGGAGGGTTGGGACGACATCTCATTGACCCTGCGGCACGCCGACGAGATCGGTGATTTCGAGCGCACTCGACCGAGTTTCAAGCCAGTCACCCAGATCCTCGCCGGCTGACCCCGCGACCAGCGGATCATTCCGCCCGCACGACGGAAACCGCAGGGCGACAGGCAGTTTCGCTCCCACCAAGCACCCCGCCCGGTCGCCGGGTGATCACCGGGCCAGGCATCGGCCCTGGTCAAGCCGGGCGCCGAAAGCGTTGGAACTGCATGGCTTCACCGCGTGGCAAGTTGGCATTTCGCCCCAAACGCGAATACCGTGTGCCACCAGTCGGCCCGGAAAACCCGGAAGGGCCGGAAGTCCTGGGAGGGACCGCGTGAACAAGACCGACGTCATCAACAAGCTGGCCGAGAGGTTGGACGGCGACAAGAAGACCGCGCAGGCCGCGGTGGAAGGCTTCATCGACATCGTGCAGCGCGCTGTGCACGGTGACGACAAGGTCGCCATCTCCGGTTTCGGTGTCTTCGAGAAGCGAGCGCGGGCTGCTCGCACTGCCCGCAACCCGCGCACCGGCGAGGCTGTGAAGGTCAAGAAGACCACCGTGCCGATCTTCCGGCCGGGTTCGTTCTTCAGCGACGTCATCTCGGGCAAGGTCAAGATGCCCAAGGCGACCGGCGGTGTCACCACCGCGCGTGCTGCCGCGGCTGCGGCGAAGGCTGCTCCGGCTCGAGGGCGGGCCGCCGCCAAGCCCGTTGCTGTCGCAGCAGCTCCGGCGAAGACGACCCGGACCCGGGCTGCCGCAAAGCCGGCCGCCACCGCTCCGGCTGCGGCTCCGGCCCGGGCGACCCGCACGCGGGCCGCCGCAAAGCCGGCCGCTGCGGCCGCCGCTCCGGCCAAGACGACCCGGACCCGGGCCGCCGCAAAGCCGGCCGCCACCGCTCCGGCTGCGGCTCCGGCCCGGGCGACCCGGACCCGTGCCGCCGCCGCGCCGAAGCCCGCGGCCACTCGCACCACCAAGGCGGCTGCGAAGCCGGCTGCTGCCAAGGCCGCTCCGAAGAAGGCCCCGGCCAAGAAGAAGTGACTCGAGGGATCCTTTGATCCCGCAGAACAAGCGTGGCCCGGGCTCGGGAGAGCCCGGGCCACGCTTGTTCAGTCGGCCGGATTGATCGGCCCGGATTGATCGGCCGGGGTCGATCGGCCCGGGTCGATCGACTCAGACCGAGGGCGCCGGATAGGGATCGGCCTGCACCAGACGACGGCCGTCGAAGGTGAGCAACCAGTAGGCGGCCTTCGGCGTGCCCGCCTCGCCGATGGTCACGTCGGCCCGGCCGGCCAGGGACTTCACCACGCCGGGGATGACGCCGCCCTGGGAACACGCGACCACGGAACCGACCGGCCCGAGATCACCGACCAACTCGACGAGTTTGCGCCTGGCGCCGGCCGGGTCCTCCCGGTAGGCGTCCTCACCCAACAGCGGCTCGTCGATGATCTTCAGATCGAGTTGGTCGGCCAGCGGCGCCACGGTTTCCCGGCACCGACGTATCGGCGCGGAATGCACAGCGGTCGGCAGGAAGGGCTGCAACTGGCGGCCGAGGGCCTGGGCCTGCCGCTGCCCCTTGCCGTCCAGCGGCCGGGAAGTGTCGTCGCCGTCGAAGGATTCGCGATGTCCGGCCCTTGCATGCCGGACCAGCACGGCCGAACGCAGGTCCGGCTCCTCGAGCGCGAAGGTGTCGAGCACCGCCCGGTCGTACTCGTACGACATGAGTTCGGCGGCAGCGTCGATCGGCAGCCAGGTCAGGTCGTCGACCTCCTTGTTCGGACTGAACCCGCCTTCGGTCGCCCTGGCCGCGAAGTAGAGCACCGTCTTCGGGCCGGCCGACACCTCGTAGGACACCGATGTCAGCGCGCGACCGATCGCGCTGGAAAACCCGGTCTCCTCCGCCACTTCCCTGGCTGCGGTCAACGGCGCGGTTTCGCCTTCCAGTGCCTTGCCCTTGGGCAGTGACCAGTCGTCGTACCGAGCCCGGTGGACCAGTGCGACCTTCACCCCGTGTTTGCGCGACGGCCGCCACAGCAGCGCTCCGGCTGCCCGGACCGTCCGTGATTCATTCGGCACTGGCGTGCCCATGGGCGAGCAGTTCGGCTTGAACGTCGACGGTTCCGGACGGCTCCCAGCCGTCGGGTCCGAGCGTCCAGCACTTGGTATCGGGTGCGCTGAGTCGATCCAGGTAGCTCTTCAGGCGTGCCGTGGCGACCGGTGCGGTGACCCGCACCAGCGCCTCGACCCTGCGGTCCAGGTTGCGGTGCATCATGTCTGCGCTACCGATCCAGTACTCAGGGTCGCCGGCGTTGGCGAAGTAGAACACCCTGGAGTGTTCGAGGAATCGGCCGACCACCGAACGAACCGTGATGTTCTCGCTCAACCCAGGCACGCCGGCGCGCAGGGCACAGATGCCGCGGACCGTCAGATCGATCGGTACCCCGGCACGGGATGCGCGATAGAGCGCATCGATCACCCGCTCGTCGACGATCGAGTTCATCTTCAGCCGCACCTCGCCGCCGCGGCCGGCCCGGTGATGCTCGACCTCCCGCTCGATCCGGTCCACCACGCCGCGGCGGATCGAGTGCGGCGCGACCAACAGGCTTCGGTATTGCGTCTGCCTGGAATAGCCGGTGAGCACGTTGAACAGGTCGGTCAGGTCTGCGCCGATCGCCGGATCGGCGGTCAACAGCCCGAAGTCCTCGTAGATCCGGGCCGTCTTGGGGTTGTAGTTGCCCGTGCCGACGTGGCAGTAGCGACGGATTGTCGGCCCTTCCTGACGTACCACCAGAGCGACCTTGCAGTGCGTCTTGAGGCCGACGAGGCCGTAGACAACGTGAACTCCGGCGCGCTCCAGGGCTTTCGCCCAGGAGATGTTGGCCTGCTCGTCGAACCTGGCCTTGATCTCGACCAGCGCGACGACTTGTTTGCCCTCCGCAGCCGCGGAGATCAAGGCATCCACGATGGGCGAGTCACCCGAGGTGCGATACAGAGTCTGCTTGATCGCCAGAACGTGCGGGTCGGCAGCGGCCTGCTCGACGAATCGCTGCACCGTCGTGGCGAACGACTCGTACGGGTGGTGTACCAACACATCGGTCTCGCGCAACGTGGCGAAGACCGACTTCGGTGTCTCGCCCTCGACGAATGCCGGGTTGGTCGCGGGCACGAACGGCGGGTCCTTCAAGGTCGGGCGATCGAGCCCGTAGAGCTCCCAGAGTGAGGAGAGGTCCAGGATTCCGGGGACTTCCACGGCGTCACTGGGATCGACGTCCAGCTCCGACAGCAGCAGATCCAGGACCCGCTCGCTGGTGGTGTCCACCACCTCCAACCGCACCGGGGGCCCGAACCGCCGACGGGCCAGTTCCCGCTCCAGTTGCTGCAGCAGGTCCTCGTCCCGGTCCTCCTCGACCTCGAGGTCGGCGTTGCGGGTCACCCGGAACGTCTGCTGCTCCACCACTTCCATGCCGGGGAACAGCTGCTCGAGATGCGCAGCGATCAGGTCCTCCAACGGAAGGAAGTCGTCGGTGCCCCGCCGCACCTGGACGAACCGATCGACGTTGTTGGGCACCTTCACCCTGGCGAATCGTTCCCCACCGGATACCGGGTCACGGACGATGATCGCCAGGTTCAGGCTCAAACCGCTGATGTAGGGGAACGGGTGCGCCGGGTCGACGGCCAGTGGGGTGAGCACCGGAAAGATCTGCGCGGTGAAGTATTCGGCCAACCGCTTGCGGTCGTCGGGATCGATGGCATCCCAGTGGACGATCCGGATGCCCTCGGCAACCAGAGTCGGCAACACGTCCTCGACGAAGCAGCGCCCTTGCCGTTCGACCAATTCCTGGGTCATGGCCGAGATCATCGCCAACTGTTCGGTCGGGGTGAGGCCGTCCGCCGACACCACCGACAGACCCATCTCCCGTCGCCGCTTCAGGCCGGCCACCCTGACCATGTAGAACTCGTCGAGGTTGGACGCGAAGATGGCCAGGAACTTGGCGCGCTCCAGCAAAGGCTGGTCCCGATCCTCGGCCAGCGCGAGCACCCGCTCGTTGAAGTTGAGCCAACTGAGTTCCCGATTGGCGAATCGGTCGGCGGGCAGGGGCTCATCGGCGGCCTGGTCGATCTCTGCGATGGGATCGACGGGAGCCGGGTCGAGTGCGGTTTCGGGTGCGCTGGTCACCCCGTCATTGTTTCCCCCACGACACCGTCCCCGCCAGCAGCCCCGGTGAACACCGTGTTGCGGCCCCGTCGGCCCCGGCACGCCGCCGGCCACCGCCTGCAAGACCTAGGCTGGTCGGCGACCGTGACCACGCCGCAGTGGTCGGCAAGGAGATTCGATGGCCCGCAGCCATGTACATGAACCAGGGAATTTCTGGATCCGCGTGTGTGAGCTCCTGTTCTATCCGGCGAGCCGACTGTTGGCCCGACGCAGGTTCACCGGCATCGACCGGCTGGCGATCCCCGGTGGGCAACTGATCGTCGCCAACCACATCTCGCATCTGGACCCGCTGTACGACGCGGTGTTCGTCCGCAAGTCCGGCCGCATCCCCCACATCATGGCCAAGTCGTCGCTGTGGAAAATCCCGGTGGTCGGCCGCGCGTTGGCCGGTACGGACCAGATCCCGGTCGATCGAAGTGGGTCCGGAGCCGGCCAGGCGAGCGTGGATGCCGCGACACAGGCGCTGTTGGACGGCAAGGTGGTGCTCATCTATCCGGAGGGCTCGGTCACCAAGGAACCTGACTTCTGGCCGATGAAGCCCAAGCCCGGTGTCGCCGCACTGGCCCTGGCCGGCGATTTCCCGGTGGTTCCCGTCGTGCACTGGGGAACCCAGCAGATCTACGACTCCTATGCGCCGAAGAGGAAGTTCAAGCCGCTGCCCCGCAAGGACGTTCAGGTCATTGCCGGTCCGCCGATCGACCTGTCCCCGTGGCGCGGCAAACCGGTGGATGCCAGAGCGATTCGCGACGTCTCTTTTCTGATCATGGGCACCATCCGGGACATGCTCGCCGAGGTGCGCGGCGAACTACCCCCGAACGAACTGTTCGATCCCAAGAAGGCAGCACGGAAGTCGGCCACCGGCAAGAGTTCGGCGACGGGCGACTCTTCGGCTGCCGGCGACGGGTCGACCGGCCGGTGACGGCTGGTCCGGAGGTAGCCGAAGCACGCGGGGTCTCCGTCCCGCAGCGGATCGCCGTGCTCGGTGCCGGGTCGTGGGGGACCACCTTCGCCAAGGTGCTCGTCGACGCCGGCCGCGACGTCGTTCTCTGGGCGCGCCGCGACGGGGTGGCCCGGGCGATCAACGGCGACCGCGTCAACCCCGACTACCTGCCGGGGATCGAACTGCCGGCCGGCCTGCGGGCCACTGCTGACCTGGACGAGGCGACGGCTGGGGCGGAGGCGGTTGCGGTTGCGGTGCCCAGCCAATCCCTCCGGGAGAACCTCGTTGTGTTCCGCGACATCATGCCGCGTCGCGGCCCGGTCGTCTCGCTCGCCAAGGGGATCGAAGTCGGTACCGGCCTGCGGATGAGCGAGGTGATCGCCGGCGTCGGGCGCATCGATCCGGACCGGGTCGTCGTGCTCACCGGCCCGAATCTGGCACTGGAGATCGCCGCCGGTCGGCCGACCGCCACGGCGCTGGCCTGTCGGGACCATGCCGCCGCCGTGGCGATCCAGCATGCCAGCGGCACGCCGTACTTCCGGCCCTACACCATCACCGACGTCGTCGGCGCCGAAATTGCCGGTACCGGCAAGAACGTCATCGCGCTGGCCTGCGGCATCGCAGACGGTCTCGGACTGGGGCTGAACACTGTGGCCTCGCTGATCACCCGCGGGCTCAACGAACTCACGGCGCTGGGAGTGGCCCTTGGCGGCGAGGCAGCCACCCTGGCCGGGTTGAGCGGGCTGGGCGACCTGGTGGCGACGTGCTCGTCGCCGCTGTCCCGGAACCGCTCGTTCGGCGCCAGACTGGCGTCCGGCATGGGTGTCGACGAGGCCCTGTCGGCGTCCGGCCCGCAGATCGCCGAGGGCGTGGTCAGTTGCCGCTCCATGCGCGATCTCGGACACCGGGCCGGAGTCGAACTGCCCATCACCGAAGCCGTGTATCGGGTGTGTTATCAGCACCTGCCGCCCACGGAGATGGTGCCGATGTTGATGACTCGGCCGTTCACACCGGAGTGAGGGCCCGGGGTGGTCAACGTCCCGGAGGAATCCGGTGACGCGGCGATGTGGTGTCGTCCCCGCGGTCATGGGTTGCGTCTAGGGTCGAGCCCGTGACTGAGTCGGAGCGGACCGGGCGGGAACGGCGCGGGCGCGATCGGACCGGGCGGATCCGGGTTGCCGTCGTATTCGGCGGTCGCAGTGGCGAACACGCGGTGTCCTGCGTCTCGGGTGGCAGTGTGCTGGCCAACCTGGACGCCGACGAATTCGAGGTCTCGGCGATCGGGATCACCGAGAAGGGCAGCTGGGTCCAGGTGGACCCGACCACGGTGCTGGCCATCGAGGACCGCCGTCTTCCTGCGGTCTCCGACGGCCCCGAGGTCCTGTTCACCGCCGACCCGACTGCGGCAGCACTGGTCCCCACCGGCCCGGATGCCGGTCAGCGCTCGCCGTTGGACGTCGACGTGGTGTTCCCGGTGCTGCACGGCCCCTACGGCGAGGACGGCACCATTCAGGGACTGCTCGAACTCGCCGATCTGCCCTACGTCGGGCCGGGTGTGCTGGCCTCAGCCGCCGCCATGGACAAGGAGTTCACCAAGAAGCTGCTGGCCGCCGAGGGCCTGCCGGTCGGACCGTACGCGGTGCTCCGGCCGGGCGTGGCGACGGTGTCCGACGCGGATCGGGATCGGCTCGGGCTGCCGGTGTTCGTCAAGCCGGCCCGGGCGGGGTCGTCGCTGGGCGTCAGCCGGGTGGACGACTGGGCGGACCTGGACGCCGCCATCGACGAGGCCCGCAGATCGGACCCGAAGGTGCTCGTCGAGGCCGCCGTCCTGGGCCGCGAGGTCGAATGCGGGGTCCTCGAGTTTCCGGATGGCCGGGTCGACGCCTCGCCGCCCGCGGAGATTCATGTCAGCGGGCACGACTTCTACGACTTCGAGGCCAAGTACCTGGACGGTGCCGCCACCTTCGACATCCCGGCGACACTGCCCGACGACGTCACCGCGACCGTCCGGACGCTGGCCGTGGCGGCTTTCCGGGCGCTGGATGCGCAGGGTCTGGCCCGGGTGGACTTCTTCGTCACCGACGCGGGCCGGGTGGTGATCAACGAGGTGAACACCATGCCCGGGTTCACGCCCATCTCCATGTATCCGCGGATGTGGATGGCCACCGGGATGAGTTACCCCGAGTTGTTGTCCACCCTGGTGCGGACGGCGTTGGCCAGGGGCACCGGGCTGCGTTGACGGTGCTCGGCGGGGTTGGCCTTGCTCGCGTCCGCCGACAGTGCTCGGCCCGGTTGGTGCTTCGACGTGCGGTCAGTCGCCCTCGACCGGGGTGAGCGCGCCCTCCGAGCACACGCTCTGTTGCGGCGTGGTGCCGGCAACGATCGCGGACACGTCCTGGATGGCCGCGGTGCCCGAACCGTCGGGCACGGTCAGCGCGATCCGCACGGGCCGGTCGGCGACCAGATAGGTGGTCTGCCCGCTGCCGGACAGTTGCAGCCATGCGACGCCGTCGACCACCTGCAGCGCCGACGAGCAGGACAGTTCCGCGGGGGTCGGAATCCCGCACCGCAGCACGATCGGTGGGTTGCCCCAGGCCGCAGCGCCCGGTACGGGCGGGTCGAGGGTGCGCGGTGGCTGGTCCCCGATGGTGCCGTGCAGCGCGGACAGCAGGGTCGTGCAGGGCGCAGACTCCGCGGCGGGGGCTTCCACCCCTGGCAGCGCCAGTGGGGCGTTCGGATCGGACCGCGCCGCGATCTTCGCGCCGATGACGAGGGCGGCCACGGTGACGAGCAGCAGCGACACTGCGGCCAGCACCCGCCACCAGGTCGTCCTCGGCTCCGCGACCACCGTGTCGGGCGAGCCCGCTGCCGGACCCTCGACCCCGGGTGGGTGAACCGGCAGGGATGCGTCGTCGGTCAGAGGTGCACCACCGGGCACGTCAGGGTCCGGGTGATGCCGGGCACCGCCTGCACCCTGGCGACCACCAACTTGCCGAGCTCGTCGACCGAGTTCGCCTCCGCGCGCACGATCACGTCGTACGGACCTGTGACGTCCTCGGCGCTGGTCACGCCCGGAAGCTCGGCGATGGCCTGAGCCACGGCGGCCGCCTGACCGACCTCGGTCTGGATGAGGATGAACGCCTGCACCACGATGTGCCCCTTTCGTCAATGCCACCAGAGCCGTCAGCCGGTGCCTGACGAGGGTATCCGGCTGATCGGCGTCCTGATCAGCCGGTGCTGGCTGCGCCGGACCGGCGTGCCGGGTCGGGCCGGCCGGACGGGTTCGGGGAGGATGACCAAGCGACGCGGCCGCCTACGGTCGCGTTCCCGACCGAACCCACCCGAGGACGCATCATCACCAGCCAGCAGCCACCTCGACCCACCGCCGGCACCCTGGCCGAGGCCGGCGAATTCGCGGTCATCCGCGCCGTCACCGCAGGCCGTGATCAACCGCCGAGCACGTTGCTCGGCCCGGGGGACGACGCCGCGGTGGTCGCCGCGCCGGACGCCAAGGTCGTGGTCAGCACCGACCTGGCGGTGGACGGGGTGCACTTCCGCACGGACTGGGCGACCGGCGAGCAGATCGGCCGCCGGGCGGCCCTGGCGGCGATGGCGGACATCGCCGCGATGGGCGCCGTTCCGACCGCGCTCGTGGTCGGACTCAGCGCCCCGCCGAGCACCAAGGTCGAGTTGGTCGTGGCCATCGGCGCCGGCCTCAACGAGGCGGCCGCGGAGGCGGGGGCCGGCGTGGTCGGCGGTGACGTGACCCGCGGTGACCAGCTCACCCTCGCGGTGACCGTGCTCGGCGACCTGCGGGGCGGCGCCCCCGTGCTGCGCAGCGGCGCGCGCCCCGGCGACGTCGTTGCGGTGTGCGGCCGGCTCGGCTGGGCCGCAGCCGGGCTCGCCGTCCTGTCCCGCGGCTTCCGCTCGCCGGCGGTCGTGGTCGGCGCCTATCGGGTGCCGGAGCCGCCGCTCGCCGCCGGACCGGTGGCCGCGGCCTCCGGCGCCACCGCCATGATCGATGTCTCCGACGGGCTGCTGGCCGATCTGGGCCATGTCGCCCTGGCGTCCGGCGTGGCGATCGACGTGAAGTCCGTTGCGCTGCAGATCAACCCGCGGCTGCTCGAGGTAGCGTCGGCGCTGGGCAAGAACCCGCTGGAGTGGGTCCTCACCGGTGGCGACGACCATGCCCTTGCCGCCACCTTCCCGCAGGGGGCCGACACCCCGCCCGGATGGGCGCAGGTCGGTACCGTCGGCGCGCTGGCCGAGGGCGAGGCTCCCCGAGTCACCGTCGACGGGGCTGTGCCCGACCTGACCGCCGGCTGGGATCACTTCCGGTAGGGCCGGCCCGACTCCACGCCCGGGGGGAACCCGCTTGCGGTTGGCCTCGTTCGGCCTCGTCAGCCGACTGTCGTGAGGTCGTCCAGATCCTGGACGTAGAAGTAGATGCGGTGCGGGTCGATCGGATCACCGGTCACGAAGACCCCGCGCACCCGGTACTCGCCGGAACCGGCCGGGACGGTGCCGTGCAGCAGGGTGATCCTGATGTCGGCGCCGGCCGCTCGAGCCGTCAAGACCGCACCCGGCTCCGCCGGCGCAGTGGCGTGCAGGATGAGTTCGACGTAGGTGTTTTCGAACAACTCGGCAAAGTCGGCACCGAAGGTCGTGATCACCGAGGTGAGCTGCGCTTCGGACAGGTGCTCGGCCACCGCGCTCGCCCGCAGTGCCGGACCGACGTCCAGGTAGCTGTCCGCGACGAAGGCTCCGTGCTCGGCAAGGTAGCCGGCGCTCCAGAAGGGAACCCAGTTGCCGGCCATGTCCAGGTTGGCCGGAATGGGGGGACGGTGCGGGTCAGGGGCGAGCATCACTCCCGCTCCCGGCCACGCCCCGTCGGCGGGCACCAGGAGCGCGTACCCGTCGAGCAGTTCAAGGGCGAGGCCACGGACGAGGAAGCTGCCGCCGACGGGCACCCCGGGCAGTTGGTTCGGAAGGACGCGGCACGAGCCGGATTGGAGTGGGCACGGATCGACCTGGTCCGGGATCCCGTCCCCGTCGGCGTCGGCCGGCGGTGGTTCGGATGGTGTGGTCGACGTCGGTGCCGTGACCTCGCTGCACACGAGGTGCGCGTCCGCGGTGAACCCGGAGATGTACCGGCCGGTCGGACAGGTCTGTCCGGCGATCGCGCTCTCCCCGCTGGGGCCGGCGGGCCCTGAAGGTCCGGTGTCGCCCCTCGGCCCGGCTGGTCCGGTGGCACCGGTAGGCCCGGGTGCTCCTGTCGCTCCCTTCGGCCCGGCCGGGCCGGTGGGCCCGGCGGGGAGCACCACGGTCGTCTCGGCCAACGCGGCCGGCTTGGTCAGGCAGGTGTCCGCGGTAGGTATGCGCAGGATGCCGGTGACGATGTTGCGACAGATGGTCGGCGTCGTCGCGGCCGTCGACGCGGTCGCCACCGAGCCGAGGCCGAACAAACCTGCCGTGACCAGGGCTGTCGGGAGAAACGCCGCGAGTTTCGAGGTGCGCCTTGACATGCGCACAGGGTCGGCCCGTCGTGCCGGGCTCGGCAATGCGTACATCTACTCCTTCCGTTCGTGCCCGGCCTGTGCTGGGTCCACCCTGCTCGGCTAGCGTTGCCCACCGTGCCGCGTCCGCTCGCCGAGATCATGGATCCGGGCTGGGCCGCGGCGCTGGAGCCGGTGGCGCCGGACATCGCCGCGATGGGCGAGTTCCTGCGGGCCGAAATCGCCGCCGGTCGCGGATACCTGCCCGCCGGCGAGAACGTGTTGCGGGCCTTCCAACGGCCGCTGGTGGAAGTCAAGGTGCTGATCGTGGGTCAGGATCCCTATCCGACCCCTGGACATCCGATCGGGCTGTCGTTCGCCGTCGACGCCCATGTCAGGCCCATCCCGCGGTCACTGGCCAACATCTACCGCGAGCTGTCGACCGACCTCGGCATCACTCCGCCCGACCACGGGGACCTGTCCGGCTGGGCGGACGCCGGGGTGCTGTTGCTCAACCGATGCCTGACGGTGGCGCCGGGCCGGTCGGCCGCCCACCGCGGGAAGGGCTGGGAACCGGTCACGGACCGGGCCATCGCCGCGTTGGTCGAACGCGGCGGCCCACTGGTCGCCATCCTCTGGGGGCGGGACGCGCAAACGCTGCGGCCTGCGCTCGGCCAAGTGCCGGTCATTGCCTCGGCTCATCCGTCGCCGTTGTCGGCAAGCAGTGGATTCTTCGGTTCGCGCCCGTTCTCCCGGGCCAACGAGTCCTTGGTCGCGCAGGGTGCCGAGCCGGTCGACTGGTCCCTCTCGAACTGACCCGCCGAACTGACCCGCCCAACTGAACCCGCCGAGCTGACCGTGGCGTGCCACCGAGACCTACCCTTGACCGATGACCTCGACCCGACAGCCGGCGCCCGAGGGTGCCAGGACGGCGCTCCACATCAGTCACTGGGGCGCTTTCGAGGCCGACACCGACGGGGAGCGAATCACCGCGGTCAGGCCGTATGCGGCCGACCCAGACCCGCGCCGGGTCATCGACAACGTGGTCGACGCGCACCGGCACCCGGCCCGGATCGACCAGCCGTACGTCAGGGCCGGCTGGCTGACCGACGGCCCCGGCCCGACCGAGCGCCGCGGTCGCGATGAATTCGTACCGGTGGACTGGGATGTCGCGCTCGATCTGGTGGCCGGCGAGCTGCGCCGGGTGCACAGCGAGCACGGTCCGTCCGCTGTCTACGGAGGCTCGTACGGCTGGGCCAGTGCCGGCCGGTTCCACCACGCCCAGAGCCAACTCAAGCGGTTTCTTGCGCTCGCCGGCGGTTTCACCTCGTCGGTCAACAACTATTCCTACGGGGCCACCGAGCCGTTCTTGCCGCATGTGTTCGTCGGCGAGCACACCTGGGAGTCGCTGGCGACCAGCTGGCCGGTCATCGCCGAGCACACCGAATTGTTCGTGGCCTTCGGTGGACTTCCGCGCAAGAACACTGCGGTGGCCAGCGGCGGCAACGCCCACCACGACATGGTGCCGTGGCTGCGCCGGACCCGGGCCAACGGCTGCCGTTTCGTCGCCGTCGGCCCGCTCGCCGACGACATGCCGTCGGAAGCGCAGGCTGAGTGGCTCGCGGTGCGGCCGGGTACCGACGGCGCCCTGTTGCAGGCGCTGGCCCACGTCCTGATCGCCGAGAAGCGGTACGACGCCGACTTCGTGGGAACCCATTGCGCGGGGTTCGACGAGTTCGCCGATTCCGTTTCACAGTGCACGCCGGAATGGGCCGAGCAGCACACCGGCGTGGCGGCCGAGCGCATCGTCGCACTGGCCGCCGAGATGGCCGCTCACCGCACGATGCTGACCATGAGCTGGTCCATGCAGCGCCAGCTCCATGGCGAACACACCATCTGGCTCGGCGTCGCGGTAGCTGCCCTGCTGGGCCAGATCGGCTTGCCCGGGGGCGGCTTCGGCCACGGCTACGGCTCCACGAACTACGTCGGCCACGCGCCGATGGCGCTGCCGCTGCCCCGGTTCGGCGCCGGCCCGAACCCGTGCAAGAGCTTCATCCCGGTCGCGCGGATCGCTGACATGTTGCTGCATCCCGGCGACGAGTACGACTACAACGGGCGCCGGCTGAGGTACCCGGACATCCGGCTGGTGTATTGGGCCGGCGGCAATCCGTTCCACCACCACCAGGACCTGAAGCGGTTGCGGCGGGCGTTCGGTCGCCCGGACACCGTCGTCGTGCACGACTCCATGTGGACCTCGACCGCCCGGCACGCCGACATCGTGCTGCCGGCCACGCTGACCGTGGAACGGGACGACTTCGGTGCCTCGGTCGGGGAAACGGTGCTCTTCCCGATGCCGGCACTGATCCCGCCGCACGCCCAGGCCCGCGACGACCACGCGATTCTCGCCGGTCTGGCCCAGCGGTTGGGTATTGCCGAGGACTTCGATGGCGGACGCACACCGCTGGAGTGGCTCGAGGCCCTGTACACCGAGTGGGCCGGAAAACTCGCTCGGCGCGGGGATGTGGTGCCGAGCTGGCCGGAGTTCTGGACGGCCGCGCAGCCGGTGACCGTGCCCATGCGGCCGGCCGACCAGGTGATGCTGGCCGAGTTCCGCGCCGATCCGGTCGGTCACCCGTTGCGTACCCCGAGTGGCCGGATCCAGCTGACCTCACCCGAGATCTCGGCCTTCGGCTACTCCGACTGCCCAGGCGTACCGAGCTGGTTCCCGCCCGAGCAGCCGTCCGCAGACCTGCCACTGCGACTGATCGCCAACCAACCGAAGACTCGGCTGCACAGTCAGTTGGACGTCGGCGGGTATTCGCAGGCGAGCAAGGTCCATGGCCGGGAACCGGTCCGGATGCATCCGGCGGACGCGGCCGAGCGTGGCATAGCCGACGGGGATGTGGTCCGGTTGCGCAACCGGAAGGGTTGGGTGCTGGCCGGTGCGGTGCTCACCGACGCCATCGCGCCCGGAGTTGTGCAGTTGGCCACCGGCGCCTGGTACGACCCTGATCCGGACGGAAATTGCGTGCACGGCAACCCGAATGTGCTGACCACCGACGTGGGCACCTCGTCCCTTGGCCAGGGCACCACCGGCGGCCACGCCCTGGTCGAGGTGGAACTGTTCGTCGGTGCGCCGCCGCCGCTGTCCGTCCTCGGGCCGCCGGCCATCCGCGCTACAGCAGTCCTGAGTCCCAGGAGTTGATCGCCGACGGTGACCTGACGACGGGCGCTGCCGGATCGGCGTCGTCCACCAGGGTGGCGGCGGCCCGGATCAGCGGCACCGCGAGGAGCGCTGCGGTGGCGGGGCCGTCGCTGATCGACAATGCGAGCACGGGCTCGAGACCCAGCAGCTCGAGCAGCCGAGGGTGGGTGCGCTCCGGTGCCTGCGACGCGACGATCACGGCGGCGTCGGCGCCAGGGGCGAGGCGATGTGCCAACACTGCAGCCAGCGTGCTCGGCACGTCGTCGACCAGCACCGGGGTGCGACGCACCGCGGCCTGGGCGAAAAAGCCGGTGAGGGCGGCCAGATCCGGGCCGCCGGCGGTGCGCAGCAGCGAGACGACGTCAGATCCGGCGAGCGTGGTCCGGTAGCGGGCATCGCGGACGATCGCCACCTTGCGGATCCAGGCGGCGTCGTCGATTCCCGAACCGCGGGTGGTCGCATCGACCGGCTCCATCCCGGTCACCGCCGACACCAGCACGGCAGCCGGCGTGCTCACCCCGACCCCGCAGACCGCGCCGATCAACAGATCTGCGCCGGCGTCCACCTCGGCGTCGGCGAGGTCGCGACCGGCGGCCAAGGCCGCCGTGGTCACCTCGGCGGACATGGCGTCCTGCATGTCGATCGGCCCGGACGGGCCGCCCGGCCGATGGGTCAGGTCCACGGCGGTCGCCGACAGGTCGGCCCCGACGCCGACGTCCACCACCCGGATCCCCACGCCGGCCAGCGCGGCGAGCCTGGCCACCGGACCCTGGGTCGAGGCGATCTCCGTGGCCCGACGCGCGGTGTCCTCGTCCGGCCACGCCGAAATCCCGCGGCGGGCGACCGCGTGATCCGCAGCGAACACCACCAACCTGACCCGGTTCGGCGCGACCGGGTGCGCGGATCCTCGGATCCCGGCCAGCCGGTCGACCACCGGACCGAGCGTGCCCAGCAAACCGACCGGTAGGGCCCGCCGCCGGTTCTCGACGAGGGCGACGACGGCGGCGTCAACAGGTGGGACGCTGGCAAACTCCACGAGCGGTCACGCTACCGTCCACCGCAGGTGCCGCCGCCCGGCCGGCCGGACCAGGAACGAGGCGCACGTGACCGAACCGCTCGACCTGCCGTGGGAATGGAAGTACTCGGACGAGGCCGGGGTGGGGATACCGGGACCGCAGGTGAGATTCGACTCTCAGGAATCCGCCGAGGCCTGGCTCACCGAGCACTTCGCCGAGCTCGCCGAGGCGGGGATCACCGCGGTCAACCTGTTCGACGGCGAGCACGTGGTCTACGGGCCGATGCCGCTGGCTCCCGCGGACTGAGCCGCTCTGCGACGGAGCAACGGTTGTTAACCGCGGTTCACATAGTGCACACTGGGGAACCGCCTTCGTCCGAAGAGGCGGGTTCCAGGAGGCCACCGATGCCCGACTTCGACGAACCAGCCGAATATGCCGATCTCCGGGCGGCCGTCCGCAAGATCAGCGCCGACCACGGCCACGCCGAGTTCGCCGCGTACGGCATGCGCAACGAACCGCAACTCGAACTTTGGGCCGACCTGGCCGAGGCCGGGTTCATCGGCATCAACATCCCCGCGGAGTACGGCGGGGGTGGCGCGGGTCTGGCCGAGCTCGTGCTGGTCGCGGAGGAGTCGGCCGGAACGGGAAGCCCCCTGCTGCTGTTGCTGGTCTCCAGTGCGATCAGCGTCGAGATCCTGGCCCGGCACGGGTCGCTCGAGCAGAAGCAGGAGTGGCTGCCGCGGTTGGCCGCCGGCGAGAAGATGGCATTCGCCATCACCGAACCGGATGCCGGCTCGAATTCGCACCGCATCAGCACGACCGCCCGGCGCGACGGCGACGACTACCTCATCTCGGGGCAGAAGTACTACATCTCCGGCGTCGACCAGTCGGCGGCGATCCTCACCGTCACGTCCACCGGACCTGATCCGGACAGCGGTCGCGGCCGGATGTCCCTGTTCATCGTGCCGACCGACGCGCCGGGGCTGAGCGTCACCGCTTTGCCGGTGGCTGCGCAGATCCCCGACCGCCAGTTCACCGTGTTCTACGACGACGTCAGGGTTCCGGCCTCGGCGCTGATCGGAACGGAGGGCGAGGGGTTCCGTCCACTGTTCGACGGGCTGAATCCGGAGCGGATCATCGCCGCGGCGTTGGGCGTCGGGATCGGCCGGTTCGCCCTGGACAAGGCCGCCCGGTACGCCAGCGAGCGCACGGTGTGGGACCGGCCGATCGGGGCCCACCAGGGGGTGGCGCACAAGTTGGCCGAGGCGAAGGTCGCGGTCGAGGCGGCCGCCTTGTTGACGGCGAAGGCGGCTTGGCTGCACGACAACCACCGGCCGGCCGGGGAGTTGTCCAACATGGCCAAGTACGCCGCGGCCGAGGCTGCCTTGGCCGCGGTGGACGCCGCCATCCAGACCCACGGGGGCAACGGGCTGTCCGTCGAATTCGGTCTGCTCCCGCTGTGGGGGATGGCCCGGCTCCTGCGGATCGCCCCGGTCAACCGCGAAATGGTGCTCAACTACCTCGCACAACACTCTCTCGGCCTGCCTCGTTCGTACTGACCGGCCGGCCCGACCGGCGGCGCCGACGGCCGATCGGCACCGCGAAAGCGGCCCCTGGCTGCCGCCTAAACTGAATGGGTGACATTGCCACCGCTGACCCCGACGGACCTGCCGACCCAGTACGACCCGGCGTCCGTCGAGGTACCGCTCTACCAGCGGTGGCTCGCGGCCGGCTACTTCCACGCCGACGAAAAGCGAGTGCTCTCGGGCGAGCGCAAACCGTTCGCCATCGTGTTGCCACCGCCGAACGTCACCGGTGACCTGCACGTCGGGCATGCGCTGGATCACACCCTGATGGACGTGCTGACCCGCTGGCACCGGATGTCCGGCGACGAGGCGCTGTGGCTGCCGGGCATGGACCATGCTGGGATCGCGACGCAGAACCTGGTCGAGAAGCAGCTGGCCAAGGACGGCAAGACCAGACACGACTACGGGCGTGAGCTTTTCATCGAGAAGGTCTGGGACTTCAAGCGGGACTCCGGCGGGGCCATCCTGGGCCAGATGAAACGGCTCGGCGACTCGGTGGACTGGGACCGCGAGCGCTTCACCCTGGACGACGGGCTGTCGGACGCGGTGCAGACGATCTTCAAACGCCTCTACGACGACGGACTGATCTACCGAGCCGAGCGGATCATCAACTGGTGTCCAGGGTGTCTCACCGCGCTGTCGGACATCGAAGTGGAGCACTCCGAGGATCCGGGCGAGTTGGTGTCCATCCGGTACGGCGATGGCGACGACGCTGTGGTGATCGCGACCACCAGGGTGGAAACCCTGCTGGGCGACGTGGCGGTGGCCGTGCATCCGGACGACGAGCGGTACGCCCATCTGGTCGGCCGTACCGTCCGGTTGCCGATCCTGAACCGCGAGATCCCGGTCGTGGCCGACGACCACGTCGACCCGGCTTTCGGTACCGGCGCGGTCAAGGTGACCCCGGCGCACGACCCCAACGACTTCGAGATCGGGCGGCGTCACGGCCTGCCGATGCCATCGATCATGACCGAGGACGCCCGGATCACCGACACCGGAACGGTTTTCGACGGGATGGACCGGTTCGAGGCGCGGGCGGCGGTCAAGGAGGAATTGCGCCGGCAGGGCCGGATCGTGGCCGAGAAGGTGCCCTATGTGCACTCCGTCGGACACTGCTCGCGCTCTGACGACGTGGTCGAACCCCGGCTGTCCCTGCAGTGGTTCGTCAAGGTCGCCCCGCTGGCCAAGGCGGCCGGGGACGCCGTGCGGGAGGGCCGCACCACGATCCACCCGCCCGAGTTGGCCGCCAGGTATTTCGACTGGGTCGACAACATGCACGACTGGACCATCTCCCGTCAGCTGTGGTGGGGCCACCGGATTCCGGTCTGGTACGGACCGAACGGCGAGGAACGCTGCGTCGGGCCGGGCGAAGAACCACCGGGCGAGGGCTGGACCCAGGACCACGACGTCCTCGACACCTGGTTCTCCTCCGCCCTCTGGCCGTTCTCCACCATGGGCTGGCCGAAGCAGACCGACACCCTGCGCGCGTTCTATCCAACGTCGGTGTTGGTCACCGGCTACGACATCCTGTTCTTCTGGGTCGCCCGGATGATGATGTTCGGGATGTACGCCATGGCCGACACCGGGCTCGGGCCGGAGCCGTTCGAGGTGGTGTCGTTGCACGGCCTGGTGCGC
Source organism: uncultured Actinomycetota bacterium (assembly GCA_963834185.1). Taxonomy (GTDB): domain Bacteria; phylum Actinomycetota; class Actinomycetes; order Mycobacteriales; family Nakamurellaceae; genus Nakamurella. The sequence continues at coordinate 40,459 of CAWIAR010000003.1, forward strand.
GACCGGTTCGGCAAGAAGATGTCCAAGTCCAAGGGCAACGGCATCGACCCGCTCGCCTGGATCGAGAAATACGGCGCGGACGCGCTCCGGTTCACCCTGGCCCGCGGCGCCAACCCCGGTGCCGACCTGGCCCTGGCCGAGGAGTGGGTGGCCGGCTCCCGCAACTTCTGTTCCAAGCTGTTCAACGCCACGCGGTTCGCCCTGCTCAACGGCGCCACCGTTGCTGACGCTGCGTTGGTCCCCGACGATCTCAGCGATGCCGACGCCTGGATCCTCGACCGACTCGACGAGGTGACCGAGCGCACCACCGCGCTGCTGGCCGACTTCCAGTTCAGCAAGGCCGCCGAGGGCCTGTATCACTACGCGTGGGATGAGTTCTGCGACTGGTACGTGGAACTGGCCAAGGTGCAAATGCGTGACGAGTCCATGGTCGCCACCACCAGGGCGGTTCTTGGCACCGTGCTGGACGGCCTGCTCCGGCTCCTGCACCCGTTCGTGCCGTTCGTCACCGAGGAGCTGTGGACCTCGCTGACCGGCGGCGAGACGCTGGTGCTGGCGGACTGGCCGACACCCTCGGGTCGACCGGCGCGCGCGTCGGCCCGGGGATTCATCGCCGATCTGGACCGGCTGGTCACCGAGATCCGCCGGTTCCGCGCCGATCAAGGGCTGGCCGGCAACCGATCCGTCCCGGCCCGGTTGTCGGGCCCGGCGGGGCTGACCGTCCCGGGGGCGGCGCTGACCCGGCTGACGCCGGCCGGTAGTGACTTCGCCCCCACCGCCGCGCTGGACGTCACGCTGTCCGCCGGTCCGGTGACCATCGAGGTCGACACCTCCGAGACGGTGGACATCGAGGCTGAGAAGGCTCGCATCCGCAAGGATCTGGCCACCGCGGAGAAGGAAATCGCCGCCACCGCCGCGAAACTCGGCAACCCGGCCTTCCTGGGCAAGGCGCCCGAGCACGTGGTGGCCGGGATCCGGGACCGGCATGCGGCCGCGCTGGCCGAGCGGGACCGCCTCCAGGTCAGGTTGGATGCGCTCGGCGGGGCTGCGGCGTGACCGGCCCGGAGCCGGACCCAACCCCGTTCGACGACGCCGAGCTCGGTCCGGACGACACCGAAGCCGACGTGTCAGGTGCGACCGCGGATCTGGACGACGAGACCGGCGAGATCACTCCGGCGGCACCGCCCCTGACCTTGCCCGTGGTCGAGGCGCTGTTGGACCGGCGGTGGCCGGAGACGGCGATTTCGCCGACTCTGCAGCGGATCACCGCGCTGCTCGATCTGCTCGGCAACCCGCAGCAGGCGTACCCGGTGATCCAGATCGCCGGGACCAACGGCAAGACCAGCGTGAGTCGGATGATCGACGCGCTGCTGTCCCGGCTCGGCCTGCGCACCGGACGGTTGACCTCCCCGCACCTGCAGCTGGTCACCGAACGGATCAGCCTGGACGGCATGCCGATCGACACCGAGCGGTACCTGGACACGTATGCCGACGTCGCTCCCTACATCGATCTGGTCGACGCGGCCAGTCGGGCGGCCGGCGGGGTGGACCTGTCCAAGTTCGAGGTGCTCACCGCCATGGCGTTCGCCGCTTTCGCCGACACGCCGGTGGAGATCGCGGTGATCGAGGTGGGTCTGGGGGGCACCTGGGATGCCACCAACGTGGTGGACGCCGGAGTCGCCGCGATCACTCCGATCGGTATCGACCACACCGAATACCTGGGCAATACCATCGAAGAGATCGCCGGCAACAAGGCCGGGATCATCAAACCCGGTGCCGTCGCGGTGATCGGCGCGCAGGAGCCGGAGGCCATGCGGGTCCTGCTGGAGCGGGCGGTCGAGGTGGACGCCACGGTGGCCCGATTCGACAGTGAGTTCGCCGTGCTGGACCGGGAGTTCGCCGTCGGCGGGCAGCGGCTGAACCTGCGGGGCCTGGGTGGGGTGTACCCCGACGTGTTCCTGCCGCTGGCCGGTGCCCATCAAGCGGCGAACGCTTCGTTGGCGTTGGCAGCCGTCGAGGCGTTCTTCGGCGCCGGGGTCGGCAAGCAATTGGACACCGACGCGGTACAGGACGGTTTCGCCGCCGTGGCGTCGCCCGGCCGGCTGGAGCGGGTCAGGACGTCGCCGACGATTCTGGTCGACGCCGCGCACAACCCGCACGGCGCCCGCGCGCTGGCCACTGCCCTCGACGAGGAATTCGCGTTCACCCGACTGGTCGGGGTGATCGCGGTGATGGCGGACAAGGACGCGGTCGGCATCTGTGAGGCCCTGGTCGACACGTTCGACGACGTGGTGGTGACCGTCAATTCGTCGCCAAGGTCCATGCCGGTCGACCGGTTGGCCGATATTGCCGAGGACGTTTTCGGTCCGCGCCGCGTGCATCGGGCCGCCCGGATGGACGAAGCGATCGCGCTGGCCGTCGACCTGGCCGAGGCGGGCACCGAACGAGCCGCGGAGACCGGCGGTGCCGGCAGCGGCGTGGTGATCACGGGTTCGGTGGTGTCGGCGGGCGACGGCCGCACGCTGGCCGGATTGGCGCCGGCGTGACGGTTGTTCCGCCGGACGACCCGGCCGACCCGGCCGAGTCGGCCGAGCTGGCAGCCGAACCCGCCGAACGGTCGGCCGGCCCGGTCAGGCCCTACGACCCGGAGCGCGGTCTGCGCGGCGCCATGTCGGCCACGCTGCTGCTCGAGGGCATCACCGTGTTGCTGGCCATCCCGGTGGCTCGCAACACCGGCAACGGCACCTCGGGGTGGGGCGTGCTGGCGATCGTCGTGCTCGCCTTCGCGTTGATCGCTGCGTGTGCGTTCGTTCGCAGACCCTTCGCCGTTGCCATGATCATCGGACTGCAACTGGTGACCCTGCTCGGCTGGTTCATCAGCGCACCGCTGGGCATCGTCGGGGTGATCTTCAGCCTGGTCTGGTTGATCATCTTCTACCTGCGCGCGGAATTCCGGCGCCGTGCGGCGGCCGGTACGCTGCCCAGGGCCGGCTGACCGGCCGCTGCACCGAAGCATGCCGGCCACCGTGCATGCCAGCCGCGAGTATGGGAGTCACGTCGCCGTGTCCGAACGCACCCTCGTCCTGATCAAGCCCGATGGCGTCGCCCGCGCCCTGGTCGGCGAGGTCCTCTCGCGGATCGAACGCAAGGGACTGCGTCTGGTCGCGCTTGACCTGCGGACCGTCACGGTCGAGGTGGCCGGCGAGCACTACGCCGAGCACGAGGGCAAGCCGTTCTACGACAGCCTGGTCGACTTCATCACCGGCGGTCCGCTGGTCGCTGCGGTTGTCGAGGGTCCGCGTGCCATCCCGGCGTTCCGGCAGTTGGCCGGCGGCACCGACCCGGTCGAGAAGGCCGCGACCGGGAGCATTCGAGGCGACTTCGGACTGGAGACCCAGTTCAACCTGGTGCACGGTTCCGACTCACCCGAATCCGCGGCCCGGGAGATCGCGCTCTGGTTTCCCGACCTGTGACGGTCCACTCGAACTCGGGCGACGACAGCCCGGGCGAGCCGGTGATGCTGCACGCGGTGGGCCCGCACGGTGATCTCGCCGCGGACTCGGCATTCGCCGTCGCGCTCACCGGCCTGTGGCACGCGGTGTCAGAGGCCGGAGGTTCGGTCGGGTTCGTCCCGCCGGTCGACCGGACCGCGGTGGCCGCGGTGGTAGCCCCGGAGATCGAGGCGCTGCGGGCCGGCCGCGAACAGGCCGTTGCGCTGATCCAGGTTCGCCGGCTCGTCGGATTCGGTGTGTTGCGGCCGCGCCGCGGACTGCAGGCGCACACCGGAGAGATCGTCAAGGTCATGGTCGCCCCCGACGTCGAGGGTCGTGGTCTCGGCAGCCGAATCATGACGGCCCTGTTGGACAAGGCCCGCGACCTTGGCCTGGAAAGGGTCGACCTGTCCATCCGGGACGGTCTCGGGCTGGCCGACTTCTACGCCAGGTTCGGCTTCGTCGAGTGGGGCCGGTTCCCCGGCTCCATCAGGGTCGCGCCGGGGGACGACCGGGACGAAATCTTCTACTGGGCGGATCTGCGACCCTGACCGCGTGTCCCGGCGTATCGGCGCCGGGGCGGCCGAACTCCTGACCGGGTGTCGCCCGCCGCGTCGGCGGTCGGCTCTGCGAAGGAGCTCAGGTGCGCATCTTGTTCGCCAGCTGGCCGGCGCACGGCCACCTGCTACCGATGGTCCCGCTGATCCGCGCGGCGCAGCGGGCCGGCCACGAGATCGTGGTGTCCTCCGGCGCCGACCTGCAGTCGACGATTCGGGGCCTCGGGCTGGACTCGCACATCTCGGGCTGGACGCTCGCCGACAGTTACGCCGGTCTGCCGGGACGGGTCACCGTCGGCGAGATGGGCCGCGACGAGCAGATCGTCTTCGCCGCCCGCCATCTGTTCGGCGCCCGCGCGGTCAACCGCGCCAACGACCTGCTGCCGTTCGTCCGGGACTGGCGCCCGGATCTGATCGTCCACGACACCCTCGAACTGGGCTCGCCCGCCGTCGCGGAGTCGTGCGGGATCCAGCACGTCACCCACGGATACGGCCCCACGGTTCCAGGGACCGAGATGTTCGCCGGGTTGATCGGCCGGGCAATCGCCGCTCAAGGTCTGGACGATCCGATCCCGGCCGTTCTCGCCGCTCCGTACCTGGAGGTGTGCCCGGCCGGCCTGGCGACCGGTGAGCCCATCCCGTGGCCGGACATCCGGTCGATCCGGCCGGGTCCGGGTGAGGTTCCGGCCGGCGCGACGATGCCGCCGGGATTCGACGACCTGCCCGACGCCGACACGGTGTACCTGACCCTCGGCACGATCACCAACCAGTCGGCTGAGGTGTTCCGTGCGGCAGTCGACGGAATCACGGCAGCGGGTCTGAACGTGGTGGTCACCACCGGTCCGGGCTTCGATCCGGCCGAGTTGGGCGAGTTGCCCCTCGGGGTACTGGCCCTGCCCTTCGTCCCACAGGCGCTGCTGCTGCCGCACTGTCGCGCCGTGGTCTCGCACGCCGGAGCGGGCACGATGTTCGGTGCGCTGTGCCATGGCCTCCCGCAACTGTGCCTGCCGCAGGGAACCGATCAGCCGGCCCAGACCACGGCGGTGCTGCGGGCCGGGGCCGGCCTGGCGCTGTGGCCGGGTGAGGTGACAGCGCAGGGTGTCCGGGATGCGGTGGAGCGGCTGTTGGGGGAGCCGGAGTTCGCGGCGGCCGCGGGCGCTTTGCAGGATCAGATTGCCGCGATGCCCGACCCCGACGTGGTCCTCGCCGGGCTCGGGTAGCCACGCCCTCCGCCGTCATCCGGGCCGGCGTGCGGTAAACGATTCCTCGGCTGTCGGCGCGCCCGGGTACCGTCGCCAGCCGTGAACGTCGTCGACGCCCTGCCCGAGCCGGATCCGACACCGGCGACGTCCGGACACCAACCGGACATGATGATCGTGGCCGAGGGCTTGACGAAGTCGTTCACCCCCAAGGCAGGCGACACCGTGCATGCGGTGCGTGGCATCGATCTGGCGGTGCCCCGCGGCGAGGCCTTCGGGTTCCTCGGCCCGAACGGTGCCGGCAAGTCGTCGACCATGCGCATGATCGCCTGCACCTCGCCGCGCTCCGGCGGCGAGTTGCGCATCCTCGGGCTCGACCCGGATCGGGACGGCGTGCAGATCCGCGACCGACTCGGTGTTGTGCCGCAGCAGGACAACCTGGACGAGGAACTGTCGGTCAGGGAGAACCTGTACATCTACGGCCGGTACTTCGGGTTCGACAAGAAGCACTGCTGGGCCAAGGCCGACGAGCTGCTGGAATTCGCCCAGCTCACCGAGAAGGCCAAGGCCAAGGTGGTGTCGTTGTCCGGCGGCATGAAGCGGCGACTGACCATCGCCCGGTCGCTGGTCAACGACCCGGACCTGCTGCTGCTCGACGAACCGACAACGGGCTTGGACCCCCAGGCCCGACATGTGTTGTGGGACCGGCTGTTCCGCCTCAAGCAGCAGGGCGTGACGTTGGTCCTGACGACGCACTACATGGACGAGGCCGAGCAGTTGTGCGACCGGCTGGTGGTCATGGACGGTGGCACGATCGTCGCGGAGGGCTCACCCGCAGCGCTCATCGCCACGCATTCCACCCGTGAGGTGCTCGAGTTGCGTTTCACGCCAGGAACCCAGCGGGACGCCGAACCGCTGGCGCACGAGCTGGTCGAGCGGGTGGAAGTGCTGCCGGACCGGCTGCTGCTGTACACCGCGGACGGCGACGAGACCCTGGATCGGGCGAACCAGGTCGGTATCGAGCCGCTGTCCGCCCTGGTCCGCCGGGCAACTTTGGAGGACGTCTTCCTCCACCTGACCGGGCGGAGCCTGATCGACTGATGGCCATCGCACCGACGCCGCGCCCCGCGACACCGACCACCTACCGGCTGCGGATGTGGGAGTACCTGCTGCGCAGTTGGCGGCCGTACTTCGCGTCCACCCTCGGCGAGGCCCTGATCGCGCCGGTGCTGTACCTGCTGGCCCTCGGGCTCGGCATGGGCTCGCTGGTGAACCGCAACGGCACCGCGGCGCTGGGCGGCGTCCCGTACGTGAACTACATCGCACCGGCGCTGCTGGTCGCGGCCGCCGTGCAGGTGGCCATGGGGGAGTCGACGTTCGCCACGTTCGCCCGGTTCAAGTGGAACCGCACGCTGTGGGCCACCACGTCGACCCCGATCACGCCGGCGCAGGCGCTCGACGGTCACGTGCTCTTCATCGGCACCAGGCTGCTCATCTCGTCGGTCATGTACTACCTGGTGCTGGTGGTGTTCGGGGTTGCGGGCGGTCCGAGCGGCTTGCTGATGATCCCGATCGCGATGCTGTGCGCGCTGGCGTGCACGGTGTGGGTGCTCACGCTTTCCGCGTCCATCGACGACGACGGGCCGATGGCGTTCAACATCTTGTTGCGGTTCGTCGTACTGCCGATGACGCTGTTCTCCGCCTCCTTCTTCCCGATTACCCAGCTGCCCTGGTCGATCCGCTGGCTGGCCTTCTTCTCCCCGCTCTGGCACGGCAACGAGCTCGCCAGGGCCTGCACACTCGGCGGGCTGTCCTGGCCGCAGATCGCCGGCCACCTGGTCTTCTTGCTGGTCATGCTGGGGTCCGGCTTCCTGATGGCCCGTCGCCGGTTCACCCGGAGGTTGGTCATATGACATCCCCGGGCACGGTGCGGCGCTCCTTGGCCGGCGCCAGGGGCGCATCCCCGCTCGTCCTGCGGGTCATCCCGCTGCAGCTGTACGCCGGCCGCGGCCGGGTCATCGTGGAACGCGCCGTGCGGACCAGCAAGGCGTTCAAGTGGACGATCATTTCCGGCTTCTTCGAGCCGGTGTTCTACCTGGTGGCCATGGGCGCCGGGCTGGGCGGCCTGATCGGCACCGTCGACACCGCCGGCGGCCCGGTCAGCTACGCGGCGTTCATCGCACCCGGGTTGCTGGCCACCTCGGCGATGAACGGCGCGGTCTACGACTCGACGATCAACATCTTCTTCAAGATGCGGTACGCGAAAACCTACGACGCGATGCTGGCGACCTCGCTCGGCCCGCTGGACGTGGCCATCGGTGAGATCGGTTGGGCGCTGATCCGAGGCGCGATCTACGCCGCCGCGTTCGAAGTCGTCATGCTCGCACTCGGGTTGATCAGCTCGCCGTGGGCAGTGCTCGCCGTGCCGGCCGCGGTGCTGATCGCGTTCGGCTTCGCTGCCGTCGGGATGGCCGTCACCACGTGGATCACCACGTTCCAGCAGTTGGACTGGGTGACCACGCTGCTGCTGCCGATGTTCCTTTTCTCCACCACGTTCTTCCCGCTGGACGTCTATCCCGCCGCCATCCAGGTCTTCATCCAGTGCTTCCCGCTGTACCACGGCATCGAGCTCATGCGTGGACTCACCCTCGGCGTCATCGACTGGGGGCTGTTGGGCCACGCGGCCTACTTCGTGGTGATGGCCGTCGTCGGCGTCTCGGTCGCGACCCGGCGGCTGGAGAAATTGCTGCTCACCTGAGTCGTTGCCGCTGCCGGACCGGCGCGGCAGATGCCGAGAGCCGGACGTGTGGGATACTGGAGAAGGCACGAGGGCCGGTCACGGCCGATCCCGGTGCCCGGCCAGGTCGGACGTCGACCGGCGCCAGCAGCCCAGGTGGGTGACACACCCGGGCGTCGGATGAGTGACACACCCGGCACGCCCGGCGCGGACAGCGCAACTGATCGGCCGAGAACAGTCAGACTTCCTGCGGCCCTTGGATCTCCTCTGGGGTCGCGGACCCGAGATTCATCGGCTCCTGTGCGGACGCGTCGCTTGCGCGCCCGGGGGCCCGAGAGGAATACCTGCATGTCAACCACAACATCCGCCCTGAACGCAGCGCTCGACGGACTGCCGGCCAAGCCGCGGGTGCACGAACTCGCCAAGCGATCGGGGGCCAGCTCCCGGGAAATCATCGCGGCCCTCGCCGACCGAGGGGTCACCGTCACCTCGGCGTCCTCCTCCGTCGACCGGGACACCGCGCTCGCTGTGCTGACCGAACTGCTCGGCGAGCCGGAGCCGAGCCCGGCGTCGACCGCCCCCGACGAATCGCCCGCGATCGCCGACGCCCCAGCGGGCGCACAGGCGGCCGTCGACTCGTCGGCCATCAGCCCGCTGTTCCTGCCGCCGCAGGCCCCGACCAGCTCCTCGTCCCGCCGTCGGCGCGGTCGCGCAAAGGCCGGCGACGGCGAAGCGGACCAGCCGACGCTGGAGGCCGGTCTCGTCGAGGCGCCCGCACCCGAGGCGAGCCCGACCGACGAGAGCGAATCGGCTGACGCCCTCGACGCCGAGGGAGAGGACGACCGGAGCTCCGACCAGCAGGCCGGCGAGGGTGGTGGCTCCAGCGGCCGCAAGCGGCGTCGCCGCGGTCGCCGCGGCCGCGGCCGAGCGGGCGGCGACGAGACCGACGACACGTCCGACACCGAGGCGACGGCTGAGGCGACAGGACAGGACGGTGCGACCGACACTGTCGGTCCGGACACGCCGGCTGCCGACGTCGACACCCAGCAGGCCGAGGACGACGCCGAGGACGACGAGGCAGCCGACGACGAGGAGCGCGGTGCCGGAACCGGCACGCGCCGCCGCCGGCGCCGCCGGCGCCGCGCCGTCGGGGACGACCCGGCCCGGCCGGACGACCCGGAGAACACCGTTGTCCACGTTCGGGAATCCCGTGAGTCCCGTCCGGTCTCCGACGAGGTCCAGGGCATCAAGGGCTCCACCCGGCTGGAGGCCAAGCGTCAGCGCAGGCGGGACGCCCGCGGCTCGTCCCGCCGGCCGCAGATCCTCACCGAGGCCGAGTTCCTGGCCCGCCGCGAGGCGGTGGACCGGGTGATGGCGGTCCGGCAGCGGGGGCCGTTGGCCCAGGTCGCCCTGCTCGAGGACAACATCCTGGTCGAACATTTCGTGTCCCGCGCCGGATCGGCCTCGCTGATCGGCAACGTCTACCTGGGCAAGGTGCAGAACGTCCTGCCGTCGATGGAGGCGGCCTTCGTCGACATCGGCCGCGGCCGCAACGCGGTGCTCTACGCCGGCGAGGTGAACTGGGACGCATCCGGCCTGGTCGGCAAGACCCGGCGCATCGAGGCGGCGCTGTCCAGCGGTGACGCGGTGCTGGTCCAGGTTTCCAAGGACCCGGTCGGGCACAAGGGTGCCCGGCTGACGACCCAGATCTCCCTGCCGGGCCGATTCCTGGTCTACGTGCCCGGCGGCGGCGCAACCGGAATCTCCCGCAAGCTCCCGGACACCGAACGCAAGCGGCTCAAGGCGATCCTCGACCGGATCGTCCCCGACGGTGCCGGCGTCATCATCCGGACCGCCGCCGAGGGCGTGCCCGAGGAGGAATTGATCCGCGACGTCGAGCGGCTGACCGCGCAGTGGGAGGAAATCTCCCAGGCCGCGGAGAACACGTCGTCGGCGCCGGCGATGCTGTCCACGGAGCCGGACACGCTGATCAAGGTCGTCCGTGACCTGTTCAACTCCGACATTCACCGGCTGGTGGTGGATGGCGACGACGCCTGGGACGCGATTTCCGGGTACGTCGAGTCCGTCGCCCCCGAGTTGGCCGAACGGGTCAGCCGGTTCTCCGGGTCCGGCGACGTGTTCGGCAAGTACCGGATCGACGAGCAGATTGCCAAGGCGCTCGAGCGGAAGGTGCACCTGCCGTCCGGTGGATCTCTGGTCATCGACCGCACCGAGGCGATGACCGTGGTCGACGTCAACACCGGCAAGTACACCGGGTCGGGCGGCAACCTGGAGGAGACCGTCACCCGCAACAACCTGGAGGCCGCCGAGGAAGTGGTGCGGCAGCTCCGGCTGCGGGACATCGGCGGGATCATCGTCGTCGACTTCATCGACATGGTGCTCGAATCCAACCGCGACCTGGTGCTACGCCGGCTCACCGAGTGCCTCGGCCGGGACCGGACCCGCCACCAGGTCGCCGAGGTGACCTCGCTCGGCCTGGTTCAGATGACCAGGAAGCGGATGGGCACCGGCCTGGTCGAGGCATTCTCCGAGCCCTGCCCGCACTGCGGTGGCCGCGGGATCGTGGTGCACGATCTGCCCAAGGACACCGGCTCGATCGAGTCGAACGACGTCGGCGACGGCGAGTCACGGTCCGGCCGTGGCCGGCGCAACCGCGGTAAGCGGGCCGACGCCGATCGCGAACCGGCCGTCCGGATCGCCACCGTGATCAGCGGCCCACGGCCCGATCCACGCGGACCCAGGCCACCGTCGCTGCGCGGCGAGGCGGCCGAGGCCGGGTCGGATCCGGCGGAGGTGGTCGCCGCCGACCTCGACGACTCCATGGCCGAGACCCTCGTGGTGGAGGCGGGCGCCGGCGAGGTCGCGGCGGACGCCGCGGACAGCCTGACCGAGGCGACGTTGGTCGCAGACGAGACCGTCGGATTGCCCGAGGGCGAGCCGGTCGCCGAGGTGCGGGCCGAGGCGGATGCCGCGGTCGCCGCCGTGGTGCTCGCCCAGGACGAGACGACTCAGCAGGACGTTGTCGCGGACAGCTCGAGCCGGCCCGCGCGGCCGCGCCGCCGCCGGTCGGCCGGGCGTCCCGCCGGCGCTCCGTCGGAGACATCGGTGGCCGTCGACATCGTGCTGCCGGCCACACCGGAGCCGAAGGCGGCGCCCGCTGCATCCGGGACCTCTGCTGTTGACGAGCCCACGGTGCGGGCGACCGAGGCGCCGCCGGCCGCGGACGGCGGCGCGGCAGCCGCCCCGACCAAGGCCGGTCGCCGCAGGTCGACCCGAACCCGTAAGCCGGCGGGCTCCTCGGTGGACGGGCCGGCCGAAGCCGCGTCGACCGACGGTGCTCCGGAACCGGCCCTGACGGCGCCGTCCGCCGTATCGATCGATCCAGAGCCGGTCAAGGCGGCTCCGCGCCGCCGTCGTGCGGCCTCGCGCCCGGCCGGGCCGGCCGGTGAACCGGTGACGGTGCCGGCGATACCGGTCACAGCCGAGCAGGGGTCGGACGCCGGCTGAGCGTGCCGGAGCCGAGCCCGGCCGGCGTCCGCTTGGCCGGTGGTTTGCTCCGGGCGCCGCGGTGGCCGTATCCTTGGGTGTCGCCCGCTGCCCTGCAGCGGGTTTTGCGGTGCCCTCCTCGCAGGCGTCCTTCATCGGATGCCCCGGGGCCAGCCCGCACCGACCACCACCGCCCGACCGGCGCCGGCTGGCGCCCGACAGGCATGTAGTCCAGACAGCAGTAGACGAGATACAGGAAGGCGCGTTCACCATGTACGCGATCGTCAAGACCGGCGGCAAGCAGTACAAGGTCGTCGAGGGTGACGTCATCGAGATCGAGAAGCTCGAGGGCGAGCCCGGCGCCGCGGTGACGCTGCCGGCCGTCCTGGTCGTCGACGGCGACCAGCTGACCACCTCGGCCGACGACCTGGCGAAGGTCACGGTTTCCGGCGAAGTGGTGGCCCACACCAAGGGCCCGAAGATCGTCATCCACAAGTTCAAGAACAAGACCGGGTATCACAAGCGGCAGGGTCACCGTCAGCCGCTCACCCAGGTCAAGGTCACCGGCATCGCCGTCAAGGGCTGAGAGGACAAGGAAACATGGCTCACAAGAAGGGCGCCTCCAGCTCCCGCAACGGGCGCGACTCGAACGCCCAGCGGTTGGGCGTCAAGCGCTTCGGCGGTCAGACCGTGCTCGCCGGCGAGATCCTGGTTCGCCAGCGCGGCACCAAGTTCCACCCGGGTGACGGCGTCGGGCGCGGCAGCGACGACACGCTGTTCGCCCTGGTCCCCGGGGCCGTCGAGTTCGGCGCCAAGCGCGGTCGCAAGACCGTCAACATCGTCCCGGTCCCGGTCGCAGCTGTGTCCAGCACAGAGGCCTGACCCCGACGCACACCAGAATGAACCCCGGCGAGGGGCGGGTCCGGAACACCGGAACCGCCCCTCGCTGTTTCTTCTGATCAGAAACTCGACCCGGCAATCAGCAACAGAGTCGGAGAGGAGCGCACCATGGCCAAGTTCGTCGATCGCGCCGTCCTGCACCTGCAGGCCGGTGACGGCGGGCACGGCTGCGCCTCCGTACACCGGGAGAAATTCAAGCCGCTCGGTGGTCCCGACGGCGGTGACGGCGGCAACGGCGGCGACGTCGTTCTGCGCGTCGACGACAACGTCCACACCCTGCTCGACTTCCACTTCCGTCAGCACGCCAAGGCCGGCAACGGCCGGCCGGGTCAGGGCGACAACAAGGACGGCGCCAACGGGACCGGCCTGGAGTTGTTGGTCCCGCAGGGCACTGTGGTGCTGGGCGCGGACGGCGGCATCCTGGCCGACCTGGTCGACGTCGGCACCACCTACGTCGCAGCCAAAGGCGGCCGGGGCGGTCTGGGCAACGCCGCGCTGGCTTCGAGGGCACGCAAGGCTCCTGGGTTCGCGCTGCTCGGTGAACCCGGTGAGTCCGCGGACATCACCCTGGAACTGAAGTCGGTCGCCGACGTCGGCCTGGTCGGCTTTCCCAGTGCCGGTAAGTCGTCCCTGGTCTCGGTGCTGTCCGCGGCCAAGCCGAAGATCGCCGACTACCCGTTCACCACGTTGGAACCCAACCTCGGCGTGGTCACCGCCGGTTCCGAGGTTTTCACCATCGCCGACGTGCCCGGGCTGATCCCCGGGGCCAGTCAGGGCAAGGGGCTCGGACTCGAATTCCTCCGGCACATCGAGAGGTGTGCGGTACTGGTGCACGTCGTGGACTGCGCAACCTACGAGCCCGGACGCGACCCGGCCAGCGACATCGAGGCGTTGGAACTCGAACTCGCCGAGTACACGCCGGCGCTCAGCACCGACTTCGCGGACCGGCCCCGGTTGGTGGTGCTGAACAAGATCGACGTGCCCGAGGCACGGGAACTCGCCGATTTCGTCCGACCCGACCTGGAGAGCACCGGCTACCGGGTTTTCGAGGTGTCCACTGCCACCCACGAGGGTCTGGACGCGTTCCGTTACGCCCTGGCCGAGGTGGTCAGGCAGGATCGCGAGCGCCGTCCGGCACAGGTGGGCGAACGGATCGTCCTGCGCCCGGCGCCGGTGAACGAGTCGCAGTTCGCGGTCGAGCCCGATCCCGAGGAGGACGGCGGCTTCATCGTTCGCGGGACCCGGCCCGAGCGCTGGGTCAGGCAGACCGATTTCACCAACGACGAGGCCGTCGGCTATCTCGCGGACCGGCTGGCCCGGCTGGGTGTCGAGGACGCGCTGGTCAAGGTCGGCGCAACTGCCGGCGCGTCGGTGACCATCGGCGACATCACGTTCGAATGGGAGCCGGCCACACCCGCCGGACTGGACACGGTGGCCAGCGAGCGGGGCACCGACCAACGGCTGGATCGTCCCGACCGGATCGGCGCGGCCGAGCGCAAGGCGCTGCACCGGCTGCGCCGCGGCCTCGACGTCGAGGGACACCAACTCGATCGGGTGCTGTCCTACGACGACGCGGGCCTCGTCGATGTCCCTGTGGATGTCCCTGTGGATGTCCCTGTGGAGGTCCCCGTGGATGTCCCGGTCAACTCCGATGACGAGGACCTGTACCGGTGATCGCAGCGGGTGTGGCGGCGGGTGGTCGGCAGCGCGACGCTGCGCACGCCCTCCCGAGCGCCCGCGCCACGGTCGGCTCCGCGCGCACCTTGGTCGTCAAGGTCGGCTCGTCGTCGTTGACCACCGCAGCGGGAGGGCTCGACCCTGGCCGCTTGGATGCGCTGGTCGACGCGGTGGCGGCCAGGGCGAAGGTCGGTTCGCACGTGGTCCTGGTGTCGTCGGGCGCGATCGCCGCCGGACTGGCCCCGCTCGGCTTGCGTCGCCGGCCGCGTGATCTGCCGACCCAGCAGGCCGCCGCGTCGGTGGGCCAGCAATTGCTGGCGGAGCGGTACGCGGCATCCTTCGCCCGGCACGATCTCCGGGTCGGTCAGGTGCTGTTGACCAGCGACGATGTCGTACGTCGCGCGCACTACCGCAACGCCCAGCGTACGTTCGCGAAACTACTGCAGTTCGGGGTGGTCCCGGTCGTCAACGAGAACGACACGGTGGCCACCGCGGAGATCAAGTTCGGCGACAACGACCGGCTGGCAGCACTTGTCGCGCATCTGGTCGGCGCGGATGCCTTGGTGCTGCTGTCGGACGTCGATGCGCTGTACACCGGTGACCCGAACCGGCCCGACTCGGCCGTTGTCCGCGAGGTGACCGACGCCGGCGAGCTGAGCCAGGTGTCCGTCGTGGCCTCGGCCGGCGGCGTCGGGACCGGTGGCATGGCCTCCAAGCTCACCGCCGCGATGACCGCCACCGGTGCGGGGATCCCGGTCCTGCTGGCGTCGGCCGCCGATGCCGCGGCCGCGCTGGAGTTCAGCGCCGAGCGCGGGCCGGACGTCGGGACGGCGTTCGCCGCCGCCGAGCGGCGCACCGGTTCACGATTGTTCTGGCTGCGTCACGCCGCCCATCCTGCCGGGTCGCTCAGCCTGGATGCCGGCGCCGTGGCCGCCGTCGTCGGGCGGCGCAAGTCACTTCTGCCGGCCGGGATCACCGCCGCACACGGCGATTTCGAGTCCGGCGACGTGGTGGATCTGCTCGACCCCGACGGCCTGGTGGTGGCCAGAGGCTTCGTCGCGCACGACGCAGCCGAGCTGCCGACCCTGATCGGCCGGAACCTGGCCGAGTTGCCGGCCGACCTGCGCCGGCCGGTGGTGCACGCCGACGACCTCGTCGCGATGCCAGGCCGCCCGGCACGAGTGCGCGCTGTCCCGCCTGCAAAGGAGTCGATCGATGACCTCTGATGTGCTGGACCGCACGGTGACCGCGTCGCGCGACGACGTCCTGGCGGCCGCCGGGCGCGCCCGGACCGCTGCCGCCGAGCTGGCCCTGCTGCCCCGTTCGACCAAGGACGCCGCGCTCGGTGCGATGGCCGACGCGCTGCTGGCCGCCACCGAGAAGATCCTCGCCGCCAACGCCGAGGACGTCGCCGCGGCCGAAGCCGCCGGCACCTCGGCGGCGTTGGTGGATCGGTTGCGGCTGACCGAGTCCAGGGTCGCGGCGATGGCCGAAGGGCTGCGGGTGCTGGTCGGGTTGCCGGACCCGGTGGGGGAGTCGGTGCGCGGCTCGGTGCTGCCGAATGGCTTGCAGCTGCGACAGATCCGGGTGCCGCTCGGTGTCGTCGCGATCATCTACGAGGCCAGGCCGAACGTCACTGTCGACGCCGCCGGTATCGCGTTGAAAGCCGGGAACGCCGCGCTGCTGCGAGGTTCCGGCTCGGCGTATGCCTCCAACCGGGTGCTCGTCGACCTGCTCGCCGAAGCCGGCTCGGCAGCGGGGTTACCGGCCGATGCTGTCACCTTGGTGCCCGGCAGCGACCGGGAATCGGTCAAGCACCTGATGACCGCGCGTGGGTTGGTCGACGTGATCATCCCGCGGGGCGGCGCGGGACTGATCCAGGCGGTGGTCCAGGGCTCCACGGTCCCGGTGATCGAGACCGGGGTCGGCAACTGCCACGTCTACGTCGATGCCACCGCCGAGACCGCTATGGCTGTGGACATCCTGGTGAACTCCAAGGCCCGTCGGCCTTCGGTCTGCAACGCGGCCGAGACCCTGCTGGTGCATCGGGACATCGCGGACGACTTCCTGCCGATCGCGGTCGCCGCCCTGCACGACGCCGGCGTCACGGTGCACGCCGACCGGACCGCGCTGGACCTGCTGGACGCGTCCGAGTTGACCGTGCCGGCAACCGCCGAGGATTTCGACACCGAGTACCTGTCACTGGATATCGCCCTGGCCGTGGTGGACGACCTGGACGCGGCCATCGAGCACATCCGTGCTCACGGCACCGGGCACACCGAGGCGATCGTCACCCGGGATCTGCGCGCCGCGCAGACGTTCACCGCTCGGGTGGATGCCGCCGCGGTGATGGTCAACGCGTCCACCGCGTTCACCGACGGTGGCCAGTTCGGTTTCGGTGCGGAAATCGGCATCTCTACCCAGAAGCTGCACGCTCGCGGTCCCATGGGATTGGCCGAGTTGACCAGCACGAAGTACCTGGTGGTCGGCGACGGCCAGATCCGGGAGACGTCGTGACCGGCAGGCGGATCGGCGTGATGGGCGGCACCTTCGACCCCATCCATCACGGCCACCTCGTCGCCGCTTCCGAAGTAGCCGACCGGTTCTCGCTCGATGAGGTGCGTTTCGTGCCGACCGGGCAGCCATGGCAGAAGTCGGCCGAAGAGGTGTCGGCGGCCGAGCACCGCTACCTGATGACGGTGATCGCCACCGCCGCCAACCCGCGGTTCACGGTCAGCCGGGTCGACATCGACCGCAGCGGCCCGACGTACACCAAGGACACGCTGACGGATCTGCGGGCGGAGGACCCGGACGCGGAGTATTTCTTCATCACCGGCGCCGACGCCCTTTCGGCCATCATGAGTTGGAGGAACGTGCACGAGTTGTTCTCGCTCGCCCACTTCATCGGGGTGACCAGGCCGGGATACCTGTTGCGGGACCCGAACGTGCCCGAGGGGTCGGTCACTCTCATCGAGGTGCCGGCCATGGCGATCTCCTCGACCGATTGCCGGCGCCGGGTGGCCGGTGGCTCGCCGGTCTGGTACCTGGTGCCAGACGGCGTGGTCCAGTACATCGCCAAGTACGGCCTCTACCGCACACCGAATGTCGACCAGCCGTCCGCCGCTCACGCGCGTGCGTCGACGAATCAGAGTGATCAGCCCCACCACCAAGGAGTGCAGTGACTGCCACCGACACCGCCCGCGAACTCGCCACCGTTGCTGCCCAGGCGGCGGCGGACAAGCTCGCTTCCGACATCCTGATCATCGACGTGTCGGACCGGCTGGCGATCACCGACTGCTTCGTCGTGGTCACCGGATCCAACGATCGGCAGGTCGGCGCGATCGTCGACGAGGTCGAGGAGAAGATGCGGCTCGCCGGGGTGAAGCCCGTGCGCCGCGAGGGTGAACGCGACGGGCGCTGGGTGCTGCTGGACTTCTTGGAGATCGTCGTGCACGTGCAGCACTCGGAGGAGCGGGTCTTCTACGCGCTCGACCGGTTGTGGAAGGACTGCCCGACCATTCCGTTCGTCGATGCGCACGGTGAGCAGCCCGACGACGCCGATGGGACGAGCGAATCCGGATCGGCATGACGCTACGGTCTTTGATCCTGTTGCGGCACGGTGAGACCGAGTGGAACGCCGACCGGCGCCTGCAAGGCCACCGTGACATCGCACTGAACGAGGTCGGTCTGCGGCAGGCCGCGCAGGCCGCGCCGTCGATCGCGGCGCTGCA
This sequence comes from uncultured Actinomycetota bacterium, assembly GCA_963834185.1. Taxonomy (GTDB): domain Bacteria; phylum Actinomycetota; class Actinomycetes; order Mycobacteriales; family Nakamurellaceae; genus Nakamurella. Next base: position 58,258 of record CAWIAR010000003.1, read on the forward strand.
CCCGGAAGTGGTCGTCGCCTCGGATCTGCAACGTGCCGCGCTGACCGCGCGGACCGTGTCCGAGGCGCTTGGCCTGCCGGTCACCGTCGATCCGCGGTTGCGGGAAACCGGTCTCGGTCGCTGGGAGGGCCTGACGGTCGACCAGGCGCGCGCCGAGTGGCCGGACGAGTGGGCGGCCTGGACCAGTACCAGCGCGCTCAACCATCCTCCCGCCGGCGAGTCCCGCTGGGAGGTCGCCGGTCGGGCCGGCCAGGTCGTCGACGAGCTGGATGAGTCGGGAGTCGCCAGTGCGCTGCTGGTCGCGCACGGCGGCACCATCGTCGGGCTGACCGGCCGGCTGCTCGGGCTGCCGCACGAGCACTGGTCGATGCTCGTAGGCATCGGCAATTGCCACTGGGTGGTGCTGCACCGGGTGCCGGACGGTCCGCTGGCGACTGCACACCTACAACGCCGGTCTCGGCGCGGTGGTGGTGACCGGCTCGGCCGACCGTGACGAGGTCGCCGGTACCTAGGCCGTCCCGGCTCGGGTAGGCGTCATCGGGCACGTCATTGCCGCGATGCGTGCAGACACCCACGGCGCACCGCCCCACATTGGTAGCGGCTCGGATGGTGGGCTCGCCGCGGCTCCCTAGCGTTGTCCACCGAATGACCTCGGTCGCCGGCCGAGGCGTGCGGACAGGGAGCAAGCCATGATTGCAATGCGCGGATGCGGGCGGACAGCCTTTGTCACCGGGACGGCGTTGGTCCTGGTCGCGACGCCCGCGGCAGCGCTCGCGACGCCGGCGACGGCCGTCGCCTGCGGGACCGTGCTCATGTCCAGCATCGTGCTCTCCCGAGACCTCACAGGTTGTCCCGGCGACGGTCTGGTGGCCGGCGTCGACGGCATCACCGTCGACCTCGGCGGCCACCTGATCAGTGGCGACGGCGCACCGGGGACTACCACCGTCGACGCCGGCGTGCGGGTCGCCGGACGGCATGGGGTGACCGTCCGGAACGGGAAGGTGTCGGGCTTCGACCGTGGGGTGGTCCTCACCGACTCCGAACGTGTCACGGTCGAGCGCATCACTGCCAGCGGGATGCCCCGATCAGCGATCTTCCTGGCCAACAGCACGCGTTCGGTGATCATGGCGAACTCGCTGTCCGGCAACGACGCCGGCGTCTATCTGACGGCCGACTCGTCGCACAACACCGTGACCGGCAACCACGCCTGGGGAAGTGAGCAGGGCATCACGATGGGCGGCGCCCACGACAATACGATCGCGGCCAATCTGGTCGAGCGCAACGGCGACAACATGATCATCATCGGTGATCGCAACCTGATCACGAACAATGCCGTGGCGAACGCGGTGGGCTGCGGTGACGGGTGCGGCTTCGGGATCTCGCTCGAGATGGGCAGCGGCAACCTAATCGTCGGCAACGTGGTCACCGGCAGCCTCGTCAATGGCATCCGTGTCTCGAACTTCTTCCCGGACACTGCGGCGGTCGGGAACGTGGTGCGCGGCAACCTCGTCACGGGTTCGGCCCGGGACGGGATCGCCGACGGCGTCGAGGGGGAGGCCCCGACCACCGGCACGGTGGTTGCCGACAACCTGGTCAGGCAGAATGCCGGTACCGGCATTCATGTTGCCGGTGTCCGAGCCACTGTCACGGCGAACAGCGCGGTTCGTAACGGCGGACACGGAATCGATGCGGTCGACGGCACCCTGGACGGTGGCCACAACCGAGCTGCGAGGAAACCACACGTCACCGCAGTGCGTCGGGGTGATCTGCGAGCGACCATGAGATTCGCCGCCCCGGACCGCCCGTCGGTCGTAGTGTCTGCGGCATGACCGGACATCGGTCGGCGTCGCGAGTGGCCTGCGCCCTGCTGAGCCTCGTGCTGGTCGCGGGGTGCTCAGGGCGGATCGACAAGGCCGGTCGGACCGTGGATCCGGCACCCGTCGTGCTGCGAGCCATCACACCGCTCGGCGGGGAGCTCGCCGGCTCATGTGTTCGCCGACCAGGTCGCCGAGGTGTCGGGCCATCGCCTGACCGTCGCGCTGCAGGAGAGTTGGCACGGAACCGATCCGGACACGGCGGAGGCCGATGCGATTGCCGCCATCGAAACCGGAGTCGCCGATATCGGCATCGTGCCGGTGCGTGCCTGGCACGAGCAGGGCGTGACCAGTTTCGACGCACTGATTGCCCCGATGGAAATCGAGACACCCGAGTTGAACCACATGGTGCTGCAGAGCCCGATCGCCGCGGACATGCTGGCGGACATGCGGGGCCGCTCCGACACCGGACTGCGGCCCCTGGGTCTGCTGCCCGGGCCGATCGTCCGGCTCGTGGGCATCTCCCGCAATCTGACCGAACTCGAGGAGTATCGCGGAGCGCGCATCGTCACCCCGCTCTCGGCGGTCGCGGACCGCAGCCTCGACGCCTTGGGCGCCGAGCCGATCCATTCGTACTTCGCCGGAGCCGACGTGTCCGGGTTCGACGGGCTCGCCGCCCAGGTCGAAGTGGTCCACGGCAACGGATACGACAAGTTTGTCCGCGACGTCGTGAGCAACGTCGGGCTCTGGCCGAGGTCGCTGCTGGTGGTCGCGAACACCAAGGTCATGGACACGCTCCCGCAGGGCTCCTCGGACCTGCTGGCGGAGGCGGTCCGTCGCGCTGTCGGGCCGAGCGTCACCGCCCAGACTCAGGCCGAGGCGACAGCTGTCGACACCATGTGCGGCGCCGGCCGGACGGCCTTCGTCAGCGCGCCGCCCGGGCAAGTGGCTGCCTTCCGGCACGCTTTCGCGCCCGTGTACACCTGGCTGCGTGCGGACCCGTCGACCCGCGAATTTCTGCGACGCATCGATCAGCTGAAAGCCGAGATCGCTTCGGGCCCATCCGAGCCGATGCGCTGTCCCCGCTCCCCGGACCCCACCGACTCGACCAAGGCATCCACCGCTTCGCCCGTGACCCCACTCGACGGGGTATGGGAGATGGACGCCACAGCCGAGGAGATGTCGGCCCATACCGGCGATGATCCGAGCACGATCCGGGAGTGCAACTTCGGCACGTTCCGCTGGACCCTCAGCCATGGGGTCTACGACGAGACCCAGCACGCCGGCAGCACGGAGACCTGGGCCACCGGTACTTTCACGGTGGATGGCGACGAGTTCACGCTGCACGTGACCGATGGCGGCGGCCGCGGACCGGCCGGCGATTGCCGTCTGAGAGCCGGAGACACGTTCACCTGGCGCTGGAGTATCTACCACGACCGGCTGACCATCGCCTGGCCCGACCCCAACGCCGTCGACTATCCGAAGAACTACGAGGCCAAGCCCTGGCTGAGGGTCGGCGACCCACCCGCCGTGGTGAGCACCACGCACTGATTCGTTCGGTGGGTGCGGGTCTGCCCGCACATCGGGCACGGATGGATCCGGGTGACACCGGATGGGGTCACCCCGGGCAATCCCTAGCGTTTCCTCCAGGATCGAAGGAGGAATGCCCGATGCCCACACTCGCCAGAGTCCGCTGGCCGGCCGCGCTGGCCGTGACGCTTGTCCTCGCCGGTTGTTCGTCGACCGGCGCTCGCACCGACCCGCGGCCGCCGTCGAGGACACCGCCGCGGATGCCGACTGCCGCCGCGGCACTGCCGTCACCGGGGCGACCGTGCTCCATGCGATTCTGCCGATCGACACCGGTGAAGGAAAGCCGTTCGCCGACGAGGTCTCTCGCCTGTCCGGTGGCGCCGTGCGTGTGCAGCTCGACAGCGGCTGGCACGCCACCTCACTCACGGCGGAGCGGGACGCCATCGCCGCGGTGAAGTCCGGGGACGTCGACCTGGGCATCGTTCCGGCCAGGGCCTTCCACGACGCCGGCGTGACCGCCTTCGATGCGCTGGTGGCCCCGATGACGATCGACTCGCTCGATCTCGAGGTTGCCGTGCTCAAAGCACCCGTTGGTCGTGGACATGCTCCGAGGCATTGGACGGCACCGGACTGACCGGTCTCGGGGTGCTCCCGGGGCCCATCCGACACCCGTCCGGCATCACCAGGGCCCTGACTTCGCCGGCGGACTATGCCGGCGCGAAGATCGCCATCAGCCCCTCAGTGGTCGCCGAGCGCAGCCTGCAGGCGCTCGGCGCCACGACCACCGCCACTCCGTTCGAGCATGCCGATATCCGCGGCTTCGATGGTGCCGAGCTACAGGCAAGTGCGGTGCACGGCAACGACTACGACAAGGTCATCACGGATATCGTCGGCAACGCCGGGTTGTGGCCGCGACCATTGGTGATCATCGCCAACCCGGCCAAGATCGGTGCGCTCCCCGTCGGACAGGCAAACGTGTTGACCACCGCGGCAGACAACGCGATCGACACCGGCGCCGCCGCCGTTCGATCGGACGAAAAGGTCAACGTCGAGGCCATGTGTCGCACCGGGACGCCCGCCATCGTCGCCGCGGCAGCGACCGATCTCGATGCTCTTGTATCCGCGTTCGGGCCGGTCTACGCATGGTTGAACGAGGACCCCACAACGCGAGACATGCTGTTACGCATCCAGGAGATCAAGTCCGCCCAGCAGACGACCGGCGAATCGCTGTCCTGCCCGGCCGGCACGACGAAACCCCGTTCGCCCGCACCCTCGCCACTCGACGGCGCCTGGGAACTGTCGTACACACTTGCGGAGGCGGCTGACTGGTCGCGGCTCGGATCCGGCTCGAGATCGAGGAATGCAACTACGGCACGTATCGGTGGGAGTTCAATAACGGCAAGTACACCGAGTCTCAGCATGCAGGAACCACCCAGACCTGGGCCAGCGGTACCTACTCGGTCGACGGCAAAACCCTGACGATGGACGCCACGGACGGAGGCGGATCCGGCCCCGCGGGCAATTGCCACATCCGTGCCGGAGACGAGTTCATCTGGACCTTCGACATCGAAGGTGACACATTGACCGTCGCCTGGTTCGACCCGACCGCAACCGACTTTCCCGCCAACTACACGGTCAAGTCCTGGCACCGGGCGGGCGACGCGGCGGCGACCGCCAGTTCGACCCGTTGACTGCCGCCGGCGGGACCCTTGGCAACGTCGCGACAACGGCGGAGCCGGCGCCCGGCTTGCTGTTGACGCTCAACGTCCCACCGAGCACAGCGAGGCGGTCCGCCAATCCGAGCAGACCGGAGCCGCGGTCGGGGTCGGCACCTCCGGCGCCGTCGTCCGACACTTCCATCCGAACCTGGTCGGTTGAAGCCGTGAGGTGGATCGTTGCGGTGGAAGCGCCCGCGTGCTTCACCACGTTGGTGAGCGCTTCCGAGGCCACGAAATAGAGGGTCAGCTCGAGGTCGAGGGGCAGCCGGACCTGCGGCACCTGGACGGTGACCGGGATCGGGCAGCGTCCGGCCAGCTCACCGAGCGCGTCCGGAAGCCCCTCGGCGTCCAGGATCCTCGGGTGAACGCCGCGGGCGAACTCGGAAACTGACTCGGCGGCCCGGCGCAGCATCTCGGCGATCTGGCCGTTCGGCGCATCAGGGTCGTCAGGAAGCGTCACGCAGCACGTCCGCGGCACAGGCCAGGTCTTCCAGTGCGCCAGCTCGGAGATCACTTTCCAGCAAACGTCTCTCGGTGTCGACGGCGCGAACGAGTGCGCGCCGGGACTCCTCGAGTTCGGCCATCCGGTGGGCAATGTCGATCTGTGTCCTGGCATTGTCCACGGCGACCCAGATCAATGCGGTCACCGGCCCGACGAGGGCGGGGTCGGCCAGCGCGCCGGTCTCATGGTCCAGCAAGGCCACCGCCGGTCCGCTCGACGGGACCGGCGTCCGGGCCCGACCCGGTCCCGGATCGGCAGGAAATTCGACCGGTTCACCCGACTCGTCGGTGAGCCCATGTCCGAACCGATCGATTGCGGCCAGCCGCAGTGTCGGGTCGCCAAGGACGCGCGCGAGCCTGTCTTGGACCGTGCCACCCTCCCGATTGCCGAGTTCGACCGTCACGTCGCTGACGGAGCCGCCTCGACCCCAGATGCCCTGCGCCACCAGCACCGCCGCAGCCACCATCAGGCCGAGCTGATAGCTCGGCAGCACGATCGGGTCGAGCGCCCCGCCGGCCATGCGCACCAAAGCTGCCGCACCCAGCACTCCTTCGACGATCACAGTGACCGCCATGGCAACGGCTCGGTCCTGCCGCTCTACGCCGGGCGCTCGCCGGTAGCCGAGCCCGACCGCCGTGATCGTGGCGGTCGACACGGCCACCGCGGCCGCAGGATTTCCACCGACCGAAGGCAGCATGTCGACATATCCCAGGCAGACGCAGCTGCACCGGTATCCACCCGCGCAGCCGACCGGTGGGATAGCCGATCAGCAGCTGGGTCAGCGGGCCGCGATGGAGGAGAGCCAATGCGGTCCATAGGGTTCCGATGAACCAGCTCGAGGCCGGTCAGGACCATGACGATCCCACTCGCCCGGAGCCGGCGACCGCCGTAGCCGATGAGCAGGGCGCCGGAAATGGAGTAGACCGCACCCACCCCGACATCCAAGGCGGAGTTCATGGCGGGCCATCGTCGTTGAGCAGGGTGAGTATCGCGAGCACCCGGCGGTGGTACGACTCGGATTCGGGCAAGGAAAGTTTGGCGAAGATGTGGCCGATGTGTCTTTCCACGGTGCGTGGGCTGAGCACCAGACGCTCGGCGATCGTGGAGTTCGAGTGGCCCTCGGCCATCAGCGCGAGCACTTCGCGTTCCCGCTCGGACAACTCGTCGAGTGGCCGGCGAGCCGTCGGCGGCGCATCAATCGGGACACGATCGTGGGATCGATGACTGACTCACCCGCGTAGATCCTGGTCAGAGCATCGATCAGGATGACAACATCGGAAACCCGGTCCTTCAACAGGTAGCCGGCGCCTTCCGGGTGATCGGCCATCAGCTGCGTGGCATAGTCGACGTCGAGATAATGCGACAACACGAGGACACCGACGTCCGGATGATCCCGACGAATGTTCGCCGCCGCGATCAGCCCCTCGTTCGTACGTGTCGGTGGCATCCGGATGTCCAGCAACGCCACATCCGGCCGGTACCTGGCAACCTCGCGCAGCACACCGTCCAGGTCGCCCGCGGTACCCACAACTTCGATGCCCACCTCGGTGAGCAGAGCCGAGAGCCCCTGCCGCAGCAGCACCTCATCCTCGCCGATCACCACGCGCATGGCGGGTGCCGCTCTCGAAGATCTGGTCATCGGATCGTTACCCGACCGCGCAGACCCTGTGCTGCGTCATGCAGGTCGGCGGTTGCCTCGTCGAGCTTTCTGCGCATCTGTTCCAGCCCCCTGCTCCGCTCCGGATCGGTGGTCCGGAGCATCGCGAGCGATACCGCTATGGCCGCTGTCACCAGGTGTTGCTGTGCGCCGTCGTGTAGGTCGCGCTCCAGTCGCCGCCGTTCGGCGGCTCCGGCTCCTCGATCCGCTGCCGAGATAGCTGGAGTTCCAGCAGTTGCCAGCGCCGCTCGGCACGCAGGCGTTCGGCATCGAGCAGCAGGGAAGCGGTTGCCGCCACCGCATCGATGAGCTCGGGCCGACCGAGTGAGCCCTGCTGGTGGCTCAGCACAGCCAGCACCTGCCCGCCCCTGGTGAGCGGCACGAGTTCTCGCTCGGGGTCGGGCACTGTCGGGTGTCCTTCAGCGTCCACCAGCACACCGGATGTCAGCGGATACCACACGCGCACCGAACGGTCGCTCAGAACCTCGGCCAGGAGATCCTGCAGACCACCCGCCGTGGTGGTCGGAATGAACCGGGCGACCAAGTTTGCCACTCGCACGCGGACGACTCGCCGGTGGATCGGCGACCACAAGCTGCCGATTCCAGCCATGACCAGCGCAACGGCCTGGATCGTCACCATGGATTCGGTCCAGGTGTCCGAGGGTAGGAAGGCCTCCCCCCACGCGTGCCAGTAGCCGGCAACGACAGCGAACAGGTAGATCACCGCAGGCACCACGGCCGGTAGGTCCGCGGCGGTGAACGGTCCCCGTCGGACGGCCAGACGAATGACCAGCGCTGTCAAGGCGGTCGACCACACAGCACCGGCCATGACGGCCACCGTCCCGGTCACCTCGACCAAGGTTGGCGACGACGCGATCAACCACGGATTGGCCGGGCAGCCTGAACAGCCCTGTGCTGCCGGGTCGAAGAAGGCCGCTCCGAGCAGTCCACAGCCCGCGGTGGTGACGTACCGCTCCGGCGACGACAAACCGGGATGCCGTGCTCAATGTGCGTCCACGGTCGCGCAAGATGGCGTGCCCGACGAGAACGGGCGCAACAGCCGCGCCGATGAGCGAGGCGGCGAACAGGCCGGCGCCGGCGGACGGGGTGTTCCAGAGGGCGATGAACCAGGTGTATCCGGCCAGCACCCGCAGTCCGGCCGACGTTCGTCGGGTCGGGACGTGCAAGGTCGCCACTCCGGACGCGATCAACGCCCAGCCGGCCGCCAGCAGGACCGCCACCCGTGCGGGGGACCCGGCTGTAGTACCCACCGGGATCGGCACCGGTCAGGAGCCCCGCTGTGCTGACACCCAGCCAGACACCGCCAAGCCCGAACACCGAGCCGGCCAGGATCACCCCGCGACCGGGAGCAGCCATGGGTGAATGATGGCACTTCGTCCGAAGGCTCGTCGGGTCCTCAAGTCGTTGTCGGTGGCCAGCGGCCAGCGGCCGATGACCTCATGGGCTGCGCGACCGCCGGGTCCCTTGCCGAGGTGGGAGCGGACCAGCCTGACACCTCGTCGACCGCGAACTGCGGTCCGCGGTAGTCGGCGAGCCCGCCCACGATCGGTCGCAGATCGGTGGGTTGGCAGCGGGCGAGGGTGAGGTGCGGGCGGAACGGGCGGTCGTCGAGCGAGAGCCCCGTAGCCCGGATCGCCGACGCCACTGCTGCTGCCACGATGGAGAGTTCGGAACCGCCGGGATCGATGCCGCACCACAGCGTGGTTGCCCGGGCCGGACGAGGAAACGCTCCCGCTCCGGCCAAGCCGACCGGAAATCCGGTGAGCAGCTGCGCGGTGCGAGCCAGGTTCTCGGAGAGTTCGGCGATCTCCGAATTCGGCACGTCGGCCAGGAATGCCAGGGTCACATGCCACTGCTCGGGCGGGGTCCAACGCACCACACGGTCAAGGGGCAGCGACGGGTCGTGCAGTGACGGTTGGCGCAGCCGCGCGATCAGATGATCCCGCGCAGACGCCGAAGGATCGACGGCGACAAACAGGCGCACCAGGTCACCCTAGACGCGGCAAAAGCACCTTGGCCCAAGGAAAGCGATGGCGCTGCGGTCGGCTACGTCCGCCGATTCTTGTTGATGGCCGGCGGTATGTTCGCGCGTCGAGACTTGTCAGCTGGGCGCGGACTGTCGGCCGGGCGCGAGCCGGACGGGTGGGTGGCACCGGTCCGTCCGGTCCCGGTGGGCCGGTATGGACTTGGTGGCCGGTCGGGTGCCGTGGGAGTCGATCTGCCACCGGGCGGCGGGTCGGGTGGGTGGTAGGAGCCTGGTCGTTGGTCCCATTCGATGCCGTGGTCGGTGAGTCGGCCGGCCAGCCGGTCGCGGTGGACGATGGTGTGGTGCCGGCCGCACAGCAGGGCGGCGTTGTCCAGGTTGGTGGGGCCGCCGTCGATCCAGTGGATCAGGTGGTGGGCGTCGCACCAGGCGGCCGGCGCTTGGCAGCCGGGGAACGTGCAATGCTGGTCGCGGAGCCACAGGGCGCGGGTTTGGGCTTTGCTGAACAGTCGCTGTTCCCGGCCCTGGTCGAGGATCTCCCCGGCGGCGCCGAGCACGACGGGGATGATCGCCGCGTCGCAGGCCAGTTTGCGGATGGTGTCGCAGCCGAGCAGCACCCCGTCGGCCGGGGTGCCCAACACCCGGGCGGCGCCGTACTGGGCTTTCAGTGTTGCGAAGTCCAGGGTGAGCATCACCACCGCTTTGGGGTTGCCGGTGGGTTCACCGGTGCCGGGGTGGGTGGCGGTCACCGACCGGCGCAACGCCTCGATCAGGGCTTCCCCCCGGCGCCGCCCGGCCGGCGCGGGCATACCGGTCGCCTACGGTTCGGCCGTCGGCGTCCTTGTCGACCCTGGGCGCCGACAGCGGTCCGATGGCTGCTTCCAGGACGGCGCGGCCTTCGTTGTCGAAGGTGAGCTGGTAGTCCCACACGCCGGGTGAGGTTTCCCGCCCCGCGGAAAGGTCGATCTGCCGCCGGCACCGTTGTTGGTGCCGGTCGAACTCGCCCTCGACGCCGTACCGGGCCAGCAGTTCCTGCTTCAACTTGCGCACACCCCCGGTCCGCAGTCCGCGCCCACGGCGAGCAGCTGCTGCAGGATCACCGGCTGGGCCTCGTCCGAAAGGTCCGGCGCCAGCTTGTCGAACTCGCCCGCCACGACCACCGCCGTCCCGAGGTCCACATCGACGGTGAGCACCGAATCGGCCACGTCGGTCAGGTCGGGGCGGCGCAGCAGCTTCGCCGCCTTCGCGATCGTGTAGGCGTCGCGGCGGACGTGCCAGCCGTACTCGGCCACCCACGGCCGCGGTCGACGCGCACTGCGACGCCGCCACCACCCCCCGCGCTTCGGCGTCCGCGACCACGGCGGCCAGTTGCGCGTCGCACAGGGCGCGGAGCTCGGCCAGTTCGCCGACCAGCTCGCCCAGTTCTTCGCTGGGGCATTGGTGGACCACCTGGTGCTGGTCCCGCAGCAGCGCACCGTAGGCGGCGCCGGCTTGTCGCCGTTCCGTCAGAGGTGTTGCACTGCCTGCCATACGAAAACGCTACTCAGCACCTCCGACAGTGCCCCGGCCACAGCCGAAGTTATCCACAGGCCCACCGGTGACGATCCGGCCGCGCAGTTCCCTCGCGATCGGCCGATCGGCGTCTGAAGTCTGAACCCCACAGCAACTCCCAACCCTGGCGAGGATCAACTTCGGCCCACATGTGACGGATGGGGGCACCAGGCAACAACTTCATCCTCGCGGTCGAAGTTGATCCTCGCAACCTCGGGAGTTGTCCACCTATCATTGAGTTGTCCACAATTCCCGACGCTGGATGCTCAGCGCCTCGAGTCATCCCTACCGTCGGAGCCATGCCCCAGCGAGGAGACCCGACACGGCGGTTGAGTGCACTGCATTCGACGCCGCCGTCCGCCCGAACCGGTTGGGTGCCAGCGCCTCCGGAACCGACGATCCGAGTCAGGCATCCGCGTGGAGCGCACCGGCGACGGTTCGAGCGGGCCGATCTCGATGACAAGAACGCCGACGACGAGGCGCATTCCGAGGACGACGACACCGATACCGGCATCGACGCCGACACCGACACCGACACCGATGCCGATGGCGACCCTGCACCCGTCCGGCGCGCCGTCGCCGGTCCGTGGGGCCGGATGGCCGAGAAGTGGGTCCCGGATTCGCTGCGCGAGGCCCGGGTGGATCCTGGCAGGCGCGGCGCTGTGCTGCTCACCGTCGTCGCGGCGGTCGCGGCCGTGGTGGCTGCCGTGGGAGTGTGGCGCGATCGGCCGGAAACCCGTCCGGTGCAACCGGTTGCGCTCGCCCCCGCGACGAACGGAGCATCGACCGGTCCGGCCAGTGCTCACCCGGCCCCCGCGGCCGGCTCGAACGGAGCTCGGGCATCGCCCGCGGCAGGAACCGCACCGACCACCGCCACCTCGACAACATCCACCTCCACGCCGAGCACCTTGTACGTCTCGGTGACCGGTCTTGTGCACAAACCCGGCCTGGTCCGGTTGCCCCCTGGATCCCGGGTTGCCGACGCCATCGAGGCGGCCGGCGGGGTCACCCAGGACGGGGACGTCACCGGGATGAATCTCGCTGCCCTGCTGTCCGACGGGGATTCCGTGGTGGTGGGTGGCGGGCCCGCGGGCGGCCTGTCCGGCACGGTCAGCGGCACGGTCCGCACGGTCACCGGCGCCGTGTCCGGACCCGGCAGCGCGGGCGGCAACGGCACAGCACAAGCGCCGGGCGGATCCGCCACGGTTGCCACGCCGGTGAACCTCAACCAGGCCGACCAGGCGGCGCTGGAGTCGCTGCCCGGGGTCGGGCCGGTGATGGCGGGCAACATCCTGTCCTGGCGGGAGGAACACGGGTCGTTCACCTCGGTCGAGCAACTCCAGGAGATCTCCGGCATCGGGCCGACTCGCTACGCGCAACTGGCACCCCTCGTGACGGTGTGACTCGGCCGCGTCGTCGCCCGGACGACGAAGAACACCGCGCCCCCTTGGACCTGAGGCTGGTTCCGGCGGCGTTGTCGTTGTGGGCGGGGTGCGTGTCGGGACTGCTCGGAAGCCCCTTCCCGTTGGTCGCGCTCGCGGCTGCCGCACTAGCCGTCGCGACGGTTCGGTTGGTTCCGGGGCGAGTACGGTCCGGCCTCCTGGCGGGTGCTGCCCTGCTGGCGGTGGGCAGCAGCCTCGCCTGGCTCGATGTCCACCGGGCGGACACAGACCCGGCCATGATCGCGGCGGATCGCGGCGCCTATGCCACCCTCGAGATCAGGGTGACGGCAACCGCTGTGCCACTGCCTTCGGCATTCGGGACCGGCAGCGTCGAGCAGGACACCGGCAGCACCCCGACGCAGCGGTATCGACTCGCCGCGGAGTCGAGCCTGGTCGCGGTCGCGGGGCAGGCGTGGATCAGTCGTGTGGCGGTGTCCGTCGTCGCCGCCGGTGACCAGTGGGCGGGGATTCCCGTCGGTACCCGCCTCCGGGTTGGCGGTCTGCTCGCCGTGGACGAGTTCCCGGTGGTGCCCGGAGTGCAACTGCGTGCCCGCACGCCACCGACCGTGATGGAGTCCGCACCCTGGTGGTACCGGGTGACCGGTGCCGTGCGCATCGGCTTGCAGCGGTCGGCGCAGTCGCTGGCGCCCGATCCGGCGGGACTTCTCCCCGGCCTGGTGGTCGGCGACACCTCCGGCATCGACGAGAAACTCAACGCGGACGCGAAGACCACCGGGCTCACCCACCTGCTCGCGGTGTCCGGGTCACATTTCGCGATTCTCTGCGGATTGGTGGTGCTGGCGCTGCGAGGCTTCGGCCCGCGGGTCGCGGTGATCGGCGGAGGGCTGACCCTGGTCGGCCTGGTGTTGTTGGTGGGTCCACAGCCGTCGGTGTTGCGGGCCGCGGTGATGGGCGCGGTCGGCCTGCTCGCGGTGCTCGCCGGACGGGTACGCACCGCCGTGCCGGCGCTCGCCACCGCCGTCATCGTCCTGCTGCTGGCCGATCCCGCGTTGGCGCTGTCGCCCGGGTTCGCCTTGTCGGTGCTGGCCACCGGGGGACTCGTCTTCCTCGCGCCACCGTGGGTGGCCGCGCTCCGCCGCCGCAGGATTCCACGTGGCTGGGCCGAGTTCGTCAGTATCCCGGTCGCGGCACAGATCACGACTCTGCCAGTAGTTGCGGCGTTGTCGGGCCAGGTTTCGCTGGCGTCGCTGCCGGCGAACCTGGCGGTGGCACCCGTCGTGCCCATCGCCTTGGTGATCGGGGTCCTGTGCGCCGTCGTCGGCCCCTGGTGGCCCTCCGGAGCTAGCGCACTCGCGAGGGCAGACGAGCCACTTCTGGGTTGGGTGAGCGGCACGGCACACCTTCTGGCGCGGCAGGTCGGTGCTGCGGTGCCGTGGCCGGCCACCGGCCCCGGTGTGCTGGTGCTCTCCGGCCTCGTGGTCAGTGGACTGCTGCTGTTGCGGCATCGGCGGATACGGGCGCTGGCCCTGGCCGCGGTCACCGGGGTGGTCGCGGTCCTGCTGCCGGCCCGGGTGATCGCGTTGCCGGGATGGCCGGCACCGGCTTGGCTGCTCACCGCCTGTGATGTCGGCCAGGGCGACGCCATGGTGTTGGCCACCGATGAACCGGGCGTCGCCGTGGTGGTGGACACCGGCCCCGATCCGGCCCTGGTCGACGGGTGCCTCGACCGACTAGGTATCGGCACCATTCCGTTGCTGGTGCTGACCCACTTGCATGCCGACCACATCGACGGGCTGTCCGGCGCCCTGCAGGGACGATCCGTCGGCGCCATCGGTGTCGGCCCCGAGATCGACCTGGGCGCGGCGCTGGCTCAGGTGCGACGGACGGCACAGGAGCACGGCGTGCCGATGGTGGCACTCTCGCTCGGCACGCACTGGTCCGCCGGCGGCTTGTCCTTGCAGGTGCTCGGTCCGCGGCAACTGTTCCACGGCACCGACTCCGATCCGAACAATGACTCCGTGGTGATGATGGCGGAGCGGGCCGGTATCCGGGTTCTGATGACCGGGGACGTCGAAACCGAAGCCCAGCAACAACTGTTGAACGCCGGCACCGATCTGGCCGCCGACATCCTGAAGGTCCCGCACCACGGCTCGTCCAAGGACCTACCGTCGTTCCTACGAGCGATCTCGCCCGACATCGCGGTGATCGGGGTCGGCAAGGACAACGACTACGGTCACCCGAGCCCCCGCACACTCGACGAACTCCGGGCTGTCGGCACCGATGCGATTCTGCGCACCGACCTCGAAGGTGATGTGGCGGTGTCGCTGCTCAACGGTGCGCTCGCGGTGACCATCCGCGGTCCATGACCGGTGGCTGAACGGCGGCGAGCCAGCGGCTGCCGCGGAGCGGATCTGCCAGAGTGGGCGGGTGTCCGGTCCGATCGAATGGCTGTTCCTGCTGGGCGCCGGGCTGATCGCGGGGATCATCGGGACCGCCGGCGGGATCACCTCGCTGGTCGCCTACCCGGCGTTGCTGGCCGTCGGGCTGCCGCCACTGACCGCCAACGTGACGAACTCCGTTGCCCTGCTCGGCAGCGGATTCGGTGCTGCGCTGCGCGCGGGAGACGACCTGACCGGCCACCGGAGGACGATCCGGCGTTGGTTGCCCATCGTGGTGCTCGGCTCGGTCGCCGGCGCGGTTCTGCTGGTGACCACTCCGGCACCGGTGTTCGACCGGATCGTGGGCTTCCTGGTCGCGATCGGTTCCACCATCCTGCTGCTGCAGCCCAAGATCGCGTCCTGGCAGGCAACCCGGCACCGGCCGCCTCGCACCGGGCCCGTGGTCGGCGCCGGGGTGGGGATCGCCGTGTACAACGGCTATTTCGGTGCCGGCTCGGGTGTGCTGATGATCGCCTTGTTGCTGCTCACCGCCGAACCGGTACTGCACAGGGCGAATTCGCTGAAGAACGTCCTGTTGTTCGCCGCCGACCTGCTACCGGCTGTCCTGTTCGCAGTGCTCGGGACGGTCGCATGGTCGGCGGTCTGGCCGCTGGGCATCGGTGCGCTGGCCGGCGGGCTGATCGGTCCGAGCGTGGCCCGCTGGCTGCCGCCCGGCTTGCTCCGCGTCCTGATCGCGGCCTGCGGTTTCCTGTTGGCGGGCTGGTTGTGGCTGCGGACCTGAGCCACGGACGCGGGCCGACGTCAGCTCGGCGGGAACAGCTCGAGTTCGGCCTGCACCTCCGCGAGTTCGGCGGTCAACTGATCTGCCCTGGCCTGCACGGACTTGCGGTGCTCCGCGAGCAACTCGTCGACCACCTCGACCAAGCGGGGCTCGCCCAGTTCGCGGGCGATTTCCGCGACCCTGGCCGGCGCGACCGGAACCGCCTTGACCATCACTCTGCTGCCGACCCGGGCCTCGACCTGCCACCCGGATTCGCCGTCGGTGCTCACCGTGATGGTGACCGCCGGCCGCTTGCCCTTGGCCCGGCTCGGACCGCGCCCGGCGCCGCCCCGCCCAGCGGACCCCGACGGGCCCGGACCAGTGGGCGCAGGAGTGGGGAACAGCTCCGCGGTATTCGGCTCGGGCACAGCGGGCTCGGGAGTCCGGGGCGCAGGCCGCGAGACGGAACCGGTGGCGACCGCGGGTTGCGGACGGGGCTCGGCCGACCTGGCGCGGCGCGCGGCCCCGAGGTCGGTGACCGATGGTGCGGGTGGCGGAGTCCGGACGGTGACACCGGGCGACGCGGGCACGGCTGGTACGGCCCCGCGCCGGTACGGCGCCAAGTCGCCCGGCGCGAACGGAAGGACGTCACGATTGCGCCCCGCGCCGATCTCGACCTGGAGGAACTCGTCGCCGTCGGTGTCCGGATCGCCGATCGCCCGCACGCGGCCGGTGGCACCGTCCGGAAAAGAACCGGACGGCACGATCGACACGCGCACCAGCTTGCCGGCATCCAGTCCGGCCCGCAGCGCGGCGATGTCGAGCATCGGAGCGGCCCGGCGACCGCCCTTGGTGCGAGAGACCCCGTCGGAACGTGCTGCCACGTCGGCTCCTTTCCTCGATGCCGCCGATCCTGCCACGCAAGACCGACAACAGGTCCGGACACGCGAGGGGGAATCAGCCGAGCGCGCCCGCCGCCGCTCGGGCGGCGCCGGGCAGCGCCGCGGCCAGCCGATCCAGGTCGTCAGGGCCGTGGGCGCCGGAGACGAACCAGGCCTCGAACGCCGAGGGGGGCAGGTAGATCCCCGCATCCAGGAGCGCATGGAAGAACGCCGCGTACGCCGTCACGCTCTGCCGGCGGGCGGCTTCGTAGTCGCTCACCTCGCCCGGACCGAAGAACACCGAGAACAGATTGCCTACGCCCTGGACGCGGTGCGGCACGCCGGCGCCCGTCAACGCATCTGCTACCAGCGCCTGCACCGCCGCGGCGGTCCGATCCAGGTGTGCGTACAGGGCGGCGTCACACCCGGCCAGCGTGGCCAGCCCGGCCGCCACCGCCACCGGATTCCCGGACAGCGTGCCGGCCTGATACACCGGTCCCTGCGGCGCGAGCAGCGCCATCACGTCTGCTCGGCCGCCGAACGCGCCGACCGGCAGCCCGCCGCCGATCACCTTGCCGAAGGTGAACAGGTCGGGCAACCAACCCTCGACCGAGCCTTCACGGCCCCATTGTCCGGCCGCGCCGACCCGGAAGCCGGTCATCACCTCGTCGAAGATCAGCAAGGCCCCGTCGCGATGTGCGGCCGCGGCCAGCGCCGCGTTGAACCCGGGCGCGGGTGGCACGACGCCCATGTTCGCCGCGGCGGCTTCCGTGATCACGGCAGCGATCTCGCCCGGGTGCGCTTCGAACGCGGCCCGCACGGCTGCGATGTCGTTGTACCGCAGGACGATGACGTCGGCGGTGGTGGCGGCGGGCACGCCCGCCGAATCGGGTAGGGCGAAGGTGGCGACCCCCGATCCGGCCGCCGCCAACAATGCGTCGACATGGCCGTGATAGCAACCGGCGAATTTGATGATCTTGGTGCGACCGGTGAATCCGCGGGCCAGGCGCAGTGCGGACATGGTCGCCTCTGTCCCCGACGACACCAGCCTGACCTGCTGCACTGCAGGAACTCTGGCGATGATCTCCTCGGCCAACAGGACCTCGCCCGGGCCGGGCGTGCCGAACGACAACCCTCGGCCGGCCGCGTCCTGCACGGCGGCCACGACCGCCGGATCGGCGTGGCCGAGAATCATCGGACCCCATGATCCGACGAAATCGACATACTCCCGACCATCCGCGTCGGTGAGTCGAGAGCCGCGGCCGGACACCATGAATCGTGGCACACCGCCGACCGAACGGAAGGCCCGGACCGGCGAGTTGACGCCGCCGGGGGTCACCGCCATGGCTCTGGCGAACCACGCCCCGCTCATCGGCACGACGGCATCGGATTCGTGCACGGTGGATCCGGCCGTGGCCGGGTCGGAGACTGTGGTGTCGGTGGCCGGGTCGGTCACTGCAGCCCCTCCTCGGCCCGCAGTCGCTGCGCCAGCTCGACAGCCCAGTAGCTCAGGACGATCCCGGCACCGGCCCGGCGGATCGCGGTCACCGTCTCGAGGATCGCCCGATCCCGGTCGATCCAGCCGTTGGCGGCGGCGGCCTCGACCATCGCATACTCACCCGAGACCTGATAGGCCGCAACGGGGACGTCGACCGACGCGGCCACGTCGGCGACCACGTCCAGATAGGCCATCGCCGGCTTGACCATGACCAGGTCGGCGCCCTCGGCCACGTCGAGGGCGACTTCGCGGGCCGCCTCGATGCGGTTGGCCGGATCCTGTTGGTAGGTCCGCCGATCGCCGATCAACGCCGAGTCGACGGCCTCCCGGAACGGCCCGTAGAACGACGATGCGTACTTGGCCGCGTACGCGAAGACGCCGGTCTCGAGGTGCCCGGCGTCGTCCAGCGCCAGACGGACCGCACCGACCTGGCCGTCCATCATTCCGGAGGTGCCGAGCAGGTCGGCGCCGGCCTCGGCCTGGGCCAGGGCCATCGCGGCGTACCGCTCGAGCGTGGCGTCGTTGTCGACCGAGCCGTCGTCGGCCAGCACACCACAGTGCCCATGGTCGGTGAACTCGTCCAGGCACAGGTCGGCCATCAGCACGGTGTCGCCGCCGACCTCGGAGGCAAGGTCGGCCAGCGCGACGTTGAGGATCCCGGCCGGATCGGATGCCGCCGATCCCAGCGCGTCACGCTCAGCGGGGATGCCGAACACCATCAGACCGCCGACGCCGGCCTCGACCGCCTCGACCGCGGCGGCCAGCAACGAGTCCCTGGTGTGTTGCACCACGCCGGGCATCGACGAGATCGGTGCGGCTCCGTCCAACCCCTCCTTGACGAACATCGGCAGCACCAGATCGGCCGGATGCAGCCGGGTCTCGGCCACCAGCCGGCGCAGCGCCGCGGTACGCCGCAGTCGCCGTGGACGGCTCGACGGGAAGCTCATCGGCGGCTCCTTTGCTCCAGGGCGGCGGTGAGCGCCGCCATCAGTCCGTCGTCGGTGGGCCGATCGGCGACCACCGGCGCCAGCCCGGCCCGGCGGGCCGCCTGGGCGGTCGGCTCGCCGAGGGTGACCACCACCGTGCCGGCGGCCGGTGCCGTGCCGGCCAATGCCCTGACCACGCTACCGGCGGTCAACACGACTGCGTCGAAGCGCCCGCCGGCCAGGTCGGCAACGACGGTCGCCGGCAATGGCACCGGATCCACGCCGTACGCACCCACCCGGACGACGCGGAACCCCTTGGCGGTGAGCGATTCGGCAAGTGCGTCTCCGGCCAACTCCGACTGCGGGAGCAGCACGGACTCCGCACGGGCGGTTGCGGGCCACACCGCGGCGAGCGCAGCGGCCGACCCGGGTCCTGTTGGCACCAGGTCGACCGGGAGGCCGAGCGCATGAGCGGACGCCGCAGTCGCCGGTCCGACCACGGCGACCCTGGTGTCGGCCGGAACCACACGAGGCAACCCGAGGGCCTGTGCCCGCTCGACCACCACCTCGACCGCATTCACCGAGGTGAATCCGACCCAGTCGTAGTCGCCGGCCACCAGCGCCAGGACCGCAGAATCGAACGACGCCGGATCCGACGGGGGGCGAACCGCGGTCACCGCGACGGCCTGGCCGGTGGCGCCCGCGTCGGCGAGTGCGCTGAGCAAGCTGTGGGCCCGCGCCTCCGGCCGGAGCACCAGGACCCGGGCGCCGGAGAGCCCGGACGGCGTTCCGGGGGGTGGCCCCGACGGTGTCCCGGACAGTGTCATGGTCCCAGGATCCCGGCAGCACCCAGCCCGAGCAGCTCGGCCGCGAGCCGGCGACCGAGGTCGGCGGCCTCGACGTCCCCGCCAAGGCGACCGGTTGCTGTCGCATCGAGTTGCGCGGAGCCGTCGACGGCCACCACCCGAGCGCGCAAGTTCAGGATCCCCTCCGACACGGTGCCCAGGGCCGCGACCGGCGCGGAACAGCCTGCTTCCAGGCCGACCAGCACGCCGCGTTCGGCGACCGCGGCCGCGCGGCCGGCGACGTCGTCGATGCGATGCAGAGCATCGATGTACCAAGCGGTCTCGCCCGCGCGGCCCTCCACCGCGAGCGCTCCCTGCGCAGGCGCAGGCAGCATCACGTCCGGTCCGAACCTCTCGGTGATCGCATCACTGCGCCCCAGCCGGGCCAGGCCGGCCGAGGCCAGCACCACGGCATCCACGGTTCCGTTGTGCGCCAAGCCGAGTCGGGTGTCGACGTTGCCGCGAATCGAGTGCACGGTGAGGTCGGGCCTCCTCGCGCGGAGCTGAGCAGCTCGCCGAGGCGAGCCGGTGCCGACGCTCGCACCCCGGGGAAGGGCATCGAGTGTCAGTCCATCCCGGGCGCACAGCGCGTCCGCCGGGTCTTCCCGGAGCGGTACCGCCGCCAACGCGATGCCCTCGGCGGGCGCGGTAGGCAGGTCCTTGAACGAATGGACGACGATGTCGACCTCACCGGCGAGCAGGGCCGCCCGAACCGCGGTGACGAACACCCCGGTGCCACCGATGGTGGCCAGCGGACCGCGATTCACGTCCCCCTCGGTGCGGATCCGGACCAGTTCGACCGCACATCCGGTCAATGCCGCGACCGCGTCGCCGACCCGTCCGGATTGGGCCAGGGCCAAGGCACTCCCCCTGGTACCGATCCGCAGCGCCAGATCGCTCACGCGAGCGACGCCTGGCGGATGCCGGAAGCGGTCAGGTCAGCCTGGCTGATCCCCGTGCCGGCCCAGTCGTCGGCCGAATCTTGGCCGGCCGTCGTCGGTTTCGTCGCACGCAGGTTCACGCAGCACCCCGGCGGGCAGACGTCGGGTCGCCGGGCCAGGTCCAGCACCGGCTCCCGGGGGAGACCACGGCCGACCCGTTCGGCAACCAGATCTGCCAACGAGGCAACGAATCTCGGATCAGTTCCGGGAGTAGGGACCCGCCAGAACAGCAGTCCGCGGTCGCCGGCGGAGCCGGCGGCCTCATGATCGAGGTCCCAGATCACCTCGACGTGGTCCGAGACGAAACCGATGGGAACTACGACCACCCCGCGACGCTCGGCCGGCAGGTCGTCGATGACGTCACAGATGTCCGGCTCCAGCCACGGAATCTGCGGTGGGCCGGAGCGCGACTGGTACACCAGACGCCAGTCGACGACGGCGCCGGTCCGCTCGGCCACCTGGGCGGCGACGTGACCC
Organism: uncultured Actinomycetota bacterium; assembly: GCA_963834185.1. Lineage (GTDB taxonomy): Bacteria > Actinomycetota > Actinomycetes > Mycobacteriales > Nakamurellaceae > Nakamurella. The sequence continues at coordinate 79,165 of CAWIAR010000003.1, forward strand.
GCCACGGCGAGATGTTGGGCTACATAGGCACCGCCGGGCCGATCGTCGCCGGTGGTCGCGGAACCGGAGCTGTCGGCCATCGCCGACGGGATCGAGTGAGTGGTGAACAGCAGTTCCAGCTCGTCGGCCGCGAGCCCACCGTGCAGGGCCGCTTCTACCGCGCGGGTCGCGCCGTCCACGAACGGGTCGAGAAAACCCGGCTGGTCGAAGTAGGGCCGTACCTTGTCGATGCGTACCCGGCCGACGAGTCCGCTGCCGGTCAACGCCGCGCCGAAGTCCTCGCGGTACTGCCGACAGGACGAGTAGGACGAGTACGCCGAGGTGGCCAGGCCGAGGAGGCGGGTGCGGCCGTCGGCTTGCGCAGCGCCGACCACGTCGGTCAACCAGGGCGGGGAGTTCCGGTTGCCCCACAGCACCGGTAGCGGCAGGCCACGGGAGGCAAGTTCCTCCTCGAGCGCCGCCCGCAGTGCCCGGTTCTGGGCGTTGATCGGCGACGCTCCGCCCAGTGCCTGGTAGTGGTGCGACACCTCGACGAGCCGCTCCTCGGGGATCCCGCGACCGCGGGTGACGGTGCGCAGGAACGGCATCACTTCGTCCGCGGACTCGGGTCCGCCGAACCCGGCCAGCAGCACCGCGTCATACCCGAGGTCGACGGTGCCGTTCGGCGGAGCAGGTGTCGACCCGGTCACCGGAGTGCCTCGATGACGCCGGCCACGTCCACCCGCCGTCCGGAGAAGAACGGCACTTCCTCGCGCACATGCCGCCGGGCGCCGGACGCCCGCAGATGCCTCATCAGGTCGACGGTGTCGTGCAGCTGATCGGACTCCAGCGCCAGCAGCCACTCGTAGTCGCCCAGCGCAAACGCGGACACCGTGTTGGACAGCACCTGGTCATAGGTCCGGCCCATCCGGCCGTGCTCGACCAGCATGTCCCTGCGGTCCTGCTCGGGGAGCAGGTACCACTCGTACGACCGGACGAACGGGTAGACCGTCGCCCAGGCGCGCGGCTCCGCGCCGGCCAGGAAGGCCGGCACGTGGCCCTTGTTGAACTCGGCCGGCCGGTGCAGGCCCATCGCCGACCAGGACGGCGTCAACACCGAGCCCAGGCAGGTGCGCCGCAGCGCCCGGGTCGCGGACTGCAGCTGCTCGGCCGTGCCGGCATGCCACCACACCATCAGGTCGGCGTCCGCCCGCATGCCGGTCAGGTCGTAGAAGCCACGGAGCTGGACGTCCATCCCGGCCAACCCGGCGACCAGGTCGGACAGCTCGGCGGCAGCGTCCGCGGTCGAGACCTCCAGCTCACCGATCCGCGAGTAGACCGAGAACAGGGTGTAGCGGATGCCGGCGTTGATCTCCGCGGCACTGGGCTTGTCCGCACTGGGCTTGTCCGCACTGGGCTTGTCCGCATTGGGCTGCGCGCCGCCGGTCGGGGCGCCTTCGGGGACGGTGACCTCGGTGTCCGGACGGCTCATGGCTCCCATCCTGCCCCCGGTGCGCGGGCGGTCCGGCCATCGGGCAGGGTCAGCTGCACCACACTCCTGGCGTCGGCGATCACCGCGGCAAGGCCGGTGCCGGCGAGTGCCGACCCGACCACGGCCAAGCCTGGGCGGGTCGCCGCGGCGTTCCGGAGCCGGGCGACGGCGGCGGCGTGACCGGGACGCCCGAGTGGCAGGCCGCCGGGCCAGTGGGTCACCGCGGTGTCCACCACGGCGGCCGCGCTCAGGTGCACTCCTAGCAGGATCGCTGCGTCCGCGAGCGCCAGATCCGGGAGCAGGTCGTCGGCCGGCGGGGGACTGCCGGGCCGGCCGTAGGAAAGCCGCAGCACGTGGCGGCCGGCCGGCAGTTCGGCCGCCAGCCAGGGCCACTTCGCGGTGGCATGGGTCAGCGCCTTGGCGTGGACGCCGCCGGCCCTGGACGCGACCAACACGCCGGTGCCGCGCGGCGCTTCGTCCAGTTGTGGCGCGTCGAGCACCAGGGTGACCAGCGCGATCTGCGCGGCCCCGCCGGTGTCGAGTGCGTCCAACCGGATGCCGGGCAGCGCAGCGGCCAGCAGCCGCGCGGCCTCGGCGCCGGGCACCGCGACCACCAGCCGCGGCGTCCGAACTTCGTCGACGAGCCAACCGTCGTCGACGGCGCGGACCGCGCCGACCTGCGCGTTGGTCCGGAGCTGGCCTCCGGCGGCCTCGATGGCCGACCGGAGGGCGTCGACCAGCTCGTACATCCCCCCGCGCAGGCCGGCGACGGCGGAGCCGCTCGGTCCTGCGGCACCGCGCAACTCGGCCGCGGCAGCCGCCAGGGAGCCGGTCCGGCGCAACCGCTCCGGCAGCGTCGGGGCGACGGTGGCGACCTCGAGGTCGTCCGGATCGGCTGCGTGCACACCGGCCACCACGGGCTCGACCAGTCGATGCAGGGCCCGAGCCCCCTGCCGGGCGCGCACCAGCCCGCCGAACGTTGCCTGCTCCGGATGCCGCCATCCGCTCGGCAGTACCCGGTCCAGCGCTGCGCGGGCGGCGCCGCTCGTCCCCAGCACCCGGCGCACCGGCCCCGACCACGGGCGGGTCGGCACGCCCAGCCAGCCGCCGGGCGGCAGCGGCGCGGTGCCCGCCTCGTGCCGGACCCAGGCGCCGAGCGGTGCCGGCGAGGCCACCATGCCGGTCAGTCCCAGGTCCGTGATCAGCGTGGTCACCCCGGGCCGGGCGAGCGCATACGACTCAGCACCGGCGTCCAGGTCGACGCCGGCCAGCCGATGCCGGGCAACGCTGCCGCCCAGCCCCGGCGCGGCCTCCAGCACCCAGGGCCGGAGCCCGTGTCGGGTCAACTCGAAGGCCGCCGCCAGCCCGGCCACCCCGCCGCCGACCACGATGGCGTCGGGGTCGGCGTCCGCCCCGGGCCCGGCGGTCATGCCTGGTCGTGGACGAACGCGACCAGCCGGGTGAGCACGTCGGGATCGGTGTCCGGCGGTACTCCGTGGCCGAGGTTCACCACGTGCCCGGGAGCCGCCGACCCTCGGCGGAGCACGTCACGAGCGTGGTGATGCAGGACCGTATCGCCGGCGAACAGCAGCGCGGGGTCGATGTTGCCCTGCACGGGCACGGTGCCGCCGAGCCTGGCGATCGCGTCGTCCAGCAGAACCCGGTGGTCCACCCCGATGACGTCCGCACCGACCGCATGCATCGCTGGCAACAACTCGCCGGTGCCGACCCCGAAGTGCACCCGCGGCACGGGCAGGTCGGCGACGGCGGCGAACACGGCTGCCGAGTGTGGCGCAACGAACTCGGCATAGTCCGCCCTGGACAGGAAGCCCGCCCAGGAGTCGAACAGCTGCACCGCGGACGCCCCGGCCAGGGCCTGGGCCCGCAGGAACGCCGCCGACAGCTCGGCCACCCAGGCGGCGAGCCGGTGCCACGCCTCCGGCTCCGCATGCATCAACGCCTTGGTGCGCAGATGGTCGCGGCTCGGGCCGCCCTCGACCAGGTAGGACGCCAGGGTGAACGGGGCGCCGGCGAAGCCGATCAGCGGCGTCGTGCCGAGTTCGGCGGCGAGCCCCCCGACGGCCGCGGTGATGGGCGCCAGCGCTGAGGGATCAAGGGTGGGTAGTGCGTCGATGTCGGCGGCGGTGCGCACCGGACTGGCCACCACCGGCCCGGTGCCGGGCACGATCTGCACGTCCAGCCCGGCCAGCCGCAGCGGCACCACGATGTCGGAAAAGAAGATCGCCGCATCCACCTTGTGCCGGCGCACCGGCTGGGCGGTGATCTCGATGGCCAGTTCCGGTGTCAGGCAGGCCTCGAGCATGCCGGTGCCGGCCCGCACCTTCCGATATTCCGGCAGCGAGCGCCCGGCCTGCCGCATGAACCACACCGGGTGTCGATCGGTGGGTTCCCCGCGGTAGGCCAGGATCAGCGGGGCCTGCGCCGTCCGGCCGTCGACCAGCGGATGGTCTGCGGGCAGCGCGGTGGTCGTGGAGGAGGACGTCATCGCCGGTCATCGTCCCATCTGCCGCCGCGTCGGTCGGCACGGCCGGGACCGAGGTCCCCGCTTGCTGCCGGGCACGAGCAATTCGGGGGGGACTCGCCGGTAGCATCGCGAGAATGCTCATGGTGCTCGGTGCCAGTCACCACGACCTGGAGCTGGCCGAACTCGACCGGCTCTCGGCCGGGGCCGAACTGTTGACCGCGGAGCTCTCCGCGCTGGTCGCCGACCCGGATTCGCCGGTCACCGGTGCGGTCAGGGTGGCCACCTGCAACCGCCTCGAGCTCTACGTCGAGGCCGACCGCTTCCACGACGCCATCGACTCTTTGCTCGACGCCATGGCCAAGGCCACCGGTGCCACGGCCGACCAGGTCGGTGCCCAGGTCAAGGTCAGGGTGGGGGCGCCGGTCGCCGCGCACCTGTTCACCGTGTCCGCGGGTCTGGACTCGATGGTCGTCGGTGAGGCTGAGATCTCCGGCCAGGTGGCCAGGGCGTTCAGTCAGGCCCAGGCCGCGGGCACGGTGTCGCCGCATCTGCACGCGCTGTTCCGGGCCGCTGCGCGGACCGCCAAGAAGGTGGCCGCGACCACCGAGCTCGGGGACGCCGGCCGGTCGGTGGCCTCCGTTGCGCTCGAGGTCGCCGCGTCCGGCCTGGACGGATCGTTGGCCGGCGCCCGCGCTCTGGTCATCGGTACCGGCGCCTACGCGCGGGTGGTCCTGGCCGCGTTGCGCCAGCAGGGTTGCGTCGACCTGTTGGTGTACTCGCCGTCCGGCCGCGCGGCGGCGTTCGCCGCCTCGCACCATGCCGTCCCGGTCCCCGCCGCCGACCTCGACGTCGCGCTGCGCGGGGTCGACCTGGTCGTATCCTGCAGCGGCGCCACCGGGGGAGTGCTCGACGCGGCGACTGTCGCTGCGGCACTGGCCGATCGCGGCCGGCCGTTGCCGATCCTCGACCTGGCTCTGCGCCCCGATGTCACCGACGCTGTCCGCGCGCTGCCGGGCGTCCGGATCATCGACCTGCACACCGTCGCTGTCCAGGCCGACCCGGCTCATGCCGGCGCACTCACCACGGCGCAGGACCTGGTGATCGAGGCGGTGGCGGCGTTCGAGGACGAGCTGACCGTCCGGCAGATGGACCCGGCCGTGATCGCGCTGCGGTCGCACGTCGCCGAGGCCGTCGAACGCGAACTGGTCCGGCTGCGGGCCAAGTACGAGCCGGCGGTGGCCCAGGATGTCGAGCAGGCGATGCACCGGGTCACCCAGTCCTTGCTGCATACCCCGACCATGCGAGCGCACGAACTGGCGCGTAGCGGCGACTCCGAGGATTACCTGCGGGCGCTGCACACCCTGTTCGGGATCGAGATCCGGCCCGAGGGCTGAGCTCTCTCCTGAGTTCTCGGTCCAGGACCGGGCTCAGCCGCCGGCGACGGCCGGGATGATCGAAACCGTGGATCCGGCGGTGACTTGGCTGTCCAGGCCGTCGCCGAACCGGATGTCCTCGTCGTCCAGGTAGATGTTCACGAACCGGCGCAGTGCACCGGTCTCGTCGACCACCCTGGCCCGGATCCCGGGGTGGGCTGACTCGAGGTTGTCGATCACTTCGCCGACCGTTGCACCGTCCGCTGTCACGGTGGAAGATCCACCGGTGTAGGTGCGCAGGATGGTCGGAACCCGAACGGTCACCGCAGAACTCATGCCAGGCCAGCCTTTTCGAACGCTTCGAGGGTGGGAACGATGGTGGCGGTCGGACCGACGGAGTCGGCGATCGCGTCGAGGGTCTTGAGTCCGTCGCCGGTGTTGAACACGACGGTCTCGGCGTCGGGGTCGAGTTGGCCGGTGGCCAGCAACTTGCGCAGCACGGCGACGGTGACACCTCCGGCGGTCTCGGCGAAGATGCCTTCGGTGCGGGCGAGAAGCTTGATGCCTTCGACAATCTCGTCGTCGGTGACGTCCTCGACGGCACCGCCGGTGCGCCGGGCGACGTCGACCACGTAGGGGCCGTCGGCGGGGTTGCCGATGGCCAGCGACTTGGCAATGGTGTCGGGACGGACCGGGCGGATGACGTCACTTCCGTTCTTGAACGCCGTCGCGACCGGGTTGCAGCCGGTCGCCTGCGCGCCGTAGATCCGGTAGGGACTTTCGTCGACCAGACCGAGCTTGATCAGTTCGCCGAACGCCTTGTCCACCTTGGTGAGTTGAGAGCCGGACGCCACCGGGATGACGACCTGCCGGGGCAGCCGCCAGCCCAGTTGCTCGGCAACCTCGTACCCGAGAGTCTTGGAACCCTCGGCATAGTAGGGCCGGACATTGACGTTGACGAATGCCCAGCCGTCCTGCTCGCCGGCGATCTCCCCGGCCAGTCGGTTGACGTCGTCGTAGTTGCCCTCGACCGCCACCAGGGTCCCTCCGTAGGCCGCGGTGGTCAAGATCTTCTGGCGCTCCAGATTCGACGGGATCAGCACCACCGAGCGAATGCCGGCCCTGGCGGCGGCGGCAGCAACCGCGTTGGCCAGGTTGCCGGTGGAGGGGCAGGCGAGCACAGTGAAACCGAGCTCACGGGCGGCAGCCAGCGCGACCGCGACCACCCGGTCCTTGAACGAGTGAGTGGGATTGCCCGAGTCGTCCTTGACCCACAGTGCGCGCATGCCCAGTTCCGCGGCCAGCCGGTCGGCCTTGACCAGCTTGGTGCAGCCAGGGTTGGTGTTGGGGGTGTCGATCACATGGGCGGGCACCGGCAGCAGCGGGGCGTACCGCCAGATGCTCTGCGGCCCAGCGGTGATCAGATCGCGGAGTTCCTCACCGGAGGCGGCGAACTCGTACGCGACCTCCAGCGGGCCGAAGCATTCGGTGCACGCGTAGTACGGGCCGAGTTCGACCCGGTGCCCGCACTCGCGACAGGACAACGCGACAGCCGGACCGAGGTCGACATGACCGAGTTCCGTGGTGGCGGCGAGCAGCGCAGATGACATGACGAGGCCTTCCTTCTCATCTTCCCCGCTGATGCGGGACGGAGTTGGCACCTGCTGGGGCGGCCTCGCCGCCCAAGCCTCTACAGCTCTGCGCGGTCAAGGATCACCAGTGGTTGCCGGGGCTTCATCGGGCCGTATCCCTCTGCCCCTCTGGATGAGGTGTATTGAGTTGTGCCTGCGATCGTAACGCACCGACCGCGCGCTTCGTCACCGGCACGCTAGTGTGCATTCCGGACGTTGTGCTACCGGATGGGTTGGGCGGTCGAATGGCTGACGGCAGGCCGAAGGGAGCCAGCCCGACCGCGCGGGCGCTGACCGCACTCGAATTGCTCCAGGCCAGCCCGGGAATCACCGCCGAACGGTTGGCCGACGGTCTGGGCGTCACGGAGCGGGCGGCCCGCCGCTACATCGGGATCCTGCGGGAAGCCGGCATACCCATCGAATCGATCCGGGGACGGTACGGCGGCTATCGCGTCGGCCGTGGCCTTCGGCTCCCGCCGTTGACCTTCAGCGCGACCGAGGCGCTCGGCCTTGTGATGGCGGTGCTGGACGGTCACCATCACGCCGCCGACGCGAACGACCCGGTCGGCAGCGCGCTGGGCAAGATCATGCGCGCGCTGCCGGCCCCGGTGGCCGCCAAGGCCCAGGCGGTGCGCCGGGGGACCGCGCCCGCGCCGGACCGGGCCGCCGCCCGGCCGGATCCGGAGATCACCAGCGTGCTCGTGCAGGTCTGTGCCGAGCATCGGCTGGTCCGGATCAGCTATCGGTCCGAGGCCGGCTCCGAGTGGGACTCGGTCGTGCAGCCCTGGGCGGTGGTGGTTCGGCACGGGCGCTGGTACCTGTTGTGTCGTGCCAGGGACGGCGTGCGCGGATACCGGGTGGATCGGGTGAAGGCGGCCGAGGCGCTCACCGAGACCTTCGACCCGCCGGCCGATCTCGATCCGGTGACAGTGCTGGAGGAGAATCTGTCGACCGGCTGGGAGTACCCAGTCGAGTTGATCATCGCGGCACCGAGAGATGTGGTGGTCCAGGTGCTCTCGCCGGCGGTAGGGCGAGTCGAGGCGATCGACGCGGCCACCTGCCGAGTGGTGGGCACCACGGGCAACCCGTACTGGTGCGCCGAACAGCTGGTCGGGCTGCCCGGGAGGGTCACCATTGTCGAATCCGAGCCGATCCGGGTCGCCGCCGGCAAGCTCGGCCGCCGGCTGCTCGAGGCTTCGGAGCAGCCGGTTCGGTGATCCCGGTCATCCGGTGACGGCGACCGCGCTGATGGTCACCGGTTCCGCGGGCGCGCCGTCCGGCCCACCGTTGGTGGTGCCCTGCTCGGCGATCCGGTTCAGCACGTCCATGCCGCCGGTGATCTGGCCGAAGACCGTGTAGGACGGCGGCAGCTTCGAGTCTTCGTAGACCAGGAAGAACTGCGATCCGTTGGTGTCGGGCCCGGCGTTGGCCATCGCCACGGTGCCGGCGGGATAGGTCATGCCCGGATCGGTCTCGTCGGCGAACACGTAGCCGGGACCACCACCTCCGGTGCCGGTCGGGTCGCCGCACTGGAGCACGCTCAGCGTGGGCGAGGCGGTCAGCCGGTGACACGGGGTGTCGGTGTAATAGCCCGCCTGCGCCAGGTGAACGAAGCTGCCCACCGTGCACGGTGTGGCGGCACGGTCCATCCCGACGGTGACGATGCCGCCGTTCATCGTCAACTCGACCGTGGCGGTCCCGGTGTCCGGTTCCTGGGCCGCGGGTGGGTCGACAGGCTTCGCCGGGGACTCACCGTCGGCCAGGTAGGAGCACGTGGTGCTGTGCTCGGTGGATGCGGGAGGCGCTGCGGAGGGCGTCGACGAGCCGCATCCCGCGAGGATCAGGGCGGCGACGGCGACGGCGGGCACGACGCATCGCCGGCGGACGGTTGGGATCACGTCGGACACCGTAGGTCATGCGGCCCGCCACCGGATGGAGGCACCGACCGCAGGACTGACAGACGGCGCTGGCACCATGGCGGGCATGTCGTCGGCGCCGCCCACCTTGGTGATCATCACGGGCGAAGAAGAGTTGCTCGTCGACCGAGTGATCGCCAGGGCGCTGGCAGCGGCACGCCGGCAGGACCCGGACGTCGAACGCAGGGAAGCGCCGGCGGTCGGACTTTCGGTGGGCGATTTCACCGAACTCGTGGCACCGAGCTTGTTCGCCGAACCGCGCTTGGTGGTGATCCGCGGAGCGCAGGAGGCGAGCAAGGAGCTGGCCGCCGCGCTCCTCGACTACGCGGGCGATCAGGTCGAGGGTGTCACGCTGCTGGTCCACCACTCCGGCGGCGCGCGTAACAAGCCGCTGGCCGACGGTCTGCGCAAGGCGGGCGCCTATCAGGCGGCTGCCGCAAAGATCACCAAGGCGGCTGAGCGGGTGGACTTCGTCCGCAAGGAGATCAAGGACGCCGGCGGCACGACGACGGCGGCCACTGCTGCGGCCTTGATCGACGCGGTCGGCACAGACCTTCGCGAGTTGGCCACCGCCGCCTCCCAGCTCGTGGCTGACACCGGCGGCATGGTGGACGAGATGGCGGTCCGGGTCTATCACCGCGGCCGTGCCGAGGTGACCGGCTTCGCCATCGCCGACAAGGTGGTGGCCGGCGACCTACCGGGGGCGTTGGAGGCGCTGCGCTGGGCAGTGGCCGTCGGCTACCCAGCGGTTCTCATCGCGGACGCGCTGGCAGACGGCATCCGGACGGTGGCCAAGGTCAAGGGCGCGCGACCGGGCAACTCGTACGCGGTGGCATCGGAGCTGGGCATGCCGCCCTGGAAGGTGGACAAGGCCCGAGGGACGGCCCGGTACTGGAGCGAGGCGGCATTGGTGCGCGGGATGGCCGTGGTCGCGGCGCTCAACGCTGACGTGAAGGGTCAGGCGGTGGACGCCGAGTACGCGCTGGAGCGCGCCGTGCTCGACCTCACCCGATCAGCCCGACGCGAGTGATCTCCGGCCCCGCCGCAACCCAGGGACGACAAAACGGCGACGTCATCTGTGTGGATGACGCCGCCGCCGGTGCTGCGGGGTAGGGCCGCTCAGTTGGCGGAGAGCGCGTGGACCTGCTGGGCCAGCGCGGACTTCCGGTTGGCTGCCTGGTTCGCGTGGATGATGCCCTTCGACGCGGCCTGGTCCAGGCTGCGCGAGGCGACGACCAACTCGGTGGTCGCGGTGTCGACGTCGCCGGCCGCGACAGCTGTGCGCACCCGCCGGACCGCCGTCTTCAGGGAAGACTTGACGGACTTGTTGCGCAGCCGCGCCGCTTCGTTGGTGCGGTTGCGCTTGATCTGGGACTTGATGTTGGCCACGCCGAATATGCCTTCGTGTCGTCGGGGTTCACTCTCGTGCCGGCCCGTGTCCGCAGACCCGGGGCGCGCAGGGTCGGACCCGCACGCGCACGAAGGTCAAGATTACCATCCGGGCCGGTCCAGCCCCAAACGCGGGCTCCACGGCCTGCTGCGCCGATCAGGAACAGCCCAGGTCGGTGCCGGTGGGACGGCCGTCAGAGGACAGCGCCGCTTCGACCCAGCGGGCCGTGGTGCGGAGCCCGATCAGCTGCACGTGATCGGTTCCAGGTGAACAGTGCTCCTCGTAGATGGTCGACCTGACCCGGTCCGTGGGTCCCTGCGGGACCTGGGACGAGACGGGGGTGACGACCATGTCGTTGCGGGTGGACAGGACCGCATAGCGCACGTCGCCGGCCAGGTCACCCCCGGTGGCGAGGTCGGTGAGCAAGGCTGAACCAGCCCGCTGGTCCTCACACGCCGGGCACAGTCCGCTGGGGATGTTCGTGGTGATGGCCGACGTGGTCCCGTGATAGCTCGGCGCGACGAGCACGGCCACTCGGACGAGACCGGGGTCGAGGTCGTAGCGCAGCATGGTGCGGACGACCAGCCCGCCCTGGGAGTACCCGACGACGTCGAGTTGGTCGGCACCGGTGACCTCGAGCACCCGGCGGGCGAATGTCGCCACATCGGCGGCCGAGGTACGGACCGGTCCAATGCCGCCGTAGCCGAACCGAGCGCCGTATTCGAGCGCGTACACGCATCGGCCGGCGGCACGCAGGGCTGGGGCGAGCGTGCCGAAGTTGGACCTCGGTGTCGACAGGGTGCCGTGCAGCAACAGGACCGGGGGGTCGGCGGATCGGCAGTCGGGGTCGTTGACCCCGGCCAGACCCACCGCAGGCAGCGAGGTGCCGGTTGCCTTGGATGTCGACGACGACGACGTCGCGGCAGTGTTGGGGCTGGGCTCGGGCTCGGGCTCGCGGTCAACGTGGTCCGCGGACTCGGCATCGGCGTCGGAGTCGGTGTCAGGGACGTGGTGGCTGGGATCGACGTGCTCGGCAGTGTCGAGGCCGAACTGCTGGCCGGGATCGACGTGGTGAGCGGCGGGGGAGTGGACGTTGATGGTGGGCTTGTCGACCGGGTCGTGGTCGGCACGGTGATCGAAGATGCCGTGGATGCCGGAGCAGTGGACGCCGGAGCTGGGGGTGCGGGGGCCGAGACGATCGACGATGACAGCATCGCCGTTGGCGTGCCCGCGGCACCGCTACAGCCGGCCAGGGTCACGGTCAGAGCGGCGAGTGCCCATCCGAACCGCATCCGCACTGCCGCAGGTTAGCCGGACCGGGCGGTCAGGCGGCTTGGTATTCGAGGATGAGGCCGCGGAGTCTGCGTTCGGTTGCGGTGTCGGTGCGTCCGGGTGGGGTGTGGTGGTCGGCGCCGGGTGGAGTGGTGGTGGGCTTGGGTAGGTGTGGCCGGTGGGGGTGGTGGTTTGGATGGTGCCGTCGGGTCGGGTGGTGACGGTCCAGCCGGGTGTTTGTTTGGTGTGGTTGCACGCTTGGCAGGTGAGTTGGCCGTTGTCCAGGGTGGTGGGTCCGGCTTGGGCGTGGTCGTGTTGGTGGTCGTGGTGGCGGCCGGGGGCGTGGCAGTAGGGGGTGCGGCAGGTGCGGTCGCGGACGAGCAGGAACTGTTGCATGACGGTGGGGAATCTGCGGGCTTTGCTGTCGGTGGCGGCCAGGTGTCCGGTGTCGGGGTGGGTGTAGAAGCGGCGGAACACGGTGGTGGCCTCAGGTCCGAGGTTCGCGGTGGCCAGGGCGCGGGCCAGGTCGGCGGGGATGGGTCCGTAGCCGGCGAGGTCGGCGGGTTCGTCGCACAGTCCGAGCAGGGTGCGGTCGGTCATGATCACGTGCAGGTGGATGGTGGCCGCCGCGGGTGGGACCGGGGCGAGTTGCGTGCGGGCGTCGGCCGCCGTCGGGTAGTGGTAGCGGCCCAGGCCTGTGGTGGTCGGCGCGTTGTCCGGGCGGGTGCTGCGCGGCCGGCTCTGCGCGCCGGATTCGGCGACGTGGCGGCGGGCTGGGGTGTGGCTCGGCTCGGTCCGTCGGCGGTGGTGTGGCCCGGCTGGGCGGCGGCCGTGGGGGTGGTGTCGTCGGCCGGTCTGTCGGGGCGGGCCGTCCGGGTGGCGGGCCGGCGGATGGTGGGGCGCCGTGGTGGTCGCAGCCGGGTGGGGGCGCCGCCGGTGACCCGGTCGACGAGGGTGTCGGCCATGATCTGCCCGCGGCCGCGGTGGTCGCCTTCCCCGACGACCAGCTGGGTGTAGGAGGTCAACGCGGCGTAGGCGGCGACGGCGACCGTGGCGGGCAGCAACGCGGTCAGATACGCCATGGTGTCCGGCGCCGGCCGGACGGTGACGCGGCGGTCCCGGGCAGCGCGGCGGGCTCGGTCGGCGACGGCGGCGGCGTCCAGGTCGGCGACGATCCGGGCGGCGCCCTGGGCCAGCCTCCGGTCCCCGACCACCCCCAACTCCGGCGCCAACTTCTCGTCGGCGAGGCGGCGCAGGTCCGGGTCCAGGCAGGCGGTTTCCCGGCAGATCAGGGTGGCCTGCCATTCGGAGATCCGGCCGTCCTCCAACGCGCGGCGGGTGTGCGGCAACTCGGTGTGCAGGGCGGCGGCCAACCCGACGTGCCGACCACCGCGGTGCTGCGCATCGCGGCGGGCCAACGCGACCTGCCCGGCGATCGACCGGCGGATCACCTCCGGCCTCGTCCGGGCCGCGAGTCCTTCCGCGGTCTGCGTCGCGGCGAACCCGACCGTCACCGCAGCCTGACAACCGGCCGCCGCGCCCTTGAGCGATTCCAACGCCGCCAACAGATCGATCCGGGCGGCGTCGTCGGCGCAGTCCGCGGCCAACTGCTGCACCCGCAGCACCCACCCGGCCACCACGTCAGCCGGCGTGTGCCCGCAGCTGGTGTCCCCGGCTTCGATCATCTGTCCATTCTAGCCGAAATCTACGCCGACCACAAGATGTAGATAGAACATGTGTACTATCACTGTAAGTACCTGAGCAACAGCGATGCGAGGCGGATCCGCCGCCTGTCGCAGCATCACAGCCACAACCGACAGGCACCCTGGACCGGTGAACCTCGAGACGACCGACCGCGCGGCACGGGACCCCATGGCCCTCGGCCTCGCCGCACTGCTGACCAGCACCGGCGTCCTGCACTTCGCAGCGCCGACACCGTTCCGGTCGATCGTCCCGCGATCACTCCCAGCTCCGGGCACGTTGGTCGCAGTCAGCGGCCTCGCCGAACTCGCGGTGGCCGGGCTGCTCCTCGCTCCCCGCACCCGACGGATCGGCGGCTGGTCGGCGGCAGCGCTGTTCGTCGCGGTGTTCCCGGCAAACGTCTCCATGGCGCTGCGCTCCGGCGGCCGCCCGGTCTGGTACCGCCTGGGATCCTGGGCGCGGTTGCCGCTTCAAGCGCCGCTCATCGTGTGGGCCCTGCGGATAGCCGACGGCAGGTAGCGACCGGTTCAGTCGACCACGCCGACGTGATTGTCCATGTCGTAGTGGTAAACCCGCCGGCCACTGACGTACACCTCGGTCGCGCGCTGCATCACATCGAGCGGATCGCCGGTCCACAGCACCAGGTCTGCGTCCTTGCCGACCTCCAATGAGCCGACCCGATCGGCAACGCCGAGCACCTTGGCCGGGTGGATGGTGATCGCCCGCAGCGCCACCACCGGGTCGAGCCCTTCCTTGACGGAGAGCGTTGCCTGGTGCACCAGGAAGTTGATCGGCACGACGGGGTGGTCGGTGATGATGGAGATCTCCACGCCGGCGGCCGCCAGCCGACCCGGGTTCGCCAGGGAGCGATTGCGCAGCTCCACCTTGGACCGTGAGGTGAACAGGGGGCCGATCAGCACGGGGATTCCCTTGTCCGCCAACAGATCAGCAATCAGGTGCGCTTCGGTCCCATGGTCGATCACCAGGCGGTACCCGAACTCGTCGGCGATCCGCACGGCGGTGGCGATGTCGTCGGCTCGGTGCGAGTGCTGCCGCCACGGGATCTCGCCGGCCAGTACCGACGCGAGCGCCTCGAGCTTGAGATTGCGGTCGGCCGGCCCCTTGCGGTCCGGGTCGTCCAGCTTGGCCCGATAGTTCTGGGCGTCCACAAAGGCATTGCGGATGACCGCGGCCGTGCCCAGCCGAGTGGACGGCATCGCCTTCTTGTCGCCGTAGACCCGCTTGGGGTTCTCGCCCAGCGCTGACTTCAATCCGGCGGGGGAGCGCAACACCATGTCGTCGACGGTCCGCCCGGAGGTGTGCACGGCGACGGTCAGCCCGCCGATGGGATTGCCTGACCCCGGGTTGATCCCGACGGTGGTCACGCCACCGGCGAGCGCGTCGCCGAAACCCAGCTCGGCGGGGTTGATCGCATCCAGCGCCCGCACACCGGCGGTGACCGGGTCGGTCAACTCGTTGGTGTCGTTGCCCGCCCAGCCCTCGCCCTCTTCGTGCAGACCGAGATGGGTGTGCGCGTCGACGAATCCCGGCACGAGCCAGCGGCCGGCAACGTCCACCACCTCGGCGTCCGCGGGCACCTCGACGTCGGGTCCGAGCGCCCGGATGGTCGCGCCGGACACCAGCAGGGTGCCATCGAAAGGATCGCCCTCGACGGGCACCACATGAGCATTGATGAAGGCCGTAGTCATGCCCTCACTGTGCCACCGGACCTCCGGGCGATGCATGAAGGGTCCGATCGCCGACCAAACCCGCTCAACCCCAATTCTTCTCGAAGTACGCGAACCCCTGGGGCCGGATGGACTTGAGCATGGCTGGGTCCCTGGCGACCCGTGTCCGCCGGAACCCGCGACCGGTCCTTGCCGACGAGCGGGGCCTGGATCTCGTCCTTGATGAATTCAGGTGCCCACGGTGCGCTGCTCATGGGTGACCTGGGCCACCGTGCGGACCGCCCCGGCGACGCCGATGATCGAGCGGCGTTCGATGAACGGCCGGGTCGGTGGCCGCTGCCCGGCGGCGGCCCTGGTATTCGGTCAATATCGTGCGACGTGACACGGGACCCCTTTCGTCCCTTGCCCGCTCCCCGAGCGAGAGGTCACGGTCTGACCACTCCCGTAGGCGCCGGCGATCAGGGTTGCTCAGCAGCGCTGACGGCACCGGACCTGATCCGGGTCTCGACGACCAGGGTGAGCGCGAGCACGACGGCCACCGCGCCCAGCTGTTCCGCCGTCCCCAGGATCGAGCCGACCGCGGCGGTGGCCAGCAGCACCACGGTGCCCACCAGACGGGCACCGATCGGACCCACCCGCAGCACAGAACGGAACACTGTCGTCGCGGACAGGTAGATCGCGGCGCCACCGGCGATGAGCCATGCCGCGGCAGGCTCGGCCGACGCCCACAGGTCCTCCAGGCCGAGCCGGGTGCCCGCCGCGACTCCGATCACGCCGGCGATCATCAGCAGGTGCGTGAGGTTGTAGCCCATCCGCGCCATCCATGACTGCTGTGTCGGGTCCGCGGCCGCGAAGTGCTCGGCTGCGACCTCGTCGTCGCCGACGAAATACGCCCACCACAGACCGACGATCGCCACGAATCCGACCAGGCACCCGGCGATCAGGTACAGATCGAGGTGATGGGCCTGAGCGGCCAGACCGATGCTGATCACGGACTCGCCCAGCACGATGATGATCATCAGGCCATGCCGTTCGGCAAAGTGCGAGGGCCGAACGTCGAAGCTGCCCGCGCCGCGGGACCGGAGCAGGGTCCATGTGAACAACGCCGCCGGCGTGCCCCACAGCACCCAATCCCAGGCGCCTTCGGTCCATCCGGCGGCCAGGATCAGCAAGGCGCCGCCGACGTTCATCGGTGCGATCCGCCAGATCGCGCGTGCGCCGCCGCCGCCCGCCAGCCAGGCGTATCCGACCAGGTGGATCAGGGTCAGCGCGAGGAACCCGATGCCGATGGCGATCCCGGAACTGCCGAACGCTTCCGGCACCGCCTGTGAGCACAGCAACAGCGCCGCCATGCCGGCGAGCACGGTCAATCGCTGCGGCAGACCGTCCGTGCCCATGGCATTGGCCAGCCAGGTGAATCCGGCGTACATCCAGAACAAGACGATGAGGATCAACAGGCCCTGGGCCGTGCCGGCGACGCCCGGATGGTGGTCGATCACCTCGGTGACCTGAGTCACGGTGAACACGAAGACCAGATCGAAGAACAGTTCGAGGGTGGAGACCCGGTGATCGTTCGGCTCCGTCATCCGGACACTGTGCCAAAGCGCGGTGCGGTTTGGCACCGGCCCCTGGTCGGTCGCCAGGGCGCGGGCGTTCGTCGTGGGAGAATGGTCCGGACGGATCGCCATGACCAGCAGGAAAGAGCTTCGTGACCCAGCCACGCACCGGCGGTTCTCTGGCGCACCGGACGACGTTCACCCCGCCGGAGCTGATCCGGAACTTCTGCATCATCGCCCACATCGACCACGGCAAGTCGACGCTGGCCGACCGGATCCTGCAGCTCACCGGCGTCGTCGACGCCCGGTCCATGAGGGCCCAGTACCTGGACCGGATGGACATCGAGCGGGAACGTGGCATCACCATCAAGAGTCAGAACGTGCGGCTGCCCTGGAACGTCAACGGCGTGGAGCACGTGCTGCACCTGATCGACACCCCAGGCCATGTCGACTTCACCTACGAAGTGTCCCGATCGCTGGCCGCCTGTGAGGGCGCCGTGTTGCTCGTCGACGCCGCGCAGGGCATCGAGGCGCAGACGCTGGCCAACCTGTACCTGGCGATGGAGAACGACCTCACCGTCATCCCGGTGCTGAACAAGATCGATCTACCGGCCGCCCAACCCGAGCGCTACGCCGAGGAGATCGCGCACATCCTCGGCGGCTCGCCGGACGACGTGCTGCGGGTGTCCGGCAAGACCGGCGAGGGTGTCCGGGAGTTGCTGGACCGGGTGGTCGCCGAGGTGCCGGCGCCCGTGGGAGACCCGGACGGGCCGGCCAGGGCGATGATCTTCGATTCCGTCTACGACATCTACCGAGGCGTGATCACCTATATCAGGGTGATCGACGGCCGGATCAGTCCGCGCGAACGGATCCAGATGATGTCCACCCGGGCGGTGCACGAACTGCTCGAGGTGGGCATCATCTCGCCGGAACCGGTGCCCACCCAGGGGCTGGGGGTCGGTGAGGTCGGCTACCTGATCACCGGTGTGAAGGATGTCCGGCAGTCCAAGGTCGGCGACACCGTCACGTCCGCCCTACGCGGCGCCACCGAGTCACTGGGCGGCTACCGCGATCCGCGGCCGATGGTCTACTCCGGGCTGTTCCCCATGGACGGCTCGGACTACCCGCTGCTGCGCGATGCCCTGGACAAGTTGCGACTCAACGACGCCGCTCTCACCTACGAGCCGGAGAACTCGACCGCGCTCGGATTCGGTTACCGCTGCGGCTATCTCGGCCTGCTGCACCTGGAGATCACCCGCGACCGACTGGAGCGCGAGTTCGGCCTCGACCTGATTTCGACCGCCCCGACTGTGGTCTACACGATCACCATGGAGGACGGCACCGTGCACGTCGTCACCAACCCATCGGACTGGCCCGCGGGAAAGATCCGCGACGTCCGAGAGCCCATCACCAAGTGCTCGATCATCACGCCGAGCGAGTACATCGGCTCGGTGATGGAACTGTGCCAATCCCGGCGCGGCGTGTTGGGTGGCATGGACTACCTGTCCGAATCGCGGGTCGAGCTGCGGTACACCATGCCGCTGGCCGAGATCATCTTCGACTTCTTCGACTCGCTGAAGTCGCGCACCCGCGGCTACGCCTCGCTCGACTACGACGAGAACGGCACCCAGATCGCGGATCTCGTCAAAGTCGACATCCTTTTGCAGGGTGAGCCGGTGGACGCCTTCTCCGCCATCGTGCACCGGGACAACGCCTACTCCTACGGGCTGTCGATGACGGCGAAGTTGCGCGAACTCATCCCGCGGCAGCAGTTCGAGGTGCCGATCCAGGCCGCGGTCGGGTCGCGGGTGATCGCCAGGGAGAACATCCGCGCCATGCGCAAGGACGTGCTGGCCAAGTGCTACGGCGGTGACATCACCCGCAAGCGCAAACTGCTGGAGAAGCAGAAGGAGGGCAAGAAGCGGATGAAGATGGTCGGCCGGGTCGAGGTTCCCCAGGAGGCTTTCATCGCTGCGCTGTCGAACGAGGCCGCGGGGAGCAAGACCCAGAAGTAGGACGACCGGGGTGGGCCTAGCCCTACCCCTCATCCGGCGCCTGCGCCGATTCCGGCGTCGGTCGCGCTCGCGGATGCTGAGTGCATGACCACCACAGCTCCTGACTGGATCACCACGCCCGACGGTGCCGACCTTTACCGGACCGACCATCCGGTGCCCGGTGGGGGCGCCGTCGTGCGTACCCGCGGCCAGCGGTCGTTCATCACCCAGGCTGCCGGCGAGTTCGTCTACACCATGGCCGATCTCGGCGTCGCCATCGCGTTCTTCGTCGGCACCGTCGTGCTGTTGTCGGTCGGCTTGGGCTTGTCCGTGATCTGGGTGGGCGTGCCACTGCTGGCCGCCGGGCTGTTGTTCGCCCGGTTCGGCGCAGTTGTGCAGCGCAGCATGGCTCGGACGCTGCTCGACTTCCCGGTCGCCGGTCCCGGTGGCATCACGCGGCGTCGCCCCGGTGCGTGGGGTGCCTTCCTCGGTCTGTTCTCCGACGGCGCCAGCTGGCGGGCGGCGCTGTACCACCTGATCAAGATTGTTCTGGCGCCCTTCACGTTCGCCGTTTCCCTGGCGCTCTACAGCTACGCGTTCGGCGCCTTGACCTACCCGATCTGGTTCTGGGATCTGCCCGCCATGCAGGCCAGTGACGGTAGTTGGCACCGCGGCACCCCGCTGTGGGCCGACAGCTGGGTCGACACGGTGCCCGCGATCGCAATCCAGGCCGGCCTCGGCCTGATCGTTCTGCTCCTCGCGCCGCGGGTGGTGCGTGCACTCACCACCCTGGACCGGGTGCTGATCGGCACCCTGCTCACCGGGCGTGGCTCACCGAACTGACCGGGGGCCTGACCCGATCAGGTCGTGAGGACGAACTTGCCGGGCCGGCCGAGTTCCATCGCGCCGAAGGCCTCGGCCGCGTTCGTCCAGGGGAAAGGCCTCGTCCACCACCGGGGTGACCTTGGCGGCCGCGCAGAATGCGATCAGCCGGCGTAGCTCGTCCAGGGTTCCCATGGTCGAGCCGATCACCGAGATCTGCAGGAAGAACAGCCGTTGCAGGTCGGCCGACGGGTCGGCGCCCGTCGTCGCACCGCAGGTGACCACCACACCACCCGGCCGGACGGCCTTCATCGAGTGCGCCCAGGTGGCCGCGCCGACCGAGTCGAACACCCCGTCCACCCGCTCCGGAAGCCGGGCACCCGACTCGAACACCCGGTCAGCACCGAGCAACAGCGCACGTTCGCGGGCCGGCTCGGATCTCGCCGCTACCCAGACACGCATCCCGGCCGCCACGCCGAGCTGGATCAGCGCCGTCGCCACTCCGCCGGCCGCGCCCTGCACCAGCATCGTCGAGCCGGGGGTCAAGCCGGAACGCGTGAAGATCATCCGGTAGGCGGTCAGATAGGTACAGCCGAGCGTGGCCGCCTCGGCGGCGCCCATGGACTCCGGTCGGGGCAACACGTTCGAAGCCGGCACCGCGCAGTACTCGGCCATCGCACCCTGGTGCAGTTCGGTGAGCAAGGTGCGGCGCGGATCGAAGGTCTCGTCACCCCGCCAACCGGGCGTCGCGATGACGGGGTACACGACGACGGGCGAACCGTCCTCCAGTTCGCCCGAGCCGTCGCAACCCAGGATCATCGGGAATTGGTCGGGCTTGATGCCGACGCCGCGCAGGGTCCAGATGTCGTGCCGATTCAGCGACGCCGCCTGCATCTTCACCCGTACCCAGCCATCAGGAACATCCGGTTCCGGGCGCTCACCGACCGCAAGGGCGGACAGTGGATCGTCGGCATCGGGGTGGGTGGCGTAGACGGCGCGCATCTTCGCACCGTAACCCGGCGCCGACCGCAGGTGAGCCGCGCCCCGCGCTAGCCTGGCTCGGTGGCCTGGCTGACCGACACCATCGACGCGGTTGAGTCGTGGATCGTCGGGCAGTCGTTCTGGGTGCAGATCCCGATCTTGCTCGGCACCCTGCTGCCGCTCTGCTGGTTGGTTGCCGGTCTCATCGACCGGGTGGTGGAGTGGTTGCTGCGCAACCACACTCGCCGCGAGCAGGCCCTGATCGCGCCGCCCGGCAGCGCACCACCGCCGAACGCATCGCCGAGCCGACGGTGAGCAGGCCGCTACCGGCGCTCACCCGGAGATGGATGACCATCGCATTGGTGCTGTTGGTATTGATCGCGGTGGTAGTGGCCCTCTGGCGGTGACCGCGCCGCTCGCTCCCGATCAGCCGACGCCCGCGGCACGGAGCCGATGATCTTCCGCGATCAACGCCGCTGCCCGCTCGCCGATCATGATCGTGGCCGCGTTGGTGTTGCCGCTCACCACGGTCGGCATGACGCTCGCATCGGCCACCCGGAGGCCGGCCACCCCGAACACACGGAGCTCCGGATCGACCACATCGCCGATCCGACAGGTCGACGTCTCGTGGTAGACGGTCAGCGCGTAGTGCCTGGCCAGGTCCTCCAGCAGGGCGTCGCTGGGAACATCGCCGGAGGCATGGCCATGGACCGCGGCCAGGGCCGGTGGCACGGACAGCGGCCCGAGGGCGCCACCGGGCCACGCCTCGACGATCTGCAGAGCGCGCCGCATCACCGCCAACATCACGGTGACGTCGTGTGGATCGGCGAGGTAATTCAGATCGATGCTCGGGGCATCGCCGACATCGGAGCTGACCAACCGCAGCTCGCCCTCGGAATGGGGCTGGACCGGGTTGGGCAGCACCACCACGGTCTCGGCCATCGGTGACAGGGCGGTGGCCGGGTCCGCGAAGTACTCGTCCGGGTCGACGCGGAACAGGTAGCGCCAGATGTCCGGGGTGTATCCGCACGCCAGCAGCCCGATCTGGGCGTCATGGGTGTGCGCATCGCCCAGCCCGGTGGAGAAGAACGCGACAGCGTCGTAGAGCGACGAGGACGCCAGGCCCTCCCCGGTGGTCGCCCACGCGGTGAGTCGCCGCTCCGCCTCGGCCTTGAGCCCGGCCAACTCGGGAGGTGCCGTGGGCAGACTCGTCGATGGCCACGCCCTCCGGGGGGTTGGGCCGCGACAATCCCTCGCTCTTGAGGAAGTAGGGGAGGACCTCGTCTACGACCAGCCCTTGGCTCCGTCGGCTTCCCAGGCGTCGAAGTCGCCCGGGTGACCGCGCACATAGGCCATGTAGTTGAGCCCGGACGAGCCGCCGAGCATCTTGCCCCGCGGGACCATCATCCGGCGGTCCGTCAGGCCGCGTCCGACGCCACCCGGGTCGCCCGTGTACATCCAGTCGACCTCGGGATCGAGTTGCAGCGAGGCCACCGCGGCCGGCATGAGTTCACGCGGCGGCGGAGCGGCCCCAGCCTCCAGCAGCGCGATGCGCACCGACGCGTCCTCCGACAGCCTGGCGGCGATCACGGCGCCGGCCGATCCGCCGCCGATCACCACGAAGTCGAACCGGCCGGTCGACGAAGTCTGGGGCGCGGCCTCGGTCACTTGGCTTGCGTCGCTCACGGACGCCACCTCTCTGGTTGGACTCGCAGGTGACACGGGCACCACCAGAGGGCTGGACCACGGCGTCCGGGGTGGCCGCCCGGCGGCCACGCCCCGGTGTCTACCACGCTCCCGAGTCGCGGGGAAGGAGCTCTCAGTCCGTGACGTGCCAGCTCGGTGGGCGCTTCTCGGCGAACGCCACGGCGCCCTCCCGACCCTCGCCGGAGGAGAACTGCACCGCGGACAGTTCCAGCAGTTCTGCGTACCGCTCATCCGAGTCGTCCAGGCCGCGGCGCAGCAGTGCCTTGGTACCGGCCAATGCGGTCGGCCCGCCCTTGCGCAGGGCCGAGATGTACTGCGCGACCAGGTCGTCCAGCGCCGCCAGTTCATCGTCCGGTTCGTAGGACCCGTCCCGATGGTCGACGTACGCCACCGCGTTGACCAGCCCCGCGCGCAGGGCCCGTTCCGCGTCGAAAACCTCGCCGGTCAGCAAGAGTTCGCGGGCCTCGACCGTGGACATCCGGTCCAACACGGGCACCGAGATCACCGCGGGGATCAACCCGATCCGCACCTCGGAGAACGCGAATGTGGCCCGGGGTGTAGCGAGCACGACGTCGGCCGCGGCCAGGATCCCGATACCGCCGGCCCTGGCCGCGCCTGCCACCCTGGCGATCACCGGCTTGGGACAGCGCGCCACCCGCTGCAGGATGCCGGGCAACTCCCGCACCCCTTCCGCGCCGACTGCGGCGACCGCGGTTTCCTTGAGATCCATGCCGGCACAGAACACCGGACCCGTGTGGCTCAGCACCACCACGCGGCTCTGCTCGTCCGCGGCCACCTCGGTCGAGCGCATCGCGCAGCTCCGACCGCAGTTGGGCGGAGAGGGCATTGCGGTTCGCCGGGGAGTCCAGGGTGATGGTGGCGACACCGGCGGTGCGTTCCAGGCGGACGAGCGCGGTCACCCTGGCGATCCTGCCACCGCCCGGCGATGTGCGGACCCGGCCGCGCCGTCGGGAACACTGGAGCCGTGCCGTCCACGCTGCCCGAGGGCGATCCCGTCCCGGTTGACGGGTCCCTGCCGCCGAGCGCTGCGGACGGGATCGACGGCCGCACGCTGTCGATCTACCTGCACGTGCCCTTCTGCGCGACGCGTTGTGGATACTGCGACTTCAACACGTACACCGCCGGCGAACTCGGCTCGGCGGCCTCCCCGCGGTCCTGGGAGGACGCCGCTCGCGCCGAGATCGCGCTGGCCCGAACGACGTTGAACAGGTTGGGCGACAGCCGACCGGTGAGCACCGTCTTCGTCGGTGGTGGCACCCCGTCGCTGGTCGGCGCCGGGCCGTTGACCCGGTTGCTCGGCGCGGTCCGTGACGAGTTCGGCCTGGCCGAGAACGCCGAGGTGACCACCGAGGCGAACCCGGAGAGCACCGACGCGGCCCTCCTGGATGCGCTGCGTGATGCGGGCTACACGCGGCTCTCGCTGGGCATGCAGAGCGCGTCGCCGCGGGTGCTGGCCGTGCTGGACCGGGTGCACACCGCGGGGCGGCCGGCTCAGGTCGTCGACCTGGCCAGGCAGGCGGGTTTTCCGCACGTGAGCCTTGACCTGATCTACGGCACGCCCGGCGAGACGGACGCCGAACTCGTCGATTCGGTGCGGGCGGCGCTGGCCACCGGCATCGACCACCTGTCGGCGTACTCGCTGATCGTCGAGCCGGGCACCCGGATGGCCAGGCAGGTCGCCGCGGGTCTGCTGGCCGCGCCGGCCGAGGACACCCTGGCCGATCGCTATGAAATGGTCGACGCGCTGGCCGGCGCGGCCGGCTTGGGCTGGTACGAGGTGTCCAACTGGGCCACCGGACCCGATGCGCAGTGCCGGCACAACCTCGCCTACTGGCGCGGCGACGACTGGTGGGGGATCGGCCCCGGCGCGCACAGTCACGTCGGGGGCGTGCGCTGGTGGAACGTCAAACACCCGGCCAGGTACGCCGCTGCGCTCGACGCGGGATATTCGCCGGGGCACGCCCGGGAGATCCTGGACGCCGGGGCGAAGCACACCGAGGCGGTGCTGCTGCGGCTTCGGCTGGCCGAGGGCCTGCCGGCCGACCTGTTGACCGCATCCGGCCGGGCCCAACTCGCGGTCGAGCGGGCGGACGGGCTGGTGGACGTGGTGGGCGACAGGGTGGTGCTCACTCCCACCGGCCGGTTGCTGGCTGACGGGATCGCCCTGCGGCTGCTGGACTGACGGATCCGGCCCAAGAGCCATGGGCCGAAAGAATCCGAGAAATCTCTGCGACGGATGTCGAGATCCCAGCGCCGGCTCCGTCCCTGGGTTGTCCGCGGCCACAATGGGCCGCAACCACCTGCAAGGAGACCGTCATGGCCAAGTACCTGCTGCTCAAGCACTACCGCCGCAACAGCGGACCGGTGAACGTCGTCGACATCCCCCCGATGGACACCTGGGCACCGGAGGAGGTGGACGCGCACATCGGCTACATGGACGACTTCGCCGACAGGTTGCGGGAGACCGGCGAGTTCGTCGACGGGCAGGCCCTCGCTCCAGAGGGCACGTTCGTGCGGTACGACGGCCCTGGCCGGCCGCCGGTCACCGACGGGCCGTTCGCCGAGACCAAGGACTTGATCGCAGGCTGGATGGTGATCGACGTCGACTCGTACGACCGGGCGATCGACCTGGCGGGCGAGTTGTCCGCGGCCCCGGGCAAGGGCGGCGAGCCGATCCACGAATGGCTGGAGGTCCGCCCGTTCTACGGCGAGGCGCCCACGGTCACGGAGTGACCGAGCCCCTGACGTCGGTCGAGCTCAGGGAGCTCATCCCCGGCGTGCTCGGCGTCCTCGTCCGTCGCGGAGCCGACTTCGCGACGGCCGAGGATGCCGTGCAGGAAGCCCTGATCTCGGCGTTCGGAACATGGCCGGCCGACCCGCCGCGGGATCCGAAGGGTTGGCTGGTCGCGGTCGCCTGGCGCAAGTTCCTCGACCTGGTGCGGGCGGACGCGTCCCGCCGCCGCCGCGAAGACTCGCTGCTCACCGAACCCCCGCCGGGTCCGACCCAGGACGCCGACGACACCCTCGAGCTCTACCTGCGCTGTGCCCATCCGTCGTTGACCCCGTCGTCCGCGGTCGCGTTGACCCTGCGCGCCGTCGGCGGACTGACCACCAGGCAGATCGCCGCCGCCTACCTGGTGCCGGAAGCGACCATGGCCCAACGAATCAGCCGGGCCAAACGCACCGTCGCCGACGTCCGGTTCGACACCCGCGGCGACCTGCGTACCGTCCTGACCACGCTGTATCTGGTGTTCAACGAGGGGTATTCCGGCGATGTCGACCTGGCCGCCGAGGCCATCCGGTTGACCCGGCAGCTGGCGTCGACCACCGAAGACGCCGAGGTCACCGGCCTGCTGGCGCTGATGCTGCTGCACCACGCCCGGCGCGATGCCCGCACCGGGCCGGGCGGCCGGTTGGTCCAGCTCGCCGAGCAGGACCGCACCCGTTGGCGGACCGACGAGATCGCCGAGGGCGTCGACCTGCTGCAGGCCGCCCTGGCGCAGGACCGGCTCGGTCCGTACCAGGCGCAGGCCGCGATCGCTGCCCTGCACGCGGACGCCCGCTCCGTCGAGGAGACCGACTGGGTGCAAATCGTGGAGTGGTACGACGAACTGCTCTTGCTGACCGACAGCCCGGTGGTCCGGCTCAACCGCGCCGTCGCGGTCGGCGAGGCCGACGGTGCGCCCGCGGGTCTGGCCGCACTCGCCGCCGTGGATCCGTCGATCCCGAGGTACACCGCGGCTGCGGCGCATCTGCACGAGAAGGGCGGCGATCTGGCCGACGCGGCCCGCCTGTACGCCGAGGCGGCCCGTCAGGCGCCGAACGTGCCGGAGCGCGACCACCTCACCCGCAAGGCCGCCCGGCTCAACCAGGCACTCGGCCGCCGCTGAGACCAGCCGGTCAGCCGTCCTCGCGGGCGCCGACCGAGGTGCCCCGCAGGTCGTCGAGATCCAGCACCCGGACGTGGATGACGGTGCGCTGCTGCAGTGCCGCCCGCAGCGCGCGATGCATCCCGTCCTCCAGGTAGATCTCTCCGCCCCAGGCCACGGCGTGCGGGAACAGGTCGCCGTAGAAGGTGGAGTCCTCGTCGAGCAGGGTGTCCAAGCGAAGCTCGCGCTTGGTGGTCGTCAGCTCGTCCAGCCGCACCTGCCGCGGCGGGATCCTGGCCCAGTCGCGGGTGGAGAATCCGTGGTCGGGGTAGGGCCGGCCGTCCCGGACATCCTTGAAAATCATGCGGTGACTTATCGCCGTAGGACCGATCACGGTGGACCCGATCATCTGCTGGGCACTCCTGCCGGCTGGATTTCAGCGCCCAGGGTATCGGCCGGAGGGCCGCCGTCGACCCCGGAGCGGGATGAACCGTCGGCCGGCCGGGATTCCACCGGCAGGGCCGCCCGCGAATTACACTTGGCATTCGAGGGTCGCGAGTGCCAACAGGAGGTGACGATGAGCGCAGAGGATCGCCGGTTCTCGGTCTTGCGCGCGATCGTCGCCGACTACGTGGCCACCCAGGAGCCGGTCGGGTCGAAGAACCTGGTCGAACGACACGCGTTGGGCGTCTCATCGGCGACGATCCGCAACGACATGGCGGTGCTCGAGGACGAGGGCTACATCACCCAGCCGCACACATCGGCCGGGCGGATTCCGACGGACAAGGGCTATCGGTTGTTCGTCGACCGGCTCTCCCAGGTCAAGCCGCTGTCGGTGGGCGAGCGGCGGGCCATCCAGGCGTTCCTGTCCGAGGGCGTCGACCTGGACGACGTGCTGCGCCGCTCGGTGCGCCTGCTCGCGCAATTGACCAGGCAGGCCGCCGTCGTCCAGTACCCGAGGCTGACCCGGTCGACCGTGCGGCATGTCGAGGTCGTCACGCTCGGCCCGCGCCGGCTGCTGCTGGTGGTGATCACCGACACCGGTCGGGTGGACCAGCGGGTGGTCGACCTGGAGCAGGACGTCGCCGACGACACGACGGCCATGCTGCGCGCGGTGCTCGGCGCCGCAGCCATCGGCCGTCAACTCACCGATGCCGCGTCCGCCGTGAGCAGCGCAGCCGCCGACATCGCACCGGAGGATCGCGCACTGGTCGGCACGGTGGTGTCCGTGCTGCTCGATGCGCTGGTCGAGCACCCGGAGGAGCGGCTCCTGCTGTCCGGTACCAGCAACATCACCGGTGCCTGGGCCGATCAACCGCTGGCGCTGCGCGGCGTACTGGAAGCGCTGGACGAACAGGTCACTCTGCTCAAGTTGCTGGCCGCGCTGGATGCCCCGGACGCGCTGGTGGTCTCCATCGGTCAGGAGAACGCGGATCTGAACCTGGCCAGCACCGCGCTGGTGTCGGCCGGCTACGGCACCGGCGAGCGGCTGATGGGCGGGCTGGCCGTGGTCGGGCCGACCCGGATGGACTACCCGGGCACAATGGCCGCCGTCCGGGCCGTGGCCCGGTACGTCGGCGAGATCGTCGCCGGTCGCTGACCGACGACGCATGAAGCGACGAACGAAAGGCATCTGGTGCAGAGCGTGGCACGTGACTATTACGGACTCCTCGGCGTGTCGCCGAAGGCGACGCCCGATGAGATCAAGCGGGCGTACCGCCGGCTTGCCCGCGAACTGCACCCGGACGTCAATCCCGATCCGGCCGCCCAGCAGAAGTTCAAGGACGTCACCGCTGCCTACGAGGTGCTCTCCGATCCGGCCAAGCGCCAGGTCGTCGATCTCGGCGGCGACCCGCTGTCCTCCGGCGGCGGTGGGTGGAGGCGCCGCCGGCGACCCGTTCGGCGGCATGGGTCTCGGCGACATCATGGATGCGTTCTTCGGCGGTGGGGGCGCCACCCGGTCGCGTGGCCCGCGCTCGCGGGTCCGTCAGGGCGACGACGCGCTGATCCCGGTCGAACTCACGCTCGAGGAGTGCGCGACCGGCGTGGCGAAGGACCTGACCGTCGACACCGCGGCGTTGTGCAGCACCTGCCACGGCAACGGCTGCGCGCCCGGCACCAGCACGGCCACCTGCGACACGTGCAAGGGTTCCGGCGAGATGCAGCAGGTGCAGCGGTCCCTGCTCGGGCAGGTCGTCACGTCCCGCCCGTGCCCGGTGTGCCGCGGTTTCGGCGAGGTCATCCCCGACCCGTGCCGGCAGTGCAACGGTGACGGCCGGGTACGCAGCCGGCGCACCGTCCGGGCCAACATCCCGGCCGGCGTCGGCGACGGCATCCGGGTCAGGCTGGCCGGACAGGGCGAGGTCGGTCCGGGCGGCGGAGCCCCCGGTGACCTGTACGTCGAGGTACAGGAACTGGCGCACGACAAGTTCACCCGCGACGGCGTGGACCTGCACTGCACCGTGCACGTCCCGATGACGGCCGCCTCCCTCGGCACCTCGATGGCCCTGCAGACCCTGCAGTCGGTCGAGGATCTCGACATCCAGTCCGGCACCCAGTCCGGCACTGTCATCACGTTGCGCGGCCAGGGCATGCCTCGGCTCCGTGGCTCCGGCAGCGGCAATCTGTTCGTGCACGTCGAGGTGGTCACGCCGACCCGGTTGGACGGCCGGCAGGCCGAGCTGATGCGGGAATTGGCGACGCTGCGCGGCGAGGAACAGCCCGAGTTGGCCGCGCGCGGTCACGGCGGGTTCTTCTCCCGGATCCGCGACTCCTTCGCCGGCCGCTGATTTCTCCCTCGTGAGCGAGCGTCAGCGAGCGAACCGTGGACACTGCACGCCGGCGTCGAAGCGGAGCGAGGTGGCTGCGTGAGCGGTGAGCCCTGGTTCCTGGTGGACCCGCTGCCGGCGGTCGGTCCATACGTGCTCGACGGGCCCGAGGGCCGGCACGCGGCCACGGTCCGCCGGCTCCGGCCGGGGGAGTCCCTGGTCCTCACCGACGGTCGCGGTGGCCGGGTCGATGCGACCGTCAGCAGCGTCGGCAGGTCCGAGCTGACCGTGGACATCGGCACCGTGACCCGGGTGCCCGGGCCTGACCTACGGATCACCCTGGTGCAGGCGCTGCCCAAGGGCGACCGCAACGAGCTGGCCGTCGACCTGGCCACCGAGGCCGGCGTCGACGCACTGGTGCCGTGGCAGGCCGAGCGCTGCATCGCGCGGTGGAGCGGGGACAAGGCGGTGCGTGGGGCGGAGAAGTGGCGCGTCGTCGCCCGCGAGGCCGCCAAGCAGTCCCGACGGCCGTTCTGCTACCCCGGGTGTCCGAGCTGGCGACCACCGTCGACGTCGTCGAGCTGATCGGCCATGCCGACGGCGGGCTGATCCTGCACGAGGCGAGCGCCGCGCCCATCGCCGCCGCAACGCTGCCGACCCGCGGCGACCTGGTGCTGGTGGTCGGCCCAGAGGGTGGCATCACACCGACCGAGTTGGCCGCCTTGACGGCGGCCGGCGGTCAGCTGGTCCGGCTCGGGCCGGAGGTGCTGCGCACGTCGACCGCAGGGGCCGTCGCGCTCGGCGCATTGGGTGGGCGGACCGGTCGCTGGTCATGATCGGCACGCACACGGTTCGCGACTATCCCTACGGCTCGCACCCGAGCCAGTTCGTCCGGCTGCACCTACCGCCCGACGGAGACCGGCTGCCCGTCGCCGTGGTGATCCACGGCGGGTTCTGGCGGCAGCGATACGGAGTCGAGCTGGCCGAACCGTTGTGCGCGGACCTGGCCGCGCACGGCGTGGCCGCGGCCGCGGTCGAGTACCGCCGGGTCGATCGAGGTTGCGTGACGGCGGCCGATCGGCGACCGAGACGGCGAGCGAGGCCGGCGGCGGCTGGCCGATGACCTTGGCGGACGTCGCCCGCGCCGTCGATTCGCTCGAGGCGTCCGGCCAGGTGTTGGCCAGGGGTCGGCTCGACCTCGACCGCGTCGCTGCCGTCGGCCACTCGGCCGGTGGTCACCTCGCCACGTGGTTGACCCACCGGTCAAGCCTGCGCGTGGGCGCCGCCGGTTCGTTGGATCCGGCCGAGAGCGCGGTGTTGATCCGGGGCGCTGTCTCCCAGGCCGGTGTGCTCGATCTGACCGCGGCGGCACGCGACCGGCTGGGTGACGGTGCGGTCATCGACCTGATGGAGGGCTCACCCGGTTCGGTCGCCCAGCGGTACCACCACGCCTCACCGATTGCGCATGTCGGGGACGGGGCCAGAGTGATCTGCGTGCACGGGGACGCCGACGCAACGGTGCCGATCGACCAGTCACGGCGGTACGTCGACGCTGCGGTGGCGGCCGGCGATCCCGCCGAGTTGGTCGCACTGCCGGGGTCGGACACTTCGAGGTCATCGATGCCACGCATCCGGCGTGGGCGATTTGCCGGGATCGGCTGTTGAGCCTGCTCGGCTGATCGGATGCCCGATCGTCCGGGGTACGGTCCACCACGTGAGCGAACCCGCGAGCAACGACTGTCTCTTCTGCAAGATCGTTTCCGGCGCTGTCCCGGCTACCGTCGTGCGACGCACCGACCGGGTGGTCGCCTTCCGGGACATCGACCCCAAGGCGCCGACCCACATCCTGGTGATCCCGACGGCGCATCTGGCCACCGCCGTCGAAGTGGCGGCCCACGATCCAGCGCTCCTGGGCGAACTGGTCATGGTCGCCGGCGACCTCGCGGCCGAGGACGGCATCGCCGAATCGGGCTACCGATTGGTGCTGAACACCGGCAAGGACGGCGGACAGACGGTCTTCCACGCCCACGTCCACCTGCTCGGTGGCCGCCCGATGAGTTGGCCGCCCGGCTGAACGCCGGGCCGGCCACGGGGCCGCTCGGCCGGACCGAAGGGCGGATCTCGGCTCCACCTTCGGGTCGCCGGTGCAGATCGGCGGCGAACGTTGAACTGCAGGGACTTCAAGGCGCACTTGCGCAGCGACTCAGGACAGGGCTGCGCAGAGGGCCGCGTACTCGCCGTCGTCGGTGGGTCCGGAGTAGCCCACGACCTGCCCGGCGGCGTCGAACTGCAGCCGGCCCGTGCCGAGCATGATGGTGCCGCCGCCCCCGGGCTGGTGGACCACGGTGTTGCTCCCGGTCGAGAACGACTCGCCCGTGAGGAGGTCGAATTGAAGTTGCGGACGCCGGTGCTCGGCAGCGAGTAGCCGGTAACGCTGTTGCTGAACACCCCGGTGATGGTGGCGTGGATATGACGCCGAACCGGCGTGCCGGCCCCGTCGGTGAACGTGGTGATCTCGCGCGTCAACTGGAAGATCGCCTTCACCAGGAAGCCGTCACAGGTCGCGAACGTCGGCACGGTGCGGGTGAGCTGGAGGTCTCGCGGATCGGGGGCGCGGCCGACGCAGCCACGGGGAGGGCGACCACGGCCGTAGCGGCGAGCGTTGCAGCAGCGAGGACGAGCGCGCGGAATCGCATGACGGGTCTCCTGACGTGGTTGGAACGGTGCTGCCACGGTCCCGAGAATCCGATGAACTACCTGTTAACGGGCGCAATCAGCACGTAAATTCAGCGGATGGACGTTGAGGTGACGCGTCCGCTCGACGTCCGGTTGCTCGGTGACCTGGTCGTAGCGGTGGACGGCGAGCCCGTCGTGATCGCGGGCCGGCAGCAGCATTGTTGCTGACCCTGCTGGCTCTGCGCGCCAACCAGGTGGTTCCGCCCGAAGAGCTGGTCGACGCCCTGTGGGGGCCGGCCCCACCGATGACGGCCGCGGCCGGCCTCCGGGTCTCGGTGTCGAAGCTGCGCCGGGCGCTCGGGGCGGCAGGAGCACCGGGCGCGCTCGTCACGCGGACGGGCGGGTACGTCCTCGAGCTCGGTCTCGGCCGCACCGATATCGCCCGGTTCGAGGGCTTGGTCGACCGCGCGCGGGTCACCGGTGACCCGGCCGCGCGCGGTGCCCTGCTGGACGAGGCTCTCGCGCTCTGGCGGGGATCGCCGTTGACGGGTCTCGATCACGATCCCGTTGCCGTGTCCGAGCTGCTCCGTCTCGAGGAGGTCCGGTCTCTCGCCGTGGAGGACAGGATCGACTGCAAGCTCGCCCAGGGCCACCATCGTGAGCTGGTGCCCGAGCTGGAGGCGCTGGTGGCCGCCGCCCCGCTCCGGGAGCGCCGTCAAGGGCAGCTGATGCGCGCCCTGAACGGCAGCGGCCGCCAGGCCGAGGCTCTCGAGACCTACCGACGGTTCCGCGAGCACCTCGTCGACGAGCTGGGCCTGGAACCGGGTCCGGACCTCCGCGAGGTCGAGCAGACGATTCTGCGCCAGGAACGTCCGCCGGAGCGTGCCGCCGCCACACCGGCCGGCGCCCGGCCGCGAGTTCCTCCGTCGCGCATCCGCCGCCGGACCAGATGGCTGGTGGCCGCCGGCGTCGCGGTGTGCCTCGCCGTCTCTGCGGCGGGGGTGGCCAACGGGTGGTGGGTGCCGGACGCGGCGGAGGCCGACGTCGAGCTCGGCACCATGGCCCGGCTCGACCCCGACACGGGCGCAGTCCTGGGACAGGTCGACGTGCTGGCGCGGGTCGGCGTGGGCGACGGCTTCGGCGAAATCCTGGTGGGCGAGGACATCTGGGTCCTGAACGAGATCGACCACACCGTGAGCCGTATCGACATCGACGACCCGTCCGTAACGGCCACGGTCGCCGTGGGGTCGGACCCGATCGACCTCGCGCTGGCCGGGGGCGATGTCTGGGTCACCAACGCGGCGGAGGACAACGTCGTCCGCGTGGACGGCGCGAGCGGAGCCGTGGTCGCCATGATCCCGGTCGGAGGGCTCCCGTCGGGCATCACCGAGGCCGAGGGCGACATCTGGGTGGCCAACCACCGGGGCCTGCCATCGGGGTCCGTGTGGCGGATCGACGCCGAGACCAACGTGGTGATCGCCCGGATCCCGGTCGGGGCCCGCGATACCGACGGGGACCCTCGTGGGTCTCCTACGGTGCCGGCTCGGTCTGGGTCGGCGTCCCCAACCTCAACGCGGTGGTCCGCATAGACGCCCGCAGCAACGAGGTGACGGCGACCATCCCGGTCGCGGACGGCGGCGTGTGCGGCCCTGTCACTGCCGGTGACGACGCCGTGTGGGTGGCGGGTGGGTTCTGCGGCGACGGGACCCTGACCGAGATCGACCCGGCCACCAATGCGGTGGTGGCCACGATCCGGTCACCGCACTGGCACACCGTCTTCGGCGCGGAGCCGGGGCTCGGATCGCTGTGGGTGAGCACCGACGGTGGCCCGTTCCAGTTGGATCCGGACACTCACCGGGAGATCGGCCGGCTGGCGGTGGCCGGCGACTCGTCGTTCGGCGGCAACCTGGCGGTAGGGGCTGAATCACTGTGGATCCACGACGCCGGCAGCCAGTCGCTGCTCCGGCTGGCGGCCGGGACTGACTAGCGTCGACATCGGATTCCTGCATCCCGACCTAGCTCCGGCGCTACCTTCAGCCGCATGATTACCCGTCTGAGTGCGCTCGCCCGTCGACGCGCGATGGTCAGGAACCTGCAACGATCGCGCCCAGCGTCTCGCTGCTGCCGAACCCGCGGCTTCAGAGCCGCCCGTCGGCGGTACAGGCGAAGCAAGCTGTTACGGTATACGGGGAGATTGAATGTCAGGGTGACCGAAGAGAGCCAACGCGCCCGGCACGCGGGCGACGACGAAGCAGCAGTGTCGGCCTCCGACCTGATCGCGGCCCACGCCGACGCCGGTAGGGGCACGGTGCAGACGGCGACGGCGTCGCACACCTCGCACCGCGGCGGCTCACCGGCCGCGACGCCGGAGCCTCCGGAAGATGCGGCGGGTGTCGGGGGGTCGACCCCACCGGCGGGCGCAATCCCTGGCTCGCACTGTGGGCCATGGTCATCGGGTTCTTCATGATCCTGGTGGACTCGACGATCGTCTCGGTGGCCACCGACTCGATCCTGGTGGGCCTGCAGACCGACCTCAACAGCGTGGTGTGGGTGACCAGCGCGTACCTGCTGGCCTATGTGGTGCCGTTGCTGGTCGGGGCCGACTCGGCGACATGTTCGGGCCGAAGAACGTGTACCTGATCGGCCTGGTGCTGTTCACCGCCGCCTCCGCCTGGTGCGGGCTGTCCGACTCGGC
The DNA here is from genome assembly GCA_963834185.1 of uncultured Actinomycetota bacterium. Lineage (GTDB taxonomy): Bacteria > Actinomycetota > Actinomycetes > Mycobacteriales > Nakamurellaceae > Nakamurella. The sequence continues at coordinate 113,181 of CAWIAR010000003.1, forward strand.
AGCCATGCTGATCACGGCCCGCGTGTTGCAGGGTCTGGGTGCTGCCCTGATGACCCCGCAGACGATGGCCGTGATCACCCGCACCTTCCCGCCGGAACAAGCGTGGCCGCGCGATGGCCTGTGGGGATCGGTGGCCGGCATCGCGATCCTGGTCGGCCCGCTGGCCGGCGGCTTCCTGGTGGACACCTCGGCTGGGAATGGATCTTCTTCGTCAACGTCCCGGTCGGCATCATCGCGTTCGTGCTGGCTCTGCGGTTGGTGCCGCGCTGCCCACTCACGAGCACCGGTTCGACTTGCTCGGCATCGTGCTCAGCGCCGTCGGCATGTTCCTGCTGGCCTTCGGCATCCAGGAGGGCCAGAAGTACGACTGGGGCACGATCGCGGGCCCGATCTCGGTGTGGTCACTGATCATCGCCGGCATCGTGCTGCTGGCGATCTTCGTGTGGTGGCAGGCCACAACCGCCGAGCCGCTGATGAGCCTTGTCGCTGTTCAAGGACCGCAACTTCTCGCTGGCCAACGTCGCCATCGCCACCATGGGCTTCGCCATCACCGGCATGTCGATCCCGCTGATGCTGTTCGCGCAGAAGTCCATGGGACTGAGCCCGATGCGATCGGCGCTGCTGTTGATCCCGCTGGCCATCACTGCCGGTGCGCTGGCGGCGCCGGTCGGCCAACTGACCGACAAGGTGCACCCGCGCTACCTGGCCGGCCTCGGCTTCGCTGCCACCTCCGTCGCACTGTTCTGGCTGGGCGCGGTGGCCACCCCGACCGCCCCGGTGGTCGGGATCCTGGCGCCGTTGGCCCTGATGGGCATCGGCAACGCGTTCATCTGGGCGCCGCTGTCGGCCACCGCGACCCGCAATCTGCCGATCCGGCAGGCGGGCGCAGGGGCCGGGGTGTACAACATGACCCGGCAGGTCGGTGCCGTGTTGGGCTCGGCAGCGGTCGGCGTGCTGATGCAGAACCGGATCACCGCGCAGTTCTCGTCCTTGGCCACCACCGGCGGTGGCGGCCAGGTCGACCAGTCGGCCATCCGGTCGAGTTCAGGGCCCCTACCCGAACCGCTGCAGGAGCCGTTCGCCACCGCAATGGGGCAGAGCGTGTTCCTGCCCGCAGCCGTGCTGTTGATCGGACTGGTCGCGGTCCTGTGCTTCGCCGCTCCCACCCACGCCGGCAGCCGCGGTGCTGCCGCGCCGGACTCGGGCGCCGAGCCGGGCACCGACGATGTCGGCGCACCCGCCGAAGAGGCTCGAGAGTCCGCCGGTCCGGCCCGGGCAGTCGTCGAGTAGCGGACTCGGTCAGCCGGTGAAGGGCTCGTGCCGCAGGTACTGGCGGCACGCGTAGACGCGGGGAAACACGGCCCTGAGCTCGGCTTCTCGCTCGATCGGTGCGTGCGCAAAGGCCCGGATCGGCTCGCTGAGCCCTGGCGGCGAGGCGAAGCCGGCCGCCTCGTCGTTCCACTCCTTGTGCACGTGCAGGTACCTGAACTGCTCGACGAACCCGTTCGCCCGGTACCAGCCGTTGGCGGGCCCGTCCTCCCGGGTCCAGGCGTCCAGGGTGGTCACCCCCCGGTTGACCAGCAACGGCTCGGCCGCTTCCAGCAGCCGGCTGCCCCAGTGCGCGCGCCGATGGTCCGGGTGCACGGCCACGGTGTCGATGGTGGCGGCCTGTCCGTCGATCTCGATGTCCAACACGCCGACCACAAGATCATCGGAAGCGCTGGCGATCAGCCGGATCGCGTCGCCCTCGAACTGCGTCGGTTCGGCCTTGACGTCGTCGTAGTACTGGGTGTCCAGGAAGGCCAGCACCCGGCAGCGCAGCCAGCCCTTGGCGTCCAGCTCGGTGTACCCGCGAATCATCCGGACAGCATCGCAGGGTGCCGGCCCGCGGTCGCCCGGGAAACCCGGAGCCGGTTGTCGCGCCGCTCGGTAGACTGGACCTCTGGCCGGACCATCCGTGTCCGGCGTCGACGCCCCCCGGAACGGGGCAGGAAGCAGGCCACGAACCCGGTGCCGGATACCAACTCGGCTGCGGTCCCCAGCAGCCAACCTCTCCCGACCACAGGTTCTTCCGACCGCAGCGCCGAGGCCAGGGCCGCCGAATCGACCATCGTGGTGGCCGACGAACGAGCCATGGTCGGCCTGCTCGGCTCGCGCGATGCCCTGCTGCGGCAACTCGAGCAGAACCTCGCGGCCGACATCCACGTCCGCGGCAACCGCATCACCCTGCGCGGTAACCCGGCCGACGTCGCGTTCGCCGAGAACGTCTTCCGCGAGCTGCTCACGCTGCAGGAATCGGGCTCGATGATCACCCCCGATGCCATTCGCCGGACCATCGGCATGCTCGCCGAACCCGCCGTCGGTGCCGAGGCGCCCAGCCAGGTACTCGGGCTGAACATCGTGTCCCGGCGGGGGCGCACGATCCGGCCGAAGACGCTGAACCAGAAACGCTATGTCGACGCCATCGACAACCACACGGTGATTTTCGGTATCGGCCCGGCCGGCACCGGGAAGACCTACCTGGCCATGGCCAAGGCGGTGCAGGCTCTGCAGGCCAAGCAGGTCAACCGGATCATCCTGACCCGCCCGGCAGTCGAGGCGGGGGAACGGCTGGGTTACCTGCCCGGCACGCTGAGCGACAAGATCGACCCGTATCTCCGCCCGCTCTACGACGCGCTGCACGACATGCTCGACCCCGAGTCCATTCCGCGGCTGATGGCGGCCGGGACCATCGAGGTCGCCGCGCTCGGCTATCTGCGGGGCCGCACCCTCAACGATGCGTTCGTCGTCCTCGACGAGGCGCAGAACACCACCCCCGAGCAGATGAAGATGTTTCTCACCCGCCTCGGCTTCGGCAGCAAGATCGTGGTCACCGGCGACATCACCCAGATCGACCTGCCCGGCGGCCAACAGTCAGGGCTCAAGGTGGTCCGAGACATCCTCACCGAGATCGACGACGTCAGCTTCTCGTTCCTGACCTCGGCCGATGTGGTCCGGCACCGGCTGGTCGGGGAGATCGTCGATGCCTACGAGAAATGGGACGCCGCGAACGGCGCCACTGCTCCCGACCGACAGGACCGCAGCCGGCTCGGGTCCCGCAAGGGCGAGAACCGACACGGCAGCGCCGGGCGTCAGCGTGGGACGGCTGGATGACCATCGAGGTCGCCAACGAGTCCGGAGTGGGGGTCGACGAACTCAGGTTGGTCTCGGTCTCCAGGTTCGTTCTGGCCCGGATGGGCATCAATCCACTCGCGGAGCTGTCCATTCTGCTGATGGACGTCGACGCGATGACCGACCTGCACGTCAAGTGGATGGACGAGCCCGGCCCTACCGACGTGATGAGCTTTCCGATGGACGAGTTGGACACCGCCCGTCGCCCGGACGAGGCCGGCCCCGGGCCGGCGCTGCTGGGCGATGTGGTGCTCTGCCCGGCGGTCGCCGCGGACCAGGCCCGGCAGGCCGGGCACACGCTCGACGACGAGTTGCACCTGCTGACCGTGCACGGTGTGCTCCACCTGCTCGGCTACGACCACGCCGAACCAGCCGAGGAGCGGGAGATGTTCCGGCTGCAGAACGAGCTGCTCGACGGCTGGCGGGACTCGTCGGGCGGGCCGGGGTGATGCAGCCGTGGACTCCCTGGACATAGTCCTGCTGGTCCTGGCAGCGGCGCTGATCCCGCTCGCCGGGCTGTGCGCGGCCGCGGACGCCGCGATGACCATGGTGTCGCCGGCCAGGGTGGAGGAACTCGACCGTGAGGGCCGGCGGGGCGCCGCGGCGCTGCTGGCCATCACCCGGGACCGGCCGCGTTACACCAACCTGCTGTTACTGCTGCGCACCGGAGCCGAGCTGACCGCCACCGTGCTGGTCGCCGCGGTCGCGCTGTCCACCTGGGGTTTCCACCCATGGGTGGCGATCCTGGTGGTGGTCGTCATGCTGGTGGTCTGCTACGTGGTGATCGGGGTGCTCCCGCGCACCCTCGGCCGGCAACACCCGTACCCGGTCGGGTTGGCCGCCGCCGGCACCACCAGAGCCTTGGCCAGGGTGCTGTCCCCGATTGCCTCGCTGCTCATCCTGATCGGCAACGCCATCACCCCCGGCCGGGGTTTTCGCGAGGGTCCCTTCTCCTCCGACATCGAACTGCGCGAGTTGATCGACACCGCGGGCGATCGCGGCGTGGTCGAGGAGACCGAGCGGGAGATGCTGCAGTCGGTGTTCGACCTCTCCGACACCATCGTCCGCGAGGTCATGGTGCCGCGGACCGAAGTGGTGTGGATCGAGGAGACCAAGACCCTGCGGCAGGCCATGCACCTGGCGACCCGCTCGGGCCTGTCCCGGATCCCGGTGATCGGCGAGGACGTCGACGACGTGCTGGGTGTCGTCTACATCAAGGATCTGATCGCCAGGGCCATCGGGTCGGAGGCCGGCGATCGCGGGCCCATGCTCGGTGAGCTCATGCGTCCGCCGGTGTTCGTGCCCGAGTCGAAACCGGTGGACGCGCTGCTGCGCGACATGCAACGGGACCGCTCGCACTTTGCCATCGTGGTCGACGAATACGGCGGCACCGCCGGCATTGTCACCATCGAGGACATCCTGGAGGAGATCGTCGGGGAGATCACGGACGAGTACGACGCCGAGACCCCTGCTCCGATCGAACGGATCGGCCGACGACGAGGTGCGGGTTTCCGCCCGATTGCCGGTCGAGGACCTCGGCGAGATCTTCGACGTCGAGCTGCCGGCCGAGGACGTGGAGACCGTCGGCGGGCTGATGGCGCAGGTGCTCGGCCGGGTGCCGCTGGCCGGGTCCGAGGTCGCCATCAACGGGCTCGAACTGGTCGGAGAGGCGGGTGTCGATCGCCGCGGACGCCCCCGGGTCCAAACGATCCTGGTGCGTCGATCTCCGGCACCGCCGCCCGACGTCGAGAGTTCGGACGAGGGCGTCGCCCGCGCCACAGACCCGGGTGGGGCCGCCGCGGCCCGCGAACGGGAGGACGCCCGGTGACCACACCGACAGAACCAGGGACACCGCTGGACGCCGAGGACGCCAAGCTCGTCACCCTCGCTCGCGGCGCACGGGCCCGCGCGGGCGCCGCCGAGGGCGCCGCGGTCAGGGACACCGACGGCAGAACCTACGCCGGGGCCACGGTCGCACTGCCGTCACTGCAGCTGACAGCCCTGCAGGTGGCGGTGGCGACGGCGGTGTCGGCGGCAGCCGCTGCGCTCGAAGCCGCGGTGATCGTCGGCGCCGGCGTGGCCCCCGATCCTGACTCGGCCGGGGCCGCCCACGACCTGAGCTGTCCGGTGGTCATCACCACCGCCGCCGACGGCACGGTCACCGGACGGCACCGGCTGTGACCCATCGCTCCGGCTTCGCGTGTTTCGTCGGCCGACCCAACGCCGGCAAGTCGACGCTGCTCAACGCCATGATCGGCGCCAAGGTGGCGATCACCTCGGACAAGCCGCAGACCACCCGTCGGGCCATTCGCGGGATTCTGACCCGGGACGACGCCCAGCTGGTCATCGTCGACACCCCCGGGATGCACAAACCCCGCACGCTGCTCGGCGAGCGGCTGGACGACCTGGTGCGCACGGTGTGGAGCGACGTCGACGTCATCGGCTTCTGCGTCCCGGCCGACGAGGCCATCGGCCCAGGCGATCGGCGGATCGCCGCCGAGCTGGCCGATCAGGCCCCGCGCACCCCGGTGATCGGCATCGTCACCAAGACCGACAAGGTTCCCGCCGAGCAGGTCGCCGCGCAGCTGCTGGCGCTGTCCGCGAGCCGGGAGTTCGCCGAGGTGGTCCCGGTGTCCGCGCTCGCGCACGACCGGGTGGACCTGCTCGCCGACCTGCTGATCGCCCGGTTGCCGGAAGGGCCGCCGCTGTACCCGGACGGCGAACTGACCGACGAACCGATCGAGACGCTGGTGGCCGAATTGATCCGGGAGGCGTCGCTGGACGGGGTCCGCGACGAGTTGCCGCACTCGCTGGCCGTGATGGTCGACGAGATCGGGCCGCGCGACGGACGCGGCCGAGCTGCACCGACGTCTACGCGACGATCTTCGTCGAGCGCGACTCGCAGAAGGCGATCGTGTTGGGCCGCAAGGGTTCCCGGCTCGGACGTGGGCAAGCCGGGCCCGCGCCGGAGATCGAGGAGCTGCTCGGCACGCAGGTGTACCTGGATCTGCACGTGACGGTCGCCAAGGACTGGCAGCGCGACCCTAAGCAGCTGCGCAAGCTGGGCTTCGATGCCTGATCTCCGATGGCTTGTTCAAAACTGCACGTAACCCCTATTCTCGTCGCATAAGCAAGCAAGTGCGTGCAGAGGAGTGCGGCATGCCGGGGACGCAGGTCCTGTCCGAGATGGCCGAACAGCCGGAGGTGCTGGCCCGGATCGTGGCCGAGCGGCCTCGGCTGACCGACGAGCTGCGCAGTGCCCTTCCGGACCGGCTGCGCGGGGCCTGCCTGGTCGCCCGCGGGTCGAGTGACAACGTCGCGGTGCACGCCCGTTACCTGCTCGAGCTGGCGGTCGGCAGGCCGGTCGCCTCGATCGCGCCGTCCGTGGTCACCCGGTATCACCGCGCGTTGGACGTCCGGGATCATCTGGTCGTCGCGTTGTCGCAGTCGGGGCGTACCCCCGAGATCGTCGACGTCGCCTCCCGGATGGCGGACAGCGGCGCGGTGGTGGTCGGGGTGACCAACGACCCGGACTCTCCGTTGGCCCAGATCTCGGCAGTGACGCTGACCGTTGGCACCACCAAGGAACTGGCGGTACCGGCGACCAAGACCGTCACCGGTCAGCTCGCGTTGGTGACCCTGCTCGCCGAGGCGGTCGAGGCCGGCTTGACCGAGTACACCGGTGGTGAACGGGCCTGGTCGGCCCTGCCGGACGTGGTGGGGCAGGTGCTGGGCGACGAGCGCGGTCTCGACGATGCCGTCGAGTTGCTGCGCACCCGCCCGACCGGCATCCATCTGGCCCGTGGGCTCACCTACGCCGCCGCGTTGGAGGGCGCGCTCAAGTGCAAGGAAACCAGCCGGCGGGTGCACGAGGGCTACTCGAGCGCCGACTTCCTGCACGGACCCTTGACGGTCGCCTCGCCCGAGGTGGCCGTGATCGCCTACGGAGCCGCCGGACCGGTGCTGGCCGACGTCGTGGAGACCGTGCGTGCCGCAGTGGACCTGGGCTCGCCGGTGATCGGCATCGGCGCGCCCGAGGTCTGCCGGGGACTGCCGGACGCGGTCGGCCTGCCGGTCCCGCAGGACCTCGGCGAAGCTCTGGCCGTGGTCCCACTGGTGGTTCGCGGCCAGCAACTGGCCATCTCGACCGCGCTGGCGCTCGGCCTCGATCCGGACTCGCCGCACGGCTTGAACAAGGTCACGGCTACGCACTGACTCCCGGGCGTGGCATCATCCGGCCATGGGCAGACACGGCGGCGCCAGGGCGCGTCGACCGCGACTGACCGGGACGATCATCGCGCTGGTCCTGGTGGTGCTCGGAGCGGTCGCCCTCGGCATCTGGTGGGCGCGGCTGGGCTCGGGATCCGACCCGATCGACGCCGCCCCGGTGTCCGGCTTCGGCGTGGTGGTCGCCTCGCCGCCGTGCACCGACACGACGACGGGTGGCCGGACGGTCGTCACCGTCGTCGGATCCACTGCTCAGGCGAGCGTGAACGCGTGCGGCTATCGGCAGGGTCAACGGCTGGCCATCGAATACCTGCGTGACCACCCGGAAACCGCCAGGTTGGCCGGCACCAGCACCGGCGCCGAGAGCACCGGGCTGCGCCGGGTGCTGCCGTACCTGATCCTCGGCCTGGGATTGCTGGCGGTGATCGCTGCGATCCTGCTGATCCGGCAACGCCGGGCCGGCCACCGCAGCGCCGGGACGACCGAGGCGCGCGTCACCGTTGCCGACCTGCAGGCGGCCGCAGCCGCGGCGGCCGCGGCCCGACCGGCGGCCCCGAAGCCGTCGATCACCGTGCGCGCGGCCCCGCGACCCTCCGACGCGACCGACCCCGGCACGGGGGAGATCCCGGTGTTCGGCAGCCGCACCGACCTGCTGGACCACGCCGGCGACACCGCGCTGCTCACCCATGTGCATGCCGAAGATCTCGACCCCTCGCCTTGAGTACGGTGACGGAGTGAGTCCCGCCGCAGCCACCGCCCCTTCCCGCCGCCCCCGTCGCCGCACTCTGCCCGCCGCCCATTACCCGGTCGAGCGGATGAGGTTGGACAACGGCCTGCGGGTGGTGCTGTCGCCGGACCCGAGCAGCGGGGTGGTGGGCGTAGCGGTGCACTACGATGTCGGGTTCCGGTCGGAGCCCCAGGGCCGCACCGGCTTTGCCCATCTCTTCGAGCATCTGATGTTCCAGGGCAGCGAGTCACTGCCGAAGCTGGAGCACTTCCGGATAGTCCAGGCCTCCGGCGGCATCTTCAACGGCAGCACCCACACCGACTACACCGACTACTTCGAGGTGCTGCCCTCCGAGGCGCTGGAACGCGGGTTGTTCCTGGAAGCGGACCGCATGCGGGCGCCGAAGATCACTGCGGAGAACCTGGCCAACCAGGTGGACGTGGTGAGCGAGGAGATCAGGCTCAACGTGCTGAACCGGCCATACGGGGGCTTTCCCTGGATCGACCTGCCGCCGGTGCTGTTCGACTCGTTCGCCAATGCCCACAACGGTTATGGCGACTTCGTCGACCTGCAGGCCGCCACTGTGGCCGACTGCGCCGACTTCTTCGAGCGGTACTACACGCCGGCCAACGCGGTGCTCACCGTCTGTGGTGGTTTCGATCTCGACCGTGCCCGCGAACTGGTGGCGACGCACTTCACCGACGTGCCGTATCGACCGGCGCCGGTCCGACCGTCCTTTGCCGAGCCGCGACCGACCTCGGTCCGTCGGGCCGAGCGGTGCCGACCCCCTCGCCCCGGCACCGGCGCTGGCGGTGGGCTGGCGGCTGCCGGACCCGGTCGCCGATCTGCCCGGCTACCTCACCCATGTGCTTCTGGGCAGCGTGCTCTCGGTCGGCGAGTCGTCCCGGCTGCAGTCGGGTCTGGTCGCCGAACGAGGGTTGGCCACCGAGGTGTGGTCCGGCCCGGGGATCATGGGCGGTCCGCTCGACGCCCGCGATCCGGACATCTTCGTGCTGGGCGCCATCCATACCCCCGCGGTGCCGGCCGACACGGTCATCGAGGTGGCGAACGAGATCATCGGCGAGATGGCCGCTGACGGACCGACCGAGGACGAGATGCTGGCGGCGGGCGCCAGGTTCACCGCCTCGCTGTATCGCGAGAACGACTCCATCGGTGCCCGCACCCGGTCGTTGGGGTGTCTGGAACTGCTGCACGGAAGGGCCGAGTTGCTCAGCGAGATACCCACTCTGGTGGCCGACATCGGTCCGCAGCAGGTGGCAGCGGCGGCTGCCGGGCTCGACCCGGAGACCTGCGCCATCCTGACGATCACGGCCGCCGGAGCGAGCCGGTGAGCCCGCGCCGCGGACCGGGCCGGGACCGGCACGAGGGCCGGGTGGAGACCAGGACGGCCGAACAGATCGGGCACACCGCAACCGGCCCACGCGCGCTCCCCGGACTGACCGCCCCGGGGCGCAAGCGCTCGCCGCGCACGTCGACCGCCATCCTGGACAACGGGCTGTCCGTGGTCGCCGTCCGCAAGCCGGGTACACCGCTGGTCGAACTGCGACTACGGGTGCCGTTCGGCGGCCGGACGCCGACGCACAGCGCGCGGGCCGAGTTGCTCGCCGCGACCGTGTTACTCGGCACCGGCCGGCGATCGAGGGAGAAGGTCGATGCCGATCTCGCCGCGGTCGGCGGTCACCTCGATGCCGGCGTCGACCCGCAGCGGCTGCTGGTCAGCGGATCCGCGCTCTCGCACGGCCTTCCCACGCTGCTGGACGTACTGGCCGACGCCCTGACCGATCCGGCCTACCGACGCCGTGACGTGCACGGTGAGCGGGACCGGTTGGTCGAGCATCTCGCGATTTCCGCGGCGCAGCCCGCCGTGGTGGCCCGGATGCATCTGCAACGCACCAGGTTCGGCGATCATCCCGCGGGCTGGGATCTACCGGAGGCGGGCCTGGTGGCCGGGGTGGGAGCGGCCGCGGTGCGGGGCCTGCACCGTCGGGCGGTGGTGCCCGCCGGCTCCACCCTGGTGCTGGTCGGCGATCTCTCACCGGCCAAAGCGCTCGACCTGGCCGCGACGGCGCTGGCCGGCTGGCAGGGCGACCGGCCGGCGGTCGAATTGCAGACCCCGCCGGCGATCGTCGGCGGCCCGCTGCTGGCCTTCGACCGGGCCGGCTCCGTGCAGTCGCAGGTCAGACTCTCGGCTGCGGGGCGGTCCCGGGGCGACGCCGGATATCCGGCACTGCAATTGGCGAACCTGATCTACGGCGGGTACTTCTCCTCCCGGCTGGTCGAGAACATCAGGGAGGACAAGGGCTACACCTACTCGGCCGGTTCCAACGCCGAGTTCTGGCCCGGTGCCGCGGCGATCACGGTGTCGTTCGACACCACGACGGCCTCGACCGCGGCCGCGCTGTTGGAGGCCAGGTACGAACTCGGCCGTTTGGCACTCACCCCGCCCGCCCCCGCCGAGGTCGAATCCGCCCGGAACTACGCGCTCGGCACCCTGGCCACCTCGTTGGCCACCCAGGCCGGCTATGCCTCAACGCTGTCCGCGCTGGCCGGGGTCGGTCTGGACGGCGAGTGGTTACGCAGCCACCCGCTCCGTCTCGCCGAGGTCACCGTGGACGAGGTGGCCGCTGCGGCGGCCGAGGTGCTGGCACCCGCCCGGTTCACCGGGGTGGTCGTCGGCGATCTGGCGTCGGTCGCCGGCGGGCTGACCGCCCTGGGCGACGTCACCGTTCCGTGAGCCAGGCTGTGACTGCCGGATTCCCGATTGCCCGTCCGCTGCTGTCCGCGGACGGAGTCGACCGGTTCGAGCCGCTGCGCGACCCGAGTCGGCTCGACCGGGCCTGGGCGGACGGCTGGGTGATCACCCTCGACGACGCCGGCCGGGTGGCCACCGTCGAGAACGACGGAACCGTCGGCCCGGCGTGGACCGCCACGACGGGTGGGGCGCCCGCCGTGGGCGCGGTGCTCCTCGGTTCGGTGGACGGTGTCGACCACTGGGCGGTGACCGGGGAGGTGGACCGCGGCACGGCGTTCCGGGGGTTGGCCACGGTGGTCCCGGCGACCGACGTGGCGCTGCTCACCACGGCGGTGGCCGTGCTCGGTTGGCATCAGCGGTCCGGCTTCTGTCCGCGCTGTGGGCTCGCCTCCGAACCCGAGCCCAGCGGCTGGTCCCGCACCTGCCCGAACGGCCACCAGGAGTGGCCGCGCACCGATCCCGCGGTCATCGTGCTGGTGCACGACGGCGCGGATCGCATGCTGCTCGCCCGCCAACCCAGCTGGCCCGCCGGTCGGCACTCAGTGCTGGCCGGCTTCACCGAGGCCGGCGAGTCGTTGGAAGGAACGGTGCGCCGGGAGATCCGTGAGGAGGTCGGCCTGCACGTCGACCAGATCGGCTATCTCGGATCGCAACCGTGGCCCTTCCCCCGATCCCTGATGATCGGGTTCGCGGCCCGCGCCGACCCGAACCAGCCCATCGTCGCAGCGGACGGCGAGATCGAGTCGGCCGGCTGGTACCGCCGCGACGACCTGGTCAGGTTGCTCTCCGCCGGCGGCAGGGCTGCCGACCTGCCCGTCGACCAGCACGGCGCGATGCCGGCGGACTTCGCGCTGCCCGACGAGGTGTCCATCGCCCGGCGCATGATCGAGGGTTGGGTCGCCCTCGGCCCCCGATGACCCACCGAGCTGCACAGCCGGTCCGTCGTACACCCGTGCGAGCATGGGCGCCATGACCCGCGATCTGCTCGATGGACTGGATGACGGGCAGCGGGCGGCCGTGCTCGCCCCATCCGGCCCGGTCTGCGTGCTGGCCGGGGCCGGTACCGGCAAGACCCGCACCATCACCCACCGGATCGCGCATCTGGTCGCATCCGGTGCGCACCCGGTCTCCGAAGTCCTTGCGGTCACCTTCACCACCAGGGCCGCGGGGGAGATGCGGTTGCGTCTGCGGTCACTCGGCGTGCCCGGCGTGCAGGCGCGCACCTTCCACTCCGCTGCTCTGCGACAGCTGCGCTACTTCTGGCCGCGCGCCGTCGGCGGCACGCTGTGGCCGGTGCTGGAGCAGAAATTGCGGATGGTGGCGATCGCCGCCAGGCGGGCCGGTGTCGGCACCGACGCCGCCACCCTGCGCGACCTGGCCGGCGAGATCGAATGGGCCAAGGCCAGCTTGGCCGGCCCGGACACCTACGGCGCCATCGCCGCCCGGACCCGACGGGAGACGCCGCTGCCCGTCGAGCAGGTCGCCAAGGTGTTCGCCATTTACGAATCGGCCAAGCAGGAGGCCGAGCAACTCGACTTCGACGATCTGTTGTTGCACACCTGCGCGGTGCTGGAGACCGACGACGACGTGGCCCGTGAGTTCCGGGCACGGTACCGATGCTTCGTGGTCGACGAGTACCAGGACGTCACTCCGCTGCAACAGCGGCTGCTGGACGCCTGGCTCGGCGAACGGGATCAGGTGACGGTCGTCGGCGACGCCAACCAGACGATCTACTCGTTCGCCGGTGCCTCGCCCGGCTATCTGCTCGGCTTCGAGCGGCGCTACCCGAACGCGAGCGTGGTCCGGTTGGAGCGCGACTACCGCTCGACCCCCCAGGTGGTCAGCCTGGCCAATCAGGTCATCGCGGCGTCCACCGGAGCCGACAGTCGCTACCGGCTACGGCTGACCGCCGTCCTGCCTGACGGGCCCGAGGCCACCTTCGCCGAGCACCCCGACGAGCCCGCCGAAGCGGCGGCGGTGGCAGCCCAGGCGGCCGCGCTGATCGCCGGCGGTACTCCCGCAGCCGACATCGCCGTGCTCTACCGGATCAACGCCCAATCCGAGGTCTACGAGGATGCGTTCACCGCGTCCGGCGTGCCGTACGTGGTACGCGGCGGCGAGCGGTTCTTCGCTCGCGCCGAGGTCCGCCAGGCGATCGCCGCGTTGCGCACGGCGGTCAACCAGGCGGACCCGGCGGATTCCGCGGCGGGCGACGGAAACCTGGTTCCGGCGGTGCGCGCGGTGTTGGCCGGTGTGGGACTCACCGAAACCGCACCACCGTCCGGTGCCCTGCGTGACCGCTGGGATTCGCTCCAGTCGGTCGTCGGCATCGCCGAGGAGTTGGCCGACGCCGACGGGTCGGCGGGGTTGGCGGCGCTGCTCGCCGAGCTCGACCAGCGGGCCGAAGCGCAACACGCACCCACGCCCGATGGCGTCACCCTGGCCTCACTGCACGCGGCGAAGGGCCTGGAGTGGGACGCGGTGTTCCTGGTCGGGCTGGTCGACGGCACCCTGCCCATCCAGCATGCCGACACCCCGGAAGCGGTCGAGGAGGAGCGCAGGTTGCTCTACGTCGGCGTGACAAGGGCGAGGCAGCGACTGGCCATGTCCTGGGCCCTTTCCCGGACCGAGGGCGGCCGGCGGAGCCGCCGTCGCAGTCGTTTCCTGACCGGGTTGGCGCCCGACGCCGCGGCGATCGGCAGGGCTGGGCCCAGCGGACGCTGCCGGATCTGCGGCCGGCGGCTCGAAGGCGCCGAACAGCTCAAGGCCGGCCGCTGTGCGCGGTGCCCGTCGACCGCTGATCCGGCGCTCGTCGACGCACTGAAGGACTGGCGGCGCCGGAAGTCAGCCGAGGACTCGGTACCTGCGTTCGTGGTGTTCTCCGACGCAACCCTGTTGGCCATCGCAGAGCGCCGACCTACGGACGACCGCGCGCTGCTGGCCATCCCCGGCATCGGGCGCACCAAGCTGGACAAGTTCGGCCCCGATGTGATCGACATCGTCAGTCGCGTCCGCTGAGCGCGAAACCCGTTGCTGGACAGCGCTTTCGCCCCCGATCGACCGGCGTCCGACATCACCGCCGGAAAAAAACCTGTAGAAATCCGGGAAAAGCGGTTGCCCCCGCGCCGCGGCTCGATCTACTCTCGATCCGGTCCGCGCGAGACGCGCGGACATCGCCTCGATCCGACAGGGACCGGGACCGCGACGAAGGGAGGTGCCGAATGTTCATCAGTCTGCTCGAGGACGGTGGTTTCGGCATCACCGGCGTCGCCACGCCCGGCGACCAGGGACTGACGGCCACCGCCGATGCGCGTCTGCGCGGCGAGAGCGTCATGTCCGCCGCGCGTAAGCAGCGCATGGGCATGGTCGCCGTGGATGTCCCGAATGCCTGCCGGACCGGGGAAGAGCTCAAGGCTTAGGTCCTAGCTCACCTCCGGCCGCGGGTCCTCTCAGTTGCGAGAGGAAACCGCGGTACTGGTGTATCCACCGGTCCGATCATCCGCTCCGAAGTTCGTGCGGGTCCGACCGGTTCCGCACACACCAACCATCCATCCACCACCGGAGGTGAGAAGTGATCAGCTTGCTGGTCAACGACGCAATCGATCCGTTGCTGTCCGACGACCTTCCCTGCCACAGCGGAGATCCCGACCTGTTCTTCGCCGAGAAGCCCGACGATCTGGAAAGGGCCAAGGTGCTCTGCGCCGAATGCCCGGCCAGAGCTGCCTGCCTGGCCGGCGCACTCGAACGGAGTGAGCCTTGGGGCGTGTGGGGCGGGGAGATCTTCGACCACGGCGTGGTCATCGCTCGGAAGCGGCCGCGCGGCCGGCCGCGGAAGGTCGCGGCATGACCACCACCACATCCACCGTCGCCCGGCGCACGGCCAATGGGCGAGAGCAACTGCACTACAACCGGTTCCGTCAGGAACCAACCACAACATTCGTGCGACACCATGTCGCTCATCCGATCAGGAGCACCGAAATGTCATTGTTCGTAGAAGATCTGGCTCGGGACCGAATGCGCCAGGCGCAGCGGGACGCCGAGACCTACCGTCTGGCCCGCCGACTGCGCACAGCACGCCGCGAGGCGGCCCGCAAGGCTCGGTAGGCCACCAGCCATGCCAACCACGATCGACGGCATGGACCCGATTTCCCGGGTCCATGCCGTCGACGTTTCTCCGCCTCCGCCGGGTCGTTCCACTCGCCTGACGATTACTCTCGGCGGAGTGACCGAGCAGCCAACGCTCACCTGCACCCGGTGCGGCCGCACGGCCGCTGACCCGCAGCCCACCTGGATGCTCGAGCACGACCGGCGTGCCCCAAGTCAGTGGTTCTGCGATTCGTGTGCGCGAGAACACCTGCGGGCCATTGAGTCTCGACTTTCCCCGGAGTGGTGGTGAGCCGCCACCACCGGACGCCTAATCGTCCTCGGGCGCGAAACCCGGCTGCCACTTGAGCACGATGTCCCGGAACGGTGCGGTCGCGTCGAGTTGGCAGAGCACGCCGATGGAGCCGAACGTCACCCGGTGGATCATCAGGTAATGCGGCGGCAGGTCAAGACTGCGGGCCATCTTCGACTCATTGGTGGTCAGGTCCGCCATCTGACCGACCTGCTGCTGCATCCAGGCGCGAGTGAAGTGGAACGTCTCGTGGCGTAGTGGTTCCACGAAGGGCGCGACGTACTCCATCAGCGACACCGGGTCGGGGTGGTACCCGTCCGGAACAAATCCCTCTTCGCGCAGGGCAACGACCACGTCCTCCGCCCGGCCTTCCAGAGCCATCCTGGAGACACGGCCGATGATCGGGGGAGTACCGCCGGGCAGCCGGGCGACCGACCCGAAGTCGATGACGGCGAGCCGACCATCAGCGGTCAACTTGTAGTTGCCCGGATGCGGGTCCGCATGCAGCAGGCCGACCCGGGCGGGCGCGGAGAAGTGCAGCTCGGTCAGCAGCCGGCCGGCCTCGTCCCGTTCGGCCCTGGTGCCGTCGGCGATGATCCGGCTCATGCCGATGCCGTCCATCCACTCGCTGACCACGACCTTCGGTGCGCTGGCCACGATCTTGGGTACCAGGATGTCCGGGTCACCGGCGTAGGCCTTGGCGAAGGCTCGCTGGTTGTCGGCTTCGGCGGCGTAGTCCAGTTCCTCCATCACCCTGGCGCGTAGCTCGGCCAACAGCGGGCGCATCTGTACCCCGGGCACCAACAGGCCGAGCAACGGGCCCAGCCGGTTCAGCTGGGCCATGTCCGCCTTGAGCGCGTCGGCCGCGCCCGGGTACTGGATCTTCACCGCGACCTCGCGGCCGTCGTGCCACACCGCCTTGTGCACCTGGCCGATACTGGCTGCGGCGGCCGCCTCGTCGCTGAATTCGGCGAAGTGACTCATCCAGCCGCGGCCGAGTTGCTCGGCCATGACGCGGTGGACGGTGGCGGTCGGCATCGGGGGTGCCGCGTTCTGCAGCTTGGTCAGCGCATCCCGGTACGGCGCAGCGTATTCGTCGGGGATGGCCGCCTCGTAGACCGACAGCGCCTGCCCGAACTTCATGGCGCCGCCCTTGAGCGTGCCCAACACTTCGAACAGTTGCTCGGCAGTGCGGCGCTGGACGGCGGCGGTGACCTCCTGCCGGTCAGCGCCGAGCAGCCGTTGTCCCCAGCCGAGGGTGGCCCGGCCCGCCGCCCCCAGCGGCAGGCTGGCCAGCTTCGCGGTGCGGCTCAGCGGGCCCCTGGGGATGTCGCCGGGGTTGTCGGTCACCGGGTCATTGTGTCAGCGGCCCGGCACCAACCGCAGCACCACACCCGCACTCGGGGTGCGGATGCCAGCCACGGCGTCGCATTCGGCCGGTTGGATCCCATTCCAGCGTGCCGTCGATCGTCTCCGGTCGTCCCACGCCGTCCAGCAGCTGGAGAGCCTGGGCGACCGCGCCACCGGTGACCGCAGCCACCAGATGCAGTGCCGGGCTCAGTTGCACCGATCGTCGAGCGCGCGCCACCGCGGCGGCATGGGGGTCGGCGTCGGCGCGGTGCAGGTCCGCGCAGTACAGGCAGGTCGAGCGGCCGGGCAACACCAGCGGACCGACCACCGCGCGGGCCGGTCCGGCCCAGACCTGCAGGTGCGCAAGGCCGGCCGTGGCGAGCGTCGCGGCCTCGGTCGGGTCAACCGGTCCGTCCACCGCCAACACGTGCAGGTCGGCGCGTGTCTGGCCGGCCGGCGGTTCGGTCCTGACCCGCGGATCGTGGCGCTGGAGCAAGCGGGCCAGCAGGTCGGCGTCCGCGGCCGTGGCTCGGCTCCGGCCCGCGCTCCAGGTCGCGGAAGCCCGGTCGGCACCACGGGGCAGGTCGGCCGGTTGGACCGCGCGGTGGGGACGGTGGTGGACATGCCCGATCCCGGAGCCGGCGAGCAACGCGGCGATGTCGATGGCCAGGCGGGTGGAGCCGAGGACGACGACCACGCTGTCCCGGCGTGCGGCGAGCACCCGGTCGGCGGTCGCCGGACCGAACCGGTGGGCAAGCGAAGCCCGTTCGGCGGCGAACCGGACCACCGGACGATGCGTCGGGAGCCGACCGACCAGCCCGACATCGACCAGTCTGCCGACAACCTCCAGCCAGACCTGCGGGTCGGCCCGTTGGGCGCGGAGCACGTCGCCCAACGCCGACGTGCCGTCGAGCGCGGTCAGCAGTCGCATCGAGCCTGGTGGAGGGGCGGAGAGCAGGTAGGACCGAGGGGGATCGGTGCCGATCTGCAGGCCGTCCGCGCCGCGGTCGATCACCAGGACCCCACCGGCGAGGCCGTAGATCGCCGCGGGATCCGCGCGGGTGGGAGCGGCGGTACCGGCGGCCATCCGCCCAGCGTGTCACGGCGGTGCCGGCGATCCGCCAGTTGTCCACATGGTCCTGGTACGCCGACGGCGCCGGGCTGGTCGGCCCGGCGCCGTCGTGGGTACTGCGAGGACCGTCAGGCCTTGCCGAGGATGCGATTCATCTTGGTTCCGCAAACCGGACATGTGCCCTTCGCCATGCGACGTCCGTTCGTTTCGGCGACCTCACCTTCGAAGTCCCGCTTCTCCTTGCACTTGACGCAGTAGCCGTTGTACGTCTCAGCCATGGCACTTCCTCCCTGTCCTCGCCCTGCGGGGCTCCCCCCGGGGCAGGTTTGTCCGGACCGTGTGGAACCTGAACCGGCACCCACCGTACCCGCAGGTCGCGCCCATCGCCCGGAGGCTGGCCCCGGCACCGCGCGCGCCGACCGGCTTGCCGGGAGGGGGCGGCCCCACCGGCCGGGTACGCCGGGCCCGCAGGTGGGCCAGCATCGCGGCCTGGAACACTGCACGACATGGGCCTGGAACAGCGTTACCTGGCGGACGAGGACAGATACGACCGGATGTCGTACCGCCGGACGGGACGGTCCGGTCTGCTGCTGCCGGCCGTGTCGCTCGGGTTGTGGCAGAACTTCGGGGACGTCAACGACTTCGACACCCAGCGGCAGATCCTGCGTCGAGCCTTCGACCTCGGCGTCACGCATTTCGACCTGGCGAACAACTACGGGCCGCCGTACGGCAGCGCGGAGGAGAATTTCGGCCGACACCTGAAGGCCGATTTCCGGCCGTACCGTGATGAGTTGGTGATCTCGACCAAGGCCGGCTACGACATGTGGCCAGGTCCCTACGGTGATCACGGATCCCGCAAGTACCTGCTGGCGTCCTTGGACCAGTCGCTGGACCGGATGGGCCTCGACTACGTCGACATCTTCTACTCGCATCGGGTGGACCCTGACACCCCGCTCGAGGAGACGATGGGGGCGCTGCACACCGCTGTGGTGTCCGGTCGGGCGTTGTACGCGGGGATCAGCTCGTACTCGCCCGAGCGCACCGAGCGGGCCGCGACGATCCTGGCCGAGCTCGGCACACCGCTGCTGATTCACCAGCCGTCCTACTCCATGCTCAATCGGTGGGTGGAGCGCGGACTTCTCGACACCCTCGGCACCCTCGGCGTCGGCTGCATCGCGTTCTCGCCCCTGGCCCAGGGCATGCTGACCGATCGGTACCTGAACGGGGTGCCCGCCGACTCCAGGGCGGCCCGCAACGGCAGTTTGTCGCCCGATCTGCTCACCGACGCTGCGATCGAGCACATCAAGGCGCTCAACGACGTAGCGGCCGGCCGCGGTCAGACGCTGGCCCAGCTCGCGCTGGCCTGGGCGCTGCGCGACGAACGCGTCACCTCGGTGCTGGTCGGGGCGTCGTCGGTGGGCCAACTGGAGGACAACATCGCCGCTACGGAGAATCTGGACTTCAGCGACGACGAGCTCACCCTGCTCGACCACCACGCCGTCGAGTCCGGCATCGACCTCTGGCGCGGGTCCAGCACCGCCTGATCAGCGGTCGCACCGCCCTCGCGCACGCTCAGGCAACCCCAACCCCTCGGCTGCGAGGATCAACTTTGACGGCGAGGATGAAGTTGTCACCACCTGTCACGCCTGTCACAGCAGGACAGAAGTTGATCCTCGCGGGGCCTGCGCGCTAGACCGAGCGGGCCGGCGGTTCGTCGGCCGAGTCGTCCCCATCGGACTCCGCCTTCGGGAGGTCGGACTCCACAGCGGGGATATCGGACTCCGCGTTGGGGATGTCGGACTCCGCCGCGGAGTCCTCCTCGTCGGCCGGCAGGTCGCCGGCATCCAGCTGCAGGTCGCCCATGCCGGCCAGCAGCGCCGCAAAGTCCTTGTCCCGCTGGATGAACCCCTGCGGGTCGTCCAGATCGGACCCGCTCGGCAGCAGCCCCGGATCCGCCCAGAGTGCGTCACGCCCGTCGGTGCCGCGGGACTCGGCCAGCGCAGCCCAGAGATCGGCGGCGGCGCGCAGGCGGCGTGGGCGAAGTTCCAGACCGATCAGCGTGGCGAAGGTCTGTTCGGCCGGGCCGCCGGCCGCCCGTCGACGGCGCATCGTCTCGCGGAGCGCACCGGCGCCCGGGAGTCGGTCACCTACGGCCTCGGCGACGACGGTGTCGACCCAGCCCTCGACGAGGGCCAGCAGCGTCTCCAGCGACGCCAGCGCGGCCTGCTGACCGGCGGTGATCTTCGGCTCGAACATCCCTTGGCCCAGCGCGGCCTCGATGCTCGACGGGTCGTTGGGGTCGATGGACGAGGCGAGTTCCTCGACCGCGGAGAAGTCGACCGAGATCGCCTGTGCGTAGTCCTTGATCAACGCGAGGATCCGGTCGCGTAGCCACGGAACGCCGGCGTACAACCGGTGGTGGGCCGCCTCACGCGCGGCCAGGAAGAGCCGCACCTGGTCCTCGGGCAGGTCCAGCCCGCTCCCGAACTCGGCGATGGACACCGGCAGCAACGCCGCGGTGCCGGCCGGGCCGAGCGGAAGACCGACGTCGGTCGAGGTCAGCACCTCACCGGCGAGTTGAGCGAGGCCCTGGCCGAGCTGCGAGCCGAACGCCATGCCGCCCATCGAACCCATCATCGCCAGCAACGGTCCGGCCTGCTCCCTGGCCTGCTCCGGTAGGCCCTCGATCCAGGCCTGCGAGACCCGCTCGGCGATCGGGCTGCACAGTTTCTCCCAGGTAGGCATGGTCGCCTCGATCCACTGCCGTGGCGTCCACGCCGTGGCCGTGCGAGCTCCGGCGGGGAACGAGGTGACCCCGTCCAGCCAGACTTCGGCCAACTCGACCGCCTCACTGACCATGCGCACGTCCACCGACGAGGCCGGATGGGTCGCGGGCACCTGCGACGTGGCCATCTGCCGCGCGAGGTCATAGTTGACCGGCCCGCTCGAGGTACCGGCCTGGGACATCATCTGCCCGAGCTGGGAGAGCATGTTGCCCAGTTGCGACAGGTCGAAGGCTCCAGGGTTCGGTCCCGAGCCCGAACGGCGGGCCTCGTCGTCGTCGCCGGAAGAAAAGCCGAACGGCAGGTTCGTCATGGTTCTACGGTACGCACCGCCTAGAGTCGGTGCCCATGTCCTGGTTCAGCCGGTTGTCGCTGCGCGGCCGTACCGTCCTGGTCGGGTCCGTGGTGAGCCTCGCCCTCGTCGCGGTGGCGTCGGCGGTTCAGATCCCGTACGTCGCGGTCGGGCCCGGAGTGACCTTCAACGTCCTGGGCAGCGCCAACGGTCACGCGGTGATCTCCTTCACCGGCGAGGACATTCCGGCGTCGGTGAACGAACCGACCAGCGGTCACCTGAATATGACCACCATCTCGGTCAAGGACCACATGACCTTGTTCGCCGCGCTCGGGTTCTGGGCGGCCGGAGATTACTCGATCGCGCCGCGCGAGGACTTCTTTCCGCCGGGGCAGTCGGTCGAGCAGGTGAATCAGACCAATGCCCAGCTGTTCTCCGATTCACAGTCCGCCGCCGAGATTGCCGCGCTGCGGTATCTGGACTACCCGTCGGTGACCTACGTCGGAAACATCGCGGAGGATTCCCCCAGCTCCGGCCTGCTCGAACCGCAGGATCAGATCACGGCGATCGACGGCACTGCGGTCACCACCCTGCCGACGTTGCTGGCGGCACTCAACGGCACCACGCCGGGCCAGACGGTCAAGGTCACCGTGATCCGCGACGGCAAGACGGTCGACGTCAAGGTCACGCTCGGGGAGAACCCGAACAATCCGGGACACGGCTATCTCGGCATCGTCCCGGCCGAACGGCCGACCGCCCCGTTCACCCCGCACATCGCCCTGCAGAACATCGGCGGCCCGTCCGCCGGTCTGATGTTCACCCTCGGCCTGATCGACAAGCTGACCCCGGGCGAGTTGACCGGCGGGGTGTTCATCGCGGGCACCGGCGAGATCCAGCCGGGGGCGACGTCGGACCAGAAGTCCCAGGTGGGTGCCATCGGCGGCATCCTGATGAAAATGATCGGTGCCCGCGACGCCGGCGCCACCTGGTTCCTCGTTCCGGCACCGAACTGTCAGGAAGCGGTCACCCGGATCCCGGCCGGGTTGCAGTTGGCCAAGGTCGCGACGCTGGACGACGCGGTGACCGCGGTCAAGGCGATCGCCGAGGGTAAGACCCCGACCGGCTGCTGAGACGCCCGAGCGGGTAACGGTCAGTCCTCGAACGTCATCCGCAACGCGGTGAGCAGATTGGGTGCCAGGTCGGCCCCGCGGAGCGGTGCCGCGTCGGCCCCGCGGATCCGCAGCAGGCAGGCGCCACCGCGCAGGCCGCGCAGCACACCGGCCACCAGCCGCGCCTCGGTGCGGTCGGGATGCCTGGCCGCCTGACCGGCAGCGACCGTCGGGTCGCCGGACAACTCGCGACCGGCCTCCGGCGGGAGCACCAGGATTTCCTGGACCAGCACACACCCCGCGACCTCCGCCGGCCAGGAGATCTCGGCCAGGGCATCGGACAACTCCCCGGCGGCCAGCGGATCCTGCGCGATCGGTGTGTAGGTGCCGCCGAGCTGGGCGGCCAACTCGGGTTGGGCGGCGATCAACTGCTCGGTGCTGACCAGGGCGAACAATTGCGCGGGCTGGTCCCAACCGGCCGCCCCGGCGAACTGCTCGACGTCGGCGACCGCGGACGCGAGTTCCTCGTCCTCCCACCAGTCGGGCGCACTCGCGCCGTCGGAGCCCAGGGTGCCCGGGTCCTCGCTGTCACGGGATGCCATCGATTGATCGTGCCATCTCGAGCACAGCCAAACGCGACAGGGAACCCATCGAGCTTCCGTAGAGTTGACCAGGCGTTGCCTGCTGCAGTTCAACCCGCAAGGAGTCCACCCGTGGCCAACCGGCCCCCCATCGGCATCCCGACGATCTCCAAGCGGGCCAAACGGGTACTCATCGTGCTCGGCGTGCTTGCCCTGCTCGCCGTGCTCTGGTTCCAGTTCGTCGGCATCTACGTCAACTTCCTCTGGTACGGCGAGGTCGGCTTCCGCGGGGTGTTCACCACCGAGGCGCTGACCAGGATCCTGCTGTTCCTGGTCATCGGGCTGTTGTCCGGAGGACTGATCTTCGTCTCGCTCCTGGTCGCCTACCGATCGCGCCCGGTCTTCGTCCCGACCGCCAACGAGGTCGATCCGCTCGCGCCCTACCGGACCGTGGTGACCGCACGGCCGAAGCTGTTCTCCATCGGGATCTCGACGCTGATCGGGGTGATCTGCGGGATTTCCGCGCAGGGCAACTGGTCCGTCGTGCAGCTGTGGATACACGGCGGCACCTTCGGCACCACCGATCCGCAGTTCGGCCACGACATCGGCTTCTACGTCTTCCGATTGCCGTTCTGGCAGATGCTGCTCAGCTGGGCGTTCGTCATCACCGCGATCTGCTTCATCGCCATCCTGGTCACCCAGTACCTGTTCGGCGGCATCCGCATCTCCGGCCCGGGTCGCCGGATCACCTCGCAGGCGACGCTGCAGTTGTCCCTGCTGGTGGGCCTGTTCGTGCTGATCAAGTCGGTGCAGTACTGGTTCGACCGGTACGGGCTCCTGTTCTCCGACCGGAGCGGATTTTTCACCGGCGCCAACTACACCGATGTCAACGCCGTGCTGCCCGCCAAGATCATCCTGATGTTCATCGCGGCGATCTGCGCCGTCGGCTTCTTCGTGGGCGCGTTCCTGCGGTCGGTCAAGCTGCCCGCGGTAGCGCTGGTCCTGCTGGTGCTTTCCAGCGTCCTCATCGGCGGGGTGTGGCCACTGGTGCTGCAGAAGGTCGTGGTCAACCCGAACGGGAACTCCAAGGAACCGCCGTACATCGCCAACAACATCGGCGCGACCAGGGCGGCGTACGGGATCGGGCAGAACAAGGTCACGTACACCGACTACGCGGGCAAGACGGCCGGGCAGGCGTCGGACGTGTTGTCCGATCAGGACACCGTGCCCAATGCCCGACTGTTGGACCCGAACGTGTTGTCACCCACCTTCACCCAGCAGCAGCAGCTGAAGAACTGGTACGGCTTTCCGGAACAGCTCTCGGTCGACCGGTACACGATCGACGGGAAGACCCAGGACTACGTGGTCGCCGCCCGAGAATTGAACGCCGCGGGGCTGTCCGGCAGCCAGACCGACTGGATCCAGCGGCACATGGTGTACACCCACGGCGACGGGTTCGTCGCCGCGCCGGCCAATACCGTGGTCGACGGCTACCCCGACTACACGGTCTCCGACGTGTCGAGCCAGGGCAAGATCAAGGTCGGCCAACCGCGGATCTACTACGGGCAACTGACCACCGACTACGCCATCGTCGGCAACGACGGCAGCCGCGCGGCGATGGAGCGCGAGACCAACGACGACTACTACACCTACTCCGGCAAGGGCGGCGTTCCGGTCGGGAACTTGTTCCAGCGACTGGTCTTTGCCACCAGCTACGGCGAAATGAACTTCCTGTTCTCCAGCGGCATCAACGGTGCCTCGAAGATCATGTACAACCGGGATCCGCGGACCAGGGTGGAGAAGGCCGCACCGTTCCTGACCACGGACACGAAGCCGTATCCGGCGGTGGTCGACGGTCGGATCGTCTGGATCGTCGACGCCTACACGACCGCCGAGAACTACCCGTATGCCCAGGCCGTCGGGTTCGGCCAGGCGACGACGAACTCGTTGTCGGTCCGCGGCACCACCCAGGAGAACAAGCAGATCTCCTACATCCGTAACTCGGTGAAGGCGACCGTGGACGCCTACGACGGCACCGTCACCCTCTACCAGGTGGACGACACCGACCCGGTCCTCAAGGCCTGGGAGGGCGTGTTCCCCGGGCTGGTGAAGCCGAGCAGCGAGATCTCCACGGACCTGCGGGCGCACTTCCGGTATCCGGAGGACCTGTTCGAGGTCCAGCGGACCCTGCTGGTGAAGTACAACGTGAGCAATCCGGTGGACTTCTTCAACAGCGCCGGCTTCTGGAAGGTGCCCGGTGACCCGACGTCGGATCCGAGCCTGGCCCAGCCGCCCTACTACCTCCAGGTGCGGATGCCAGGTCAGGAGCAGTCCGAGTTCCAATTGACCAGTGTGCTCACCGGTTTCGCCCGTGAGTTCATGGCGGCCTATGTCTCGGCCTCGTCCGATCCGGAGAACTACGGGCAGATCAACGTGCTCCGACTACCCAGCAACACGCAGACTCCGGGCCCGGCGCAGGTACAGACGCTTTTCCGGACCACTCAAGAGGTCTCGTCGTTGGTCACGCTGTCGCAGCAGCAAGGTGGCGCCCGGGTCATCTTCGGGAACCTGTTGACGCTGCCGGTCAATGACGGGCTGCTGTACGTCGAACCGTTCTACATCCAGGGGCAGTCGAGCGCGTCGCAGTACCCACAGTTGAACCGGGTGCTGGTCTGGTACGCCAACAAGGTCGGGGTGGGTACCACCCTGGAGGAGGCGCTGCAGAAGGCGGTGCCGGTGGAGACGCCGAGCACCGGTGGCACCGGCGGGACCACGGGGGCGACCACGACGCCGGGTACGGCGGGACAGAGCGTCCCACCGACCTCGGTCACGGTCAGTCCGAGCACGGGTCCGCTGCCGGCCGACGAGGCGGCCGCGGTGGCGGCCATGGAGTCGGCTGTCAAGGACCTCGACGCGGCCAAGAAGTCCGGCGACCTGGGGCAGATCGGTGCGGCCTCGCAGAAGCTCGAAGAGGCCGTGAACAACTACCTCGCGGTCGCCGCCAAGAACACCACGGGAGCATCGACAGCACCGACGACGTCGTCCCGCGCCGGCTCGGCCGGGTCGACCTCGGGATCCACGACGTCCAGCGGGTCCGGAGGTTGACCCGTGGCCTGGGGATTTGGTTGCCCGGTGAGCGGTTGATACAGTGGTGTCACCGCTGACGCGGGGTGGAGCAGCTCGGTAGCTCGCTGGGCTCATAACCCAGAGGTCGCAGGTTCGAATCCTGCCCCCGCTACCACCAGGCCCTGGCCGACGCCTTTCGGACGATGTCCGTGAGGCCCGGCCAGGGCCTTTTGCTTTCGCCGTCCGCAGCCACTGTGCGCATCTGCCCGGTGAGACGGGCCGGCCGGCACGGTCGCACCGCGCGATCTGCTCGCCCATGCCTCCGACGCGAGCGTGTCACTGCGGGTCACTGCACCACACGCCGGCCATCCGCCATCGAGTGAACGGGCCGCCGATGGCTCACGACGACATGTCGAATAGTGACCATTCAGCCAACGTCGGCCGTCAAAGATCGGATGAATGCGGCACAGAGTTGCTCGTCGGATCCGCCCTGCACATGTCGGACACACCCGCTCTTCACAAAAACTTTGTTTAGACGGTTGACATATTCGGATGTGACCGATGACACTGACCCCACCTGAGCGGCACATGCTGCGAGCGGGAACACCCCCGTTCCAGCGGTTCTCGACGACGACGGACCGATCGGACCGGTCGGTGCGCCGGCTTGAGCCGTGCCGCCCCGGTGCGATCTCCCGTATCCCGTCCATCACCCAGTGAACCGCGCAACCTCGGCGAACTCGGGCCGACCCACCACCTCCGATGACAGGCGGCGGCCGAACCCCGCCGCCACCGGCGTCGCGCTCGGCGTGCCGCTGATTCGACGTGCCCGCATCTTTCTACGGCGAAAGGACATCACCCATGCCACGTCCCGTCGACTCCTCTTCGTCGAGACCACGCGGACGGGACGGCACCCGAACCGGTCGGGCTCCGTCGGCTGGTCGGTCTCGGCACCGCACTGATCACGGCGCTGGCGACCACGATCGTCCTGGCCCCGGGCGCCGCTGCGGCACCCGGTGCCAAGACGCCGACCTCGGACCAGACCCATGCGTCCATCCAGAAGGCGTCCTCGGCCCCGGTCAAGCCGGCGCACGCGGGCGAGGACCACGAGGACGGCGACGCGGCAGCCGATGTCGATCCGTACAAGGTTCTCCTGTTCACCCAGACCACCGGCTTCCGGCACACCGAAGGGATCGCCGCCGGCATCGCACAGATCCAGGCACTGGGCGCGGCACACAACTTCACCGTCGACCAGACCGAGGACTCGACCAAGTTCACGTCCGCGAACCTGGCCCAGTACAAGACGGTGATCTTCCTGTCGACCACGTCCCCCAACGTGGCGGCGATGTTCAACGCGTCGCAGCAGGCGGCGCTCAAGACCTACATCGAGGCCGGCGGAGGCTATTTCGGCATTCACGCCGCGAGTGACGCGAACTACGACTGGGACTGGTACGGCCAGCTGGTCGGCGCCTACTTCAAGCAGCATCCGGCGATCCAACCGGTCAGGCTGCTGATCGAGGACAAGGTGCATCCGTCGATGGCCGGCCTCGGCGACACCATCGACCTCACCGACGAGTTGTACGACTTCCGGGCCAACCCACGGGCGAACGTGCACGTGCTGGCCTCGCTCGACCAGGCCAGCTACACCGGTTCGACCATGGGCAACGACCACCCGATCGCCTGGTGCCAGGACTTCGACGGCGGTCGCTCGGCCTACAACGCGCTGGGTCACGACGCGACGAACTGGTCCAAGCCGTGGTTCCAGCAGATGATCCTGGGCGGCATCGAGACCACCGCGGGCGTCGAGGATGCCGACTGCGGCGCCTCTCTGGCCAAGAACTACGAGGTGGTATCGCTGGACGACAACACCGCCGACCCGATGATGCTGGACGTCGCCTCCGACGGCCGGGTCTTCTACATCGAGCAGTACGGGCTGGTGAAGGTGATCAACCCGGCCACGCACCAGACCACCCAGGTCGCCAACCTGGCCGTCACGCACGACAACGAGTCCGGCCTGCTGGGCATGGCCCTCGACCCGAACTTCGATGACAACGGCTGGATGTACGTGTACTACTCGCCGAACGCGGCGGGCTCGCCCAGCGTCGACCGGCTCAGCCGGTTCACCGTCGACCAGACCACGAACACGTTCGTCGCCGGCTCCGAGAAGGTCGTCCTGGACGTGCCGGTGCAACGCCAGGAATGCTGCCACCACGGCGGTTCCATGGTGTTCGACAAGAGCAACGGCAACCTCTACCTGGCCACCGGGGACAACAGCAACCCGTTCGCCTCGGACGGCTACGCCCCGGTCGACTACCGCGACGGTCGGGACTACTGGGACTCCTCCCGCACCTCGGGCAACACCAACTCTTTGTCCGGCAAGGTGCTGCGCATCCACCCGGAGACCGACGGCAGCTACACCGTGCCCGACGGGAACCTGTTCCCGGGCGGCACCGCCAAGACCAAGCCGGAGATCTTCGGCATGGGCTTCCGCAACCCGTTCCGGATCAACATCGACCCGGTGACGCATCACCTGCTGGTCGCCGACTACGGACCCGACGCCGGAAGTGCCAACGCGAATCGCGGACCGGCGAACACCGTCGAATGGAACATCGTCGACACTCCCGGCTTCTACGGCTGGCCGTTCTGCACCGGGAACAACGCCGCCTACAACCGGTGGAACTTCGCCACCAACACCAGTGGCACCAAATACGAGTGCGCGACCGGCGTGACCAACGACTCGCCGCACAACACCGGTCTGACCACGCTGCCGGCGGCGATCCCGGCCGACATCTACTACCACTACGACGCCGGCACCGACTGGCCGGAGATCGGCGGCGGCGGCGCCCCGATGGCCGGTGCGGTCTACTCCTACGACCCGGCGAACACCTCCGGCACCAAGTGGCCGGCGTACTGGAGCGGCAAGCCGCTGCTCGCGGAGTGGAACAAGAACACCCTGTTCTCGATCCTGACCGACTCGGCCCTGACCAAGGCACAGAAGGTGGTCCAGACCACGCTGCACAAGCTGCCCGCGCCGGCCACCCGGACCATCAAGATGATGGATTCCAAGTTCGGGCCGGACGGCAGCCTCTACCTCATCGACTGGGGCTCCGGGTGGAGTGAGAACACCGACTCCGGCATCTACCGGATCGACTACACCGCCGGCGACCGCGCTCCGATCGCCAAGGCGTCGGCGGACAAGACGGACGGGGACGCGCCGTTGACGGTGGCGTTCTCCTCGGCCGGCTCGAACGACCCGGATGGCGACACCGTCACCTACTCCTGGAACTTCGGCGACGGCCAGACCTCGACCGAGGCCAACCCGACGCACACGTTTGCGGCCGGCGTCTACGACGTGCAGTTGACGGTCACCGACGAGGGCGGGCGGGCCGGTGTCTCCAACCTGGAGATCACGTCGGGAAACAACCGCCCGGTGATCACCATCGAGACTCCCTTGGACGGACAGTTCTTCGAGTTCGGCGACCAGCTCGAGTACGTCGCCAAGGTCACCGACGCCGAGGACGGCTCCACCGAGGACGGCAGCATCTCGTGTGATCTGGTGAAGGAACAGAGCTCGCTCGGCCACTTCTCCGGCGGCTCGTCGCACGCTCACCCGATGGGCACGGCTTCGGGGTGCACGGCCACCATCCAGACCCTGGAGGGCGGCGGGCACGGGGGCGACGTCTGGCTGTACTGGGTGATCCAGGTCTCCTACACGGACAAGGGCAACGGCGCCGTTCCGGCGCTCACCGGCTCATCCACCGTGATCCTGCAGACCAAGCACCGCCAGGCCGAGCACTTCAACGACACCGGTCGCATTGCCGGCTCGACCTCGACCGGTGACGCCGGCGTGGTCGTCGAAACCACCTCGGATCCGGCCGGCGGCACCTCGAACATCGGGTTTGTCGAACCTGGTGACTGGATCTCGTTCGACCGGGTGAACCTCAAGGACATCACCGCCGTCTCGATGCGGGAGGCCGGCACGATCGGCGCCGACTTCGAACTCCGGTGGAACAACCCGGAGACGGGCACCCTGCTCGGCACGGTCCCGGCCAAACCGACCAGTGGCTGGCAGGCGTTCGACGACACCCAGACCACCCTGAGCAACGTCACCGATGAGACCGGCACGCTGTACCTGGTCGCCAAGAAGGACGGCCAGACCGGTTCGGTGGTCAACGTCAACTGGGTCGACTTCATCGGCAAGGGCGCAACGGTCAACCAACGTCCGGACATCACGTCGGCGACGGTGACCCCGGTGGCCGGTACCGCACCACTGACCGTCGAGTTGGCCGCTGCGGCAACCGATCCCGAGGGCAGCGACGTCACCTACCATTGGGACCTGGGCACCACCGCCGGCGAGAAGATCGACGGCGCAACCGGTTCGTTCACGTACGTCACCGCCGGCACGTACACCGTGACCCTGACAGTGACGGACGAGCAAGGCGCCTACGGCACCGAGACGTTCGAGGTCAAGGTGTCGCCGGCCGCGCCGGCCTGCCTGGGCACCAAGTCCGACGAGTTCGACGGCAGTGCGCTGGACGGCACCCGCTGGACGGTCATCCGACCAGACGGCAACCTGACCGTCTCGGACGGCGCGGCGCACATCCCGACCGCCCCGGCCGACATCTACTCGAGCACCAACAACGCACCGAACATCGTCCTGCAGCCGATGCCGTCCGGCCCGTGGGAGGTCACCACCAAGGTGACCGGGCCGTTCTACACCGCTTACCAGCAGGCCGGTCTGGTGGTCTACGGCGATGACGACAACTACGCCAAGCTGGTGTTCTCGGGCCGTTCGTCGTCGGGTGACAAGGCCGCGCGCATCATCCAGTTCAGCCACGAGCAGGGCGGAGGCGCCGCCCAGGAGGCCAACACCCAGAATTTGGGCGCGGCCTTCCCGGACACCGTGTGGCTGAAGCTGACCAGCGATGGTGAAAACCTGACCCCGAGCTACTCGACGGACGGCATCACCTGGATCGCCGCCGACGACTCGTGGACCGGTTGGTCGACCGTGCGCAAGTCGACGGCCGCCTTCTCCGACCCGCGGGTGGGCCTGCTGTCGCTGGCCAACTCCGGCACGGCGGTGGACGCCGCGTTCGACTTCTTCCACCTCACGCCGGACAACTCCGCCGGCGGTAGCGCGAAGTCGGATCAGTTCGAGGGCGCTGCGCTGGACTCCAGCCGTTGGAACGTCGTGCGACCGGAAGACGGTCTCGCGGTATCGGGTGGCCAGCTGACCATCCCGATCCAGGCGAAGGACCTCTACCAGACCACCAACAACGCCGGAAATCTGGTGCTGCAGGCCATGCCGGACGGCGCCTGGGAAGTCACCACGAAGGTGACAGGTGCGATGTACACCTCGTACGAGCAGGCCGGCATCGTGGTCTACGGCGACGATGACAATTACGCCAAGCTGGTGTTCGAAGGCCGATCGTCGTCCGGCGACAAAGCCGCCCGGATCGTCCAGTTCAGTCACGAGCAGGCCGGAGCGGCGCAGGAGGCGAACTCGGCCAACCTGGGCGCAGACTTCCCGGACACCGTGTGGCTGAAGCTGTCCAGCGACGGGACGAACCTGACTCCGAGCTACTCGGTCGACGGCGAGACCTGGATCAGCGCTCCCGACACCGCGTCGTGGAGTGGCTGGAGCTCGGTGCGCAAGTCCACCGCCGGATTCACCAACCCACAGGTCGGGCTGGCGGCCATGGCCGGTCCTGCAGCGGGTCCGGTGGTCGACGCGCACTTCGACTTCTTCAACGTGACGCCAGATGTCGGCGGGGTGACCGGTCCGGACGACGAGTTCGACGGGAGCACGCTGTCCGATTGCCGGTGGACCGTGTTGCGTCCGGACGGGACTTTGACGGTGGGTGGCGGGAGCCTCAAGCTTCCGGTGACGGCCACTGATCTCTACCAGACCACCAACACGGCAGGGAACCTGGTTCTGCAGGACCTGCCCGCCGGCGGCTGGGAGGCGACCACCAAGGTGACCGGTGCCATGTACACCGCGTACGCCCAGGCCGGTCTGTTGATCTACGGCGACGACGACAACTACCTGAAGCTGGTGTTCGAGGGCCGTTCGTCCTCGGGTGCCAAGGCCGCTCGCATCATCCAGTTCAGCCACGAGAAGGCCGGGACCGCCGCGGAGGCCAACAGCCCCGACCTCGGTGCCGACTTCCCTGACACTGTCTGGTTGCGGGTGACCAGTGACGGGACGAACCTGACGCCGAGCTATTCGACCGACGGAACAACCTGGACCAGTGCCGGGAGCACCTGGACCGGGTGGGCTGCCATCGACAAGTCGACGGTGGCCCTGAGCAACCCGAAGATCGGGCTGATCGCCACGGGCGCCAACGCCAGTGCCGACCCGGTGACCGCGTCGTTCGACTTCTTCCACCTCACCGGTGGCCAGCAGCCGAGCGAGGACACCACAGCGCCGGTGACCACCGCCTCGGTGTCCAGTGCCAACCCGGCCGTCGTCACGCTGACCGCGACGGACGAGGACGGCGGCTCCGGTATTGCCCAGATCGAGTACCGGATCAACACCCAGACCTGGTCGACCTACGCCGATCCGATCTCGGTGCCCCGGACGGACTCGGACCAGACCATCGAGTTCCGGGCCACGGACAAGGCCGGCAACGTCGAAGCCACCAAGTCCGCGACCATCACCAAGGCGGTCGACACGACAGCCCCGGTGACCACGGCCACCCTCGACCCGGCGGACCCGTCCGGAAAGAATGGTTGGTGGATCGGTCCGGTCTCGCTCACGCTGTCGGCGACCGACGACAAGTCCGGGGTGGACCTCATCGAGTACGCGCTCGGTGACGGGGAATGGCACACCTACGCCGCTGCGGTGATCATCGATGTCGAGGGTGCCCAGGCGGTGCAGTTCAGGGCCACCGACAAGGCCGGAAACGTCGAGGCCACCAAGTCGATCGATGTCAAGGTGGACACCGTGGCGCCGGAGACCGCGGCGAACCTGGATGGTGACGATCCGGTGACGGTGAGTCTCATCGCGTCGGACGAGGCGTCGGGTGTGGCGTCGCGTTCGTACCGGATCGGCACAACCGGCGACTGGCAGACCTACACGGCGCCGTTCACGGTGGCCAAGACCGCTGCGGCGCAGGTCGTGCAGTTCAAGGCAGTCGACAAGGCGGGCAACGAGTCCGCTGCTCGCTCGGTGACGATCGCGGCCAAGCCGGTGGTGCTGGTGCCTTCGGTGACGGGGTTGTCGGTGTCGGCCACCTCACTGCCCTTCGGCGGGGTGGTGACCGCGACGGTGACCGTCACCTCGGCGAGCACCCTCGGCAGCGAGATCGTGTCCCTGTACGACGGGACCACGTTGATCGGTGCCGGAGTGCTGAAGAACGGCAAGGTCACGATCGCGGTGGAGGACCTGGCGGTAGGGACGCACACCCTGCAGGCGAAGTTCGCCGGCAACGCGACCGTGGCGGAGTCGGCCTCGCCGGTCAAGTCGGTCACCGTGGTCAGGGCCAGATCCACCGTTGCGGTGAAAGCCTCGGCGACCGTGCAGTCCTTCGGCACCTCCAAGCCGGTCACGGTGACGGCGACGGTGAAGCTGGACTCGGGTAAGCCGCCGGCGGGCCAGGTCCGGTTCTCCGACGGGTCGGCGGTGCTGGCAACGGTTCCGGTGATCTCCGGCAAGGCCACGGTGAAGCTGTCGCAGACGGCCAAGGTCGGTAAGCACCCGATCACTGCGCAGTTCATTCCGTCGTCGTCGGCCACCACGGTCGGTGCGACGTCGACAGCGGTGACGGTGACGGTGGTCAAGGCTGTGTCGACCAGCAAGCTGAAGGCGTCGGCGGCAACGGTGAAGAAGGGCAAGACGATCGTGTTCACCGCGACCGTGAGCCTGGACACCAAGCAGCAGCCGGTGGGTTCGGTGAAGTTCGTGGTGGACGGCAAGACGGCCAAGACCGTCTCGGTGTCCGCGAATGTGGCCAAGTACACCTGGACCGGCACGACGGTGGGTAAGCACACCGTGAAGGCCCAGTTCGTGCCCAAGGCCAGTGCCACGGTCGGCGGCTCCACCAGCGCCACGGTCACGGTGACCGTCACGAAGTAGATCTGCGACAAGGAGCGCTCACTCCGGTGCCGGGGCGGCAGGTCCGCCCCGGCACCGCCGCGCCCGGTCTCGCTCGGTGGCGCGCATCATCACCAGGGGTCGCAGGTTCGAATCCACCTGGAAACCCAAGACGGCCCCCGGACTTGGTCCGGGGGCCGTTCTGCAGTCACCTGGCGGTCCGACGTGATCAGTAGCGGTCACACCAGGTCGACGTAGATGACCTCGATGGCGTTGTTGCCGTAGCCGAGCCGGTTCCACGGCGGGACGTCCGGTTGGACGTTGCCTGCGGCGTCCGTGGCCCTGGCACGTAGGGTGTGCCGGCCGACGTCGGCCGCGTCCCACACGAAGGTCCAGTCCTGCCACTGGTATGGGCCCGCTGGGGCGTCCAGCTGTGCTGGTTGCCAGTCGCCCTCGCCGGTCAGGCTCACCTCGACGCTGGTCACCGGCCCTTGTCCCGACCAGGCCTTCCCCCGGACGGTGACGAGCCCACGATCCAGGATCGACCCGGACGGCGGGTCGGTGATCCGAGCCCGTACCCGCATGAGACTGACGACTTCCTGCGGCCGGTCCGGCCACTGGTACATGTAGTGCCCGGTCTGGAATTCGCCGGCGAACGGCTCCGTCAGGACATCGATGCGCTTGAGCCACTTGACCGACGCGACGGCGTACCAGTGGGGGACGACGACCCGGAACGGAGCGCCGTGGTCCGGGCCGAGGGGCTCACCGTTCATCTCATAGGCGATCAGGATCTGCGCCTCGGGATCGGCGGCCAGCGACAGCGGCAGGGCGCGTTCGAAGCTGAGATCGGTTCGGCTGGTCTCCGGCAGTACCGGCTTGAGGTGGTAGGCGCCGCGGTCGGCGCCCTCGAACTTGACGTCGGTGCCTTCGGCCGAAGGGCTCGCCAGCGCAAGGACATCGTGGAGCAGGGCACCCTTCCACCGGGCGGTGGAGACGGCGTAGTCGCCCCAGGGTTCCCCGGTCGGCAGGGGCCTCATCTCCAGGCGTCCGTTGCCGGCGCATTCAAGGGTCACGGCATGCTCGTGCGCGGGCAACGCCCTCAGGTCCTCGAGAGTGAGGGTGATCGGGTTGTCGACGGCGCCGCCGATTTCCAGCGTGCCGTCGTGCGTGGGCAGCGGGAAGTTGCTGCGCACGTAGTGAAGTGCGGTCGGGGTGATGGGCCCGGCCAGCCCGGAGGGCGGCGCCTCAGCGTTGTAGGGAGCGGGGTTGATCATCACCAACGCGGCGCGTCTGGCCTGCAAATCGTCGCTCACGGTCATGGTCGTGGCCTCCTCGTCTCGGGTGCGGTGGGGTGTGGTGGAACCGGTGGATCAGAAATCGGGATCGGCGAAGGTGGGTTCCCGGCCGTCGTTGAAGGCGCCGATGCCCTCGATGCGGTCCGGGTGGACAGCCGAGCGCCAGTGGGCGTCCATCATGATGGCGATCGCCTGTTCGGTGGGCTGGCCTTCACCCAGGAGAACCGCACGCTTGACCGCCTGCACCGCGGTCGGGGAGTTGCCGGCGATCTTGTTCGCGATCTGCTCCGCGGCCGCCATCAGCTCTCCTGGGGCATGGATCTCGTTGACCATGCCCAGTCTGTGCGCCTCCTCGGCGGTGATCGGATCTCCGGTCAGCAGCATCTGGAGGGCCTTGCCGGGCGGGAGCAGGCGCGGCAGCAGGACCGGTGAACCGCCGCCGGCCGCGAGGCCGAGCATCGCCTCGGGCTGGGCGAAGGTGGCGTTCTCGGATGCGATGATGAAATCTGCGCTCTGGGCGAGCTCACTGCCGCCGCCGTAGGCGATCCCGTTCACGGCGGCGAAGATCGGTTTACGCAGCTGGCGGACGGTGTACAGGGTGCGGTCGAAGTCCTGCCGTTGCCGGAGCCAGTCTTCCTTGGTCATGTTCTTGCGCTGCCGCAGGTCGCTCCCGACGGAGAACGCGCGGTCGCCGGCCCCGGTCAGGATGACGACACGGACCTCGGTGCGGACCGCGATCGTCTCGATGATCTCGGTCAGCAGGGCGCCCATCTCGGTGGTGATGGCGTTGTCCGCATGCGGTCGATTGAGAGTGACGACGGCGACCCGGCCGCCGGACCGGTAGTCCACGAGTACCGGGGGCTCGACCTCATCGATGTCAGCGGCCGGGGGGCCGAAGTCCAGTGCCTTCCATCGGTCGGTCCCGGACGAGTCGTCTGCCGCCATAGTGCCCTCCGTTTGGTCATTTTCGGTCATGTCTCGAGCTCCGCGAGCCATCGCAGCGCGCGCAGGCCAGGGGCGAAGCAGTACTCGCCGCCACGTGTCACGACAAAGGGTGGGAGGTCCTGCAGGCGGCGGCGGATCGGACGCTGCGGGATGGTGAAGGTCCCGGAACCGTCGTTGGCTCCGACCAGGGGGTCCTTCTCCGAGGGGGCGCCGATGAAGATGCCGTCGTTGAGCCACTGGGTTTTGACGAATTCGAACTGCCGGCCCAGGTGTGCCCCGGCGAACACGAAGATGATTCCCCGGTCGGCGCCGTCGTCCTCGAGCACGCCGTCGGGCAACATCGGCCCATAGCTGGTGCCGCGCCGGATCATCCGGTGCAGGCGGACGTTGACGCTCCCGTCGTCGTCGAAGGCGTCGCGGGGGTTGGCCCGACGGGCGTGGGCGCCGACCGGGCACTTGAGCCCACGCGGATCCTCGGCATACCCGAAGTGGTTGTGGCGGCGAGCGTCCTCGCCGAGTTCGGGTTCATCGCCGTCCGGGGCAAGCACGAGTGGGGCGCCACTTTGCCAGCGGCCCACCATCTTTGCACCGAGAAGGGTTTCGTCGGCGCGGGTCGCCGCGCGGTCGCGCAAGTACTGACGGTAGGCGGCCACCTTGGTGTGGAGCTTGCGAAAAACCACATAGGTGCCGTTGCGGCCGAGAACCGCGGGAGTCGGCATCGGCGGCAGTTCGCCCGACTCGTCGGGGTAGCCCAGTATGATTTCGCCGGCCTTCAGCGGTCGCTCCTTGGGATTGGACGGCGGACGACCACTCCCTTCAACTGCAGGCTGACCGATTCCATCCTTGAACCCGAACGAGGTCCGGCCGGTAGGCAGCTGATAGCAATCCTGGCGCCAGACCACCTCGACCCCGGCAAGTTCCTCCTGGGCGCGGCTGGCTCGCTCCGCAGCGGCCTGCAGCACTGCCGGATCGGGGGAGAGTGCCGCGATCGCGATGTGCACCTCGGGTGTACCCAGGGGCCGTTCCCAGTGTTCGGGACTGCTCTCCCCGGTGTCCCCGAGAAGGTCTGCCCGGGCCGCCATTCCCTCCCGGAATTCGGGGGCGAAGCTGTCCAGGGACTCTTGTGGGACGCCCAGTGCCTCCAGGCCCGCGTAGGTGAACGCAACCGTGATCGAGGTGTCTGCGCGAGATCCGGGCGGGGAAGCTGCGGAGTTGACGATCCGATGCAGTCGTCGGACAAGTTCGCGACCGTCATGGCGATCATCGATCCGCAACAGAAGGTAGGTTCCGACATACGGCGAGGGCCGTTCGAACAGCGCGCCGGCCTGGATGTCGTCCAGATCGAGCGTCGGCACCGTCGCCTGGGTCACTCTCGTCACGCCCCCGGCCGCTAGTGATGCTCGGGGAGTTTGGGCGGATCCGGATTGGGTGGTGCGAGGTAGGGAAAGGTTTGCCCGGCGGGTCGGGTGGCATGGTCCACGCCGTCGCGGATGACCGGCCCGTTTCCCGCATTCACCAGCTGCGTGAACAGCGTGTCGATCACGTCGTCGTTCAGGGTGCGTCCTCCGCAAGTCCGATGCGGTTCGCCGCGCCGGGCGGCGATCTCGATCTCCAAGTACGAACCCCGCTCGGCGTAGGGCTTCGTCACGTCGACGACGAGATAATCGGCCAGGACCAGATCGGTCAGCGGGTGATTTCCATCCGCGTCCGGGGGCCAGTCGACCGTTCCGTCGAGGCCGTCCCAGAATGTGAGGTTGGCGTTCAGCCGAGCCTTGTAGGCGCCGAGGTAGCCGTCCTGAAGGTGGAACGCGTCCTCCATGTTGTAGAGGTCCCGGATTTCCAGGTCCCGGTTGACGGTGTCGAACTGCTTGGGCGCCAACATCATGTTCTTGACCTCCGGCCGGCCCACGCGCTCGATGCGGACGTTGAAACGTCCGCGAGTGAGCGTCTCCGCCACCACGCCGATCAACGACGCGCCGCCGAGAACGTCGGTGTCGATCTCGACCACGATGCTGAGCACGTCCTTGCCGTCGAGGTAGATAGCGCCAGGATCGTTGAAGGCCAGCTTCCCGGTCGCGATCGTCTTCAAGGCCGCGGGCGCGTCCATGATGAACGGGTCCCAACGCACGCCCGCGAAGGCCCGGATTCCGGCTCCCGAACCGCCGCCGGGATCGCCCACCCGGAATGAGGTCGACCCACCACCCCCGCTGACCGTGCAGGTGCCCTCTTGCGTCCGGGAATCCCCGTTGCCGGTCGGAGGGGAGAACACACAGTCGACGACGAGCTCGTCCCCGACGATGTCGAACGGCGCGCCGCTGTCTGCCGACTCGGCGTGGGTCAGTCGGCGCAGGCGGAAGCGGTAGACCAGGCCGTCGGAGAAGAGGTCCGCCGGCTGCGCAAAAGGCAGCGTGTTCATGACGAGCACGAGGTTCTGGGGCTGCGCAGGGCTCGGGAACGCGTAGAGGTCGGTGATATCCGCGATCGGATCGGCCAGCGCCCGGGGGCCGGAAATGTGGTCAGACATCAGAACCCTACCGACTTCATCGTCAACGGATTAATCGGAGGCCTCCGCCAGCAACGGCTGCAACGCCGGGTGCTGCAGGGCTTCCGCGGCCTGCGGGTGATCGAGCACCTGCTGGAAAGCCGCATTGACTCGCTGAGCCTTCTTGATCTCCTTGACGGTGCCGGGGTAGTTCCGGGCATAGGCGGCCGCGCCCTGCTCCGCACCGAGAACGAACGCCTTGACCGCTGCGAGATCGGGAAGCCCTGCGTAGCCCTCGCAGTGACGGAAGACGGCATCGAACAGTGCCAGCGTCGGCCCCGACGTGAAGAAGTCCTCCATGTAGGCATCCCATGGACCGTCGAAACTGGTCACGAACGCCAGCCGGGTGTCATCGTCGAAGAGCACGAACCGCGCCTCGTGAATGCTCTGGATCGTTATGCCGTAGTCCCCGGGCCGGTACCCGGGAGTGTCCTGCAGATCCAGCAGAGCCGCACGCAGAGCTTCTCCTTCGCCCGGCTTGACCCGGAAAAACAGGCTGAATTCGCTCGTCGGACCCACACTTCGCCCCGGCTGAGGACCACTCACAATGCCTCCGATACGACCAGACACGAACCGCGCCGACTGAGAGGCTCCGTGTCGGCGAGAGGGCGGTCACGTCGCGCCGATGATCGGCACGCTAGTCCCCGCGCCCGGCACCTCACCTCATTCTTGTCGGGTGACTCGGTCCGAGATGGGTGGCTTCTTTTGCCCAACCGGCCCGGTCGTCATGACATGCGCGCCAATCGCGGACCGGACCGGCCTGCGG
Source organism: uncultured Actinomycetota bacterium (assembly GCA_963834185.1). Lineage (GTDB taxonomy): Bacteria > Actinomycetota > Actinomycetes > Mycobacteriales > Nakamurellaceae > Nakamurella. Next base: position 152,308 of record CAWIAR010000003.1, read on the forward strand.
TGGGAAGGTGGATCAACCCGTTGGACCGAAGGAGATTCGATGGCGCCAGAGCGACAGTTGCGATGAGCGGTCCCACCGTCCCGACGGCCAGACGCACGGGCCTGTTGAACCGGGAAGGAAGATCTCAGGTGGTCCGGGTCCGGCAACCGCGCCGGCCGATTGCCGCGGGAGTGACCCAGCTGTGCTACCTGGTCGGCGGAGCCGCGCTCGGAATGCTGACGCCGTTGCTGACCGCGGGACCCATGGTGATCAGCACTGACATCCGAGGCCTGCTTTTCGCCATCGGCGGCGGCGTGATCGCGCTGATCAGTGTGATCTATTCGCTGCTGTTCCTTGTGGTGCAGTGGGCGTCGACGGCGTTCTCGCCGCGACTGGCGCTGTTTCGGGACGACCCGATCGTCTGGCACAGTTCGGGCTTCTTCGTCGGTATGTTCGCGTACTGCACCGTCGCCGCATTGCGAATGGGTGACGCACCTACGATCTCAGTCCTCGTCCCGGGCATCGCCCTGATCATGGCCGTGGCGTCACTGGTGGTCATTCGCCGACTCCAGTTGCGGGCGTTTCGGTCGATCCAGCTCTCGGCCGTGCTGAGCGAACTGGACCAGCGTGGTCGCGCCGTTCTCGACCGGATCTACCAGGCACCTTTGACCGCCCGCGACGTGCGTGCACGGGGCGCCGCGCCCGAGGCGAGCTGGAGCGCCGAACGTCCGGCTCGGGCCTTGCGATGGATAGAGCGGCCCGGAGTGCTTCAACGACTGGACCTCAACCGACTCGTCGAGCTCGCCGGTGCCACGGATTCTGTCATCGCGCTCGATGTCGGCGTCGGTGACACCGTGCAAGAGGGCGCGGTCCTGGCGACCGTGGCCGGCGAAGACAACGGGGTCATCGACGCAAACGCCGTCATCAGTTGCATAGTCATCGGAATCGAGCGCACCTTCGACCAGGACCCCCGGCTGGCGTTCCGACTGCTCGTCGATATCGCGATGCGCGCACAGTCGGCCGCCATCAACGACCAGGCCACCACCATCCAATGCCTTGATGTGCTCGAGGGCCTGCTCCGGCACCTCGCCAACCGCGACCTGGACATCGGCCGCATCCACGGCCCCGACGGCCGGCTGCGCGTCGTCCTGGCTGTCCCCACCTGGACCGACTACGTATCCGCATCCGTCGACGATCTGACGCTCGCCGCTGTTCAATCGCCGACGGTCCTTGCGCGCATCCGCACCATGCTCGTTGACCTCGACGTTGTCGCACCCCCAGGGCATCGCGAAGCGCTCGAGCGCCGCGTCCAACTCGTGGCAGCCCGCCTCCAACGCCAGTCTCCGTCGGCCTGACCCAGCAGACGGGCGAGCACGTACGGGGCCGGCACCGGTGACCCGTGAGCTCGCGATCATTCCGGCGGCGACTGGCGTGTCACGGTTCTGGGGCCGCGCGGTCAGTAGGGTTCCCGCATGGCCACGCCGCCGGACGACCGGGATTGGGATCCTTCGACCAGCGCGCACCGCCGGATGTTGCGCATCCACGCCAACGACGGGCTGATCGCGGCGGCGGGCATCATCCAGGGCCTGAACAGTGCCGGTGCCACCGGCGCCGAGGCCATGGTTGCGGCGGTCGCCACGATGATCGTCGGTGGACTGCTGGTGTTCGGCGCCGAGTTCGGCGAGGCCGCCTCGGAGCGGGACAGCCAACTGGCGATCATCGAGGCCGAGCGGCTGCGGCTGGAGATGAGCCCGCAGGAGGAATTCGACGAGCTCGTCGGGATCTACCGCGCCAAGGGTTTGTCCGCACGTGTGGCACACGAGGTGGCGCAGGAATTGTCCGACAAGGATGCGCTGGCTGCGCAACTCGACGCGGAGTACGGCATCCGGGAATTGGGTGACATCGTTCGGCCGGTACGGGTGGGATCGTGGTGCGCGGCGGCTTTCGTGATCGGATCAGCGATTCCCGTGCCGTTCCTGACCATCGTTCCCTTGCTGGCCCGGGAGGTCGCCCTGTTCGTCATCGTTGCCGTCGCGCTGACTGCCAGCGCGGTCATCGGAGCCAGGTCCGATCGAACCAATGCCTTTCAGTCCGTGCTCCGGACTCTCGGCATCGGGCTTGGCACCATGGGTATCTCGCTGTTCGCCGGCTCCCTGGTCAGCTTCTGACGAGCGGTGCTATTCCCCGACCTGCCCGTCGATCAGCTCCCGGGCCGCGTCGAGATGTCCGGCATGCCGGGCATATTCCTGCAGCACGTGGAACAGGATCCACCCCAACGTCGGTGCGGGCCGCGGGTCGTCGGCGGCGAATCGGCCACCGGTGGACGCCGGCGCGGTCAGGTCCGACTTCGAGACGATCGCCCTGGTGCGGGAGCCAACGGCCTCGAGTTCGCCGAGTAGGCCGTCGAGCGTGGCATCCTCGGGGACCAGCCACGGACCGACACCCTGGTCACCCTCCACGTCCTCGACGTGCTCGGCCATGAAACCCCACCGCAGCCAGCGTCGCTCCATGTGGACCAAGTGGTTGAGCAGGCCCAACGGTGTCCACCCGGACGGCAACGGCGCGGTGCGCAGTTGGGCTTCGCTCAGTCCCACCACCTTGCTGGCGATCACGCTGCGGTAGTAGTCCAGGTACCCGAGGAGCAGCGGTCCGGTCTCGGTCAGTGTGCGTGGCGGTTCGGGCGCATGGGCGCGTGGCTGGGTCACGGCGGACCAGACTACGCGCGGTCTCCGAACGGCGTGTGGAACAGGTACGTGCCCGGTTGTTCCAGGTCCAGCAGGAATCGCTTGCGCTCGATGCCACCGGCGTATCCGGTCAGGCTGCCGTCGGCACCGAGCACCCGGTGGCAGGGAATCACGATGCTCAGCGGATTATGCCCGACGGCCTGGCCGACGCGCTGGGCCAGCCCGCGGTTGCCGAGCTCGATGGCCAGTCTGCCGTAGGTGGTCGTGCGGCCGTACGGGATCTGCCGGAGAAGGGCCCAGACCCGCTCGGAGAACTCGTCCGACGCGGTCACCGTCGGCACGTCGAAGGTCTGCCGGGTTCCGGCCAGGTATTCGCCGAGTTGCGTCGCTGCGGCGTCCAGCACCGGGTCGAGGCGGTCCCCTGGCACCGCGGTGCCACAGAACTGATCGGTCGGTGGGTACCAGTGGCCGGGGAAGTACACCCCGGCCAATGCCTCGCCGTGGGCGACGAGCAGCAGCTCGCCGAGCACGGTCGGTACGGTGCGATGCCGCTGACCTGAGGTCAGGGGCGGAAGGGGAACCACGGTGTCAGTCTGCATGTGAGTACAACGCGGGCGGACGCATGGGTGTGAGGTGCCGGCACCGGAACCACCGGAGGAGCGCTTTCGGCTTTCACCGATGACTTGGTGCCTGCTGGAGCGTCGATACCGTTGGTGGTGTCCGACTCGGGCGCCCGGAGGACGAGGAGACGAGCCGCATGGCGACCAGTACTGCTTCCCCGACGACGTACACGTTGGAGACCGACGAGGCATCGGTGGTCTACGACGTCCGCGGGCCGCTGCCACCGTCCGGTGGCGAGCTGCCCCTGTTCATGCTGGCCCAGCCGATGGACGCCGGCGGGTTCGCCACCCTGGCCGCCCTGTTCGGCGACCGCACGGTGATCACCTACGACCCACGCGGCGGTGTCGGTCGCACTGTCGCCAAGAACGGTCGGGTCGAAGTCCGGCCCGAGGACCAGGCCGACGACATCCACGCGGTCATCGGGGCGGTGGGCGGAACCGTGGACGTGTTCGCGAGCAGCGGCGGCGCAGTCACCGCGCTCGCCCTGGTCGCCGCGTACCCGAACGACGTGCGCACCTTGGTGGCGCACGAGCCGCCGCTGATCGCCCTGTTGCCGGACGCCGACGCGGCGTTCGCCGCCGAACGGGCGGTGCAACAGCTCTATCGGGACGGTGGATGGGGCGCCGGCATGGCGGGTTTCATCGGTTTGACGTCCTGGCAGGGTGAGTTCACCGACTCCTACCTGCACACTCCCGCACCGGATCCCGCACAATTCGGGCTGCCCACAGCGGACGACGGCAACCGGAGCGATCCATTGCTCTCCGGCATTGCCAACGCGATCACCGCCTACCGACCGGACGTCGACGCCGTGACGGCAGCGCCGACCCGGGTGGTGATTGCCGCCGGTGTGGAGTCCCGCAACACCTTGACCTGGCGCAGTTCCGAGGCCGCCGCGGCTGCGCTCGGTGTGCCGCTGACCGAGTTTCCCAGCCACCACGGCGGTTTCCTCGGGCCGGAGTTCGGCCAGTCCGGGCAGCCCGAAGCCTTCGCGGTCCGCTTGCGCGAGGTTCTCGCCGGCGGGTCCTGAGGTCAGGAGAACGCCGTCAGGAAGCGGTCGCGGAATCGGTCCATCGTCCAGACCGGTGCCTGGGGATCGGGTTTCAGGCCGGATTGCCATCCCCAGGCGGTGGTCCGGTCCAGCACCGCCGGGTCGGCGGCAATGATGCTGACCGGGACGTCGTGGGAGGGGTCGGGTCCGCTCACGGCGGTCGCCGGCTGGTGATCACCCAGCACCACCAGTACGAGGTTCGGGTCGCCGTAGGTCGTGACGAAGGAGATCAGGGCGCTGAGCGAGTACTGGATGGCTCGACCGTAGGCCTGCACGGTCGCCGCGCTGGTGCGCCAGGCTGCGGCCGGCGACTGTCCTTGGGCCGGCATGCGATCGAAGACCGACCCGTCGCCGACGGCCGACCAGTCGACCATCGTCGGCAGCGGAGCCCACGGTGTGTGACTGGACACCAGGTCGATCTCCGCCATCAGCGGCGGCCGGTCGGCCCGGGACAGTTCCAGCCGTTGGAACGCGGAAAGGATGTACTGGTCCGGCATGTCGGCGTAGCTGAACCCGGGTCCGCGGTAGCCGACGTTGCGCCCGTCGTAAATCTGGTCGTAGTGGTAGAAGGACGTGCCCTCCGGCCAGTCCTTGAAGTTCGGTGCCACGTCGCCGACCGTGCGCCACCCGGCCCTGCCGAACGCTGTGGCCAGGGTCAACCGTGAGGAAGACAGCAGCTCGTCGTAACGGATCTGCGAGTCGATCCACAGGCCCGATTGCAGGGTGGAGTGCGCGAGCCAGCTGATCCCGCCGAACGTCGGTGAGGTGAGAAAGCCGCTGCGGGCGTGAAATCCGGCGTCCGCGAGTTGTTTCGTGCCGGCGTCGAGAACGGCGCCCACGGCCGCGGCACAGCCGGAGTCCGCAACGGCGACCCGGCCGTAACTCTCCACGAACACGAACAGCACATCCTTGCCGCGCAGGCCGCCGAGTAGATCCTTCCCGGCGCGCAACGTCATCGGGTCGTGCGCGATCTGCTCGGCGAAACTGCGTTGATCCCGCAGGCCCACACCGATCTGGTCGACCTGATCACCGGCCAGCGTCGCGGCGTCTGCCGCCGCAACGGGCGCGCCCGGGCCGGTCTGCAGGCCGAGCCCGGCAGCAGCGACCCAGATCACCGCGCCCAGCCCCACGATCCGCACCGTCGTCCGCCGGCGGCGGGCCAACAACCGCAGGATCCGGGCGGTCGCCATCGGTACCGCGGCCAGCAGCACCACCATGGCCAGCGCGGCCGCGCCGAGCGCGCCGACGGTACCGGCCCGCCCCACCGAGTCGTCCAGCACGCCGATCGCCGACGGCAGGTATGACCAGTCGGTCAGCGGATCGAACGGCCGGTCGAGCGTTGCCGTGAAGCCGATGTTCAGCAGCTTGAGGATGGACAGCAGGCCGAGCGCGACGCCGGCCGCCCAGGCCAGTCGGCGGCCGGCGCGGGCGGGCAGTGCGAACACCGCCGCCACCACCACCACAGCCTCGATCGGCACGCGGAGGAACGCGCGCGGTTGAATGTCCGCCGCTGCGTTCGGGGTCACCAGAGCGAACCAGAGCAGGATGGCGGCGCTGCCGGTCAGCACCCACCCGGCAACCCGACGGCGGCCGGATGTCGGCCGAAGCACCGGTCCGGGCGCGCGTGTGGTCCCCGCACCGGAACCAACGGCGCCGGTGACGACGGCGTCAGGGACCACGGCGCGGTGGCGCCACAGCCACCAGACGTCGCGTCCGAACGATTCGGCCAGCAGCGCCATGGCGGCCACCAGCAGGACCACCGTCGGCCAGTACGGGAGAAGGCCGCTCGAGGCGGTGGTCAACACGATGCCCTGGATCGCCGTCACCGGCTTGCGCCAGTAGCGGTACGGCAGGGTGGCGGCCATCCACGGCACCAGTCGACCGGCGATCCAGAAGCCATAGCGGGCCAGGCCGATCGCCAGCACCCAGCCGCCGACCATGAGGGCGACGTGTGCGCTGAGCACCAGGATCAGGAACGCATCGGTCTCCATGTCGAACCGGGCACCCAGCGGTGACACCGAGCCGGTCCGGCGGGCGACCCAGCCGTCGACCGCATCCAGCACGAGTGCGACCGTGCACAGCACGACGAGCACACCGATCTCGCCCGCCCGGACGGTGGGATCGGCCACCAAGGCGGTGATCGAGCCGACCAGGATGGTCCGGACCAGGGTCACTCGATTGGCCGCGCCGAGTGAGTCCTGCCCGGTCGCGCGAAGGCCGAGGGCCAGGCAGATGACCACCGTCAGGCCGACAGCGACGCCGGCCCCCCAGCCGACCGGACCGAGCCCGACAGTGAGCGCGAGCGCGAGGAGCGCTGCCAGCTGTCCGAGCAGGGCCAGCGCAAGGCTGAGCCGAACCTGACGCACGTCGCCTCCGTGTCATGCATGCCCGAGGGACACCTCGGGGACCACACTGCCGCTGCAGCACTGATACGCACTGCATCCGGCCTTCGGTTCACCGCGAAGGGAGGTGGCTGGTGGAAACAGCGCGTGCCTTCCAGATCCGCGCGCCGGGTGTCGGCCTCATCGTGGACGTCGAGGTGCCCCGGCCGGGTCCGACGGACGTGGCCGTCCGCACGCTGTTCAGCGGAGTCAGCCGCGGCACCGAGACGACGGTGTTCACCGGCCGGGTCCCACGTAGCCAGTACGAGGTGATGCGGGCACCCTTCCAGCGCGGTGATTTCCCCGGACCGGTGATCTACGGCTACCTCAACGTCGGCGTCGTCGAACAAGGGCCCGAGGCGCTGGTCGGTCGGGACAGTGTTCACCCTGTTCCCGCACCAGACCCGGTTCGTCGTGCCGGCCTCGGCGGTGACTCTCGTTCCCGACGGGGTGCCGGCCCGGCGGGCGGTGTTGGCGGGCACCGTGGAGACCGCGGTCAACGCGCTGTGGGACGCCGCACCGCTGATCGGTGATCGGGTTGCGGTGGTCGGTGCCGGCATGGTCGGTGTCTGCGTCGCGCGTCTGCTCGCCCGGATGCCGGGAGTCGAGGTCACCCTGATCGACGTCGACGCGGGTCGCGCGGCGACCGCGGATGCGCTGGGCGTGCCGTTCGCCCTCCCGGAGGCCGCGTCGGGCAACTGTGACCTCGTCGTGCACACCAGCGCCAGCTCGGCCGGCCTGCAACTCTCGCTCGACCTGCTCGGATCCGAAGGGTCGGTCATCGAGCTGTCCTGGTACGGCGACCGCGAGACCACGGTGACGCTCGGCGGGTCGTTCCACTCCTCGCGGTTGTCCATCCGGGCCAGCCAGGTCGGCGCGATCGCGCCGAGCCGCCGTCCCCGCCGGAGCTTCTCCGATCGGCTCGCACTGGCGCTGCACCTGTTGCAGGACAGCGCGTTCGATGCCGTACTCAGCGGGACGTCGCGGTTCGACGAGCTGCCGGCGGTATTGCCCGGGATCGCCGACGGATCACTGCCGGGGCTGTGCCAGGTGATCGAGTACCCGGCGACGGAGGAAGGATGATCGAGGTGAACCCATGTATGCCGTGACGGTGCGGGACCACATGATGGTCGCGCACAGTTTCCGGGGCGAGGTCTTCGGCCCGGCGCAGGGCCTGCACGGCGCCACCTTCGTGGTGGATGCGACATTCCGTCGCGAGGACCTGGACGCCGACAACATCGTTGTCGACATCGGCGCGGCGGCGACGGCGTTGCGCGCGGTACTGGCCGACATGAGTTACCGCAACCTGGACGAGGCCACCGACTTCGCCGGCATCAACACCACGACCGAGTTTCTCGCCCGGGTGATCGCCGATCGGCTGGCCGACCGGATCGCAGCGGGAGACCTCGGTGCCTCCGCCGTTGGCATCGCCGGCCTCCAGATCACCTTGCACGAATCGCATGTCGCCTGGGCCAGTTACGAGCGGGTGCTGTGAGCACTGTGAACACGGTGCACGTGGTCATGCCCGACTCGGTGTACGACCCGGGCCGACCCAGTGGCGGCAACGAATACGACCGGCGGCTGTGCGAGGAACTGCGCACCGCCGGCTGGCGGGTCGACGTGGTGCTGGTGGGTTCTCCCCAGGGCGGAGCGGGCCTCGCCGATGCACTCGGCGAGCTGCCGGACGCAGCTGTCGTCGTCGTGGACGGCTTGATCGCGGCCCAGCACGCCGATGTCGTCCTGGCCGCGGCCGGTCGGCTGCGGCTCGTGCTGCTGATGCACATGGCGGGCGCCGACGAACGTGCCGGGGCCGATCCGGTGACCGGTCGACTGGCGACCGCGGCCGCCGCCGTGCTGACCACCAGCCGATGGACCGCCGAGCGACTTGCCTGCTGGTATCCGCAGGTCGCCGAGCGCGTCGTCGCCGCGGTGCCCGGTGTCGATCGGGCGGCGCAGCGACCCGACGGCAGCGGGACCGCGATGCTCTGCGTTGCCGCCGTGACCAGGCACAAGGGGCAGGACCAACTCGTCGCCGCGCTGAGTCGGCTGGCCGGGCTGGACTGGCGATGCACGCTGGTGGGCTCGTTGGCCCGCGACCCGACATTCGTCGCGGACCTCAGGAGCGCCATCGAGCGGGCCGGTCTCACCTCACGGATCGACCTGGTCGGTGTCCGCTCCGGTGTCGAGCTGCAGAACGCCTACGCCGCAGCGGACCTCTTGGTCCACCCGAGCCGGGCGGAGAGCTACGGCATGGTGGTCGCAGAAGCGCTGGCCCACGGGATCCCGGTGATCGCCACGCAGGTCGGCGGGATCGAGGAAGCACTGGGCTGCGCCGCGGACGGTGTGCGGCCCGGTCTGCTGGTCCCGGCCGGCGACCCACCGGCCCTGGCCGAGGCGATCCGCTCCTGGCTGACCGGAGCGGACCTGCGTCGAAGGCTCATCGCGGCCGCGGCAGCCCGCCGGCTGACCCTTCCGGACTGGACGTCGACCGCTGCGGTGGTCGGCGTCGTGCTGGCCAGGGTGGCGGCATGACCGGAGCGGTGGCCGCAGGTTTGAGCGTCGGGTGGCTGGCGCTGCGCGAACGGGCCGACGCCGCTGCGCGCTCGACCGATCTCGTCCAGCTCGTCACGGCGGCCCAGGGTCTGCGCCCGTGGGTGCTGCACGATCTCGGCGCCGGCACCGGGTCGATGGCCAGGTGGCTCGCCCCGCGGTTGCCCGGAACGCAGCATTGGGTGCTGCACGACCGCGACCACGTCCTGCTCGAGGTGGGGGTCGGCACGCCGCCGAAAGACGCCGTGGGCCGTCCGGTGTCCACGACGTCCACTGCCGGCGAGCTGGACGACCTGACGGCCGAGGACCTTGCGGGAGCAACGGTGATCACCGCGTCGGCGGTGCTGGACATGCTCACAGCTGCTCAGGTCGAACGGCTCTGCGCCGTCATCGCGGCGACCGGAGCGGCGCTGTTGATCACCCTCACGGTGACCGGCGAGGTCGAACTGAGTCCGGGAGACCCGCTCGACGCGCCGCTGCGCCGGGCCTTCAATGATCATCAGCGTCGTGCCGGCCTGCTCGGTCCGGACGCCGCTGCCCTCGCCGCGAGGAGCCTCGCGTCCCGTCACTACCGGGTGACGACCCGGCACACCCCCTGGCACCTGGGTCCGGCGGACTCCGACCTGACGCGGGCCTGGCTGGAAGGCTGGGTCAGCGCGGCTGTGGACGAGCGGCCGGCACTTCGAGCGGCCGCCGCCGGTTATCTGCGCCGGCGCACATCGCACCTGGACAGCGGTGGACTGTCGGTGACCGTCGGTCACCGTGACCTGTTCGCGGCGCCGGACCGGTCGGTGGCCTCGTGAACCCGGACCGAACCGGCGCCCAGTGGTGGCGCCGGACCTGGCTGCGGTGGGCCGTCGGCCTGCTGGTGGTGGTCGCCGTGGTCGTCCGGGTCGGCGTCGGCCCGGTACGGGAGGGGCTCGCCGCGGTCGATGCGCGATCCGCAATACTCGCCACGGTGATCGGGCTGCTGACCACCCTGGGTGCCGCGCTGCGCTGGCAGCTGGTCGCCCGCGGGGTAGGCCTGGTGCTGCCGCTGGGCGCTGCGGTGGCCGGCTGCTACCGATCCCAGTTCCTCAACACCGTTTTGCCCGGCGGTGTGCTCGGTGACGTCCACCGCGGGGTACGACATGGGACGGAGGTGGCAGCCATGGGTCCAGCGGTCCGCGCGGTCGCCTGGGAACGATCGGCCGGGCAAGTCGTCCAGGTGGTGATCAGCGTGGCCGTCGTGCTGATCGCAGGCCCGTTGTCGGCCGGTACGGCCCCGTGGTTGGGTGCGGCGCTGTGGATCGGTGCCGCGGTGGCCCTGCTGCTGGCGTCGGTGTTCGTCCTCGCTGCGCTGTTGTCGCGGTGGTCACCCGGCGGTCGGGTCGCCGGATTCATCAGCACGATGCGCATCGAACTGCGCCACGGTGTGCTGTCGAGACACGCCCTGCCCGGGGTGGTGGCGTCGTCGGCGCTGGTGGTGGCGGGCTGTGCTGCGACGTTCTGGATCGCCGCACGGGCCACCGGGGTGGTGGCGCCCGGCGCCACGCTGCTGCCGCTGGCCCTCGTCGTCCTGCTGGCCATGGCGGTGCCCCTGAATGTGGCCGGCTGGGGTCCCAGGGAGGGGGTCGCCGCCTGGGCCTTCGCGGCCGCCGGACTCGGCGCGGCGCAGGGGGTCGCTACCTCGGTGGCGTACGGCGTCCTGGTCTTCGTGGCCGCCCTGCCCGGCGCCGCGGTGCTGCTCGCCGACCGACTCCGGCCCGCCGTCCGGAGCGGCCATGGTTGATCGTCCCTACGTGCTGCTCAGCTGCTCGATGTCGATCGACGGCTACCTCGGCGGACCCAGCACGGACCGGCTGGTGTTGTCCAACGCCGCCGATCTCGATCGGGTCGACGCCGTCCGAGCGGGCTGCGACGCCATCCTGGTCGGCGCCAACACGGTCCGGCTGGACAATCCGCGCTTGGCGGTGCGGTCGCCGGAGCGGCGGGCCGGGCGTCAGTCGCGGGGCGAGCCGCCCTCACCGATCAAGGTCACGGTGACCGGCGGCGGCGACCTGGATCCGGGTGCGCAGTTCTTCTGCCAGGGGCAGGCCGCCAAGCTGGTCTACTGCGCGACGCCGGCGGTAGCCGACACCCGGCGCCGGCTGCACGGCGTGGCGGCCGTGGTCGACGCCGGGAATCCGGTCGACCTCGCCGGGATCCTGCGCGACCTGGCCGGTCGCGGAGTGCATCGGCTGATGGTCGAGGGCGGCGGCCGCACGCACAGCCAGTTCCTGGCCGGCGAACTCGCCGACGAGCTCCAAGTGGCGGTCGCGCCGCTGCTGGTCGGTGACTCGAGGGCGCCGCGATTCGCGCCGGACGGGGACTTCCCCTGGCCGGCCGAGCGGCGCGCCCGGCTGGCCCAGGTGCGGCAGATCGGGGACGTGGTTCTGCTGCGTTACGCCCTGTCGGATCGGTTCACCGAGTCCGACCGGTGCGTCGAGACCTGACGGATCTCAGCGCTTGCCGGACGGGGACCTACCCTGCGACCACTGCCAGATCACCGTCACGATGATCGCTCCGACGATGGACCCGATGATGCCGCTGGGCCGGAACGCCAGGCCGTCGCCGGACAGCAGACTGACCAACAGGCCGCCGACGAACGAGCCGACCAAGCCGGAGACGAACGCCATCGGCCAGTTGAACTTGCCGTGCTGACGGCCGAGGATGAGCTGGGCAGCCGCGCCGATCAGCATGCCGAACAAGATGAGACCGATGATGAGCATGCCGGAAATGTATCCGATCGCCTGAGCTGTCCCGATCACCCACCGGGATCAGTGGATCAGTGCGCGCCAATTGGCCGGCACCCGCTCACGCGGGCCGGGCACCGTCTGGTCGGCCGGATGTGCCTGAGGATCGGCCAGCGCCGGCCCGTCTCCGGCCTGCTCGGTTGCGTAGTCCCAGTACCAGTCCTCGCCGGGCTCGAAGCTCTGGATGAAGCGATGACCGGTGTCCCGGTAGTGCCCGGTGGCGTGCTGAGAGGGTGAGGTGTCGCAGCACCCGACGTGCCCGCACGCGGCGCACCGTCGCAGATGCACCCACCAGCCGTTGGTCGCCTCGCACTCCTGGCACCCGGTGCCACTGGGTGGCAGCGAGACGTCGACCGATTCGGGGCCGTCCGCTGAACCGCCTTGTGTTTCGTCGCCCATCGGGTCCCCGTTTCGTCAGAGCGGATCCGCGCCGGTGTCGGTCCGCGGATCGGTGGCCAGCAGCGCCATCCCGATCACATCGTGCCAGCCGTCGGCATCGTGGTGCGCGTCGCGTTGCGTTCCCTCGTAACGGAACCCGCACTTCTCGTACATCCGGCGGGCCCGCGGGTTGATGTCGAACACCTCGAGATGGATGCGGTGCAGGCCGACGGTGTCGAAGCCGTAGTCCAGCACCAGCCGGGTCGCCGCGGTGCCGAAGCCGCGACCGAAGACGTGCGGCCCGGCCAGCGCGATGCGGAAGTTGGCCGACGCGATGTCCTGGTCGAAGTCGTTCAGCACTGCTTCGCCGAGGAATGCGCCGCTGTCGGTGGCGACGATCGCGAAGTCGGCCCGGTCCAGCTGCTCGGTGCGGGAGGCCAGCCATTCCGCGGTTCGCGCCCGGGTGACCGTGACCGACTGACTTCCGGTGAGTCGGGTCCCTTCCGGCTCGGCGAGCATGGCCAGGTACGGCTCGAGGTGGTGGGCGGTGAGCGGCTCGAGGGTCACCGGATCACCGGGGATCCGCGGGGTGGGTCCGAAGGCGTCCTCGGCGAGCATGGTCAGGCCGGTGCCTGATCGGCCGACCGCCGCCACCGGATCCCCGCTTCGATGAAGCCGTCGATGTCGCCGTCGAACACCGCGTTCGGGCTGGCCACCTCGTAGTTCGTCCGCAGGTCCTTGACCATCTGGTAGGGGTGCAGGACGTAGGAGCGCATCTGATTGCCCCACGAGTTGCCGGTGTCCTTCAGCGCGTCCATCGCGGCGCGCTCCTGCTGTCGACGCCGTTCCAGCAGCTTGGCCTGCAGCACGGCCATCGCCGAGGCCTTGTTCTGGATCTGCGACCGCTCGTTCTGGCAGGACACCACGATGCCGGTGGGCAGGTGGGTGATCCGCACCGCCGAGTCGGTGGTGTTCACCCCTTGACCGCCCGGCCCGGACGACCGGTACACGTCGACCCGCAGTTCCTTCTCGTCGATCTCGACATGGTCACTGGTCTCCACCACCGGTACCACCTCGACCCCGGCGAACGAGGTCTGGCGGCGCCCCTGGTTGTCGAACGGGGAGATCCGCACCAGCCGGTGCGTGCCCTGCTCGACCGACAACGTGCCGTATGCGTAGGGCTCCTTGATCTGGAACGTCGCCGACTTGATCCCGGCCTCCTCGGCGTAGGACGTGTCGAACACTTCGGTCGGATAGTTGTGTCGCTCGGCCCAGCGCAGATACATGCGCAACAGCATCTCGGCAAAGTCGGCGGCGTCCACCCCGCCGGCCTCCGAGCGAATGGTGACCAATGCCTGCCGCTCGTCGTACTCACCCGAGAGCAGGGTCCGGACCTCGAGGGACTCGATCTTGCCGGTCAGGTCGATCAGCTCCTGCTGGGCCTCGACCAGGGTGTCCGGGTCCTCCTCGCCGAGCTCGAACAGCACCTCGAGGTCGTCCAGCCGCTGACGGAGTTCCTGCAGCTGGCGCAGCTCGGTCTGGGCGTGCGAGAGCTTGCTGGTGACCGCCTGGGCCTTCTCCTGGTCGTTCCACAGGTCCGGCACGCTGGCCTGGTCGGACAATCGGCGATGGTGCCCTTGAGCCGGTCGACATCGATGACCGTCTCGATGCTGGTCAGGGTGGTGTCGAGGGCTTTCAGGTCGGCTGCGACGTCGGGATTCACAACCTTCAACCCTACGCGGACCGCCGGGGTTGCCCGCACGCTCGCGAGGGCACCGACAGTCTCATGATCGAGGAGACCCGCACATTCGTTGTCAGCCCGCCGCGCGCCACGGTGGTCGACTACTTGAAGGACTTCGCTCACGCCGCCCAGTGGGATCCCGGGACGGTGAGCTGCGTGCAGAGCTCGCCCGGAGAGGTGCAGGTCGGCACCACGTGGCGCAACGTCTCGAAGTTCCGGGGCAAGGAGACGGAACTGACCTATCGGCTCGAGGAACTGGCGCGAGGACCGACTGGTGTTCGTGGGGGAGAACGACACGGTCCATTCCACCGACACCATGACCTTCGCCGACGCCGGCCAGGGCGGCACCGAGGTGACCTACCACGCTCAGATCGCGTTCAAGGGGCTGGCGAAGTTGGCGACGCCGTTCCTGAAATCGGAGTTCGACAAGCTCGGCGATCAGACCCAGGAGCAGCTGACCAGGGTGCTCAACTCGACAGGTGCTTGAGCGCCTCGCGGCGGGACAGCGGCGACAGCCGATCTCCCCACTCGGCCACCGCTGCGGCCACCCAGCCCGGGTCGGTGCGGGCGAATTGGCGTAGCGCCCAGCCGATCGCTTTGCGGATGAAGAACTCTCGGTCGGCCAGGTTCGGCTCGATGCAGTCGACCAGCAGTTGTCGGTCGGTGTCGGCTGCGAAGTGCAGTTGGGCCAGGATGGCGGTGCGGCGCAGCCACAGGTCGTCGTCAATCGCCCAGGCCCGCAGCCCGCGTGCCTGCTCGGGATGGGCGGCGAGGACGGGTCCGACGCAGTGCGTGGCCAGGTCGTCGACGTAGTCCCACCAGGCCCCGGTGACGATCATGTGCCGGATCAGCGGAACGACGCTGGGCTCGGTTGCCCATCGGCGATGCTCGGGCAGGCGGACGAGGGCGATGGCCGCGTAGCGCTCCTCGCGGAATGTCGCCTCGTCCCACAGCGCCCGGACGGTGGCGGTCCAGGCCGCCCGGTCGGCCAACTCGTGTGCAGCGAACACCGCCCGCAACGCGCTGCGCAGGGTCGGAGCGGTGAGCCCGCGGTACGGCATGGCCGACTTCATGTACGCCTGTTGGCCGCTCGCCCGGATCGGGTCGGCGTGGGCGTCCAGGGCCGCTCGCACGCCGCGATCAGGCCGAAGTCGACGGGCATTCCTCGATTCTGCCGTCCCGGATAGTCGGGTATCAGCCCGATGGGGGGTTCCTCTTCGTGGTGACCGCCATCACCGAACCGTCGGCGAGGACCTCATGCCCGCACCCGAGTCGAGCGTGGTCGTCGTGCGCGATCGACCCGGTCGACGCCAGCGTCCCGGCCGCGGCGATGACCGGTGGGAAGATCGGGCCTGCGCCGCGAGCTGTCCCGCTGGGACACCGTACTTTTCCTGATCTCGGCGATGGTCGTGGTGGACACCGTCGGTGCCATCGCGATCGGCGGCGGTCAGGCACTGACCTGGCTGTTGATCATGTTCGTGTTGTTCTTCGTGCCGTCGGCGTTGATCACCGCGGAGCTGGGTGCCGCCATTCCCGAGGAGGGTGGCGTCTACGTCTGGGTGCGCAGGGCATTCGGTCGGTTCGCCGGGGGATTGACCTCGCTGCTGTACTGGGCGGGGACACCGTGGTGGATTGGGCGGATCCGTTGTGGTGGTGGCCATGTCGGTGTACCAATCGTTCATCGGCGGCCTGTCCGGAGCCGGCATGTACGTGTTCGGCTGCGGATTCGTCGTGCTGGCGACCGTGGCCTCACTGCTGCCGCTGCGGATCGGCAAGTGGGTGCCGAGCACCGGCGCGCTGAGCCAGATCGGCCTGTTGGTGTTCTTCACCGGAACCGTTGTCGTCTACGGGGTCGCAGCACGGCGTGCACGGCATCTCCGTCGGCGATCTGGCGCCGACGCCGGCGGTGTTCATCGCGGTGGTGCCGGTGCTCATCTACGCATTCGTCGGCGTCGAACTGCCGGCGACCGCGGCCGAGGAGATGCGCAATCCGCAACGGGACATCCCGGTCGCCATCGGGCGGGCCGGAGTCGCGCCAGCTGTTGATGTACGGCATCCCGATCCTGGCCGTGCTGGTGGTGCTGCCCACCGAGCGCATCGGCTCGCTGGGCGGCCTGGTGGACGCCATGAAGACCGTGTTCACCGTCTACGGCGGCACCGTCGGCGACGACGGGACCGTCACGCTGACCGGCGCCGGTGCGGTGGCCGGCGCCGTTGCCGGCGTGATGTTCATCTGGGTGCTGCTGGCCAGCGGGACCACCTGGCTGATGGGCGGCAGCCGCGCCCAGGCCGCTGCCTGCCTGGACGGTGCGGGACCGCGTGCACTGGGCAGGATCTCGCAGCGGACCGGGGTGCCCGTGCGGATGGCAATGATCTCCGGGGCCGCCTCGCTCGGCGCTGTGCTGTTGAACCTGGCGACCACCGGCGGCGACGCGCAGAAGTTCTTCTCGGCCGCCCTGACGGTCTCGATCGCCCTGGTCGTGCTGGCCTACCTGTTGATCTTCCCGGCCTTCCTCCGGCTCCGTTACGCCCGGCCCGAGTTGAGCCGGCCGTTCCTGGCGCCCGGCGGACGGTTCGGCGCCTGGCTCTACTCGGGATCTGGCGACCGGTTGGTCGCTGCTCGCGACGGTCTGCTTGCTGTGGCCAGGGTTCGGCATGTCGAATCCCGACGAACATCTGCCGGCCGGCTTCGAGGGCGCCCGGGGCGAGTTCGAGTTCCTCGTGCTGACACCGATTGTCGTGGTGGTCGCGATCTATGCCGTGATACACGTGGCGACGCGGCCCCGGCCGAGTCGGATCCCGCTGGTGCTGGCCGCCGGTGGTCAGCCGACGGTGTAGGTGGGTCGGCCGACGGCGACGACGGTGACCTGCACGGTGGGCTCCCCGAACAGGGCGCCGAAGGTGACCGGGACATCGGCCCGACAGGTGAGATGGACGCCGTCGACCGCCACGGTTGCGGTGGCGGCGATGGGAAGTCCGCGCATGGCAAGGTAGTTGGCGGCGGCCTGGGTGGCGGCCAGGTCCGATCCGCCGGTGACGGCTGCCGTGTCGGCGGCTGTGGTCGCGGCCCCGTCACACCGATGCTGCACGCCCTGATGTCCGAGGAAGACAGAGCCGGCCGCGGTGATGCCGGCGCCGAGGAACAGCAGGCAGAACATCATGCCGATGATGAGCGGGGTGACCGAACCGGTGTCCTTGTCCGGTGGGCGATGTCGGCCGGTCATCGGTTCTCCCGATACTCGCCGACATGCAGGGTGTAGACGCCGGTGACGGTGTTGTTGTCGGTCAACGTCGAGGGCACGCCGGGCAGCGTCAGTGGGGTGCTGACGCAGATGTCGAAGATCGTGCCGGCGGTGAGGCTGGGCGAGATCGCCGCTGCGGAGCAGTCGGCGCCGGGCGCGACAAATCGAACTGACACCGCATCGCCGGGCAGGCGTTGGTCGGCCAGCGCGATCCGGGCCGCTTCGGTTGCCCGCTGTACGCCTGAGTCCAGGTCAGGAGCGGTGTCGATCAGGCGTCCGGCGTCCCGCGCGGCCTGGGTGACGGCAAAGGTCGCCGATTGCACCCGCAACACGGCCGACAGGAGGTAGACGGTCGGGATCAGCAGCAACACGCCGAGGATCAGCACTTCGATCAGGGCTCGTCCGGCGTCGGCACCCCGCTCATCTGTCGGGTCGGGTCTGGTGCTCGGCCCGGTCATCCGGTGGTCTCCGCGGCGGCATGACCGGTGACGGTGATGGTCGGGAACAGGCCGTCGAGCCAGCCGACCACCCCCGGTGCGTCCATCGTGCAGCTGACCTCGACCATCAGGCCTTCGGCGGATGCGGTGCAGCGCAAGGTATCCAGCGTGCCTGCGGCCACGGTGCCGGCGAGCTGGTCCCGCACCCGTCCGGCGGCCGCGGCGTCGGGCACGTCGGCGTTCGCGGCGTAGCGGGCGGCGTCGGCGGCGGCCGAGGTCAGCAGGTTCCGCGAGTACGCCCACAAGCAGATCGACAGAAGTCCGAGGAAGATCATCAACAACATCACGATGACCATCGCGAACTCGGCCACCGAGTTGCCGGCGTCGCCGGCCGGCCGATCGCTCGAAGACGCTACGCCGGTCAGTTGTCCATCTGGTCGTTGACGCTGCCGAACGCCTTCTTGACGGCGTCGGTGACCTGCGAGCGGAACACCGCCAACAGCGCGATGACGACGATCGCGGTCATCACGGTGATCATCACCCAGCCCGGCACGTCGCCGCGATCCCGGTCGCGGTCGGCCTTGGCGCGCACCGCAGTCCACCGTTCGGTGAGCAGCAGGGTCACGCCGATCAACCAGAGCTGGGTCGTGCGCAGGAGACGTTCGGTCATCGATGGCTCCAAAGGGGGTCGGGGTAGCGGCGCGCGGGTCAGGAGTCGGTGGGCGGGCACGGGTCATCCGGCCACCCGCGCGATCGAGATGAGGCCCGGGTACAGCGCGAACACGATGGTGATGGGCAGCACCAGGAACACCACTGGAATCATCATCGCGATCTCCTTGCGGCCGCCCGCTTCGAGCAGTTGTCGCTTGGACATGGCCCGGACGTCGGCCGCTTGGGCGCGGAGGACGTCGGCCAGCGGGGTGCCACGTTCGATGGCGACCGCCATCCCGTCCAGAAACCGGGCGACGGGCTCCAGTCGGGTGCGGTCCCGCAACGCGGTGATCGCCTCCAGCAGCGGTGTGCCGGAGCGGGTGTCGGCCAGCAGGGCCTTGAGCTGGTCGATCAGGTGGCCTTCGCCGAGTCGGGTGATCCGGTCGATGGCGCCGATGGGTCCCTCGCCCGCGGTCACCGCGAGTGCCAACATCTCGGCGACAACGGGGAACTCCACGAGCATGTCGGCATCCCGCTTGGCCACGGCCTGGGTCAGCCACCAATCGCGGCCGAGTACACCGGCCGCCGCGCAGCCCAGGATCAGTAACACCAGCAGCAACACGTTGCTCTGCCCGAACAGCACTGCGAACAGGGCAATTCCCAATCCGATGGCGGTACCTGCGGCGCCCCACAGCACCTGCTCGGTGCGGAACTGCTCCACGGTCATCGGGGCATTGAGCGCGCCGAGCCGCCGCCGCACCGAGCTCTGACCGCCGATCAGCTTGTCGAGGAATACGACGAGTTCACCGATCACGGGCTGGGTCAGCCTGCCGAGCGTGGATCCGGTCGGCGCGCTGGGGCTCAGCAGTCGCGACGGGAGTGCGGCATCGCCCAGATAGGGCGCGATCCGATCGGCCAGCGTGACCCGTCGCAGCGGCGGCGCGTACAGCACGACCAGCAACAGTCCACTGGCCGCCACGGCGCCGAGCAGCGCACCGACCACCGCCAGATTCATCGAAGTACCCGCCGATCCTCCGGCAGCCGCCCCAGCCGGATCATCAGCCGGTACGCACCGACGGTGACGACCGCACCGATGGTGAGGATCGCGACGCCGGCCGCCGAGTCGTACGCCGTCAGCGTTTCCTGCTGGGTCGCCAGCAACACGAGCACCAACCAGGGCGCGGCCACCGCCATCCTGGCCGCATTGACCCCCCAACTCTGCCGGGCGAGTAGTTCCGCCCTGGTCCTGGCGTCATCGCGGAGGAAGGAGCTGAGCGTGGACAGCAGTCGGCCGAGGTCGGTTCCGCCCACCTCGCGGGCCACCCGCAGGGACTCGCACACCCGGTCGCCGACCGGGTCGGCCAACGCATCCTTCAGCCGGTCGAGCGACTCGTTGAACCTTCCGGTGGTCCGGTAGTCCGTGCCGAACCGCCGGAACGGTTCGCGCAGCGCTTCGGGGCCGCGCGCGCCGATCGCGGACAGGGCCTCCGGCAGCGAGAGTCCGGCGCGCACTCCTGAGGTCAGGTTGTCCACGACCTCGGGCCACAGCTCGCGCAGGTCGGCCTGCCGCTTGCGGCGCATCCTGGTCACCAGCATGCGCGGCAGCAGCGCAGCGAACAGGCCGAACACCACCGACACTGCGAGCGACGAGGTGGCCACGGTGGCGACGGTGGTCACCACCAGCGCGGCCAGCGCCTGCATGGCGACCAGTTGGGCGGGGGAGACCGACGAGAGCCCGGCCTGCGCCAACTGCTCGCGCAACCGTGACGGCTTGCGCGTGGTGGGCTTCGACCGGGGGCGGGAGGACAGACCGAGCCAGATCGCCATCAGCCCCAGCCCGGCGAGCAGACCGATGAAGGCGCCCATGTCAGCTGCCTCCCCCGGGAGTGCGCGGATGTCGTAAAGGCAGGAACGTACCGGCCGAGACCCACCTGACAGAGGGTGTGTGGACAGCTGCCGCGGCCTCCCGGCTCGGTCTGCCGCCACGGTCGGTACGCACACTTCGCGCACCGCGGATTGAGGGCGCACCAGGACCCACAGCAGGGCGTCGCACGAGCGGGTTCTGCCCCGGAGAGTGACCGGCGGGGGCGGTCAGCATCGACAATCGGTAACCGTTGGGCCGGGCGGGTGATATCCGTGTTGATCAAGCTCGGACGTGTGCGCGCGGGGAAGTCATGGTCGTCGGCTCGGCGCGCTGCGACCGCCGCTCCAGCGCAGCCTGGCCCGCCTCAGCCGGAGTCCAGCACTCCCGAGACGACATGGAGCAGGACCCGGTCCAGCAGGTCGGGGGCGTCGTCGCGCACCGGGGTCGACGAGCGGACCGCGGCGGCCAGGTGTGGGTGTCGGCCGTCCGCGATGACAGCGGTGAGGTATTCGACCTGGGCGGCCTGCCATGCCTGCGCGGTGCGCCCGGCGGCGAGCTCGAGGCGGGCCAGGCCCCCGACCACACCGTTGACCATCGCGACGGCTTCCAACTTCACCTCTCCCGGTGCTTCGACGTGCACCAGCGTCGAGAGCGCGTACTCCAGGAACGCGACACTGTTGGGCGTGAGAGGGGTCTGACCCTGAGCCAGGTCCAGCACCCAGGGATGCCGTCGATAGAGCTCTCGGAGGTCGTACGCAACCGCGCAGAGATCGGTGCGCCAGTCGCCGGTGTTCGGCCGATTCACGTCGAGTTCGCCGCACGCGGTGTCGTACATGAGCTCCAGCAACTCGTCCCGCGTCCGGACGTAGCGGTACAGCGACGTCGCGCCGGCGCCGATCGCGGCTGCGACCTTCCGCGTCGACACCTCTACCAGGCCCCCGGTGTCGGCCAGCTCGATGGCAGCTGAGGCGATCTCGGCTCGCCCGTGCTCCGGCACGGGACCTCGACCGCTGCGCTCACTGCGGAGCCAAATGCTCTGAGGCCGGTCCGGCACGGGGTGCTCCGTTCTGCGAGCAGTGGGCGCAGTGTAGTACAGTCAAGTACTGCGCACGGTGCTCACAGAAGGTGCGCACAGAAGGAGGGACAGGTGGCGGGCGAGCCGGCGGTCCTGGTCGATGGTCTGGCGAAGGTCTTCGAGGACGTGCGTGCCTTGGACGGCCTGGACTTTGCCGTCGGCGTCGGCACGGTGTGCGCCCTTCTCGGGCCGAACGGGGCCGGCAAGACGACTGCGATCCGGGTGCTGGCCACGCTGGCGATCCCCGACGCCGGGCGGGCCAAGGTCCTGGGTCATGACGTGGTCGCGGATGCGGCGCAGGTACGACGTTCGATCGGGCTGGCCGGCCAGAACGCTGCGGTGGACGACGATCTCACCGGGCGCGAGAACCTGGAGATCCTCGGCCGCATGCTGCACCTCGGGCGGCGGGGCGCGCGCCGTCGGGCCGAACACCTGCTCGACCGGTTCGAGCTGGCCGATGCAGCCGATCGGCTGGTGAAGACCTGGTCCGGTGGGATGCGCAGGCGGCTGGACCTGATCGCCAGCTTCGTCGTGCCGCGCCCGGTGCTGCTCCTGGACGAACCGACCACCGGGCTCGACCCGCGGAGCCGGAACGAGATCTGGTCCACCGTCCACGAATTGGTCGCCGGCCGGAACGACCGTCCTGTTGACGACGCAGTATCTCGAGGAGGCCGACCGGTTGGCCGACCACGTCGTCATCGTCGACAAGGGTCGCTGCGTCGCGACCGGATCGCCGGACGCGCTGAAAGCGCTTGTCGGAGTCAGGGTGGACATCGAGGTGGCCGATTCCGTCGAGCTGTCACGGGCCGCCTCCGTGCTCGGCGCGCTCACCGGGGGTGCACCGGCGCTGGATGCCGATCATCACCGGGTGAGCGCGCCCACGCTCGACCCGACCTTGACCATTCCCGGCCTTGTTCGGCAGCTCGATGCCGCGGGCGTCGACCTCACCGACGCGGGAATCCGCCGGCCCACTCTCGACGAGGTGTTCCTTCGTCTCACCGGCGAACCGGCGGGGGAGTCGGCGGCATGAGCACGGTCGACGTCCGACCCCGCCCGCTCACCGATGGAGCGGCGGCGGCAGGTCGCGTCTTCGCCAAGCTTCGGCACGATCCGGCCGGAATCGCCTTGACGCTCGGCGCACCGGTGGTCATGGTCCTGGTCTTCGGATACGTCTTCGGCTCGGCAATCGCCGTTCCGGGCTCCGGCGACTACCGGGAGTACCTGGTGCCGGGGCTGTTCGTGATGATCGCGTTCAACCCGATACCGGCCATGGTGGGCATGGCCCGCGACTACGGTCGCGGATCGGTCGACCGGTTCCGGTCGCTCCCCATCACCCGGGCGGCCATCCCGAGCGGGCAGGCAGCGGCGACGGCTGTCTACGGCATGATCTGCCTGTCGCTGATGGCGTTGTGCGGGTTGGCCGTCGGGTGGCGCATCCACACCGGCGTGGGGCCGGCACTGTCGGCTTTCGCCCTGCTGGTCGCCGTCCAGGTCACGTTCACCTGGATCGGCATGTATCTCGGGCTGGCGATCGGCAACGAGGAGACCGCGGCGCAGCTCTCGGTGCTGGTCTTCCCGCTGGCCATGGTTTCGAACGTGTTCGTGCCGACGTCCGGCATGCCGGCCTGGTTGCGGACGATCGCCGACTGGAACCCACTGAGCGCATTCGCGACCGCGGTCCGCAGCCTGCTCGGGAATCCGACGGCCCCGACGAACGGGGCCTGGCCACTGGAGCACCCGGTTGTCAGCTCGTTGGCCTGGGTGGCTCTCCTGGTGCTCGTCTTCGCACCGGCGTGCGTGCTGCGTTATGCCAGACCGGAGCGCTAGACCTTCGGCGGCGACGTGGGTGCAGGCGACGTGAGGCGACCGGCCGTTCAGCAGGGCGGAGTGTCCGGCCGATGCCGTGTCGTCGGGACGAGATCAGGTTGCGGACCCGAGGCGGCAAGGAAGATGCTCGGACGATGACGATGGCGCGCGATTCGAATGCGGTGGCGGTCTCGATTCAGCCGGAACTCTGGGTGGACAGCGGCGTTGCGGCTCTGGCGTTCTATCCCACGGCCTTCGGCGCGAGAGTGGTGCACCAGGTCGGCGATGGGGACGACATCGTCGCCCAGTTGGCCATCGCGGACGCTGCCTTCTGGATCGCGACCACCGGGCCGGATACGGAGCGCCTGGTGCCGCGAGCGATCGGCGGGGCCACCGGTCGTGTGCTGCTCGTGGTGGACGATCCGGACGCGACCTTTGCTCAGGCGCTCGCCGCCGGGGCGAAGGCCAAGTCACCGATGGGTGACGAGCACGGTTGGCGCGTGGGCAGGGTGATCGATCCCTTCGGCCACGAGTGGGAAATCGGTGCCCCGCTGGGCTCGTGGCCGCCGGCGTAGGCACGGCAAGGGCACAAGTTCAGCCGGCGGTGAGCTTCTCGACGGCCTTGGCGATGCGACGCTGCCGGGTGGCGTCGGTCTTGGCTTCCTCGATCGCCCGGACGTGTTCCTTGCGGTGGGTGAACGAGAGCTTGTCGAAGGCGGCCGTGGCGCCAGGAGCAGCCTCGAGCGCGGCCCGGAAGTCGTCGGGTACCACGACCTCCCGCGGGGCGGTGTCCAATTCCACCTCGACGTCGATGCGCTCTCCGGCCGAGATCCCCGCTCCGGCCCGGACTTCGGCGGAGACCGGTAGCAGGAATACCCCGCCCATCCGAGCGATCGTGCTCCGGTAGGTGAAGGTGTTGATCTGTACCGTCACCGGCGGGCGGTTGCCGGCGCCGAGTGCCTCGACCACCTCGCCCGGCACTTCGATGCCGGTGGCGGTCTTGCCGTGCAGCTCAAGGGTCGTGGCGAATTTCATTCCTGACTCTCCAGTTTCTCCACTGCGCGCAGTGCTTCCCGGTGCTGCGTCCGCGCGTGCCGCAGGTCACGGCGAGCGCCGTCGAGGTCTCGATGGGCGTCGGCCAGCTCACCCTCGAGGTCGCGGATCGTCTGCTCGAGCTTGTCGACCCGGCCGGCAACCTTGGTCAGTTCGGCGTCGGCGGACTTCGCTTCCTTCCTCGCCGCGCTGAGCTCGCCGGCCCGCTTCTTCTGCTGCTCTCGTCGCCTGGCCGCCTCGGCCGCCCGGGCGGTCTTCGCCGAGTCACCCGAACTCGCGGCCTCCCGCCGAACATCCTTGTCCGCTGGTCGCTTCGGTTCCTCACGCGCGGGCGTTCCGGCAGCGCGCTGATCCGGCTGAGCGGCACCGACCCGAAACCCTCCCAGCGCACCGGGCGGACCAGGGCGCCGGCCAGGATCTGCCCGGCAACGTCCGGATCGGCCAATGCCGCCGTCAACGTGGCCGTGACCTCCTCGCGCAAGGCAGCAGCCGGCTCGTCCACTCCGATCAGGTCGAAGGCCTGGTCGGCCAGTCCGTCGATGACCTGCCGGCGACGGCGGGCCAGCTCGCGCATCCGACCGGCATCGCGAGCCTGCTCGGCGTCCCGCAACTCGGTTCCGAGTTCGGTCAGGTCGTCGCCCACGGCCGGATCGCGGCGCACCAGCAGGTTCACCGCATAGGCGGATCGGGACGGTTTGCTCAATGCGGCGATCGACGCCGCCAACTCCTTGTCCCCGTCCTTGCGGGCCTGGGCGGCGAAGCGATTGCGGGACTCGGTGAACTCGGCGACGTCGGCGCCGTACAGCTGGTCCACCACCTCGCGCAGGTCGGGCGCCATCGCCCCATCCTGTCAGCCCGCCCGGTGCGGGACCCGTCCACCCGCCTCCAGCTCCAGCAGCAGCCGCTTCGCCGCCGGTCCACCCCGGTAGGCGCCGATCGTGCCGTCGGAGCGGACCACGCGGTGACACGGCACGATCACCGGTACCGGATTGGTGGCACAGGCGGTCCCGACTGCGCGCACCGCCGCCGGCGACCCCGCGATGGTGGCTACCTGTGCATAGCTCGCGGTGCTGCCGTAGTCGATCGTGGGCAGCGCAGCCACCACCGTGCGGCGGAAGCCGTGCGCCAGTCGCAGGTCGACGGGAAGATCGAAGCTGCGTCGGCGGCCGGCGAAGTACTCGTCGAGTTCTCGCGCCACCACGTCCAGGCGTCTGGGATCGCGCAGTATCCGGCGCCCGATGAGGTCGGCCAGCGCGGTCAGCACCCGGTCGTGCCCCTCGGAGTCGAACGCCACCCGCACCACTCCGGCGTCGGTGGCAGCCACCAGCAGCACGCCGACCGGGGAGTCGACCGTGCGGTAGCCGACGTCGATCAGCTTCCGGTCGCCGGCCGCGGCGACCAACCGGTCGTGCAGCGTGTCGAGCAGCTCGCGGTCGTCGGGCAGTGCCGCCGGGGGCGGCGGGAACGGTGAGGTCATGACAGGACTCCAGTCGAGTGCAGGCGGCGCAGTGTGGCGATGCCATCGGCGGCTGCGCGGCGCGCGGCGGCCGGGGTGCTGCCGGTGAGTGCGGCGATCTCCGCGTACGGCAATCCGGCGAGGTGATGGTGGACGACGGCCAACCGCTGCTTCTCCGGCAGCGCGGCCACGGCGGCCCAGAGGGCTGGGTCCCCTTCGGGGCGGGCGGGTACCGGTCGCTCCGGCAGTTCGCCCATCGGCAACGCGGTGCGTGCGGCGCGCCGGTGCAGGTCGATGGCCTTGCGGTGGGCAATCGTGACCAGCCAACCCCGGACGTTGCTGTCGGCTCGCAGCGCCGGATAGGCCTCCAGCGCTGAGAGGAACGTCTCCGACCAGGCATCCTGGGCATCCGTCGGGTTGAGCAGCGCACGGCACACCCGCAGCACGACCGCGCCGTGTTCGGCGACGACCCGTTCGAAGGGCGGCAACGCCGGATCTGACCTGCTCACGTTGGGTCAACGCCGCGGCGGACACGAATGTGAGGGTGGTCCCGGAATCGGCCCCGCGCCGCGGTGCACGCCGGTCACGGGTGGCGGGCGACCACGAAGATCCGCCGGAACGGCAGCACGGTGCCGTAGGCCGCAGGCGGGTACGCATCCCGCAATCGCGACCGGAACTCGAACGAGAACTCCTGCCTCAGGTTCTCGGGCAGCGCCTGGAGGATCGGCCGGGCGCCGGTGCCGGTCATCCAGTCGAAGACCGCGTTGCGGCCGGGCAGCACGTGCAGGTAGGTCGTCTCCCACGCGTCGACGTACATCCCGAGATTTCCGAGGTCGTCAAGGTAGTCGGCCGGATCGCCTGCCGCGGCCCGCTCCAGCCCGCCGGTGAACGACGCGAACCGTGGATCGGCGGCCAGGTCGAAGAGCACCCGGTGGCTGGCCTCGTCGAAGTTCCCGGGGACCTGGAATGCCAGGTATCCGCCGGGATTGACGGCAGCGGCGAAGCGGGGGAGCAGGGCGCGGTGGTCGGGCACCCACTGCAGCGCGGCGTTCGAGACGATCACATCGACCCGTTCGGCGGGCTCCCAGGCCCCCAGGTCGCCGAGCGCGAAACCGACCCGCTCCGTCGCCAACACAGAGGCGCGATGGATCATCTGCGGCGACGAGTCGATCCCGAGCACCCGGGCGGTCGGCCACCGCTGGGCCAGCGTGGCGGTGAGAGTGCCTGGGCCGCAACCCAGATCGACCACAGTTGCGGCCTGGGCCAGGTGGATGCGGTTGACCAGGTCGAAGAACGGCCGGGCGCGTTCGTCGCCGAATCGCAAGTAGTTGTCCGGGTCCCACTCCATCCGTCGGCCTCCCTCCGGGGCCACTTTACGTCCGAGTCGTCCGGCCGCCGGCAGCCGACGCCGACTCGTGCGCCACCGTGTCGCAGGATGGTGAGGAGTTCCGACGAGGAAGGACCCTCAGATGACCCTGCGTGCCCTGGTACGACCACCCTCCAGCCGGCTGGCGGACGGTCTGGTCACCCATGTCGAGCGACAACCGATCGACCTCGACCTGGCTCGCGAGCAGTGGCAGTCGTACGTCGACGCGTTGACCTCGACCGGCTGGCAGACCGTCGAGGTGCCGATCGCAGAGGAGTGCCCGGACTCGGTATTCGTCGAGGACTCGGCGGTGATGTACGGCGACACCGCGGTGATCGTTCGGCCGGGCGCGGCGCAGCGCCGGGGCGAGCCGGCCGGTACGGGCGAAACGCTGCGCCGGCTCGGCTACTCGGTCGCCGAGATGGGCGCCGGAACGCTCGACGGCGGTGACGTTCTCAAGATCGGCAACCTGGTCTACGTCGGCCGCGGCGGGCGGACCGATGCGGCCGGGGTCACGGAGTTCCGCCGGCTGCTCGCACCCCTCGGCGCGCGAGTAGTCGCCGTCCCGCTGACCAAGGTGCTGCACCTCAAGTCGGCGGTGACCGCGCTGCCCGACGGCACCGTCATCGGCTATCCCCCTCTCGTGGACGACCCGGCGTTCTTCCCGCACTTCCGCGCGATGCCCGAAGAGGGCGGCGCGCATGTCGTCGATCTCGGCGGCGGTCGCGTGCTGATGGCGAACTCGGCGCCCAGGTCGGCGGAATTGATCGGCGACCTTGGATTCGAGGTGGTCACGGTCGACATCTCCGAATACGAGAAGCTCGAGGGCTGTGTCACCTGCCTGTCGATCCGACTGCGCACGCCGGTACCCGTGGGCGGCTGATCGGTCGCGGGTGAACGGCCGTGCAACCGAACCGGGCGGGCCCGCGTCTGAACGGCATGAAGCTCCGGGGGATTCTCGTTGTGGCACTGGTGGTCGCCGCGGCCGCCGTCGCGGGTTGCGCTGCGTCGACTGCCGGCGTGCCGACCGTGCCGGGGGGTGGAACGACCGTCCCGACGACCACGACCGGTCCGACGGGCCGACCCGAGCGGCCGACCGAGCCGCCAC
Source organism: uncultured Actinomycetota bacterium (assembly GCA_963834185.1). Taxonomy (GTDB): domain Bacteria; phylum Actinomycetota; class Actinomycetes; order Mycobacteriales; family Nakamurellaceae; genus Nakamurella. The sequence continues at coordinate 180,522 of CAWIAR010000003.1, forward strand.
ACGTCCGCCGGTCGAGGTCGTCGACGGTTCCGAACTGCTTGCATTGGAGACGCAGACCGCCGGTCCGCAGGGGTGGCGTGGCTTCAACCGTTTCGTGGAGAACGGCGCCTGGCAGGAGTACCTGAAGTCCTTGGACGGCTACGGCGGCGAGCCGCACCCGGTCGCCGACCGGGTACCCGCGGTACCGGACGGGAAGGTACTGGTCGCCGGCGTGGTCAGCATCGGCTGTGACAAGCCCGGCGGGGCGATCCTGGTCAACGACGGATCCTCGTACCGGCTGATGGCCACCGACCTACCGGACGAGCCGACCCCGGAGTGCTACGCGCCGTTCGTCACCGTCGCCGTGGTCGCGGCGCCGCTCGCGTCGGTACCGGCGGGTGGGGTCGGACCGGGCAAGCTCGTGCACTTCTCGTCGATCGACACCTCGCAGCCATACCGGGCCGGTGCCGTCGAGTTGACCGACGGCGACGCCAGGTTGGCCACCATCGTCGGCAACGACGTCGAGCTGCCGACCCTGCCGACATTGGCGGACGGGCAGCGCCGGTTTGCCTTCGTGCTCACTGCCTGTCGTGCCGAGGCCGCGGCCATCGAGGTCGGTGACAAGACGGTGTCGGCGAGGACGGATCCACCGGAACCCGACCCGGTCGAGTGCGTGGTCGCCCGACCCTTCCTGGCGATCTTCGACGTCGACGACGCCGTCGTCCCGGCCGATGCGCGGCCGACCAGCTGATCTGACCTGGTCACGGCCTCCGGTCCAGGGTTCCGCCGCCCGCCGGTCACCGCCCGCTGCGAAGGCTCACGGTCCGCGACCGGGTGATCGACGTCGCCCACCCTGCCCTCGCGGAAACCGCGGGCGCCGGGCAGGATCGGGAGCGAGATCCGTCGATGCCGACGCATCCCGCGCCGGCCGGAGTCTTGCAGATGTCCAGCGGAGGACGATCCGTGAAGAAGATCATCAACGACCCGAGCACCGTGGTGGACGAGGCGCTGGCCGGCATGGCACTGGCCCACCCCGATCTGATCACCGTGCACACCGACCCGAACTTCATCGTGCGCGCCGACGCACCGGTGCAGGGCAAGGTCGCGTTGGTCTCCGGTGGCGGGGCCGGTCACGAACCGCTGCACGGCGGTTTCGTCGGCGCCGGGATGCTGGACGCCGCGGCCCCCGGTGCGGTGTTCACCTCACCGACGCCGGATCAGGTACTTGCCGCCACCCAGGCGGTCGACGGCGGTGCCGGGGTGCTGCACATCGTGAAGAACTACACCGGCGACGTGCTCAACTTCGAGACCGCCGCCGAACTCGCTGCGGCCGAAAACATCGAGGTGTCCGCGGTCGTCGTCGACGACGACGTCGCGGTGAAGGACTCCACCTGGACCGCGGGTCGCCGCGGCGTGGGCGGCACCGTGCTGCTGGAGAAGATCGCCGGCGCGTCCGCCGCCCGCGGCGACGATCTGGCCGCGGTCACTGCGGTCGCCCAGAAGGTCAATGCGCAGGTCCGCACCATGGGCATGGCGCTGACCCCGTGCACCGTCCCGCACTCCGGCGAACCCTCGTTCACCCTGGCCGAGGACGAGATGGAGATCGGCATCGGCATCCACGGCGAGCCCGGCCGGGAGCGGGTCAAGCTGGCGCCGGCCGACGAGATCGTCGCCACCCTGCTCGGTTCGGTCGTCGAGGACCTGCCGTTCGCCGCCGGGGACCAGACCCTGCTGTTCGTCAACGGCATGGGCGGCACCCCGCAGATCGAGCTGTACCTTGCCTACAACTCGGCGCGCAAGTACTTGGCCGACAAGGGCATCGAGGTCACCCGCTCGCTCGTCGGCAACTACATCACCTCGCTGGAGATGCAGGGCATGTCGATCACCCTGCTGAAGCTGGACGACGAACTCACCGAACTGTGGGATGCCCCGGTGCACACTGCTGCGCTCAACTGGGGCGCCTGAGATGGCTTGTGACGCCGGGGGGACGGTGACCGCGCTGCGGGCGGTGGCCGCCGTGATCACCGAGCACAAGGTCGAGCTCACCCACCTCGACCGCGAGATCGGCGATGGTGACCACGGCGAAAACCTCGCCCGCGGGTTCGCCGCGGTCATCGGCAAGTTCGACGCCGGCACCCCGGACACTCCGGGGGCCGTGTTGAAACTCGTTGCCACGACGTTGATCTCGACGGTGGGTGGGGCGTCCGGTCCACTGTTCGGTACCGCGTTCCTGCGGGCTGCGACCGCCGCCGGCGACGCGACCGAGTTGGACGGCACGGCGGTGGCCGCCCTGCTGGGGGCGGCCCGAGACGGAGTGGTGGCCCGCGGCAAGGCGGAACTGAACGACAAGACCATGATCGACGCGCTCACCCCGGCGGTCGACGCGGCGAAGGCAGCGGCCGAGTCGGGCGCGGATGTCGGAGCCGTGCTGGCAGCGGCCGCGGATGCCGCGGAGGCCGGCTCGGCCGCCACCGAACCACTGCGGGCGCGCAAGGGCCGGGCGTCCTACCTCGGTGAGAGATCCATCGGTCACGTGGATCCGGGATCCCGTAGCACGGCCTACCTGCTGCGGGCGTTGGCGGAGAACGCCTCTTGACGAAACGGGACACATGACGGTCGGCCTGGTCCTCGTCTCACACAGCGGCCCGGTCGCGCAGGGAACGGCCGACCTGGCCAAGCAGATGGCGCCGTCGGTGACGATCGCGGCGGCCGGTGGCACCGAGGACGGGAACATCGGCACGTCCTTCGACGTGATCAGCTCGGCGATCGCGGATG
>CAWIAR010000004.1:0-465393 GCA_963834185.1 uncultured Actinomycetota bacterium
GTCATATTGCTCGACCGCGCACAGGCCGCGGACGCGGATCTGCCGTGGACCGGCGTGCCGCGAATGGGAACGATTGCTGTCGTCGCCGTTCATCGTCAGCGAGCGCTACGGAACGCGCTGCTCGACCGTGCTCACGATCGACGCGACGGGCACGCGCGATTCGTCGAGCGCACGTTCGCGCCCGACGGCACGCTGATCGGCGAAGTCGTGGACGTTCGACTTCGGCGCATCAAGGCGCGAGCAGCCGCGCCATCTCCTGGTGCGGAATCCCGGCTTCGATGAACGGCGCGCCCGACGGCGCGAATCCGTAGCGCGCATAGAAGGGCATCGCCTGCTCCTGCGCGTTGAGCAGCACGCGCGCGTGGCCGCGCTCGCGCGCGAGGTCGATGAGGTGCAGCAGCAGCCCGCGCCGACGCCCTGCCCGCGCCAGTCCGAGAGCACGGCCAGTCGCCCGATGTGTCCGTCGGGCAGCAGGCGGCCGCAGCCGATCGGCACGCCGTCGCGATCCTCGCGCGAGCGCGTGCGCGCTGACCGCGTCGTGCTCGTCCCATTCGAGCTCTTCCGGGATGTTCTGCTCGACGACGAACACCGCGAGGCGCACGGCGCGAAGCTTCGCCGCCTCCTGCGCCCAGTCGACGTCGCGGATGGTGAAGCCCTGCGCGGATTCAATCGACATAGTCGGAGAACACGAGCGTCGCGCGACCGTCGCGCACCATGAGGTCGCAGCGGCCGCCGACCGGCAGCGTCAGCTTGTCGCGCACATGGCCGAACGGCAAGCCCGGTGAAGACGGGCGTGCGCGCACACGCTGCGCAGATGTGCGCAACGGCGGTGCCATGTCGTAGCCGCCGTCGTTGGCGGACAGCGCGTACTCGGTGAACTGTCCGAGCAGGATCGCGCGCTGCCGCGCGAGCACGCCCGCATGATGCAGCTGGTAGATCATCCGCTCGATGCGGTAGGGCGTTTCGCCGACGTCCTCGAGGAACAGGATGCCGCCATCGCACGACGGGAAAGTGCGGCGTGCCGCACGAGGTGCGCGACCATCGCGAGGTTGCCGCCCCACAGCGTCCCGGCGGCGACGACGTCGGGCCCGTCGAGCGCGCACGTCACCTCGTAGCGCGACTGGTCGAGCAGGCCGAAGCAATGATCGAGCGTGAACGCGGAAGGCTGCGCGGCGCCGAAATCGCTCGACCGATCGGCCCGGCGAACGTCACCATGCCGGCGTGCGCGAGCGCGGCGAGCTGGAACGCGGTGAAGTCGCTGTAGCCGAGCCACTGCTTGCGCGCGGCGGCGATCGCTGCGAAATCGAGGCGCGGCAGCAGGCGCGTCCAGCCGTAGCCGCCGCGCAGCGCGATCGCGAGGTCCACGCTGCGGATCGCGCGCCATGCGCAGACGGCGGCCAGCCGCTCGTCGTCGCTCGCCGCAAAGCGCTGCCAGCGCGTGCGGCACGTCGGATCGACGACGACGCGCTCCCACATCGCGACCAGCCGCGTCACGCGCGCGGTCGATCGCCGGCGGATCGAGCGGCGAATCCCGCCGGCGCGTAAAGGCCGATGCCGTGCGGCCGCTTCATGCGCGGCGCGCCGCGGCGCGCGGCGAAGAACTCGGACAGCAGCCGGCCGCACTCTTCCGCGCGCACGCCGCCGGTCGCCGTCGGCGTGATGGTTGATGCGCGCGCTCGGCGAAGAGGTCGACGACCGATCCGCACGCGCCGGACTTGGGATCGCGCGCGCCGAACACGACGCGCGCGATCCGCGCATGGAAGATCGCGCCGGCGCACATCGCGCAGGGCTCGAGCGTCACGTAGAGATCGCAGCCGGGAAGCCGATAGTTGCCGGCAGCGCGCGCCGCGTCGCGCAACGCGGCGATCTCGGCGTGCGCGGTAGGATCGGCGTGCGCAGATCGGCGCATTGCCGCCGCGGCCGATGATCGCGCCGTCGCGCACGACGAGCGCGCCGACGGGCACCTCGCCGCGCGACGCCGGCATCGCGCGCCAGCGCGAGCGCCTCCTCCATCCACGCCTCGTCACTTCGGCATCGGCATCTTCGATGTGGAAGCGGTGCAGGATGCGATGGGCGAACGGGCGCGAACAGATAGCCCGCCGCACCGAGCATCACGAACGCCGCAGATCAGCGCGTAGAAGCTGTCGAACAACTTGCCGGCCACCGTGTTGATCTCCTTCACGGGGCCCATGCCCGCGGGCAGCAGCGCCGACTGGTGGAACGCGTCGATCCACGCGAAGTCTTCGATGCCGTGATAGCAGACCGTGCCGATGGCGAGCCACGGCGATCATCGCGGCGCGAGCGACCGCGAATGCGCGGCCGATCCGCGCGTAGTGCAACGCGTGCGGCGCGAGCGTCGCCGGCGGCGTGCGCTGCGCACGGTCACGTCGCCGATCACCGCGTCGGCCTCGATCTCGACCAGGATCTCGGGCGCGATGAGCTTCGCGACCTCGACCATCGTGCACGCAGGACGGATGTCGCCGAACGCCTCGCCGTGCGCGCGGCCGACCGCTTCCCATTGCGCGATGTCGGTGACGAAGATGCGCGTGCGCACGACGTCGGTCGAGGCGTGCGCCCGCGCGCGCGAGCGCGGCTGCGATGTTGGCGATGACTGCCTCGTCTGCGCATAGGGGTCGCCCATGCCGACGATCGCTGCCGTCGCGATCGGTCGCCGTCGTGCCCGAGACCGCAGACGTGGTTGCCCGACGCGCACGGCGCGCGAATAGCCGACGATCGGCTCCCACGGCGTTCCGGTGGCGATGTTCTGACGGGTCATGCGCCCTGGCTCGCGCGGCGCGCGGCTTGCCATTGCTGTTCGGCGCGGCGCGCTGGTCAGCGTGCCGCTCGCGCGCGTGGCGCACGATCGCGGCACATCGGCCTTCGAGCTTGCGATCATTCCGGCGATCTCGTCGTGCGGCTGGCCGCGCGTGTAGGCGCGGCCGAAGCCGTCGCGCGCGAGCACGGCGTTGTCGACGAGCCAGCGGCGGAGCTCCACGTGATCGACGGCGAGCATAGCGCCCGGCCCCGCTCGAGGACATGCGCTTGATGCGCTCGTTGACTTCGGGCTCGGTACAGCGTTTCAGCCGGGCGCGAAGGCGAAGCTCCCGCCGCGGCCATGAGCGACCGCGAAGTCGGCAGGGTGGCTGCTGATGCGAGCACGCCGACCGAAAACCCTTGGCGAACGGCCAGCGCCTCGAGCCTCGCGATGAGCGCGGATTCGGTTGCACGTTCGGTTCATACTGCCTTGTCGAGCGCGTCTCGGACCGGCGATTCTACCGCGAGCCGTCGGCGATACGCCTACGCCATGCCGAAAGGTTTCCGACGCCATTTTCGACGCTACGCCGGGATACGCGGCGCCAGGATGCGCGCACACTCGCCAAGCCATCGACGAACCGATGCGCTTCCAACTCACAGGAGAACCGGATGAACGCGAACATATGATCCGTTGTGAGAGCCGGTGCGGTCGCCCTCGCGTTGTGCGACCGCGGCGTACGCGGCGGACAACGACTACGAAGGCCCGCCCATGACGGGCAAGGAAAAGGCAACGGCGATCGGCGCCGGCACCGGCGCGGTTGCGGGCGCGCTGGTCGGCGGCCCGATCGGCGCGGTCGTCGGCGGCGTTGCCGGCGGCGTGGTCGGCCACGAAGGCACGGACGCGAACGGCAAGGTGTCGTCCTCGAACTCGCCGTCGTCGCACGTCGATGTCGCGCCAGCGACAGCACCGTGCGCGACGCGCAAACGCGCTCAACAGCCAGGGCTACAACGTGGGCAACGGCGACGGCCACATCGGGCCCGCGACGCGCAGGGCAGTCAGCAAGTTCCAGGCGGACCACAACCTGCCGCAGACCGGCTCGCTCGACAACGCGACGCTGTCGGCGCTGGGCATCAACGCTAAGTACGTCAGCTTGAAGCGAAGCACGGCGGGCTCCGCGGCCCGTCCGTTGCTTCCTACTCCCACTCGATGGTCGCGGGCGGCTTGCTCGAGATGTCGTAGACCACGCGATTGAAGCCGCGCACCTCGTTGGTGATGCGATTGCTGATGCGCGCCAGCAAGTCCGCCGGCAGGTGCGCCCAGTGCGCCGTCATGAAGTCGGTCGTCTGCACGGCGCGCAGCGCGACGGCATGCTCGTACGTGCGGCCGTCGCCCATCACGCCCACCGATTGAACCGGCAGGAACACGGCGAACGCCTGCGCCGTCTTGTCGTACCAGCTCTTGCCGTCGGCGTCGTGCGCCATGCGCAATTCCTCGATGAAGATCGCATCGGCGCGGCGCAGCAGCTCCGCGCGCTCGCGCGTGACCTCGCCCAGGATGCGCACGCCGAGGCCCGGGCCCGGGAAACGGATGGCGGAACACCATCTCGCGCGGCAGGCCAAGCTCCTGCCCGAGCTCGCGCACCTCGTCCTTGAAGAGCTCGCGCAGCGGCTCGAGCAGCTTGAGGTGCAGCGACTCGGGCAAGCCGCCGACGTTGTGATGCGACTTGATGGTGTGCGCTTTCTTGGTCTTGGCGCCGGCGGATTCGATCACGTCGGGATAGATCGTGCCCTGCGCAAGCCACTTCACGTTGGCGAGCTTCGCCGACTCGCGCTGGAACACTTCGACGAATAGGCGGCCGATGATCTTGCGCTTCGCCTCGGGATCCGAGACGCCCGCGAGCGCGCCCAGGAATTCGCCGCTCGCGTCGACGTGGATGACGTGCACGCCGAGGTTCTGCGCGAACGTGTGCATCACCTGCTCGGCCTCGTGCAGGCGCAAGCAGGCCGTGATCGACGAACACGCACGTGAGGCGATCGCCGATCGCGCGATGGATGAGCGCCGCCGCGACCGACGAGTCGACGCCGCCCGACAGTCCGAGCAGCACGTCCTCGCCTGCCGACCTGCGCGCGGATCGCGTCGACCGCTTCGGCGACGTAATCGTGCATGTTCCAGTCGTCGCCGCAGCCGCAGATGTCGTGCGCGAAGCGCGCGAGCAATGCGCGCGCCCTGCTTCGTGTGCGTCACTTCGGGATGGAACTGCACGGCGTAGAAATTGCGCGACTCGTCGGCCATCGCCGCGATCGCGCAGCCTGCGAGGCGCCGATGAGCGTGAATCCGGGCGGCAGCGCCGTGACCTTGTCGCCATGGCTCATCCACACGTCGAGCAGGCCGTGGCCTTCCGCGTTCGTGCGGTCCTGCATGTCCCGCAGCAGCGCCGAGTGGCCGCGCGCGCGCACTTCGGCGTAGCCGAACTCGCGCATCGTGCCCGATTCGACGGCGCCGCCCAGCTGCGCGGCCATCGTCTGCATGCCGTAGCAGATGCCGAGCACCGGAACGCCGAGCGTCGAACACGACCGACGGCGCGCGCGGCGTGTGGCCTTCCGTGACGCTGTTGGGCCCGCCGGAGAGCACGATGCCCTTCGGCGCGAACTCGCGCACGAACGTCGTCGTCGACGTCGTACGGATGGATCTCGCAATAGACGTGCGTCTCGCGCAGGCGGCGCGCGATGAGCTGCGTGTACTGCGCGCCGAAGTCGAGGATCAGGATCTTCGAGTGCTGCACGACCCTGACATCACTGAACTCGGTAGTTCGGCGCTTCCTTCACGATCTGCACGTCGTGCACGTGCGATTCGCGAATGCCCGCCGACGTGATCTCGACGAACTCGGCGCGCGTCGAAAGCTGCTCGATCGTCGCGCAGCCGCAGTAACCCATGGCGGCGCGAAGCCCGCCCATCAGCTGATGGATCACGGACTGCAGCACGCCCTTGTACGGCACGCGGCCTTCGATGCCTTCCGGCACGAGCTTCTCGGCGGCGTCCTCGCCCTCGGCGTCCTGGAAGTAGCGGTCCGAGCTGCCCTCCTGCATCGCGCCGAGCGAGCCCATGCCGCGATAGCTCTTGTACGAGCGGCCCTGGTAGAGCTCGATCTCGCCGGGCGCTTCCTCGGTGCCCGCGAACAGGCTGCCGAGCATGACGCACGACGCGCCCGCCGCGATGGCCTTGGCGACGTCGCCCGAGTAGCGGATGCCGCCGTCGGCGATGACGGGCACGCCGGCGGACGCGAGGCCTTCGATCGCGAACTGGATGGCGGAGATCTGCGGCACGCCGACGCCGGCGACGATGCGCGTCGTGCAGATCGATCCCGGGCCGATGCCGACCTTGACCGCGTCCGCGCCGTGATCGACGAGCGCCTTGGCGCCCGCGGCGGTGGCGACGTTGCCGCCGATGACCTGCACCTTCGGATGGCGCTTCTTGACCTGCGCGACGCGCTCGAGCACGCCCTGCGAGTGGCCGTGCGACGGTGTCGACGACGATGACGTCCACGCCGGCCGCGACGAGCGCATCGACGCGCTCGTCCGTGTCGCCGCCCGTGCCGACCGCCGCGCCGACGCGCAGGCGGCCGAGCTGGTCCTTGCACGCGTTCGGATGCTCGATGCCTTTGAGGATGTCCTTGACGGTGATGAGACCGCGCAATTCCATGTGGCCGTTGACGACCAGCACGCGCTCGAGCCGATGCTGGTGCATGAGGCCTTGGCGACCTCGATCTCGCGTGCCCTCGGCGACGGTGACGAGGCGGTCGCCCTTGGTCATGATGTTGGCGACCGGCTGGTCGAGATTCGTCTCGAAGCGCAGGTCGCGATTGGTGACGATGCCGACGACGCGCTGGCCTTCGACGACGGGCAGGCCCGAGATGCGATGCTGCTGCGTCAGCGCGAGAACCTCGCGCACGGACATCGACGGCGGAATGGTGATCGGGTCCTTGACGACGCCGCTCTCGAACGCTTGACCTTCGCGACTTCCGCTGGGGTGTCGACATCGGCCGTGACGAACTGGCGGCCCTGGGCGCCCGGCTCCTCCGATGTGCCGTTCCGTTGTCCGGGGACGGCGGTCGGCACCGGCCGCGGCGAACTGCCGTCCCCGGTGCGACCAGGATGACCCTGCACTGGGTACTCGGCCTGTCCAAGACCGGGTTGTCCACCCCCGAGGTGTTCGGCGAACTCGACCGCCTGCGCGCGGCCGGCGACCGGCCCCGGGTGGACGGCGTGCAGCCGATGTTGGCCGCGCTGGCGGCCGGCGACCTGGCGCGCGGTCGCCGATGCCATGGCCAACGACCTGCAGGCGCTGCGGCGTCCCTGGCAACCCGAGCTACGCCGGGCGCTCCGGGCGGGCAGGATGCCGGTGCGCTGGCGGGCATCGTCTCCGGCTCCGGGACCGACCCTGGCGTTCCTGGCACCGACGCCGACCACGCCGCCGACGTGGCCGTCCGACTGGCCGGCACCGGCACCTGCGCGGCGGTCAAGGTGGCCAGCGGTCCGGCACCCGCGCCGGCTCAATCGCCTCGGTCTGAGCCCCATGGCCAATCTCGTCAACCTCGAATCCGTCTCGGTGCTGCTGCCGGAGCGGGCCGTGCTCGACCAGGTCTCGCTCGGCGTCCAGACCGGCGACCGGATCGGCGTCCTGGCCTCAACGGCTCCGGCAAGACCACCCTGCTCGCCGCTGCTCGGCGGGCTGCGGTCGCCGGACGCGGGTAGGGTGGCGACGGCCCGGGCACCCGCATCGAGACCGTCAGCCAGGCGTCGGACCTGCCACCCGGCATCACCGTCCGGGACGCCGCGCTGCACACCTTCGCCGGCGCCGAGCACGTGTGGGCGTCCGACGCCTCGGTCCGTGAGGTACTCAGCGGCCTCGGGCTTGGGGACGATCGGGTTGGACACCGTGGTCGACTCGCTGTCCGGCGGGGAACGGCGCCGGGTCGCGCTGGCCGCCGCGCTGGTCACCGACGCCGACCTGCTGCTGCTGGACGAACCGACGAACCACCTGGACATCGAGGGCATCGCCTGGCTGGCCGCGCACCTGGTGGCCCGCAGATCGGCGCTGGTCGCGGTGACCCACGACCGCTGGTTCCTGGACGCGGTGGCCGCTCTGACCTGGGAAGTCGTCGACGGCACGGTGCAGATCCGCGAGGGCGGCTACTCGGATTGGGTGTTCGCCCGCGCCGAGCGGCTGCGGCTGGACCGCGCGGCCGAGGAGCGTCGACGCAACCTGGCCCGCAAGGAGTTGGCCTGGCTGCGCCGCGGGCCGCCGGCCAGGACGTCCAAGCCGCGGTACCGGATCGAGGCCGCCGAGGCGCTCATCGCCGATGTACCTGAGCCCAGGAACAGCGTCGAACTGGCCACGTTCGCCCGCCGGCGGCTGGGCAAGGACGTGCTCGACCTCGAGGACGTGTCGGTGAGCGTGCCCGGGCTCGACCTACCGCCCGCCGGCCGCGGGAACTTAATCCGGGCAAATCAGACAGATAACGCAGGCGAAGTCCCCGCGGCCGGCGGGCGGAAGCTCCTGGACCGGGTCACCTGGCGGCTCGGGCCGGGGAACCGGATCGGCGTGGTCGGCGTGAACGGTTCAGGAAAGTCGACGGTGCTGCGGGTGCTGGTCGGTGAGCTGCCGCCGGAATCGGGGTCGGTCAAGGTCGGCCGGACGGTGCGGCTGGGCTACCTGTCGCAGGAGGTCGTCGAGCTGCCCGGCGAACTGCGGCTGCTGGAAGCGGTGTCCGAGGTCGCCGGCCTGGTCAACCTGGGCGGAAAGGACCTCACCGCCGGGCAGCTGGCCGAGCGGTTCGGTTTCCCCACGGCGCAACAGTGGACCAGGGTGGCCGAGTTGTCCGGTGGCGAGCGACGCCGGCTGCAACTGCTCCGGATCTTGATGGCCGAGCCCAACGTGCTGGTGCTGGACGAGCCGACCAACGATCTGGACACCGATACCCTGGCCGCCCTGGAGGACCTGCTCGACGCCTGGCCCGGCACGCTCATCGTGGTCTCGCACGACCGGTACCTGATCGAGCGGGTCACCGACGACGTGGTGGCGTTGCTCGGCGACGGCAGGATCACCCACCTGCCGGGCGGGATCGACGAGTACCTGCGTCGCCGGGCAGCCGCGCGTGAATCCGGGCCTGCTCCGGCGGGCAGTGGCGCCGCGGGCCGGGTCTGCCCGGTCCCGCGGTGGCGGCGACGCCCACCGGCCCCGACCCGGCCTCCGTACGCGCTCTGCGCAAGGACCTGCAACGGCTGGAGAAGAGGCTGGAATCGCTGCAGCGCAAGGAGTCCACCCTGCACGAGCGCCTGGCCACGGCAGGCGCGGACTATGCCGCGGCGGCGGATCTGGACACCGAACTGCGAGCCGTGCTGGACGAGAAGGACGCGGCAGAGGCCGACTGGCTCGCCCTCGCCGAACAACTCGAACCCTGACCCTGCGAGGACCAACCGGAGCGACGAGGCCGAAGTCGGCAACTCCTGTCCCACGATCCCAGACCGCGGAATTGATCCTGGCATCGACCAGGACGTGCCGGGAGCGTCGAGGGAAGCGGGCTCAGGCGGGACGGATGAGGTGCAGCTCGCGCCGGCGGCCTGGCATCAGCCAAGAACGGTGCGACCAGGGCAGCGAACTGATCCGGCGCCGACTGGTGCAGCCGGTGACCGGCGTCGACCGAACGACGCACCGCACTCGGAAGGGCACCGCTCAGATCGTCGAGGTCGATGCCGCTCTGCGCGCGGCCCCCGCCCCCGTCGAGCACCAGGAGGGTACCGGATCGACGACAACCCCGCCCACCACGCAGGATCCGCGGTGCGGAGCTGCTCGACGATGGCCCGGACCCGGGCCAGCCCGTACCGGCCCTGGCGCGCCACGGTCACCGCCCGGCGCACGCGCACCGACGCCGGCACCATCGACGCCGGCCCCCGGCCGGCGCGCGGGGGCACCAGAGGTTCCTCCACCACGACGCACCGCACGAGATCCGGGCGCCTGACGGCGACGGTCAGTGCGAGGTAGCCGCCGAACTCATGGCCGACCAGGTCGGTCGGCCCGTCGATCGTCTGCTCCACGGCGTCGATGAGCGCGTCGACGTACGCGTCCAGTTCGGAGCCGCGGACCGGATCGCTTCCTCCGTGTCCGGGCAGGTCCAGCGCGACGACCTCGTGACCGGCCGCGATCAGCGGATGCGCGGAACCTTCGAAGGACGCGGCCGTGCTCCCCAATGCGTGCAACAGCACCACGGGTCGGCCGACGCCGCTCGCATAGAGCCGAAGGTCGCGGCCACCGACGACAAGATCCCGCACAACGCTGTACGCCATGCCTGCCATGATGCCCGATCCCAGCATGCGGAAAGGCCGGGAACGCCGGGGATGGATGTGAGAATTGACCGCCGGGACCGACGTCCCGGACCGCCGATCACCAGGGGTGCGCCAGATGGAACCGGCGGTGCGGTCACCCTCCACGAAGCGGATCGACGGCCCGTCGGCGGGCCGGTGGATCGCTGCCGTTTGCGTCCTTGTTGTCCTCGCCGGATTGGCGGTGCGCTGGCCCTGGCGCAACGAACTGACCACCGACGTGCGGTTCTTCTTTGCCCCCTGGTACGACGTCCTGACGCAGAACGGGGGACTGGCCGCGCTGCGGTACCCGTTCTACAACTACAACCCGCCATACCTGTACCTGCTGACCGCCGCGACCTGGTTACCCGTGCCCGAACTCGTTGCGATCAAACTGATCCCGGTGGTGTTCGACCTGCTGCTCGGCTATGCGGGCTACCTGATCGTCCGCCAGTACACCCGCGGCCACGGCCGGGCTCTGCTGGCCGCCGCGCTCCTGGTCCTGGCCCCGACCGTGGTGCTCAACAGCGCCTGGTGGGGGCAGTGCGACTCGATCTACGCGGCGTTTTCCCTGCTCGCGCTGCACCACCAATTGCGCAACCGGACCGTCCTTGCCTGGGCGCTGCTCGGCGTTGCCGTCGGGTTCAAGTTGCAGGCACTGTTCCTGGTGCCGGCGCTGATCACTGTGCTCGCGTGCCGCGGTGTCCGGATACGCATCGCGCTGACCGCCGCATGCGCTTTCGTCGGGACGTTCGTCGCCCTGCTGGTTCCGGCCTGGTTGGCGGGCGCGTCCTGGGCGGACCTGTTGCGCATCTACCCGGCGCAGGTCGCCGCGAGCAACACGCTCGCCTCGCGCACCCTGCACGAACTGCTCGGCGATCCGTCGATGCCGTACGCGACGGGCGGGGGTGGCCAGGTCGCCGCTCCGGCTGCGGCCTTCACCTACAACGCGCCCAGCGGATACCAGTGGCTGCCGATGGACGCGGGTCGCGGCTGGTTCGTCGTCGGGATCGTCGCGGCCGCAGCAGTCGTGGGCGGGGCCGGACTGCTCGCCTATCGGCATCGGCACGCGTTCGGGCCGCGGGCGCTGTTGGCAGTGACCGCTTTCCAGTCGACCGCGATCCCGTTCCTGCTGCCCGCCATGCATGATCGCTACTTCTACGTCGCCGATGCCGTGCTGATCGCGGCGGCCTGCGTACTGCCCCGGATGATCCCGGCGGCGGTGTTGGCCCAGGTCGCATCGCTGACCGCCTACGGGGTGATCCTCTGGGGGGCACCGAGCGCGCTGCTGCCATACGCGGCCGTCGCCGAACTGCTGGCCGTCACCATCATCGGCCGGGTGGCCTGGAAGCAGGTGTGCACGACCGTGGATGAGCCCAGCTTCGCTGCGACAGATTCGGTGGACTGACCGGGAGGCGAGGACGGGCCCGGGACGGTGTCGCTGTCCCGGGCCGTCACTCCCTACCCCGCCGGTCAGTGGACCGCTATCTCCCGCAGGTCCTTGTCGCCCTCGTCGGTGTGATAGTCCTTGCCCCCGGTCTCGTCGACGCCTTCCTTGACCTTGGTGGCCTTGAGGATCCAGGTGACCACCAGGGCCACGATCAGGTTGGCCGCGAGGGCGACGACGCCGACGTAGATCTGCAGCGTCGACCCGGCGAACGGATGCCAGCCGAAGATGTTCAGCTTGCCGAGCGTCAAGGCAGAACCACCCCAATGCGCCCGCCCGGTCGCAGCATTGGGTATGCCGTAGAGCAGCAGCAGACCCCAGCCCATGCCGACGATCCAGCCCGCGATCAACGCGTAGGAGTGCAGATACCTGGTGTACAGGGCGATGGCCACCGCCGGCAGCGTCTGCAAGATGATCACGCCGCCGATGAGCTGCAGGTCGATGGAGAACTGCGGGTTGATGAACAAGATGAACGCCACCGCGCCGAACTTCACCACCAGCGAGGCCCACTTCGCCTGTTTCGCCTCCTGCTTGGGGGTGGCGTCCTTCTTGATGTATTCCTTGTAGATGTTGCGCGTCCACAGATTGGCGGCCGCGATCGACATGATCGCCGCCGGCACGAGTGCACCGATACCGATGGCGGCGAAGGCGATTCCGGCGAAGAAACTGTTGAACTGGGTATCGAACAGCGCCGGCACGATGGTGTTGCCATCGGGCTTGCCGGTGGAGCCGTTGACGATCGGCTTGGTACCCGCCTTGATCGCCACGTAGCCGAGCAAGGCCAACAGGCCCAACAGGAACGAGTACGCGGGCAGCGCGATCATGTTGCGCTTGATCACGTTCCGCCCCCGGGACGCCAGGATGCCGGTGGCCGAGTGCGGGTAGAGGAACAGTGCCAGCGCCGAGCCCAGCGCCAGCGTGGCGTACTGCAGCTGGTTGTTCTTGGTCAGCAGGATGTTGCCGGTGGGAAGGCCGGTGGCCGGGTTGACGGTGTCCATCTTGACCTTGGCCGCGTCGAAGATTCCGGACCAGCCACCGAGTTTCGCCGGTAGGTAGATGACCGCGACGATGATCACCAGGTAGATCAGGATGTCCTTGACGAAGGCGATCAGCGCAGGCGCCCGCAGGCCCGACTTGAACGTGTAGAGCGCCAACACCAGGAACGCGATGAACAAAGGCAAGTGGCCGACGAAGCCACTGCCGTTGATACCCATGGTGCGCAGCACGGCCTCCAGGCCGACCAACTGCAGGGCGATGTAGGGCATGGTGGCGACGATCCCGGTGATCGCGACCAGCAGCGCCAGCAGGTGCGAGGAGTAACGGCCGCGGACGAAGTCGGCGGGCGTGACGTAGCCGTGACTGCGGGAGACCGACCACAACCGCAGCACCGGCAGGAACACGATCGGGTAGAGGATCACCGTGTACGGCAGGGCGAAGAAGCCCGTCGCGCCGGCGCCGAACACCAGCGCGGGGACGGCGACGAAGGTGTAGGCCGTATAGAGGTCACCGCCGACCAGGAACCAGGTGATCCAGCTGCCGAACTTGCGGCCGCCCAGACCCCATTCGTCCAGATGGTCCATGGTGTTGCCGGCCTTCCACCGAGAGGCGACGAACCCCATGGCGGCGACACCGACGAACAAGACGGCAAAGACGATGAACTCCACGGTGTGGAACTCGTTGTTCATAGCCATGCCTCGCTTCGCGTCGGCTGCGGCACGAAGTGCTGATGATTCGCTCGCTTGCGCCCGGTCATGCCGCGTCCTCGTCGTCGCGACGGCTGCGGGTGATGTGCTTGGTCGTCACGTAGACGATCCCGACGCACGCCACGCCGATGAAGACATAGACGAACTGGAACCAGTAGAAGAACGGCATCCCGAGGAATCTCGGCGAATCGAAGTTGTACCAAGCCGTGATCAACATCAGCAGCGGGATCAGCAGCAGCAGGTTCCACGGCGAGAACCGAATGTCGTTCGGACCTCGGCCGCGAGCACCTCCCTCGTCCTGCGGATCCTCCAGTGGTTCCTGTTCGAGGGTCATCGGCGACCGTCCTCACGACCTCGACCGCGCCGTCGCGGTCTCACCCGACGTCACCAATCGGTGACAACCGGTGGACTCTAGGTCACGCGAAGGGTGAAATGAAGGAGGTCACGCCGTCGATCGGCTGAACGGTCATCACCAGCCGACGAGCGGCCGAGTAGCGCCGAAAGCAACGGACACGCCGGACGAATCGGCGTGTCCTGTGCGTTCGACGCTACATGCTGGGCGGGCGGATTCAGGCGCCGGAGCGAGTGGTCGCGTCGGCGCCGGCGGCGCAGGCGGCCACGAGCGCGTCCCGCGGCGACGCCCCGGAAGCCCAGGCCACCGCGAGCGCGCCGGTGAACGCGTCGCCGGCGCCGGTGGTGTCCACCACGTCGACGGCGGGCGCCGGTACTGCTGTTTCCACCCCGTCCGGGCCACGATGCACGGCCCCGTCGCCGCCGAGGGTGGTGACCACGTGCGGCACAGCGCCCAACACATCGACGCCGAGCGCGTCGGCTTCGCCCCGGTTCACCACCAGGACCGTCACCGCGGCCACCAGCTCGGACGGGAGGTCGCGTACCGGTGACGGGTTGAGCAGCACGGTGACGCCGGCATCCGAGGCGGCGCGAGCCGCTGCCACCACCGTGTCGATCGGGATCTCCAGTTGGAGGATGAGCACCGCCGCGGCCGCGACGGCGGCTCGGTCCTCGTCGTCGAGCTCGGTGAGCGTCCCGTTCGCACCGGGCACCACCACGATGGTGTTCTCCGCGCGTGCGTCGACGGTGATGGCTGCGATGCCACTGGGTCCCTCGACCGTGCGCAACCGATCGGTGCCGACGCCAGCGGTGGCCAGCCGGTCGCGCAGGGCGCGGCCGAAGTCGTCGTCGCCGACTGCCCCGACGAACTGCACCGCACCACCGGCCCGGGCGACGGCGACCGCCTGATTGCCGCCCTTGCCGCCCGGCGCGGTGTGGAAGTCCTTACCGAGCAACGTCTGTCCGGGCTCCGGCAGGGTCGACGTTGTGGTGATCAGGTCCATGTTGGTGCTGCCCACCACGACGATCCGTGGCGTTGAATCGGCCTCCTGCACAGTTCCTCCCGACTCCGCAGACCCGCTGAGGGCCTGGCCGATCCGACCGTAGCCCGGAGCGGCACCGCCCGGCGATCCGGGCCGCTCCAGTAGGTTGGCAGCCGTGAGCGCCTTCACCGACGCATTGCTGCGGGCCGCGGAGACCGGTCACGGCATGACCACCGGCGAACCTCGGGAACCGCTACGGCGTAGCTGGGCCGAGGTGCACCGGACGGCATTGGCGGGTGCGGCGCGATTGATCGAAGCGGGGTTGCGGGTCGGCGATGCGGTCGCGTTGTTGGCCGCACGTCCGGTGGACGTAGCACCGACCGCGCAGGCGGTGTGGCTGGCCGGTGGCTCGGTGACCATGCTGCACCAACCCACCGCGCGCACCGATCTGGCCCACTACGCCGTGGAGACGCAGACCGTACTGGGTGTCATCGGGGCCCGGTTCGTGGTGCTCGGAGCACCTTTCGACGACACCGCAGGCATGTTCGAGGGCACACCGATCCGGGCGTTCACGACGACCGAGCTTCTCGCCGCCGCCTCCACCAGCGTGCTTCCTGACGTGCCCGAGGACGGTCCCGCGCTGCTGCAGCTGACCTCCGGGTCCACCGCAACCCCGAAGGCGGTCCGGATCACCCACCGAAACCTGTGGGCCAATATCGAGGGCATGTGCCAGGCCGGGGATCTGCGGTCCGGCCGCGACGTCATGGTGTCCTGGTTGCCGCTGTTCCACGACATGGGCATGGTCGGGTTCCTCACCCTGCCGATGTGTCGGGGCATCGAGGTGGTCAAGGTGACCCCCGCCGACTTCTTGACCAATCCGCTGCTCTGGCCGCAGTTGATCAGCCGGCACGGCGGGACCGTCACCGCTGCACCGAACTTCGCCTATGCGATCACCGCGCGCGTGCTGCCGCGGGCAGAGTCGCTCGACCTGTCGAGTCTGCGGTTCGCGCTCAACGGCGCCGAGCCGATCGACGTGACCGCGTGTCAGGCGTTCCTCGAAGCCGGCGCTCCGTTCGGCCTGTCACCGAACGCGATGGTGCCTGCCTACGGCATGGCCGAGGCGACCCTCGGGGTCTCGTTCCATCCGTGGGGGACGCCGCTACAGATCGACCGGATCGACGCGGACGCTCTGGAGAACGACCGCCGCGCGGTGCCTGTCGGTTCGGGTGGCAGCCGGGCGTTCCCTGTGCTCGGGCCTCCGGTGCCCGGCATCGAGGTCGTCGTGCGCTCGGCTGACGGCGCAGACCTCGCCGAACGGGAAGTCGGGGTCCTGCACCTGCGGGGCGAGGCTGTCACCGAACTGTATTTGACGGTGGACGGACCGCGACCGACCCGGGACGACGACGGTTGGCTGGACACCGGTGATCTCGGCTATCTGGTCGACGGTCGGGTGGTGGTGTGTGGGCGCGTCAAGGACGTCATCATCATGGGCGGGCGCAACATCTACCCGACCGACATCGAACGGGCCGCCGAGCAGGTCCCGGGTGTGCGGGCGGGGAACGCGGCTGCGGTGCGCTGGACGGTGGGGGACCGGCGCGAGTCGTTCGCCGTGGCGGTGGAGTCCCGGGTGGCCGGCGACCCGGCGGCGGCCGCGGACCTCGTCGCCGCCGTGCGATCCGCGGTGACCGCGGAGATCGGCGCTCGGCCGGCCGCGGTCACCGTGCTGCCGGTCGGGACCCTGCCCAAGACGCCGTCCGGCAAGATCAAGCGCTCGGCCGCCGCTGCGCTGATCACACCGGACTGATTCCCGCGGTCCGTTCCGGCCGCCCGGCTGCTCGCGTCCGTCGCCCCCCGGGTAACCCCTCCCCACCCGCAAGTTGATCATGGGAAGTTCGTGCGCTGCGTCCCGGCGTGTCGCGCGACACGCCGATGAGTGCCGTACAGGTTTCCCATGATCATTTCGGGGGAGGCACGGATCGAGGCTGCGACGCCACATGACCGGCGAGGGGAACGAAGCGGACACGTTACGCCGTCGGAGGGTGACCAACGCTCGGAAGGTCGTGCCATGGTCCGTCGCTTCGCTTCAGCTTCGCGCTTCGCCGCGCTGATCATGGTGGCCGGCGCCCTGGCCGTGGCGTGCTCCTCGACCACCGGCAGTCCGGTGATCTCCAGCCTCTCGACGATGCCGACGACAAGTTCGAGCAGTACCAGCGAGACCTCGACGACGAGCCGGACGGCAGGCACGAGCGTCGACCCGGCGAGCTTCTGCGCCAACACCGGCACGATCGAGCTGACCTACCGGAGCGGTTCCACACCACCTCCGTACCACTACGAATGGACCTTCACGGTCGAGGGCACGAAGGGTTCGCTGGCGTTTCGCGCCGGCTACTCTCCGGACCGGACGACCTGGACCGAGTCCTTCGACATGCCGGACGGTGACGCGACGAAGGTCTGCGCGGAGATCGTCGACGCGGTGCAGTCGAGTGACGAGTCGCAGGACGACAGCGTCGGCGGTTCTTCGGGGAACTCGACCATCGAGACTTCGGCGGGCACGTGGTCCCGACAGTTCGCGTCCGGACCGTCGATCACACTGCAGGACGCGATGTCGACGGGCTACATCCCGTTCGATGCCTGGGACGCGGTCCACCAGAAGTTCCAGGAGTACCAGGCGAACGCGACGAACTGAAAGTCCTACGCAGGCCTACGAGATTCAGGCGACCGGTGACCCGGCCGAGCTGATCATCCTCTCGATGATCTCCAACGCGGCGAGCGCCCCGGCGCTGTCGACCGGGCCGGGTGCGCCCTCGATCAGGCTGGCGGCAACGTTGCGATCGAAGTCCACGCCCGGAAGAGCGGACCGCCGGCTTCCCACCACTCGAAGCGCGATTCGAATCGGCGGATGGTGCCAAGGTTTCCGGTGGAAGTCACGGTCCCGCACGGTCAAGAAGTCGCCGTCCCTGCGGCGGTTCTGGAGGCTCGACCGGCCGGGGGAGCGGGTTCGCCATCGTCACAGGACTTCGGACAAGAACCGCTGCAGGCGGGTGCTCTGCGGGTTGTCGAAGATGTCCGCCGGAGTGCCGGATTCGACGACGACACCCTCGTCCATGAACACCACCTGGTCAGCGACCCGCCGCGCGAAATTCATCTCGTGGGTTACCACCACCATCGTCATCCCGCGCTTGCCCAGGCCCTCCATCAGGGTGAGTACACCCTTGACCAATTCCGGATCCAGCGCGCTGGTGACCTCGTCGAAGAGCATCACCTCCGGTTCCATGGCCAGCGCCCGGGCGATCGCCACGCGCTGTTGTTGGCCGCCGGAAAGGCTTGCGGGCCGGTGGTCGACCCGCGAGGCCAGACCGACCTCGGCGAGTCGGGACAGGGCGATCGCGTTCGCGCTCTCCTTCGACATGCCCTTGACCTTGCGCAGGGCCAGCGTGACGTTCTGCTGTGCGGTGTGGTCCGGAAACAGGTTGAAGTGCTGGAACACCAGCCCGATCCGGCGACGCAGTCGATCGGGATTCGTCTTCAGCACGCTCTGCCCGTCCAGGAGCAGGTCCCCTCCGGTGGGCTCCTGCAACCGGTTGACGCAGCGCAGGAGCGTGGACTTGCCGGAGCCGGACGGGCCGATCACACAGGTTGTCGAGCCGGCAGGCACGGAAATGCTGACCCCGCGCAGCACCTCCACCGGGCCGAACGACATGTGCAGGTCGATGACGTCCAGCTGACCCCCGCGATACCGCGCCCTGGTTTCGGCGCCGACCGACGATGCGATGCTCATGCCTTGGATCCGATCTCTGGGTTGGTCTGCGTGCCGGTGGCCCCGGCTTGGCGTTCCGGAAGCAGTTGGGGCGAGATGCTGGCCAACTCTGCGTCCTGCAGTTCGCTCAGCTCGTTCAGGCCGCTGGTCACCGAGGTGATCTTGCGGCCGCGCCGTAGGCGCCGGTCGATGTAGTTGACCAGGTGGGTCAGCGGGACGGTGATGATCAGGTAGAAGATGCCCGCCATGACCAGCGGCGACAGGTTGCCGGTGTTGACGGCGGCGTCCTGCCCGATTCGGAACAACTCCCGCTGCGAGGTCAGCAGGCCGAGGAAGTACACCAGGCTGGAGTCCTTCACGTTGCCGATGAACTGATTGACCAGGGCCGGCAGCATGCGACGAACCCCTTGTGGAATGACGACCAACCGCATCGCCTTGGCGTAGGACATGCCCACCGCACGGCAGCCGTCGAGCTGGCCCTTGTCGACCCCGAGAATGCCGGCCCGGAAAATCTCGCCAATGTAGGCCCCGGCGATGAGGCTCAGCGCGAGAATGCCGAGGGGATAAGGATTGGGACCCCAGAGAGACCTGCCGACGGAGGCCAGCCCTTGGCCGATCAGCAGGATCGTCAGGATCGCCGGCAGTCCCCTGAAGATGTCGGTGTAGATCCGGGCCGGGATACGCAGCCACGCCGACTTCGAGATGCCCATGACCGCGAGGATCATGCCGATCACGATGCCGATGACGGTGGAGGCGCCGGCCAGGATGAGGGTGTTCACGAGTCCCACGCTGAGCAGGGTGGGGAAGACTGCCCACATCGAGGGCCAGTCGAAGAAGGTGTGGAACAGGTCCATTTCCGGTCTCCTCTATCCGGGGGCGGATCGGCCTCGACGGCCGACCCACCCCGGTCAGGTCAGGACGTCGGCGCTGCCGACGACGTGTCGGAACCAGCGGTCGAGGCGCCCGAACCCGATGTCGAGGCCCCGCTCGACGACGTCTGCTCGGCCTTCGGGAGGTACTGCTCGGGCATCGGGGATCCGGGGAACCACTTCTGGTACAGCGTCTTCCAGGTTCCGTCCTCCATCGCCTCGGCCAAGCCCTTGTTCAGCGCGTCGAGCAGCTTCGTGTTGCCCTTGCGCACGGCGAAACCCGCCGGCGCGTCGAAGGACGGGATGTTGATCGCGGCCGCGAGATCCGGGTACTTCGACGTGTAGTCCTTGGCGGCCTCGTAGTCGAGGAAGTGTGCGTCGACGCTCCCGCTGTTCACTGCCAGTACGGCAGAGTTGTTGTCCGGGAAGCGAACCAGCTGCACGTCGGGGAAGTTCGTGACCGCGTAGGTCTCCTGCAAGGTGCCCTGCACCACGCCGAGCCGTTTGCCGTTGAGCTGCGCGACGTCGGTCAGGTTGGCCGACTTCGGCGCCAGCACGGTCAGGTAACCGGCCAGGTAGCCGTCGCTGAAGTCGACGGTCTTCTTGCGCTCGTCGGTGATGCCGATGGCGGCCACGCCGACGTCGAATTGGCCGTTGGCCACAGCCGCCAGGAGCCCGGAGAAGTCCTGCCCGGTGAAGATGACGTTGTCGACACCGGCGCGGTGGGCCACGTCCTTGAACAGTTCGACGTCGAATCCGGTGAAGTTGCCGGAGGCGTCGGTGAAGGTGTACGGCTTGGAGTCACCGACACTGGCCACCCTGATGGTTCCCGGCTCGAGGGTCCCGAGATCCGCTGCCGCGGCAGAGTTACCCGAGCCGGCGGCCGCCGATCCGGTACTGCTGGTGGTGTCGCCACCGCAGGCCACGGTGGTGGTGAGTAGTAGCGCGGCGAGGGAGGCGACCAGGACTCGGCGAAGGCCGCGTCCCGGGCGAACAACGGTGGTGTGCATGTGGTCGGCCAATCTGTGTGGGGGATGTGCGGGTGGGCGGAGGGATCGGTCGGTCAGCGGAAGCGGTTCGGGTCGACGAAGGCGGTGTCGACGAGCGGGGTTTCACCGCAGGTGATCTGCGCGATCAGCTCGCCGATCCCGGTTGCATGCTTGAAGGCATGCCCGCTGCAGCCACCGCCGACGACGATGCGCGGGTCGTCGTCGGGGCGGCCGATCTGGAACTGGCCGTCGGGGGAGCGGGTGATCATGCAGGTGGTGGTCCTGACCGGTTGCGGGTTCAGTCCGGGAAGGGCCACCTCGACCAATTCGGAGATCAGCCGGTAGTCGTTGGCGCTGATGCTCCGATCGATTCGGTCCGGATCAACGGGGTAGAAGTTGGGGTCCTGGTCGGGGCCGACCTTGACGGGGTGTTCTGCGGTCGAGCCATGGCCCCAGATCCAATTGTTCGGATCGACGGCCCGGATGAAGATCGGGAACGTGGTCAAGTCGAAGGATCTGTCCCCGATTGCCTTGGGCTCGAACCACGTCATCGGCGTTCTGATCGGTTCGAGCGGCAGGTCGGGGACGAGCTTGTTGAGCCACGCACCCGCCGTGACGACCACTTGGTTGACGGTGAAGGTGCGGGTCGAGGTGACCACCCTGGCGCCTCCGTCGATCAGCTCGATGTCATGGACCGCGGCATCGGAGTAGATCGCCGCGCCGGCGGCGCGCGCCGCGTCGCATGCCGCGATCACCCCGGCCTCGGGCCGGACCACCCCGGCTTCCGGGTCCCAGATCGCGACGTCGGAGGCGGACAGGTTCTGGTGCTGCGGAAAGTGTGCGAGCAGGTCGTCGCGCTCGAGTTCGGTGATACCGAGGTTGTGCACCCGCCCGGCCTCGAGGGTCCCGGCAATCACCTGGCTGTCCTTCGGGCCGATCATCAGCCCGCCGGTGATGTCGATGATGGGCGTACCGGATCGCTCCTGGAGTTCGGTCCAGAGCCGACCGGACTCACGTGCCAACGGCACGAGGTTGGGGTGCTCCAGGCAGGCCACCCGGAACAACCTCGTGCTGCCGTGTGACGAACCCTGCACGTGTCCCGGGCGGAACCGCTCCAGTCCGATCACCCGCACCCCACGGGTCGCGAGCCGCCATGCGGCACTGGAGCCCATCGCTCCCAGCCCGACGACGGCCACGTCTGCGTCGAATTGCGTCATGAATCTGCTTTCCGTGAGTCGTGAGACCCGGATTGATACCGGTCCCAAAGAGTATGTTGGGACCGGTATCAATCTGTCAATGAACTGCGATGGGACCGTCTGGTGACTGCGAGTAACAAGGGGCGCACGGTGACCGTGCAGGACGTTGCCGACCGGGCAGGCGTCGGAAAGGCAACTGCAGCAAGGGCTTTGGGTGGCTACGGGGCGGTCAGCCCTGAGGTTCAGCGTCGGGTGGAAGCCGCCGCATTGGCGCTGGGCTACCGCCCGAATGGGTTGGCTCGCAGCATGAGTACGGGCAGAACCAACACGATTGGCGTAGTGGTCGGAGACATCGAGAATCCCTTTTTCGGCCTAGCGGTCCGGGGGATCAGCGACGTCGCCCGGCAGCGCGGTTTCGACGTCGTTCTCTCCAACACGGGTGAACAGGTCGAGGTCGAGCAATCCGCAGTGCGCACGCTGCTGGACCGTCGGGTCGACGGTCTCATCGTCTCGGCTGCGAACTCCGCCGTCACCGCCCACCTGTCCGACATCCTGGCCATGGACCGACCACTGGTCTTGCTCGACCGGCTGGTTCCCGCCGTGGTCGCCGATGCCGTCGTGGTCGACAACTTCGATGCGGCCCGCACGGCCACGGCGCACCTGTTGGAGGCCGGTCATCGTCGCATCGCGT
Source organism: uncultured Actinomycetota bacterium (assembly GCA_963834185.1). Taxonomy (GTDB): domain Bacteria; phylum Actinomycetota; class Actinomycetes; order Mycobacteriales; family Nakamurellaceae; genus Nakamurella. The sequence goes on from CAWIAR010000004.1 coordinate 22,100, forward strand.
TCATCTCATCGAGCCGTCCGCGGCATGACGAACAGGAATTGATCGTCAGCGAGATCACCACCTCAACGGTCCGTGATCGCTTGACGGCCTTCATCGGCGCGCTCGACGCGGCCGGGGTGCGGGAACCGGCCTCGCTGGTGCGGCTCGGGGCCACCGGTTACCTCACGACCCGGCAGATTGTCGCCAACCTCCTGGCGCTGCCCGACGTACCCACTGCGATCGTGGCCAGCGACAGCGTGGTCGCGCTGAACGTCCTGCGCTCCTTGCGTGACCTCGGCGTGGATGTGCCGGGCCGCGTGTCGCTGATCATGTTCGATGATGCCGATTGGGCGACAGTCACGAGTCCGCCGCTGACGGTGATCGCCCAGCCGATCTATGACCTGGGCTCGGAGGCGGCGCGCCGTCTGTTGGATCGGCTCGACGGTCGGACCGCGACTGCGCCAACCAGCACGTTCACCGCCCGGCTGATCCCTCGGGGTTCGGTGGCTCGGGTCGTCGGCTGACACGGTCCCGTCGTCAAGGTTGGCCGTGGTCGGCGTGAAACGAGCCTGGACCGGCCCGACGCCAGGGGGAACTCCGCGGTCACCGGGGCGAAGAGGGAGACGCCGGCCGGGGGAGCTCTCGAGCCCCTCGCGACGACATCGCCGCCGCGAGTCCAGGCGGCGGCATCGGCAGGATGCCAAGCTGCTGAGCGATGAGCACGGCAGCGAGCCGATCGCGGACGTCGAGCTTGCGGTACACGTTGCCCTGGTGCTTGGAGACGGTTCGCGGGCTCAGGTTCAACCGCCGACCGATGCTCACCGCGGTCAAACCCCTGGCCATCAGCGCGAGCACCGCCAGCTCCCGGCCGGTCAGGTCGAGCGTGGTGCGAGTACTGGAAGGGTCTCCAGGATGCAGGCGGTCGACCACGCGTGCCTGGGCATCGATGGCGGCCAGCAGCGGCAGCAACGTAGATGCCAGGTCCTTGGCCGATTCTCGGAGCGGAGCACCGCCGGCGACGACCAGCCACCTGTGGGCGAAGTCCGAGCGGGGGGTGAGCGGGACGAACAGCGACTCCGCAATGCCGTCGTCGCGCGCGCTCTCCATCAGCCGCAAGACCTTCGGGTCACCGTAGAACCGTCGCCCTTCGGTCGTGCTCGCCGGGCGCGGGTCACCGGTCTGGAGGAAGTATCGGGCCAAGGCGTGGTCGGCGATCTGAGCGACGTAGGGCTCCGGGGCGGGCACCGCACGGTCAGCCGGAATTTCACCGGGAACATAGGACTGCACGTCCACCGAGTCGGTCCGGAAGTCGACGGCCCCGCCGACAAGGCTGTCGAGTTGTCGGACCAACTCGGCCAGTGCAATGGCGAGCGGCGGCCGCCCGCCGGTACCGGTCAAAAGGGCCGCTGCGAGGTCGATCCAGCGGCTCAAAAGTGTCGATCCCACCATGCGACCTCCACGAGCTGTCCGCGGCAGGGCGTTCCGTGCGGTTCGTGGCAAATCGTCCCATACCTCACTGTCCGTGGCGTCGGCGACGAGGCAATTCGCAGGCGACCGAGCCCGTGAGGCCGAACGGGTGAGGCATCACTGACAGAGTTCGGCGGTCCGTTCCAAGACCGCCCGGCCGGCCTCGAACGAGCGCCGACCGAGACCGCAGGCCGACGCGATGTCCACCTGACGCCCGACTCCTGACTCGATCAGCTCGAGGACTCGACGCTGATCGTCAAGACTCTGCGACTCGTGGGCGAACCCGGCGATGAGACGCACTGCCCCGGGAACCGCCAGATCGCCCAGCGGCGCATAGAACTCCGGATCCACCGGAGCCGGATGGTCCGCCGCAGAGAACGGTGCGTGGATGAACTCCAACCCGCGTCCGGCCGGCCATCCTTTCGCGATTGCGTTCGCCAGCGCGACCAGGGGGGCCACGTCGGTCATCCGGCCCAGCGCGCGATTGTTCATGTCGCCCAGACACAGGTGCACACCGAACCGGGTACCGGGCGGGGCCGCATCGGCCAGGCCGGTCACCGTCTTGGCGGCCAGCGCCGCAGCCGCCGCCCGGCCAGGGGCCGGAGCCTTGGCGACCATGACGAGCTCGACGGGGACTTCGATCTGGAACACGACATCGCCACCTGTGATGCCGAGGACACCGTGGATCTCGGCGAGAGTTGCCTCGGTGAAAGGCGTCCGATGACGAAGTGCGCCGGACGGACCGAGGGTGAACATGGCCAGGTCGAAGTCACCGGGGACGCCGGCCTGGAACGTCAGGGCCGGCAGCCCGGCGGTCTCCCGCAGATCGGTGAACACCGGCCAGCTCTCACGGACTGCCGCGATGTGACCGAAGTCGAGGTTGGCGCCGTACAGCTTGCGGCCCTTGCGGATCCGCATTCTCGGCGTTTGGTCGTAGTCCGACCAGTCGCCCCGCTTGACCACCTCGAGGTCAGGATGGTCGGCCATCGACTCGATGATCGAGATGATCCAGTTGCGCCGCTCGCCGGTCTCGCCGTCCGGCAGCGAGACCAGATGCGGCCCCAGGATGTCGATGGCCTGGTTCATGGCCTCCCGAGGGTCAGCGCCGGGCAGGCTTCCGACCAGGTGAGCACGCCGTCCGGACATGGAATACCTCCAGCGATATGGGTCAGCCCAGCGTGGCACGAACTCGATCGGCTCGCATGAATCAATGCAGCTGGTTCTGCGCGGCCAGGACCCCGTCCGAGATCAACAGCTCCACCGCGTCCGCTGCTCGCTCCAGCTCCAGTGGCAGCTCTTTGCGTTCAGCCGCGGCGAAGTCCTTGAGCACGTAGTCGGCCGGGTCCATGCGACCGGGCGGGCGACCGATGCCGAACCGAACCCGCAGGTAGTCCTTGGTGCCCAGGGAGGCAGAGATCGAGCGCAGGCCGTTGTGGCCGCCCTCCCCGCCGCCGAGCTTGACCCTGATGGTCGCCGGTGGCAGATCCAATTCGTCGTGCACCACGATCACCTCGGCCGGGTCGATCTTGAAGAACCGCGCCAGCGCGGCCACCGGTGGTCCCGAGACGTTCATGTAGGACCGGGGTTTGGCCAGCACGACGCGCGCCCCGGCCAACCGGCCCTCGACCACGTCGGCGCCCGACTTGTGCGACTTGAACCGACCCCCGACCCGGTCGGACAGCACATCGAGCACCATGGCGCCGACGTTGTGCCGGTTGCCGGCATAACTCGGTCCGGGGTTGCCCAGGCCAACCACCAACACCTGCTCAGCCACGCGGGCGCCGTCCCATTCACGATCCGCCCGGCGTGCCCGGGCCCCTGTGCACCGTACGTGATTCGATCGACGGGCGGCTCCGGTCGGATGCGACGGACGCCGCGAGTTCGAGCGAACGACGACGAGAGGTCAGCATGCACACTCTGTGGCCCATCATCGGCCTGATCCTTGGCGTGCTTGCGGTCAGCGGGCTTTCGCTGCGCTGGGGGCTGCCGGCGCCGATCCTGCTGCTCGTCGTCGGATTCGGGGTTTCCTTCATCCCGGGCATCCCGGCCTACGACGTCGATCCCGAGCTCGTCCTGTACGTGTTACTGCCACCGCTGCTGTATGCCGCCGCGGTCGACTCCGGCGTGGTGGCCATCAGGAGGCTGATCTCACCGATCCTGCGGCTGGCCTTCGGCATGGTGTTGATCAGCGCGTTCGCCGTCGCGTTCGTCCTGCAATGGGTCATCCCGCAGGTCCCGTTCGCGGCCGCGCTGGCCCTCGGTGCGATCGTCGCGCCGCCCGACGCGGTGGCCGCTGTTGCGGTGGGCCGCCGGGTGGGCCTGCCGCGCGGGGTCATGACCGTCCTGGAGGGCGAGTCGCTGCTCAACGACGCCACCTCGCTGATCACCCTGCGGGTGTCGATCGCTGCCCTCGCCGCCGGCTCGTTCGCCTGGGCGCAGGCAATCGGGCAGTTCGCCTGGGCGGTCGCCGGCGGCGCCGCGGCCGGCCTGGCCGTTGGCTGGCTCGTCTCGCTCGTCAGACGCAACACGCCGTCGGCGCTGACCGTCACGTCCCTGTCCCTGATCACCCCGTTCGCCGCCTACCTGATCGGCGAGGAGATCCATGCCTCGGGAGTGCTGACCGTCGTCGTCGCCGGGCTGTTCCTCGGGTTCCGCGCACCGACGGAAGTAGCGGCGCCGGTACGACTGACGGAAGGTGCGACCTGGTCGACCCTGCGCTTCGTGCTGGAAGGCACCGTATTCGCGATCATCGGACTGCAACTGTGGGAGATCGTCGACGATCTCGACACCTCGGCCGGCCACACGATCATCGCCATTGTCGCGGTGCTGCTCACGGTGGTGCTGATCCGGCCGATCTGGGTGTTCCTGTCCTTCGCGTTCTGGTCGCTGACCCATCTCGGGCGAGCGGCAAGCGGGCCGCAGCCGCAGGCCAAGCCGCTGGTGATCATCTCCTGGGCGGGGATGCGGGGCGTGGTGTCGCTGGCCGCGGCCCAGACCCTGCCTTTGGCCACTCCTTATCGATCGTTGTTGCTCACCTGCACGGTTGCCGTCATCGTCGGAACTCTTGTGGTGCAAGGACTTTCGCTGCCTTGGGTGATCCGGAAGGTCAACCTTCCCGGTGATCCGGAGGCGGAGATCGAGGCCGAACGCGACTTGGCCCGCACGGAGGCCACCGCGGCGATCACCCAGCGTATCGATGACATCGCCGCCGAAGGAAGATTCCCACCAGAGGGAATGGCGATGATGCGGCGGTGGGCCAGCATGCGCGATCCGAGCACCTGGCAGGACCCGAACGGCGGGCGGGTATTGCACATCAGGGCCAAGTCGCAGGCCTGGCGCCGGGAGATCGTCAAGATCCAACGCGAGGTGTTCGTCCAGTTGCGTAACGATGGCCGGCTGTCCGAAGAGGTGCTGCGGGAGTTGCAGCTCGATCTGGATCTGGAGGAGGCATTGATCGAGGGACGGTCGGTCGACTTCGATCGCGGCGGAGACCTCACCCAGGCGATGATGCTGCCGCGCAGCGCATCGGAGAACAACTGAGCGAAACCCTGCGGGTGCCGAAGGGGCCGGCCCCGAACGCATCAACAAAACGGTGCCGGTCAGGCGTTCGACCAAACCGCCGCGCACCGCAGACGCCGAGTGGGGCAGGACCCGTCGGAACGGATCCTGCCCCACTCGGGCGGCAACTACGGGGGTGGCCTCAGCCCTCGTCGGAGCCGGACTCCTCGGAACCTTCGCCGACCTCGGCGACCGGCTGGGCACCGACGGCGGCTTCGCCCTCGCCGGACTCGTCCATGTCCGCCTCGGTCGGGGCCGCGTTCACCGCGACGACCAGCGCATCGGGGTCGGTCGCCAGGGTGGCACCGGACGGCAGGGTGACCTGGCCGGCCAGGATCTGGGTACCGATCTCGGCGCCCGCGACGGAGACCTCGAGGCTCTCGGGGATCTCCAGAGCGTCCACCTCGATGGAGATGCTGTTGGCATCGGTGAGCACCAGCGAGCCGGGTACGGCTTCGCCGGTCACCACGATCTGGACATCAACGGTGACCTTCTCGCCGCGGCGGACCAGCAGCAGGTCGACGTGCTCGACGTAGTCGCGCAGCGGGTGCCGGACGACGGACTTGGGCAGGGCGAGCTCGGTGCCACCGCCCTCCAACTCGAGGGTCAGGATGGTGTTCGCGCCACCCTTCATGAGGTGCGCGAACTCACGGGCGGGCAGCGACACGTGGCGCGGGTCGGTGCCGTGGCCGTACAGCACGGCGGGGATCTTCCCGGCCTTGCGGGCCCGGCGGGCGAAGCCCTTGCCGAACTCGGAGCGGGTCTCGGCGGCGAGCCGGTTCTCGGACACGATGGGAACTCCTGTCGAACGGTGCGGTCTCGGACGTCGTGGTCCGAATGTCTTCGGGGTGGCGGTGGGCCGTGCCGCCCCGGCGCAGACACGGGGGCAGAACCCACCGCGTCGATCACGGCAGTCCGATCGGACCACCCTCGCCGAGGCAACCCCACCACCCTACCGGCCGCAGGAGCCCGGACCAAACCGCTCGCGGTGCCGCCGGTCGAGACGGGTGATCCGGATCTGGATCTGAGGTTAGGGTAGGCAAACCTCAAAGGCTGTGATTGACTCTGCATCGGGCAACGTCGAACTCGACTCCGGTGCTGGCAGCGCACCGGGCTCGGGCCCCGAGCCCGGCCGGGTGCTGGCAGCGCACCCGGCCGGGCCTTCGACACAGATCCGGGCCCGCACCGTGGGAGCACCGCTCGTGCCGATGAGTTCGGTCCGCCGATCCGGTCGATACCGCATGACGATGACAACCCGGATCTTCAGCGTGTCCATGCCCGTCGCCGACCAGGACAAGGCCCTGGCGTTCTACACCGAGGTACTCGGTTGCGAGGTGCGGGTCGACGCCGAGATCTGGCCCGGCACCCGATTGATCGAGGTGGTCCCGCCCGGCTCGTCGGTCGGTTTCGTGCTGATCTCCGCCGGACGGCGACTCCCGTCGCGGTGCGGATGGGCACCGCCGACGCGGAGGCCGCGTATGCCCGGCTGCGCGAGGCAGGGGCGACCCTGCACAACGACGAGGTGCTGCACCTCGACGGTGCGCCGCCGATGTTCTTCTTCGCCGACCCGGACGGCAACGGGCTGGTCTACCTGCAGGACCCGCCGACCTCGGCGCCGGACTGACCGGAGGTCAGGTGCCGTCGCGCAGCCGGTCGGCGAATGCGGACGTCCGCAGCCGCAACCCGGTGATCCGATCGGCGACGAACGACTCCGGATCGGGCCCGCTTCCTGCGGGGTCGGCGGACGGCGGACGTGGGTGGAGCAGGACAGGTCCGCGTGCAGCATGGTGCCGAGGCTGTTGCCGTCCCGTCCTGCGGATCCGGCGCGGCGGGCGACGTAGAGCACGACGTCGTCGGTGTTCTTGACGTCCTCGCACCAGACGCAGACCGTCGGGCTGGGGCGGCCGGCGGCCTCGGTGGTCAGCACGAAACCGACCGGGCCGCGCTCGGTGGGTACGACGGCGTAGGCCCGCGGGGAAGCCGGGGTCGACCCAGCCGAGGAAATCGAGGTCGTCCCAGGCCAGCTCGGCAAGTGCGGGCGGCAGCGGAGCGGCGGCCGCCTCACGTCGCGAGGCGTTGACGAACGACGAGCGGATCTGGGTTTCGGTCAAGGCATGCATGATCGGAGGACTCTCGGTGAGGGCCGGTAGGCGGCACGGCCCGTCGAGGGCGGTGTCCGGGCCAGCGACCACCTAGTGACCGTCGCCACACGCCGCGAGACACGAGCAAGATTGTCGTTTCGTCCCGGACCGGCGGTGCAGTCGACGCGACCCAACTCCTCGGCCAGCGCCGCGACGAAAGCATCGACGTCGGCCTCGGTGGTGTCCCAGGCGCACATCCAGCGGACCTCGCTGGGTGGCGCGGTTCCAGTCATAGAACCGGAACCGGGCCCGCAGCCGGTCGGCGACGGCCGGATCGAGCGCGGCGAACACGGCATTGGCCTGCACCTGCTGGGTGACCGCACCCCGTCCAGCCCCGAAACGCCGGCGGCCAGCCGGGCCGCCATGGCGTTGGCGTGCCGGGCCGAGCGCAGCCACAGGTCGCCGTCCAGCAGGGCGAGCAACTGCGCGCGAGACGAACCGCATCTTGGACGCCAGCTGCATGTTCATCTTGCGCAGATAGATCAGCCCCGCCGCGGCCTCGTCGTTGAGTACCACCACGGCCTCGCCGAAGATCAGCCCGTTCTTCGTCCCGCCGAAGCTGAGCACATCCACCCCGCATCGGTGGTGAACGCCCTCAGCGGCGCGTCGAGGGCGGCCGCGGCGTTGGCGACCCGGGAGCCGTCGACGTGCAGCCACATCCCGCGCTCGTGCACATGATCGGCGATCGCCCTGATCTCGTCGGCCGTGTACAGCGTGCCGAGTTCGGTGGACTGGGTGATGGACACGGCCAGTGGCTGGGCGCGGTGCTCGTCGCCCCAGCCCCAGGCCTGCCGGTCGATCAGCTCCGGGGTCAGTTTGCCGTCCGGTGTTGTCACGGTCAGCAGCTTGAGAGCGCCGACCCGTTCCGGCGCGCCGTTCTCGTCCGAATTGATGTGCGCGGTCTCGGCGCAGACCACCGCCCCCCAACGCGGCAGCATGGACTGCAGCGACAGCACGTTCGCGCCGGTGCCGTTGAACACCGGCCACACCTGCACGCCCTCGCCGAAATGGCCGGCCATCACCTCGGCCAGTCGTTGCGTGTAGACGTCCTCGCCGTAGGAGATCTGGTGGCCAGGTTGGCTTCGGAGAGCGCGTCGAGCACTTCGGTGTGTACGCCGGCGTAGTTGTCGGAGGCGAAGCCCCGCAGGTTGGGGTCGTGGAGTGTGGTCACCGGCTGATTCTGCCAGTCGGCACGCTGCGGCCCCGGCGTCAGGCACCGCCGCCACTGACGCGTGACTCGGCGTTGCCGGTCCTGCGGACGGGCGGGCAGGTCTTCGAGGCACCACACGGTGACGGGACACGCGGGGCCAAGGATCTACCATCGAGCGGTGAGTTTGCCGACCTCCCACCAGCAGGAGCTGCGGTTCTGCCGGTCGGCGGACGGTGCGCAGATCGCCTATGCGGTGCACGGGAACGGCCCACCGCTGGTGGTCGACGCGTGCTGGCTCTCCCACTTGCAGTACGACTGGCAGTCGCCGGTGTGGCGGCACTACCTGCAGGAGTGGGGCGCGTACAGCACGGTGATCAGGTTCGACGAGCGCGGGCACGGGCTCTCCGACCGCAACGTCACCGATCACAGCCTGGAGGCGCGGGTCGCCGACCTGGAAGCCGTCGTCGACGGGTCAGGCGTTGACCGATTCGTGCTGCTGGCGATGGCGCAAGGTGGTCCGGTCGCGATCAGCTACGCCGCCCGGCATCCCGATCGGGTGGCCGCGCTGATCTTCTACGGCAGCTACGCGTTCGCCCTGCGGGACGAGACACCCGAGGACGTCGCGATGAACGAGGCGTTCGAACGGCTGATCCAGGTCGGCTGGGCCCGGCCGGGATCGGAGTTCCGTCGGGTGTTCAGCTCGATGATGATCCCCGGTGGCACCGAGGAGCAACGGTCCTGGCTGGACGAGCTGCAACGGGTCGCGGTGGACACCGACACGGCGCTGATCAGCCGCCGGCAGCGTAGTAGGTCAGATGCCACCGGGCTGTTGTCGGAGCTGAGCGTGCCCACCCTGGTTGTCCACTCTCTGCGCGACCGGATGAACGATTTCGGCCAGGCCCGCCACCTTGCGGCGAACATCGCCGGAGCTCGGCTGGTCGCATTGGAGAGCGACAACCACATCGTGCTCGAGGACGAACCCGCCTGGCCGGTGCTCGCCGAGGAGATGCGCCGGTTCGTTGTGGACAATTCCGGGCCGCCGGCCGTCGACTCGGCGGACGGAGCCCAGGTACCGGGTGTCGACGACGGCATCGCGACGCTGTCCGACCGCGAGGTCGAGGTGCTGCAGTTGGCGAGTCACGGCCTGGACAACGACGGCATCGCAGCTGCGCTCACGCTCAGCCCGCGCACCGTGGAGCGGCACCTGCAGAACGCCTACGCCAAGCTGGGTGTCAGCGGCCGATCGGCCCGAACTGCGGCCGTGGCCCGGTTGTTGTCCAGCACCTGATCGCCGCCGGACGCGGTATCGCATTCCCCGGTAGCGCCCAGTCTTGCCAGACGGTCCATGGTCCCGTCGCGCATTCAGGCTACGCACGAGCACCCATGCGTCTCGGCTGTCCGGGGACCACGGGCCGAGAAGTTGGGTACCGGCGCCGATGTGCGCCGAGGTGGCGGATTCCTACCGTCGAGGACGACGGCGCACAGGGTGCCGCATCCGACGGAGGACCTCATGACCAGCACGACTCAGACATCCACCATCACCGATCCCGCGGCGGACGCCGACGCGGCACTGAAGGCCAAGCACCGCGCCATGTGGGCATCCGGCGATTACCCTGCCGTGGCCCGCGAACTCGTCGAGCCGCTGGGCGAGATTCTGGTGGCCGCCGCCGGTATCGGCGCCGAGCAGTGGGGCATCGACATCGCCGCCGGTAGCGGCAACGCGACCCTGGCCGCCGCGCGGCGCGGTGCCAAAGTGATCGGCACGGACCTGGTTCCGGACCTGCTGGAGGTGGGCCGGCGCCGCGCCGATGCCGCGGGCTTGACGGTCTCGTGGAAGGAAGCGGACGCCGAGCACCTGCCCTATGCCGACGGCGAGTTCGACTTCGCCATCTCGGCCATCGGGATCATGTTCGCCCCACACCACCAGGCCGCGGCCGACGAGATGGTTCGCGTGGTCGGCTCCGGCGGCACCGTCGCGGTGCTCAGCTGGACGCCGGAAGGCTTCATCGGCCAGCTGTTCGCGACCATGAAGCCGTACGTCGCACCGCCGCCGCCCGGTGTGTCGCCGGCCCCGCTGTGGGGCAACGCCGACCACGTGACCCAACTGCTCGGCAGTCGCGTGCGCGACATTCATGTGCACCGAGGTGTTCTCGAGGTCGACCACTTCAACACACCGGAGGATTTCCGTGATTACTTCAAGACGAACTACGGCCCGACGATCTCGGCGTACCGGCTGTTGGCCGGGGACCCCGAACGAACTGCCGCGCTCGACGCCGATCTCGCCGACCTCGCGCGTCGGTACGACCGGGGCAACGGTTCGACAGTCCTGGACTGGGAGTACCTGGTGCTGAGCGCGACGCGGGCCTGACCCGGCCCCAGCTCCCGGTGAGTGGCATTCGTTCTTCGCGACACGCCGTGACTCTGCGGCGCGTCGCGGAGAACAAGTGCTACCTGGGGATCACCCAGGGGTGTCCCACGCGTCCAGGACGATCCGTCGACCGTTGAGCGTGGCCGCGTCCTGAGCGAACATCTCCACCACCGCCCACGCCAGGTCGTTGACGTCGGTGAAACCGGGGAACCTGCGCGTGGGTGCCTCCGCTCGCATCACACCGTCGACGAATGCCTTGACTGCGAAGATCACCGCCGCGGCGGTGGGCGCGGCGGGTGCTCCGACGCCATCGCCGGCCGGGGTGAAGGCATTGGCCAACGCGAGCATCCAGGCCTCGGACGCAGCCTTGGCGGCCACGTAATTGGCGTTCCCTGCGGTGGGTGTGGAGACTGCGGTCGACGACACGATGGCCACCCGCCCGGTGGCGGAGTTCGCAATCTCCTGGTGCAGCTCGAGCGTCAGGTGCCGCAGCGTATCGATCAGCCCACCGGAGAGAAACGCCCAATCGGCGTCGGTGTTCGCGGCGAAGGTGGCTCCGCCCCGCCAGCCGCCGACCAGATGGATGAGACCGTCGATCCGGCCGTGCGCGTCCCGCACGTCCGCGACGAACTCGCGCACCGCGGTCGAGTCGGAAAGATCGACCTGGTACGTGTGCAACCCGGTCAGAGACGTGCCGAGCACGGCCAGCCGATCGGCATCGTGCCCGACGCCGATGACGGTCGCACCGGCGATCAGCATCTCGCGGCATACCGCGCGGCCGGCTGATCCGGTGGCTCCGGTGACGATGACGACCAGGTTGTCCATGTGGTCAGTCTCGCCGCATCTCGAGCTGCTCGCCCGCCCGGGTGTGTTGACGCCCGCCCCGGCAAGATGTGGCCGGTGAAGAATCTGTCCCGCCTGCTTGCCGCCGGCCTCGCTCTGCTGGTGCTCGCCGGAATCACGGTGTGGAGCCTCGTCGCCGTGCTGCCGCCGGCGGCCAAGTCGAATCAGCCGGTCAGCGAGTTCGGCTCCGACCGCGCGTTTGCACACGTGCAGACGATCAGCCGGGACGTGCACGTCGCGGGCAGCGATGCTGCGCACCAAGTCCGCGACTACATCGCAGCCACGCTGAAGAGCACGGGCGTGCACACGACGATCACCGACGGTGTGGGGGCCAGCGACGCGCTCGGATCGTTGTTTGCGATGGCGCGCGTCAACGACGTAGTGGCAACACTGCCTGGCACCGAGCCGACCGGCACGGTCGTCCTGTTCGCGCACTACGACTCCGTGCAGATCAGCCACGGCGCCAACGACGACGGCGCCGGGGTGTCGACGCTGCTGGAGACCGTCCGGGCGCTCAAAGCCGGCCCGGCGCTGCGGAACAACCTGGTCTTCCTGTTCACCGACGCCGAAGAGGCCTGCCTGTGCGGCGCCGAGCAGTTCGTCTCGCAGAACCCGTTGGCGGCCGATGGTGGTGTGGCCCTGAACTTCGAGGCCCGCGGCGCCAACGGCCCGGTGATCATGTTCGAGACCGCCGCCGGCAATGCCGGAGTGGTGGACGTCTACGCCGACGCAGTGCCGTATCCGGTGGCGACCAGCTTTGCGGTCGAGGTCTACCGAATCATGACCAATGACACCGACTTCTCCCCCTTCCGTGACTCCGGACGGTTCACCGGTCTCAACTCCGCGTACATCGACGGGTCTGCGGTCTACCACTCGCCCCAGGACCGATCCGACTACTACAACCTGGACACTCTGCAGCAACACGGGGCCAACGCCTTGGCGATGGCCAGGGCATTCGGCAACGCCGACGTGCCGAGCCTCCAGCGGCCGGCCGGGCAGGATGACACCTACTTCCCGGTGTTCTCTGCGCTGTGGGTCTATCCGGGGGCCCTGGTGTGGCCGATCGCCGTGCTGGCGCTGTTGGCGGTCGGTGGTCTGGCGTTCGTGGCCTGGCGGCGCGGGCTGTTCGGTTGGGGTCGGTTCGCTGCCGCTTTCGGCCTCGCGGTGATACCGCTCTTGGCCGGCGCGGTCCTGGCGCAGCTGCTCTGGTGGCTGCTGACGATGATCCGGCCCGGTTACCTCGACATGATGGATCCGTGGCGGCCGGGCTGGTACCGGGCCGGGGTCGTCGCATTGGTGTTGACGGCGACGCTTACCTGGTATGCCATGCTGCGCAAGCGGTTCGGGCCGTGGACGCTGGCGATCGGCGGACTGGCCTGGTTGGCGTTGCTCGGCGTGGTGTTCGCGGCCGTGGTGCCCGGCGGTTCCTATCTCGCGGCGGTCCCGGCGTTGGCCTCGGGAGCGGCCGGCCTGGTCGCCCTGGCAGTTCCGGCCGGCAGGCCACGACTGGCGGCCGTTTCGGTCGGTGCGATCGCCGGGATCGTGGTGCTGGCGCCCACAGTGCTGCTGTTCTTTCCGGCTCTTGGCCTCGCGACCGGGGCGGCCGCCGCGTTGTTCGCCTCGATGCTCACGCTGGTGCTGTTGCCGGTGTTCGAGTGGCTGTTCCCGGCGGGGACCCGAGAGGACTGTGCTATCAAGGACTCCGCGCTCGCGGGCCCGGCCCGGGTGGAGGACGCCGCCGGGGATCACGAGGAAATGGACACCGGGCAGGCGGCGCTGGTCGGGACCCGGCGACGCGCTGCAGCGCCTGCCCTCGTCGTCGGTGTGCTGGCGCTCGCGTTCGTCGCCGTCGGGCTGATGGTGGACCAGTTCGACGAGCGCCATCCCGAGCCGCAACAGCTGATGTATGCGCTGGACGCGGACACCAGCTCGGCGCAGTGGGTCAGCACGGACAGCAAGGCGACCGGCTGGGTCGCCCAATATGTGAGCGAGCGTCGGGACGTTTCGGGCGAATTCCCGGTGGTCGGGGACAACACGCTCACCGGGCCGGCGCCCGTGGCGAACCTGCCGGCTCCCACCGTCACCGTCGTCGCCGACAGCACCGTCGACGGCCGGCGCACGGTGACCCTGAAGATCACCCCGCAACGCGACGTCCGACTCGTGTACTTCCAGGTTCCTGATGCGCAGGTCACCACAGCAACGGTTGAGGGGAGGAAGGTACCGATCGAAAATGTCGGTGAGCCCTTCGGCGTGCTCTTCCATGCACCGCCGGACGACGGCATCACCGTCGACCTTGTGGTAGCAAAGACCGGGCCGTTGACCGTCAGGGCGATGGACGGCAGCGACGGGCTGGATGGGTTGCCCGGGTTCACGCCGCGGCCGGCCGACGTCACCGCGGAGGGTTCACATGACTCGGAGTTGGTTTTGGTGGCCAAGACCTACTCGGTGTAGACCTCACACAGCGGTTGGGTCGACGCCGTGGACGAGGTCGGGAGCAACTGCGTGACGAAGGCAATGCAGGACGGCTCGACGCCGTCGTCGACGGCATCCTTGCTGCGGTCCTTCATCGGCGTCCATCTGCGCCGGATCGGCGGGTGGATCGCCGTCGGCGACTTGGTCGAGTTGATCGGACATGCCGGAGTGACCGACAACAGCACGCGCTCGGCCCTGTCCAGGCTCAAGGGCAAGGGCCTGTTGGTCTCCGAATCCAGGGGCGGACGGCCGGGTCACCGGCTGGACGATGACGCTGTGGCCATGCTGGAACGTGGCGACCGTCGCATCTACGGCTACCGGCAGATGCGTGCCGGTGATGATTGGATGCTGGTGTTGTTCTCCGTCCCGGAGAGCGACCGGCACTTGCGACACCAACTTCGCTCCGCGCTGACCTGGATGGGAAGCGGGATGGTGGCCAGCGGTACCTGGATCGCGCCGGGACACCTGCTCGGTGAGACCCGTGCTGTGCTCGCCGAGCGTGGTCTGCTCGGTTACGTGACGACCATGGTCACCCGTGACGTGCAGCCGCCCACGCCGATGCGGAGCGCGGTGCACGAGTGGTGGGACCTGGCTTCCTTGCGTGCTCGCTACAGCGACTTTCTCCAGATCGCCGACCCGATCGCCGACCGTTGGCTGGACACCGCTGTCCGCCGGGACGCGGAGTCCGATCGCGCCGCGTTCGTCGATCACCTGGTGCTGGTCGATCACTGGCGGGACATTCCGTACCTGGATCCGGGACTGCCCTCGGCCTTGATGCCCGCCGATTGGCCGGGACCCCGCGCCGTGGCCTTGTTCGGCGATCTGCACGCCCTGCTCAACCCGGCCGCGGCCCGTCACGTCGCCGCCGTCATCGGCTGAGGAGCCCGGCCGGCCCACTCTTCCGCCGCGCTCGCTATGTCGATATGGTGACGCCCATCTAGAAGTTGGCATACGGTGTCACCGGAGATGCCGGTGGACGGGGGCGGTGGATGACGGAGAAGAACACGCGTGCGATCGAGGACGGCGTCGTCACCGATTTTCGGGCCAATCTGTCCTATGGCAGCTACCTGCATCTGAACGAGATCCTGCACGCCCAGCACCTGGTCAGCCGACCCGAGCATCACGACGAGATGCTTTTCATCATCCAACACCAGACGACCGAGCTGTGGCTCAAGCTCATGTCGCACGAACTCCGCGCCGTGCAGCACAGCCTGTCCGTCGACGACCTGCAGCCGGCACTGAAGTCCCTCGCCCGGATCAAACACATCCAGAACGTGCTGACCCAGCAGTGGTCGGTGCTGGCCACTCTGACACCGACGGAGTACGCGCAGTTCCGCGGGTCGTTGGGCACCTCATCGGGCTTCCAGAGTGCGCAGTACCGCGCGGTCGAGTTCGCGCTGGGCAACAAGAATGCGGCGATGCTCAAGGTTTTCGAGCACGACGACGAGAGCCGCGCCATGCTGGCCGAATTGCTCGCTGCGCCCAGCATCTACGACGAGTTCCTGCGCTACCTGGAGCGACACGGGCACCGGATCCCGGAGTCCGTGCTGAACCGCGACGTCACACAGGCGCATGTGTTCACCCCGGAACTCGTCCCGGTGTTCCGGCGGATCTACGAGCACGCCGAGGAGCACTGGCAGGCGTACGAAACCTGTGAGGAGTTGGTCGATGTCGAGGACAACTTCCAGTTCTGGCGGTTCCGGCACCTCAAGACCGTGGCCAGGACCATCGGCTTCAAGCGCGGCACCGGCGGATCGAGCGGGGTCGGCTTCCTGTCCAGGGCCCTGGACCTGACGTTCTTCCCCGAGTTGTACGCGGTGCGCACCGAGATCGGCACCCAATGATCGTCGCCTCGAACAGCGGGCAGCGGGTCGTTGTCGTCGGCGCCGGCCTGTCCGGATGCTTGTTCGCCACCCTGCTGGCCCAGCGTGGGCTGACCGTCGACCTGTACGAGCGGCGCGCCGACCCGCGGCTGACCGGGGAGGAGCGGGGCCGCTCGATCAACCTGGCCATCTCGGCCCGCGGACTGGATGCCTTGGCACGCATCGGACTCGCCGATCATGCGTTGTCCGACGCGCTGCCCATGCGGGGTCGAACCCTGCACTCCCGGCGTGGTGAACTCGGCTACCAGTCCTACAGCGCCGACGGCCGACGGGCCATCAACTCGATCAGCCGCGCCGGCCTGAATGCCGCACTGTTGGATCGCGCCGAAATGGAACCGGGTGTGACCGTGCACTTCGGGCACCGGTTGGTCGATCTGGACGCCGATTCGGGAACTCTCACCGTGGTCGGCCCGGCGGGCGAGCATGAGGTGCACGCCGACCTGGTGGTCGGGTGCGACGGTGCCTACAGCGCCGTGCGGCGCGCCCTGCAGTTCAGCGAGGGCTTCGACTTCTCCCAGACCTTCCTCCCGTACGGCTACAAGGAACTGCACATTCCGGCCCGGGACGGTGATTTCGCGCTCGATCCGGAGTCGCTGCACATCTGGCCGCGCGGGTCGTCGATGATGATCGCGCTACCCAACGTCGACCGGTCGTTCACCTGCACGCTGTTCTGGCCCAAGGAAGGACCGGACGGCTTCGCCGCGCTGTCCAGCGGCGGGGAGATCCTGGACTACTTCCGCGCGACCTATCCCGACGCGGTGCCGTTGATGCCGACGCTGGTCGAGGACTTCCAGCACAATCCGGTGGGATCGCTGGTCACCGTTCGATGCGCGCCGTGGGTCAGGGGACGGGTCGCCCTGCTCGGCGACGCGGCGCACGCCATCCTGCCGTTCTTCGGTCAGGGGGCCAACTGTGCGTTCGAAGACTGCGTGGTGCTGGACGAACTGCTCGCCGACCCCACACTCGACCTCCCGCGGGCGTTGTCGCGTTATGAGCAGCTGCGTGCGCCGAACACCGAAGCCATAGCCAAGATGGCGCAGGAGAACTTCGTCGAGATGAGCGATCGGGTCAACTCGCGACTGTTCCAGTGGCAGAACAACGCTCGGCACATGCTCGAACGCCGGCTGCCCGGCCGGTACGTGTCCCGCTACGAGTTGGTGTCCTTCACCACGATGCCGTACGCCCAGATCGGCGGCCGGGTACGCCGCCAGGACCAGGCAGTGCTCGGCGTCGCCGGGGCCGCCGCGGCTGCGGTCGGCGCGGTTGCGCTGCTCGGGATGCGGGCACTGCGCCGGCGTTGACCGACGGGCGACTCAGCCGCGCAGCGCCGGTAGGACCTCCCGGCCGAGGCGGTCGACCGCGCCGAGAACGTCCGGACCAAGGGGCGGGCCGAAGGACACGTGCCGGGCGCCCATCGCGATCAGAGCCCTGGCTGCGGGCCACGACCTGCTCGGGTGTGCCGGCGATGCCGAGCGCGAGCATCCGGTCGGTGACCAGATCGACCGCGCCGTCGATCCCGTCGGCGCGCAACGCAGCTTGAATCGGTTCGAAGTCGGCGGCCGACAACCCGGCGCGGTGCAACAGATACGGGGCGAAGGACGCGCCGTAGTAGGCGATCTTCTCGGCCAGCGGCCTGCGGGCCCTCGCCTCGTCACGGTCCACCGAGACCCAGATGCAGGCTGCCAGGTCGATGTCGTCGGGATCCCGGCCCGCCGCCCGCGCTCCGTCGAGCACCTGCTCGGCGGCGGTGGGGTAGTGCTCCGGCGGGTACAGCAGTGGCAACACCCCGTCGGCGCACTCACCGGCCAAGGCGAGCATGCGCGGGCTCATCGCGCCGAGGTACAGCGGCACCGGACGGGCGTCGAATCGCAGGAATGCCTCGGAGGTCCATCCGGCGTCGTCGGCGACCGCCCGCCCGCCGGCCAGCAGGGTGCGGATCTGGTTGACAGCGAACCTGGTGGTGGCCAACGGGCGTGGGCGCGGCACTCCGACCCACGCCAGGAACTCCTCGGCCCCGGCGCCCAGGCCGAGCAGGAATCGGCCGCCGGACACTTCTTGCAGGGTCGCGGCCATCATCGCGATCTCGGCCGGGTGCACCGAGTAGGGATTCATGATGCCGACGCCCAGGTGGACGCGTTCGGTGGCCAGCGCAGCCGCGGTCAGCAGCACCGGCGCCGAGCGCAGGAACAGGTCGTTGGACATCCACACCTGATCGAAGCCATGATGTTCGGCTCGCCGGCAGAGCCGAACGAACTCGTCCACAGTGAGATCGTTGTTCAGCCGCAGGCTGGTGCGCACCGGCCCGGTCATCGGCCGGCCGCCTGAGTGCCGTTGTCGGCCTCGGTGTCGGGGCCGGCGACCATGGCGTCCAGTTCCACCTCGACCAGCAATCCCTCGCCGACGAGCGCCGCGACGAACAGCATGGTGTTGGCCGGCGCGACGGAGCCCAGCACCTCGCGGTGTGCGCGGGCTGCCGCCTCCCAGGACGCGCCGGGCACCAGGAACACCCGGCTGCGCACGATGTCGGTCACCGAACCGTCCAGGGCCTCGACAGCGCGCGACCGCGCGCTGCAACGCGTCCCGCGTCTGGTCATAGGTGTCGGCGACCACGGCCGGAGCTCCGTCCGGCAGAGATGCCGTGGTTCCGCTGACCGCGATGTGCGGGCCGCTGCGGACCGCGCGCGAGTAGCCGGCCAGATCCTGCCAGACGGCCGTGTCGCGGAACCGGTGCATGGTCACAGCGTCCTCCGTTTGCTTTGGCGAGCAACGGCTCCCGCTGCCGGGTCGCGTGCCGGCCCGTTCCCGGACGCACTGTCCGTGGGTCTTGATGTGCTGATACCGTGACGATCGTAACGTGTGCAACACATGCCGTCCGAAGCGGTCACGAGAGGTCGTCCATGCCATCGACGCAGACCCCGATTGTCCCTGCCGACCTGGGCCGGTTCGCCGACGTCTCCCAGGTCGAGGCCAACAGTGACCGCAGTGCTGTCGCTGTCGTCGTGTCGACCCCGGATCTGCAGGCCAACCGATACCGCTCCACCGTGGTGGTCTGTGCGGTTCGTGCCGGTGAGTCCGCCGACCGAGCTGCCCGGATCCGGCGCGCTGCCGCGCTGGTCGCCCACCGACCCCGACCGACTGGCCGTCGTGCGCCATGACGCATCCGGCACGGCCATCGAGGTCTTGCGACCGACCGGCTCGGAGGTCACGACCGTGGTATCCGGGTGGCCCGACGCGATCGAAGAGCTGTGTTGGTCGCCGGACGGGACCCAGCTGCTGTTCGTCGTGCGGGAACCGCAGGACCGTGAGTACTGGGCCACGCCGGAAGATCGCCGTTCGCCACTGCGGCTGACCGACCTGCGGTACCAGGAGGACGGCATCGGGTGGCTGGTCGGACGTCCGCGCCAGGCCTACCTGGTCCCGGCGATCGGCGGCACGCCCGCGCAAGGTCTCTCGCGGCGGCTACGACGACGCGGAGTTCAGCTGGCACCCGGACGGGCGGTCGGTGTTCTTCGTCTCGCAGCGGCAGGGCGATCGCGATCGGACGGTCCGCAATGCCGTATTCCGCCAAGACCTGGACGACGCGAGCGATCCGGCACAGCTGACCGACACTGCGTGGTGCTACGGCACTCCGCACGTCGCACCCGACGGCGCCCGGGTGGCCGTGACCCGGGTCGACATCGACGGCTACCCGGCTGCCGGACACCTGGCGGTGCTCGAACTCGGCGACGGCTCGGTCCGCGACCTGACCGCCGAACTCGATCGCGAGTGCCTCGGCCCGTCCATCCGGTGGCTGGACGAGCGGCGGATCGCGGTGCTCGTCGACGACGCCGGCGCGACAGGGATCAGGGAGTTCGACGTCGCCGACGGCACCAACCGGGCGGCGGCCGCCGGGCCCCGCCGCATCACCGCGTTCGCCGTGCTGGACGGGGCCTTCGTCGGTGCCGTGCAGGCTCCGGACGAGCCGCCGCGGTTGGTCTCGATCGCCGCCGACGGGGCCGAGACCGACTTGCTCGCCCCGAATGCCGACCTGGTCGCCGCCCGTCTGGTCCATGCCCCGGAGCATCGACGGGTACCGGTCGCCGACGGCGTCGAGATCGACACCTGGTTGCTGATGCCGCCGACCGCGCCGAGTGCCGA
Source organism: uncultured Actinomycetota bacterium (assembly GCA_963834185.1). Classification (GTDB taxonomy): domain Bacteria; phylum Actinomycetota; class Actinomycetes; order Mycobacteriales; family Nakamurellaceae; genus Nakamurella. The sequence continues at coordinate 42,098 of CAWIAR010000004.1, forward strand.
CGGTCATCCGCTGCTGGTGTGGCTACAGGGTGGTGGCACCGCGTACGGCCACCAGTTCTCGCACGAGGTGCAGGCGTTGTCCGCCGCCGGCTTCGGCGTGCTCTACCTGAACCCGCGCGGCTCGGCCGGGTACGGCACGGACTGGATGCGGGCGGTGTCCGGCTCGGGCGCCGCTGTCCCCGGAACCGGTTGGGGCGTCGACGACATCGCCGACGTGGCCACCGCAGTCCGAGCCACCCTGGACCGGACCCCCGACCTCGACCCGGCCCGGGTCGGCGTGCTCGGCGGATCCTACGGCGGCCTGGTCACCACCCACCTGTTGGCGCAGACGGATCTGTTCGCCGCCGGCTGGGCCGAGCGCGGCCCGTACAACCTGTACAGCGACGCGGGCACCAAGGACGAGGCTCCCTGGTTCTTCGAGGCCTACCTGGGCGGCAACCACCTTCAGGACCCTGCGGCCTATTGGGCCGCCTCGCCGCTGCGCCTGGTCGAGCAGATCACCGCGCCGTTGATCATCGTGCATTCCGAAGAGGATCGACGGTGCGCGATCCAGCAGGCCGAGGAACTGTTCATGGCGCTCAAGCTGCTCGGCCGTGACGTGGAGTTCGTGCGTTTCCCCGGGGAGTCTCACGGACTCACCCGTTCCGGTTCGCCGATCCACCGCCTGCAGCGTCTGGAGATCATGCTGGAGTGGTTCGGCCGCCGATTGGCACCGACCCGCTGACCTGCGCGGCCAATTCGTCCACCCGGTCGAGATCGCTGCGATCGCCGAGCAACTCCCATCGTTGGAGGGCAATGGGCACATTGCCCTCCAACCACAACCGGTCGTGGAACGCCCGGAGAGAGAAAGCCTCGCCCGAAGCAGTGGCGGCGTCGGCCAGCAGGTCAAGCACCTGGCTCTTACCGACCTGGTAGGTCATCGCCTGGCCCGGTGTGGAGGCGAAGAACGCGGCCTCGTGCGCGGCGGTTTCACGGTCCATCGGGATCGACCGCTCGAGCAGGTCGGCAGCAGCGTCGATGTCGGCGCGGCCGGTGGCCAGTCGCACGTCGACCAGGACCCGCAAGGCCCGCAGCCGCATGAAGTTGTAGATGATCTCGCGCACCCGGGGGGCCTTGTCGAACAATCCTGACGCCAACATGAGCTCTTCGTTGTAGAAGGCGATGCCCTCGTTGGGGGTGGAATCGTAATACTCCCGTCGCAACTCACGTGGATGCCGCCAGGACAGGCTCCGCTGCTGGTAGTGCACACCCTCGTGGATGATCCCGGCCCGCGGGTCGTGGGCGTTGGCCGCGTAGAAGTACGGAAGCTGTTCCGCTGGGGGCGGAAAGAACGCACCGCCGTTGTGCTCCAGCCGGCTGGGTCCGGTGAGGTCGTCGGGCACTCCCAGCCACAGGATCGGTTCGAGATAGGGCGGCAGCAACGAGGTGTGGTAGTGGCGCAGGCTTTCCGGCTGGGTGAGCAGATTGTTCCGTTCGTAGAAGTCCCGGATCTCCTGCTCGGCACGTTCCTCGGCCGCCGCCTGGTCCGGCCCGCTGGCGAAACTCGGTGGCGGCGCGGTACGCCGCCCGGCAGTGCCGTTCCGGTTGCGTTCCAGCAACTCCAGCGTGGCCGAGCGGGCCGCCTCGGTGTCGCCGATGGCCAGCAGGTCGTCGGCGGTGAATGGGAGCACGGCGACCTCGGCGAGAAACCACTGGAACGCCTCCTCACCGATCGGCGTGCGCGGGACGAACGATGTGCAGGCCTCTGACAACCACTCGGCATACTCCTCGAGGGCCTTTGCGGCGCTGGAGCCTGCTCTGCGCAGCTGCGCGCGGTCGTCGTCGTTCCAGCCGGGCGGTTGCAGCCCGAGCAGCGCGTCGGTCATCGCCTGCACGTTCGTCCGGACGCTCTCGAGTTCGCCGATCGTCAGCCGGGCGAAGTCGGCCACCCCGTGACCGAGCAGGTTGTGCCGCCCAACAGCCAGGATGTGCGGCGTCGCGGCCAGTAGGTGGCGAACCTGGGCCAGGGTGTCGGCGTCCGGATCGCGCGGGGTGAGCAGGTCGAAGACGGACCCGAGGCTTTGGTCGACGTAGAACGACGGGTGTCGCCGCCACAACTGCAGGACATCGGTTTCCCAGCGGACCCTGGCCATCGCCGAGCGCAGCAGACGATGGTCGACCACATCCGCGCACCTCCGCCGGTTCGATCGCGGCCAGTGCGTGCTCGAAGCCCTGCAGTTCCCGACCGGCGACGTCCATCTCAGATTCTGAGACAGCCGGCAGCCACCCCGGCGGCCGCTCCACCCGCGGGATGTCGTCGGGGGTCCGGGGCTGTTGCCGGGTGCGCCAGGCCCAGAAGTCCCGGCCGAGTTTCGTGAGGTGTTCCACCCGCGTCATCCTCCCTGTTGCCGGTTTTGTCCGCACCCGCGCGGTGGAGGGTCCGGCCACGTCACGGTGTGATCCCAATCTTTGCTCGAAATCTTGACGATCGTCACCATTCCAGTATGGTCTGGACCGACCGATCCGGACAGCGGTGATGTGGAAGGAACTCCATGGGCAGCAAGATCAGGCGCGTGTTGAGCGGCCGGGCAAGAGGTCTGGGCACGGTGACGCTCGCCGGCGTCGCGGCGTTGGTGCTCGCCGGGTGCGGCGGAGGCTCAACATCTGGGACGACGACCACCGGCTCCGGCTCGGGGACGGCGTCCGCGGGCGGCACCTTGACCGTCGACACCAGCTTCATCCTCGAGGGCCTCGACCCGGCCCGGTCGGTCACCCCGACCCTGACCATCGCAACCAAGGGCCTGTACGACACCCTGCTCGCGACCACCGGCGCGGATGTGACGCCGAAGCCGTCGATTGCGCAATCCTACGACGCGTCGTCGGACGCCAAGACGTACACGTTCCACCTTCGTGACAATGCCGTCTTCGCCGATGGTACGAAGCTGACGTCGGCCGACGTGCTGTTCAGCTTGCAACGGCTGGTCAACCTCAAGCTCGGCGGGTCGTACCTGCTCGACGGCGTGACGGTCACCGCGCCCGACGCCAAGACCGTCGTGCTGACCTCGAAGACCGCCAACCCGGCGCTGCCGGTCATCGTCAGCGGTCCCAGCTTCGTGATCCTGAACTCGGCCCTGGTGAAGAAGAACGGCGGCACCGATGCCGCCGACGCCGCCACCTCCGACAAGGCGGAAACCTGGTTCAACTCGAACTCCGCCGGCAGCGGCCCGTACGTGCTCGAGTCGTACAAGACCAGCGACTCGATGGTGTTGGTGCGCAATGACAAGTACTGGGGCACCGACAAACCCAAGTTCGACCGCATCGTGATCCGCAACATGCCCGCGGCCACCCAGTTGCTCAACGTCCAACAGGGCACGAACGAGATCGCCATCGACCTGTCCGCGACCCAGAGTGCCTCACTCAAGGGGAATGCCAAGGTTGCGGTCAACACCTCGCCGTCATCCTCGCTGTTCCGGCTGCAGATGAACATGGACCCGTCCGCGTCGGCCGTGTCCTCCAACGACCACATCCAGCAGGCGATCCGCTACGGCGTGAACTACGACGCGCTGGTGCAACTCGGTGGTGACGGTGCGGTCCAGGCCGCCGGTCTGGTGCCGTCGACGATCCCCGGGTCGCTGCCGGCCACGGATGCGATCAAGACCGACCTGGACAAGGCGAAGTCGGAGATCGCCGCGTCGGGCACCGCCAGCCCGTCGCTGACCCTGACCTACCCCAGCGACATCAACGTCAACGGCGTCACCTTCGCCACGTTCGCCCAGCGCGTGCAGGCGGATCTGCAGGCCATCGGCTTCCAGGTGAAGCTCGAGGCGATCCCTGCGACGACCTACCTGACGAAGTGGCGCACGGGGAAGATGGAATTCACCATGACCTACAGCTACCCGGACTACATGGACACCACGAGCATGCTGTCCTACCTGCCCGGCGGATCCGACGCGGTACGCGCCGGCTGGCCGGAGGGTGCGGACCCGACGCTGGAAGCGGCGGGCGCCAAGATGGCGTCCACGGTCGACACGGACCAGCGCGCGGCGCAGGCCCAGGACATCCAGCGCACGCTGAACCAGAAGAGCCCGTACGTGCCGCTCATCCAGACGGCGCAGACCATCGTCGGCTCGGCGAACCTCACCGGGTTGGAACTCGACCCGAGCTGGACGCTCGATGTCGCTGCCGTCGGCAGCAAGTGACACCCGGCCGGCCCGACCCCGATCGCACGGGGTCGGGCCGGCCGTTGTTGTGGTTCATCGGCCGCCGGATCTTCGCCTCGCTGCTGGTGCTGTTCGGCATCACCCTCATCGCCTTTGTGCTGACGCAATTGGTTCCTGCCGACGCGGCGGTGGCCAACCTGGGGCAGAACGCGACCCAGGAACAGATCGACAACTTCAACGAAGTGCACGGCCTGAACGACCCGCTGCCGGTGCAATACGGCCGGTATCTGGTGAACCTGTTGCACGGTGATCTGGGCGTGTCGCAACAGACCCACAACCCGGTGACCACGGACCTCAAGAGCTTCGTACCGGCGACCGCCGAACTTGCGCTGGCTGTCGGTGGTCATTGCCGGGTTGTTCGGGGTCCTGCTTCGGCGTGCTGGCCGCGCTGTACCGGGACCGCTCGCCCGACTATCTCTTGCGCGTGGTGTCGCTGAGCGGGATCTCGGTGCCGGCATTCTGGCTTGCGCTGCTTTCGCTCTACGTCCTGTTCTACAAACTCGCTTGGCTCCCCGGCGGCGGCCGCCTCGAGTCGGATCGGATCCCGCCCCCGGACATCACCGGCATCTACACGGTCGACGCGCTGCTCGCGGGCCACTCGCCAAAGTTCAGGAACGCCGTCGACACCTGATGCTCCCGGCGCTCGTGCTGGCGGCCTCCACCGTCGGCCTGCTCACCCGGTTCAGTCGCTCGGCGGTCCTCGACGTGCTCGACAACGATTACGTCCGTACGGCCCGGGCGAAGGGAATGCCGGAGCGCGTCGATCTTCGCGACACGTCCTGCGCGCCGCGCTGCCCGATCATCACCGTGCTCGGCGCTGCTGTTCGGGATCCTGCTCTCCGGAACCGTCTTCGTCGAGTAGATCTTCTCCTGGCCGGGCTCGGCCAGTACGCCTATCACGCAGCGACCAACCTGGACCTGCCGGCGATCATGGGCGTCACGATCTTCGTCGCCATCATCTACATCGTGATCAACTTCGTCGTCGACATCCTCTACGGCGTCATCGATCCGAGGATCCGGTTGACGACATGACCGCGCCGAGTCCACTCACGCCGTCGATGCCGCGGCCGCCCGCGGTTGCCGCGCGCCGCGCGCGCCCCGGTCGTCTGGCGCCACGCCCTCGAGCATCGTCGGCTCGGTCATCGTCGCGTTCTGGATCCTTGTCTGCGCTCTTCGCACCACTGCTGGCGCCGTACGACCCGCTGGCCCAGAACTTCGACCCGTTGCAGCCGCCCTCCGCGCGCGCACTGGTTCGGCACCGACGAACTCGGCCGCGACGTCTGTGCCGGGTGCATCTACGGCGCGCGGCGTCTCGCTCCCCCTGGCGGTCATGCTCGTCGTCGCTTGCGCTCGTATCGGCGCGACGCTCGGCGCGATCGCGGGCTACTTCGGCGGCGTCGTCGACGAGCGTGCATCATGCGCATCGCCGACCTCGTCTTCGCCTTCCCGGCGATCATCCTGGCGATGGCGGTCGCCGCAGCGCTGGGCCCGAACCTGCAGCAACGCCGTGCTCGCGATCGTCGTCGTCTCGTGGCCCGCCTACGCCCGGGTCATCCGTAGCCTCGTGCTGTCCGCTCGCGACGCACGGACTATGTCCCGGCCGGCCGGCTTCTCGGCGCTCGCCGCCCGCGAGCGCTCGGCCATCGAGATGCTGCCCGAACATCGTCGGCCCGATCGCTCGTATTCGCGACGCTCGAGCTCGGCAACGCGGTGCTGCTGCTGGCCGGGCTCTCTTCCTGGGCCTCGGCGCCCAGCCGCCCGACACCGGAGTGGGGCTCGATGGTCGCGGAGGGCGCGCGCACTTCCAGCATTGGTGGATCGGCGACGTTCCCCGGGCTCGCGATCTTCACGGTCGTGCTGGCCTTCAACTTCATCGGCGACAGCCTCCGCGACGCGCTCGACCCGCGCACGCACGTGCTGCGGTCAGCGGAGCGGAGATGCCTGAGCGCCCTCCGCAGTCGAGGATCTGCGAATTCGGCTGCCCGGGCCGCGCGGGCCGATCACCGTCGTCGACGGCGTCGACTTCGCCGTCGACGAAGGGCGAGATTCTCGGCATCGCCGGCGAGAGCGGCAGCGGCAAGACGATGACGGCGCTGGCCCTGCTCGGGCTACAACCGCCGCCGCCGTCGTCGACGGGTCAGGCGTATTCGGCGGTCGCGATCTGGTCGCCCTCGGTCGCCGCGAGCTGCGCGCGTGTGCGAGGTCGTGAGATCGGGGTCGTCTTCCAGGACCCGATGACGACGCTCCATCCGATGCTCACCGATCGGCTTGCAGCTCACCGAGCACATGCGGCGCCACCTCGGGCGTCGAGCAAGCGTGCGGCCCACGCTCGGGCCGTCGCGTTGCTCGAAGGAGGTGCGAATCCCCGAACCCGAGCAGGCGCTGCACGGTCTATCCGCATCAGTTCTCCGGCGGAATGCGGCAGCGGATCGTGGTCGCAATGGCGTTGGCCTGCGAGCCGAGGCTGCTGATCGCCGACGAGCCGACGACCGCGCTCGACGTCACGGTGCAGGCCGGCATCCTGCAGCTGCTCGCGACCTGTGCAACGACGCGCGGGATGGCGGTGCTGCTCGATGACACACGACCTGGGCGTCATGTCGAGCGATGGCGGGCCGCGTCTACGATCATCTACGCCGGCCGGGTCGTCGAGTCGGGGCCGACGGGCGAGGTGCTTCGCGGCCCGCGGCACCCCTATACCGAAGCAGCTTCTCGCTGCGCTGCCGCGCCGGACCCGGCCAATGCGCTCGGTCCGCTGAAGCCGATCCCCGGGGTTCCGGCGACCCCGATCTCGCGGCCGACCGGGCTGTGCTTTCCACCCGCGTTGCAACTGGGCCCAGACGTCGTGCAGCGTGAGTGTCCCGCTCCTTGCTCGGATCAGCGCCGGAGCGGGTTTCGGCCTGTCCCGTCGATCCGCTTGCCGGTCCGGTGTCGCGTCGCCGGTCGGACCATCTGACGGAGGCGCGCCGATGATCGATGTGCTCTACGGGGCCTGAGTCTTCGGGACGTCGTCGTCGACTACCGGCGCAGGCATCTGCCCGATGTGCGGGCGGTGGCGGGCGCCAGCCTCGACGGTCGGGCGGGGTCAGATGCACGGATTGGTCGGGGAGAGCGGCTGCGGCAAATCGACTCTGGCTCGTGCTGCGACGGGGCGGTCGCTACCGATCACAGCGGGCACGGTGCGAGTTCGACGGCGAGCAGGTGACGCGCTGGGCATGCGGAGGGCTCGACCGGCCCATCTTCGCCGCGCTGCAGATGGTGTTCCAGGATCCGCAACTCCTCGCTCAACCCGCGACGGTCGATCGGGCGACCAGCTGGAGGTCGCGCTGCGGCCCGCGAGCAAAGCTGCCCGGCGGCCGGCGCGGCCCGCGCGCGGCCGAGAGCTTCTCGAGACCGGTCGGCTTGCCCGGAAACGCGGCAGAGCGCGTACCCGCACGAGTTCAGCGGCGGCCAGCGGCAGCGAATCTGGCGATCGCCCGGGCCCTGGCGGCCGAGCCGACGGTGATCGTCGCCGACGAGCCGATCTCCGCTCTCGACGCGTCGGCCCAGGCCCAGATCGCGAATCTGCTCGTCTACCTGCGCCGGGAGCTGCGACCTCGGTGTGTTGCTTCATCTCGCACGATCTCGCGATCGTCCATCACGTGGCCGACGTCGTCACCGTCATGTACCTCGGGAAAGGTGGTCGAACACGCACCGACCGCGCGGCTCTGGGCGAAGCCGCTTCATCCCTACACGCAGGCGCTGATCGGGGCCATCCCGCGCGGCCGACGGGAACAAGGTCAAGCCCATCATCCTGCCCGGCGAGGTGCCGGACCCCGCGCTGCCACCCGCCGGCTGCCGGTTCCACCCGCGGTGCCCATATGTCTTCGACCGGTGCCGCACCGACGTGCCGCCCCTGGTCGAGGTCGGCGCCGGACGAGCCCATGCCTGCTGGCTGCACGAGTCGACCGAGCCGGTCCGTTGCCGCTGCCGACCAGCCGCTCGGCCGGCTGACGCTCCGCACGCGATGTCCTCAGCCGTCGAGGTTCTCGAGCGCGAGATGCTCGACTGCTACCTGGCCCGCCGCCCGCTGATGGCATGGCAGCTGGGCCTGGCCGCGCACGGCGGATTGCCGCCCGTCTCCACGGCCCAGGTCGATGCGCTGATCGGGCGGTACTCGGCGTTGCTCGGCCGGGTGCGCACCGGAGGTGAGGCCGAATCGAGTGAGCCGGACGTGCGGCACTGTGCCGGGTCGGCCGAACCGAGCGACTCGGACCGGTTGTTGCTCCGGTTGATGGCCGAGATCTGCACCGTCGAGATCGATTCGCTCCAACTGTATGTCGATCGGTACACCGTGTCACCGCTGCCCGAGGCCGGGCTGAGCTCGGCGGTGCTGACGTTCCTGCCGTACGCCGCGCTTGGCTCGGCCGACGATGTGGCCGCCTACCTGGACACCTGCGAGCAGGTGCCCGCCGCGCTTGCTGACTATGCCGAGGGGCTGTCCGTCGGCCGGGGTTCGGGGCAGTTGCCGGTTTCTCGTCTGGTGGATCGCTCGCTGGCGCAGATCCGCACCTACCTCGCGGCACCGCGTGGCGACGACCCTTTCCTTGCTGCCCCTGCGATCCGCCGGTGCCGGGACCACGTCGATGGCGCAGCTGTCGGAGCTGCTCGAGACCGCGGTGCGGCCGGCGTTCGCCCGGCTGGCCGACGAGCTCGAAGGCCCGGTCCGGGAGCGCGCCCGGGACGATGGGCATCCCGGTATCTGTTGGCTTCCCGGTGGATCCGCCGCCTACCGGGTGCTGGTCCGGGAGCATACGACTCTCGCACTCGACCCGGCTGAGCTGCACCGGCTCGGTGTCCAGCGGGTGGCCCGGCTCGAGGGCGAGGCGGTCGCCATCGCCGAGCGGCTGGGCTGGGCAGGGGACTTCCCTGCAGTGCGGGACCGGCTGCGCTCCGATCGCGCGCTCCGCTACCGCAGCTCCGAGCAGATGGTGGACGTGGCCGAGGCGGCAATGCAGCGCGCTGCGGCGGCCGTGCCCGGCTGGATCACCGACCTGCCCCGGGCCACCTGTGAGGTGAGCCCGATGCTCGACACCGAAACGGCCCACGGGGTTCTCGGGCACTACGAGACCGCCCCGCTGGACCGGAGCCGACCCGCTCGGTACTGGCTGAACACTGCCGATCCGCGCAGTCGGCCGGCGTTCGAGGCCGAGGCGCTCGCCTTCCACGAGGCGATCCCCGGGCATCACATCGAGATCGCCACCAGCCAGGAGACTCCAAGCGGGTCGGAGTTCCGTCGGATCGTGCAGGTGCTGCCCTACACCGAGGGCTGGGCGCTGTACTGCGAACGGCTCGCCGACGAGCTCGGTCTGTACTCGAGCGACGTCGACCGGCTCGGCATGGTCTCGTTCGACCTGTGGCGGTCGTGCCGTTTGGTGGTGGACACCGGCCTGCACGAACTCGGCTGGTCCCGGGACCGGGCGGTGGACTACCTGTGGCAGCACTCCATCCTGAGCCGGGACAACGTCGTCAACGAGGTCGACCGGTACATCGCGCACCCCGGTTCGGCCCTGGGCTACATGGTGGGCCGGCTGGCGATCCAGCAGCTCCGCGATGCGGTCGTGACCGACTCGTCGGATCCCGGGCAGCTACGCGCGTTCCACCACAATCTGTTGCGCCGCGGCCCGCTGACCCTGACCCTGCTCGCCGACCAGACCGGTGTCCCGCTGACCTTCACCTGACCCTGAACCTGCGAGGATCAACATGCGCCGCGAGGATCAACTTCGCGCCTTTTGTGAACAGAGTGACGGGTGACGCACACTTCATCCTCGTCTTGGAAGTTGATCCTCGCAGCACCGGGTGAGCGCAGGTCGGGTCGGCTCGGGTCAGGCGGACTGCGCCGGGGGGACGGGGGAGAGCTCGTCGCGGGTGACGGGGGTGCCGTCGGCGCGCTTGAACTCGCCGGCGTCGAGCTTTGCGTAGAAGTCCTGGAACACCGGGGGGAGGTCCTTGACGATGTCGGTGACCTGGAGTTCGACTTCGTAGACCAGCTCGGCGTCCTCGCCGGTGTGGGAGTACCAGCGGAACTTCTCCAGGGTGCCTTCCGAGCGGACCTTCTCGACCACCAGGCCGATGGAGCCTTCTTCGGGGCGTTGCGGGGAGTGCGGGGTGTTTCCGGGCAGCATCCAGGTTTCGCCCTCGCGGATGTCGATCCGGCGCGGCTTGCCCTCAGGGGTGATGATGTTGACGTGCATGTTGCCCTTGATCTGGTAGAACCACTCCTCATAGGGCTCGTAGTGGTAATCCTGCCGGGAATTGGGTCCGCCGACGACCATGACGATCAGGTCGGCTGAGTCGCCGTACAGGGCCTTGTTGCCGACCGGCGGCTTGAGCAGATGCTTGTGTTCGTCGATCCAGCCGGTGAAGTGGACTGGTTCGCGGATCTCGGTCATGCGCTGTCCTTTCGGTCGACTGCTGCTGGGGCTATGGGAGCGGACTGGGCGGGTGAGTCGGCGCTGGGAAGCAAAGCCACCGCCTGGATCTCGATGAGCAGGTGTGGGTGCGGCAACTGGTGCACGGCCACCGTGGTGCGGGCCGGGCCCGACTCGTCGAAGAACTCGGCGTACACCTCGTTGTAGCCGCCGAAGTCGTTCATCGACACCAGGTAGCTGGTCACCGAGACCACATCGGCCAGCGAAGCGCCTGCACCGGCGAGGATCTCGCCGATGTTGGTGATCACCGCCCGGGTCTGCGCGCGGATGTCGAGTTCGACGGTGCCGAACTCGTCGGCTGACGCCCCGGCGAAGGAGCCGTCCGGACGGCGGCTGCTGGTGCCGGAGACGAAGACGAACCCGCCGGCGATCCTGGCGTGCGGGAACCGGCCGCGGGGCCGGGCCGCGCCGGGCAGCACCACTGATCCATCGCTCATGACAACGCTCCGCCACCGAGGGTGAGCGTGACCTGGCCGAGCCCCGAAACCGTGGCCCGCACCGAGGTTCCGGGCCGGAAGGGGACGGCGGCAGTCGCCGCGCCGGCGAGGACCACCTGCCCGGCGGCCAGGGGCACGTTCAAGGACCGGGACATGCGGACGGCGGCTGCGAATGCCCGCCACGGATCGCCCAGGATCGCAGCGGTCGAGCCGGTCTCGGCCACGACCCCGTCCACCTCGAGCACCACGCCTCGGTTGGCCAGGTCGCCGGTAGGCGAACGCCATGGCCCGACGGCGTAGCCGGCGGCCGAGGCGTTGTCGGCGACCACATCGACCAGATTGAAGATGAAGTCGGCGTACCGGCTGTCGATCACCTCGAGGCCGGCGGCCACGGCGTCGACCGCCCCGGCGGCCGAGTCGATGCTCTCCTCCGGGTCGACGTCCCGCCCGAGCCGGAACACCACCTCGGGTTCGATGCGCGGGTGGATCAACGTGCTCGGGTCGACGATGTCGCCGTCGAGCCAGGCCATCGACGACGAGAGCAGCCCGCTGATGACCTCGTGCACGCCCATCTGCTGCATCTTGGCGCGGCTGGTGAAGCCCATCTTGAAACCGGTCGGTCGTTCACCGGCGGCGTGGCGGAGTTCGGCCACCGCGCGTTGGATCCGGTAGGCGGCGGGCAGGTCGAACGGCGCTTCGGCGGACAGTTGCGCCACCGCGGTGGCACTCGTCTGCGCCCGGAACAAGAGCTGCGACGGCTCGGTCACGACGCACCGCCTGCGTCGGAGGGGGCCGCATCGCGCTGGTGCACCAGATCGAGCGCCACGTCGACGATCATGTCCTCCTGGCCGCCGACCATGCCGCGCCGGCCGAGTTCGACCAGGATGGTCCTGACGTCCAGGCCGTAACGCCTCGCGGCCCGCTCGGCGTGCAACAGGAAGCTGCTGTACACCCCCGCGTAGCCCAGACTCAGCGTCTCCCGGTCCACCCGCACCGGCCGCACCTGCAATGGCCGGACGATGTCGTCGGCGGCGTCCATCAGGGCGAAGGTGTCGCAGCCGTGCTTGAAACCCATGAGATCGGCCAGCGCGCTGAAGACCTCGATGGCGGCATTCCCGGCCCCGGCGCCCTGACCGGCCAGCGACGCGTCCACCCGGTAGGCGCCGTGTTCGACGGCCACCACACTGTTGGCCACCCCGAGCGAAAGATTGTGGTGCGCGTGGATGCCGATCTCGGTGCCCGGGTCGAGCACCGCTCGGTAGGCGTCGACCCTGGCCGCCACGTCCGGCATGGTCAGCCGGCCCCCGGAGTCGGTGACGTAGACGCAATAGGCACCGTAGCTCTCCATGAGCTTGGCCTGCTGGGCGAGCTTGTCGGGCGGGTTCATGTGGCTCATCATCAGGAACCCCGCGACGTCCATGCCGTTGTTCCTGGCCCACGCGATGTGTTGGGCGGAGACGTCGGCCTCGGTGCAGTGGGTGGCGACCCTGACGCTGGTCACGCCGAGATCCTTGGCCCGACGGAGATCGTCGATGGTGCCGATGCCGGGAAGCAGCAGCGTGGTCACCTTCGCGCCGGCCACCGACTCGACGACGGCGGTCACCCATTCGTCGTCGGTGTGGGCGCCGAACCCGTAGGTGGCACTGGAGCCGGACAGCCCGTCACCGTGGGCGATCTCGATGGCGTCGACCCCGGCCGCGTCGAGCGCCGACGCGATGATCCGGACCTGCCCGACGGTGTAGGCATGCCCGATGGCGTGCATCCCGTCCCGCAACGTGACGTCCTGGATGTACACCGACGCGGGAGCGATATCGGGCGGGGGAGTCGTGGTCATACGGTCACCTCCGCTCTGTCGGCGCCGATGGCCGTTGCGCGCAGCGCGATCAGCCGCTCCGCGGTGCGCAGCGCGGCCGAGGTCATGATGTCCAGGTTGCCGGCGTACTCGGGCAGGTAGTGGCCGGCCCCGGAGACCTCCAGGAACACGGACACCTTCAGACCGGTGAACGGCCCGCCCAGGGCGGGCACGAAGGCCAGATCGGCGTCGTCGAACTGCACGTCGTGCTTGAGTCGGTAGCCGGGGACGAAGGTGGCGACCTCGGTCACCATGGCCTGCACAGACTCGGCCACCGCGGAACGATCGGCCGGCGCCATCAACGCGATGACGGTGTCACGCATGACCAGTGGTGGCTCGGCGGGGTTCAGCACGATGATCGCCTTACCGACACCCGCGCCGCCGACCGACGAGATGGCGCGCGACGTGGTCTCGGTGAACTCATCGATGTTCGCCCTGGTCCCAGGTCCGGCGGAGCGGGAGGCGATGGAGGCGACTATCTCCGCATAGGCCACCGGTGCGACCCGGCTCAGCGCCGCGACGATCGGGATGGTGGCCTGCCCGCCGCAGGTGACCATGTTGACATTGTCCGCAGCCAGGTGCTCGTCCAGATTCACCGTCGGCACCACGTACGGACCGATGGCGGCAGGGGTGAGATCAACCATCTGTGCGCGCATCTCGCGCACCACCTGGTAGTTGTGCGCGTGCGCGGCCGCGGAGGTGGCGTCGAAGACGACCTGGATCGCGTCCGCGCCGGGCAGCGTGGGCAACGCGTCGATGCCGTCGGCGGTGGTGGCGATGCCCAGCCGGGCGGCCCGGGCCAGCCCGTCGGACGCCGGGTCGACACCGACCATCGCGACGACCTCCAGCGTCTCGGACAGGCGGATGATCTTGAACATCAGGTCGGTACCGATATTGCCGGATCCGACGATGGCCACCGGAATCTTGTTGCTCATCAGGACTCCTGTCCCTGGGTTGCGGGGGCGATGCCGTCGAAGACAGCGCGGACAGACCCGAGACCTTCGAGCCGTGCTTCGTACACCCCGGGCGCAGAGACCGGGACCACCGGCCCGAGCGCGCCGGAGAGCACCAGATCCCCGGCGCGCAGCGCTTCACCGCGCCGGCCGAGTTCCCGGGCCAGCCAGGTGACCGCGTTCAGCGGGTTACCCAGGCAGGCCGCGCCGGCACCAACCGAAACCACCTCGCCGCGGTGCTCGATCAACGCGCCGCAGGTGCGCAGGTCGAGCGCGAACGGGTCGGTCGACGGCCAGATCACCGGCGCGCCCAGCACCGTGGCGGCGCCCGAGGCGTTGTCGGCCACGGTGTCCACCAAGGTGATGTTCCAGCCGGCAATGCGTGAGTCGACGATCTCGATGGCCGGGAGAACGAACTCCACCGCGCGCATCACGTCCAGCACGCTCGGGTGCGGCAGGTCCAGGTCGGCGCCCAGGACGAAGGCGACCTCCACCTCCACCCGAGGGAGCAAGAACCGGCCCAGGTCGACCGGGTCGGCGTCGCCGTGGATGTCGTCGGCGTACAGCGCGCCGAAGTCGGGTCGGTCCACACCCAGCTGCCGTTGCACGGCCACCGAGGTCAGGCCGATCTTGCGCCCGGCCACCCGCCGGCCCAGGGCCAGCTGCCGGGACACCGAGAGCTGTTGCACCGCATAGGCGGCGTCGACGTCGGTGATCAGGTCGCGCACCGGCGCGCAGCCGATCCTGGTCTGTGCGGCCCGGGCCAGCCGGTCGGCGGCCGCTGCCACGGCTTCGGTCACGGCAGTCGTCTCGCCTGTGGTCACTGCTGCGGTCACCTCGTCGCTCTCGTCGGCGTCAATGCTCATCACAGGGCGATGCACACGTTGGTGGGATCGGTGTAGAAGTGCAGCGAGTAGTCGCCGCCCTCTCGGCCGATCCCGGAGAATCCGCGGCCACCGAACGGCGAACGCAGGTCCCGCAGGAACCAGGTGTTCACCCACGAGATGCCCACCTGCATCGCCGCCGCGACCCGGTGCGCCCGGGTCAGGTCGGTCGTCCAGGTCGCCGCGGCCAGGCCGTACCGGGTGTCGTTGGCCAGCGCGATCGCCTGCTCCTCGGTGTCGAACGGCGCTACGGCGCAGAGCGGTCCGAAGACCTCTTCCTGCATCAGTCGGGAAGTTTGCCCGACCTCCGTCACCACGGTCGGCGAGATCCAGGCCCCCCCGTTGAGCCGGTCACCCAGGTCGGGAACCGTGCCGCCGGAAACGATCCGGCCGTCGGTCCGGGCGATCTCGTAATAGGACAGCACCTTCTCCCGGTGTTGCCTGGAGATGAGCGGTCCGGTGGTGGTGGCGGCGTCGGCCGGGTCCCCCAGTTGCAGCGCGCCCGCGGCGGACACCAGCCCGGCGACGAACTCGTCGTAGACCGGACGCTGCACGTACACCCGCTCGGTGCACAGGCACACCTGGCCGGTGTTGGCGAACGACGAGCGGGCCACGCCGGCCACCGCCGCCTCCAGATTCGCGTCGGCGAACACCACCGCGGCGTTCTTGCCGCCGAGTTCGAACGACACGGGCTTCACCGACGGCGCCACCGCGGCCATGATCGCCGCACCGGTGCGGGACTCGCCGGTGAAGGTCACCCCGTCCACGCCGGGGTGGGTGGTCAGGTACTCACCGGCCGAGCCCGGCCCGAAGCCGTGCACCAGGTTGAAAACCCCGTCGGGCAGGCCCGTCTCGGCGATCACCTCGGCCAACACGGTTGCTGATGACGGGGTTTCCTCGCTGGGCTTGACCACCACGGTGTTGCCGCAGGCCAGGGCGGGCGCGACCTTCCAGGTGAGCAGCAGCAGGGGCAGGTTCCACGGCACGATGATCGCGACGACGCCCAGTGGCTTGTCCACCGCGTAGTTCAGGGCGGTGCCGCCGTCGGGGGTGTCGGTGAGGAACGACGTGGTGCCGTGGGTGGCCAGCACGTCGGCGAAGGTGCGGAAGTTCGCGATCGCCCTGGCCACGTCCAGCGCCCGGGCCTGCGCGTGCGGCTTACCGGTGTCGCCGACCTCGGCGGCCAGCAGGTCGTCGAAACGCTCGGCGATGCGATCGGCGATCCGGCGTAGCGCGGCGACCCGTTCGGTGACACTGGCCCGCCCCCATGGGCCGTTCAGCGCAGCCCGGGCGGACCGCACCGCACGGTCGACCAGGTCGGCGCCGGCTTCGTGCACCTGGCTGACCACAGAGCCGTCCACCGGCGAGATGTTGTCGAACGTCGCGATGCCGTCGGCCCAGTCCCCGCCGACGAAGTTGCGGGTCTGCAGCGGATCTGTGGCCTCCGCCCGTGGGGCGTCGGAAACGTGCGAGGCGCTCATCGGGCATGCCGATCCATGACGGCGACCAGCGCGGTGGCGGCCCGCCAGGCATCGAGATGCGTGCAGTACAAAGGAACCGGGGCAAGCCGGACCACGTCGGGCTGCCGGGCGTCGGCAATGACGTCGTGCTCAGCGCGCAACAGCCGCGCGACCTCGGTGGCCGGCAGTCCGGTGACCCGAATGGACAGCTGGGTGCCGCGGCGGCCCGGGTCGCGCGGGGTGATGATCTCCAGCCCGCGGTCGCCGATCAACTCGTCCAGCAGGCGCTCCAGGTAGCCGGTCAGCCGGGTGCTCCGCTCCCGGAGGGCCGGCATGCCGACCTCGTCGAAGATCTCCAGTGAGGCGAGCACCGGTGCCATGGCCAGGATCGGCGGGTTGGACAGCTGCCATGAGTCGGCGGTGTCCACCGGATCGACCACCGGCCCCATCTCGAAGCGGGTCTCGTAGCGGGTGCTCCACCAGCCCTGCAGCTTGGGCAGCGTGCGGTCGGCGAGATGGCTCTGGTGGACGAAACATCCGGCGACCGCACCAGGACCGGCGTTGACGTACTTGTAGTGGCACCAGGCCGCCCAGTCCACCCCCCAGTCGTGCAGCTGCAATGGGACGTTGCCGGCGGCGTGCGCCAGGTCCCAGCCGACGACGGCCCCGGCAGCGTGCCCGGCCGCGGTGATGCGGGGGATGTCCAGATACTCGCCGGAGTAGTAGTTCACCCCGCCGAGCAACAGCAACGCGACCTTGTCCCCCTCGGCGGTCAGGAACGACTCGACGTCCTCGGCGTCCAAGAACGACTGGCCGGGTCGCGGGGGAAGCCGGATGACCGCGGTGTCCGGGTCGAACCCGTGCAACGCGACCTGGCTGCGCACGGCATAACTGTCGGAGGGAAAGGCCGAGTCCTCGATGGCGATCGCGTACCGATGCGCCGTCGGCCGGTAGAAGCTGACCATCATCAGGTGCAGGTTGACCGTGAGCGAGTTCATCACCACGGTCTCCTCCGGCAGCGCACCGACCAGCCTGGCCGCCGGTGCGCGGAGCAGTTCGTGGTACGGCGCCCACGGCCGGGTGGCCTCCAGGTGGCCCTCGACGGCCAGGTTCGCCCAGTCGTCCAGCTCCTGGGTCAGTCGATCGGCCACCGCGACCGGCTGCAGGCCCAGGGAATTGCCGGCCAGGTAGGCGACATCCGGGTAGTCGGAGACCGAGGCCGGCGGGACGCGGAAGTCGGCGCGGCGGGACGGGAAGGGATCGTCGGCATCGAGCTGCCGGGCGTGGGCCTCGGAGGTCCCGATCGTGGTGACGTTCATGCCTTCACCCGCCCCTCGCCGGCGCTCGGGTCGGGTTGCGGCATGAGGCGCTGATGATTCGATCGCTGACGCTCGCTCATACCCGACCTCCGTTGGCGGTGACAGCCGGCTCCGGAACCCGGCCCGCGGAAGCGGATTGGCCGTCGGTGGTGTCGCCGAGGAACCGGGCGGCGTTGCCGGAGAGCACCGCGCGCCGTTCGGGTTCGGACAGGTCGCTGCGGTGCACGACTTCACCGGCAGGCTGTTCGCCGAGCGGGTAAGGGTAGTCGCTGCCCAGCATGACGCTCTCGACCCCCAGGGTGTCGACCAGCAGCCGCAGCGGCCGCCGGTCGAACACGACGGAATCGACGGAGAACCGGCCGACGTAGTGCGACGGTGGGTGTTCCGAGGTGCCGATCACGTCGTGCCGCTGGTGCCAGGCGTTGTCCATCCGGCCCAACCAGTATGCGAACGAGCCGCCGCCGTGCGCGAAGCAGATCCGCAGCTCGGGGCCGATCCGGTCGAAGCCGCCGCCGAGCACCATGGCCAACAGGGACAGGTGGGTCTCGGCGGGCATGCCGACCAGCCACTGGGCCATCCACCGGTCGAGCCGGAC
Source organism: uncultured Actinomycetota bacterium (assembly GCA_963834185.1). Taxonomy (GTDB): domain Bacteria; phylum Actinomycetota; class Actinomycetes; order Mycobacteriales; family Nakamurellaceae; genus Nakamurella. Next base: position 60,264 of record CAWIAR010000004.1, read on the forward strand.
GCCGCCGGGCATGTCCCACGGATGCACGAACACCGGCGCGCCCAGTGATGCGCAGTGCTGCAGGAAGGTCTGGATGCCGGCGTCGTCCAGGTCGCGGTCGCCGACGTGGTTGCCGATCTCCACCCCACGATGCCCGTTGGCCAGCGAGCGTTCCAGCTCCCGGCAGGCGGCGTCGGTGTCCTGCAACGGCACCTGGCAGAACGGCACCAGCCGCCCGGGCGCGGCCGCGGTGATCTCCAGGGCCAGATCGTTGAAGATCCGGGAGATCTCGGCCGCGTCGGCCGGGGATTGCTGGTAACCGAAGAACACCGGGGTGGGGGAGAGGACCTGGCGGTCGACGCCGGACGCGTCCATGTCGGCCAGCCGGACGTCGGCATTCCATGCGGAGTCGGTGATCCGCCGGAACTCTCGCTCGCCCTGCATGATGGTGGCCGCACGCGGACCGTCGATCCGCAAGCGGGGCATGTCGGCCCCGCCGGGCAGCATCGGCCAGCCCTTCGGCACGTAGTGCGCATGGACATCGGTGACGAGCATGACTCCCACGTTCTCCGGGTGAGGGGCAGGTATGGTCATCGTCGTCCCGCCACGACCATGGAGGCCAATACCCGTTCGGTCCCACCCTATGCCCGCAGGGCATAGCTGCAGGTGGGACGTCAGGCCTCGGGGAGGGCGGCGATCTCCCCGCCGACCGCGCGGAGCTGCGCGACCAGCAGCTGCACCGCCGGACTCACCCACCGGTCGGCCACCCGGATGAGTCCAACCGGGTGCCGCAGGGAGGGCAGCCGCACCGGCAGCACGGACAGCTTCTCGTCGTGCTCGGCGACCAGCATCGGCAGCACCGCGATCGCGTCGGTCTCCACCAGCAGGTAACGGGTGATCATCATCGAGCTGCACTCGACCCGGTCGGCCGGGAGCGGCAGGCCGGCTTCAGCCAGCATGTCCTCGAACTGATGACGCAGGTCGGTCTGTTGCACCGGGAGTACCCACGGATAGGCGAGCAGGTCGGTCAACTCCGGGGGTCGCAGATCCTGGCCGAGTCGGTGCTGGACGGGATGAGCAGGCCTGGTCACCAACGCGATCGGCTCCCGGTAGAGCTGCTCGCTGTCCAGCCGGGGGTCGGCGGTGGCCGGTTGCAGTCGGCTGACCACGAGATCCAGGTCGCCGGTGAGCAGTTCCTGTCCGAGCACGTCCGGGGTGGCCTCGCGGACGAGGACGGTGATGCCGGGGCTGCGCCGCTTCAGCTGGGAGATCGCCTTGGGTAGCAACCAACTTGCTCCCGCCAGGTGGGTGCCCACCCGCACCCGTCCGGACCGCGCGTTGACCAGGTCGTCGACGTCGGTGCCGGCCTGACCGATCTGCCCGAGTACGGCTCTGGCGTGCCCGACGAACGCTTCGCCGATGGCAGTCGCAGCCACGCCTCTCGGGCCGCGGTCGAACAATCGGGCGCCGAGCAACTCCTCCAGCTCGCGCAGACTGCGGGTGAGCACCGGCTGCGTGACGTGCAATTGTTCGGCCGCCCGGAGCATGGTGCCCTGGTCGGCCAGTGCGCAGACCAACGTCAGGTGGCGCAGCTTGAGCCGGCCGTCGAGCAGCCGGTGCGCCGCACCGACGGGAGTGGAACCCGGCGTCGTGCGATGGTCGGCCAACCACACTCTCCTTCGAACTCTGCGTCCGGACAGCTCCAGCATCCCACCGCCAGGCACCGGCATCGGTCGGCGGATTCGCATCGGGACGCTGGAAGCGGCTGCGGGTTCGTCGGTCCGTGTGCTCGTAGGGTCGGACCATGACCTCGATCGTGGTGCAGGCGGAGGACGGCGGCCGGTTCCGGGCCTTGCTCGAGTTGCCGGCCGACGGAGCCGAGGTCCCCGACCGGGCCGAGACCGCAGGTGCACCGGCCGATGTGCTGATCCTGCCGGACGGGCGGGGTCTGGACGAGGAGTACGGCCGGCTCGCCGGGCGGTTCGCGGCAGCCGGTGGTCGCGCGATGGCGATCGACCTGTACGGCCGCACCGCCGGCACCGGGGCACGCGAGGGGAACTTCCTGTCCCGCAACCACTCCGCGGCGCTGCGCTGGGCCACCGTGCGATTGGATGTGGACGCGGCGGTGAACCGGTTGCGCGACCTGCCGGGCCGGCATCCGGTGGTCGCGGTGGGTTTCTGCCTGGGCGGCCGGGTGGCGCTACTGGCGGCGACCCGCCGGCGACGGTCCCTGGCCGGCGTCGTCGCGTTCTATCCGCAGACCCGCGGCCCGGCCCGCAGCGACCTGCCCGCCCCGGACACGTTGGTGGAAATGCTGCGCTGCCCGGTACTCTCGCTGTTCGGCGGGGCCGACGACCTGATCGGCACCGACGAGATAAGGGCCTGGCGGGCGGAGCTGGCCGTGGCCCCGGTTCCGGGAGAGGTGGTCGTCTACCCCGGGATGCCGCACAGCTTTTTCGACCGCCGTGCGGCCGAGTTTCCGGTCGAGACTGCCGACGCGTGGAACCGGGTGACCCGGTTCCTGCGTTCCGTCGCGGTCAGCGCCCCCGCAGCCGCGGCAGGATCTCCGAGCCGTACAGCTTCAGGAAACGCTCCTGGTCAGGACCCGGGGCGTGGAACACCAGGTGGGTGAAGCCGAGATCGAGGTACCGCTCGATCGCGGCGACGTGCTCATCCGGGTCGCTGGACACGATGAACCGGGAGGCCGCCCGTTCGATCGGCAACGCGTCGGCGAGCCGCTGCATCTGCATCGGATCCTCAACGCCGGCCTTCTGTTCCGGGGTCAGCGCCAGCGCGCCCCAGAACCGGGTGGCCTGCAACGCCGCCTCCGGGTCGGGGTCGAAGGACACCTTCACCTCGATCATCATGTCCAGGTCGGAGACCGAGCGGCCGGCCTTGTCCGCACCTTCGGCGACGGCGGGTAGCAGCGTCCCGGTGTAGAGCTCCGAGGCCTTACCCGAGGTCGTGATGTAGCCGTCGCCGACCCGGCCGGCGTAGCGGGTGGCCGCCGGCCCGGAGCCGGCCAGGTACAGCGGAACCGGAACAGCGGGCACGTCGTAGATGGTCGCCCGTTCGGTGCGGTAGTACCTGCCGTCGAAGGTGACCCGCTGCTCGGCCCACAGCTGCTTGATCAACGCGACGGCCTCGCGGAATCGGGCGAAGCGCTCCTTGCCATCCGGCCATTCGATGCCCAGCGGCACCTCGTTCATCGACTCGCCGGTGCCGAGGCCCAGTACCACCCGGCCGGGGAACAGGCAGCCGAGGGTGGCGAACGCCTGCGCCACGATCGCCGGGTGGTAGCGCAACGTGGGGGTCAGCACACTGGTGCCCATCGTGATCCGCTCGGTGGCGGCGCCGAGCGCGCCGAGCCAGGACAGCGCGAACGGTGCGTGCCCGCCGTCGTGCCGCCACGGCTGCAGGTGGTCGGAGACGAACACCGAGTCGAAACCCGCCTGCTCGGCGAGGATCCCGTAGCGCAACAGGTCGGCCGGCCCGAACTGTTCGGCCGAGGCCTTGTAACCAAGTTTCAGCATCGCCCCGCTCACCGCAGCCTCGGCAGCACGTCGTGGCCCAGCAGTTCGATCTGCTCGTACCACTGGTCGAACTTGAACCGGAAGTCGAACACCAGGTGCTCGACGCCGAGCGCTTCGAACTTGCGGACCTGTTCGACCACCTCGTCGGGGTTGCCCGCGATCAGCTGGCCCTCGAGATCCTCGACGGTTTCGAACTTCCCCGACGTCGGCTTGACGGTGAACTTCGCCTTGTTGGCCCAGGCCAGCAGGCCGGGGATGTTGACGTGCTGCAGCGCCTCCTCCCGGGTGGCCTCGACCGAGGTGGGTGGGATGACGGCGACCGTGGGCCGCGGCTTGCCGGCGTCGGCGGACAGCTTCTCCATGTCGGCGATCCGCTTGGCCAACGTGGCCAACGAGATCCGGCCCGGCATCCAGCCGTCGCAGAACTCCACGGCCAGCCGGGCCGAGCGTGGGGTGGCACCGCAGTACCAGAACGGGATGCGTCCGCCGACCGGCTTGGGCTCGATAGTCACGTCGGTGAAGGAGAAGTGGTCGTCGGTGTAGCTGACGTTGTTCTCGGTGAACACGCGGCGCAGGATCTCGGCGTTGGAGCGAACCAACTCGACGCGGTCCCGGTCACCCCAGCCGATGGCGTCGAATTCATGGTCGAAGGTGCCGGCGCCGAAGCCGAGGATCAGCCGCGGACCGACGAGTTGGGTGATCGTGCCGGCCATCAGCGCGGTCACCAGCGGATGGCGGAACGGGATCAGCGAGCCGGTACCGAGCTCGATGCGCTCGGTGACCGCACCGATCGCGGTCAACGTGGTCAGCGCGTCGTAGAACGTCCGGTTGGGCTTCTCCATCTCGCCGTGCGGTTCGAAGACCAGGTGGTCGCGGACCCACACCGAGTCGAAGCCCAGTTCTTCGGCGCGCTGCGAGCCGCGCAGCAGTTTGTCCCGGTCGGCCTGTTCACCGAAGTGGGGGAGCAGCAGTCCGAATTTCATGAGGGGCCTTTCGTCTGGAGGTTGGGTCAGCGCGCGAGGGCGAGTCGGCCGGTGCCGGGTTCGCCGACGACCTTGCCGTCGGTGAGCACCGGGACGCCGCGGACCAAGGTGTGTTCGATACGGGCCCGGCAGGTGCGACCGTCGTACGGGGTCCAGCCGCAGCGGGAGAGGACGTCGTCGTTGCGGATGGTCCACGCGGAGTCCAGGTCGGCGATCACCACGTCGGCGTCGCGTCCGACCTCGAGCGCACCCTTGGCGCCGGCCAGGCCGAACTTGTCCGCGGGGGCCCCGGCGACGAGCGAGACCACCCGTTCCAAGGTGAGTTCCCCGCTGGTCACCGCGTCCAACAGCAGCGGATAGTAGTACTGGATGCCCGGCGTTCCGGTGTGCGCGGACCACATCTGGGTCCAGCCGATCTCCTTCTCCTCCCGGGTGTGCGGGGCATGGTCGGAGGAGGCGATGTCGATCGTCCCGTCCCGCATGCCGGCCCAGATGGCCGCCCGGCCCTCGTCCGGCACCCAATAGGACAACGCGTAGGGACCAAGAGTTTCCACGTCCTGCCAGGTGGACAGGAACGGCCCCCAGTGGTTCACCTCGCAGGTGACGTCCACGCCACGGGCCTTCGCCCGGCGGACCGCCTCGATGGATCGGGCGGTCTGCATGTGGGCCAGGTGCACCGGGCAGCCGGATGCCTCGGCCAGTCGCAGCACCACGTCCACCGCGGTGTCCCAGATGACGCCGTTGCGGGCGGCGTAGGCGCTGGCGTAGCCCTGCGGGGTGTTCTCGCCGCGCTCCCAGTACTCGCGCTCGATGTAGTCCATCAAGCGCCTGGTCGTGCGGGTGGATGATGAAACGCAGGCCGGTGCCGGCGATCTGGTCCATCATCCTCAGCAGGTCGCCGTGGTCGTGCATGCCGGTGCCGGCCGGGTGCGGGTAGGTGCGGCCGGTGTCGACGACCATGTAGACCTTGTAGGCGCGGATGCCGCGCTCGGCCATGCCGGCGATCTCGTCCGGCTGGGTGGCCGCCGGGTTGTGGTTGTAGTCCACCAGGGAGTGCGCGGCGTACAGCGCGAGCACCTCGTCCAGATACTGCACCGTGGTCGTCGGCGGCTCCAGGTTGGGCATGCCGAAGATGGTGGTGACGCCGCCGGCGGCCGCCTGCTGGGTCGTGGTGTCGATGTCCTCCTTGTGGGTGTACCCGGGTTCGCGGGTGTGTACGTGCACGTCGATCATCCCGGGAAGCACGTGTTTGCCCGCGGCGTCCAGGGTTTCGCCGGCCTCGACGAGGGTGTCGGCCGAGACGATGCCGGCGATACGCCCTTGGTGGACGAGCAGGTCGGCGACGACGGCCCCGGTCGGGGTGGCCAGGGTGCCGCCGGTGATGCGCAGATCGACCGTCATGCGGTCACCTCCGTAGTGGTCGTGGTGTGGGATCGGGTGAGGATGTCGGCCGGCCGGACGTAGGTGGAGAACCAGGTGACCAGTTGCGGGGTCACCTGCTCCCAGTAGGCGTCGTAGGCCGCGTAGTGCGTGGTGTGCCGCTGTATGAGCAACGACTTGGGGCCGCGGGCCGCCTCGTACAGCGCCCTGGCGTGGTCGGTGGGGGTGGTGGCGTCGTTCTCCACGCCGACGACGAGCAGCGGGGTGGTCAGCCGGCGGGCGGCGTCGATGGGCCGGTAGGCCAGGATCGCCTCGGCCGAGGCAAGCGTCACCGACGACGGGACACGGTCGTCGACATCGGCCTTGATCGTCGTCCTGGTGCGTTCCGGGGTGGGGATCATGATCTCGGTGCGGGGAGCGACCATCCGGCCGACGCCGGTCAGCACCCGCTGCCGGCGGTCCTCGTCGAGGGCGGCGAGGAAGGCCAGCCATTCGTGTTCGGAACGCATGCGGTGCAACCAGTCCCCGCCATCGGCCACCGGGACCTGACTGATCGCGGCCTTGATCCGCGGGTCGACGTCGGCCAGCAGCACGGCGTTGCCGCCGCCGGTGCCCCCGGTGCCGAACACACCGAGGGCGTCGGCGTCGACGTCGTCCCGGGTGGTCAAGTAGGTGACGGCGTTGACCAGGTCGGTCAGCTGGGCCGAGGGTGACAGCACATCCCGGGGCCCGGCGGAATCGCCGAAGCCGCGGTAGTCGATCACCAGGACGCCGAAGCCGGCTGCGGTGAAGGCGTTGTGGTAACGCTCGTACAGCTTGGCGTCCTTGAGGCCGAGCCAGCCCGGGCCCTGCACGATCGCCGGGATTCGCCCGGTGACCTCGTCCGGCGTGCGCCAGAGCGCGCTGATCAACTGCCCCTCGCTGTAGAGCTGGACCGGTTCGGTCTTCATGACCTGCCTTCGTCGATGGGATTCTGGATCCAAGCTGAGTGCAGCCGCGGCGTGAGACCCGCTCGGGCCGCCGATCTCAGGGGGTGTGTGGTTCGCCGGGTAGGACGGCCATCGCCTGTTCGACGCCCAGCCGGACGGCATCCAGGTGTCGCTGCAGGGTGTCGACGGCGGCGTCCGCATCGCCCTCGTTCACCGTGACCAATAGGTGCCGGTGCGCGTGCGCGGCTGTGTCCCCTGAGCCGGAGAGCCGACGCCGCAACAGATACAGCCCGACGGAGGTCCGCAGCTGTTCGATCAGCTCGATCAGCATCGGGTTGCGGTCGCCGTCGTACAGCAGGTGGTAGAACTCCCGGCGGATCCGGACGAAGTCGGCGCCCTCGGGCATGGAGTCGAGCTGGTCGGCCAGCTCGGTCAGCCGGTCCAGGCGGGCCTGCGTCATCGTGGCCATCGAGGTCCGCAGCGCGTGCGATTCCAGCAGGGCCCGCAGCTCGTAGGTCTGCCTCAGCTGGTCGACGGTGAGCCGGCGAACCTGGAAGCCCTTGCGCGGCTGGAATATCACCAGGCCCTCGGCTTCCAGCTGGATGAGCGAGGAGCGAACCGGGATCCGGGACACACCCATCATCTCGGCCAGCGATTCCTGTCGCAGCCAGTCACCGGGGGCGAAGGTGCCGCTGGTGATGGCCTCCCGCAGGATGGTCAGCACGGTGTCGCCGACGCTGCGGTAGGAGGTGGCGGCCCGGTCGATCAGCTGTTGCAGCGCCGGGGGTGCGACCGCGGTCACTCTGGTCCGCCAGGGTCGGCAGGGCCATCCGACCGCGGGAGTCCCGGCCCGTTGCAGGCCCAACAGCTCGCACGGCGTTGCGCAGCAGGATGTTCTCCCGCGATTCGGGTTTGAGATCCAGCTCGGCGAACTCCCGCAGCCAGCGCTCGGGTTCGAGCACCGGCCAGTCCGAGCCGAACAGCACCCGGCTCGGGATGATGCTGTTGGCGTAGTGCACCACCTCCGTCGGCAGATACTTCGGCGACCAGCCGGACAGGTCGATGTAGTAGTTCTTCTTGTGCCAGCAGGCGGCCAGGTTCTCCAGATGCCACGGCCAGCCCGGGTGTGCGGCGATGATCCGCAGCTCGGGGAAGTCGGCGGCGACGTCGTCGAGATACGGGACGGGACGGGCGTACTCGAGGTGGTAACCCATGCCGCCGGGAGTGCCGGCACCGGCGCCGAGGAAGCCGCAGTGGAACATCACCACGAGTCCGAGTTCGGCGCACAACTCCCACAGCGGGTAGAACCGCCGGTCGTTGGGGTGGAACTGCTGCCGGGCCGGGTTCAGTTCGCCGACGCCGAGCACGCCGTAGTCGCCGTGACAGCGTCGCACCTCGTCGAGTGCGGCCTTGCCCTTCCACGGGTCGATCCCGCAGAACGCCAGGAACACGTCGGGGTGGTCGGCCATCGCCTCGCCCAACAACCGGTTGGGCGCGCCGGGCCGGCCGGACTGGGTTTCGTCGTCGGAATTGACGATCACGGCCATCATGTTGTTGGCCCGGTAGCGGTCGGCCATCTCCGCGAACGACACCACGGCGCGCTCCCGGCCGAAGTGCCGGCCCATCTGGGCTCGGCGCGGCCCCATCGCGGCCAGGAACTCCTCCGTCTGCGGGTGGGTGTGCACGTCGATCGCTGTGATCGTGGACGGAATGGTCAGCATGCGCCTGCCCGCCGTCCCGTGAGGACGCGGTCGTTGTCGGCGCCCAGGAGGGGCGCCGCCGTCGGGGGGCCGGTGGGTGTCGCGGAGAACCGGGCCGCAGGACCGACGAACGTCATCGGCTCTGCACCGCCGGGCATCTCGGCCCCGACCAGCAGGTTCATCGCCGCCACCTGCTCATCCCGGGCCAGGTCGAGGAAGGTGTTCAGGGGCGCGTGCGGCAGGTCGTGGGCGAGGAACGCAGCGAACCACTCGTCCCGGGTGCGGGTGCGAGCCTGCTCGCGAATCAGACGCTCCAGCACGCCGTAGTTGTCGTACCGGTCCTGCCGGGTGGCCAGCCGGCCGTCGTCCAACCAGTCCGGTCGACCCATCGCCGAACAGAGGGCACGCCAGAATTTGTCGGGGACCGAAAGGTGTACGACGAACGCCAGGTCGTCGCTTGCGATCGCGCCGTAGGCCTGCGCGCGCCGCTGCCGGGTGTTCGGCTCGATCGGCGTGCGGGTCTCGGTGGCGCTGGTGACAGCTTCGCCGAGGAATCCGATGGCCGCGCCGAGCATGGTGACGTCGACCCGTTGCCCGCGGCCGGACCGCTCCCGGGCGTGCAGGGCGGCCAGTACCCCCTGTACCGCGAACAGCCCGGCCAGCAGGTCTGACATCGCAGGTCCGACCGGCGCCGCGGAGCCGGTCGGCAGCAGCACGCTGTACAGGCCGCTCATCGCCGAGACCACGGTGTCGTAGGTGGGGCGCCGCGCATAGGGCCCGGTGTCGCCGAAACCGGTGAGCGAGCAGTAGACGAGCGCCGGGTTGTCGGCGGCCAGTCGATCGGCGGACAGGCCGAGTCGGTCCATCACACCCGGCCGGAAGTTCTCCAGCAGCACGTCGGCCTCGGTGGCCAGGTCGCGCAGGGCCTGCAGCCCGTCGGGGGAACGCAGGTCGAGGGTGACCGCATGCTTGCTGTGGTTGTAGGCGGCAAACTGCGGGCTGTACGGGCGGGTACCGCCCTCCCAACCGCGCATCGGGTCACCGCCGTCCGGATCCTCCACCTTCAGCACCGTGGCGCCGAGTTCGGCGAGCTGCCGCCCGGCGAACGGCGCGGCGATGTAGCGACCCAGCTCCAACACCCGGATCCCGGTCAGTGGGCCCGGTCGACTGGATCCCATCGCCGCCCAACCCGCGTCGGCGTCGGGTCGGGATGGAGCAGTCGGGGCGGTACAGGGGACGGTCACGAAGCGGGACGGTATCTTGCATCCAATCTCCGCACAAGTGCCGGTCCGGCACACCAGAGTGTGTTCCTGGTGCGAGGAATCGGTCCCGCCGTCACTTGCGCAATGAGGCTGGCAAGCCGGGTATTGCCCCTGTACGGCTCCGTGCGTAGGCTGTGTGAGCATTCCGTATCCAGAATCCCGTTGGCGGCTGCGGACGTATCATGCGGCTGCCGAACCCACTGCGAGGAGAACAGCACCCATGGACGACGTGGCCGCCCGCAACAAGGAGATCGCCCTCGAGGTGTGGGGCAACGATCTGGCTTCGCACAACTCACACCCGGACTCGGCCGAGTTCAAGGAGCACTTCGAGAAGTACTACACGGAGGACTACTGGAACCACGCCTCCGAGCCGGGTCGGGACCGCGGGTTCAAGAACGCCTACTACGTACGCAAGGCGTTCCTCCAACTGTTCACCGACCCCAACTTCGAGATCGACATGGTGGCGGCCGACGGCGACCTGGTGTTCCTGCAAGGCGAGTTCACCGCAAAGCACACAGGATTGACCCTGTACGGTGTGCCGGCCAGTGGCGTCGACGTCAGCCAGCCGCAGGTCCACATCCTGCGCTTCCGTGACTTCAAGATCTCCGACCACTGGGTGGTGCGGGACGACTACGTCATGTATCGCCAGGTGGTCCCGGTGGACCAGGACGGTGGCATCCTGCGGTTCGTCGACACGAAGAAGTACGACGACGAGCTCGCGGCCAGGCAAGGACGCCCCGAGCCCGGCAGCCGCCCGCCGACGCGGCGCCCGCCGAGTGACCGCCGGCGCCGATGCGGCGCGGACCGTCGACGGCCTGACCGTGCCGCCGGTCGGCCGCTGGCTCTTCGAGGCCGGCAACAGCGAGATCACCTTCAGCGTCAAGCATCTGGTCATCTCCAAGGTCCGCGGTTCGTTCAAGCAGTTCTCCGGCGAGATCGTCGTCGCCGAGGAGTTCTGGTCATCCACCGCCACCGCGTCGATCCGGTCCGACAGCATCGACACCGGTCTGGCCGCTCGGGACAAGGACCTGCGCGGGCACGATTTCCTGGACGCCGAGAGCCATCCCACGTTGGAGTTCCGCAGCACCGGGCTTTCGGCCGCCGGTGACGGCTGGATCCTGACCGGCGACCTGACCATCGCCGGCCAGACCCGGCCGGTCCGGCTGGCCGTCGAATTCGCCGGCGTCGCCACCGACCCGTGGGGCAACGTCAAGGCGGTCTTCTCGGCGACCACGAAGCTGAACCGGGAAGAGTTCGGGCTCACCTACAACAAGGTGATCGAGGGCGGCGGCGTACTGATCGGCTCCGACATCACCATCGAGATCGAGATCCAAGCCAAGCGCGGGCAGGAGCGAGCGTGACCCAGGCGAACGAGTTCCACCTCGAGGACAAGGTCATCGAACGCGAGGGTGACGCCAGCTATTACGATTTCGCCCTCGAGGACACCGCCCGACAGGTGCGGGCGGTCTTCGGCGGGGTGACGATCGCCGCAGTCACGGCGGGTCAAGCTGCTGCACGAGACCAAGCACATGCCGATCTACTACTTCCCGGCCGAGGATGTCCGGATGGACCTGCTCAGTCCGTCCGGCCGGGAGCGGGACTTCCCCCGCAAGGGCCCGGCCAGCTACTACGACGTGACCGTCGGCGAGACCACGGCGGCCAATGCGGCGTGGGTGCACGACGCGCCGACCAGCCCGGTGGCCGAGGAACTGCAAGGGCATGGTGGCGTTCTACTGGAAGAAGATGGACCACTGGTTCGAGGAGGACGACGAGGTCTACGTCCATCCCCGCGACCCGTACCACCGGGTGGACGTACTGAACAGTTCCCGGCAGGTGCAGGTGATCGTGCAGGGCCAAGTGGTCGCCGAGTCGCGCCGGCCGCGACTGCTGTTCGAGACCCGGCTGCCGACCCGGTTCTACCTGCCGTGGCAGGACGTCCGGGCCGACCTGCTGGTGCCGTCGACGACCACGTCGCAGTGCCCCTACAAGGGTGTCGCGGAGTACTACTCGGTACGCCTGGGCAACACCCTGGTCAAGGACCTGGCCTGGGTGTACCGGTACCCGATCCCGGAGTGCCCGAAGATCGAGAACCTGGTCTGCTTCTACAACGAGCAGGTCGACGCCATCCTGGTCGACGGCGTCGAGGAACCACGGCCGATCACCGCCTGGTCCAAGGCGCCGCAGGTGTTCACCCTCAAGGACTGAACCGGCCCACCGCGGCTGCAGCCACCGGGTGCGTACCAGGCACGTCGCGTCCGTCAAGAATGACCATCGCGCTGCTCGCCCGACAGTCGAGAAATCCGTCCGGGCGAAACACCCAGCAGTGCTGCCGCGTCGCGCACGGAGACACCGCCGGTCGTCAGCGTGTGTACGGCTCTACGCTGGGCGTCACCGTACTCGCGCTCGGCTGTTCGAAGCTTGCCGCGCCGACTGTGCACCGACTTGACCGCTGCGCTGGCCTGGCGAGGAAGCGCAGCGGTCCAGTCGAGGTCAAGCTCGAACGAGTCCGGATCGGCGTCGGTCAAACCGGCGATGAGGTCCCGCACCTCAGCCTCGAGATCAGCGACCGTCCTGGTTTCGGTCGCACCGCCCGGTAGCCCGTCGACCACGCCCACCCAGAACCGGCCGTCACGAGTGACTCGTACCTGGTATGTGATCACTTGTCCAGCCATCCCTTCCCAAAGATTGGCTCGAGTGCCTGCTCGTGGCTCCGCGTCACGGTCTGCGACATCGCTCCTGGATGGCCCGTGAGGCCGACGCGACCGATCTCGACACCCTCGTCGTTTCGCACGACCCAGATGGTGTGAGATCCCTTGCCTCTCTTGGGCAGTTGCTCGACGGTGTAGCCGAGTCTCCGAGCGTGCTGACGGATGGCAAGCAGTACCTGCGTCGCCGACCGTGTTCCCCGCACCATGCGTCAGTTTACCCGGGTAAACTCGCAAGTGTCCACTACGGTAGACAGTTGTTCCGATTGATGGTCGCTCGGCGGCGTCAGCCATCGGCCACGCTGCGCAGCAACGACTCGGTCGCGGCGGCGATCTGGGCCTGCGCGGCGTCCCGGTCGATGGTCGGAGTGCCGTCCCCGGGCTGGGCTCCGTAGTCGCCGAAGAAGGCGTGCACCGCGCCCTGGATCACGGTGTACCTCGTGTCCGCCGGCAGGTCGGCACGATGGTCGTCGATCTTGGCCGGAGTGGCCAGTCCGTCGTTGCTCCCGGAGATCGACGCGACGGCGAGATCGGTCCGGCCGGACAGGTCGTCGTCGGGGTAGGACGCATAGAACAGCAAGCCGGTGACGCCGGCAGGGCGGCGAGCCGCGAACATCGACGCGCTGGTGCCGCCCAACGAATGACCGCCCACCACCCATCGGCTGATCTCGGGATGGTCGGCGATCGGCCCGGCGGACTGTCCGACATCGACGATGCCGAGCCCGAACGGGATCTTCAGGATCACCACCAGGAAGCCCGCCTGCGCCTGCGGCAGCAGGACATCCACATACGCCCTGGCATCCACCCGCGCGCCGGGGGAGAAGACCAGCCCGACGGTGGGAGAACGGCCGACCGGGCGGAGTTCGATGCTGGTCGCATGGTCGATCACCTCGACCTGCGCCGCGCTGGTCATCGATGCGAGCGCCGCGGGGGAGGCGGAGAACGGCGTCAGCCACACCATCGTGCCGGCGACCACGGCGGTCAGGACAACGCCGACGATGGCGCCGGCCAACCGGGCGCGTGGACGCCGGGACGGCCGGACCCGACGGGGTCGAGCGGCGATCAGCAGGAGCCCGGCCCCGACTCCGGCGAGCACTGCCAGCGTCACCGGCAGAGCCGGATGGCCATGCCAGACCGCGCCGAATGCAGTAGCGGCCATCCACGCAATCGGTACCAGCAACAGGATTCCGGCGACCAGCGGTGCCCAGCGGACCGGCCGACCCAGCATCGGGCTCAGCTGAACATTCCGCAGCTGGGGGTCAAGCCGTCCTGCGGCGCCGCGTGAAACCAACGCTCCGTGATCGCCATGACGACTACGGTGCGACGAACCCGAGTGAACATCGACGTCTCCCTGCTCATGGTCCGGCCGGTCGCCCGAGGCGCCCGCCCGGTTGCCGATCGTTCTCGGCCGGCCACGACGTCGCGGTGCCCGCCGGGTCTGGAGAACATGGAGGCCCCGACCGCCGTGGCGGCCGGGGCAATCATCACAGGGAGGCCGGGAGCAGAACGAAGGTCACGCCGTGCGCGATCTGCCGGTTGCCCTTGTTCAGGTTGAGCTGGGTCGGGTTCAGCAGCGGATTGAGGTTCCCGCGCTTGCTGTCGATCAGCTGGATCAGACCGAACCGGGCGGAGAGCACCCGCACCTTCAGGCTCTCACCGGACAATGCCGTGGGCAGCACCGCACCGTTCGAGCGCAACGCGGCGGCGGCGTCGATGGTGACGCCCGGCACCACGTGGTAGAGCAGAACCTTCTCGATCGCATCGACACCGAGGGTCTTGGCCAGCGCGGTGAACACCGCCTGCTCGGAGCCGTACCACCGGTGGGTCAGGCTGAACGCGAGGAGCTGGAAAGCCCGATCGTCGGGCAGGAACGCGGTGAGCGGGACGGTGCCGTCCGCGAGCACTGCGACCGGGCTGGACGGCTTGGCGGCCAGCACCGCGCCGACGGCGTTGTCCAGGATGTCGAAGTCGCGCCAGTTGCGATCGAATCCGGTGCCGTCGGCGGCGAGCACCGCGGCCAGGCTGGTGGTGCCCAGCGGGGCGGAGGCCTGCGCGGCCGGAGCGGCCACCAGCGCGGTTCCGGCGGTGATGGTGGTGGTGAGCAGGCCAAGCAGAATGCGGCGGACGTTCATCGGCGCTCCCTTGCGACACGGTTCCGGGCGCCCGGTCGGGCGCTCACCTCCAGTACGTCGAGAACTGTCGGGCTGGATGCACGTCGGTGCCACCGGCCCCGGACTTGGCCCTGCCCGAGTCGGCTACGCCGTGGCCAGGCCGGCGACCGGCTCGTCCTGCAGCACCCGGCAGGTGTGCGGCGCGAACTCCAGGAACACCTCACGCCCCTCGACCGGCACGGTCAGCGGGCTGGTCCGGACGATCACCGTGTGCAGCCCGCCATCCAGCGACGGCACCTCGACGTCGTACTCGACGATCTCGCCGAGGAACTCCACCCGGCTGACCCGGCCGGCCAACACGTTGGGCCGGTCGGGGGCGACCTCGTGGGTACGCACGCTCTCCGGCCGCATACTCACGGTGATCTTGTCTCCGGCGCGCGCCGGGGCCACGCACGGCGTGCGCAATTCGGTTCCCAGGGCCCGCACCACCACCTCGTCCGCGGACACCCGACGGATCACCTCAGCCGGGATCATGTTGGCCCGACCGACGAAGTCGGCGACGAACCTGGCGGCCGGATTGTCGTAGATCTCTCGCGGCGTGCCCTCCTGCAGGATGCGGCCGTCGTGCATGACGGCCACCCGATCGGACATGGACAGCGCCTCGGACTGGTCGTGGGTGACGTACAAGGTGGTGATCCCGAGCCGCCGCTGGAGCGCGCGGAGCTCTGTCCGCATGGTGTCCCGGAGTTTTGCATCCAAATTGCTGAGCGGCTCGTCCAACAACAGCAATTTGGGCCGCCGGACCAGAGCCCGGGCCAGGGCCAGGCGTTGTTGCTGCCCGCCGGACAGGGCCACCGCGGAGCGTTCGGCCAAGTGGTCCAGCTGCACCAGCTCCAGGGACTCCATCACCCGGGTTCTGGCCTGCACCTTGGTGAGTTTGTGCGCACCGACCTGCAGCGGGAACACGGCGTTGGCGAACACCGACATGTGCGGCCAGATCGCGTAGTTCTGGAACACCATGCCGATGTCTCGCTTATTCGGCGGCAGATGAGTTTTCCCTTGTGAGAGCGTCTCTCCGGCCAGTGTGATGGAACCACCGTCGCTCAGTTCCAGGCCCGCCACGCAGCGCAGGGTGGTGGTCTTGCCACAGCCGGATGGGCCCAGCAGGGAATAGAAGTGCCCCGGCTCGATCCGGAACGTCACGTCCTCGACCACCGGTACGGGCTTGCCGCCGCTCGTATAGGACTTCTCCAGGGCGGTCACCTCCAGCACGGCGCCGGCGACGTCACCGTCATCGACCGCAGTGGATCCGTGCTGGCCGGCGGGGCTCTTACCGTTCACGCGAACTCCGATTTCTGAGGCCTGTTCGGATGCTTGACAGCAGTATGTATCCAGAATACGTTCTGCACCAGCCTTCCGGTCCGACCTTCTCCATCCGGCGGACCGCCCGCGTCACCCGGCCCGATCGGTGACGTCCACCCGCTCCACATCCGTCCGACCATCAGGCCCATCATCCAGGAGAGTGGCGTTCAGATGACCCGAAATCGACTCCTCGCGGCCGGCGTCGCGGCCACCGTGCTGCTGTTGGCAGCGTGTGGATCCAACGACGCCGGCACCCAGACCACCGGGGCGACCACCCCGGCGCCGTCGGCCACGTCGACCAGTGCTGCCGCACCGACCACCGACAGCCCGGCCGGCGCGTCCAGCGCCGACGCAAGCCCGGCGGAGTCGAGCGCCGAAGGATCGGCGCCGGGGTCGTCGGCCGGCGGCGACCCGACCTGCGAGGCCAGCAAGGTCGGCGTCTTCACCCGCTGCGCGAACTTCTACACCGACTACTGGCCGACCATCGACAAGCACCTGGACGAGCTGTACGAGCAGGCCAAGCAGGCCGACGGCGGCACCCTGGTGATCTGGGACTGGTACGAGCTCGGGCCCGACGTGATCGCCCAGTTCAACAAGCGCTTCCCGGACATCAAGATCGAGACCAAGGGCCTGACCTACAACCTGTCGTCGGCGATCATCGCGGCGAAGTCGACCGGCAGTCGCAACACCGACGTGGTCTCCGGGTCCATCACCTCGATGGCCGCGATGTACGACGAGGGGTTCTGGGACAAGGTCGACTGGACCACCCTTGGCGTGCCGAAGGAGTTCCTCACCGTCGGCGCACCTGAACTGATGCCGGACAGCGTCAACGGCGCGCTGTTGCAGTACAACACGACCAAGGTGCAGTCGGTGCCCGACAATCTGGACGGCCTGACCGACCCGAAGTACAAGGGGCAGATCTCGGTGGCCAACTACAACGCCGGCGTGTTCAGCGGCTACGGGATGAAAAACGGCCAGGACAAGATGGTCGAGCTGATCAAGAACCTGAAGAGCTCGGGCAACCTGAACGTGGTGGACGACACCAGCACCCCGCTGTCCAGCGGTGACATCCCGATCGCGATCAACCAGACGCTGTTCAACCCGAACCCGGACCTCAAGGTCGCCGCGTTCGACGCGACCAATGTGTTCGCCCAGTTCTCCGGAGTGAACAGCGACGCGAAGAACAAGGCCGGCGCCGAGCTGTGGGTGTTGTGGAACGCGTTCGACCCCGACTGGCTGCACGAGCGGATGACCAACGAGAAGTTCGCGACCAGCCAGGTACCGTTCGCCGGACTGCCGGAGTCGGTGTTCGCCGAAGCCACCGGGCTGGCCAAGACGAACACAGATGCCATCATCGGCGCGCTGACCGACGGTATCGCCGAGACCGAGACGCAGGACACCCGCGACCAGTGGAACGCGATGATCAAGGCGGCCGACGACGCCCTGAACAACTGAGCAGTGCGGAGCGCCCGCGGCCACCCCGGCTGCGGGCGCCCCGTTACCGGCACCACCCAGCGGCACCCGACCGCAGTCCCCGAGCAGCAGCGAATCGCGAGCACCGACAGGAGGAACAGTGCGCAGCTTGCGTCGCCCGTCAGGGATGACGATCGCGATGACGCTCGCCGGCATTGCCCTGACCTACCTGCTCGCCGTGCCGCTGGTGGTCCAGGCGATCACCGCGTTCAGGGGGCCCTTCCTGCCGTTCGGTGTGCCGTCGGCGAAGTGGGGCGTGGGCAACTTCGCGACGCTGTGGGAACTGCGCCGCGATTTCTGGTCGGTCATCGGCACCACCACGCTGTTCGTCGGCGGCTCGACGATCCTGGCCCTGCTGATCGCGTTCGGGTTGGCCTGGCTGGTGGTCCGCACCGACGTGCCATTCCGCCGGGTGATCCCGGTGCTGGTGATCGTGCCCTACGTGATCCCGCCGATCGTCAAGGCCCAGGCCTACTTCCTGATGGTCTCGCCGGGCAGCGGGGTGCTCAACCAACTGATCCGGGCCGTGCCCTTCGTCGACGTGCAGACCGGGCCGATCAATCCGTACTCGTTCGGCACCCTGGTCGTCATCCAGGCGCTGACCAACATCACGTTCCCCTTCCTGATGTTCGTGCCGATCCTGACGAACATGGACGGTGGCCTCGAGGAGGCGGCCCGCTCGTCCGGCGCGACCTGGGCGCAGACCCTGCGCCGGGTGACCCTGCCGATGCTGTGGCCCGGGATCCTCGGCGTCGGCATCCTGACGTTCATCCTGAGCCTGGGCAGCCTCGAGGTGCCGCTGCTGTTCGGGCAGCAGTCCGGCCGGGACATCTTCGCGCTCAAGCTGTGGCACCTGATCAGCTCGTCCAGCGGTGAACTGCCGCAATACGGGCTGGCCGCGGCATGGGGACTGGTGTTCCTGGTCTTCACCTCCATCGCCTTTCTGATCTACCTGCGGGCGACCCGTGATGCGGAGACCAAGGCCTCGGTGTCCGGCAAGGGGTTCCGGCCCCAGCGGATGAGCTTGGGCCGGGGCCGCATTCCCATCCTGGTGCTGGTCGCGGTGTTCGTCGTCGTCACCGCGGTGTTGCCGCTGTTCGCCCTGCTGTGGTCGTCGGTCACCCCGTACCCGGTGGCGTTCTCGTTCGACGCGATGCTGCACAAGACCAGCTTCGGCGCGTTCCCCGAGGTGTTCGGCGACCCGGAGTTCTGGGCCTCACTGTGGCGCACGGTGATCATCGCGGCCGGCAGCGCGACTCTCGCCGTGGTGGTTGCCACCGTGCTGGCCTACGGCATCGCTCGTGGGCGCAAGACCTGGCGCAACAAGCTGGTCGACCTGCTGGCGTCCTCGTCGGTGGCCATTCCGGCCACCATCGCCGGGTTCTCGTCCTTCCTGCTGTACATGGTGATCAACAAGTGGGTCCCGTTGTCCGGCACGGTGTTGTCGATGATCCTGGCCTACGCCTACCGGGTGTCGATCTCCTACCGCACGTCCTTCAGCGCGACACTGCAGATCCGCAGGGAACTGGAGGAGGCGGCATCGTCCAGCGGAGCCAGCCGCCTCCAGGTGTTCCGCAAGATCGTGTTGCCGCTGCTGATGCCGGCGGTGATCGCCGTATGGATCCAGCTGTTCATCCTGGGCGCCAACGAGTTCACCCTGCCGGCGTTCCTGGCCACGCCGGAGTCCCGGCCGCTGTCCACCTACCTGTACGCGATGATCAACCCACGGTCGGCGCAGCTGTACGCACCTGACCGGGGCGCGGCGATGGCGCTGATCTTCACCCTGATGGTTTTCGTCATCGGCTACGGCCTGCAGTTCTGGCAGAACCGCCGCAGCCTGGCCCGCAGCACCGGAACCCGGAGTGGCCTACGCGCTCGCGCGGCGATTCAGCCGGCCGTGCCGGTGCCGGTGGACGCAGATGGAAGCTTGGAACTGCCCGAGCTGGCGACGCCGGGACCACGAACGTGAGGGCGCTGCAGGCCGTCGAATTCGGGCTCGGGCCCGACGGGGCTCGACTGCGTGAGGTTGCCGAGCCGATCCCGGCCGCCGACGAAGTACTCATCAAGGTGGCGGCCGTGTCGGCGAGTCACCTGGACCTGTCAGTGCTTTCCGGTCGGATGGCCGGTGTGCAGCCTCCTCGGACCCTGGGCATCGACCCGGCGGGCACCGTGGTCGCACTCGGATCCGAGGTGGACCCCTCGTTGCTCGGCGCGGCAGTGGTCGTCAAGCCCAACATCTTCTGCGGCGTCTGCAGCTTCTGCCGGTCCGGTCGGGAATCCGACTGTCTGACCCAGCCGATCCTCGGCGTCCACCTGGACGGTGGGGCGGCGGATCTGGTTGCCGTGCCGGTGCGTTCGGCGTTCCGATTGCCGGCGGGCATGCCCGCGGCGCTGGCTGCGGCCACCGTGCACACGGTTCCGGTCGCCCTGCACATGCTCCGCCTGGTCCTGCCACCCTCCGGTGATCTCACCGGTTCGTCGGTGCTGGTCACCGGGGCGGCCGGGGCGGTCGGTTCGGCGGCCGTGCAACTGGTGAAGGCGCTGGGAGGCACGGCGATCGGCGTGGTGCGCGGCGCCGATCGAGTTGCGGCCGTGTGTGAGATCGGTGCCGACCACGTGTTGGACGCCCAGGATCCCGACCTGGCCGTCCGGGTCAGGGCGCTCACCGGTGGTGGAGCGGACGTGGTGGTGGAGACCACCGGCAGTCCGGCCGTGGTGGGCAGGTCGTTCGACGCGTTGGGTTGGACGGGCCGGATGATCACCTGCACCGGCAGCGGCGCTCAGGTGCACGTCGACCTGGGTGAGTTGTACCGCAACCGGCGGGGGCTGCAGGGAACCGCCGGCTCCGATGCCGCAGATGTGGTGCGTGCCTTGGCGATGGTGGCCGCCGGGCAGGTGCGCCCGCTGATCAGCCGCACCGTGCCGTTGGCCGACTATGCCGGCGGATACGCCGCTTTCGACGACCGCCGGCGCAGCGGGCGCATAGTGTTCAGCCTCGACAACTGAACTCGGCGGACCGGCCGGAGCGGATCAGCCGGTCACCGGGGTCGTCGAGACCTCCGGATACCCGAGGGGGAGCAGCGCGGCGCGATACGCGGCGACCAGGTCCGAGCGGGCGATGCCGGGCACCAGGGCCGCCTCGCAGAATCCCCAGATCAGGTAGGGATGGGCGCCCATCGCGTACAGCGCGGCATAGTCGGCCGCGGTCACCGCGTCCGCCTCGGCTTCGGTGAGCGGGCGCTGGTGAGTGAGTTGCCAGTGCTGCACGTACCGGTCGGGATCCGCGCGGTAACGGTCGAGTTCGGCGCTGTTCAGATACAGATCGCGCAGGATGCGATTGACGGTGTAGCGACTCATGCCACGCTCCTGGCGGCTGGGTCCTCGTACCACTCGAGGAACGGCGAGGAGGAGAACGGAGAGGGGTGGACCTCGGCGTGGTCGGCCGGCCGGCCGTCGACCGCGCCGAAGGCCACCACAAAGTTCAGGAACTGATGGGTGAGATTGCCCGCCCGCACCAGATTTTCGTCTGTGCACAGGTCGAGCAAGCTGCGGTGGTCTCCGACCCGGAACAGCTCGAAGGTCTTCTCGTCGAACTCCGGCGACGGTGAGCCGCGGAACTGGCGCGGACCGCCGACTTCGGTCGCGGTGTGTCCCGATCCGATGACCAGCACCCGCCGCTCGTCCGGAAACGATTCGATGGCCACCCGCAGCGCACGCCCGAGGTCGTAGAACCGGCCGGCCGGGGCGAACGGCGGCGCCATGGTGTTGGTGAACACCGGGACGACGGGCAGATCGAGCTCCGGGCGCAGGAACAGCATGGGGATGACGACGGAGTGGTCGACGCGCAGGTCGTCGGAAGCTGACAGGTCGAAACCCTGGGCGAGGCCGGAGCGATGTAACCAGCCGGCCAACGCCGGGTCCCCGGCGAACTCGACGCGGGGGATGCCGAAGTCACGAGCCTCATCGGGGAAGGTGCCGGGCAACCAGGGTGCCTTGCCGACCAGGAACGTCGGCATGTTGTCGTAGAACCATTGCCGTAGGTGGTCGGTGGTGACCACGACGACGACGTCAGGTCGCAATTTGGCGACGCGCTCCGCGCACGCGTCGAACGAGGCACGCAGCGAGATCAGTTGCGGATCAGTCGGATCGGCCAACGCGCGCCACAGAAGCGGGTTGTGCTGGACCCCGACGACACCGACCAAGGTGCTCACGTCAGCTCCCCACGGTTTGATCGACGCTCCGCGTGCCGGCCGGCGTCGCGCAAGCTGCGCCATTGCAGCTCCAGCCTATTATGTATCCAATATGCCTGACAAGGACGCCCGGGGGGTGGGAAACCCTGCGGCCGGGGCGCTCGCCCGCTGTCCAGCACTGCTATACGATTCCGACGTGACTGTATCCCCGACGTCGGAGCCGGCCGAGGACGATGCCCCGCGCGCTTCGTTCGAGCAGATCGTCGCAGCGGCTTCGCACGAGTACGGCACCGTGGGCGAAATGGTCTACGCGGTGCTCAGGGAGGCGATCCTGTCGGGGGCGCTGCCGAACGGGCAAAAGCTGCGGCAGGAGACGTTGGCCGCGATGATCGGGGTTTCCCGGATTCCGGTGCGCAGCGCGCTGATGCAACTGGAGGCCGACGGGCTGGTGGTCTTCACCCCGCGCCGTGGCGCGCGGGTGCGGTCACTGTCCAAGGAGATGGTCGACCAGATCTTCGACGCACGTGTGCTTCTCGAGACGCATGCGTTGCGCCTGTCGATGGAGAACATGACGCCGCATCGGGCCGGCCGGCTGGCCGAGTTGGCCACCAGATTGGACGAACCCGAGCCCGACGGCGAATTCCGCGAGCACCTGATCGCGTTCTATCGCGAGCTGTACGACGCCGACCGCCAGGTGGTTCTGATCGACCTGATCGACCGGTTGCGGGACAACGTCGGCCGACAGTTCGTCGGCCGCCGGATCCACGGCCATGGGCACGTACACACCCACCGGTCGCTGATCTCGCCGGTCATCTCCGGGGAGGTCGACGTGGCCGTCGAGCGGCTCGGCAAGCACCTGGATGAGGTCAAGGCCGGCATCCTCGCGCAGATTGGCTGACAGGCCCGTGGGCCTGGGGCGCGCATCGGACGACAGCTCCGGTGCGGGTGGGAATCATCGGTTACGGGCTGATCGGTCGCGGTCTGGTCGAGAAGATGGCCGACCACAACGCTTTCGCCGTCGCCTTTGTGCACGCGCGATCCGCCGCGGCCCTGGCCGACGTTCCCGCCTGGCATGCGGGCATCGGCACTGTCCGACGAGTGGTTCGCCCGAGCCGATCTCGTGGTCGAAGCGGCACACCCGATGTTCAGCGAACAGTTCGGCGCCCGGATCCTGCGGCAGGCCGACTACCTCCCGCTGTCCACCTCGGGGCTGGTCGACGGCGCCCTCTACGACGAGCTGGTCGCTGCCGCCACCGCCTACGGCCACCGGCTGCTGCTGCCGCACGGCGCGTTGGTCGGCCTGGAGTCGCTGATCGCCGGGCGGGACAGCTGGCGCCAGGTGACCATCACCTTCGTGAAGAACCCGGTCCACCTGGACTCGGCCGAGGGGTCGGCACTGCCGACGGATCGGGAGACGGTGGTCTACGACGGCCCGGTGCGCGGCATCGCCCGGCTGTTTCCCCGCAACGTCAACTCGATGGTCACGCTGGCGTTGGCCACCATCGGGCTGGATGCGTGCCGGGCAAGGCTGATCGCCCGACCGGGCATCGACCGCGCCACCCTGGAGATCGACGCGGTCGGCGCGGACGGCGCGCGGATCACCGTGCACAAGCAGCAGCCGATGGCCGGGGTCTCCGGCTCCGAGATGGTCGACTCGACCTGGCAATCCGTGCTGCGGGCCGCAGGAGCGACCGAACCCGGTCGTGCACTGTTCGTCTGATCCACAGCCGGCTGCAGGCCGACCGTGGCCCGCCCTGGCGCTTCGCCGACCGGATCCCCGTTTGGGCGGCGTCCGTCCCGTACCGTCGTCAGCCGTGAGCGTCGACCGCGCGGCCGGACGCACCGGCGCGCCAGTGCCGGTGCCGGGTTCGCGCCGGGTGGCCTGGATGGATGCGGTCCGGGGCACCGCGATCATCCTGCTGTTGCTGTACCACTGCACGGCCATCCCGCAGACGCTGGGGATGCCGATGCCGACCGCGTTGCGTTGGTTCAGCACCTTCTTCATGCCCTACCGGATGCCGACGCTCATGGTGCTGTCCGGGCTCCTGCTGGCCCGGTCGCTGCGCAAACCGCTTCCGGACTACTTCGCCGGGAAGGTCGCCGGCATCGTCTGGCCCTACCTGGTGTGGGTCGTTGTCGCCAAGTTCGTGTGGCTGGACGCGGTGGGCGAGCCGTGGTGGGAGTGGCGCGCCTGGTACGCCACGTCCTATCTGTGGTTCCTGTTCTTCCTCGGTTGCTACTACCTGATCGCGCCGGCGCTGCGCGCACTCCCGGTCTGGCTCCCGGTTGTCGCCGCGTGGGTGCTCGCCGTGCTGCTGGTCCAGGGCTCGGTCGAACAGCGGCTCGCCTACTTCGCGGTGTTCTTCTTCGCCGGGCACGCTCTGGCCGGCGGCCCGCGGTTGGTCGAACGGCTGACCCCGCGATATCGCCTGCGGCTGTACGGCCTGCTGACGGTCGATGTTCGGGCTGGCCTCGGTGATCTGGACGATGCCGCTGCTGTACAACCCGTGGTTCGCGCCGCTGAGCATGGCGGGAACTCTGCTGGCGATCGGCGTGTACCGGCGGGTCACGGCCGGCGGATCGGTGCTGCGAGCGGTGCGTTTCGTCGGCCGGACGTCGTTGGTGTACTACGTCGCGCACTTTCCCGCTGATGGTGGCGATCTCCATGCCGCTGGTCCGGATTCTTGATCCGTGGTCGCTCGCCGGACTCAACCTGCTCGCGGCCGGCGTGGTCGTGTACCGCCCTGGCCCTGGTCGAGGCAGCACGTGCCATGGTGCTGGCTGTTCCGGGCTCCGAGCCCGGTGTCGACCGCCGTGGCCTCGGTCCTGAGATCGGCCGGCGCAATGCTGCGCGCGCGTTGACCGCGGGCTGGGGTTGGACCTAGCCTGGCAGCCATGACTTCGTCGTGGGAAGAGTCGTCGGCAGCCTTCTTCGATGCCTCCGCCTGGTTCCTGGCCACGGTGCCTCTGGTGGGCGAACCGGTGGGGGGACCCGGGTCTGGGGGAGTGGGACATCCGCGCGCTGGTCGGCCACACCAGCCGCTCGTACCTGACCATCGAGGAGTACCTCGGGACAGCCGGCGGCGGCCGTCGAGGTGGCCGATGCGGTTGCCTACTACCAAGCGATCCGGAAGTTCTACGACACCCCGGGAGTGGCCGAGCGCGGCCGCGAGGCCGGCCGAGCCCTGGGCCCGGACCCGGTCGCCGCGGTGCGGGAGATGGCCGAGCGGGTCGAGGCGCTGGTGCGGACCAAGGACGGCTCCGAGCTGTTGACCTCGCTCGGCGGGGGGATGCGGCTGGTCGACTACCTGCCCACCCGGACGTTCGAGCTGGTGGTGCACACCGCGGACCTGTGCCGGGCGCTCGCGCTTGACGTCCTAGCTCCGCCGACGGCGTCCCGCGAAGCGCTGAGCATGGTCGTCGGAACTGGCCGTCCGGGACGGCCGGGCGGGGGATCTGCTGCTTGCACGCAACCGGCAGAGGCGTTCCGCCGGAAGGCTTCTCAGTCCTCTGAGCTCGACTCAGGTGCTGACCGGTGATCCCCGCGGTCGACTCGACCACCGGCTCGAGCTTCTTCGCCAGCGCCTCGTAGAACATCGACAGCGGGAACTCGTCCGGGAGCACCGCGTCGGTCAGACCCTTGGGCGGCCCGTCCAGCGGCAGCGCCGACTTGCCTTGCGCCCACACCGAAGCCGGGTGCGGGGTGACGGTGGCCGAGACGAGGTCGTAGGCGGCCAGCCAGTGTGCAGTCTTGGGTCGGTCGATGGACCGCCAGTACAGCTCCTCGATCTGCCGACCGAGCTCGAGCACCGGCTTGGTCGACATGCTCCCAGTCGATGGACAACCGGTTGTCGGTCCAGTGCAGCACGTGCTGCTGGTGCAGCCAGGCGAACAGCAACTGGCCGCCGAGACCGTCGTAGTTGCGGATCCGGTTGCCGGTGATGGGGAACCGGAAGATGCGGTCGAAGATGATGGCGTACTGCACCAGCTTGGCGTGCGGTTCGCCGGCCGCTTCGAGCTTGACGGCCTCGCGGAACGCGGTGAGGTCGCAGCGCAGTTCCTCGAGGGAGTACAGGAAGTACGGCATCCGCTGCTTGACCATGAACGGGTCGAACGGCAGGTCGCCATGCATGTGGGTGCGGTCGTGGATCATGTCCCACATCACGAACGTGTGCTCGGCCAATTCCTGGTCCTCGAGCAACGGCTCCGCATCGGCCGGGAGGTCCAGCCCGGTGATGTCGATCGCCGCCGAGACGACGCGGCGGAACCGGGCCGCCTCCCGATCGGCGAAGATCGCGCCCCAGCTGAACTTCGGGATCTCGCGCATCGCAACGGTCTCCGGGAACAGCACCGCGGAGTTGGTGTCGTAGCCGGGGGTGAAGTCCAGGAAGCGGATCGGCACGAACAGCTTGTTGCCGTACTCGCCGGCCTCGAGGTCGGCGATGAAGTCCGGCCAGATGACCTCGAACAGCACGGCCTCGACGAGGCGGTCGGTCGAGCCGTTCTGGGTGTACATGGGGAAGACGACGAGGTGCCGCAGCCCGTCGACGCGATGCTGCTCCGGATGGAAGGCCAGCAACGAGTCGAGGAAATCCGGAATGCCGAAGCCGGCGTCGACCCACCGGGCGAAGTCCTTCGACCAGGGCGGCCAGGTAGTCGGTGTCGTGGGCGAAGTAGGGCGTCAGGTCGGTGATCGCGGCGGTCAATGTGCCGACCAGGGCCGCAGCGCGCTCCCGGTCGGCGTCCGGCGGCAGCGACCCGTCCTGAGCCTGCAGGCCTCGCAGTGCGACGGCTGAGGACTTCAGCGCCAGCCAGCCCGGGTGCTCGAGCAACTCGTCGGTCGGAATGACCGACGTGTCCACCACTGCGAGAGTTGTTGCTTCCGGAAACATCAGCCACCTTCTTCCGATCTGATGAAGAACCTCTTGCAGATCAGGGTATCGGCAGCAATTCTTGCGGTCAACTCAGGCGCGCGCGAACATGACGTGAGTTCGTGCACACGGCAGGCGTCCACCGAGCCGAGCGGTGCGATCGGCTGAGACGAGACGACCGCGGAGCTACTGGTTGAACAGGCTGGTGACCGAACCGTCGGCGAACACCTCGTGGATCGCCTGGCCGATCAGCCCGGCCACCGACAGCACGGTGAGCTGCGGAAAGCGGTGTTCCTCCGGGATGGCCAGGGTGTTGGTCAGCACGACCTCCTGGGCCCCGCATGGTCGACAGCCGCTCGGCGGCCGGGTCGGACAGCACGCCGTGGGTGGCCGCGACGATCACCCGGGTCGCGCCGGCCTCGAGCACCTGCTCGGTGGCGCTGGCGATGGTGCCGCCGGTGTCGATCATGTCGTCGACCACGATGCAGGTGCGGCCGGCGACGTCGCCGACCACCCGGTGGGCGACGACCTGGTTGGGCTTGGTGGGGTCGCGGGTCTTGTGGATGAAGGCGATCGGGGTGCCGCCGAGCCGGTCGGCCCAGCGCTCGGCGGTGCGGACCCGGCCGGAATCGGGGGAGACCACGGTGATCTGCTCGCCGGCGTAGGCGTCGGCGATGTAGTCGGCGAGCAGCGGCTGGGCCCACAGGTGGTCGACCGGTCCGTCGAAGAAGCCCTGGATCTGGTCGGTGTGCAGGTCGACGCATCATCAGCCGGGAGGCGCCGGCGGTCTTGAGCAGGTCGGCGACCAGCCGGGCGGAGATCGGTTCGCGGCCGCGGTGCTTCTTGTCCTGCCGGGCGTACGGGTAGAACGGCAGCACCACGGTGATCCGCTTGGCCGACGCCCGCTTCAGCGCGTCGATCATGATCAGCGTTTCCATCACCCAGGTGTTGATCGGCACGCCGCAGGACTGCACGACGAAGGCATCGGAACCGCGGACGGACTCCTCGAACCGGACGAAGATCTCGCCGTTGGCGAACTCGTACGCCTGCTGCGGGGTGACGGTGACGTCGAGATACTTGCCGATCTCGTCCGCCAACTCGGGGTAACCACGCCCGGAGAACAGCATCATGCTCTTCTGGCTGGAGATCGAGATCGCGTTCACGGCGTGGCGTCCTCTGCGTCGGGTGAAGGCCAGGTGGGTCGGATTGGGCAGGTGAGCCGGAGGTAGGCTCGGGTACGGGTTCGTCGCCGGCTCCGGCCGCCCTGGCGGAGGCGTCGCTCGCGCTGCCGGCCCGGCGGCGCAGTACCCATCCTGCCGAATTGTGTTGTCGGCCGCGGGCCACGGCCAGCTCGCCTGCGGCGACCCCGTCGGTGACGGTGGAGCCGGCCGCCACATAGGCGCCATCGGCGATGGTGACCGGCGCGACCAGCGTGCTGTTGGTGCCGATGAACGCGTTCTCGCCGATGACGGTCGTCCGACTTGCGGACGCCGTCGTAGTTGGCGGTGATCGAGCCGGCACCCATGTTCGTCCCGGCGCCGATGGTCGCGTCGCCGATGTAGGAGAGGTGCGGCACCTTGGCCTTCGGGCCGATGGTGGACTTCTTGACCTCGACGTAGGCGCCGACCTTCGCGCCGGCGGCCAGGTCGGCGTCCGGCCGCAGGAAGGTGAACGGGCCGACGCTGGCTCCCGATCCGATGCGCGCGCCTTCGCAGTGCGAGCGCAGCACGACGGCGCCGTCGTCGACCGTGCAGGCGGAGAGCGTGGTCGCCGGGCCGATGCGGCAGCCGGACCCGATCGTCGTCCCGGCCTCCAGCGAGGTGTCCGGGTACAGGACGGTGTCCGGCCCGATGGTGACGTCGGCGTGGATCCAGGTGGTGGCCGGGTCCATCACCGTGACACCGGCCAGCTGGGCCTTGCGGACCAGCCGGTCGCGCAGCACCCGGGAGAGCTCGGCCAGCTGCACCCGGTCGTTGACGCCCTCGATCTCGACCGGGTCGCTCGTCGAGACGGTGCCGACCGGCAGCCCGTCGCCGCGGGCGATGGCGACGGCGTCGGTGAGATACCGCTCGCCCTGGGCGTTGGCCGAGCCGAGGCGAGGGAGAACGGAGGACAGCACCGCACCGTCGAACGCGTAGATCCCGGAGTTGATCTCGGTGATCGCGCGTTGGGCGTCGTCGGCGTCCTTCTGCTCGACGATCGCGGCGAGCGTGCCGGCGTCGTCACGGACGATGCGGCCGTAGCCGTGCGGGTCGGGCACGTCGGCGGTCAGCACGGTCACCGCGTTGCCGGCGGCCGTGTGTTCGGCGGTCAGCGCCGTCAGCGTTTCGCCGGACAGCAGCGGGACGTCGCCATAGGTCACCAGCACGGTGCCGGTGAGCGCGCCGGTCACCGTCAGCCCGCACTCGACCGCGTGGCCGGTGCCGAGCTGCCGATCCTGCACCGCAATGCGAACGTCGCGGGCAGTCCGGTCGAGGACTCGAGGAAGGCGCCGACCTCGTCGCGGCCGTGTCCCAGCACGGCGACGACCTGGCCGGGATTCGACCGCGGCGGTGGCGGCCAGCGCATGCCAGAGCAACGGGTCGCCCGGCGATCGGGTGCAGCACCTTGGGGAGCGACGACTTCATCCGGGTTCCCGCTCCGGCGGCGAGCACAATCACCGCCGTGACCTGCGGGTTCGAGCCGGGCTCGACCATCCATCCCCCTCGTGCCACGCCGTCGTCACGCGTTGCGCCGCTCCGCCGCCAGGATTCGAACCTGGACCATTGGAACCAAAATCCAAGGTGCTGCCGTTACACCACGGCGGATCGTCGCCGCGCCATCATCCCACGCCCTCGATGCGACCTTCCGTCGAGCGCCGGAGGCGGAACTTGCCGCCGGCAACTGAGGATCACCTAACTTCGCTGGTAGGGCTACTGATCGGTAACCGGTACCGTCGGGACTGGAGACCACCGAGCCGAAGCAATCCGAGAGGGCCCGCATGACGCCTCCCCAATCCGCACCTGCCGCCGTCGCACCCGCCGACTGCGCACCGACGACAAGGCCGGCCCCAAGCCGTTGACCGACGGTCAGCGCGGGACCGGCCGCCCAGATCGCGGTCTACGCGTTCGCCTTCGTGCCGCTGCTCGCCCTGGTCTGCGCGATCCCGTTCGCCTGGGGTTGGGGCCTGGGCTGGACCGACATCGCCATCGCCGCGGTCTTCTACTTCTTCAGCGGCATGGGCATCACCGTCGGCTTCCACCGGTATTTCACCCACGGCTCGTTCAAGGCCGTTCGCCCGCTGCGCAACGGCCTGGCCATCGCCGGCCAGATGGCCGTCCAGGGCCCGGTGATCATCTGGGTGGCCGACCACCGGCGGCACCACGCGTACTCCGACCGCGAGGGCGACCCGCATTCGCCGTGGCTGTACGGCACCTCGGTGGCCGCGCTGGCCAAGGGCTTCTGGCACGCGCACATGGGCTGGTTGTTCGACCGGGACACCACCAACCAGGAGCGGTTCGCGCCCGACCTGCTGGCCGACAAGTCGATCGTCCGGATCGACAAGTACTTCTGGGTGTGGACCATCGTCTCGGTGTTCGCCCCGGCCGTGATCGGCGGCCTGATCACCATGTCCTGGGCGGGCGCGCTGACCGCGTTCTTCTGGGCCGGGCTGGTCCGGATCGCGGTGCTGCACCACGTCACCTGGTCGGTCAACTCCATCTGCCACATGATCGGCGAGCGGCCGTTCGCCGCCCGGGACAAGTCGGCGAACTTCTGGCCGCTGGCGATCATGAGCTTCGGCGAGTCCTGGCACAACCTGCACCACGCCGATCCGACCTGCGCCCGGCACGGCGTGCTGCGCGGCCAGATCGACATCTCCGCC
This sequence comes from uncultured Actinomycetota bacterium, assembly GCA_963834185.1. GTDB lineage: Bacteria > Actinomycetota > Actinomycetes > Mycobacteriales > Nakamurellaceae > Nakamurella. The sequence goes on from CAWIAR010000004.1 coordinate 90,604, forward strand.
CGGGCCATCTGGCTCTTCGAGAAGTTCGGCTGGGCGACCAAGGTGCGTTGGCCGTCCGCGCAGCGGCTGGCCCGGATCCAGGCCACCGCGCACGAGATGGGTCACTAGCAGTCCTCCAACTGGCCGTGATCCGGGTATCGCCACCGGCGCGTAGGCTGAAAGCCGACACCCCCTGTCCGCCCGACGGGGGGTTTCTGGCGTGCCTCCGCGCGCCGGCCGTACCGGGCTGACCACTTGGGGATGACATCGTGACCGCAGCCGCTTCCGTTTCCACCACCTCGGCCCCGCTGGCCGGGTTGCTCCGGGCCGTGCAGGGCGACGCCTACTTCGCGGCCATCGCCGAGAACGTCGACGCCATCACCCGACGGATCACCGGGCCGCACGGGGTGCGGCCGTTCGTCACCGCGACCATCGCCGCGCAGGACCGGCCGGTGCTCCTGGTGGTCGCCACCGGCCGCGAGGCCGAGGCGGCCACCGCGGCGATCGGCGACCTGATCGGCGCCGACCGGGTGATGATCTTCCCGTCCTGGGAGACGCTCCCGCACGAGCGGCTGTCGCCCCGCGCGGACACCGTCGGCCGCCGGCTGGCCGTGCTGCGCCGGCTCGCCCACCCCGAGGAGCACCCCGCCGGGCTGCCCGCAGTGATCGTGGCGACCATCCGCTCGGTGATCCAGCCGATGGCACCCGATCTCGGCGAGATCACCCCGGTCACCGTGCGGCTCGGCGACGAGGTCGATCTGAGCGAGTTGGTCCAGCGGCTCGTCGACCTGGCCTACACCCGGGTCGAGATCGTCGAGAAGCGCGGGGAGATCGCCGTCCGCGGCGGCATTCTCGACGTCTTCCCGCCCACCGCCGAGCACCCGGTGCGGGTGGAGTTCTGGGGCGACGAGGTCACCGACCTGCGGACGTTCGCGGTCACCGACCAGCGCTCGCTCGATCAGGTCGAGGCGCTGGTAGCGGCCCCGTGCCGGGAGATCCTGCTCACCGACGACGTCCGCGAGCGCGCGGCGGCGTTGTCGGCCAAGGCGACCGGCGACCGGACGCTGGCCGAGATGCTGGACAAGCTCGCCTCCGGCGTCGGGGTCGAGGGCATGGAGTCCCTGCTGCCCGCGCTGATGCCCGGCCGGCTCGACGTTGCTCACCGATCTGGTCCCGGAGCGCACCCACGTGCTGCTGGGCGACCCCGAGCGGATCCGGCGCCGCGCCGAGGACCTGGTCCGCACCGGGCAGGAGTTCCTGGCCGCTTCCTGGATGGCCGCGGCCACCGGCGGTCGGGCACCGATCGACCTGGACGACTCGGCGTACCGCGAGCTGGACGACGTGCTGGACACCGTCCGGGACCGCGAGCTGCCGATCTGGTCCCTGGCCCAGTTCGGCCAGGAAGATGCCACCACGCCCGAGGTGACCACCGCACCGGTGTATCGGGGTGACATCGCCGCGGCGATCAGCGACGCCCGCAACCGGCAGGAAACCGGCGGCTCCACGGTGCTCGTCGTGGCCGGCCACGGCACCGCGGCCCGCGCGGGGGAGCGGCTGGCCGAGGCCGACCTCGGCGTGGTGGTCTCCGAACACGGACTGCCGGACGTTCCGCGTACCGACGTCGTCACGGTCACCTGCGGCAAGCTCGACGACGGCTTCCTGCTCGCCGACTCGGGGCTCGCGGTCATCACCGAGTCCGACCTGACCGGCAACCGCGGCGCCACGCCCGGACGCCGCGGCCAAGATGCCCAGCCGCCGTCGCAACGCCGTCGACCCGCTCGCGCTCACGCCCGGCGACTACGTCGTGCACGCCCAGCACGGCATCGGCAAGTACGTCGACCTGGTCAGCCGCAAGACCGGCGGCGCCGAACGGGAGTACCTGGTGGTCGAGTACGCGCCGAGCAAGCGCAACCAACCCGGCGACCGGCTGTTCGTGCCCACCGACGCGCTGGACCAGCTCTCCCGCTACGTCGGCGGCGAGGCGCCGACGCTGAACAAGCTCGGCGGAGCCGACTGGGCCAAGACCAAGGGCCGGGCCCGCAAGGCGGTCCGGCAGATCGCCGCCAAGCTGGTCCAGGTCTACGCGGCCCGGGCGTCGTCGCCCGGGTTCGCGTTCTCCCCGGACACGCCCTGGCAGCGCGAGCTCGAGGACGCCTTCCCGTACACCGAGACCCCCGACCAGCTGCAGTCCATCGACGAGGTCAAGGCCGACATGGAGAAGTCGGTGCCGATGGACCGGGTGATCTCCGGCGACGTCGGCTACGGCAAGACCGAGATCGCCGTGCGGGCGGCGTTCAAGGCGGTGCAGGACGGCAAGCAGGTGGTGGTGCTGGTGCCGACCACCCTGCTGGCGCAGCAGCATCTGTCCACCTTCTCCGAGCGGATGGCCCAGTTCCCGGTCACCGTGCGCGGGCTGTCCCGGTTCACCGACGACGCCCTGGCCAAGCAGACCGTCGAGGGTCTGGCGGACGGGACCGTCGACATCGTCATCGGCACCCACCGGCTGCTGCAGCCGAACATCCGCTACAAGGACCTGGGTCTGGTGATCGTCGACGAGGAGCAGCGGTTCGGCGTCGAGCACAAGGAACACATCACCGCGCTGCGCGCGCACGTGGACATGCTGACCATGTCGGCCACCCCGATCCCGCGCACGCTGGAGATGAGCCTGGCCGGCATCCGCGAGATGTCCACCATCGCCACCCCGCCCGAGGAACGGCACCCGATCCTGACCTACGTCGGCGCGTACGACGAGAAGCTGGTCGCGGCCGTCGATCCGCCGCGAGCTGCTGCGCGAGGGCCAGGTGTTCTTCGTGCACAACCGGGTCGCCGACATCGACGCGGTGGCCCGCCGACTTCGGGAGGCGGTTCCGGAGGCCCGGATCTCGGTGGCGCACGGCCAGATGAACGAGGACGCCCTGGAGAAGGTGATCGACGGCTTCTGGGAGCGCAGCTTCGACGTGCTGGTCTGCACCACCATCGTGGAGACCGGGCTGGACATCTCGAACGCCAACACGCTGATCGTCGACCACGCCGAGATCCTCGGCCTGTCCCAGATGCACCAGCTGCGCGGCCGGGTCGGCCGCGGCCGGGAACGCGGCTACGCCTACTTCCTCTACCCGGGGGAGAAGGCGCTGACCGAGACCGCGCACGACCGGCTGGCCACCATCGCGCAGAACTCCGACCTCGGCTCCGGCATGGCGGTCGCCATGCGCGACCTGGAGATCCGCGGCGCCGGTTCGATTCTCGGCGCGGAGCAGAGCGGGCACATCGCCGGCGTCGGGTTCGACCTGTACGTGCGGCTGGTGGGGGAGGCGGTCACCGCATTCAAGAAGGCCGCCGGCGCCGACGGTCAGCCGGAGGAGGAGGAGCCGGCCGAGGTGCGCATCGACCTGCCGGTCGACGCCAACCTGCCGCACGACTACATCCCCGGCGAGCGGCTGCGGCTGGACGCCTACCGCAAGATCGCCGCCGCCCAGACGCCGGAGGATCTCGAGGCGGTGCGGACGGAGCTGATCGACCGGTACGGCCAGTTCGGCGACGAGGTGGAGAACCTGCTCGCCGTGGCCGCGTTCCGGCAGCAGGCCGGGCGGCCGGCATCCACGAGGTCACCCTCGGGCCCCAGGGGCTGCGGTTCGCGCCCGTGCAGCTTGCCGGAGTCGGCGCAGATGCGGATCGCCCGGCTGTATCCGGGGTCGAAGTACAAGGAGGCGACCGGGGCGCTGACGCTGCGGCCGCCGGTCGAGGGTGGGCGGCTGGGTGGCGCGCCGGTGCGGGACCGCGAGCTGTTGGCGGTCTGCGGGCGAGTCATCGAGGATCTGGGCGGCGCAACGCCAGGTTGATGACGTCGGTTCGTCCCTAGGTGTTGATCTTCACCTATTCGAGGGATTAACCCAGTTGGGCTGACCTGCTCCTCTGCGCAGATTGTTGCTTTGACCTGCGAAGACTCGTTCAAGGTCAAGCCATGGCCTGTAAGCAAGTCAGCTACTTAGAGTGTACGAACCTACGTTGGCATTGTGCTCGAATGCGCGCCACGTTGAGCACTTTTGCGTGATCCTCAATCATTCACCGTGACGAAATATCAGGTCGGATGAGGGATGCAACCCAAATGGGGTATGGTTCCCGGGCTGGATAGCTAGCAGTATCTCACTGTCAGTTATCAGCGTGGGTGCCTGATGCGGGGATCGGGCGAATGGGGGTTGGTGTGACCGAGGTAATCACTCGGAGTGACTTTGCGTCCGACCTGGGCGTCTCGCTTCCCTCCGATCCGGCGCTGGACGTCGACCTGCGTGACGTGGCTGTCGGCTCCGCCGCGCGAGATCGCCAAGCCAGTTCAACCGCGGGCCGCCGCCGAGGCCGCTCCGCCCCGGGTGCGACAATTCCCGGCCTGGTGCCGGCGCTACGTGACGGCCGTGGCACTCCTGGACCTGATGGTGGGCGCGGCGGCGTTCGCGCTCGCCCTGGTCGCCGGTGCGCGGCTCGATGCCTTTCCCTCGGTGCCCCTGGCTGCTGCTGTCGTTCATCCCGGCGTGGCCGCTGGCCATCGCGCTGAGCCACGGTTACGACCGTTCCCGCATCGGCGTCGGCAGCGACGAGATGCGCGCCGTGCTGACCGCTATGGTCGCCGGCATAGCGCTGGGCGGATTCGCCATCGCGATGCTGCCGCAGGTCTGGCTGCGCTCGGTCGTGGTGGTGCTGCCGTTGCTCGCCATGTTGAGTTTGATCGTCCGTTTCGCCGCCCGGAAGGTCCTGCACAGCAGGCAGTCCGCCGGCGAGGACGTGCGCAGTGTGTTGATCATCGGCTCGGCCCTGGCCGTGGTCTCGCTCGCCGACCGGTTCGACGATGCGAAGTACAACGGCATGCAGGTGGTCGCCGCCTGCGTGCCCGATGCCGACGACGCGTCCCTGGTTGCCGACGCCGGCATCGCCGTGGCCGGCGACATCGAGCACGTGGCGGCCGCCGTCCGGGAGTTCGGTGTCGATGCGGTGGCCGTCACTGCCGGCACGCCGGATGGCTACCTGCGACGCCTCGCCTGGTCACTGGAGAACACCCCGGTGGAGCTGCTGGTGGACCCCGGCTTGGTCGAGGTCGCCGGCCCTCGCCTGCACATCCGCCCGTTCGCCGGTATGCCGTTGCTGCACGTCGAGCAGCCGACGTTCTCCGGCTGGAAGCGCGTGTTCAAGTCGGTCGCCGACGTCACCATGGCCGGGCTCGCATTGCTCGCGCTGACCGCCGCTCTGGGTCGGCGGTGGCGCTGGCGATCAAGGCCGAGGACCGCGGACCGATCTTCTTCCGCCAGGAGCGGGTCGGCAAGGACGGCCGCACTGTTCAAGATGTGGAAGTTCCGGTCCATGGTCGTCGACGCGGAGGCGAAACTGGCGACACTGGAGGCGCAGAACGAGGGCGCCGGCGCCGCTGTTCAAGCTCAAGCGTGACCCACGCATCACCCGGATCGGCGCGTTCATCCGCAGGTACTCGATCGACGAGTTGCCGCAGCTGTTCAACGTGCTCAACCGGTCGATGTCGCTGGTCGGCCCGCGGCCGCCGTTGCCGCGCGAGGTCGAGCTGTACCAGACGTCCGACCACCGCCGCCTGTTGGTGCAGCCCGGTCTGACCGGTCTGTGGCAGGTCAGCGGCCGGTCGAACCTGAGTTGGGAAGAGTCCATCCGGCTCGACCTTCGCTATGTCGAGAACTGGTCGTTCACGGGGGACTTGTTGATCATGTGGAAAACATTGTTTGCAGTACTCGGAAGGAATGGCGCGTACTGAGATGAACTGGCTCAAGCGCCACCGGCGGCCGCTGTCCTTCGTGGCAGCGGCCGGTTTGGTGTCCGGACTGATGTTAAGTACTGCTGTGCACGAGGTCGCCGCAGAGGCGCCCTGCACCGGCAACGCGATCGTCTGCGAGAACCAGATGGCCGGGAACGCCGGAGGCCGACTGGCAGGTCGACGGGGCCGGCGACGACTCCATTCAGGGCTTCGCCACCGCGATGAGCGTGAACGCGGGCGAGACCGAAAAGTTCAAGATCAAGACCGACGCCCGAAGCTACACGGTCAAGATCTACCGGCTCGGCTACTACCAGGGCAACGGTGCGCGCTACATCGCCGACGTCCCCGTCACGGCCACCCTGCCGCAGACTCAGCCGGCGTGTGCGACCGATGCGACGACCGAGATCTACGACTGCGGCACCTGGGGAGTCTCGGCGTCCTGGACGGTGCCCAGCACCGCCGTTTCCGGCGTCTATCTCGCGCGGCTGTACCGCGCGGACAGGGACGATGCCAGCCTGATTCCCTTCATCGTGCGCAACGATGCCAGTCACTCCGACGTGGTGTTCCAGACCTCTGACCCGACATGGCAGGCCTACAACACCTACGGCGGCTCCGACTTCTACCAAGGACTGGCCAACGGGCGGGCCTACAAGGTCAGCTACAACCGGCCGTTCGCCACCGGGTGGCGACAGCGAAGGCCGGGACTACCTGTTCTCCAACGAGTATCCGACGATCCGTTTCCTCGAGCAGAACGGCTACGACGTCTCCTACATCTCCGGTCTGGACACCGACATCCGCGGTTCCTTGCTGACGAACCACAAGGTGTTCCTGTCGGTGGGCCACGACGAGTATTGGTCGGCCGGCCAACGCACGAACGTGGAGAACGCCCGCGACGCCGGGGTGAACCTCGCCTTCTTGTCCGGCAACGAGGTCTACTGGAAGACGCGCTGGGAAGCGAGCGAGGACGGGACCAACACCGCCAATCGAACCTTGGTCTGCTACAAGGACACCTGGGCAGACACCCGGATCGATCCCGTGACGCCGACGGCGACCTGGCGAGATCCGCGGTTCGGTGACAACGGTCACGGACCGGAGAACGCGCTCACCGGCACCGCGTACATGTCGAACTTCACCGACCTGGCGATCACCGTGTCGGCCGACGAAGGCAAACTGCGTTTGTGGCGCAACACTTCTCTTGCATCCCAGGCCGCCGGAACCAGCACCGCGCTGGCCGACCACACCATCGGCTACGAGTCCGACGAGGATCTGGACAACGGCTTCCGGCCTGCCGGGCTGATCCATCTGTCGACGACGACGGGGCCCACACCGCAATATCTGCATGGACTACGGCGGTCAGACGTCAGTCGCCGCGGAACGACGACGCATCACCTCACCTGTACCGCGCGCCGAGCGGCGCGCTTGTCTTCGGCGCCGGAACGATTCAGTGGGGCTGGGGGCTCGACTCCCATCATGACGGAACGCAACAGGCCGCCGATGTCCGAATGCGGCAGGCGACAGTCAACCTCCTGGCCGACATGGGCGCGTACGCCTCGACGATCGCGTCCGACCTCGTCGCATCGACCAAGTCGACCGACACGACGGCACCGACCGCTGTGATCACCTCTCCGGCCGCCAACGCCACGATCGCGGCCGGGTCGCTGGTGACTGTCACCGGTACAGCCAGCGATGCCGGTGGTGGGCGCGTGGCCGGCGTCGAGGTCTCCGTCGACGGCGGCGTGTCATGGCACCCCGCCGTCGGCACCACGTCGTTCACCTATAACGGCGTTCTGGCCGGCTCGGGTGCCCAAGCCATTCAGGCGCGCGCAATCGATGATTCTGCGAACATCCAGACGCCCGGCAACGGCCGCTGGCGATCCAGAGCAGTTGCCCTTGTTCGCTGTTCGGCGCCGTGACGCCCGCGACCCCGACGACGGACGATTCCAGCGGCGTCACGCTGGGGGTCAAGTTCTCCAGCTCGACCGACGGGTTCATCACCGGAATCCGCTTCTACAAAGGCAATGGGAATACCGGGACACACGTCGGCACGCTGTACAGCGCCGACGGCACGGCGTTGGCCAACGTGACCTTCACCAATGAGACCGCGAGCGGGTGGCAGACCGCGAACTTCAGCTCGGCGGTCCCGGTGACGGCAGGTACGTCCTACGTGGCTGCGTATACGGCACCCAACGGGCACTATGCCGCGGACTCCCGGTATTTCGGTGAGGTGTCGCACAAGACTGCCGTACTCACGGCGCCGGGCGGCCCCTCGGCGCAGGACAACGGAGTCTGGGGCAACCCGGGTTCTTTCCCGACCAACTCGTACCAGAGCACCAACTATTACGTCGATGTCGTCTGGTCGGCGACCGACAGCACGCCCTTGAATGCCAGTTCGACCGTACCGTTGGCCGGATCCAGCAGTGTCTCGACGGCGGTGTCGCCGTCCGCGATCTTCAACCGGGCCGTGACCGAATCCAGCATCGCCATGACGGTCGCAGACTCGAGCAACAATCCAGTCGCCGGAACCGTTTCCTACAACGCCACCACCCGCACCGCGTCGTTCAATCCGACCAGCCCCCTGGTAGCCAGCACCACGTACACCGCCACAGTCATGGCTTCTGCTCCTGGCATCGGGCCCATGGCCTCCCCGGTGGCGTGGACCTTCACCACCGCCCGTGCTGCGCAGAGCCCCGGCGTATGTCCGTGCACCGTCTTCGACGACACCGATGCGCCGACGACCGGTGAGGCGGACAGTTCGGTCGAGCTCGGGATGGCCTTCACCTCGGATACGGCAGGCACGATCACAGGCATTCGGTTCTACAAGGATCCGTTGAACACCGGTTCCCACACGATCTCGCTCTGGTCCGCCGCTGGTACGCAGACTTGCAACCGCGACGGTAGCCAATGAGTCCACCGCCGGCTGGCAGGAGGCGAGCTTTGGCTCGCCGGTCAACATCGCGAAGAACACGATCTACATTGCGTCGTACCGCAACCCGATGTCGCACTACGCATACACCAGCGGTGGCTTGTCGTCCGGGATCGACCGTGCGCCCTTGCACACTCCGGCGGGCGCGGGCAGGTACACCTATGGCAGCGGTGCGCCCACGTCGGGATCAAGTGCGAACTACTTCGTCGATCCGGTCTTCGTCCCAGCACCCGACGCCGCGCCGACCGTCATCGCCACCGATCCAGCTGACAATTCGACCTCGGTGCCGACGTCGGGGTGGATCACGGCGACGTTCAGCGGACCCATCCAGACACAGAGCGTCACCGTGACGGTCACCGATCCCCAGCGGCACAGTTGTGTCCGGTGCAGTTGCCGGCGAATCAGCGGCCGCGGCGGTGACATTCGTGCCGACGGCACCCCTGGCGCCGTCGACCCGCTACACAGTCACGGTGTCCGGAGCGCTCAGCGCCGCCGGCACACCGATGGCCGGCTCGTTCACGTCGCACTTCACCACGTCGGGCGTTGACAGCTGCCCGTGCACATTGTTGCCCAGTGGGGCAACGCCGCAGATTTCCGATTCCAATGACCCCGGTGCCGTATCGGTGGGGGTCAGGTTCACCTCGTCGGTCGACGGGTACGTGACGGGGGTTCGCTTCTACGCCGATTCCGCGAACATCGGCACCCACACCGGCTCACTCTTCGATGCGACCGGTGCCCGTCTGGCCACGGTCACATTCCCGCCCGTCGTCACCGCCGGATGGCAGTACGCCAGCTTCAGCAGCCCGGTCCCGGTGACCGCAGGTGCGGCCTACATCGCGTCCGCCTACATGCCCAGCGGCCACTACTCGGTTTCCAGTAACTTCTTCTCGGCCCCCTATGTGAACACCCCCTTGACCGGTACCAACGGTCTGTACACCTATGGCAGCGACACGGCTCCCGACGTCGTCGTACCAGGCGAGCAACTACTACGTGGATCCCGTGTTCACGCCGAGCGCGTCGGGCTCTGCCGTCGCGGTCATCGCACGATCTCCGGCGGACACCGCGACCGGCGTGGCGCTCACCGCACCTGTGACCGGGACGTTCAATGCGGCGATCGACCAAGGCACCCTGCAGTTCGGAGTGACCGGCCCTGGCGGCGCGGCCGTGGCGGGAGCGGTCTCGTACGACGCCACCAGCAGGAAGGCGACATTCCAGCCCACGGCGGCGCTCTCGTACGGCTCCACCTACTCGGTGAGCCTGGCTGCTGTCGGAACCAGCGGCGCGGCCATGGCACAACCGTCGGTGTGGACATTCACCACTGTTCCGGCCCCCGTGCCGACGGTCTCGGGTCAGGCTCCCGCCTCAGGCGCGACCGGAGTACCGATCTCCAGCGCGGTGAGTGCGGTGTTCAGCGATGCGATGGATGCCTCGACGCTCGCCTTCACCCTGAAGACCGCGGCGGGTTCGGCTGTACCTGGAACCTTTGTTTACGACGCCGTAACGAAGAAGGTCACACTCACGCCGACAGCGTCGCTGGCGACCTCGACCGTCTACACGGCGACGCTGAGTGGAAAGAGCACATTCGGTGCGGCCATGGCGGCGCCGGTCTCCTGGTCGTTCACGACGGCCGCCCCGCCGGCGGCGCCGCCGACGGTGACTGCTCAATCACCGGCTTCAGGCGCCACCGGAGCTTCCCTGACGGCCAACATCACCGGAACCTTCGACAGCGCAGTAACCAGCTCCACCATTGTGCTGACTTTGAAAGACCCTTCCGGAACCGTTGTCCCGGGCTCGTTGACCTATAGCGCGTCGACCCGAACGGCGACGTTGAACCCAACGGCGTCGCTGGCCTACGCAACGACATATACGGCATCACTGTCCGCCACCGGCACGAACGGTGCCGCGATGGTCGCGCCGGTGACCTGGTCGTTCACCACGGTCGCCGCGCCGGTACCCACCGTCGGCTCATTGTCGCCCGCGTCCGGCGCGTCCGGTGTCGCCGTCACAGCAACGGTGCGGGGCACGTTCAGCATCGCCGTGGATCCGACCAGCATGTCGTTCACCGTGTCCGGACCCTCCGGAGCCGTGGCCGGCTCCGCTTCCTACAACTCGTCCACGCGCGTCGCGACGTTCACACCGACGACGTCACTGGCCTACGGCGCCGCCTACACAGCGCAACTCAAGGCGACCGGCACCGCCGGTGGAGCCATGGCGGCGCCCGCCACGTGGTCCTTCACCACGGTGGCGCCGGTCGTTCCGACCGTTTCGGCGCAGGCGCCGGCGAGCGGCGCCACCGCTGTTGCCTCGACTGCGGTCGTCACCGGACGGTTCAGTGTGGCGATCACGGAGTCCACGCTGTCGTTCGTCGTCAAGGATTCGACCGGTGCGAACGTTCCCGGTGCGGTGACGTACGTCGCGGGCACCAGGGTGGCGACGTTCACGCCGTCGCCGAAGTTGTCCTACAGCACGACGTACACCGCCACGTTGTCGGCCACGAGCAGCCAAGGCGGAGCGATGGCCGCGCCGGCTACCTGGTCGTTCACGACGAACGATCCGACCACGACGTACTCGCTGATGTCGACGACGACGACTCCGGCCACGGCCTCGGTGGCGACGACAGCAACATCGACCGTGGGCCTGACCTTCTACTCGGCGGCATCCGGATCGGTGACCGGCGTGCGGTTCTACGCCGGACCGGCGAACACGGGGCCGCAGCCAGTGGCACTGTGGAACTCGGCCGGCGCCACCAAGCTGGCGAGTGGCACGTCGACGGCAACGGGCACGGGGTGGCGCACGGTCATGTTCGCTTCGCCGGTCGCCATCACCTCGGGCACCACCTACGTGGTGACCTACACCGCGCCCGCGGGCGGTTACTCCGTCACGAACAACGACCTCCTGCTCCCGAGAACTTCCGGTCAGGTTCGCACCGCCACGCAGGCGGGCCGACTCGGCTCCGGGACGGGGTTCCCATCAACGCGGAACTACAACAACTACTTCGTTGACGTTCTTGTTGCCGTACCCAATGCGTGATCAGATTCTCGATTGTCAGCGCCGTTTGACGATTTGTGTCACCCGTTTGGGTCAAGCTGAGCAGCGATGGTCCTCGCTGGCATCACATTCAGTTATATTCATCCCAACATTGTTGGGTGGGAGACGGGACTGTCAGTGAGTGATCAGGGGACGCGGCCGCTCGGCGTCGCGGTGATCGGGGCGGGGTACTGGGGGCCAAATCTGGTCCGCAATTTCAGAGGGTCCGGTGCATGGGACCTGGTGGCCGTCTGCGATCTCGACGAGCAGCGCGCTCGGCGGGTGATCGGCGCTCGGTCCACCGTCGAGGTGGAAACCTCGGTCGAGCGACTTCTCGAACGCAACGACATCGATGCGGTAGCCATCGCCACGCCGGCGCGCACTCATGCGCCGCTGGCCCTGCAGGCGCTCGACGCGGGCAAGCACGTGCTGGTGGAGAAGCCGCTCGCGGACACGCCGGACGCGGCCGCCGCCATGGTGGACGCCGCCCGCGATGCCGAGCGGGTTCTGATGATCGACCACACCTACTGCTACACCCCGGCCGTCCAGTACATCCACGACGCCATCGCCGACGGCGTGCTGGGCGACATCCTCTACATCGACTCGGTGCGCATCAACCTCGGCCTGGTCCAGCCCGACGTCGACGTCTTCTGGGACCTCGCGCCCCACGACCTGTCCATCCTCGACTACATCCTGCCCGGCGGGCTGCGTCCGGAGACGGTCTCCGCCACCGGTTCCGACCCTCTCGGGGCCGGCAAGGCCTGCAACGGCTACCTCTCGATGCCGCTGCCCGGCGGCGCCATCGCGCACGTCAACGTCAACTGGTTGTCGCCGACCAAGATTCGCCAGATGGTCATCGGCGGCAGTCGGCGCACGTTGGTCTGGGACGACCTGAATCCGGCCCAGCGGATCTCTCTGCACGACCGCGGTGTCGACCTGGCGACCCAGGCCGACGATGCGCAGAACCGCCGCGCGGCCACCGTTTCCTATCGACTCGGCGACGTCCAGATCCCGGCACTGCCGGAGCGCGAAGCCCTCGGCTCCATGGTCACCGAGTTCGCGTCCGCGATCGCGGAACGCCGCGCCCCGCGCACGGACGGGTCGGCCGGTCTGCGCGTACTGTCAGTGCTCGATGCCGTCTCCGGATCCCTGAGCCACGGCGGTGCCCCGGTGGCCCCTACTTCCACAGTGCTGACCGGCGACGTCGTCCCGGCCTGACTGCTGACCAAACCCCGGAGACAGACATGACTGAACTGAGCGGCGCTGCCGTGCTCGTGACCGGCGGCGCCGGCACCATCGGATCGACCCTGGTCGACCAACTGCTGGACGCAGGCGTCGGCAGCGTCACGATCCTGGACAATCTGGTCCGCGGTCGGCGGGAGAACCTCGCTCAAGCCATGCCGGACGCCCGGGTCGAGCTGGTCGTGGGTGACCTGCGGGACGTCGATCTGGTGCACGACCTCACCAAGGGCAAGGACGTGGTCTTCCATCAGGCCGCCATCCGGATCACCCAGTGTGCCGAGGAACCAAGGCTCGCGCTTCAGGTCCTGGTCGACGGCACGTTCACCGTGCTCGAGGCGGCTGTTGCGCACAACGTCGGCAAGCTCGTCGCAGCCTCATCGGCGAGCGTGTACGGGCTGGCCGAGGAATTCCCGACGGGCGAGCGTCACCACCACCACAACAACGACACGTTCTACGGCGCCGCGAAGTCGTTCAACGAAGGCATGCTGCGCAGCTTCCGGGCCATGTACGGACTGGACTACGTCGCCCTGCGGTACTTCAACGTCTACGGGCCCCGGATGGACATCCACGGCCTTTACACCGAGGTGCTCATCCGCTGGATGGAGCGGATCGTGTCGGGCCAGCAGCCGCTGATCTTCGGCGATGGCGCCCAGACGATGGACTTCGTCTACACCTCCGACATCGCGAGGGCCAACATCCTGGCCGCGACTTCGCATGTCACCGAAGGTGTCTACAACGTTGCCTCCGGTGTCGAGACCTCACTCAGGGGCCTGGCGGATGCCCTGCTCGAGGCCATGGGCTCCGACCTCGACGTCGAGCACGGGCCTGAGCGCGCGGTCAACGGGGTCACCCGGCGCCTGGCCGACATCTCCGCGGCACAGCGGGATCTCGGGTTCACCGCCGAAGTCGACCTGGCGACCGGGCTCGAGCAGCTGGTTGCCTGGTGGCGGGCCGAGCAGCTGGTCGGCTCCGCTACGCCGGCGAGCTGACCATGGCGCGCATCAATGTCATGCTGCCCTTCCTGGGGCAGGAAGAGATCGACGCGGTGAGCGAAGTGATCGCTTCGGGCTGGGTCGCCCAAGGGCCGCGCGTGGCCGCCTTCGAAGCAGCGTTCGCCGAGGCCATGCAGGCCGAGCACGCCGTCGCGGTGTCCAACTGCACGACCGGTCTCCACCTTGCACTGGTCATCAGTGGGGTGAAGCCAGGCGATGACGTTGTTGTGCCGTCGTTCTCCTTCATCGCCACCGCCAACGCGCCGACCTACGTCGGCGCCCGGCCGGTTTTCGCCGACGTCGACCGACTGACCGGCAACCTGACGGCTGAGACCGTGCTGGCGGCATTGACGGCGAAGACAACCGCCGTGATCGTCGTCGACCAGGGCGGCGTTCCGGTCGACTTGGTGGCCATTCGCGAAGTGTGCGACCCCCTCGGCGTTGTGGTGATCGAGGACGCGGCTTGCGGCGCGGGCTCGACCTACCGCGATCGGCCGGTCGGCGCCGGCGCAGAGGTGGCCGCTTGGTCCTTCCACCCGCGCAAGATCGTGACCACCGGCGAGGGCGGCATGGTCACCACCAGCCGCAAAGACTGGGCCGACCGGGCCCGATTGCTCCGCGAACACGCCATGAGCTCCTCCGCGGCCGCACGGCACGCCAGCGTGCTGGCGCCGCCGGAGCAGTACCTCGAGGTCGGCTTCAACTATCGGATGACCGATATGCAGGCCGCGATGGGCCTGGTCCAGCTGCAGCGGCTGCCCGGTGTGGTGGCCCGCCGCCGGGAGCTCGCTGCGTCCTATGGCAAGGCGATCGCCGAGATCGAGGGGCTGCGCCTGGTCGCCGACCCCGACCTGGGGCACCTCGAACTTCCAGTCGTGCTGGGTCGAGGTCGGGCCGGAGTACCAGCTGGACCGCGAAGGTCTGCTGGCCGCGCTGGCCGCCGAGGAGATCTCGGCACGCCGCGGAATCATGGCCGCTCACCGCCAGCCCGCGTACCTCGACCGGGACTGGGGGAGCGCATCGCTGGCGGTGACCGAGCACCTCACGGACAACACTCTCATCCTTCCGTTGTTCCACCAGATGTCGGAGTCCGAGCAGGCGCGCGTCATCGATGTGTTGCGAGCCGGGGGCTGACATGGCGACCGAGCCGGTCATGCTCGTTGCCGGCGGTGGATTGGCCCGCGAGACCTTGGCCGCCATGCGGGCCGGGGGCACACTTTCACCTGTCGGAATCCTCGATGACAATGTGGCCACCCATGGGACCTCCGTCGGGGGCGTCGATGTCGTCGGTTCGATGGACGAACTGTCGCAGTTCGACGATTGCCGGCTCGTGGTGTGCGCCGGTCATGGCAACGTAAGGCGGCTCCTCGTCGACAAGCTGGCGGAGCGCGGCGTCGGGGCGGATCGCTACGCGACGGTGGTCCACCCAGCGGCGCAACTTGGCGGACGACACGACACTCGGCGCCGGGTCGATCGTGCTCGCCGGGGCGGTTGCCACCGCCGACGTATTCGTTGGCAAACACGTCGTGGTGATGCCTCATGCCGTCCTGACCCACGACGATCACGTCGGTGACTACGCCACCATCTGCGCCGGAGTGGCTCTGGGTGGCTCGGTCCGGATCGGTGCCGCGGCGTACCTCGGCATGAATTCTTCCGTGCGGCAGGGGCTGAGAGTCGGAAACGGCGCAACGGTGGGCATGGGCGCCGTTGTGCTCGATGAGGTACCGGATCATCAGACTTGGGCAGGCGTTCCTGCTCGACAGTTGGGAGTGGACGCGTGAGTGCAAGGGTTCCTTTTCTCGATCTTGCGGCGCAGCAAGCGGAAATAGCAGACGAAGTACTGCCTGTTTGGCGAGCACAGTTCGAATCCGCGGCGTTCATCGGCGGTCCGGAGGTCGATGCCTTCGAGCGCGAGTACGCGGCCTATATCGGAGTCAGACATGTCGTGGGCGTGTCGAACGGCACAGACGCTCTCGAACTTGCGTATCGCGCCGCCGGTATCGGCGCCGGCGACGAAATCATCATGCCCGCCAATACGTTCATCGCGACGGCCGAAGCGGCGTCCCGGATCGGGGCCGTCCCGGTCTTCGTCGACGTCGACGATGAGTACCTGCTCATCGACCCCGCAGCGGTCGAGGCGGCGATCACCGATCGCACTCGCGCGATCGTACCTGTACACCTGTTCGGGCAGACCGCGCCCATGGAGCAGGTCGGCGCAGATTGCCGACAAGCACGGCTTGATCGTCATCGAAGATGCGGCTCAGTCCCAGGGCGCCGTGTCCTCGGTCGGCCGCGCGGGTGCGCTGTCCCGGATCGCAGCGACCAGCTTCTACCCGGGCAAGAATCTCGGTGCCGCAGGTGATGCCGGCGCGGTGATGACCAACGACGACGACATGGCCGCACTCGTGCGGAGCCTCGCGTCCCACGGTAGCTCGGTGAAGTACGTGCACGACCACGTCGGCGTCAACGCCCGACTCGACGCTGTCCAGGCCACCGTCCTGCGCGCGAAATTGCGGAGGCTCGATCGATGGAACGCAGCGCGACGGTCAGCCGCGGAGCGATACACCGACCTCCTTTCAGCCACGTCGGCGGTGCGCACTCCCACTGTCCGCCCGGAAAACGAGGATGTGTGGCATCTGTACGTGGTGCGGGTGGACGAGCGCGACCGCGTGATGGCTGCGCTTTCCGAAGCCGGAATCGGCGTCGGTATCCACTACCCGACACCGGTACATCTGACCCCGGCCTACGCGCATCTCGGTTACCGTCGTGGCCAATTTCCGGTCACCGAGGCCGCGGCCGAGCGGATTCTGTCGCTCCCGATGTTTCCGCATATTTCGCCCGATCAGCAACTGGCAGTTGCCAGCAGTCTTTCCAACGCCGTTGCGGGAGTTTCCGCACAGGCCGTTTCCTTCGCATAGGAACCATGATTTCCGTGCGATTCAGTTGCCTCGATGTCGAACCTGCGCCGGCGTGAGCCCGACAGTTGGGAGTATGCCTTGAGCGAGCATGGTTCGGCGGACACCGACCGAGGCAAGGAATCGTTCGATGACGCCGGCGCGACTGTCGCACATCGCGCGTCGCGTGCCTTCGGCTGGAGCTTCGGCAACACGGTGGCGGCCCGGCTCGGCACCCTGGCGATCGGCATCGCCCTCGCGCGTGTCTTGGGGCCGGAGGAGTTCGGCATCTTCGCGATCGCAACCGTTGCCCTGCTGGCCGTTTTGAGCTTCAACGAGCTCGGCGTCAGTCTTGCGGTCATCCGCTGGCGCGATGACCCCAGGACCGTCGCGCCGACGATCAACACCATCTCGGTTGCCAGCAGCTTGCTCCTGACGGTCGCGATGTTCTTGGCTGCGCCCTGGATCTCCACGACCCTCGGGGACGTGCGGGCGACGCCGGTCATCCAAGTGCTCGCCATATCGGTCCTGCTCAACGGCCTCGTGGCCACGTCCGCCGCTGTACTCCAACGGGAGTTCATGCAGAAGCAGCGCACCATCGCTGATCAGGTCAACACGTGGCTCGGTGCCAGCCTCTCGCTCCTGTTTGCGCTCCTCGGATGGGGCGCGATGAGCCTCGCAATCGGACGGCTGATCGCCAGCGTGGTGTTCGGCATCATGCTTCTGCGATGGTCACCCGTGCCCTATCGGTTTGGCTGGGATCGCGCGGTCGCGGGCCGGCTCCTGCGGTTCGGAGTCCCGCTCGCCGCTTCCAGCATTGTGGTTTTCGCCTCGGGCTATGCGGATCAACTGATTGTCGGCTCAGTGCTCGGAGCGCAGGCACTGGGGTTCTATGTGCTCGCGTTCAGCTTGGCAAGTTGGCCGGTCACGATCTTCTCGCAGCCGCTGCGGACAGTTGCACCTGCGGCCTTTTCCGCGCTGAAGTCTGAGCCGGACCGCATGTCTCGCAACTTTGCTCGCGTTCTCGCCATCCTCTCGTGTGTCGCGATTCCTGCTTGCCTCGCCATCAGCGGGGCCTCCCAACCTGTCGTGGAATTCGTGTACGGATCCGCGTGGCTCCCCGCGGCGGATGTGCTGCTCTGGATGGCGCTGCTCGCCGGTCTGAAGATCTGGTTCGAGTTGGCCTACGACTACATGGTCGTCCAAGGCAAATCAGGCGTGGTTCTGCTCATCCAGAGCTGCTCCTTCATCGCATCGCTGCCACTGATGCTGCTGGTTGTCCGGCCATACGGCGAGGTCGGTGTCGTAGTCGTCCAATTCCTCGTCGCGCTCGCCGTGGTCGCGCCGCTCTATCTTGGAAGCCTGCATCGCGTCGGCGTGTCGGCGGGAAGCATTTTGAAGGCAGTGGCCCTACCTGTCGCGGCGGGCATGGTTGTCTGGATGGTCTGCGCGGGAATCTCCCGGGTGATCACGGGTCCGTTCGTCGCGGCGGCCGCGGCGGGCGTGTTCGCCTTGGCGGTGATTGCGGCGCTGGGCTACTGGCAACGCGACAATCTGAGGCTCCTGCGGTCGGCCGCAACTCGGAACGTGGCAGCATGAAGATTTTGGTGTACCCCCACGACCTCAACATGGGTGGCAGCCAGACCAACGCAATCGAACTCGCGGCGGCGGTTTCACGTCTCGGCCACGAATGCATCATTTTCGGGCGACGTGGCACGTTGTGCGAACGCATCGAGGCGCTCGGTCTCGAATTCATCGAGTCACCGGATCCTGGGCGTCGGCCGTCCCGCCGCGTCGCGAAGGCGCTCCGCGAGCACGTGATCGAACGCAAGATCGATGTGATCCACGGCTACGAGTGGCCGCCTGCCCTGGAGGCGGCCATGGCCGCCGAGAGCCTGGCGGATGTCGCCGCGGCGTGCACAGTGATGTCCATGGCGGTCGCGCCGTTCATCCCTCGCTGGCTTCCCCTGGTTGTCGGCACGCAACAGATCAACGCGTTGCAGCAACAGTCCGGGCGGCTGAACGTGAATCTGATCGAGCCTCCTGTCGATCTCGCCTTCAACGGCCACGTAGAACCGGAGACCGTTGCCGAATTCCGGCAGGACTGGGATCTCGGTGACCTGCCGATCGTGGTTTGCGTGAGTCGCCTGGTCACGGAGCTCAAGTCCGAGGGCATCTTCACCGCCATCGAGGCGGCGGCCGAGCTGGCCAATTCGACCCCGTTTCAGCTGGTCATCGTAGGTGATGGCAAGGCCAGAACTCGAATGGAAAGAGCGGCAGCCAGCGTCAACGAGCGGGTCGGCCGACGGGCCGTGGTACTGACAGGTGAGCTGGCTGATCCTCGTCCGGCCTATGCTGCCGCTGACATCGCGCTGGGGATGGGCGGGTCGGCCCTACGTTCCCTTGCCTTCGGCAAGCCGTTGATCGTCCAGGGTGAACGCGGCTACTTCAAGACTCTGACTCCCGACTCTGTAGATCAGTTCCGATGGCAGGGCTGGTATGGGGTTGGGCAGGGGCCCGAGACCGGATTGTCGACCCTGGCGGCTGAGTTGTCGGTCCTGCTGGCAAGTGCCGATCGGCGCCGTGAGCTCGGGGCGTTTGGTCGTCGGACCGTCGAGGAGTTCTCTCTTGAACGCGCAGCTCGACGGCAATTGACCATCTATCGGGATGCCTTCGCCGCCCGGGCAGATCAGAAGAAGAAGGTCGCAGACGCCGCTCGTTCGGTCGTCGGCCTCGCGCAATATTATGTGGCGCAACGCGTGGCGAGGTTGCGCGGGCGACAACGAACGGACGACTTCAACGCCGAGCCGGTCGTCATTGCAAGCAACAATCTCGATGAGGGCCGCGAACAACGACTCAATGAGGACGGCCCCATCCTCTACTTTCCTGGAGTCGGCTGGGACACCCTGGCCGGGACTGACAGGCAACTTGCGACAGCTTTGGCCGAGCAAGGCTGTCAGATCATCTGGGTGGACACCCCTCACTCGATCCTGCGTCGACGAGATCGGGTGATTCCGGCGGTCAGCCATCCGCTGGCGAACGTGGTTCGGCTGCGGGCTTCGACCTTCGTCGGTGTCCAGCGGCCACTTCTTCGCAACGTTGCCAACCGACGCCGCGCTGACGTCGCCCGTCGCCACCTGGCCGATCGGGGACTTCGTCCGCGAGCTGTCATCGCGTCCACCACGGCGCCGATGCTCGCACTGACCGAGACCATCCCCGGTGTCCATCTGTACTACGCCACTGATGACTTCGTCGAGGCCGGACGCCTGTGGGGAGTGAGCCGGCGATACTTGACCAAGGCCAGGGAGAGCAACCTGCACGCAGCAGACGTGGTGGCGGCGGTCACGCAAGATTTGGCTCGCCACCTTCAGCGTGGGCCGACGACACCGCGTTGGCTCCCCAACGGCGCCGACGTGAAGCGCTTCCGAGACATCGCCTCGGTCCGACCTGTGGATGTGCCCCTGGCAACACCGATTGCCGGCGTAGTTGGCCAGTTCAACTCCCGGACGGATCTGGCCTTCCTCGAGTCCGTCCAGCGAGCTGGTGTCAGTTTGCTGTTGGTCGGTCCTCGATGGTTCGTCGACGATGCTGACGACAAGGCGTTCGACAGGCTGACAAGCTTGCCAGGTGTCCAATGGGTCGACGAACAGCCTCGTGATCGCATCGCCCCGTTCCTTCGCGCGCTTGACGTCGGCCTGACCCCCTACCGCGACTCGATGTTCAATCGGAGGAGCTACCCGCTGAAGACCGTCGAGTACCTCGCAGCGGGAGTACCTGTTGTCACCACGGACGTGGCATCGTTGCTTGGATTGGACGAGCGTTACGTCAGCGTCGCCGACAACACCGCCTCGTTCAGCTGCCGGGTCGTTGAGGTCGCCAACGCTGATCGAAGTCCGTCCGATATCCGGCGATCCGTCGAGCACGATGGGTGGGACTCGAGAGCTAGCCTGCTCTTGGGTTGGCTTCGCGAGGAGGGCGCGTAGTGCACTCGACGCCGCACATCTTGATCATCGTGCAGAACCTGCCGGTCCCCCTGGATCGGCGGGTTTGGTTGGAGTGCCAGGCCCTGGTCGCGCGCGGCTATCGGGTGACTGTCATCTGCCCGAAGGGGCCGGGAGATCCCGCGTATGAACGTGTCGGCGAAGTCGACATCTACAAGTACAAGCCCGCGCCCGAGGCGACCGGGTTCGCCGGATTTGTGTGGGAGTTCTCCTACAGCTGGTTGCGCACGGCATGGCTCTCACTGAAAGTGTGGCGTCGCGGCCGGTTCCGGGTCATCCAAGCCTGCAATCCCCCCGACACCTATTGGTTACTCGCCCTGTTGTGGCGAGTGCGTGGCGTGAAGTTCGTATTCGACCATCACGACCTCAACCCAGAGTTGTTCCTCTCCCGGTTCGGTCGCCCGAGCGGTATCGCACAGAAGCTGCAATACGCCGGCTTGCGGTGGCTCGAGCGGTGCACCTTCCGCACGGCCGACCGAGTCATCTCCACCAATGAGTCTTACAAATCCATAGCGGTCAGCCGTGGGACCGTGCCGCCCGAGCATGTGACCGTGGTCCGCAGCGGACCCGATACAGCGCAGATGCGGCCCGTCTTCCCGCAACATCCACGTCCACCTGGTGCGATCGATCTCGTCTACCTCGGCATCATGGGTCCGCAAGACGGCGTGGATCAGGTGCTCCTGGTGGTGGAAGAGCTCGTTTTCAAACGCGGTCATTCGGGCCTGTCAGCGACTATGGTCGGCTTCGGCGACTGCCTGGAAGGGCTCAAACGGCAAAGCACGCAGCTCGGTCTCGATGACCACATCACGTTCACCGGCAGAGCCGACCGCGCCGCCGTAGCCGAGTACTTGAGCCGAGCCGACATCGGACTGTGTCCGGACCTGAAGACGCCCTTGAACGACGTTTCGACCATGAACAAGACCATGGAGTACATGGCGTACGGCCTTCCGGCGGTGGCGTTCGACCTGATCGAGACCCGGGTCTCCGGGGGAGACTGTCTGCTCTACGTCCCATCCGGTGACATCACGGCGTTCGCAAATGCTGTGGAGCGGCTGATCAACGATCCGGCGTTGCGGGTGGAACTCGGCAGGCGTGGGCGAGAGCGGGTCGCGGGCCAGCTCGATTGGCGACCGCAGGCCGAGGCCTATGTCTCTGTGTTCGACGACGTCTGCGCCTTCTCACAGCCCGGCCCCGCGGTTGAGGCCGGCGATGATCAGGCGACGACCGATATGCGGGGCAGAAGGTTCGTCAACCTCCGCGACGTGCACGAGTTCGACACCTATCTCCTCGAGCGGAGGGCTCCGTGACTGCTGTCAGGACCAACATCCACGATCTGCTGGCTGCCTCTGCTGCCGATCTGCCCGATCGACCAGCTCTGAGCTACCGAGACCGGACGGCGACGTATGCCGAAGTGTGGGAGGAAACCGCTGCCGTTGGTGCATTGCTTCTCGACCTCGGTGTGAGCCGCGGCGATCGGGTTGCCATCTACCTGGAAAAGCGTATCGAGACCGTTGAAGCCATGTTCGCGAGTTCGGCAGCGGGTGCGCTCTTCGTGCCGATCAATCACGTGCTCAAACCACCACAAGTCAGTCACATCCTTCGTGACAGCGGTGCTCGCTTCCTGATCACGTCGACCGACCGCTTGCCCTTGGTGGCTGGTGTGCTCGACGGGACCGAGGTAGCTGAAGTGATCTTGGTCGGCTCCACTCCGGTTCCGTCCCTCAGCGGCATCCGAACCCATGCCTGGCCCGAAGGTTCCACGGAAGATCAATCTTTCGCGCCGCAGGCGATCGATGTCGACCCCGCAGCGATCATGTACACATCTGGAAGCACAGGCAAGCCCAAGGGGGTAGTGCTCAGCCACCGAAATCTGATCGTCGGAGCCGAGAGCGTCAGTGCCTACTTGAAGAACACATTCGAAGACGTCATCCTCAGCGTTCTTCCACTCAGCTTCGATGCCGGCTTGAGCCAGGTGACGACTTCGTTCGCCGTGGGCGCTCATTGCGTGTTGATGAACTATCTCCTGCCGCGTGAGGTGCCCGAGCTGTGTGTTCGGCACGGTGTCACGGGTATCACCGGCGTTCCTCCGCTATGGCTCCAGATCGGCGATGTCACATGGCCTGACGACGCCGCGCGCAACCTTCGCTACTGGGCAAACACTGGTGGACGGATGCCCAAGACCCTGCTCGACCGACTCAGGGGAATCTTCGTCGATGCGGATCCATACCTGATGTACGGACTCACCGAGGCATTCCGGTCCACCTACCTGGACCCGGCTGAGATCGACCGGCGCCCCGACTCGATCGGCAAGGCGATCCCCAACGCAGAGGTGTTGGTACTGCGGCCCGACGGCACACGTTGCGATGCCGGCGAAGAAGGCGAACTTGTCCACCGTGGCGCCCTGGTCGGTCTCGGATACTGGAATGATCCTGCCCGGACGGCGGAGCGTTACCGTCCCATGTCGCACCCGGGACAGCAATGGCGGGCCCCGGAAATGGCGGTCTGGTCGGGGGATACCGTCGTAGCCGACGAGGAGGGATACCTCTACTTCGTCGGTCGCACCGACGACATGATCAAGACGTCTGGGTACCGGGTGAGCCCGACAGAGATCGAAGAGGCGGCCTACGCGTCGGGGCTGGTGCGCGATGTGGTTGCGCTAGGAGTCGATGAACCGGGTATCGGCCACCGCATCGTTGTCGTGGTGACGCCTGTGGCGGACGAGCTGGATGTCAAGTCCTTGATTGCGGCGATGCGACGTGCTCTGCCCCTCTACATGGTGCCGTCGCAGGTCGACGTGAGAGCTGAACTTCCGCGATCACCCAACGGAAAGTTCGATCGTAATCTGATGAAGGCGCAGGTGTCCCGATGATTCCGGCCGATCACGCCGGGCCCTTCGGGTCCGTCGACGGGGAGCTTCGTGTCGGCGGCATGCCCCTTCACCGCCTCGCTGCCCGAGTAGGCTCCACCCCCTTTTTCGCATACGACCGGCAGCGGCTGGACGATCGCATCGACCGACTCAGGGCTGCGCTGCCGCTGAGCGTGGAGTTGAGCTACGCGATGAAGGCGAATCCGATGCCTGCCGTGGTGCAGCACATGGCCGGGCGCGTCGACAGGATCGATGTGGCATCCGGTCTCGAAATGCAGGTGGCCCTCGATACCGTCATCAGGCCCGAGCGGGTCAGCTTCGCGGGTCCCGGAAAGTCAGTGGCCGAGATTCGGCAAGCTGTCGCAGCCGGCATCATCATCGAGGTCGAATCATCCACTGAGATCCAGCGTGTCATCAAATCCGGTGCGGATCTGGGACTGACTCCGAACGTCGCTATCCGGGTCAACCCAGACTTTGGAGTGAAAAAGTCGGGCATGCGCATGGGCGGGGGGTCGCAACAATTCGGCATCGATGCCGAACTCGTGCCGAGCCTTCTGAACGAGTACGGTTCGGCGGGTCTGAACATTCTGGGCTTCCACGTATTTGCGGGCTCGCAGAACCTGAGCGCTCCTATCATCGCGGAAGCTCAGCGCAATACCGTCGATTTGATCTGCGCTCTGGCCGAACATCTTTCGACGCCCGTGCGATATCTGAACCTGGGCGGTGGGTTCGGTATTCCTTACACCGAAAGGGATCAGCCGCTCGACCTGGACGTAGTTGCCTCCGGGCTCCACGAGCTCGTCGACGGAGTGATCGCCGAACGGATGCCGGAAGCGACGCCGGTCGTTGAACTCGGCCGCTACCTCGTGGGCGAATGTGGTATCTATGTCACCCGTGTGCTCGACCGAAAGGTGTCGCGAGGCAAGACTTACCTCGTCGTGGACGGTGGCATGCACCATCAGCTCGCTGCGACGGGCAACTTCGGTCAGGCCATCCGGCGCAATTATCCACTTGTGATCGGCAACCGGGTCAACGAGACACCGAACGAGGTCGCCTCCGTTGTCGGGTGCCTGTGCACACCTCTCGACCTGCTCGGTGATGATGTCGCGCTCCCGTCACCGGCCATCGATGATCTCGTTGTGATCTTTCAAGCCGGCGCCTACGGGATGACTGCCAGTCCGACCGCCTTTCTTGGGCATCCGGCCCCTGCTGAAGTGCTTGTCTAAACCCCGACAACAAGGATGTGAGCATGACCGAAACCCTCGACGCCGTCCGCGATGTGCTCATCGAGACACTCGTACTGCCCCAGACCCCGGCGCAATTGGAACGCGATACCGCGCTGTTCGGCGTCCTTCCTGAGCTCGACTCCTTCGGTGTGGTTCAGCTCGTCACGGCGATCGAGGAGCGCTTCGACATCACCATCGACGACGACGAGTTCGGCCCCGAACTGTTCGAGACCGTCGGCTCGCTCACCGACTTCGTCGACGCCAAGTTGACCTCGGGTTAGCGCTGTGACGGCTTCTGGTGCTCTCCCTGGTGCGCTCGCCTGGAGCGGAGACGGACTCCCGGTGGGGGTTGCTGGTGCGATCATGAACGCATCCAGGGTCGACTTGGGGCCGGTCCAGGTGGCACATTGGGGACTCCGGCCGGATGAGGCACAGCCCTTCGTCGCGTCGCTGTCCCGAGTTCAGCGTCGCTCTACCGGGCTGGTCTCGGACGGCGAGGTCGCCGGACTCATGCGCCTCGATCCGTCTGAGCTGTCTCGACTCTTGCCGCCGTTCGGCGCCATGATGGCAGACAAAGACATCGTGACGATGGTTGCGGACTCCATGGGGTTCCGCCAGCTGTTCCACAGCACGCCCGGTGAGGTCGGCCTCGGTGTGATGTCGACGTCCGGCCTCCTGGCCGGCCGGGCCCGTGAGGCATCGCTCGACCGGGTGGGCGTGGCGGTGCAATCACTCTTGGGCTGGCAGCTCGGCCAACGGACGCTGCTGGAACACATTCGAAAATTGGACCCGGGAGCGACTGTCAGACTCGACGCCGGAGGGGTCCGCGTCGAACCTCCCGGTCCTGAGACGAGCCCCCCGATGACGATCGAGGAGGCGACGCACAGCGCCGCGAGCATCTTGCGCACCTCGCTCACGGCCGTCCTCGATGACCATCCGGACGCCGTGCTCCAACTGACCGGCGGCCTCGACTCCCGTTTGCTGCTGAGCGCCATACCCGAGTCCCGCCGCCGCGGACTCCGTGCGATGACTCTCGGTGTCGCCGGCAGTGGCGATGTTGCGATCGCCGGCGAGATCAGCTCCCGGTATGGCATCGATCACGAGGTTCACGGGCTCGCCGACCTCGAAAGCCTCGATCCTGTTGAGGCGTGGAGCCTGTGCCGGGCGGCCGCCGTCGATCTGGACGGAATGTCGGACCCGGTGGCGCTTGCCGCGCTGAGAGTCGCGGAGCGCGGGTTTGCCCAGGGCGTTCGCATTTCCGGTCTCGGCGGCGAAGTCGCCCGCGGCTTCTACTACGTGGGACGGGTTCGCGATCGGGCGTACACACGACGCGACGCTGAGAAACTTGCCGCCTGGCGCATGTTCGTCAACGAGGCGGTCGAGCCGGGGCTGCTGACGGACGAGTTCTCTGGTTGGGCGCGCGATGCTGCCAACGGCGAGGTGTACGCGGCTCTGCGCGCGGGGGGCGACGAGTGGTTCGGCGCGACCGACTCGCTGTACCTGCGCCACCGGATGCAACGGTGGGCGGGTGCGACCGACACAGCTGTCGGCTACCAACGGGTTGTCATCAACCCGATGCTGGACTCGGAGTTTCTCGGCATTTGTCGGCGCCTTCGCCCCGTCGACAAGGCCCACTCTCGCTTCTTGGCTGCACTGCAAATGCAGCTCGACCCCGAGTTGGGGCGCCGTCCGCTCGACGGACGACCCAGCCCAGCAGCCTATGCCCAGCCATCTGCATGGGAGCCTCTCGCGCGGCAGTACCGAACCGGTCAGCGCCTTGTGCGTAAGGCAGTGCAGCGTCTCCGTCGCGGGAACCGGGCCCCGGCCGGCGGAGACACCTTCGCGGCCCGAGTGGTCGACCACTGGAGGGATCATCCTGACTCGCTCCATCGGCTCGATCGCTTGGGGTTCCTCCGCAGTGAGTGGCTCGAAGGCGTAGCCACCGGGAGACAGGAACCGCGCCCGAGTTCGGTCGGATTTCTGACGAACCTGATTGTCGCAACGGGCGACGGTACGATGGCGTCAACATGACTCTGCCCGAACTGCTTCGCGCGCTGTTGCGATGGTGGCCCATCCTGCTGATTGGGATGCTGGTGACTCCGGCTATCGGATACGAAGCGATCAGAGACCCGGGCGTGTACTTCACACGTACGGAAATCATCTTCCTGGCACCGACGAGCTCTCTCTACCCCAACGCCTTGAAAACGCAGTCGGAAGACATCATCGATACCGCAGGCGTGGTAGCCAAGCGGATCACCGGCCCGGGTAAGGTGACAAAGTTCTCTTCCCCCGATGTCACTTTGGTGGGCATGGGCGTGCGAGACGGTTGGTCCCTGCGACTTCCCGACACCGGCGGCCAGTGGGGCACGAACTTTGCCACGCAGACGCTCATGCTCGACATTGTCGGGCCAAGTCCCGACGCCGTGCAGCAGACCCAAGCCGAGCTCTTGGCACGGGTGTACGCGGAGCTCGCCGACCTCCAGCGGAATGCCGGGGTCAGCAAGGTCAACGAAATTTCTGCCGCCCCTGCCCCGCAGACATCAGTCATCTACCACGTCGGTGGCAACAAGTACCGGGCGCTGGGGATGACCGGCCTGCTCGGAGTCGGCGTGACGATCGGTCTGATCGTCCTCCTCGAGCAGCGGCGGCGCCGGCGGCTCACCCGGCGGAAGGTGCAGCCGGAGATCAACGAAGTCGTTTTAGTGCACTAGCCGCGACGTTGCGCAGTGCTGACGATCGCGTTCGACCGGCGATGATCTCTCGAACCGTGTCGCTCGTATCCGTTGCCATGATGCTGTAGCGGGCCTGGAGCCAAGCGGATTCTCGTGCGGGAAATCGGTCACTGGTGTACACGTGTCTGTACCGCAAGTCTTTGAGGTGCGCCAAGACGGTCCGGTCGTACCGACCGAGTGGTACTGCAGCCTCGGAGATCTCGCCCCCGCTGGCTTCGGCCAATGCCGCACGTGCGTCCTCCCATTCGCGCCGGGCCGATGCTGCCGACAATCCACGCCAGGGGACGTGCGCCCAGCCATGGCTGCCGATCGTCATGCCCGCGGCACGGAGGTCTATGAGGTCGGCACCGCTCAGACTCGCGGGATCATCCAGTCGCCCGGCCAGTGGGAAGAATGTCGCCCGCAAGCCCCGTTCCTGCAATGCAGGTAGGCCCGTCTCTACGTCAGAAGTATTGCCGTCGTCGAAGCTGATCCGCACGTTCTGGTGCAAGCAGACCTCGTCGAGGGCGCTGAGGAACACGCTTCGGGACACCCAGTAGTTCGCCTCGCCCGGTTCGCGCTCGGACGTGCACACACCGATGCCGTGAAAGCACAGATGGATGTTCATGTCTCCGCCCTCGTCGGGGGTTGGCCCGCACGTCGCGTGCTCTCATCGCGGGCCCAAGCCTGCGCGGTGGCAGGACGCCGACGAGCCAGTACTGCGGCGGTGACGGTTATCCCTACATATGGAATTGCAGACAAGGCCAACCGCGGCTCCGGCGCGACGACGTCGGTCAACCACGCCCAACGATAGGCGGTCCGGACGTTGCCTCGGATCTGGCCCGCCGTGCCGGCTGCGCGCATCTCCGCGTTCGCACGCCGCACGCGGACCAGGCGCCGAACCAGGTCCCGCGTTGTGTACGGGGCGGCGACATCGACGACGAAATCGTCGACAACTGCTCTCTCCGAGTCCGTGAACTGAGCATCTACGAACAGGTCGTCCGCCATGAACTCGGGAAACGAGCCGAAACGAGAGCGCCCCGTTTCGGACAGCGCGATGACTCCGCGACCGAAGAGCGCATTGCGGAAGACCGGCAAGCGCTCGTTGATGGCGTAGTAGGCGCGCACGCCCCATGGCCGGTCGAAGGTGTCAAAGTGCCGGCCGGGGGCCGCTGCCAAGCAGCTGGGCGACAGGCGCGAGGTGAGCGCGCGAATTCCGTGAGGTGGGATGACCATGTCCGCATCCAGGTAGATCCTGGGGAACGAGGTCGCGGCAGCGTCGCCGGCGTTCAACGCGGCCGCCTTGCCCGGCTCGGGGCGATCGATCACGACAACCCCTGGCCGGCGGGCCAAGTCTGCTGTCTTGTCCGTGCACCCGTTCGCGCTGACAACGATCTCGATCTCGGTCGCAAGGTCTTGGTGTGCCAGTGCATCAAGGCAGGCGCCGATCACAGCTTCTTCGTTATGTGCGGCGACAACGACGCTCGTCATCCCGTCCACCTCTTCGTCGATTGAGTCCTTGGAAAGAGGCTAGACGGTTCTGGACGCCGTCATGGGCTGGCCCGCTGCCGCATGGAGGTGAGGGGCGGAAACCAGCCGATAGTGTTACCCACCGTGTCCGACACCCGAGTTTTCCTCAAGCCGATCGCTAGCGAGGATGCTGCCGCCGTCAGTCGGTTCTTCCACGAGAACCTGAACAGTGGGGTGCCCGCGTCGGCGTGGCGACCGCTGTTGACGCCCCCGTGGGACGGTGGCAAGGCGCCGAACCACGGGTTCCAGCTCATCGCCGACGACTCGATCGTCGGGGCCTACGCGGCGGTCTACTCGAGTCGCACGCTCGGTGGGCGAGAGACAACGGTGTGCAACCTGGCGGCTTTTTGCGTCGTCGAGCAGTTCCGCGCCCACAGCCTGCGACTGGTCCGTGCCTTGCTGGGACAGAAGGACATGCTGTTCACCGATCTGTCCCCGAGCGGCAATGTCATCGCGATGAACGAACGATTGGGCTTCCAACACCTCGACACGACAACGAGGATCTTGGTGAACCTCCCCCTCAGGGTCAGCCGGGAGGTTCGGTTCAGTTCGGATCCGAGCGCCCTGTCATCCACCTTGATCGGGCCCGATGCGACGATTTATCAGGACCACCGGGCAGCGCCCGCGGCCCGCCATCTGCTGGCCAAGTTTTCAGGCGGGTACCTCTACCTGATGTATCGCCGCCATCGAATGAAGCGTTTGCCGATCTTTGCGCTGCCGCTGTACGTGGGTGGGGACAAGGAGCGACTGGAAGCGCTGTGGCCGCTCGTGACGGCACACCTCTTCAGGCGAGGCTTTCCGGCGACTTTGGCGGAGACACGCCTCGTTGGCTTCAGCCCGAGCGGCATGGGCATCACGTTGTCCGCATCCAGGCCAAGAATGGTGCGCGGGCGCGGAATTGATATGGCGTCCCTGGACTATTCGTACAGTGAACTGACGCTCCTCGAGTGGTGACCTCGCAGGCAAGGCCCGCGAGGTCACCTCATCGTCGAGGTTGACCAGGTGTCAGTGGTCGGGCGGAACAGCCGCGCCATCGGGCGCCCACACATTGTTCCGCCACACGTTGCCCGGCTCGTTGGAGTAGAAGTCGGACACCGGTCCCCAGATACCGCACTTGCCCGAAGGACCACGCATGAACACGTTGTTCGTGTAAACGATGTTGTTGGCGTGCGGGTACGGTTTGCCCGGCACAGACCCCCCATAGACGCAGTACCCCATCGAGCCGTCAGGGCCGCCATCGATCAGGTTGTTGTCGATGGTGTTGTCATGCACCACGCCGAAGTCCCCGTACCCGGTGATCGCCGCGGAGCAGCCGGCGTCCGGGGGAACCGGTGTTGCGTCGCAGGTGATCGTGTTATGAACCAGGGTGAGGTTTTGGTCCATGCGGATACCGGACTCATGGTCGATGCCCCGGCGAGTCGGTGTACTGACCATGCAGGTACGAGTCGCGCACGTCGCATTCAGAGTTGCAGTACACGGACCTCGACCCACCGGTGACCTCCACCCGCAGCAGGCTGAATCTGGCCTCACCAACGACGGTCCCGGTGGAGTTCGGTCCTTGGATCTCGGAATCGGTGATGGAGAACGACCCGTTCAGGTAGCAGCAGTCCGAGTACACGGTGCCCTTGACGATGCTGTTGGTGATGACGACGTTCGGCCCGAGCACCCGGAGCTGGTCGCAGGTGATGATCTTCCGGTCGATGGTCACGTTCCCGGCTGTGATGGTGCACGAACCGGTATAGGGCGTGAGCACAGTGCCGGCTGGAACTCCGGTCGTCGCCGAGTTCGGGAAGGACCGGCCCAGGACGATGGTTCCCCCGTCGGACGGGGTACTCGTCGGCGCGGTTGTCGATGTTCTCGTCGTGGTCGACGTGGTCGACGTGGTCGACGTGGTCGACCTGGTCGGTGTGGTGGGTGTTGTCGGCGTGATGCTGGTAGTCGGCGGGATGGTCGTCGTCTTCGTCGTCGTCACCGGCGGCGGTGTCACGGTTTGCGTTGTGGTGGGTGACGCGGTCGAAGTCTTGGGTCGTCGTCGTAGGCGGCGCCGTAACCGTCGCCGTCGGCGGCGAGGTGGAGGTCGACGAACTGCTACTGCTGCTCGAGCTACGGGTCCATGTTCTCCACGACGTCGTGCTCCACGACCTCGTGCTCGACGAAGTGGCTGTTGGTCGGACCGACGTATCCGTTGGCTCGGCGCCGGAAGAGCTGGTGGGAGGCTCGTCGGTGTCACCGACCTGGTACACGACGTCGACCAGGTAATTGGAGGCCCTGTACGTTCCGGTCGGAAGAGTCCCTGTTGGGCCGTAGCTGAAGACGCCGGCGCTCGGTTCCAAGACGAATCCGTTCTGGACGAGGCCCCTGGCGAGGTCCCCTTCCGAGACCGGATACCTTCCGCTCGGGGCGCGATAAGAAACGACATAGCTGGTGTCCTCGGCGAGGGCCACCGGAGAGTTCAGCCGAACCGTTCGCCAACCCACATCCAGACTCGCGCTGAATGTGATCGACGCGAGCACTTCCCCGGAAGATTTCCAGAGCGTGGCTGTCGTTACGTCTTCAGCTTCTGGACCCTGGTAGTACTGAATCGCCGTCACCGTGCCTGGTTGCTCAGGTGTAAAGCGCACGCCCAATTCGACGGAACGTCGGTCAGGATCCACCGCGACATCCGGCACGAGGTCGTCGGCGAAAATCCCGATTGTCTGGGTTTCGCTGGCCGCTGCCCGAGCACTCACAATTCCGGCCGTGGCAAGCGCGAGAACTGAGACTAATGCGGCGTAGATCCTCGGCCGAGCTGAGCGGGTCCGCGCGGCGGCGGGCTGTGCATGCCTAGGCATAGAAGATTCAGAGTCCTTCGGGTTGGTTGCCAGTAAACCGAATCTGACAATCAGAAGTTACTACTGGGCGAGAGCATGTCCATGAGTTGGGTCCTTGCACGTCCCTTCCAGCATCAACGAATTTCGAGAGGGCCAAAATGCGTTCTCGACCTACGTCCCCCGTGGCGTCCGCGAGCGCAGGCACAGTTGGTGGCCCGTGCAGCATCCTGACCTGCCCCTGTGCCCGCCCGCAAGCCGCCGGACGCCTGTCGACTCGGCGCGCTATTGCTGGTTGTAGCGGGCCGTCCAGCTGACTGCGCCGAACGGGTCGACCGATGTCGATCACAGGCTTGGCGCATTTCGTAGCGGGTGTTCCATTGGCCCGCAGGCTGGATGCTCTACGCCGTCAGGGGTATATATCCGAGCAAGCCCAGAAATTGGCGCTTTCGCGCTGCGGTGAATCGATCATCGCGCATGGGATGCCGCGCGAGCCCGTCCGCGCACGGTTGCCGGGGAGGCTACTTTTCTCCCGAATGGCGGCAATCTGCGTAGATCTCGCACATGCGGTCCACTTTTGCCGTCCACAGGTGCACGCGCTGTGCGTGTGCTCGCGCCTCCGCCCCCATCCGCAGGCGCAGCTCAGGGTCTTCGACCAGCCGGCGGATCGCGCCCGCACAGTCCTGCGCCAGCTGCTTCGGAGAGGTCGCGGGCAGGCTGACGGCGCATGCGTCATTCACGTTCGCCCCGGGGCCGCCGCGATCGCAAACGATGAGCGGGAGGCCGAACGACATTGCTTCGAGGCTGACGTTTCCGCCTGGTTCGCGATAGCTCGGAAAGACGAAGATGTCCGCCTGCGTGTAGAACCCATCGACTGCCCGCCGTGGCACCGCGCCGTGAAAGGTGATGCGATCGATGACTCCCAGATCTCTTGCAAGGTCTTCACATGCCTGTTGGTCATTGCCCACGCCGACCACGTCCAGCTGGACGTCGAGGTCCGCAGTCAGCGCAAGCGCCCGAACCACATCTCGCAGACCCTTGGTGCGAACTATGCGCCCGACATGGAGCAGCCGGACGGGGCCGGTTCGCCCGCTGCGGTCGACGGGGGCATTGACCTGGTGGACGGCCGTCTCGCTCATGATCTCGAACCGCTTCAACCTCAGGCCCGAGAGGAATTCGGCGACGTACGGTGCCACTCCGACGACGCAATCAGCAGACTCGTAGGTTCGCCGCAGTAGGGGGTCCCGCTTGATGCGCCACGCGTCCAAGGCTCGAAGACGCTGATACCACGGTGCCGCGCCCTCCTCGGGTACGAATGCTGAGGGAGATTCGAGGCTTCCGCCGACCGGCCCGATGATGAGCGGAATGCCCAGGCCCACGACGGGTGATGGATAGCGCATCGCGACAGGCACCGCTTGGTGGGCGACGTCGAAGCCTCCGCCTGCCGAAAGACGGCTCTTGGTCCATCGACGGGCCCGTGAGTAGAACGGGAGGT
Organism: uncultured Actinomycetota bacterium; assembly: GCA_963834185.1. GTDB lineage: Bacteria > Actinomycetota > Actinomycetes > Mycobacteriales > Nakamurellaceae > Nakamurella. The sequence continues at coordinate 124,064 of CAWIAR010000004.1, forward strand.
AGCCCGGCTGCATGAGGCTATTGAGCCGCTCCAGCCGTCCTACCCCAGGTGGTTCCTCCCATTCGACGACTTCAACGTCGGGTAGCTGCATCGACGGCGGGCGGTGCCCCCTCTTGAACGTTGTCAGGAGAGTCAGTTCCGAACGCTCGGATAGGTGCTTCGCCCATTGGAACGCCACCCACGATTCGCCGACGTCGTCGCCGTCGCACGTCGGGGCCACCAGCAATACCTTCATATTCTCGTTCCCCACTCTCGACCCGCGCATGGGTCATCATGACCGCGTGCGACAACCTCCTGACGGCCGACCGTCACCGCGGCAGGAGCGAGTCGCTCGCGCGCAATGCCGCCGGTCGGCGCTTCGGACTGAGCAACGCCCGCAATGTCGACCAGGACTTCTGATGACCAAGGACCGCCCGGCGCATCTCGGTCAGGACGCTGAGTGCGAAGTAGACGGACGCACGACCGTCACCGGTACGTCGTCGGTAGAGTCGCACCCGATTGACGATCTTCATAGTGTGGGTCGCCGCGCTTTCCCCGGAACCACCGCCGACGTGCATGGCCCCGGCCACGGGGGAGTAGACGGTCGCCCAACCGGCATCTTTGGCGCGCAGGCTGAAGTCGGTTTCTTCCGAGTAGAGGAAGTACGACTCGTCCCAGCCGTTCAGGGCACTGAAACACTCTCGATCGATGAGCAGAATCGCACCGACGGCCCACTCGACCTCGTGCTGGTGGTCGTACTCTCGAGGGTCTTCGATGCGCTCGGTGAATCGGGCCAAGCCGGTAAAGCTCAAGCCTCCCACCCGGCCGAGGGTTGGGCCTCGGCGCAACGTCGGAGAAAGTCGACCGTCTGCCTCCCGGATTCGGGGGGCGACAATCCCCGTGCCTGGTTCACCGAGGACACCGAGCATACGTACGACGCACAGTGGGTCGAGCGCAGCGTCGGGATTGAGAATGAGAATTGCGCCCGCCTCCGGTGACGCATGAACCGCGCGATTGATCCCCGCCGCGTATCCGTCATTGGCAGCTCGCACAAGTACGCAGTCATGGCGCGCTTTCAGCAGCTCGGGCGTGCGGTCGTGGGATCCGTTGTCCACCACGACGACCGAATAGTCGAGGTCTCCCATCGCGGCCGGAATGCTGTCCAGCAGGGCGTCGATGTGTTCTTCGCTGTTGTAGGTCACCACGACCGCAGCAACGTCAAGCGGCATGGGGATCCAGCTCCAAAATGCGCTCATCGCCGGCCCGTGCCCGCTCGAGTCTTCGTAGGGCCCCTGCCAGGCCCAGGATCAGAAAGAGCAGACCCATCGTCATCGGGAAGGCGAACGCGTCGAACATGAAAAGACACGTGAAACCGGTGGCGATCGAGGCCGCCAGCGACATGGCCAGGTCACGGGAACTCTCGTCGGTCAGTCGTCGACGAAGCCGGACCAGAGAGACGAACGCAGTGATTCCCAACACCAGAAATGTCGCGGTGCCCACAAACCCGACGGTCACAAGCAAAAGTAGGTACTCATTGTCGAAGATTCGATACTTCGGCAGGAACGTGCCCAGCCCCCGACCGAACCAAGGCTTTCGAGCAATCAATTCGAAGGCCAGCGCGAAACTGTCCGTCCGTGAGGCCACGCTGGGGTCCTCGCCCGCACCCGAAAACAGACCAATAATTGAATTCATGAGATTGGGCGTTGCGACACTCATGGCGAGAAGGCCGCCGATCATCAGCCCGAAAATGCGCAACCTACGTATCCGGGTCCATCCGATCATGCAGATGAGAACGCCGACCAGCGCGCCCAGGTACGCCGAGCGGGAGGACGTCAATGGGACGAGAGTGATCAGGGCGCCGGCCGGCAACCAGCGAACGATCGGACGCAAGTTGATCTGGTGAAATCCCACGTGGAGCGCCAAGGGCAAGATCATTGTCACCAGGGTTCCGAATTCGATCGGGTGCGTGGCGAAGCCCGGTGGCCGCGGGAAACCGCCCCTGGAGCTCAGGCCGTAGCCTGCTGTGCCGGTCAGGCCAGGAATCGACAGTTCGTCGACCCAGACCCTGCGCGTCAGAAACTGCAGGATGCCGAACAGCGCAATCAGCCCGCCGCAGACCGACAGTCGCCAGACGAACTGGTGAAGACGCCTGCGGGTCGGGATGCCGTCGTGGGTGAGCAGGAGCGTCCCGCCCCACGAGGCGAGAGCAAGTAGTGCTACATCGGCGGGACTGAGCTCGTCGGGACTCATCGGGCCCGACATGGCCAGGACGTAGGTGATCCCGACGCTGACGAAGAAGATGCCCATGGCGATCCGAACCGGATGCCAGTCCGAAGACGGCGCCCGCACAGCGCCGAGTCTGAGTAGAAACCACAACAGGAGACTGCCAAGGCCCATGAGCATCGACGGTGCGCCGGCGCTTCCCAGCGGGCCAAAAACCAGTCGCGACGGGACGAACAACAAGAGCACGAGGTAGCAAGTCAGCCATCCGACGGCATCGACTTGCGTTGCCAACCCTCGGCGCTTGGGGCGGGTTTCGCTCGTCAAGTCCCCTGCCTGGCATGCCGGCGGATCGGTCTCGGTTGATCCTCGAACATTTCAGCTTCAGGAAACTCGGGGGGCGATGCCGTGGCCGCAAGTGTGTCGGTCTCGGTGTCGGAGTCGGACTCGCTGTCCGAGTCTTCGCTGTCGGAGTTGCCGGCACGGCGCCTGCGGCTACCTTGGCGGCGCGACAGCATGCCATCGGCGGCGAAGGAAACGATTCCGGTGAGCACCACGCCCAGGCCGGCGGCGGCGATCATCAGGCGAGTTGCTCCTGACGTGTTCGCTTCCGCGCGCGTATCGACGACCAAGGGCATCGACGTGATGGTGGCCGTCTGGGGCGCCCCGACTTCTTGTTGGAGTCGAGCAAGTTCGATCGGAATCTGGTCGGTGATGTACTTCAGGGTTGCAAGAGTTTCGGTTGCGGACTTGTCGGTCACGTCGACGACTACGACTGGGCCCCTGGTGCTGTCATCGATAGCAACGAGGAACTGCGCGTCAGGAGCGCGCTTGGCGATCTCATCCCGCCAGGTTGTGCTCGAAAAGTAGGCGACCACGATGCCGGCCGGCTGTTCGAGGCCGGCCAAATTGAGAAAGGGATTGCCCCCCTTTCCCACGCTCGCTTCGGAGGGAAGCAGCAGGACCAAACCCCGGGCGGAGTATTCCGGAGGAGAGGCACCATAGGCGCCATATGCGAGCCCCACGGTGGCCAGAAGGCCCGCGATGACGATGTACCACCGCCTACCCATGGCACGAAAAACGTCCAAGATCACAACGGTCCCCCTCCGAGACTGGCCCGGCCCAGGGGTGCCGATAGAACACCCAGGATCAGCTCACAGACTCCCTTTATCGTACCGGATAGCTTCTGTCCAGGGCTTGAATCGTAAATTGTGAACTTGTCACGACGGGCGGCGGGTTGCCGTGTACACGGCGGGCGACGGCGCATCAGCTTCGAACCACAGCGGGAGAGGACGCCTCTGGAATCAGAAGCTGTGGCTGTCCCGTCCCGTCCGCCGACGTCGACCACACATCGGTGATGGTTGCCTCGCTGCCCTGCCGCGGCAGCGCATAGAGGACATGGTCGTTGTCCAGCCACTCGACCTGATCGTCGACGCTGCGCGTCTCGGCCAGCACGGTCTGCTTGCCGGTGGCCAGGTCCAACACAGCGATGTGCCATTGGCCGGGAGCTGCGGCACCGAGGCGCACCTTGTAGGCGACCCGGCTGCCGTCGGGGGAGATGGACGGGCATTCGGCGTCCGTCCGGATGGCTGTCATCGACTTCTGCGCGATGGAGCCCTTCATCAGCCAGGTCTTGCCGTTCGAAGCTCCAGTTGCGTAGAACGTGTCGTCGTCGGCGAACGTGACACCCCAGAAGTTCTTGTCCACCGCGGTCAGAGATGTGCCGTCGACGGTTGCGGTGAAGTTTTCGATGTTGCCGACCACCTCGCCCGAGGCCCGCCGAATGATGGTCTCGGTCGAGAACGACGACTGCGCATAGGAATGTCCGGAGACGAAGGTGGTGGTGGCGATCAGTGACCCGTCTCGAGAGATCCGGGCCCGGCTGGGCAGTCCGGCGAGGCCGGTCGTGCGGACCTGTTCCAACTTCGAGTCGAGCTGGACCAGGGAGTACTTGGACACCACGCCGCGGTCGGCTTCGACGCAGACCCCGTCGCTCGAGGTCGCGTAGACGCGCTCGCATATCGGGTCGAGGTAGGCCCGCGGACCGCTCGGATCCGACAGCGGAACCACCGCGGTCCGGCCGTACTCGGTGCCGAGCGCGGATGACCGGAACACGATGTGGTCAGCGGCGAGCAGGGCCGCGGCGTCGGTCCGCACTGCCACCTGCGGCGCCTGGTCGGCCTGCGCCGCGGTCGCGGCCCGCGCGTGCGCGAAGTACCAGACGGCTGCGCCCACGGCCAGGACGCAGACAACCGCGAGCGCAACGATCCGGGTTCGGGTCAGCATCAGGCTGCGACCGGGGCGGGGACGGCGGAACGCGTGTAGCAGCGTGGCCGCGACCGGCACGGCGAGGGTGAGCCCGATTCCCATGACGAGCAACGCAGTGGACCGTCCGGTGAGCTGCCACAGCACGCCGAACAGAATCGAGGAGAAGAACCGCGCGATCGCGACCACGGTCTGCGCAGCGCTGATACCGCTGGCTCTGGTTTCCTCCGGCACTTCCCGGCTGGCCAGGGCGGCCAACACCCCGTCCGTCGAGGCGTAGAACGCACCGAGCAGAAGCAGCACGACGATGGCCCCGACCATCCCGCCCGCGTGCGTCGCGGCGAGCACATACGAGCCGAAGAGCAGGACGTGGCCGCCGATGAACACCTTGGCCCGGCCGATCCGGTCAGCAAGTCGGCCCAGCGGGATCGCCAGCGCGAGATACGCGGCGTTCGAACCGACGAAGAGCAGCGGGAAGAATTCGGGGGCGATCTGCCCACCGTCCTGCAGCGCGAGGTAGAGAAACCCATCGCCGACCGTGACGACCCCGAGCAGTGCCGCGGCGATCAGCAGTCGACGCACGCCAGGCGTGGCCAAATCACGCAGTCGGGGCCGGCTTGCCGGGACGAAGTCCGCCCGGTCGCGCCGGCGCAGGTCCGGCACCGCGAGCACGAGCACCGCGACCCCGATGACTGCCGCCGCTGCGGAGAAGACGAAGACCGTGTGGTAACCGCCCAGGCCGAACGGGAACGCGGCGAGCACTGCGAAGGCGAGTAGTGGCCCGATCAGCGCACCGGCGGTGTCCATGGCGCGGTGCACGCCGAAGTTTCGGCCGAGGTGGTCGGGGTCGGACGCGGTGGCGATCAGCGCGTCGCGCGGGCCGGTGCGCAGGCCTTTGCCGAGCCGATCGACCGCAACGGTCGACGTGATCGCCCAGAAGCCGCTGGCCAGCAGCAGCGCAAATCGTGAGAGTGCCGAGGCGCCGTAGCCGACGACCGCCACCCACTTGGGCCGGTCCGACCGGTCGGCCCACCAGCCGCCGGCGATCCGGACCAATGCACTGACCCCCTGGTAGACGCCGTCCAGGAACCCGTAGGCCAGCGGACCCATGCCGACGACCAGGGTGATGTAGATGGGCAGGATCGCCGCAACCGACTCCGACGAGATGTCGGTGAACATGCTGACCGTGCCAAGGCCGAGGACAGCCGGCGCGATGCGACGCCCCACCTTGCCGTTTTTCGATCTGGTCTCGGAAGCTCTCTTCTCGGCGCCCGGAGTGCCGCGCAGCGTGATGTACATCGTCAGCCCTCGGCCGGGCCTGAAGCGTGGCGCTGGGTGAGGCCCGAGTCGGAGTGCTCGAACGATCGGCCGCAGGCACACGTCAGGTCGCTGGCCAGGCGGTCTCCGCAGACGCAGACCCAGCCGCGTTGACGGCCCGGATTGCCGACCACGAATGCGTGGTCGGGCACATCCGAGGTCACCACGGCGCCGGCGCCGATGAATGCGTGGCGGCCGATGGTGTTGCCGCAGACGACGACGACCCCGGCGCCCAGCGTCGCTCCTGAGCGGACGATGGTCGACAACAGCGCCTCGCCCGAGCGCTTGATCGCTGCGCGCGGACGCAGGTCGTTGGTGAACACGACTGCCGGTCCCAGGAAGACGTCGTCCTCGACGGTGACACCTTCGAAGAGCAACACGTTGTTCTTGATGGTCACGCGATCGCCCACGTGGGCACCCCACTCGACGTAGGCGCCGTCACAGATGTTGCAGTCCTTGCCCACGGTTGCACCGGAGAGCACGTGCGCGAATGCCCAGATCCGGGTGCCGGCGCCGACCGTCTCGCTCTCGCACAGTCCATGCGGATGGACAAAGACGCCGTCCGGTGCAGATCCGGTGTGCTCGGCAGCGCTCACAGACAATTCCTTCGTACAGGCTGGTGCCCGGCCATTCCCCCAGAACCGGACCCCCGAAGTGTGCCATCCGACGGCATGTCAGCGCTACGTAGTCGAGTCGAGGCAGTCAAACACACCTGAATGGGTGATATACCTCCATCCGTTCGAGCAATGACTACCCTTTGTATTCTATCGGTGTGGCATTGTGGGGCTCTCGCCTCTCGAACGGGAACCTGGACGAATGCCTGCACCGCCTGTGGCGGACCCCGCTCTGGAGTCCGTCCCCGAACCTCCCGCCGACGCCGTGGCGACACCTGTGGAGCCGGAGCCGCAGGTGACGTCGCGGCGCCGGTGGGTCGGCCGCATCCTGCTCGGCGCCGGCGTGCTCATTCTGTTGATCGTCGGCTGGGTGGGATTCCGCGCCGTCCAGGCATACCTGGCACTCTCGTCGGCCCGGGATGTGGTCGAACAGATGGAGTCCGAATTCCATGGGCACGGCATCTCCCGGCCCGATCACCTGACCGCGCTGGCGGACCGTCTGGCTCACGAGGCGGCTTCCGCCCGATCGGCCGTCGACGACCCGCTCTATCGGGCCGCGACCGTCGTTCCCTGGGTCGGCGACAACCTCGCAGCGGCAGGCCAGCTGGCCAGGGCGGTCGACGCGGTGGCCGCTGAGATGCCCGCAGCCGCGCGGCTGACGCCGTTGCTGGACGGGGCACACCTGCTTCCGCACGGCGGTGCCATGGACATGTCCGTCGTGGAAGCCGGATCCAAGGTCATGGTCGACATGAACGCAGCCGTGCAACGGGCGGGCGTCCTGGTCGACTCGATCGATCGGCGCAAGCTCATCGGGCCGATCGACTCCGCCGTGGTCCAGTTCCAGGCACAGCTGCCGCAGGTCAGCACGATGACCCAGACCGGCGCGCGGCTGGCCACACTCGCGGCGCCGATGCTGGGCAGCGAGAGCCCGCGCACCTACTTGTTGGTATTCCAGAACCTCGCCGAGCCAAGGGCGACCGGCGGAATCTTCGGCTCCTATGCCGCCCTGCGCATCGACAACGGACGGCTGTCCATCGTCGACCAGGGATCTGGCAGCCGGGATATCGGCACGTTCGACGCGCCGGTCGGTGCCGTCGATGCCGCGAGTCGGTCGCTGTACAGCGAGCGCATCGGCACATTCCCGATGGACGTGAACTTCACCCCGCAGTTCCCCGCTGCAGCTTCCCGGTTCGCGCAGATGTACACCCGGCGAACCAAGCAGCCCGTCGACGGCGTCATCGCCATCGATCCGGTGGTGATCTCGAAGTTGTTGGTCGCGCGAGAGCCGATCGAACTGGGTGATGGAGGCAAGCTCGACGCCGCCAATGTGATCCAGGTGCTGCTGTCCGACGTGTACGCCCGCTATCCGCATGGCTCGGACGCGCCGGCTCGAGACACCTACCTCAACGCCGCGACCGCCGCGGCCTTCCAGGCCATGATCTCAGGCGGCGGCGACCTGCGGGTAACGGTGAGCAACACCAAGGACATGGTCGACGAGCGCAGGGTGATGGTGTGGAGCGCGCACCCCGCTGAGCAGACTGTCCTGCTCGACACGCAAGTGGCCGGCGTGCTGCCGGTTGACCCGCCGACCAGGCCCAGCGTCGGGGTGTTCCTGAACGACGGCAGCGGATCCAAACTCGGCTACTACCTGGATGGCGCAGCGACATTGGCACCGGGCGAGTGCACTGCTGACGGCTCCCGGCAGCTCCAACTCACCGTGACGCTGACCGACTCCTCGCCCTCCAGCGGCCTTTCGCCCTACGTGATCGGCGGGAACAACCCGGGATATCGGCTCGGACTGAACGCGTTGATCTTCGCGCCGACCGGGGGATCGGTATCCGACATCAAGATCGACGGGGCGGCCGCCCCCGCGTTGGCCGGTACAGACGGCGGCCGGTCTGTGCTGGCGACCACGGTCGATCTCGGTCCCGGCTCGCTCGGTCACGGTCACCGCGACCGTGACGGTGCCGTACGCCGACGCTGCGTCCGTGACCCCTTGGTTGATCACTACGCCAGGGGTCCGTCAGTGGACGAAGCACGCCGAGTCGTACCAGTCGTGCGGCAATTCCTGAACACAGCGTTACTAGATTGCGCACGTCGAACCGCCGAACGCGTCGTATGATGACCCAATCGGACGATCAGGAGATCGAAATCATGAAGCGTCGAGCACTGTGGGTTGTCGTTGGCCTCTGGGCCGGGCTGATGCTGGTTCTTTCGGGTACGGCCAGTGCTGAGATGACTACGCCCTACCCCGCGCCGCCCATCACCCAGACCTCCATCGCGATCGTCACGACTTCTGCCGTGGCGCCCCCGGCGGAGCCGCCCGCCGCCGGCGGGGGAACCCTCCCGAACACAGGTGCCGGGTTCGACATGGGCGCCACCTTGCTCATCGGTGGTGCGATCCTGTTGGTCGGGGTGGCTCTCACTGCGGCGGGCGCCCGGCGGCTGCGCAGGCACTGAGCCCGGTCAGGAGTCCCGGCTCTGGCACGCACTTCATGGACTTGGAAGTGCCCTCAATTGGCAGGTCGGACCGCCGAGCCATCGTCGTAGCGGTTGTTCGTCCATACGTTTCCGGGGGCGTTGGAATCGAATGAGGTGATCGGCCCCCAGATTCCGCACTTGCCGCCGGGACCCCGACGGAAAATGTTGTCGGTGAACTTGATGTTGTTGACGCCGGCGGAGAAGGGTTTGCCCGTCGTCGAGCCCCCGTAAGCGCAGTAGCCCATCGACCCATATGGTCCGCCGTCGATCAAATTGTTGGCGATGGTGTTTTTCTGCACGATGGCGAAGTCGCCATACCCGGTGAGAGCCGCAGAACAGCCTGCATCCGGAGGTACGGGCGTCGCATCACAGGTGATGTAGTTGTGGCGAATGACGCTGTTTTCACCCATGCGGACCGCGGACTCATGATCGATGCCTCGTTTATCCGTGTACTGGCCGTGCAAGTACGAGTCTTGGACAGTGCAATCGGCGGCGCAGTTGATGGACCGACTTCCTCCGGTCACTTCAACCCGCGTGACGACGAAATTCACGTCACCTATCCCGGTCCCGGCCGACTGCGGCATCCTGACCTCGCTGTCGGTGAGGGTGAATGAGCCATTGAAATAGTCGGGATCGCTATAGATCGTTCCGTTGATGATGGAACGGGTGATCTTGACGCCCTTGGAAAGCACCCTGAGATCGCAGTTGACGATCTTGGCGTCGATCACCGCGTTCGCTGTCTGGATCGAACATGGGCCGGTATACGTGCGCAATGTCGTCCCGCGAGGAACTCCGGTGGTGGAGGCGTTCGGAAAACCTCCCGGCGCGCTCGTCGCGGGCGTCTTCGCTTGAGTCAGGCCGCTCGTCGACTTGTGGCCCAGGTACGTCACGTAATAGCGGTGGTCAGTGCTGAGTACAAACGAAGTCGACCATTCGCCCACAGAATTTACGCGGGCAGCTCGACTCACGTTGTAGACGCCTGCTGCAGTGCCCAGACGATGGAACCGCACATACACGAGGGCATAGGCAGGGCCTCGGCCTCTGAGCGTGACACGGGAGTTCTTGGTCGCCGTCGCCGGCCCGGAGATCGTCAGGTAGGCGGCCTTGGTCAGCTTGGTCGCCGACCTGACGCCGCCCGACACGGCGTAGTACCGCTGGTCGGCCCGGTTGTCGTAGGTCGTCCTGAATCGCCCCGCCGAATCCGCCGTCAGCACTCTGCGAAGAGAGTAGTAACCTGCCCGCTCACCGATGCGATGGAAGTAGACCTTCACCTGGGCTCTCGGCGCGGCGATGCCCGTGAGCGTCACTGTCGCGGACGTTGCCACCGTCGGCCCGGAAATGCTCACCGCTGCGGCCGCGCTCGCGCTCTGCACGGCGAGTGGGCCGACAACCTGAAAACCGGTGACAAAGAGCGCGGCAGAAACCAGGGCAAGAACCTTGCGCATCGGGATCCCTTCGTTCACAAGACGCTTGCGCCTTTGTGATGACGTCGAACACGCCTGAGGGACGGTACCCACTTCGAGCAGATCAGGAAAGGTAGGGTTCTCACGTGCCGGCCGGCAGCGTCGGGACTGAGCGCTACAGACGTGCGGCGAACTCGGCGGCGAACACCGTTCGGCCCTTTGAACTTTCAGCATCTCCCCACGCTCTGTACACATTTCGCGTGGTTCAGGTTGATGCGTTGCTCCCATCGGTGACGGCGGGGTTTGGCGCTGACGGACCACCTCGCCCCAACAAAGTGCCGACTTTCCCATTCTGCGGGAATGGGAAAGTCGGTGCGACGGTCACGCATTGACCGAAGAAGTCGAAGCGCCCGGCGCGACGTAGGTCCCGGCCACCTCGCTTGGAGGCGGCCGGGACCGACGTTCGGTGATCGTCAGACGGACGAGAGGATGACATCAGCAGTGCGTGTCGGTGCCCTTCTTGCGCAGCACGCCCAGGTTCTTCGGTCCGAGCACGTACTGCCAGAACCCGGTCGAGCTACCTGCGCCGGAGGTGTAGGCGCACTTGGCCGCCCAGGTCAGCTGGGCGCTGGTGAGCACGGTCCGGGAGGTGCCGACCGCGGGCGCCGTCGTTGCCCATGGTGCGGAACAGCAGAGTCCCGCCGACGACGGCCTTGCCGCTGACCGCCAGCCGGTCGACGGCTGGTGCTGCTGATGTCCAGGTACAGCTTGCCGGCGGTCTCCTGGACGTAGTCACCGGTGACAGTCAGGATGCCTGCGCCGCTGGAGCCGGGGGAGACCGCACCCCCTTCGTTGCGCAGGAAGCCGATGATCCGGCCGGTGCCGATGAGGCCGCCGCCCTGGACGATCACCCCGTTGGAGCTGTAGGTGAAGGCCATGGTGGCGCCCGCAGCGATGTCGGTGTTGCCGCTCACCTGCTGGTACATCGCCGCCTTGAAGTTCGACGTCCCGCTGGCGAACTTCATCGTGCCGCGGTTGGCCGTCGGGCCGTTGGTCCGGTAGAACTGCCCGCCGCTGCCAGGGTTGATCGTCATGGTCCCGGTGTTGAGCAGGTTGCCGCCGTAGAGCTCCACGTAGGTGGGGATCGTGGTGGCGCCGGAGAAGGTCAGGGTGGAGTTGCCCAGATCGATCCGGTTGACCGCGGTCTTGGTGCCGGCGACGAACGTCGTCTTGGCGGTGATGGTCACCGCGCTCGGCGTCGACCCTCCGTTGAGGTTGCGGACGTACTTGATCATCGTCGGGTAGACGGTGAGGCCGGCCACGGTCGAGATGGTGACCTTGCCGGAGATGCTGCCGCCGGACCAGACCATGGAGCCGGTGCCGCCGACGGTGGCGGTGCCGTCCAGGCTGCCCGGGTGGATCATCGCCAGGTTGGTGCCGGCGTTGATCTTCACGGTGCCGGAGACCTTGGTCGGGGTGGCGATCAACAGCCTGCCGCCGCCGCTGACCGAGGTGCTGGTCAGGGTGGCCGGCGAGCCACCGGTCAGCTGCAGCTGCTTGCCCTTGGCGATGGTGATGCTGCCGGCGCCGGTGTTCTCCAGCGAGACCATGTTCAGCTGCGCGGCCGTCGCGGTACCCGTGGCGTCAACGACGACCTTGCCCTGGTTGCGGACCAATTCGGGGTTGACGCAGCACCCGTTCGCGTCGAGCAGCGTGCCGGGTGCGAAGGTGAGGACCCCGTCGGGGGCGTTGACCAGTCGGGAGTTCTCGACCCCGGTGTAGCCGGAGCCCTGGGCGAAGGTGATGTTGCCGTGGTTGATCACCGAGGCGACCAGCGGGTGCGCCGCGTCGGTGTAGTCGCGCCCGTACAGGTAGGTCTGCTGCAGAGACTTGAGCGCCCGGACGGTGAAGCCGTGGGCGACGGTCATGTTGCCCTCGATGCGGCCGGCGGCCCAGTCGAGCCGACCGCCGTTGCCGGCCAGGGTGAACGTGCCACCGAGGCGTCCGCCGGGCGCAGCGGCAGTGCCGCCGAGGTACAGGCGGAACGGGGACTCCACGTTCTGGGTGCCGGTGAACCGGGCCACCGACTGGTTGCCGATGTTCCACGAACCGGAACCGGAGTACTTCGCCCCGTTGGACGCGGTGACCGGAGCCTTGGTGGTGACCAGCTGTGCGCCGCCGCCGATCTTGAGCGTGCCGTGCTGGTCGAACTGGACGGCGGTGATGTTCAGCGTGCCGTGCAGCAGTTGGACGGTGCCCTCGTTGAGCAGGTGGGCAGGGTTGGTGCAGCAGGCCAGATACGTGATGTCGTTCGATCCGATGGCGGTGGAGATCAGCGTCCCGCCGGGCTTGATGTGCAGCATGCTCGGGTTGTCGATACGCAGACCACCGTCGCCGCCGGCCTCGGTCACGGTGAGCGTGCCGGTGACGGTCATGGTCTGGGTCAGGTACTTCATCCGATTGGTCAGGCCCATGATCGACCCGACCCCGTCCATGGTCATCGGCACGTTGATCTGTCCGCCGTTCCACTGGAACAGCCCGGTGACCTTGACGTTGCTCCCGCCGAAAATGCCGACGCCGCAAGCGCCGGACGCACCGGACTCCTGCATGGTGAAGTTCTTCAGTTCGACGGCCGGGACACCGTCGACGTGCGCGGCGCATCGCCCCGGCGGAAGTTCGATGACGACCGAGTCGCCGTCCTTGGGCACTTCCTGCGGGTCCCAGTTCTTCTTGTCGCCCCAGGAGTGGTTGTCGGCGGCGGGGTCCTGCGTGTTGCCGACCCAGTTGTAGGTCGTCCCGCCGCCGTCGTCGGCCGAAGCCGCCGGGGCCAGCCCGACCGTCAATGCCGCGCCGGCGGCGACCGCCAGCATGATTCCTAAACGCCGAAACACGAGCATCCTCTCCAAGTCCACGTGCGCTGGGGTAGTCGGCCACACGGCCGGGCGCGAACGGTGAGAGGTGCGGAGAGGGGCATCGGGATACGGGCCCGGGCCAACTTGGCGCAAATGACGGAGGAACGATGGGTCCCCGAGCCATCACCCGGTGTCGACGCTTGCCTGGTCGCGTCTTCTTGCCGTTGGGCTCAGAAGTGTTCCCTGCTCAGTTCTTGTCGACTAGCCGGCCGGCGGGACCAGCGATGCAGCCAGGATCTGGGCAAGATGTCGAGGTCGGATCCCAGCCAGCTGCTCGGCCTGGGTGCGGCAGGAGAATCCGTCCGCGACGGGAACCGTGGTGCCGGCGGGCGCCTCCTTCAGGGCAGGGAGCAGCGCGTGCTCGGCGATCGCCACCGAGACGTCGTGGTGGCCCTTTTCGACGCCGAAGTTGCCGGCCAGGCCGCAACAGCCGGACAGCACCGTTGGCTCCAGTCCGGTTGCCTCGAGCAGTGCCTTGTCGGCCGTGAAGCCGGTGGACGCGTGCTGGTGGCAGTGCTCCTGCACAACGGCCGCTGCCGTCGCCCCCGCCGGGGGCTGCCAGTCCGGCCGGTGGGCCCGGATCAGGCCGGCCAGCGTGAACACCCGGTCGTGCAGGACGACGGCACGTTTGTCGTTCGGGAGCAGCCGGGCAGCATCGTCGCGCAAGAGCGCGGTGCAACTCGGTTCGAGCCCGACGACCGGGACCCGATGCGGCGCCGTCGCATCCAGCCGGGCCGCCGCCTCGTCGATGGCGGTCAGCGAGCGCAGCAGTTGCCGGCGGGCGCCGGCAAGTTGCCCGGTGGACAGCCAGGTCAGCCCGCAGCACACCGGCTCGGCCGGGATCGCCACCCGAAACCCGAGGTGCTCGAGGACGGCAATCGCCGCCCTTCCCACCCCAGGATCGAAGTACTCGGTGAACGTGTCGACCCACAGCACCACCGGGTCGCCCTCGGGTGCTGCCGGCACGACGTTCCGACGGGAGAACCAGCCGCGGAACGTTTCTGGCGCGAAACTCGGCAGGGATCGCCGCCGATCCACCCCGGCGGCCGCCTTGGCCAGCCGCGCCAACCCGGCCGTCCGCATCGCCCGATTCGTCGCCAGGGGAACCCGGGACGCCAGCCGCGCCCACACCGCCAACCGGCCGAGCGTGTAGTGGCTGCGCGGCCGGATGCGCCCGCGAAAGTGGCGGTCGGTGAACTCGGCCTTGTAGCTGGCCATGTCCACCCCGGCCGGGCAGTCCACCGCGCAGCCCTTGCAGGACAGGCACAGGTCCAGCGACTCGAGAACCTCACCGGACGACCAGCCGCCGGCGACCAGCCCGCCGTTGGCCATCTCCTGCAAGACCCTGGCCCGACCCCGGGTGGAGTCCTTCTCATCCCGGGTGGCCACGTACGACGGGCACATCACCGCATTCGTGTCGGCCCGGCAAGCCCCGACCCCGACGCACCGGTGCACCGCGGCGGTCAGGTCGCCGTCGTCGGGAAAGGCCAGGCCGGGCAACGCCGATCGACGCCCGCCACCGATCGACGCCGTGGCGCGCGCGGCCGGCACCCGCAGGTCGGCGTCGAGCGGTGCCGGTCGAACCAGGACGCCCGGGTTGAGCAGGTCGTCGGGGTCGAACAGCGCCTTGACCTGTCCGAACGCCGCGAGCGCCGCGGGCGGGTACATGATCGGCAGCAGTGCGCCACGAGCCCGGCCGTCGGAGTGCTCGCCGGACAGCGAACCACCGTGCCCGGCGACCAGGTGCGCTGCGGCCGTGAGGAACTCGACCGTCCGGTCGATGCCTCCCGGTTCGGTGAGCGGGAAGTCGATGCGGGTGTGCATGCAGCCGTCGCCCAGGTGGCCGTACTGCAACCCGTCGAGATCGAAATCGTCGAGCAGCAGCCGGAAATCGCGCAGGTACGCGCCGAGACGATCGACCGGAACCGCCGCGTCCTCCCAACCCGGCCAGGCCGGCCGGTTGTCCACCGTCCGGCCGGCCAAGCCGGCACCGGACTCGCGAATACGCCACAGCGCATGTGCCCGTACCGGGTCCGTCACGACCAGCGAGCCAACGGCGTCACCGGCATCCGCCACCAGGGCCCGAGCCGCCGCCTGGCTTTCGGCCGTCGAGTCGCCGCCCAGCTCCACCAGCAGGGTGCCGTCCCCGGGCGGAAGTCCGTCGGCGGCTCGACCGCGGGACCGCAGCAGCTCGACCACCGGCCGCTCGATGCCCTCGAGGGCCAGCGGCCGGTGCCGCAGCAACGCCGGCGTGGCGTCGGCGGCCGCGGCCAGATCGGGGTAGCCGAGCACCACCAGGGTGGTCACGGCCGGCGCCTGTACCAGCCGGACGGTGGCCGACAGCAGGGTCACCAGCGTGCCCTCGGACCCGGTGAGCAGCCCGGCCAACCGCTTTCCCGACAGTCCACTGGCAGCCTCGCGATTGCGTTCCGGAAGCAGATGTTGCAACGCGTATCCGGACGCCTGTCGGTCGAACGTGCCGAACGACGTGCGGATGGTGGCGAGGTGGGTGGCGGCGACAGTGGTGAGGCCGTCGAGCAGGTCCGTCGGCGGGGCGTCGGTACCGAATCGGCGGCCGGTGCCGTCGAGGACATCGAGTGCCAGGACGTTGTCGCTGGTCCGTCCGAACACCAGGGCGTGCGAGCCGCAGGCGTCGTTGCCGATCATCCCGCCGAGCGTGCAGCGGGCATGCGTGGAGGGGTCGGGTCCGAACCGCAACCCGTGTGGCGCAGCGGCACTCTGCAGCGCGTCCAGCACGACACCGGGCTGGACCGCCGCAGTCCGGGAGCCGGGGTCGAGTTCCAGCACCCCGTTCAGGTGACGGGAGAAGTCCAGCACCACCCCGGGCCCGATAGCGTTTCCGGCCACCGACGTGCCGGCACCACGGCTGGTCAGCGGGACGCCGAGTTCCCGGCAGGTCGCGTGCACCGCCAGCACGTCGTCGACATGCCGGGGAAATACCACCACCTGCGGGACCACCCGGTAGTTCGACGCGTCCGAGCTGTACTCCGCCCGCCGCCGGGTCGAGCCGTCGACCGCATCGTCGGTACCCAGCGCACGGATCAGCGCGGAGGTGACCTCCCCGGCGATCGGTGTCATGGGCTCCGACCTTCCGGGTTCGGGACGCGGACGCGGCCCTGGCCGGAACGCTAGGCCATACCGAGGCCAGCGGTGTCGGCCCGGTGGGGCCTCGTCGGTACGTTGGAGGTCGGCACGCATCGGGGAGGCGGCAGTGGAGTCTGCGCCATGGGCGGTGTTGCTGAGCGGATTGTTGGGTGGCGTCCTCGGCATGGTCGGATCGGTCATCGTCAGTCGATCCCAGAACCGGCGAGCCGGGCAAGAGGAATGGTTTCGGCGCGTGCAATGGGCGGAGGGTCTCACTGCTTCTGACGACGAACAGCGCCGAATCGCCGGCTATCGCGTCCTGGCGCAACTTTCGCGCTCGCCCCTGGCCGCCGACGATGATCGCAAACTCCTGCTCGAGCTCGCCAGCGAGAACCGAGTAGGCGCCCTGACCAGCGAATATGAGCGGTCCGTGGACGGCGTTGACTTCGTCGGTCACACTGAGGGCAGGACAACTGCACGCGATGAAGGGAGCTCGCCGTGACCAGCACCAAGGAACCCGCAACGGACGGCGCCCCAGAAACCCCCGCCCGTCGCCGTGTCTACGTGACCCCGTCGATGATCGCCGCCGCCCAGGCTCAGGTCGAGATCAGTCGCCAACTTGGACGTGACGTCCCGAAGGTCGTGCAGAAGATCGCACAGGCCACCATGGAGCCGATCGACTGATCAGCCGGTGTTGCGCAACCCGGCGGCCACGCCGTTGACGGTCAGCAGCAGCGCCCGCTGCAGCGCCGCGTCCGGCTCGGCATCGTCGGACCGCACCCGCTGTAGCAGTTCCACCTGCAGGTAGGAGATCGGGTCGAGGTAGGCCTGCCGCACCTCCAGGGTCCGTCGCAACGCGGGCTGGGCGTCCAGCAAGAACTTCTCGCCGGTCACGGCCAGCACCTCGGCCACCGTCAGCTCGTGTTCGGCGCGGATCATCTCGAACAGTTCGTGCATGTCCTTCGGGACCAGGGCGCGCACGTACAGCTCGGCGATGAACATGTCGGTCTTGGCCAAGGTCATCTCGACGTTGGACAGGAACGTGCGGAAGAAGTGCCACTGCGCCTGGAACTTCTCCAGGGACTCGCCGTGTCCGGCCTCCCTGGCCGCCTTCAGCCCCGACCCGACGCCGAACCAGCCGGGGACAACCTGCCGGGACTGGGTCCAGCCGAACACCCACGGGATCGCCCGCAGACCGCCGATGCCGCCACCGGAATCGGGGCGGCGGGACGGCCGGGACCCGATGTTCAGTGAGCCCAGCTGATCGGTGGGCGTCGAGGCCAGGAAGTACTCGGGCAGCCGTGGGTGGTCGATCAGCTTGCGGTACTGGGCGAACGCCGCGTCGCTGACGATCTCCATCACCTCGTCCCAGCGGGCCAACCGAGACCCGGTCACCCTGGCTGTCCGGTGCAGCGCGCTGGCCTCCAGCGTCGCCGCCACGGTGAGCTCGAGATTCTCCTTGGCCAGGTCGGGCAGCGAGTACTTGTCGCTGATCACCTCACCCTGTTCGGTGAACTTGATCGCCCCGTCCAGCACGCCGTGCGGTTGGGCCAGGATCGCGTCGTAGGTGGGTCCGCCGCCGCGGCCGACGGACCCGCCGCGGCCGTGGAACAGCACCAGGGAGACTCCGTGCCGGGCCGCCACATCCCGCAAGGTGCGTTGGGTCTTGTGGATCTCCCACTGACTGGTGGTGATGCCCGATTCCTTGTTGGAGTCCGAGTAGCCGAGCATCACCTCCTGCACATTGCCTCGGAGTCGGACGATCTCGCGGTAGGTCGGCTCGGACAGCAAGCGTTCCAACACGTCTCCGGACCTGCGGAGCTCGTCGACCGTCTCCAGCAGCGGGGCGAAGCCGATGAGTGCACGCGGCGGACGAGCCGGATCGCCTGGTGTGCCGTAGATGTCGATCAGGCCGGCCTCGCGGGCCAACACCGCCGCGGCCAGCACATCGTCGGCGCCGCGGGTCATCGAGATGATGTAGGTCTCGATCACCTCGGGGCCGTAGGTCTTCAGCGCCTCGGCGATCTCGGTGAACACCGCGAAGGTCCGCAGGTCGTCGGCATCCAGCGGCAGCGGTTGGGAAGCCAGCGGGCGCCGCGAGGTCAATTCTTGCGCGAGCAGCTTGTGGCGCGACTCGCGGTCCAGTTCGGCGTAGGGGCGGAACAGTTCGCCGAGCCGATCGAACAGCACCCCGACCGCCTGATGGTGGGCATCGGCGTGCTCGCGGATGTCCATGGTGGCCAGGTGGATGCCGATCATCGCCAGGGTGCGTTCGGTGGTGGCGACGATGCCGTCGCTGGCCAGTCCGCCGGCGTGGGTGCGCAGCGAATCGGCGATCAACGCCAGATCGGCCAGCACCTGGGAGCGGTCCGCGTAGTCGAAGCCGGGCCGGTGCGGCGTGCTGTGCTGCACCCGGGTGCGGGTGGCGGCCAGCTTGGCCTTCATGCAGGTCAGCTTGAGCCGATAGGGCTCGGCGATGTTCAGTTCCAGCACCCGGGGGTCCATGCCCGGGAGGTGGTCGAGGTCGTCGGCCACCGACGCGGCCAACTCGTCCGACACCCCGACGATCTCGGTCGACTCCGACAGCGCCGCGATCAGTTTGTCCAGCGCGGCCTGGGCCAACCGGATGGCCTCGAGGTGGTTGAGCAACAGGACCTGGTGCGTGATGTCGGCGGTGACGTTCGGGTTGCCGTCGCGATCGCCGCCGATCCAGGTGCCGAACTGCAGCGGCGCCGCGTCGTGCGGCAGCGCCACGCCGTGGTCGGCGAGTTCCGCGGCGAGTTCAGCGGTCAACTCCGGCACGGTCTCCCGGACGATGTCGTCGAAGTAGTACAGCGCATTGCGGGCCTCGTCGACCGGTGTCGGCCGGACCTGGCGCAGTTCGTCGGTCTGCCAGATGAGCTCCACCAGTTCGGCCAGTTCACGGTCCTGCCGGCGCCGGGCGGTGGTGCCGGGCTCGGTCGGGGCGGCCAGGATGTCCGACAGCCGGCGCAGCTTGGTCAACACCGAACGGCGGCTCGCCTCCGTCGGGTGGGCGGTGAACACCGGACGTACCTTCAGCGCGGCGATCGCGTCCGCCAGCCCGGCCGGGCCGATCGACGTCGCCACCTCCTTGACCGTGCTGGCCAGCCAACCCTCGTCCGCCGGGCGGGAGCGCAGAGCCCGGACCCGGTGCACCTGCTCGGCGGCATTGGCCAGGTGGAAGTACGACGCGAACGCCCTGACCAGCGCCGTCGCCTGGTCCAGCGGCAGGCCACCGAGCAGCGACCTGACCTCATCGATGGCGTTGGCCCGTTCGTCGTCGCCGGCCGCCTCCTGGGACTGCTTGGTGAGCTTGCGGACCCGTTCGACCAACTCGAGCAGTTCGGCACCGTGCTGGCGGACCAGCGTGTCGCCCAGCAGACCGCCCACCCGCCTGACGTCGGCCCGGAGCGCTTTGGTGGCGTCCGTGGAGTCGGCGGTCGCGAACGCCGGCTCGGTGTCCTGGATCGTCTCCGGCAGCCACTCCAACGTCGTCCCCGCGGCGAGCGGGTCGTCGTGCGCGACAGGTGTGTCCATGACGACCATCGTCCCTTCATCGTGTTACCGGTAGGTGACGGGGGTGCCCGCTCGGTCGCGCCTGTCGGCCGAGAGCCCGCGGGACCGGCGCCGGATGTGGCAGGCTGTCCGGTGGTCCCAGGCAAAGCTGATCCGCCGGGCCCTGTTCAGGAAGGTGTGCCAGGTGGCCGTGCTCTCCCGCCCTCGTTCGGTGCTGACCTCTGCGGGTCGCAGCGTGGCCGGGCGACCACGCCGACTCGGGATGATCGCCACCGCCGCCGCGCTGGTGTTCACCGTGTCTGCCTGCTCACAAACCCCGGGCGCCGGGGTCGTGGTCGGGGACGTCCAGGTGCCGGAGACCACGATCCAAACGGATGCCGGGCAGGTGATCGACGAATACAGCGACCCGAGCGCGAGCCTCGGGACGGCCGGACAGCTCGACATCACCCGCGCGGTGGCGACCAACGCCGTGCGCCACGAACTCGTGCAGGCGGCGGCGAAGGCCAACGGGATCACCGTCGACGAGGCCGAGGTCAACCAGACCCTGCAGTCGATCGGGGAGAACAAGGCCGGAGTCGCCTCCGAGCTGAAGATTCCGCAGGCACAGGTGGACGACTTCGTGCGGGACCTCGCCGTGCTGCAGGCGCTGCTCAAGAAGGCGCCCGAAGGTGGCACCGAGGTCGACAACCCGTCCGTCGTCGTCGACTACGTGACCGCCGCCAACCGGGACGAGGCCGTCACCCAGCGCGCGAAGTTCCTCAATGACCCTGCCGCGATGGACGCGGCGATCGCCGCCGCTCCCACCGACCCGTCGACCGGCTCGTCGACGGCAATCCGTGGCGCCGGGGCCAGCCTGGTGAAGAACCCCGGCCTGGCCGCGTCGGGCATTTTCCTGGCCGAGAAGGGCGACATCCTGCTCATCCCGTCGTCGGGCGAGCAGGTGCTGGTGGTGCGGGTGACCGAGGCGACCAGCGAACGGCAGAAGATCACCAGCGCATCGCTGCCGACAGACTCTCCCAGCGCAGCCGTCGACGTGCTCTCCCTGCTGCTCGTCCCCTACGCCGAGCAGGAGGGGGTGACGGTCAACCCGCGGTACGGACAGTGGGATCCCCGTTCCCTGCAGGTCGTCCCGAATGACTTCGGGGTCTGAGCGGTCGATACCGGACCCGCCCGACGGTGCGTCCGGGTCGGATGGGATAGCGAGTTCGGTGACCGGGCGGCGGCTGCTGGACGCGGTGGCCGTGATGGACCGATTGCGCTCGCCGGGAGGCTGCCCCTGGGACGCCGAGCAAACCCATGACTCGCTCGTCCGGTACCTGGTCGAGGAGTGCTATGAGCTGGTCCAGGCCATCGAGGATGGCGACGAGGCGGCGATCCGCGAGGAACTCGGTGATGTCCTGCTCCAGGTGCTGTTCCACGCCAGGGTGGCCGCCGAGACCCCCCGCAGCGACGGTGGCTTCGACATCGACGACGTGGCCGGCGACCTGGTCGACAAGCTGATCCGTCGGCACCCCCACGTGTTTCCGTCCAGGGCTGGTGGGGTCGTCGAGCCGGTCGCCTCGGCGGCCGACCAGCAGGTGCGGTGGGACGAATTGAAGAAGGCCGAACGTGGGCGTGGTGCGGTGCTCGACGGCGTCGCCCTCGGCCAGCCGGCCATCGCCCTGGCCGCCAAGCTCGGCGCCCGGGCGACGAAGTTCGGGTTGTCCGTGGACCCGCCGGCCGGTGAGTCCGACGCCGAGCAGATCTTCCGGATCGCCTATGCGGCCGGGGCCCGCGGCGACGACCCGGAGTCCGCGCTGCGTGCGGTGGCCCGGGCGCACGCGGCCGTGCTGTCCACGGCCTTTGCCGAGACGGCCGAACCTGCCGGCGACGACGTGGCCGGTCCGGCCGTGGATTTCGAGACCGGGAGCTCGGCCGCGCGCTGAGCGTTCGATCCACGTGACCGCCGGCTGTGTGGTTCGGCAGGTCGGTATCACCTGCCGTGAGCACCGTCTCCACCCTGGCGCCAACCACGGCGGCCTGCGACGATCCGAGTGCTCGGTCGCGGGACCGCCCAGACCACCAGGAGTGGATATGGCCGGAGACGATTCCTCCAATGCCCACGGCGACGCGCTCGCCCGTCAAGCGGCGGTCGAAGCCGCCGGGGCCGACTGGCAAGTCGCCGCCCCCACGGACGAGACGCCGAGCCACGCCGAGTTGCGCCGACGACTCGGCGCGCGCCCGCCCGCCGGTACGCTGGCCGGCCGAGAAGCCGGTGCCAAGGCGAAACTGGCCGCTGCCGGAGCCGTGGCCGCCCCCCCGCGACCCGCCAAGTTCAGCTGGCGTTCGGTGGGCGGCAAGAACTATGTGACGCCGATCCGCGATCAGGGCGACTGCGGCTCGTGCGTCGCCTTCGGCGTTGCCGCGACGATCGAGAGCACGGCCAGGGTCCGCTACGGCGCCAACCTGGCCATCGACTTGTCCGAGGCGCAGTTGTTCTATTGCATCGGGCGAACCTCCGGGGCCACCTGCGGCTACGGCTGGTGGCCGGACTACGCCCTGGACGGAGCCGGCAATCCCGGCGTGACGGACGGCCACCACTTCCCTTACACCGCAGGTGATCAGGGCTGCGGACTGCGCTCGGGATGGCAGGACGTGGTGACCAAGGTCGCCCAGTGGCACGTCATCGACGATGTCGAACAGATGAAACAGTGGATCGCCACCAAAGGACCGCTGACGACCTGCTTCACGGTCTACGAGGATTTCTACGACTACGCCGGCGGCGTCTACCGGCATGTCTACGGGGCCGAGGAGGGCGGTCACTGCGTCAGTGTCGTCGGGTACGACGACACGAAGCACTGTTGGCTGGCCAAGAACAGCTGGAACACCTGGTGGGGCGACGGCGGCTTCTTGCAGATCGCCTACGGGCAATGCGGGTTCGACTTCGAGATGTACGCGGTCGACTCGCTCATCGTGCCCGCGGCCGGACTGACGCCGCTGTACCGCTACTGGAGCCACAACGCGACCGACCACTTCTACACGACCAACTGGTCGGAACTGGGTTCGGGTGGCGGCGGTTACGTCCTCCAGGAGACCCAGTGTTACCTGTACCCCACGCACAAGTCGGGAACTGTTCCACTGCACCGGTTCTGGAGCACGTCCCGCAAGGACCACGTGTACACCACGGACCGCAATGAATACGGTCGGTCCGGCGACGGATACGCCTACGAGGGCATCGTCGGCTACGCCTACGCCGCTGCGCACCCCAAGGCTCTCCCGCTGTACCGCTATTGGAGCGCAAGCCGCACTGACCACCTGTTCACCAACAGCAAGTCCGAGGGGGCCAACGCCGCCGGCTACGTCCTGCAGAAGACCACCTGCTGGGTGCCGGGCGGACCCGCGTGATCGAACCTGAACTTCCAGCCGAACTCGTGCTGCGACCGGGGGAGTCCCACGTGCTCCGGCTCCCTGGGCGCGGGCTGTCGGGCTACCACTGGGAGACGGTCGTCGAGGGGTCGGCCGTCGAACTGCACCGGGAATCGTCGGCGCCGGGCGGTGCGCCGGGCGCCGCCGGCGACGAGCTGGTGACGCTGCGCGCAGTGACCGTCGGGCGGGCAACCGTCACCGTGCTGCGACGTCGGCGCTGGGGTCCGGCGCCGGAGGCCGACGCCGGCCTGCGGATCGCCGTGGTGGTCAGCGACCCGCCGGGAGCGCAGGCTTGATCGATGAGGTCAGCCGCCAGACACATCCCGGCGGCGGAACCCGGCGATCCCTGCCGCGGTGAGCGCGACTGCGATCAAGGTCAGGACCAGCGTTGCCGTCCAGTTCACCGGGTCGGCCGGCACCGGCCCGATGTGGGTGAAGGGTGAAAGATCCATCAGCCATTGGGGAAGTTGCAAGAGCCGGCCGAGCTGACCGAGCAACAGTGCCGCGGCCAGGGCTGCCCAGGCCAGGGAAGTCAGTCGCGGGAGGACCCCGAACAGCAACGCGGCCAGGCCGCCCATCACCCATGCTGCCGGAATTGTGGCCAGCGTCGAGGCCATCCCGTCGCTGAATCCTCGGCCGAAGTCGCCGGATCGCAACCCGTGCAACATCCCGGTCACCACCCCGCACACCAGCAGCAGCACAGCCGACCCGGCGAAGGCGAATCCGAGATGCCCGGCCATCCAGCGAGGGCGGCCGACCGCCGTGGCGAGCACCGGGGCAGCCCGTCCGGCCGTTTCCTCGGTCGACATCCGCAACACCGCGGTGATGGCGTACACCCCGGCCAGGATGCCGGCGATGCCACCGTCGGCGGCCAGAACGGCATCGACGATTGCTGACGTCCCACCGAGTTTCGCCAGATATTCAGTCATCTGCGGGCTGTCGTTGAGCAGCGAGTCGGCGCTGTCCGCGATGGCTCCGGTAGCAGCGCCGAACGCAACGAACCCGGCGAGCCAACCGAGGAACGGTCCCTGATGCAGGCGAAGGGCGAGCGCCCACGGGCTGCGCAGTCGGGCGTTGGTGGCGGGGCCGGGCCGGGCGGCCCAGATCGCCAGGCCCAGGTCACGCCGGCCGAGCAGCACCACCGCCGCCCACAACAGGAGTCCGGCCAACGCCACGAACAGCAGCAGCACCCACCAGCGGTTGCCGCCGAAAGCCTGCACCTGGCCCACCCAGCCGAGTGGGGAGAGCCAGCTCAGCGCGTCGACCCCGCCGACGTCACCGATGGCCCGCAAGCCGAAGACCACACCTAGCGCGGCGCCGGCAATACCCGTTGCCGCTCTGGCGCTCTCGACAAGTTGCGCGGCGAGCGCGGCCACGGCGGTGAACACCAGCCCGGGGCCGGCCAGGGCCAGACCGAACGCCAGTGAACCGGCGACGTCCTCACCCTGGGCCGACCACGCCGCGGCGACCAGTAGGCCGATGAGCAGACTGGCCGCACCGGCCACCACGACGGCCGCGGCCAGGGGTGCGGCCCGGCCGAGAACCCCGGCGGCAACCAATTCGGTACGGCCCGCCTCCTCGTCCGCTCTGGTCCGGCGGATCACGGTGAACAGGGCCATCAACGAGACGAAGATGCCTCCGATCACCCCCATCCGCCATGCCGAGACGCCACCGATCGAGGTGTCCGAGATCGGACCGGTGATGACCAGGAATGCGGGATTGGCGGCGATCCCGCCGGCCAAGGCAGCACGTGACGCCTCGTCCGGGTAGAGCTGCGCGATGGCCGCCACTGTGCTGGAGGCGACCACGACGACCACCAGCACCCAGGACAGCAGCGCGATTCGTTCCCGGCGCAGGGCCAGTCGGATCATCGTGCCGGTGCCGGCGAGCGGGTGCGGGCCGAGCCCACCGGCGTGGGTGGCCGGCGCGGCCGCCCGATCGGGGAGCGTTGTGCTGGTCACGATGCGACCGGTTCGGGTTCGGGGTCGGCGTCACCGTAGTGGCGAAGGAACAATTCCTCCAGGGTCGGCGGCTGGCTGGTCAGCGTCCGCACGCCGCCGGCCACCAGCAGTTTGAGTGCGGTGTCCAGGTGTTCGGCCTCGACGTCGAAGTGCACGCGTTGGCCCTCGCGGACCAGGTCGTGCACGCCGGGCGTGGTGGCCAGTCCGCCGGGCACGTCGCTGAGTTCGGCGGAGATGCTGGTTCGGGTGAGATGCCGGAGCTGCGTGAGGGTGCCGGTCTCGACCACGGTGCCGGTCCGGATGATGGACACCCGATCGCACAGCGCTTCGACCTCGGACAGGATGTGGCTGGACAGCAGCACGGTGCGCCCGCGGTCGCGTTCGGCGTTGATGCAGTCCTGGAACACCGCTTCCATCAACGGATCGAGCCCCGACGTCGGCTCGTCCAGGATGAGCAGGTCGACGTCGGAGGCCAGAGCGGCGACAATCGCGACCTTCTGTCGGTTGCCCTTGGAGTAGGTGCGGCTCTTCTTGGTCGGGTCCAGCTCGAAGCGCTCGAGAAGTTCGGCACGCCTGACGGTGTCGATGCCGCCGCGCAGCCGTCCGATGAGGTCGATGACCTCACCGCCGGTGAGATTGGGCCACAGGCTCACCTCGCCCGGCACGTAGGCCAGCCGTCGGTGCAGGGTGACGGCGTCACGCCACGGGTCGCCGCCGAGCAACTCGACCCGTCCGGCATCGGCGCGCAACAGGCCGAGCAGCACCCGGATGGTGGTCGACTTGCCGGCTCCGTTCGGGCCGAGAAAGCCGTGGACCTCTCCGGTCTCGACCGTCAGGTCGAGTCCGGACAGTGCCTTGATGTGACCGAAGGCCTTGTCGACCTCGGACATGCTGATGGCTGCGGTCATGGGTGAACCCCTCAGCTGTGGGTGTCGGTTTCCTGGCGGGCGCGGAAGGCGGCCAGGTATGTGTCGTCGGTGAACAACCCGTAGGTGTAGAACTCGAGAATCTCCGGGATGTAGCGGCGTTGGATTTCCTTGAAATCGTCGGCAGGAGTACCGGACGGAACCAGATACGGAGAGAGCAACAGGAGGCCGATGCTGAACATGGTCAGGAATTCGGCCCGCCGCCGCTCGTCGCCGGCCGGTCGCACCATTCCGGCGGCGACCGACCGTTGCAGATAGTTCTCCGAGTCGACCACCAGGCGTTCCATGAACACCTTGGCGAACGGGGTCCCGGCCCGCAGCGATTCAGCGGCGTAGCGGGCCAGCGGCGCCAGTTCCATCTCGACGTCCATCGTCGCCATCACCTCGGCCGCCGACGTGCCCGGGATCGCCACCTCATGGAATCGCTCCAGCACGTACGCGTCGCATGCCGCGGCCAGGCCGTCCTTGGAACCGAAGTGGTGCAGTACGAGAGCGGGGGAGACGCCGGCGATCTTGGCCACGCCCCGCACCGTGAAAGCCGGGCTGCCCGAGGTGGCGACCTGTTCGATCGCGGCGTCCCGGATCCTGGCCTTGGTGGTCAGGTCGTTGTCCGCCGACTGCGCTGAACGCATGTTCAGGATGCTAAACGCACGTTCAGTCTGGTGCAAGGGTGAGGGCCGTCACATCGGTCCGCGAACCCGACTCCGGCCCAGGCCGTGAACTCCGTAGAGCGCGCGGGTGAGCCAAGCCCAGAGCCGGGATCCTCGGTCTTCGGTTCACCCGATCGGCCGGGCCCCGCGCTCAGCCTTCGCCGGGAAGCCGGACACCCACCCGGGCACGGATGTCGTCCATCAACGCCATGATGCTCAGCGTCTCGTCCAGCGGCAGCAGGGGCGATTCGGTGCGGTCGTCGGCAACCAACTGCGCCAGGTGGGCCGCCTCGTAGGCCAATCCCTCGTGACCGCGGATCGGACCGCCGTCGTGGGTCAGCACGCTGCCGTCCCGCGCGTTGAGCACCAGTTCGGTGGGCGCGTAGAACGGCCCGGTCAACTCGGCTCGAGCGATCGTCCCGGCGACCGTCGCCGTGGTCGGGGTCTGTGCCCAGAGGGTGGTGTTGACCAGCGCCTGTGCGTCGTTCTCGTCCGACAGCAGCGCGCTGATCTGCCCGTCCACCCCGGTCTCGGCCAGCTCGCCGCCGGCGGCGTCCACCGAGGGGTTCCGCAGGGCGAACGAGGTGAACGACACCGGGTACACCCCCAGGTCCAGCAGTGCGCCGCCGGCCAGGTCCGGGTTGTACAGCCGGTGCTGCGGATCGAAGTCGAAGTATTGGCCATGGTCGGCCATCAGCGTGGTGACCCGACCCAGCACGCCATCGGCAATGACCTGTCGCAGCACGTCGATGCCCGGCAGAAAGCGGGTCCACATCGCCTCCATGAGCGCGACGCCGGCAGCGCGGGCGGCCGCGATCACCTCGCCGGCTTCGGCGGCGTTGCGGGTGAACGCCTTCTCCACCAGGACGTGCTTGCCGGCTTCGATGACGAGCAGAGCCTGGTCCCGGTGCTCCGAGTGGGGACTGGCCACGTACACCACATCGACATCCGGATCTGCGACCAGTGCCTGGTAATCGCCGTAGGCCTTGGGGATGTCGAACGTCGACGCGAAGGCATCGGCGCGCTCCTTCGAGCGTGAACCGACGGCGACCAGCTCCTGGCGGGTGTGCTTGCGCAGGGCGTCGGCGAATGCCCGGGCGATGCCGCCGGGTGCCAGGATGCCCCAGCGCAGGGGCGGCGCCTGCGCCGGATCCGGGATCCGCGAGGCCGGCAGGGAGGTGGGCAGCAGACTCATGCCGCGAGCCTATGCAGACGCCGGGAATCGCGCGTTCCAGGCGCCCCGAACCCGCTCGGCGGCCGTGCGTAGGGTGAGCCAATGGCTCTGCGACTGGGTTACAAGGCGTCGGCCGAACAGTTCGGGCCGACGGAGTTGGCCGACTTTGCCGTGCTGGCCGAACAGGCCGGGTTCGACTCGGTGTTCATTTCCGACCACCTGCAACCGTGGCGGCACGACGGCGGCCATGCCCCGGCGGCGTTGCCCTGGCTCGGGGCCGTCGGGGCTCGGACCTCGCGGGTGGTGGTGGGCACCTCGGTGCTCACCCCGACGTTCCGCTACCACCCGGCCGTGATCGCCCAGGCGTTCGCCACCCTTGGCTGCCTGTTCCCTGGCCGGATCGTGCTGGGCGTCGGGTCGGGGGAATCGCTCAACGAGGTGCCGTTGGGTCTGCAGTGGCCGGACGGCAAGGAGCGGTTCGCCCGGCTGAAGGAAGCCGTGCAGCTGATCCAGCAGTTGTGGACAGAGGACAGGGTCGACTTCGAGGGCACCTACTACCGGACCGACAAGGCGACCATCTACGACAAGCCGGAGACCCCGGTGCCGATCTGGATCGGCGCATCGGGTCCGGCCGCGACCCGGCTCTCGGGTCGGATCGCCGACGGGTTCATCACCACCTCGGGCAAGGCCGATTCGCTGTACCGCGACACCCTGCTGCCGGCGCTGGCCGAGGGCGCGGAGAAGGGCGGCCGGACGCTGGCCGATCTCGATCTGATGATCGAGATGAAGGTCTCCTATGACCACGACCGGGACCGCGCACTGGCCGACACCAAGAACTGGGCCGCGCTTGCGCTCTCGCCGGAGGAGAAGACCCACGTCGAGGATCCGATCGAGATGCAGCGGCTGGCCGACGCGCTACCCGTCGAGCGGGCCGCCTCACGGTGGATCGTCTCCACCGATCCCGACGAGCACGTGGAGAAGGTCAAGCACTACGCCGACCTCGGCTTCCGGGACCTGGTGTTCCACGCCCCTGGCGCTGATCAGGCCCGCTTCCTGGAGCTCTACGGCGACGAGGTGCTGCCCCGCCTGCGGGCTCTCGACCTCGCCTGAGTCCGGCGGGCAGTCTCCGTCTGGTCGGTCGTCTCGGCGGTGCCACGGTGAGCCGGGTTGACGATCGGCCCCCCCATTGCTGTTGATCATGGGAAACCTGTACGTCGATCATCGGTGTGTCGCGCAACACGCCGAGGTCCCGCGTACGAGTTCCCCATGATCAACACCTGAAGAGGGTTGGTGAGTTTCCCGGTGACCCGTGCGGACCGTGACGTCCCGGATCTGCAGTAGTCTTCGCTCGCCGATGGTCCGTGCCCCCGGCCGACCTGAACTGGGCCGGGGAGCGCGGGACAACAGGGAACCCGGTGCGAATCCGGGGCTGCCCCGCAGCGGTGACCGGGAACGACAGCTCTCACACAAGCACTGGGTGACCCACCTGGGAAGCGAGAGCCAGTAGGTGCCCGCCGGAGATCCGGCGAGCGGGCCCGGGAGTCCGAAGACCTGCCCTCGGTGCGCGGACCGCCGGTCCGCGGCGTTCGGGGCCGCGAGGGACGGCCGTGGGCGATCGACCGCACTCCGGTCGGTCCCGCCGCAAGGGCCGAACCCGCACCGACTCGCCTCGGGGAGTGCACCTCCATGATCCGCCGTACCCGATTGTTCCGTCTCGTCACGCCCAGGGCGGGGCTGGTCGCCGCCTGCGCGGCCGGCGCCCTGCTGCTCAGCGCGTGTGGGTCGTCCACGCCCGCTGCCACCGACACCACCACGGCCGCCGCAACGACGTCTGCCGCACCGACTGTCACCTCGGCCGGGCCGGCCACCTCCACCGAGTCGTCTGCGGAGTCCTCGTCGGCAACCGCATCGGCCAGTGTGTCGGCCACCGCCGGAGCCGGCGGACTCGACGACAAGGGCTGCATCACCGACTTCGACGCCGACACCGACTACTACCCGGTCAAGTCGACGCTCGAGTACGCCACGAACTTCACCCTGAGCTACCACAAGTCGTACCAGGTACTCACCGTCGTCCAGCCCGAGCAGGGCGGCAAACCGGAGTCGTACGTGCTGGTCAAGTGCGGGGCCCCGAAGCCGGAGCTGAGCGGAGACCTGGCCAAGGCGGCGGTCGTCACCACCCCGGTGCAGTCGCTGTTCTCGGCGTCCACCTCGCACCTGCCCAACCTGGTCGCGCTGGATCAACTCGACGTCCTCACCGGTGTCGCGTCCAAGTCGTTCATCTCCGAGAAGCAGGTACTGGACAGGGTTGCCGACAGCGACGTCGTCGAGTTCGCACCGGCCAGCACCATCGACGCGGAGAAGGTGGTCGCCGCCGATCCCGACGTGCTGATCACCGGCGGCTACGCGGATCCGGCGTACGCCACCATCGAAAAGGCGGGCATTCCGGTGCTGGCCGACGCCGAGTGGCTGGAGAACGACCCGCTCGGTCGGGCGGAGTGGATCAAGTACTTCGCCGCATTGACCGGCACCGAGGACACCGCGGCGACAGTCTTCGATGAAATCGCCGAGAACTACAACGGCCTGCGCAAGCAGGTCGCCGACGCCAAGAAGGTGGAGATCGTTCCCGGCCAGCCCTACCAGGGCGTCTGGTACGTGCCGGGCGGAAAGTCCTTCAACGCAACGCTGTTCGCTGACGCCGGTGGCACCACGGCCTGGGCCTCGGACACCAGTACCGGGTCGCTGAACGAGGACTTCGAGTCAGTGTTCGCCAAGGCGGGCGACGCGCCGGTGTGGTTGGCCAGCACGACCTGGACGACCAAGGCCGATGCGCTGAAAGAGGATCCGCGATTCGCCAAATTCGCGGCGTTCAAGAGTGGGAATGTGTGGAACGCGGCGAAGGACGTGAATGCGGCCGGGGCCAACAACTACTACGAGTTGGGCGTGCTCCGGCCGGATCTCATTCTCGGGGACCTGGTGGCCATCCTGCACCCCGAGCTGATGGGAAACCACGAGTTCGCGTTCTACCTGAAGCTGAGCTGACCGGTGCGGGGGCGACCGGGCTGGGTGCTGGCGGCGCTGCTGCTGGCCGTCCTGGTCGCCACCCTGCTCTCGATGTGCCTCGGCTCGGTGGCGGTCCCGCTCTCAGCGACCCTGCGGTTCCTGACCACCGGTGACGCCGGCGACGCCGGCACCACCACGCTGCTCGCCGACATCCGGATGCCCAGGGTGGTCACCGCCGCGCTGGCCGGAGCGGGACTCGGTGTGGCCGGGCTCCTGATGCAGACGTTGTTCGCCAACCCCTTGGCCGATCCCTACATCCTCGGCGTGTCGTCCGGGGCGAGCCTCGGCGTCGCGCTGGCGGTGCTGGGGACCGGCGCCGAGGCGGCCGGCTTCACCGCGCTGTTCAGTGCGGCCGGCCGGCTCGGCACGGTTGCCGCAGCCGGCCTCGGCGCGTTCGCCGTGCTCGCCCTGGTGCTGCTGATCGGCCGCTGGGTGCGGTCGGTGGTCTCGCTGCTGATCATCGGGGTGATGATCGGCTCGGCGGTCAGCGCCGTGGTGTCGCTGCTGCTCGCTTACGCGGATCCCACCCGCGCGCAGAAGTTCGTGCTCTGGGGTCTCGGGTCCGTCACCGGCACGACCTGGCCGGACATTGCCGTGCTCGCGCCGGTGCTCGGACTCGGAGTGTTGCTCGCGATGTTGATCTCTCCGGCGATGAACGCGCTGCTGCTCGGTGAGCGCTACGCCGCGTCCATGGGCGTGCACGTGCGGCGGATCCGGACGGCCGCCATCATCGCCACGGCGTTGCTGGCCGGAGCGGTCACCGCGTTCTGCGGGCCGATCGCGTTCCTCGGCATTGCCGTACCGCATCTCACCCGGTCAGCGATGGGACGGGCCGACCACCGCTGGCTGGTGCCCGGCACGGCACTGCTCGGCGCCGCCCTGTGCCAGCTGTGTGCGCTCGTCGCGCAGTCTCCCGGGACTGAGGGCGTGCTCCCGCTCAACGTGGTCACGGCGGTGATGGGCGCCCCGGTGGTGGTGTTCGTCCTGCTGCGCAGTAGGGCCTTGGCGGCGAGTGCGCCATGAGCGTTCCCGGGCTGCTGTTGGAGCGGGTGACCGTCGGCTATCGCCGACGTGGCACCCGTCCGGCGCGAACGGTGCTGACCGACCTCACCCTGACCGCCCCGCCGGCCACCGTCACGGTGCTGCTGGGCCCCAACGGCGCGGGAAAGTCCACGTTGCTCCGCTCGGTGGCCGGGTTGCAGCCGGTGCAGAGCGGGGCCGTCTGGTTGGACGGCCGCGACCTGGTGTCGACCTCGCCGCGCGACCGCGCCCGCGCGTTGGCCGTCGTGCTCACCGACCGGTTCGACCCGGGGTTACTCCGTGGCGAGGACGTCGTCGCGCTGGGTCGCTACCCGCATCTGCCGATGACCGGCTCCCTGCGTGACAGCGACCGGGCGGCGATCGCCGACGCGCTGGCCGCGGTGCACGCCGAGCCGCTGGCGCCCCGACCGCTGGCCGAGCTGTCCGACGGGGAGCGGCAGCGCATCATGATCGCTCGCGCGCTGGCCCAGGATCCGGCGCTGCTGGTGCTGGACGAGCCGTCAGCGTTCTTGGACGCCCCGGCCCGGCTGGAGCTGCTCGCGGTCCTCGACCGGATCGCCCTGGCGCGGCGTATCCCGGTGGTCGTGTCCACCCACGACGTGGAGACCGCGCTGCGCGGCGCGGCCCACGGCTGGGTGATCGACGGGTCGCGCGTGGTGGCCGGCGAGCTCGACGCCCTGGCCGGCGACGGCACCATCGGCGAGGCCTTCGACACCGCCGCAGTGCGCTTCGACCCGGACGAGGGCATCTTCAAGCTCCGCTGAGTTGCTCTGCCGGCCGCCTTTCCGGAGCGGTGCCGAGATGGCCTCCCGAGCTACAGCCGAGCGTCGCGAGGATCAACTTCGGTCATTGTGTGACGGGTGGGACAGGAGGGAACAGTTTCATCCTCGCCGTCGAAGTTGATCCTCGCCACCAGGGAGTGGGAGGGGTCTGGCGAGTCCCGTCCCGGGGGCGCGAGGGGCCTGGATAGGCTGGCGACCGTCAACGGCGACACTGTGCTGCCGCGCCCGCGGCGGTCGATGATTTTCTGACAAGCATCAGCGAAGGGACGTGCCGTGGCTGCCATCGAACTCATCGGTGCCCGCGAGATCCTGGACTCCCGAGGGAATCCGACGATCGAGGTCGAGGTCGCACTGGAGGATGGATCGCTGGCCCGCGCCGCAGTGCCGTCGGGCGCCTCCACCGGCGAGCACGAAGCCGTCGAGCTGCGGGACGGCGACAAGGACCGCTACTTGGGCAAGGGCGTGGAGAAGGCTGTCGAGGCGGTGCTGGACGAGATCGGCCCCGAGCTGATCGGCATCGACGCCGTCGAGCAGCGGGTGATCGACCAGAAGCTGATCGACCTGGACGGCACCCCGGACAAGTCCCGGATCGGCGCCAACGCCATTCTCGGCGTCTCGCTCGCCGTGGCCAAGGCCGCCGCCGACTCCGCCGAGTTGGACCTGTTCCGCTACATCGGTGGGCCCAACGCGCACATCCTGCCGGTGCCGATGATGAACATCGTCAATGGCGGCGCGCACGCCGACAGCGGCGTCGACATCCAGGAGTTCATGATCGCGCCGATCGGCGCGCCGACCTTCCGTGAGGCGTTGCGCTGGGGCGCCGAGGTGTACCACTCGCTCAAGAGCGTGCTCAAGAAGCAGGGGCTGTCCACCGGCCTGGGCGACGAGGGCGGGTTCGCACCGGCCGCCGAGTCCACCCACGCGGCGCTGGACCTGATCGTCGACGCCATCGGCAAGGCCGGCTTCAAGGTCGGATCCGACATCGCACTGGCCCTGGATGCCGCGGCGTCGGAGTTCTACAAGGAAGGCGCGTACCACTTCGAGGGCGCGACGAAGTCGGCGGCCGAGATGAACGCCTTCTACGCCGACCTGGTCGACGCCTACCCGATCGTCTCGCTCGAGGATCCGCTGGCCGAGGACGACTGGGACGGCTGGATCCAGCTGACCTCGCTGGTCGGGAACAAGGTGCAGATCGTCGGCGACGACCTGTTCGTCACCAACCCGGACCGACTCGAGGAAGGCATTGCCCGCGGCGCCGCGAACGCGCTGCTGGTCAAGGTCAACCAGATCGGCACGCTGTCCGAGACTCTCGACGCCGTCACGCTGGCGCAGAACAACGGCTACCGCTGCATGATGAGCCACCGGTCCGGCGAGACCGAGGACACCACGATCGCCGACCTCGCCGTGGCCACCAGCTGCGGGCAGATCAAGTCCGGAGCGCCGGCGCGATCCGAGCGCGTGGCCAAGTACAACCAGCTGATGCGCATCGAGGAGAACCTCGGCGACGCCGCCCGCTACCTGGGCGAGCTGGCCTTCCCGCGGTACACGGCGAGTCAGGCCCGATGAGGGCGCAGGGCTGAGGAGGGTGCAGGTCTGATGAGTCAGACTCCCGGACGACGTCCACGCCGGGGCGGCAGCCGCCCCGGTGGGCCGAGCGGTGCCTCGCGCACCACCCGGCGCAGTGGGTCGCGTCCGGCGGCGTCCCGCCCCGCCACCGCGCCGACCGCGGCGGCCACCGGGTCGGACCGGCGCGCCGGTCGGGGGACCGCGCTCCCACCGGTTGCCCAGCGGGCCAAGCCCGCCCGATCCACGGTGGCCAGGCAGGTCGCAGCCCTCGGTTTGGTGCTCTGCGCGGTCGCACTGACCCTGGCCTATCCGCTCCGCAACTACCTGGCCCAGCGGGAGGCGCTGGCGCAGGTGACCTCGCAACAGCAGGCGCTGGAGAAGCAGATCTCCGACCTGCAGGCGCAGCAGGCAGCGTTGTCCGACCCGGACTACATTGCGGCGCAGGCGAAGGAGCGACTGCGTTACGTGTCACCGGGGGACACCGTTTATCGGATCGTGTTGCCCGCCGGAACCGGCAAGTCGGACGACAAGGCAGCGGCCACCCCGGATCCCCAGCCCTGGTACTCGAACATGTGGGACACGTTGTCCGAGCCGGACGGCGCGTCCGCCGGCGGATGACCGTTCCGTTCGGCGCGCCGCTTCGCCTCGACCCGCCGACCGGGGCCGACATCGCCGCGCTCCGCAGCGAACTCGGCCGCCCGCCCCGCGGGGTGCTGGCCGTCGCGTATCGCTGTGATCATGACCTGCCGGCAGTGGTGCAGACCGCACCCCGACTGCCCGACGGCACGCCGTTCCCCACCCTCTACTACCTGTGCTGCACAGCGCTGACCGCCGCAGTGTCGCGGATGGAGTCGGCCGGGGTGATGCGGGAGATGACCGCCCGGCTGGCCGAGGACGAGGAATTGGCCCAGGCTTACCGTCGGGCGCACGAGAGCTACCTCGCGACGCGAAACGCGTTGGGCGACTTGGGTACTGCAGTGACTGCGGGTGGCATGCCCGACCGCGTCAAGTGCCTGCACGTACTGGCAGCGCACGCGCTGGCCGTCGGGCCGGGTGTGAACCCGTTGGGGGACGAGACGATCACCCGACTCGGTGAGTTCTGGGGCGAGGGATCGCCATGTGCCCGGCTCGGACTCGGTGACACGACCGAGCACTGAAGCGCCGGCGATCGGTCGAGTGTGATCAGGAGGCCCGGGCAGGATCGTCGCTGAAGGCTGCGGCGGTCAGCTCGCACAGGGGCACGGTCAAGCGATTGAACCGGTCCGGAAGCGTCCGGCAGTGCGCCAGGATGTCGTCGACGAAGGTGACGGCCTCCGTGTAACACGGGACCAACGTGAGACCTGTCGACCTGACCCCGGCGCCGTGCACATGGACCCGCGGCACGTCGAGCGGTCGAATTGCCTGCCTGCCGTACGCGGTCAGCAGCAACGACGCGGCCGGCTCCACCAAACCCATCACTGCGAAGTCCTCACCTCGGCGGCGTGCCTCCGACACCACTGCGAGCAGCAGCCTGGTGGTGACCGTCGGGTCGGGAGCGCGGCTTGACTTCGCCAGGCCCGACACCTCGAACACCACGGAGCCCTCGGGGAACGGCACGGCGACAGGCTGGTGTCGGCCTACCCTCCGTTGATCCGACATTTTCGCCAGCGTCGGCAACGTCATGAGATTGTTTTCGACGGCCTCGATCATCCGCACGCAGGCGCCGACCTCACCATCTCGGTCGACGATTCCCAGGTAGGACGAGCGTGCGACTACCTCAGGCGGGTCGATCTCGTCGATGAGGAAGCCGTCGGCGTCGGTCGAATCGCGGGTGTGATAGCCGTGGCGTACGTACACGGCGGCCTGGAGCCGCCGCGCCTGTTCCGTCAACTCCCTGGACTCCAAGCGGAAGACGCCCAGGCCGGCCGGACCAGCGGGCACCAGCCCGCGGATGACGCCGGCGCGCCGGTCGTCTCCCCGCCGGGCGGCGGCTGGCCTACCTGCTCCCGTCGATCGACGGGACAGGTCGACGACGGTCGCCACGATCGCCGGGTATGTCACTGACTGCTCGGGCTCTTGCTCGGACAGGTCGGCGACCGCCACAAAATGACCACGGAGGCGAGCGGCGCGGTCGTCCAAGCCGAGCGCGGCAACATGGCGGACCACCGGCTCGACCAGCGCCTCCAGCGTCGGCAGTGCCTCCCGCAACGAGACCGTGCGAGACGTTCGGAGCTGACTGATTGCATAGTCCGCCGGTTGCAGTCCCGAGGTAGACAGGTGCCGCACCAGCTCCACTGCGTGCTTGCGGCCGTAGCCCGGGTCGAACCCGAAGGTGGTCAGGAGTTCCAACAGGTCGTCCTTCCACGCGACCACGACCGGCGCGCCCACAGCTGTATTCCAGTCGTAGTCGATCACCACCAGCCTCGCGTGATCGCGCGTCACCCGCGCGGCTTCCTCCAGCGCCCGGCCGGCCCCGGCGTCGTCGAGCCAGCCGAAGAGGAACCTGGCATGCACGACGTCGACCGAACCGTCGCGGAGGGGAAGGTCCGTCACCGGTGCCACCGTGCCGTCGAAACCTTCGGCGCGGTGCCCCTGGATCGCCTCCGACCGAATATCGATCGGCAGGTAGCGGAGCGAAGGGTTCCGCGCGGTGAGTGCTGAACCCAACGATGTGGAATCACCGGCGCCGAGGTCGGCGACGACGACGCCAGTCCGGTCGACCTGGCCGCCGAGCGCCTTCAGAGACACAAGGTCCGCGAGCGGCGCCATCGTGCGGAGCCGCTCACCCTCCGGTCCGCTGCTACGCCCGGGGTGGTAGAACGTCCCTGGCGAATACCCGACGGCGCCTGAGGGCGCACTCCACGGGAGTGGGGGGTCCCGCCGAGGGTTGTCGAGCGCGCTCGGTTTCGTCATGTTCCCGCTGCCAGCTCGGATGTCGTTCTGACGGGCGGCGTGAGCCGGATCAAGCGGCTCGGCTGGGTGGGACACACTGGTCTCCTTGTCCGGGGACGGAAAGTGCCGTCCGCACTCGGATCTCGATCGCTTGTCAGCGTGAGCGCCGCCGGTCTAGGCGCAGTCGAGGGTCGGTGTAGTCGCTGACGGGTGACCGCCGTTCCCTCCATGTAGCGGCGTCACACGGCACCGTCGATGCCCGGAACGTCGTGCAGCGGCTGAGCGATCACAGCGCGAACCGGCGGCAGCTGTCGCCCGACCCGGGCGTCGGCGCCCTACGCAGTGGCTCGCTCAGTTGTCGACTGCCGACCGGTCGGGGCTAGCCCTTGGCGTCGTGGCGTGGCGGCATCGTCTGCTCGAAGATTTTCACAAAGGTGGTCACAGCCTGGTCGGTGGACATGGCCCGGCCGTAGGCCCATTGATCGGCGAAGGTCACGTCGCCGATGGTGGCTCTGACGGCCTCGGCGTCGACGGTGGCGACACCGTCGATGTCCGATGCCCACACCTCGCCGTGGTCACCGGAGAGGACGCTGGCTGCACCCAACAGGGTCGCGGCGATGGTCGACCGGCCTTGCCGGTGTGCGACTGTCGCGAGTAGAAGCAAGGCTCCCGCGAGCGCCGATCGACTATGTGCGCGGCGAGCGGGGACAAGGCTTTGGACCGCTGTCTCCACTGACGCCTGGTGGTGTCCGTTGACCAGGGCGACACCGGAGAGGCCCTGGAGCGCCCATGCCTGTCCCCAGTCGTCGAGAACACGACGGTTCCATGCCAACGCCTCGTCGAAGCGTCGTCCGGCCCGGATCGCCTCGCCGGCCGCGAGTGCGGTTCGGCCGAGCCCGATGAGGAACCAACCGACCAGCCGAGCGTCGCCGAGTTCACGCACCTCCCGCAAGCCCTCTTCGAGCGCGAACCGAGCGGCGATGTACTCACCGCGAGCGTTCGACACCATGCCGAGATAGCCGAGGCAGCTCGCGTGCAGCCAGCTGTCCTGGCTCGTGGCGGCAAGGTCAAGAGCGTCATTCAGGAGGGCGGAGCCTTGTCCGGCATTGCCGGATCGACCTGCGGCGGCTCCCAGGAGCAACAAACCAAACCCTGTGGAGTACATGTCCTCGTGCTGCCGGTGGTACGGCAGACTCGCCTGGATGTGACCGGGAACGGCATTGAGGTCTCCGAGTTGGAACACGCATCGGGCGGCGCTGAGATGGCCGGCGGCTCGCGCGGCGCTGGATCCTGATGTCGTGGCCAGCGCTGCCTCCAGGTAATCGCGTGCTTCGTGGGTGAGTCCGCGTACCTGCCAATATCGCCAGAGATGGGCCGCGATGAAAAGACCTGTGTCCGGGTCACCCCCGGAGCTGCACCAGTCGAGGGCTTGGCGGATGTTGGGGAGCTCCGCGTCCAGGAGCTCCAGCCAGCGCACCTGGTCGGGTCCACGCAATTCCGGCTCGGCCTCCTCGGCAAGGCGACGGAAGGCGCCCGCATGAGCGTTGCGCATCTCACCGATGCGCCCGTTCAGGGTGAGGCGGCCGAGGCCGTATTCCCGGAGCGTGTCGAGCATGGCGAAACGAGGTTCGCCGCCAGGGGCGCCCGTCGATCGCAAGAGGCTGGCGTGCCGTAGCGCCCTGACGACATCGACCAGCTGCGTGCGAAGGTCGGTGACAACCGTCTCCGCCGTGTCGACGGTGAATCCGCCGGCGAACACCGAAAGCTCGCAAAAGGCCGTCTGCTGCTGGACATCCAGTAGGTCGTAGCTCCACTTGACGGCCGCTCGCAGTGAGCGGTGCCGTTCCGGCAGGAGCGCGGTGTCGGCGGCCAACAGATCCAGACGGTCTCCCAGCCTGGACAGGATGGCCCGTGGGGACAACAAATCGATCCGGGCGGCGGCCAGCTCGATGGCCAGTGGCAGTCCGTCGAGGTGAGTGCACAGCTGAGCTACCTGCGCCGCCGTGCGTTCGGTCAACACGAAGTCGGGCCGCACCGTGCGCGCTCTGTCCACGAAGAGCGTGACGGCGTCGCTCTCGGCCAACAGGTCTGCGGGAGTTCCCGACGTCGGAACGGCGAGGGGCCCCACTTCGAATCTGTGCTCGCCGTCGATGCTCAGAGCGGAACGACTCGTGACCACGACGGTCAGTCGTGGAGCCCGCTCGAGCAGCGACGACACAGCGGGGGCGGCCGGGAGAACGTGCTCGAAATTGTCGAGGATCACCAACTGGATCCGTGACCCGAGGAACCCGGCGAGAACCGTCATTGCGTCGCGCGGATCGGTCGGGTGCAGTCCGAGGGTCGAGCAGATCGCCGGGACGACCTGGCCGGCAGTGTTGACCCGGCTCAGGTCGACCATGGCCCATCCGTCGCGGTAGGTGGGCCCGACCTGGCGGGCGAACTCGACGGCGAGACGGGTTTTGCCGGTCCCTGCTGCCCCGGTCAGTGTCAGCAGGCGGGATCCTGCGAGGTGCAGGGCGTTCAGCTGTTCCAATTCCTCCGAGCGACCGACGAAAAGCTGGCCGAATGCCGTTCCCCCCCACCAACGACGCAGCGGCGCATCTCCAGGCTGTGCGGGCTCTTCCGGCCCGCCACGATGGTGCACCGTCACTCCACCCCCGACCGACCCGGACGCGCGGGGGAGCGGCCATGGTGTCGGCCCGACGGCGGTGGAACCGAGGTGGTCCAACGTCGGATCCTGGCGCAATATCGCCTGCTCGAGACGACGGAGCGCAGGAGTCGGTTCCACGCCCAGTTGCTCGACGAGGAGCCGTCGCCCGTCGCGATATACCCGCAACGCCTCGGTCTGACGATCGGCTCGATACAGAGCCACCATCAGTTGCCCGCGCAGACGCTCGTGCAGTGGGTTCTCCTGTACCAGGCCGCCGAGCTCGCCGAGGACGAGATCGTGCCGCCCCTCGGCGAGCTCGATCTCGATGCGGCGCTCCAACACGGTCAGGCGCAGGTTCTCCAGCCGGACAAAGTCGGCCTGGGCGAAGTGCTGCCCGGCAAAATCTTCCAACGCGCGTCCGCGCCACAGGGCGAGCGCCTCCCGCAGCAGCGCAGCCTCCTTGCTCGGTGCGGCGCGGCGGGCATCGGAGACCAAGCGTTCGAACCGGGTCGCGTCGAGGTCGTCGACGTCAAGGCGCAGTCGATAGCCGGTGGCGCTGGTGACCAGGAGGCCCGCGGGCAGGACCCGTCGCAACTTGGAGATGTAGGTCTGGATCACCTTCCTGGCAGTCACCGGTGGTTCATCCCA
Organism: uncultured Actinomycetota bacterium; assembly: GCA_963834185.1. Lineage (GTDB taxonomy): Bacteria > Actinomycetota > Actinomycetes > Mycobacteriales > Nakamurellaceae > Nakamurella. The sequence continues at coordinate 164,631 of CAWIAR010000004.1, forward strand.
CAGCTCGTCGATCAACTTCCGTCCCGGCACCGTGGTGTCGGCGCGTAGCAACAAGATGGCCAGAACTGCCCGCTGCTTGGCAGCCGGGATGGAGATCGGGCCCTGGTCGTCGGCCACGTCGAGCGGACCGAGAATGCCGAACCGCATCAACCCACCTCACAAGCCCTCTGGGCACGACACCGCGCTCCGCCGCCGTTGTGTACGGCGGCTCTACCGTCGCTCGACCGCGGCGCGGTTCCATGGTCCCGATGGCCGTGGGCGGAACGCCATCTGACATCAGCCGGGAACCGCCCGCGGATCCTGAGACTCGACACGATGAGGGAGCGAGTGCCATGACGAGCGTGACAAGGACCACCGAGAACCAGGTCGCGTTTCGAACCAGCGGCGAAGGCCCGACCACACTTGTGCTCATGCATGGGTGGGCCGGCTCGGGAGATTACTTCGAGCAGCTGATCGAACATCTCGACCCCGAACTCGTCTACTGCGTCAGCCCGGACCTACCGGGTCATGGGTCCTCCGGTCCGGCAGCCGGCCGGTACTCCTTGGATCTGATCGCCCACGGAATCATCGCCGCGGTCGACGCCGCCCAAGCCGACACGTTCGTCCTTCTCGGCTTCAGTATGAGCGCGAAGTTCGCCCAGTACGTCACTGTTCGCCATCCTGACCGGGTCCTGGGCCAGATCCTCGTTGCTGGTTGCCCTACCGGCGCGCTGCCGTTACCCGGCGATCTGATTGATGACTGGTGCTCGCGCGCCGGCGACGCCGACCGCCTCCTCGACGTCATACGTAGCTGTGCGACGCAACCGATCTCCGCCCCGGTGTTGGAACCTGTGGGCCGAGACGCCGCGCGGGTCTCCGAAAAGGTGCTCCGGGAGACGATCGCCCTGTGTACCGGAAGTCCCTTCGAAGACGAGGTCGCAGGCTCACTGGTTCCCACCTTGGTCGTCGGCGGATCGGACGACTGGCTCTTCCCGCCCGATGGCCTCCAGCAAGGGGTCGTCGACCCGCTGGCCAGGGCGCGGCTGGAGATCCTCGAGTGCGGCCACGAGATCCCGCTCGAAGCACCCCGAGAATTGGCCAACCTCGTCTCGCAGTTCATCAGCCAATTCGCCGTGACAGGCTGAGCTTCGACGGAGCCGGAGCACCCCACTCACGCCGCGCCGAGCGTGTCATCGGCACGCTGAGTCCGTCACGCAGCCATGTGGGGCCGGTCAACCCCTGTCCGCGCGTGCTGGAAGGTTGGTCCCCGGCCCGACCGACTCGGAGATGCCATCTGGCTGAGCCTCTCGCTTGTCTGTCGTCCGTGCCGGCCGCGGCGCCGACCTTGCATGCGGCGGTGCTTCGCGAGAAGGCGCACGGAATCCCGGACAGGTTTGTCGTTGTGCTGTCTGTCGGGTGCTGGCGTCCCTGGCCGCGGAGCGTCAGCACTCCCTGATATGTATGGGTGGCCAGGGGCTATCGCAATGCGAAGGTGCTGAGCGGGCAGCACGAGAATGCCCACCTTCTCGGGACTCCGAAGGCATTTCGCGGCAACAGGCAGTCTCCCTTGCCGGCTGGGTCCGGCCCAGCTGGCAAGGGAGACCGACAATGACTGGTCGCCGGATTGGGTGGCTCAGCAGTCGACCTGGATGAAGAAGCTCTCCCAGGCCCTGTGTCCCAGTGAATCGAACGTGATCACCCGAGTGGTGGCGCCCGACCCGAAATACGCGGTGGCGGTCGCAGAATCCGAGTGATTGACCGAAGCCAACGGCGTGCACTTGGAGATGTCGCGGTCGAACGTGACGTCGTACACCCCGAGTTCCACGGCGTTCACGGAGACCAACCTGGATGACACAGGTGAATAGACGGAGCCATCCTGGTACACCCAGGCCCGAAGTGGTTTCGTGTAGTAGCCGGTGACATCGATGACCAGCTGGGTCGGGCCGCCGTAGTTCTTGACGGACAGCTCGGTCGTCGCATCACTGTTGATCGACAGCGTCACCCCTGTTCCGGTGCTGAAGGTTGCATAGTTGAGCACGGTGGCGGCCGGCTCCGCCTGGCCGCCGGGCCAGGCGCGCAGGTAGCCGGCATGTACGGGTGACACGGCGGTGACGACCGCGGCGATGGAGACCGCGCCCGGCAAGATGCCGCACCCGCCCGCCTTTCCGCCTTGGCCGGCGATCAGCGCCGCATTGGTCACCGCAAAGTTCCGTGTCTGACTCGCGGCGATAGGGCCTTGGTTCACGCCGGTCCCGCCGCGGGTATCGACGATCCGGCAGGGGCTGATGGGAACGAACCTGGCCTCGAAGTACGGATCAGGAACGACGGCCGCCGCCGGAACAGCTACGACTGACGCCATCTGAACCTGGTCCGGCGCAGCCGGACCGACTAGCACCGCACCAGCAAGTCCGACGATCCAAGCAGCCGATTTCCATACAATCATGGGATTCTCCCGTTCCATAGCAGGGTAGGTGGGTGCGCCGGGCCCGGGCCCCAGCGCGTGAAATGCGCATTCATGGGATCGCGCCGAGGTCGACCGACGGTAAATCCTTGGTGTATCGGCCCACGACGACGCAGGCACAATGCTCGATCGGGTCGGCCGTCGGCGCGGTGGTGGCACGTCACGGGCGGACATCCGCGGCGACACCGTGCCTGGCTGTTGCCGCGGGGAGCAAGATAAGGCGCATGGCGACCGTGGATGGACGTGTTGCGCTCGTCACCGGCGCGGCCTCAGGCATCGGCAGGGCGACCTCGATCGGGCTGGTCCGGCAGGGTGTGGTTGTTGTCCTGCTGGTTCGCAGCGCCGGTCGGGGTGAGGCGGCGATGCGCGACATCCGCACGACTGTGCCCGAGGCGAACCTCGAGGTGTTGGAGTGCGATCTCGCGTCGCAGTCGTCGATTCGCGAAGCCGCGGAGCGGTTCCTGGCCCACCACGATCGTCTGGACATCCTGGTGAATGCGGCCGGCGTATTCGTGAAGGAGAAGACGCTCACCGCCGACGGGATCGAGCTGACATTCGCGACGAACTACCTCGCGTATTTCCTACTCACCCACGAACTGCTCGGAGTGTTGGAAAGGAGTGCGCCGGCGCGGGTGGTCAATCTGGCCTCCAAGTACGGCCGCGCAAAGATCGACTTCGGGGATCTGCAGAAGCTGGGGACGCCGTATTCGTACCTGAAGTCCACCCCGGCAACCATGCTCGCTCGCGTGCTGTTCACCCAGGAACTGGCGCACCGCGTCGAGGGCTCCGGCGTTGTGGTGAACGCCGTGCACCCGGGGCTGGTCGCGCACACGGGTCTGCTGCAGGACACCCGCGGCCCGTTCAAGTGGTTCACCGATACCTTCGGCAGCACACCGGAAAAGGGCGCGGATACCGTGCTGTGGCTGGCGACCGCCCCCGAGACCGCAGCCATCAGCGGAAAGCTGTTCGCCAAACGCAAAGAAGTCGGCACGCCAGGTCAGGGCTCGGACCCTGCGGCGCGGGCCCGCCTGTGGGAGGAGAGCGAGAAGCTCACCCACCTCGCACGCTGATCGGCCGCACCTGCCATCCCGGTGATGAGTTGCACCATCGAAGGAATCCGGCCGAACCAGCGCCGGGTGATGAGTCGGTGGCCCTCCGGTACACCATGAATCAGCCGCTCGGGCTGTGATCACGTTGCACGGTCATGTCGGTGGTGTCCATGATCAGGGCGGCGTTCGCCCGCCGGCAGAGCGTGGAATTGGAGACGACGTGGGTGGCGGCCAGGACGCGCAGCGCAGCGCGGGGAACGTGTCGGGGTGTCTTGTCGGCGGTCCCCAGTTCGTGTTGTGTCATGGCGGCCAGGTCGGTCAACGTCCAATTCCGCGGTCCGGCGACGGTGATGGTGCGACCGCGCTGAGACGGGTCGAGGACCGCCTTCACGACCGCCTCGGCGACGTCGGACACCGGTACGAAGTTGATCGGGTTCTGCCCGCGGCCGAAGATCAGCGGTCGCCCGGACCGGCCGGCCGTTCGGCGCATCAGGTCCAGGTACAGCTCGAGGAATGCAGTGGCCCGGATGATCGTCCACGGCACGCCGCTGGTCCGGAGGTGCTCCTCGGCCGCCGCCTTCATCCGGAACAGTTCCAACGGGTGTCGGGTGGATGATCCGACGACGGACACCAGAATCAGGCCGGCGTTCGCGGCCAGCGCCGCGGCGACCAGATTCGCGTTGCCGTCCCGGTCCACCGATTCCGGCGTGACCCGCCCGGGACCGGCAAATCCATGGATTGCGGACACCACGGTCCGGACGTCGACCAGTGCCGGGCCGAGCGACGAGGGGTCTCGGACGTCGCCGAGGGCGACCTCGACCAGTGGTCCCCGAAGGGCCGCCGCTCGGGTGGTATCTCGGGTCAGCAGGCGGATCCGTTCGCCGCGGGTTGTGAGGTCGGCGACGACCGCGGCGCCGAGCCGGCCGGTGCCGCCGGCCACGAGGATCACGTCGCGACTCGGAGTTGGCGGGCGACCGCGGCATCGATGGAGTCGGGCCCGTCCTGGACGGGCTCAAGGTAGAACCGTGCCCAGGATGCCCGGCCGGCGTTGACCCCGAACAGGATCACCCCGCGCATCAGGTGCGCGGTCCCGTCCCGCCTGGTGCCGCTCATCTCCCACTCGCTCCACACGGTGTCACCCGCCACCGCCGAGCGGAGCACCACCGCGTGCAGGTCCGGCACGGCCGCGAAGATCTGTTGCCAATTGCGGCGGACCTGTTCTCGGCCGGTGAAACCCCGGGCCGGGTGCGCCGGGGTTTCGTTCCGGTAGTCGGCGGCGAAGCAGTCCACCAGGGCGTCGACGTCGTGGGCGTTGGTGGATGTTGCGAGGCGGTCGATCATGGCGAGTGGTGCATCATGGCTGCCGGCGGGGTTCATGCCGCCCTCCGTCCAACATTCCGTTACAGTTGTTTGTATCGGAATAGGAGCAGCATGACCCCGGAACCCACGCCCGTCAAGGGCGCCCGCCGATACGACACCACCGGCCGGCGCGAGCGCGCCCACCAGACTCAGGCGCGCATCCTCGGAGTGGCCCAAGAGCATTTCCTGCGAGACGGATACGCCGCCACGACCGTCGCCGCGATCGCCACCGCAGCCGGTGTGTCGGTCGAGACGATCTACAAGGCGTTCGGAGGGAAACCTGGCCTGATCCGGGCGATCCAGCGGTTCGGCCTGGCCGGTGCCGGGCCGGTCCCTGCGCCCGACCGCTCCGACGAGATGTCCGCCCGGGATCTCCCGCCGCAGACGATCTTGCGACACTGGGCGGACCTGACGGCCGAGGTCATGCCCAGGGTGGCGCCGATCATACTGCTCGTGCGAGCGGCGGCCGCCAGCGATCCCGACATGGGCGACCTGCTGGCCGAGATCAACGACGAACGCCGGAAACGCATGCAGCACAACGCATCCCGCCTGGTCCACGCCGGGCCCCTCCGTGCCGACATCACTCTCGAACAAGCAGGCGATGTCTTGTTCGCCTTCACCGCTCCGGAAATCTACGAGATTCTCGTCATCCACCGACACTGGTCGACAGACCGCTATGTCGACTTCATCTACCGCGGCCTCGTCGCCGAACTCCTCGACGACCAACGCGACCGAGCAACCCCGGCAACCACCTGAACGACCCGTCTGCGCTGCGGGGGTGATGTGCTGCCGCCGCATCGAAGAGGACGAGGTGGGCTGAACATCGGGTCGCTGAGTCAAGGTCGCCCATACGGCTGATCGAGGTTGAGGCGGTGAGGGTCGACAATCTGCGGGACATCGATCGAAGGATCAGCCGTGCAGGTGGTCATCATCGGCGCGAGCGTGGCCGGACTGTTCGCCGCGGCCGCTGCCGCTGCCTCCGGTGCCGGGGTGACCGTCACTGTGCTCGACCGCGACGAGCTGCCCGACGCGCCCCGGCCGCGCCAGGGGGTGCCCCAAGGGCCACAGCCCCATGTGTTCCTGCACCGCGGGCTGCTCGCCGCCGAGGAGCTGCTGCCGGGCCTGCGCCAGGACATCCTGGACGCCGGCGCGATTCGTTTCGACACCGGCGACTTGGCGTGGCTCGGGCAGTTCGGCTGGAACACCCGCCAGGTCAACGTCTTCCATGTGCTGTCAACGAGCCGGCCGCTGCTGGAGGCACTCATCCGGCGCCGAGTGGCTGCCCTGGCAGGCGTCGAGATCCGTGCCACCACAGAGGTGGTCGGCCTCGCCCGTCCGCAGGGCCGGTGGCAGGTGCACCTCCGGCAGGGGTCGCCCATCGAAGCCGACCTGGTGATCGATGCCTCCGGGCGCGCGTCGCGACTGCAGAATTGGCTCGCCGGACTTGGTCATGCGGATGTCAAGACGACCGAGATCGACGCCAGGATCGGCTACGCGACGCGGGTCTACCGGGGCGATGCGGAGCTTGCCGAGATCCCGGGCATCATCATGGTGCCGACGCCCGCGGAGCCGGCCGGTGGTGGAGCCCTGCCGATCGAGGACGGACGGTGGCTCATCGGCGGCATCGGTGCCGGTGACCGGCGGCCACCTCGCGAGATCGAAGCGTTCGAATCCTTTCTCGCCACACTGCGCGACCCTGCGCTGTTCGATCTGGCCCGACGCCTGACGCCGATCGGCGGCGTCGCCATCCATCGCCAGACGGCGAACCGTTGGCACCATTACGAGCGGAGCCGGGACTGGCCGGACGGGCTGCTCGTGGTCGGCGACGCGCTGTGTGCCTTCAACCCGGTCTACGGACAGGGCATCACAGTCGCGGCGGTCGAAGCTGTCGCGCTGCGGGACGCGCTCCGCAAGGGTCCGACGCGCGGCTGGTGTGGCCGCTTGCTGCGCCACTTCGCGCGGGTCATCGCGCTGCCGTGGAGCGTGGCCACCGGCACCGACCTGACGTTCGACAGCTGCCCGCAGAGCCCATCCCGATGGGCAGCGGTCAGCCGGAAGTGGACCGACGAGCTGTGGTATCTCGCAGCACACGGCGATAGACGTGCCGTCCGCACCCTCGGCGGGGTCTACCACCTGATGCTCCCGGGATGGCGGGCACTGCACCCCGGCCTCGCGTTCGCCGCCATCCGACGACGGGTGGGTCGGTCGCCGTCCGCTGTGCCGCGGCCCGGTTCCTTGAAGTGAGAACGCCGGTGGGCACGAATGACGGGCTCAGTTCGCCGGCATCGCGTGACCCGGCATCGTGTGACCCGGCATCGTGTGACTCTGTCGTTCCATGCGCACGTAGAGCACGGCGCAGCCGGCGACCGCGGCCACGAATCCGGCGGCGAACACCCAGGTCAAAGGCTTGGAGGCATCGAAGTCGCCGCGCGCCCGGACCACGGCGACGGCGATGAGCACGAACATGAATCCAGCGACCTGGAACAGGATCCGGGCACTGGACCACCGCTTGTCCCAGAAGGCTCCCAGTCCCGCGCCGCCCAGCACGAAGATCGCCCCCATCACCCTGGCGGTCAACAGGGTCAGGGTCCATGGCCAGATCCTGATGGCCGCAGATGGTGCGAGGAACAGGAACGCGCTGGTGAGCACGGCGGCGATTCCCGCCGCCCCGATCAGTCGGGCCGCGCCCGCGGACACTCTCAGGTCGTCCACGGCGGGCCGGACGCGCTCCCGTCGGTTCGCCCACCACACCGCGAAGACCAGGAACGGCGTGGTGAAGTAGAGCGCCGCCCACAGCCAGAACGCCAGGTTCGTGTGCACGAACCTGTCCCAGTGCAGCAGCGTGGCGATGCCCATCAGCGTCGCGAAGGATCCGATCGGGATGAAGCCGCCGGCGACGTGGTGCCATTGGTTCGCCCAGATCGCGCGCACGAAGAAGTACGACCCGCCCAGGTAGACCGAGCCGAGAACCATCGAGGTGAAACCGGGGACGATTCGCCAGGCGAACAGCCGAGCCGTGTCGTCGGGGCCTGGCCAGAAGTAGAGCAGCACGTAGGCAGCGACCAGGAACGGGACGATCACCGCGGACAGGATTTTGGTGGCCGGCAGGACACGATCACGCGGCCCGACTGCGGCAGCCGGCGGCGCCATCAGCGGGCCTCCCCGCACGCAGTACACCGCACGGCCCTGGTCATCGGCTCAACCAGCCGAACGTCGCCGGAGGCGGCGGCGGAACCGGCACCACGCCGCCGCCCGAACCGGCATTCCTCCGACGGCGGAGCTCGAGGCGCAGGCTCTCCTCGCCGCGCACCATCGCCCACCGATGATTGGCGGCAAACGCCGGCTTCAGCAGCCAACCAAGCCTTCGCAGCAAGGGCTTGCCTGCGCTCACGCGCCAGTCGTAGCTGATCTGCACCTCGGGGCCGTCCTGCACAAAGGTCCACCGCCCCGTGCCGTTGAGGTCGCCGGCTCCGGAGAGCGCGAATCCCGAGTCCGTCATCGGCTCGGTGATGGTCAAGCGCCACCGCAGCGTGTACGGCAGCCAGCCCGTCGTGTGCAGATCGACGGTGGCGCCGGTGCCGTCCGGTCCGGCGTCGGCGACGGTCGTGACCGTCAGATAGACCGATGGCCACCACCGCGGCAGGGCCTGCGCGTCGCCGAGGACGGCTTTCACCTCGTCGATGGTTCCGGCGACCCGCCAGATGGTGAGGAATCGGTAGTCAGCGGTCATGTCCTGTCCGTCCGGTTTCTACCATTATCGGTGACGAGTGTCACCTGCACCGGATGATCATGGGAACGCGAGCGCACGGGGTCAGGGCCGAGGTCGCGCGAGCGGCGGTGTCAGGTCCGGAGAGATCTCGGCGGTCCCGACCAACAACGGCTCCAGCCTCGCGACGGCCGTCGCGGACCGACCTCCGGGTCAGCCGATGAGGCCCTTCTGGAAAGCCACCCGCACGGCTGCTGCCCGATCCTTGACACCCAGCTTTCCGTACAGCCGCAACAGGTGCGTCTTCACCGTCGCCTCGCTGACCAGCAGCTCGGCGGCGACCTCGCGATTGGTCCCGCCCCTGGCGATGGCGGCGAGCACCTCGATCTCCCGGTCGGTCAGCTGCTCCTCCCGGGTGCGGTCGACCAGCGACCTGGCAGCGACGGGGGCCAGCACGCTCTGGCCGGCGGCGGCCCGCAGCACGGCATCGATCAACTCGGTGCGCGGCGTCGCCTTGAGCAGATAACCATCAGCGCCGGCGTCGATCGCGGCGTGGATGTCCCGGTCGGTGTCGTACGTGGTGAGCACGAGAATCCTTGGACGGTCGGCGGAAACGGCCCGCAGTGCGTGGATGGCCGAAACCCCGTCACCGTCCGGCATCCGCAGGTCCATCAACACCAGGTCGGGATCGCGGGCCGCGACAACGGCGACGGCCTCGGGACCGCTGGCCGCTTCGCCGACCACGTCGAGCCGTTCGTCGTGGTGGAGCATGCCCTTGAGGCCGTCGCGCACCACGGGATGATCGTCGACGATCACCAACCGGACCACGGCCATCGCACCGTCCTGGAGGCTCACAGTGGCATCGCCGCGCTGACCACGCACCCGGCGCCCGGGCTCGACTCCACCACCAGGTCACCACCGGCCGCGGCCAGCCGGTCCCGCATCCCGGCCAATCCGTGGCCGCCGTGCGGGCTCGGCGTCGGCGACGCCGCCGTGTCGAAACCAGTTCCGTCGTCACGGATGTCCAACAGGAGCCGATCGTCGAGATAGGTCAAGGTCACCGCCACCGAGCGGGCCGACGCGTGCTGCGCCGCGTTCGACAGGGCTTCCTGACACACCCTGATCAGATCGGTGTCGGACCTGGTGGCCTGCTCAGGACCCGACGTGTTGAGCCTGACCGGTATCTGGTTGTGGGCCGACCAACTGGACGCGATGGCCCGCAACGCCTCGGGCAGTGCCTGCCGATCCAGATCGGTCGAGCCGAGCGCGTGCACGGCCCGTCGGGCCTCGGAAAGGCTCTGCCGGGAAAGGTCTTTCGCGCTGGCCAGCCGCCGCCTGACGTCCACGCCGAGCTTGTCCTCGTCGATCGACTCGAGCTGGGTGATCACCGCGACCAGGCCCTGGGCCACCGTGTCGTGCAGGTCGCGGGCCAGTCGGGCCCGCTCGTCGTGCCGGCCGGCGAACCGGGCCTGCTCGACCAACTGCTCCTGCAGTGCGAGGTTGGCCCGTTGGGTGGCCACCAGCTCGCTGGTCGCCTCGTCGCGCCGCCGGATCGCGTCCTCGCGCCGAGTGCTGAGCGTGACGAAGGCCAGGGCGATGAGAAAGTTGATCACCGCGAGACCGACGAACAGCCCGACGCTCTCGGAGATCTGGGTGCGGCCCCCGACCTGCGAAAGGGCCACGATCACGGCGGTGAGGAACACGCCGAGGATCTGGCGCCAGCCGCTGAACAGTGTGCCGGCGAACACATATCCGACGAAGGCGTACAGCGCGGCGAGCGGATTGATCCACACCATGCCGGCCATCAGCGCCCACTGCACCCAGAACGCGATGCCACAGTGGGACGTCACTGACAGGTCCCAGCGGGTCCACCACTCGAACCACGCCCCGGATGCGACGGCCAGGACCAGCAGCGCCCCGAAGCCGGGCCAACCACTGACCGCCGGGGCGGTCGCCGCGCAGACGATCACCGCGACGACCAGCAGGGCCCTGGGCAGCCAGCGGACCGCTCGGTCGCTGACCATGGCGTCCGGCCAGCCCAGGTCGACCCGGCCGGACAGCCACGGCCCGGTGGGTTCGTGCTCCGGGTCGCGCCGCAGCAGCGACGCGATCAGGCCGGTCGCCTCCTGGGCGTCGGGCGGTCTCACTCCCACCGGAACAGTCTGATCGACACCGCCGAGGAACCCAGTCCCCAGGCCAGCAGCACGGCCCAGTAGCCCAGGTTGGGCCACTGGCCCGATGCCGCGTCCATCAGCGACTGGGTGGCGGCGCCGCTGGGCGTGAGGTTGGAGATCCATCGCATCCACTCGGGCATCGAGGCCCTGGTCACCCACAGGCCGGCGAAGAACTGCAGCACGAAGAACAGCACGGTGCCGAATCCGGCGGCCACCTTGGCGTTGCGGAACAGGCTCGAGATCACCATGCCGAGGCCGAGCATCGCCCAGGCGACCAGGAGGTAGCTGATCAGGTAGGCGACCGGGCTCTTCGGCCACTGTCCGCTGATGATGCCGGGGATCACCACGATCAGCACCAGGCAGACCAGAGAAACGCCGACCATCAGGGCAAGCTGGGCGAACAGCAGCAAACCGGGCGAGACCGGCGTCGTGCGCAACCGCTTGAGGACGCCCATCTCTCGGTAGCGGGTGAGCACGTCGGGCAGGGCCTGCACGGCCAGGATGGCCAGCACGAACAACACCAGGATCGGCTGGTAGGCCTGGAAAGCGCTGACCCCACCGAAGTAGTCCTGCGGCGTGCGGGTACCAGGGATCGCGGCCAGCACGATGGCGGCGGCGACGGGCAGGACGATGGCCCAGGCGACGACGCCCGGATTGCGACCCAGCAGCCGGGCTTCGGACTTGATCATGGCGCCGGCGGCACTCATGGCACATTCCCCTTCGATTGAACGATGATCAACGGCTGAGGGCGTCAGCGGCCCCGGGTTCGAGTTCGCGATCGACGTTGCCGGTGAGGGCGACGAAGGCGTCGTCCAGACTCGGCTGGTCCACCCGCAACCGTTGACAGGCGACCCCGCGTTGATGCAGGGCGATGATCACGGCAGAGGCCACGTTGTCGGTACCGGTGACGATCAGCCGCCGGTCGCGGGTGGTGACGTGGTGCACGTCCGGGAGTTGTTCGAGCACGCCGGGCTCGATCGGTCCGGAGGGTTCGAAGCTCATCCGTTGATCCGCCCGGACCCCGCTGGCCAGCCCTTCCGGGGTGTCCAGCGCGATCACCTTGCCGTGGTCGATGACCGCGACGCGGTCGCACAGCCGTTCGGCCTCTTCCATGAAGTGTGAGACCAGCAACAGGGTGACGCCGGTGTCCTTGAGGTCCTCCAGCAGCCCCCAGACCTCGCGTCGGGCGGCCGGGTCGAGCCCGGTGGTCAGCTCGTCGAGGATGGCCACCTGTGGGTTACCGACCAGGGCGAGCGCGACGGACAGTCGCTGCTTCTGGCCGCCGGAGAGTTTGCCGAAGTAGGTGTTGGCCTGGGTCTGTAGCCCCAGCCGATCCAGCAGTTCCCGCCAGTCGCGGGGGTCGCGGTAGAACGACGAGTACAGCTGGAGGGCTTCGGCAACGGTCTGCTTCTCCGGCAGGGTGCTCTCCTGGAGCTGGATGCCCAGCTCTTCACGCAGCGCCTTGTCCTCGCCGGCCGGGTCGAAACCGGCGACCGTGATGGTGCCGCCGTCGCGGGAGCGCAGGCCACCGATGCACTCCACCGTGGTGGTCTTGCCGGCGCCGTTGGGGCCGAGGATGCCGAAGATCTCGCCCTTCTCCACGCTGAAACTGACTCCGTCGACGACCGCCCGGCCGCCGTAGACCTTCCGCAGGTCCCGCACTTCGATGATGGACATGACTCCATGGTGGCGCGCCGCCGTACGGCTGGGGTCAACCGGGCGGTCAGATCCGGGTCAACCGATCGGTTGACCCGGAATTCTCGGGGTGACCGCAGCGACGATGTCGCGCACCGGGTAGCCGGCCGGCAGCTCACCGAGGGTTCGGTCACCGATCGTGCCCAGCCGGGTGGCGCAGTAGAGGGCGGCGACCTCGGGTGGGGCCAGCCGGAGCAGCCTGGACGCGGCGAACAACCGGGCGGCCAGCGAGGCGAAGGGCCGAGCGGTCGCGTTCCGGCACCTCCGCTCCGGCGGCAGGCAGCAGATCCTTGAGGCTCCGCAGCGCCGCGTCGTAGGACGCGTCGGTGCCGGCGGCCGGGTCCAATTCGTCGAGCAAGGCGGCGACGCTGTCCGGCGACCGGCGCATCGCGCGCAGCGCATCCAGCGCGCTGACGTTGCCCGAGCCCTCCCAGAGCCCGTTGAGCGGTGACTCCCTGAGTAACCGCGGCATCACCGACTCCTCCACGTAGCCGTTGCCGCCGAGACACTCCAACGCCTCGGCGATGGTCGGCACCGCCCGCTTGCACACCCAGAACTTGGCCACCGGCAGCGCGATCCGCAGCAATGAGGCTTCCGCAGGGTCGTCGTCCTGGGCGTCGACCGCCTGCGCCAAGCGCATCGCGGTCAATGTCGCCGCCCACGACTCCACGGCCAGATCGGCGAGCACTGCGGTCATGACGGGCTGGTCGATCAATTCGCGACCGAACGCAACCCGGTGCGCCGCATGATGTGTCGCCTCGGAAAGGGCGGCGCGCAGGCCACCGGCCGAGCCCAGCACGCAGTCGAGCCGGGTCATGGTGACCATCTCCAGGATGGTGGCCACGCCGCGGCCGGGCTCACCGACGAGATGACCGAAGGCGCCGTCGTATTCGATCTCGGCGGAGGCGTTGGACCGGTTGCCGAGCTTGTCCTTGAGCCGCTGCAACCGGATCGCGTTGCGGTCGCCGCCGGGCAGCACCCGCGGCACCAGGAAGCAGGTCAACCCCTCGGGTGCCTGCGCCAGGGTCAGGAACAGGTCGTCCATCGGCGCAGAGGTGAACCACTTGTGCCCGGTCAGCCGGTACCCGCCATCGACCGTGCCGTCCGGGACCGCCATGGTGCTGCCGAGCCGGACGTCCGATCCGCCCTGCTTCTCGGTCATCGACATACCGGCCAGCAGACCGGCTTTCGTCGCCGGATCCCGGAGCCCGAAGTCGTAGGTCCGCTCCCGCAGTCCCGGCTCGAAGGCCGCGCTCAGGTTCGGTGAGTGCCGCAGGGCCGGAACCGCGGCGTAGCTCATCGAGATCGGACACAGGTGGCCGGCTTCCGCCTGGGTCCACACGTAGAACCCGGCCGCCCTCCGCGCGTGGGCCCGGTCGCCGGCGCCCGGATCCCACGGCCACGCCTGCAGGCCGGCGGTGACGGCCCGGCCCATCAGCGTGTGCCACGCCGGATGGAACTCGACCTCGTCGATCCGATGGCCGGTGCGGTCATGGGTGCGCAGCACCGGCGAATGCGTGTTGGCCTGCCGGGCCGCGTCGATGATCTCGGCCGAACCGGCCGCCGCGCCGAGCGCGTGCAACTCGTCATCGACGGCGAGCCCGGCCGCGGCCAATCCGGCGGCCAGCGCCGGGTCGGCCGCGGTGACGTCGATGCCAACGAGCGGTGGGACCTGGTTGGTCACCTCGTGGGTCGCCGGCATCCCAGCCGCTCAGATGATGACGACGTGCAGGATGCGCGGGCCGTGTACACCCTCCACCCGGGAGAGCTCGATGTCACTGGTCGCGGACGGGCCGGAGATCAAGGTCAGCGGAGCGGTGGGGTTCAGCCCGGCCAGTCCCTCGGGCACCGAATGCACGACCTGGTCCGCGCGGAGCACCACCACGTGCCGATCGGGTACCAGGGTGATCATGCGGCGCCCCTGGTCCGGCCCGCCGTCCAGGATGATCGTTCCGGTCTCGGCGATGGCCACCCTGGCCCCGGTGAGGACCGCGTCGATCCGATCCAGATCGGCGGCGGCGAGTGTGGGGGAGTCGACGGTCACCGTCCGGTGGCCGACGGCGGCGCGTAGGTCGTCGGGCAGCCCGACGGGGACGACGACGGACAGCGCCGGCCCGAGAGCCTCATCCACCGCGGTGGTGAGGGCCGAGGCATCTGCATCGGAGGAGATTCGGTGGACCGTCGCCCGATAGTCCTCCAGGCGGTCGCACAACAAGCCGACCGCAGCGTCCGAGCCCGCCTCCAGCCCGCCGGTGGCGGCGTACTCCCGGGGCACCGATGCCGGGGGAGCCGAGCCCTCGAGCGCCTGTCGGATGCGGCCGAGCACGGCGTCGCGACTGGTCATGATGCGAGCCTGCCCTCGCTGACGCCCGGGTTGGGGTGCGCCATGAGGTGTTCGCCGCTCACTCGGTGCGGCTTGCTCACCTGACGTCCCCACGGTTGCGGCGCCACCATTGGCGGAAGGTCTGTTTCGGCGGCGCAGGCAGGTCGCGAGACCCGGTCCAGGCCGACATCGGCCACGGCAACGACGAGATCTTCCCCCGTTTGCCGGCCACCAGCCGCCCGGCCTTCAGGGCGTTCTCGGCCCGCGCGAACCGGTCGCCGTCGCTCATCACCCAGGCCGCCGACCGCATCGCCGCGTCCCACCCGGTGGGGACCCGACGGTCCCGGTCGGCGTCCACCGCTCGGCCACGCAACTCGACCAACAGCTCCGGGATGTTGATCTTCACCGGGCAGACGTCGTAGCACGCACCACACAGCGAGGAGGCGTACGGCAGCGACGCACTCGGGTCGTCGTGACCGGTGATGCCGGTGAGTTGAGGGGTGAGCACGGCACCGATCGGACCCGGGTAGACGGAGCCGTAGGCGTGGCCACCGACCCGCTCGTACACCGGGCAGACGTTCAGGCAGGCCGAGCAGCGGATGCAGTGCAGTGCAGCGCGTCCGACATCGTCGGCCAGCGCGTTCGTGCGGCCGTTGTCCAGCAGCACAAGATGGAACTCCTGCGGTCCGTCGCCCGGCGTGACCCCCGTCCACAGCGAGGTGTACGGGTTCATCCGCTCGCCGGTGGAGGAGCGCGGCAGCAGCTGCAGGAACACCTCGAGGTCGGCGAAGCTGGGCAGCAGCTTCTCGATGCCCATCACGGTGATCAGGGTCTGCGGCAGGGTCAGGCACATCCGGCCGTTGCCCTCCGACTCGACGACGGCCAGCGTCCCGGTTTCGGCGATGGCGAAGTTGGCGCCGGAGATCCCCACCTTCGCGGACAGGAACTTGCGGCGCAGGTGCTCCCTGGCCGCCATGGCCAGTCGTCGCGGGTCGTCGGTCAGATCGCTGGGTACGTCGGGCATCTCGCGCAGAAAGATCTCCCGGATCTCCGAGCGGTTCCGGTGGATGGCCGGCACCAGGATGTGCGAGGGGCGGTCGTGGCCCAGTTGCACGATCAGTTCGGCGAGATCGGTTTCGAACGCGGCGATCCCGTTCTCCTCCAGATACTCGTTCAGGCCGATCTCCTGGGTGGCCATGGACTTCACCTTGACCACCTCGTCGGCGCCGGTGGCGCGGACCAGGTCCAGCACGATGCGGTTGGCCTCATCGGCATCGGTGGCCCAGTGCACCACCCCGCCGCGCGCGGTGACCTGCTCCTCCAACTGGACGAGCAATTCCGGCAGCCGGGACATCACCTGCTGCTTGATGGCGGAACCACTGTCACGCAAAGCTTCCCAGTCCGCGACCTCGCCCACCACGGCGGCCCGCTTGGCCCGGATGGTTGCGGTGGCGTGACCCAGGTTGCGGCGGAGTTGGGCGTCGGCGACCGCGGCCTTCGCCGCCTTGGGGAAGGCGGCGCCGCTGCGCAGCGGCGACGGGTTGCCCAGGAAGGTGGTCATCGCCGCGGTCCGGTTGCTTCCACGACATCCTTCGTGGCGCAGAGAATCTCGGCCAGGTGGACCGTGCGCACCCCGGTCCGCAGGCGGCCTAGCCCGCCGCCGATGTGCATCAGGCAGGAAGCGTCGGATGCGGCGCACACCTCGGCGCGGGTGGCCAGCACGTTCGACATCTTGTCGGCGAGCATGGCGGTCGACACGTCCGGGTTCTTCAGCGCGAAGGTGCCGCCGAAGCCGCAACAGGTGTCGGCAGCCGGCAGTTCGACCAGGTCGATGCCCTCGACGGCGCGCAGCAATTGCAGCGGTTTGTCGCCGACCCGCAGCATGCGCAGCGAGTGGCAGGTCGGGTGGTAGGTGACCCGGTGCGGGAAATAGGCGCCGACGTCGGTCACCGCCAGCACGTCGACCAGCAGCTCGGACAGCTCGTAGGTGCGGTCGGACAACGCTTGCGCCTGCGCCGCCAACCCGTCGTCGCCGATCCGCCGGGCCACCATGGTTTGTTGGTGGCGAATGGACCCGACGCACGACCCGGACGGCGCCACGGCAACGTCGAAATCGGCTGCGGACAGCGCACGCACGTGGTTGCGGACGATCCCGACCGCCTCGGTGAGGTAGCCGGAGTTGACATGCATCTGGCCGCAGCAAGCCTGGCCGTCCGGAAACACCACGTGGTGACCGAGCCGCTCCAGCAACCGCGTGGTGGCCACCACGACATCGGGGAACATGGCGTCCCCCAGGCAGGTGGGGATCACCGCGATCCGCATGTCGGTCCCCCGCTTCCGTGCGACGCGCCGGGTCTGGTGGGTCCCGACGATCGGACAGTAATGTGGTCAGACCACAGCCGCAAGGAGACCGTGTGACCCGCGCCTACCAAGGGGTGCTCGCCCGGATCGAGGCTGACCTGGCCGCCGAACGGCTGGGCGTCGGCGGACGGCTGCCGGGGGAGCGGGTGCTGGCCGAGCGGTACGGGGTGTCCCGCGCCAGCGTGCGTGAGGCGATCCGAGTGCTGGAGGCCATGGGGCTGATCCGCACCGCGACCGGGTCGGGGCCGGACGCCGGTGCGGTGCTGATCGCCGATCCGGTCGCTCCGATCGCCGCGGCGCTGCGCTGGCATCTGACCAGCCGGCACCTGCCGGTGGCCGATCTGGTCGGCGCTCGCGTGCTGATCGAGTCGTGGTCGGCGCGCACGGCCGCCACACACGCCGATCCGGATGCGCTGGCCGGAGCCCGCACCTTGCTGGACGAGATGGACAGGGTCGAAGCGCCGGGGGAGTTCCTGGCGTTGGACGCCGAGTTCCACGTGTGCCTGGCCCGGGCTGCCGGCAATGCCGTGGTGGCCGCGATCATGGGAGCGCTCAGGGCCGGCATCCAGGCCTACGTCACTGACGCGGTCGACCGATTACCCGACTGGGCGGCGATGGCCGGCGGACTACGGGCCCAACACCGGCGCATCCTCACTCTGATCGAGGCCGGTGACAGCGAAGCTGCTGCCGACGCGGTCAGCGCACACATCACCGGGTTCTACGAGGCGACCGGAGTCGGTGCCTAGATGACGCCGCCCGGCCCGGAGAGCAGGCCGCGGTGCCCTCCACCGCCGAACGACCAGGCCTCGTAGGCGTCGTCCGGATCGACCCGCAGCCGGGTGCCGTCGGCGAACGCGACGTCCAGCCCACCGTCATCGCCCGCAGTGGCGGCGACGACCTCGGCGTGCAGCAGCGCGAGCGCCGGCGCCACGGTGGCCGGTGTTGCCGGGTCGACGTCCGTGACCTGGCCGTCCCGCGCGGTGATCTGCAGATCGGTCTCTACCCGCAGCATGGAGCCGTCGGAGAACGCCAGGTCGAGCACGGTGCTGAATTCCAGCCGATCGATGGTGCGGCCGGCGAGGTCGAGGTCGATCACGACGGCCATCCTGGCGGAACCGAGTACGAGCCGGTGACCGGGGCGCGGTCGACGTGGGTGTGCGCCGCGTTCGCCTGCTTCTGCGACGCGCCCGCCGGCACCTGGGATTGCGGGACGTTGGGCTTGCCGTCCAACCCGACCGGCTGGCCGTTACCGTCGTGGAACCGGACGTAGCCGTCGGGGTGGTGTTGGGCCGGACCCATGATCCGGGTCAGGCCGGAGTCCTTGTGGGTGCCGGTGGCCTTCTGCCAGTTCCAGCCGTTGGCATTGTCGGCCACCCGCGGTGTCGCACCCGGGTGGATGCCGGGCAGGTCGGGGTCGTAATCCAACAAGTGCTGCTTGCTCCTGGGCAGCATGTTCTGCTTCTGGACCAGCCCCGGGAACCGAGGGTCGTCGAACGGGGTGTCCGGGTGCCACTTCACCCCGGGCAGCTTGTTGACCCCCGGCACCTTGCGCAGCCCCAGCGCGATCTTGTCGTTCGCCCAGTTCAGTCCCTTGCCCGGCAGCTTCGCGAGCTGACCGACCTTGGTGTTGCCCAGCGCCGCCAACGCCTTGCCGCCCTTGGAGTCCTTGAGCAGGACGAGGCTGGTCCTGGCCACCGTGTTGAGGCGTTGACCGGTTCGGGTGGCCATCACCGCACCCTTGGCCAGCTTGCCCACGCCGGGCAGCACCATGAGCGCGGCGTCGAGGCCGATGTCGGCCCAGGAGCCCTCGCCGGTGACCAGCTTGAGCGTGACGTCGATGCCGAGGGCCGCGGCTCCGGTGACCAGTGCGATCGGCCCCATGATCGGGGCGAGCACCGGGATGAAGGACAGCAGTCCGGCGATCCCGGAGACCATCTTGAGCACCGAGGACAGGCTCTTGAGCACGTCCGCGTGCTCTTTGATCCAGTCACCGACGGACTGTGTCAGCTTTCCCCAGAATCCTGGCGGTTCCGCGAACCGCATGTGCTTGGCCCGGTCGATCTCGGACCCGCAGTGCGCCACTGCGGTCTCGTGCCGGCTGCGCAGCGTGTTGGCCGCGTCCACGGTGTCCTGGAACGCGGACTGTGCGCCGGTCAGGGCGCTGTGGGCCGAGCCCGTCTGCGGGTGGTAGGTGTCGCTGGGCAGGGTCTCGCCGGGCTTCAACTTCTCGGCTGCGTCCTGTCGGGACGACGTGTGGGCGGCGTCTGCTGCCGTGGCCGCGTCGTAGCTGCCCTGCGCTGCGTTCACCTGCTGCCATTGGTCGTAGGCGGTGCCCCGCAAGGTCCGCAGCTGACTCTGGATGTCCTCGAGCATGTCGGCGTAACCGGTCAGGGCCGACGAGACGACCGTCCACGCGATCGATGTGGTGTCCAGGTGTGGCGGTAGGTCGTCGTTGGTCCTGGACCGGTAGGTGTCCGCCTCATCGCCCTCGAATTCCGAGGTGTCCAGGCCACGGACGTCGCTGGACGCACTGGCGGCGTCGCCGGCGAACGTGCTCCAGGTGCCGGCAGAGCCGCGGATGGCCGACGGATCGCCGCCGATGGTGAACGTCGCTTCCGGAAACCCGCCCATCACGCCTCCATGCCGGTGCTTCATCTCAGTTGCCCTTGGCTCGGGCCGTGGCACCCCGGTTGCCTCTCCGATGCGTCCTCCGACTCCGGAGGCCGCCGTCCGGTTCCCTCCGGGTGGTACTACGTGGATGTGACCTCCGACCCGAGCAAGGCCGCCCGGCGACGGGTCGCCGCCATCGACTGCGGGACCAATGCCATCCGGCTGTTGGTCGCCGACACGGTGCCAGGCGGCCGCACCGGATACGGCCCGATCGAACTCGTCGATGTCCATCGGGAGGAACGCATCATCCGGCTCGGCGAGGGGGTGGACGCCACCGGCCGGCTGACCACGGGTGCCCTCGACCGTGCGTGGCACGCGCTGGCCGACTACGTGGCCGTCATCCGGGCGACCGGCGCGGACGGCGTGCGGATGGTCGCCACGTCGGCGACCAGGGACGCGGAGAACCGCGACCAGTTCGTGGAGATGGTGCACGCCACGCTCGGGCAGTACCCCGAGGTGATCTCCGGGGCGCAGGAGGCCGAGCTCACTTTCGCCGGTGCGGTGGCCGAACTGTCGCCCGGTGCCGGGCCGTTCCTGCTGGTCGATGTCGGCGGCGGTTCCACCGAGCTGGTGGTCGGTGCCGGTCCGGGCGAGCTGACCGGTGCGGTCAGCCTGGACATCGGGTCGGTGCGGATCACCGAGCGGCTGCTGCGGTCCGACCCGCCGACGCCGAGTGAGTGGGCGGCGGCGCAGGCGTGGGTGGACGCCGAACTGGCCGACGGGTGGCGGCGGCTGGCGCCAGGACCGGTGAAGACCGTGCTGGCGGTGTCGGGCACTGCGGTCACGGTGGCCGCCGCGGTGCTGGCCCATCGCCTCGACACTCGCACCCCGCACCACCTGGCCGAGGTCGATGTCGACGAGATCGACGCGGTCACCAGGTTCTTGGCGCGCGCCAACCGGGCACACCGGGCGTCCTCGCCCTGGCTCCATCCTGGCCGGGTGGACGTGATCGGCGGCGGGGCGTTGATTCTGGACCGGTTCGCTCGGCTGGTTGCCGAGCGAACCGGCCTCGGGAAGCTGACCGTCTCCGAGCACGACATCCTGGACGGACTGGCGTACTCGCTCCTGTGAGCCCCCGGCCCAGGGGGAGTTAGTACAAGGATTCCGTCCGATTTGGGCGGATTAACTCCCCGCGGGCCGGGTGAGGGTCAGCGGTGGACCAGCTGGCGGGCCACGCCGATCGCCTGGCGGGCGGTGACGTGCGGCAGGTAGGCCTTGCCGATCGCCAGCGAGATCTCGGCCAGGTCCAGGTCCGAGGCGTAGCCCAGGTAGACCGGGGCGAACCGCGGGTGGAACTTGGCCTTGAACGACAGCAGCGAGCGGAAGCCGTAGGCCGGTTCCAGCAGCGCCGACATCCGGTCGAGCGTCTTGTCGAGCGCCGTCCTGGTGCCTGCCACCGATCGCCGGGCCAACGGGGCCACCGAGAGGCTCATGGTGGCGAAACCCTGCGCCTGGAACAGCAACGCGCTCTCGGCGATCAGGAACTCCATCACCGGGCGGAAGCCGTCGGCCCGCCGGCGCATCACGTCCAGCGTCCAGCCGACCACCTCGCCGTCGGCGTGCACCGGCAACCAGGTGGTCACCCCGTGCACCACTCCGGCGTCGTCGATGGCGATGTGGGTGCGCATCTCCGGATCGGCGGCGTGGTCGATGGTGCCCAGGGTGAAGCCCATCTCGGGCAGTGCCTTGCCGTCCACCCAGCCCTTGGACACCTCGTCGATCTGGGCCCGCAGTGCGGCCGGCGCGTGGGCCAGGTCGACCACCTCGAGCCGCACACCGGCCTTGGCCGCGTGGTTGCGGGCGGTGCGCACGTCCTGCCACGACTTGCCCTTGAACTCGAGGTCGCCCAGGTCGAGGACGGCGTCCTCACCGATCTGGGTGGCCTGCCAGGCTTCTCCGACCTCGGCGCGGAACGCGTCGGTCACTGCGTACCAGGTCGGGGTCCAGCCGGCCCGGAAGCAGAAGGTGCGGAACTCGCGCGCCGCCTGCGCCCACAGTTCGCGGGGCCCGACCGGGTCGCCCAGTGCGATGGCGACGCCGGAGACCGGGCGGTAGCTGACCGCGACCCGGCCGTCGGCGCTGGTCCAGGTGACGAATCCCGGCCAGGTGCGCTGCCATCCGATGGAGCCGCCACCGTGGCGGTGCAGCAGGGTCTGAAGGGCGTCGTCGCACTCGCTGTGTCCGACGCCGCGGCGCACGCCGCGCATCGAGTCGTTGTGCGCATAGACGACCGGGATGAGCAAGAAGAGCAACGCCAGTCCCCAGATCCAGCTGGACACGGTGAACGCAGCGGCCGCCCCCTTCGAGGCATGCAGACTGCCGCCGTCGGCGAAGGTGGCGCGGTCGAAGATCGCCTGCATCCGTGGCCGGTCCGGGGTGTCGTCGCCGAAGATCCAGTAGAGCAATGCGGACAGCCCGACGAAGGCGGCCAGCGCGAGCCCGAGTCGCGGTAGGCAGCGGCGCAGGGTGCCGGCCGGGACGCGCCACGGCCACGCCGTGCGGAACGCCACCAGCGCCAGGCCGACGACGCCCCAGCTCACGATGTCGGCGACGCGCACGCCACCGGTGCCGAGGACCGCGTGACCGACGGCGATCGCGACGAACACCAGCGACGCCCACCAGGCCACCGGCAGGCCGCGGCGCAGGGCGTTGGCGATCAGCAGCACGACCACCAGTGAGACGAGCGCGCCCACCGGCGTGGCCGGAGTGTGGATGGCCGAGGTCGGGCCGAAGATTCCGTCGTGGCCAGGGAAGAGCACGGCGACCAACCGTGCGGACGCTACCGTCACCATCAGCAGAGCGATCCCGGTGCGGATCCGCCGCACGGACAACTCGGGGCGATGTGAGCGGTCCATCGCCCGACCGGCCAGCGCAGGACCGGCGGCCAACCCGACGATCCAGCCCATCAGGTGCGAGACGTCCCACAGCAGGCCCGACTGCACCAGCAGGATGACCAGCAACATGCCGACCCCCCACCGGACGAACCGGCGGGTGTCCGGGGCGAGCACGGCGGTCATCGCGGCGAGCACGCCGAGCAGGCCCACCGACGGCCCGAGGTCGGTGGCGTGGACCAGGCCGGCGGCCCAGGGCCAGCCGGTGCCGGCGACCGCGGCGACGAACGCAGCGGCGCCGATCGTGCCGATGAGTTGGGTGCCGCCGAAGACGATCGCGGTCCGCAGCGCACCAACCCTCTTCTCGTAATAGCCCAGGGTGAGCACCGCGAGGGTCGCCATGATCAGAACGAAAACCGGGCCGCGAACGACGAGCCCGCCGGCGGCGAAGGCCCAGGGACGTTCGGTGAGTGCGTCCGGCCCAAAGGTGAGCGATTGCACCAGATCTGAGTGCGCCGCGGCGCGGGAGAACAGCGTACCCATGGCGGCGGCCGTGGCGACCAGCGCAAGGGAGACGGTGAGAGCGAACGGGGGAACGCGGCCGGCCTGGATTGCCATACTCCGAGGATCTCCGGCGGACACGCCGCGCACAGCGGTGGTGACACCCGAACTGGGGGTGGGGGTGGCCCCCCTCTGGACGGGCAGTGCGGGGTTCACAACGGCGCGCACCGGGACGGACGCGGGTGCGTCCGCGGCGGTGCGGGCAGGGGCGGCGGCTGTTGTCACGGCGGGACAGAGTGCGTCCGCTCTTGGCCTGATACGCATGCACCCTGCGAGGTGTCACAGGTCGCTGCCGTTCCTCGGCAATCGGGTGAATCGCCGTGCCGGCCGAGGGATGACCTCAGGACTCGGGGCTGCGCGCCGGCCCGTCGTCCGGTTCTGTTCTCGCGGTGTCCGGGCTCGGGCCCCCGGTCCCCCAAGCGACGAAGTCCGCGAGGTCCTGCGACTGCTCCCGGCGGGACGCCTCGTGCACATACATCATGTGGCCGGCTTCGTAGTAGCGGCCGGAGATGTTGGCCCGCGCGCGTTCCGGGACGTTCAAGTGCGCCATGACCTGCTCAGCTGCGGCGAACGGTGTCGCCCCGTCGTGGTACCCGTAGGCGACGTGCACCTTGAGATACGGGTTGGTACGCATGGCGGCCGACAGATCGTCGACGACGGACACCGAACGATTCTCGAAGTCTTTGTAGGACCAGGGCCAGACCTTCGGGGTCAGGATCTCGTACGGCAGGTCCGACTCGTAGCCGAGCTCGGCCCGGAGATAGTGGTTGGCCGCGGCGGTATAGGGCGCTTGGATGCCGGCGTACGACGCATCCTCGTCGATGGTGGCGGCGTTGTGGTCGCCGGGCGTGATGGTGAACCGACCGTCCAACCGGCCGATGGCCAGGCCCTCGGAGCGCCGCAATTCGGCGAAGAAGTGTTGATGCTCGATGCGTAGATCGGCGCGCAGCACGTAGCCGACCTCCAGACCGGTCACCGCGGCGACACGTTCCGCGATGTCCCGGCGCTGCTGGTCGGTCAGTCGGGCGCCGCGGGCCAGCGCCCACGGGTAGTCCCGGTCGGCCAGCTCGCGGGCCTCGTCGACCACCTCGGCGAGCTCGCGACCGGGGTGCTTGCCGTGATAGTGGGCGAGAGCGGCATAGGTCGGTAGGTACGTGACGTAGGGGACGTCGTTGCCGCTGGTGAAGAAGACCGTGCCCATGTCCAGCACGGCCGAGATCAGCATCAACCCGTTGAGCGCCATCCCGTGTCGCTCGGCCAGGTGGCCGGCGAGCGCGGCTGCGCGGAGAGTTCCGTAGGACTCGCCGGCCAGGAACTTCGGCGACAACCAGCGGTGATTGCGGGTCGTCCACAGTCGAATCAGCTCACCGACGGCGTCCCGGTCGGCCTTGTAGCCGTGATAGGTCGCCGGTTTGCCGCCCTTGACCGGCCGGGTGAATCCGGTGGACATCGGGTCGATGAACACCAGATCACTGTGCGCGAGCAGAGTCTCGGGGTTGTCGGCGAGCCGGTACGGCGGTGGGACGGGATCGTCGACATCGCCGGAGACGACCCGGCGGGGACCGAGCAGGCCGAGGTGCAACCACACCGACGAGGAGCCGGGTCCGCCGTTGAAGGCGAACGTGATCGGCCGAGTCGTCGGGTCCGCACCGTCCAGGGTGTAGGCGACGACGAACATCTCGATCTTCGCCTGGTGGCCGTCGAACGCGCCCTCGGTGAGTACTTCCTCGCGCACCACGATCCGGCCGGCGGTGGCGGAGTAGTTCAGCGTGCCGGACGCGGTCTGCAGGCTGTGCTGAGTGGTGACCAGGTCGTCGACCGGATCGGGATCCTTCTGGCCGTCCTTGGTGTCGGTCTTCGGATCGACCCGGGGACGCCGGCTTCGGGTCGGCTGCTGGGCTGTCGGACATGGGTCGACGGTATCGCCCGCCCCGGTCGGCCCGCGCCGCCGCACTCCTTCGGGGCACCGCCCGAGTTCGCCTAGGGGCGGCCCGCGCGCGAGAGGTCAGGTGCTCCGGGCGCGCCAGTCGGCGGCGATGTCGGCCGCGGTCTGGCGAGCCGCGGCCAGCAGCGCGGCTCCGCGGAACTGCGCAGTGCGACCAACCACGCCGACCACCGCTCGGCCGGATCGAGCGGAATCGGTCGGCACCCCTACGGCTATGCACGACCAGCCGAGGTAGAGCTCCTCGTGCTCCACCGAGAACCCGTCGGTGCGGGCATCGCGGACGGACGACCAAAGCTGGCCTGGCGCCACCCGGCTGTGCCTTGTCATCGGCGCAACACCGGTGCGCAACAGGGTCTCGACCTGATCCGGTCGGTCCGACAAGACAAACCGGCCGAGTGCGGACGCCAGGATGCTCGGGGCCCGCGGATCTCTGGGCCACGCGTCCGTGTAGCCGCTGCGCGCTGCGTCGTGACCGAAGACCGATCCGATCAGCGTCCACGGAACGCCACGGGCGACATCGACCATCCATGTCGCAGCAACGCCAGGGCGGGCGTGCAGCTCGGTCAGGTGTGGGGTGACCTCGGCCCGGACGGACTGCTGCCGAGATGCGCGCTGTCCGAAGGCAATCAGCGCGTCGCCGGCGGCATACCCGGCAGTTGTGCGGGCGAGCACATCACGATGGACGAGGTTCTCGGCGATGCGCCGGACGGTCGGCTTGGGAATACCCGTCAGGCGAGCGAGTTCGGCGAGCGTCATCGGCGTCGCCTCAGTCGTGCACGAGGCCACGATCTCGATCGCCCGGCCGAGGACGGTGTGGTCATCGGCCATGGCTGACGCCCTTCTCGAACAACGGTCCGCCCAGTGTGTCACTCAGTGACACGCGCGGCTGGCGAAAGGACACGGCCGGTGTGCACGCTGAGCCTTCACCCAGCTAGCGAGCGAGGGATGGACCATGAACGTGCGCCAGACCATTGTCGGAGTTGCTGTCGCCGTCTTGCTGATCAGTGGCGGCTCGACCGCAGCGGTCGCCGGTGATCCGACATTCCGGGCAGTTGCGGCAACGGCGTCGTCGATCACGGCGGCTGCGCCGGTTCCGCCCGCGCAGCAGGCCGAGTTCGTTCCGATCTCCCCGTGTCGCTACCTGGACACCCGCTCCCAAGGCGGGGCATTTGGCAACGGGACCGGTCGCAGCTATCCCCGCCGATGCGGGATACCGGCGTACGCCAGGGCGTTGGCGGTGAGCATGTCCGCCGTGACCCCGTCGGGCAACGGGTACCTCCAGGCCGGTCTGACCGCCGGAAGGCTGACCACCGTGGTCAACTACACCCGCGGCGAGTCGATCACCAGCGGGTCGCAAATTCCCGTCAACGCATCGGGTATCCGGCTGATCAACCACGGCGGACCGACTCAGGTCACCCTCGACGTCCTGGGGTACTACCAACCGCCGATGTACGCCTACATCGCCTACGACGGGAGCCATCCCGCCGTCGAGGCCGGCTCCCGTGTCGTGTCGGTCACCGCGACCGCCGTCGGGCGGACCGTGGTGACCTTCGATCGCGACATCACCTATTGCGATCTGCAGGCGACCCCGTTCAGCGCCTACCGGGTGTTCCTGAACGTCCGTGGCTCATGGAACACCGTGATCGTCGACCAGTCGCTCCCCGATCAGTCGGGAGTCTTCAACAACTTCTACGTCCGGGTGACCTGCTGAGGCCGACCATGGGACCCACGGGGTGGTAACCGCCGGGCCCGGGCGACCACCGCGTTCCCGGCCCGCCCGGTTGGCTACCGGATGCGACCATGTCCTGATGTCCGCGCCCCGTCGTCCGGTTGTCACCATGGTGGTGAACCCGGCTTCCGGGCGGGGCCGGGCCATCCGCCGTCGGCGATGCCGTGGCCCGCGAGTTGCGTGGCCGGTGTTCGCTGACCGTTGCGGTCGGGCACCTCGTGGCAGCAGTCCGTCGAGATCCTGCGGCGGGCGGCAGTGGAGTCCGACGCAGTACTGGTGTGCGGCGGCGACGGACTCGTCCACCTTGCCGTCAACGTGTTGGCCGAGGGTGACGTTCCGCTCGGAGTGGTACCGGCCGGGACTGGGAACGACACGGCCGAGGTCCTGGGTCTGCCCGCCGATCCGCTCGCCGCGGCTCGGGCCCTGGTGCTCGCGGCCACGTCGGGTGCCGTGCAGCGCATCGACCTCGGGCTGGTCACCGGGCCGTTCGTCGAACCCGTGGTGCCGGGCACGGCCGGACGGTGGTTCGTCGGCATGCTCTATGCCGGTCTGGACGCCGCAGTGAACGAGACCGCCAACTCGCTGCGACGACCGCGGGGGCAGCGCCGGTACGACGTGGCGATAGCTTTGGAATTCATGAAGCTGCGACCGCGGCGGGTGGTCATCGGGCTCGACGGCGTGGTCCGTGAGCAGGAGATCACCTTGGTGGCCGTCGGGAACGGTCCGCAGTACGGCGGCGGCAAGCGCATGGTGCCCGACGCCCGTTGGGACGACGGGGTTTTCGACGTTGCGGTGATCGGTGCGGTCAGCCGGGTGACCATCGCCCGGCTCGCCCCCAAGCTGCCGAAAGCCGGGCACGTCGGACATCCGGCCGTCGGCCTCCACCGTGCGGCCGAGGTTTCGCTGGACGGCGAGACCGGGCCGGCGTACGCCGACGGAGAGCGGGTGGGCCCGCTGCCGGTGCTCGCTCGCTGCGTGCCGTCGGCGCTGCCGATGCTGGTTCCGGCGACACCGGTTCCGGGATCGCGGATCGGGACCGGGGACGCGGTGACGCCGGAGTCGAGTCCGGTCGGGCAGGACGACCGCGCACCCGATCGCGCCGGCGAGACCCAATCGTTGGCCGAGTTGGACCTCTTGGTGGCATCCTGCCGAGCCTGCCCGCGGTTGGTCGCCTGGCGGGAGTCCGTCGCGGCGGCTCCCCGAGCGTCGTTCGCCGGGCAGACATATTGGGGCCGAGCGGTTCCCGGATTCGGGCCGGCAGACGCCCGGATCGCCGTCGTAGGGTTGGCCCCGGCCGCGCACGGCGCCAACCGCACCGGCCGCATGTTCACCGGCGACCGGTCCGGCGACGTCCTGTACGCCGCGTTGTATCGAGCCGGGCTGGCGTCCCAGCCCACGTCGGTTTCGGCCGGCGACGGGCTGCAACTGTTCGGGGTGCGGATCACCGCGCCGGTCCGGTGCGCGCCGCCGGACAACAAGCCGACCCCGGGGGAGCGGGACCGCTGTTCGCCGTTCCTGTCCCGGGAACTCGAGCTGCTCGGCGAGACCATGCGCGTCGTGGTGGTGCTCGGGGCATTCGGTTGGCAAGCGTTGCTCGCGGTGCTGTCCCGGTCGGGCTGGTCGCTGCCGCGCCCGCGGCCGGTGTTCGGGCACGGCGCCGAAGTGGTCGTCTCGCATCCGGATGGTCGGAGCGTCACCCTGCTCGGCAGCTACCACGTCAGCCAGCAGAACACCTTCACCGGCCGCCTCACGCCGGCCATGCTGGACGTCGTGCTGGCCCGGGCAGTCGACCTTGCCGGATATCCCGGCTGACCGACTGCGGACGGGTGTCGGTGGGCCGGTCTAGCGTCGGCGCGGTATCCCGAACACCACGAATCAGGAGGGCAGCATGACAACACTCGAGGACCGGCCGAACACCGCGCTCATGGTGATCGACGTGCAGAACGGGGTGGTCGCCGGCAACGTCGGGCGAGACGCCGTCGTGGCCAACATCGTCGGTCTGGTCGACCGCGCGCGGGCCGACGGCGTGCCCGTTGTGTGGGTGCAGCACTCGGACGGTGGGTTGGAGAAGGGCAGCGACGAGTGGCGGATCGTCCCTGAACTGCAACCGTCGGACATCGAGCCGCTCATCCAGAAGAACTACGGCGACGCGTTCGAGGCGACCGAGTTGGAGGAGGTGCTGGCCGGCCTGGGGGTGGGTCGGCTGATCGTCAGTGGGGCACAGACGGATGCCTGCATCCGGTCGACACTGCACGGAGCCTTCGCCCGCGGCTATGACGCCACGCTGGTCAGTGACGCGCACACCACCGAGGACCAGACCGAATGGGGAGCGCCGCCGCCCGAGCAGGTGATCGCCCACACCAACCTGTACTGGACCTACCAGTCGGCACCGGGTCGGACGGCCGGAACGGTCAAAGCCGACGAGGTGGACTTTGCGCCGCAGGCCTGATCGACGTCGCTAGGCTCCGGGCTGCGCCCCCGTAGCCCAATCGGCAGAGGCAGGCCCCTTAAAAGGGTCCCAGTGTGGGTTCGAGTCCCACCGGGGGCACGCAGCGCGATTCGTCGTGGACCGTCGCGGCTGGACGTCGGCTGCGCCACGACCCGGGAGGGTCGCCCGGCTCAACCCTTGACGTAGGCGAAGCTTTCGGCGACCCGACCATCGCGGACCCGCATGATGTCGACCCCGCGTACGTGCCCATCGGCCCAGCTGTAGCGCCACTGCACCACGACGCGATCACCTGAGGTGATCACGTCTTCGACTTCGAAGTGGACATCGGTGGCATCGGCCATCACCGTGGCCCATGCCGCCAGAACCGCTGCACGGCCAACGACGCGTTGGCCGTCGGGTGGCTGGGTGCTCTCGAACACGCAGTCGTCGGTGATGAGGTCGGCGAGGGCGGTGAGATCATGGCGGTTGAAGGCGGCATCGAACTTCCTGACCGTCTCGGCGGGATCCTCAGGCATGGTGGCCGCCCTTCGTTGCTGACTGGCCACATGCTCCCGCTCGCACCATGGCGCTGTCCACCTCCGGCATCGCCGGCCGCGGTGGTCCCGTGTCCTCGGTCATTCGGATTCTGTCGACGCCGGGATACTTGGTTCTTCCGGTACGGGATTGTCGGCTCCATCGGGCCAGGCGGCGATGCACACCTTGTTGCCTGCCCGGTCGGCAAGAATCCACCCACCGGGTGCACCCGGACTCGTCGACGATGCGACCGCCGGCAGCAACCGCAGCCGCCACCCGTGCCGCCGCCCGTTCGCGGGCCAACCGAGACGTCGACGTGCATCGCGTGTCGCAACGGCTTGGCCACGTCGAGCTCCTGCATCCACATGGTCGATCCATGACCGAGCGGGTCGACGCCGTTGTCGTCGGACATCTCGTCGTACCCCAGGACGGCGCGCCAGAAGCCGATGTCAGCTGAGTCCGGCTGCGCCGCGACGGCCAGCTGGATCTCCTGCACGCTGCCGCGATCGGCATCCGCTCCGTGGGCGCGGGCAATGGCGGAAACCGCACGAGCCAGGTCGATGTGCCGCGGTTCCAGCCACCAGACGTCGCGAGTCAACCGAACCGTGAGGTGGTTGTCGGCGAGCGTGATCAGCGCACCCTCGAGGCCGGGTACGGCTGCGATCTCCTGCGCCAGCCGCGCCGCGTCGGTCAGCGAAGGGACGCTGAACACGGCAGTCGCTCCGCCGTGCAGCACCACCCAGTCGTCGACTCCGTCGGCAGCGAGGAACTCCCGCCAGCCTTGTTCCGACACATTCCCCTCCAGCGGGCAACGGGCAACTCTGCGAGGCTTTGTCGGTTCTAGATTGTGCGGCTTGGCGTTCGAGGTGACCAGACCCGGGAACGCTCAGACCCGTTCGGCCGGCGCATCCCTTCGGACGCTCTCGTGTCCGTTGCCTGCCGATGCTGATCCCGACGGTCTCCCCGCACCCGTTGCGGGCGTGAGCATCCCGTGACCATCGGACCCACACGGACGTCGTGTGCACAATCCGCGCGCCCGTCCTTCGGATTACGTTCGGCGGATAGGCGTCGCTTACCTCCGTTCGCGGCGTCGGTGGTGAAGTCTGAACCCCGGCAGCACCTCTCGACCGCCGAGGATCAACTCCGCGGTCTTGGGCCCGGAGTGAAGCGAGTCGCCCATTTGAGCCTCGACTGGCCCGTTGATCCTCGCAGTCTCAGGGTGGCGACGGCGACCCCGGTCAGGCAGAGGACGCCGCCGAGGATGGCCAGCGCGGCGGGGGCCTCGGCCAGCAGGAGCCAGGACATCAGCACCACCAGGGCGGGCACCGCGTAGGTGGATGCCGCCAGACGGCCGGCGGTCGTGCGGGACAGGGCGTAGCCCCACGCCAGGAAAGCGATGGCGGTGGGAAACACCCCGAGGTACAGCGACCGCGAGGGTGGAGGACAGCGGCGCCGTCGCCACCTGCTGCACGAGGTCCCGGCCGAACGGCAGGCACACGACGGCTCCGGTCACAGCACCCAGCCAGGTGAGGGTCAGCGCATCCAGCTCGGCCAGCAATCGCTTCTGTCCGACGGCACTCCCGGCATACAGCCCGGCGGCCGCGAGGGCCATCAGAACTCCCACGAGATCGCCCTGGCCGGTGTGGGTGGTCACCCCGATGAGTACCACTCCACCGAATGCGACCGCCAAGCCGATCATCAGCCGTGCCGGAAAGCCTTCACCGAGCAGCAGCCCGGCCAGGACCGCGATCAACACGGGTCCGAGATTCACCAGCAGCGCTGTGGTGCCCGCGTCGAGGTGTCGTTCCGCCGTGTTCAGCGCGAGGTTGTACAGACCGAACCAGGCCACACCCCACACCAACACCCCGACCAACGCCCGGCCACGGGGCAAGCGGGGCCACCGACCTCGCCGCAGTGCCTGGACGCCGACGATGACGGTCAGCGCCAGCGAACCGACGAGCATCCGGCCCAACGCGAGCGCGCCGGGCGAATAATCCCGGCCGGCCGCCCTGATCCCGACGAACGCGGAGGCCCACAGCACGACAGTCACGGACGCGGCAACCAGCGGGAGCGACAGACGCCGGGCTTCGACTGGCCCCGCCGCGTCGGCAGAACGGTCGGTGGAGCGGATGGTCATGAACCCATCGTCCGTGAGTTGACCGTTCAGCACCAGTACTTGTTTCTTCACTTCACTTCAGCCCTACTGCATAATCGACCCATGCTCGATGTACATCGACTCCGCATCTTCCGCTCCGTGGTGGCCAGCGGTTCGGTCCAGGCGGCGGCCGCGAATCTCGGCTACACGCCATCGGCGATCAGTCAGCACGTGGCGTCCCTGCAACGTGAAACTGGTCTGACGCTGCTCGAGCGCGCAGGTCGGGGCGTGCGACCGACCGCCGCCGGCCTGGCGCTGGCGGCCGAGGCCGACGGAGTGCTTGATCGGCTGGGGGCCGTCGAGGCGCTCGTTGCCGACCTGCGCGTGGGGCGCACCGGGTCGGTCTCGATCGACTACTTCGCCTCGGTGGGCGCAGCCTGGCTTCCGCAGGTGGTGCGTCGTCTCGGGCGAAGGTTTCCCGGGAGTGCGGCTGGACCTGCGGCTGAGTGACGAGTCGCCGGAAGACCCCGACGAACGCGCCGACCTGCAGCTGACGGTCGACCGCGGCTCGTTCACGCCCGGCGCGGGGTTCACCGCTCACCACCTGCTCGACGATCCGTACGTCGTCGTACTTCCGGAGACGCACGCCCTCGCCGGCGAGGCTGAGGTGGAACTGTCCCTGCTCGGGGCGGAGCAGTGGGTCGACAACGATTTCGCGCGCGGTTGGTGCCGTCGGGTGCTGCTGGAGGCATGCGCCTGCGCAGGGTTCAGCCCGCCTTTCCATGTCGAGGCGCACGACTATCGTTCGGCGATCGCCTTCGTCGCCGCCGGCGTCGGGATCACTGTGTTGCCGAAGCTCGGGGCCGCGGATCTCCCCGCAGGAGTGGTGGCGCTGCCCCTGGTCCGGCCCACCCCGGTCCGCTCCATCTACGTCGTGGTGCGGGACGCGGTCGGCCGCACCCCGCCGGTCGCGTTGGCGGTGAATCTGTTGCGGGAGATCGCCGGTCGGTCCGCATCCACGGAGGGACCTGCCCTGTGCGTGCTCAAGCCTGAGCGGCCGAGGCCGGGCGGGCACGCAGATGCGCCCGCTCGCCCTGCTTACCGAACAGGGAGAGGAATTCGGCGGGCTCGGTGCCGGTCGCGCCGAACCAGTGCGGCGTTCGAGTATCGAACTCGGCCGCCTCGCCCGGCGTCAGCACGATGTCGTGCTGACCGAGCACGAGTCGCAGCCGGCCGTTGAGCAGATAGATCCACTCGTACCCTTCGTGCGTCTTGAGATCGGGCTCCGAGCGCGCATCCACCGGCAGAATGATCTTGTACGCCTGGATGCCGCCGGCTCGTCTGGTCAGCGGCACCATCGTCATGCCGCCCCGTGAGACCGCACGCAGGTGCACCCGTGGGTCGCCGGTCGGGGGAGCGCCGACCAGTTCGTCCAGGGTCACGCCGTACTGCCGGGCCAGCGGCAGCAGCAACTCCAGCGTCGGTCGGCGGGTGCCAGATTCCAAGCGGGAGAGCGTGCTCTTGGAGATGCCGGTCTGAGCCGACAGTTCATCGAGGGTCAGGTCCTGCTGGGCCCGCAATTGCCGGAGTCGAGGGCCGGCCTCGGCGATCGCCTGGTGTAGGTCGGCGTCGGCCACTGCGGCGCCGTGGCCGGGCCCGCCTGTGGTTGTCATGCTCCAATGTTGCCACATCGGCAACAGGAATTGCCAGCAACCGAGATCGGCAGGCATGGTCAGGGTGGAGGTGGTCGACATGAGCTCGAACCGGATGAAGACAGACGTGGTGGTGATCGGCGGCGGTGCTGCCGGGTTGAGTGGGGCGCTGATGCTCGCACGGTCGCGACGGCGGGTGGTGGTGGTCGACGCCGGCGAGCCCCGCAACGCGCCGGCCGACGGCGTCCACGGGCTGCTGGCCCGTGACGGGACGCCGCCGCGCGTCCTGCTCGCGACGGGCCGGGACGAGGTGCGGCGCTACGGCGGAACGGTCATCGACGGCCGCGTGGTGCGGGTCGCCAAGGCCGCCGGGTCCGAGGGGCCGGCCGCAGACGGGGCGGACCGATCCATCCGCTTCCGGGTCACGCTGGCCGACCGCACCATCCTGGACGCTCGCCGGGTGCTGATCGCCACCGGTGTGGTCGACGTGCTTCCCGACATTCCCGGACTCCAACAGCGTTGGGGGCGCGACGTCATCCATTGCCCGTACTGCCACGGCTGGGAAGTTCGTGACCAGGCGATCGGCGTGCTCGCTACCTCAGGTCGAACAGTCCACCAGGCGTTGCTGTTTCGTCAACTCAGCCGGGACGTGGCGGTGTTCACCCACCGGAGCGAACTCGAACCGGAGGAACAGGAACGCTTGGACGCCAGGGGCATTCGGATCGTGAAGGGCGAGATCGTCAGCGTCCACACGGAAAACGACCGACTCAGCGCCATCCAGCTCGCCGATGGCCGGATGATCGCCCGCCGCACCCTGGTGCTGGCCCCACAGCAGGCGGTCCGCGCCGATTTCGTCGCCGACCTCGGCCTGTATCCGGTCGAGCATCCGAGCGGCTCGGGTCAGCACCTCGCTGCCCGGATGGGTCGCAGCAGCGTTCCCGGCGTCTGGCTGGCCGGCAACGTGACAGACCCGTTCGCCCAGGTCGGGGCGGCAGCAGCGCAAGGTGCCATGGTCGGTGCGCAGATCAACGCCGAATTGGTCGGCGACGAGACCGACGCAGCCGTCGCGGCGCTACGGGATCCGTTCTCACCGTTGAGCGAGGCCAGGGTGAGCGAACTGGTCACCGGGATGCGCAGACACGGCGTGTGAGAACGCTCTGATCCCGTGCGATCGCCCCCGGCAACAACGCAGGTGGGAACTTCCCCCCGAACGGCCGCGTTGCACTGGGTGGATCCCACCGCAGGCACCCGGAAGGCGCCCACCGTGGGGTTGGCATAGCAAGGGTGTTTCAGGAGGAACCAGAGTGAACAGCAGCAACCCGGCCTTCCGCGACATGGACAAGGTGGTCGCCGACCAGCGCGCCGCTGCGCCCAGCACCGAATACCTGGAGCAGCTGTACAACCAGCCGTCCTACCCGACGCCGGTCGCCGGGAACCGGTTCATGACGCTGGACGACGTGGTCACCAAGACCGCGACCGTGCTCGGCGTCGCTGTCGTCGCCGGCGTCCTGACCGTGGCGTTGAACCTGGGCGCGCTGCTGTTCCCGGCGCTCATCGTCGGGTTCATCCTGTCGATGGTCGTCATCTTCAAGCAGAGCACCAACCCGGGACTGATCCTCGGGTACGCGGTGGCCGAGGGTGTGGTGCTGGGCGCCATCACCCAAGCGTTCAACGACATGTGGTCCGGTATCGCGCTGCAGGCAGTGGTGGCGACGGTCGGCGTGTTCGCCGGCATGCTCGTCGTCTACAAGACCGGCGCCATCAAGGTCACCCCGCGATTCACCAAGATGCTGATCGGCGCCACCATCGGCGTTGTCGTGCTGATGCTGTTCAACCTGGTGGCCGCGCTGTTCGGGGCGAACATGCACCTACGCGACGGCAGCGGGTTGGCGATCATCTTCTCCATCGTCTGCATCGCGGTCGCCGCCTTCAGTTTCATGCTCGACTTCGACGCCATCGACAAGGCCACCAAGGCCGGCGTCCCGGCGAAGTCGGCCTGGTACTTCGCATTCGGCCTGATGGTGACCCTGGTCTGGCTGTACCTGGAGATCCTGCAATTGCTGGCCTATCTCCGCCAGGAGTGAGCGGCCGGCTCACCAGGGGCCATGGTCGGCCGATCGCACGTCGCCATCTCCCCGGGTAGCGTTGTTTCGTCCTGACCGCCGGGCGACAACGGCGTGTCGTGAACAACGGGTGTTGTCCAAAGGGGTGGACGTGCCGGATTTGCCCGCCGACGATCTGATCCGTCGGCTGCGGGCGCGGTCGGTGTCGTCCTGGTCCCCGGCACGTCTTGCTGCTGCTCGGCACGCGGTGCAGCGATTGGCCGACCTGGCCGCCGACGCCGAGAGTCAACCAAGGCGAGTCGTGCCGGACGTGCACCCGGTGGCCATCGCCGACCAATTGGAGTTGCTCGCCCATGACGCCGGCGGCGCCGGCGCCGACCCAACGGACCTCGAGGCCTTGTTCGGTCAGCTGGCCGTCGAACTCGCGCTGCGCTGATCGCCGAGGCTGTTCGCCGCCGCCACCGCGTCCCAGAGCGCCTCGTTGACCGCGGGCTGCAACGCCGCGACCGCCCGCATGTAGCCGAGCCCGGACGGATGGAAGTGGTCGGGGGCGAACAGGTCCGGCCGGCCGAGGAAGTGTGGCGACACCAGCCTTCCGATGGGGATTGCCACGCCGCCGGCGTCGGTGACCGCCTTGGCCTGCATCACGGCCAGACGCCGCGACCAGGTCCCGACCAGCGAGCGCAACGGCTGCGGAATCGGGCTGATCACACCGAAGTCCGGGCAGGTGCCGACGACCACCGGGATGTGCTGGGCTCGCAGCGCGGCCACCGCCGCGCCGAGCTGAGTGGCCGAGCGCTGGGGCGGAATGGTGTCCCGCACGTCGTTCGCGCCGGTGTTGATGACGACGACGTCGGGCGCGTCGGGCAAGGCGGCGGCGATCTGCCGGGACAGGTCAGCCGCACCGGAGCCGATGCGGCCATGGCTGACCAGGTGCACCGGCCGGCCCAACCAGGAGGCGGCACTGTGCGCGAGCATCACCCCTGGCAGCTCCTCCGCCACCTTCGTGCCGTAGCCGACGGACGTGGAGTCGCCCAGCATGGCCAGCGTCAGCAGGTCCCGGCCGCCGTCGATCCGGCTGCGGTCGACGCGGCTGCCGTCGATCCGGCTGCCGTCCGGAAGGTAGACGCCGTCGCCGTGCGGCGGCCGCAGCTGCGTGGGGTCTGTGATGCCCGGGTCGATCTGGTTCTGTGCCAGCGCCATTTCCAGGGCGGCGGCCTCGATCACCCGGGTGACCACGTCCGCCTGCCGTCGCATGGTGATCCAGGCTGCGCTACCGACGCCGGCCAACAAGCCCACCGACGTAGCCCCCAGAACCGTCGCCCGGTTGCTCAGCAATCCGCCGAGTCGGGCCGCCGTGGCCGCGGTGGCCACCCCGTCTCCCCTCATTCCGTCCTCCTCGACCGAAGAGTCTTGCACTTCCTGGGACGGCACAGACTGCCGTCCGGTTGCCCGCCGCCCACCAAAGCGCCCCCGTACGGCGGATAACCTGCAAGGACCCTGTCGAGCGCGCGCTGATACCCGGACCGCTCGAACCCAGCCGAGAGGACCCCTGGTGCGCTACGCCGAGACCGTCGTCGATCTGGTCGGCAATACCCCGCTGGTGCGGCTGAACGCCTTGACCGCCGGACTGCGGCCGCTGGTGTTGGCCAAGGTCGAGTACGTCAACCCCGGCGGGTCGGTCAAGGACCGGATCGCGCTCAAGATGGTCACCGCTGCCGAGGAATCCGGTGAACTCAAGCCCGGTGGCACCATCGTCGAGCCCACCAGCGGGAACACCGGCGTCGGCCTTGCTCTGGTCGCCCAGCAGCGCGGATACCACTGTGTTTTCGTCTGCCCGGACAAGGTCAGCGAGGACAAGCGCAACGTCCTGCGTGCCTACGGCGCCGAGGTGGTCGTCTGCCCCACGGCGGTAGCACCCGAGGACCCGCACTCCTACTACTCGGTCTCCGATCGGCTGACCAGGGAGATCCCCGACGCCTGGAAGCCCAATCAGTACGCCAACCCCAACAACCCGGCCAGCCACTACGAGAGCACCGGCCCGGAGATCTGGGCGGACACCGACGGTCGCGTCACCCACTTCGTCACCGGTGTGGGCACCGGCGGCACCATCTCCGGCACCGGCCGCTACCTCAAGGAGGTCAGCGACGGCAAGGTGCAGGTGATCGGCGCCGATCCGGAGGGCTCCGTGTACTCGGGCGGCACGGGCCGGCCGTACCTGGTCGAGGGCGTCGGCGAGGACTTCTGGCCGGATGCCTATGACCGCACGGTCGCCGACCGGATCATCGCGGTGTCCGACGCGCGGTCGTTCGAGCTCACCCGCCGGCTGGCCCGCGAGGAGGGGCTGCTGGTGGGCGGGTCGTGCGGGATGGCGGTGGCGGCAGCGCTCACCGTCGCCGAAGGCCTGACCGCGGACGACGTGATCGTCGTGCTGCTGCCCGACGGAGGCCGCGGCTATCTGTCCAAGGTGTTCTCCGACCCGTGGATGTCGTCCTACGGTTTCCTTGCCGAGGCCGGCCGCGGCAACGTCGGCGACGTGCTGCGCGGCAAGAGCGGGCGGCTGCCCGACCTCGTGCACACCCACCCCAACGAGACCATCCGCGATGCGGTGGAGATCATGCGCGAGTACGGCGTGTCACAGATGCCCGTGGTCAACGCGGAGCCCCCGGTGATGGCCGGGGAAGTGGTCGGCGCGGTGTCCGAGCGGGCGCTGCTGGATGACCTGTTCGCCGGCCGTGCCACGCTGGCGGACGCGGTGTTGACGCACATGGCCGCGCCGTTCCCGTTGGTCGGCTCGGGGGAGGAGATCACCGCCGCCCGACACGCCCTGGAGAACTCCGACGCGGTGATGGTGGTGGAGGACGGCAAACCCGCCGGGGTGCTGACCCGCGCCGACCTGCTGCACTTCCTGGCCACCTGACCAGCGACTCGCGTTCCGCCGTCATCCGGCCGCGCGACGTGACACCATGGGTGGCAGGGTGTACCGATTCGAGGGAACGCAGGAGGTAGCCGATGACCTACCTCCCGGCGCCGTACGAGTCCGCTCAACAGGACGACATGGCCGCCGCGCTCGGGGCCGGCCTGACCATCAGCACCGCGGCGATCACGAGCTGGGTGCTCGGGGCCTTCAGTTACGACTCGATCCGCTCCATCGTCGAAAGCATCGACCGTGGCGGTGACTTCGAGGACATCCCCGCGGACGTCCTGGTACCCACCGCGGGCTGGACCGTCGCCGCGGTGTTCATGGTGCTCGGCGCCCTGATGATGTTCGCCCGGCGCGGCCGGGGGTCGGTGATCCTCGGTTCGCTGGTCGCGATCGCCACCACCGCCATCGCCCAGTTCGCTTATCACTACGACGAGCTCGCCCGGCAGTCGAACGCCGCCGACCTGCACCTCGAGCACTGGCCCCTGTTCTGGGGCGGCGTGGTGGTGTTCGTAGCAGCAGTGCTGCCGGCGACCGGACGGTGGGTCAACGGCACCGGAAAGTCCGCGCCGCCGAGTTCCGACATGCCGGGCCTGCCGGGCGGGCCCGGCGCCGGTTCGGCCACGCTGTGGCCGGGCACCTGAGTACATTTCACGGGTGAGCAATTCCGACGTCGACGGTTTCAACACCCGCGCCATCCACGCCGGGCAGGACCCGGATCCGCGCACCGGCGCAGTGGTCGTGCCGATCTTCCAGACCTCCACGTTCGCCCAGGATCAGGTCGGCATCACTCGTGAGGGCTACGACTACTCCCGGGCCGGCAACCCCACCCGCACCGCCTTGGAGGAAGCGCTCGCTGACCTCGAAGGTGGCCGCACCGGCCATGCTTTCGCGTCCGGGATGGCCGCGACCGACACCCTGATCCGGGCCGCGCTGCGGCCGGGCGACCATCTGATCATCCCCAACGACGCCTACGGCGGGACCTTCCGGCTGATCGACAAGATCGCCGTGCCATGGGGTCTGGAATACACGGCCGTGCCGCTGTCGGACCTGGACGCGGTCCGCGCGGCGATCCGTCCAGCCACCCAGATGATCTGGTGCGAGACGCCGACGAACCCGCTCCTTGGCATCGCCGACATCGCGGGGCTGGCCGAGATCGCCCACGACGCGCGGGCCCGGCTGGTGGTGGACAACACGTTCGCCTCGCCGTATCTGCAACAACCGCTGGCGTTGGGCGCAGCGGCCGTGCTGCACTCGACGACCAAGTACATCGGCGGGCACTCCGACGTGATCGGTGGCGCCCTGGTCACCGCCGACGCCGAACTCGGCGAGGCGCTGGCGTTCCACGCCAAGTCGATGGGCGGCATCGCGGGGCCGTTCGACGCCTGGCTGACGCTGCGCGGGCTCAAGACGCTCGGGCTGCGGATGGACCGGCACTGCGACAACGCCGAGGCGGTCGCCGACCTGCTGGTCGGCCATCCCAAGGTCGGTCGGGTGTTCTATCCGGGTCTGCCCGACCACCCCGGGCATGAGGTGGCCGCCGGGCAGATGCTGCGCTTCGGCGGCATGGTGTCGTTCACCGTCGTCGGCGGTCAGGAAGAAGCGGTCAAGGCGTGCTCGCGGACGCGGCTGTTCATCCTGGCCGAGTCGCTCGGCGGGGTCGAGTCGCTGATCGAGCACCCGTACCTGATGACCCATGCCAGCGTCACCGGGTCCTCGCTCGAGGTACCGACCGACCTGATCCGCCTGTCGGTGGGCATCGAGGACGTCGAAGACCTGCTGGCCGACCTGTCCGACGCGTTGGCCTGACCCGGGCGATGCGAGACGACCGGGCCGATATGGACATCGTCGTGACAGCCACGACCGTCGAGGCGGACGAGGACGGGTCCGCGCCGCTGGAGCTGGCGAGTTGCGCTCTGACGATCGCCGTCCAGCACGGCCGGCTCGCCGTCGCGCTGGTCACCCGTCTCGGCGAAGTGGTGTCGGCGCAACGAGTTCCGTTTGCTGCCGGCGACGACTCCGTGTTCGCCGTTTCGACCATGGTGCAGGAGGTTTTGCACGCGGCGGGTGTCGACCAGACCGAGGCATCGGCGCTTCCGGGCATCGGCATCAGCGTGGTGGACCCTGGCCGGGCCGACGGGCTGGCGCACGCCCTGCGCGACCAGTACCGGCTGCCGGTTCGGAAACTCGCCGAGCCGGTCGCGCTGACCGTCGCCGAGCACTGGCGGGGTGCGGCCAGGGGCCGGCGCAACGTGCTGGGCATAGCCCTGGCCGAGACCGTCGGCGGCGCCGTGCTGGTCGACGGCCGGCTGGTGCTCGGTACGACGGGAAATGCCGGGCACATCGGGCACGTCTGCGTCGATCCGTTCGGCCCGCCGTGCGCGTGCGGGGGTCGGGGCTGCCTGTCCGTGCTGGCGGGTGGTGCGGCGATCGAGCAATGGGCGCGAAGTCACGGTCACCCTGACCCTTCGGCGAGCGCAGCCATGGTGGCCGAGGCCGCACAGCGGGGCGAGCCGGTTGCGCTGGCCACCCTGCGGCGCGCAGGCGAGGCGGTGGGCGTCGCGGCGGCCGGTGCGGTCACCCTGCTCGACCTGGACGTCGTGGTGATCAGCGGCCCGGTGGCCACCGCCGGCGGCGCGCCTCTGTTCGACGCCATCGACGACGGCTACACCCGATACGCCGGGCTGGACCACGCCCGGACCCCGCGGATGGTGCATGCGTTGCTCGGCGCCGACGCCCCGTTGATCGGTGCGGCCGCCGCTGTGCTGGCGCCGGAGAGCTACCCCAGCGGCTCCTGACCGTCGGGCAGCCGGGAGGAACGTGCCGGAGTTCGGCGGGCCGGCTGGATGTGCTGGCAGGATGCCGTCATGCCTCAGGTGACGCTCGCGGAGATCCAGGAGGCGGCCGAGTTGCTGCGTCCGGTCATCCGGTACACCCCGATGGAGTCGTCCCGGCCACTGGCCGCCCGGGTGGGCGGGCCCGTGTACCTCAAGTGCGAGAACCTCCAGCGGACGGGCTCGTTCAAGATCCGCGGGGCATACACCAGGATCAGTCGGCTGACCGAGCAGGAAAGGGCCCATGGCGTGGTCGCGGCCAGCGCCGGCAATCACGCCCAGGGCGTCGCATACGCCGCGTCCCTGCTCGGCATCCCGGCCCGGGTCTACATGCCGGTCGGCGCTTCCATCGCCAAGCTCACCGCGACCCGCGCCTACGGCGCCGACGTGCATCTCGTCGGGGACACCCTCGACGAGTCTCTCGTCGCGGCCCGGGCGTACGCCGCAGATACCGGAGCAGTGCTGGTGCACCCGTTCGACCACCCGGACGTGCTGCGCGGCCAGGGCACCGTTGGCCTGGAGATCCTCGAGCAGGTACCCGATGTGGCAACGGTGGTGGTCGGGCTCGGCGGCGGCGGGCTGCTTTCCGGCGTCGCCGCCGCGTTGCGGGCACTGCGGCCCGAGGTGCGGATCGTCGGAGTGCAGGCCGAACAGGCTGCAGCCTGGCCCGGTTCGCTCGCGGCGGGCAAGCCCGTACGGCTCTACGACATGTCGACTTTGGCCGACGGGATCGCTGTCGGTGAGCCGACCGCGCTGACGTTCGAGCACGTCAGCGCACTGGTGGACGACGTGGTCACGGTGACCGAGGACCAGATGGCCCGGGCCATGCTGCTGCTGCTGGAACGGGCGAAGCTGGTGGTCGAGCCGGCCGGGGTGGCCTCGGTCGCTGCGGTGGCGTCCTATCCCGAGCGGTTCGCCGCGCCGGTGGTCGCGGTGCTGTCCGGCGGGAACATCGACCCGTTGTTGCTGCTGCACATGACCGAGCACGGCCTGGTCGCCGCCGGCCGGTTCCTCTCCCTGCGGGTGGAGATCTCCGACCGACCTGGATCACTGGCCCGGCTGCTCGCCCTGGTCGGCGAACTCGGGGCCAGCGTGGTCGATCTGCGGCAGAGCCGGCTCGGCAGCGGGCTGGAGCTCGGCGACGTCGAGGTCGACCTGCGGTTGGAGACGAGGGGCGACTCACACCGGGACGAGCTGGTGACCAGGATCGCCGAGGCCGGGCACCGGATCATCGACCGCACGTAACGCGCATGCCGCGGTGGGTGTGACGCGCACGGTCCGCGGGGACTTATACCCCGGTCCGCGTCCGTTTTGCCCGGATTAACTCCCCGACAGCCGGGAGGCTTTAGCGGCGGTGGGAGCCCGTTTTGTCCGGATTAAGTCCCCGTGGGCCGGGGTTGAATCAGCCGCTGAACGGCACGGCCTCGACGATCGACACCTTCTGGGTCTTGCCGTTGGGCAGCACGTATTCCCTGGACTCACCGCGGCTGGCTCCGAGGATGGCCTGGCCGAGGGGCGACTGCGGGGAGTACACCTGCAGCGACCCGTGCGCCCCCTCCTCGCGGGAGCCCAACAGGAAGGTCTCCTGGTCGTCATCGTCGCCGTCGTACGAGATGGTGACGACCATGCCCTGTTCGACGACACCGTCGTCGGCCGGCTTCACGCCCACCTGGGCCTGCCGGAGCAACTCCTGGAGCTGGCGGATGCGGGCCTCCTGCTTGCCCTGCTCCTCGCGCGCGGCGTGGTATCCGCCGTTCTCCTTGAGGTCGCCTTCCTCGCGCCGGGCGTTGATTTCTGCGGCAATCACCGGACGCTGCGTGATCAGCTCGTCCAACTCGGCCTTCAGCCGGTCGTGGGCCTCCTGGGTGAGCCAGGTCGAGGCGGTCATGGCAACTCCTCACTGCGGGTACTGCCGAACCCGGGCGGGTCTGGCGAGGTTCGGGTGGGCGGGACCACATCTGGTCCCTGTCGGGGCCACACCCACGAGAAACACTGCAGCGGCCCCC
This sequence comes from uncultured Actinomycetota bacterium, assembly GCA_963834185.1. Taxonomy (GTDB): domain Bacteria; phylum Actinomycetota; class Actinomycetes; order Mycobacteriales; family Nakamurellaceae; genus Nakamurella. The sequence goes on from CAWIAR010000004.1 coordinate 208,009, forward strand.
GCGGAAGGGGACCGCTCATCAGCGTCAAGGTTAACACGGGGTGTCCACCGGACAGTGAAGAATGGAAACGCTCGGGACACCTGCCCGGGCGGGAAGGACACTGACCCGGTGAACACACAACCGGAGCCCGAGCTGCACGACCATGCCACGACGGATGGCGCACTCGACCCGCAGACCGCTGCCAGGATCGACGCCGCCGACGTCGACGAGCCGGGCTCCGCCGAGCCGGTGACCCCGGCCGAGGACGAGCACGCCCGCGCCGCATCGATGAACAACCGCATCGCGGCGGAGCTGGCCGGCATGCTCGAGGCCGCCGAACAGCGGAGCGTCGCGGCCCAGGCCGCGCCGCTGCGGCTGATGGCCGTGCACGCACATCCGGACGACGAATCCAGCAAGGGCGCGGCGACCCTGGCGCGCTATGCCGCCGACGGCGTCGGGGTGATGGTGGTGTCGTGCACCGGCGGGGAACGCGGCGACATCCTCAACCCGAGGTACATCCTCGGCGAGCTGGACATTCCTCAGCTGCGCCAGAGTGAGATGGCAAGGGCAGCCGAGATTCTCGGTGTCGCCCACGCCTGGCTGGGCTACGAGGACTCCGGTTACCACGAGGGTGACAGGTCGACGTGGGAACTGCCGTCGGGGAGTTTCGCCGATCTCGACCCGGCCGACGAGATCGAGGCGTTGGTGCGGTTGGTTCGCACGTTCCGGCCGCACGTGATGACCACGTACGACGAGAACGGCGGCTACCCGCACCCCGACCACATTCGCTGCCACGTGGTGTCCGTCGGGGCGTTCGAGGCCGCGGGGGACCCGGACGCCTACCCGGACGCGGGCGAGCCGTGGCAGCCCCTGAAGCTGTACTACAACGTCGGCTTCTCCCGCGCAAAGATCATCGCGATCAACGAGGCGGTCAGGGAGCGCACCGGCGTGGGCCCCTACGACGAGTGGATCGAGCGGTTCAAGGAGCGCGCCGATCGGCCTGATCCGGGCGAGCGCACGACCACCAGGGTTCCGGTGGCCGGGTACTTCGAGCAGCGCGACCAGGCGCTGCGTGCCCACGAGACGCAGATCGACCCGGAGTCGCACTGGTTCGCCGTGCCGCGGGACGTGGAGGCCGAGGTCTGGGGTACCGAGGACTACGAACTGGCCCGATCGCTGGTGGAGACGGCGTTGCCGGAGGACGACCTGTTCGCCGGGGTGCGCGAGAAGGTCAGTCCGTGACTGTGGCCGCGATCGGCGCGCGGGCGGGGCTGCTGCTCGCTGCCCCGGACGACAACATCCCGCCGGGCAAGGGCCCGGAGTGGGGCAAGGCAGCTCCGATCGGGCTGTTGATCATCCTGCTGCTCGGGGTCTCGCTGTTCTTCCTGATCAAGAACATGAACAAGCAGTTCCGCAAGGTACCGGAGAGCTTCGACCCACCCTCGGACGACGTGATCGAATCCGCGGACGACCGCTCAGATCAGGACGAGTTGGGCGACGCTGCGGCCACCGACGCGACGGACCCACCGGACGGCGCCGATGCGGACAACCCCGCGCTCGACCGACGGGATGCAGATTCTGCGGCCCGGGACGCGGGGGGCAGGACGCAGGGCGGCGACGCGGAGCCCACCATCGTGTCGTCCCCTCCGCCCGGGGATGTGCTGGGCTGAGCCGGCCGCGGAGCCGGGCGTCCGGGCCGATCAGCTGTTGATGTAGCCGACGAGCTGGTCCTGGGCGGTCTCCAACTCGTCGATCCGCTGCTTGACGATGTCGCCGATGGTGACGATGCCGATCAGCGCACCGTCCTCCACCACCGGCATGTGCCGGAACCGGCGTTCGGTCATGGTCTGCGCGAGCGTGCGGATCTCGTCCTCCGGACGGCACGTGCGCACGTCGACGGTCATGATCTCGCTGACCGGTGCGGACAACAGATCCGCGCCGCGGGCGGGCAGCGCGCGCACCACATCCCGCTCGCTCACGATCCCGCTGACCGCACGGCCGTCGTCGCTGATCACCACGGCCCCGATGTTGTGTTCGGCCAGCACGGCCAGCAGCTCGGCGACATTCGTCGCACTGCCGAGTGTGACCACGGCCTTGCCCTTGTGACCCAGGACGTCCTTGACCTGCATCGCGCCTCCCGTGTGGTCCGGCGACCTGCCTGCTTGGGCATGAAGCCTAGTGCGGTCCGGCCGGATCGGCAGCGGACGCGGCGGGCAGGATGGGATTGATCCGGTCAGAGGAGAACGCCATGCCGAACCGTCTGCAGGACGCCACCTCCAGCTACCTGTTGCAGCACAAGGACAATCCGGTCGATTGGTGGCCGTGGTCGGATGAGGCGTTCACCGAGGCGGTGCGGCGCGACGTGCCCGTGCTGTTGTCCGTCGGCTATGCGTCCTGCCACTGGTGCCATGTGATGGCCAGGGAGTCCTTCTCCGATCCGGCCACCGCTGGTTACCTGAACGAACACTTCGTCTGCATCAAGGTCGATCGCGAGGAGCGCCCGGACGTCGACGCGGTGTACATGACCGCGACGCAGGCCCTCACCGGACGGGGCGGATGGCCGATGACGGTGTTCCTGACGGCTGACCGGGCGCCGTTCTACGCGGGCACCTACTACCCGCCGCAGCCGGCCGCGGGCACGCCCTCGTTCCGGCAGCTGTTGACCGCGATCGCGCAGGCGTGGCAGGGCGACCGGGAGCAGGTCACCGGCTCCGCCGAGCGGATTGTCGGCGCGCTGCGTGACATGGCCGCACCCTTGGGAAGCGGGCAGCTCCGCGCCGATGAGTTGGCGGCGGCGGCCGCGGCGGTGATCGCCGAGTCGGATCCGGTGGACGGCGGGTTCGGCGGTGCGCCCAAGTTCCCCCCGGCCCTGATCTGCGAGTTCCTGCTCCGCCACCACGAGCGCACCGGGTCCGCCGACGCGTTGGACGTGGTCGATCTGGCCGTCCGGAAAATGGCTGCGGGCGGCATGCACGACCAATTGGGCGGCGGCTTCGCCCGGTACTCGGTGGACCGGTACTGGCACGTGCCGCACTTCGAGAAGATGCTCGAGGACCAGGCGCTGCTGCTGCAGCTGTACACCCACCACGCCCGGTTGACCGGGTCGACCCAATCGGAGCGGGTGGCCCGCGGGATCGCCGGATTCGTGCTCCGTGACCTGCGCACCGACGACGAGCTGTTCGCCGCATCGCTGGACGCGGAGGCCGGCGGAGTCGAGGGCGGCACGTATCTGTGGACGTCGGCCGAACTGCGGGAACTGCTGGGCGAGGACCGGGGAGCCGAAGCCGCCGAGGTGTTCGGGTTGACCGACGGAGACGAACCGCAGGTCCTGCGCCGGCTCGCCGACCCGGTCGACGAGGGCCGATTCGATCGCGACCGGGAAGCCCTGCTGACGGCCCGGGATGCCAGGCCGCAGCCGGGTCGCGACGAGATCGTGGTGCTGCGCTCCAACGCGTTGATGATCGCGGCCTTGGCCGAAGCCGGGATGGTCCTGGGCGTGCCGGACCACGTCGAGTCGGCGGCGCTGGCCCTGGACCGGCTGGTCGTCGTCCACCGCACGGCCGAGGGCTGGCGGCACAGCTCACGAAACGGAATCCCGGGTCCGGCGGCCGCGACGCTCGCCGACCTGGCTGACCTGGCTTCGGCGATGCTCGCGATCTACCAGGCCACCGGGCGAACCGACCTGCTGCCGGCCGCGGTGGAGCTGCTCCGCGAGGCGATCCGCGACTTCGCCGATCCGGGCGGCGGCTGGTTCGACGCGATCGGCGCGGGTATGCCGGTCCGCCCCCGCGATCCCACCGACGGGGCCGCGCCGTCAGGGGCGTCATCGATGGCGGCGGCCCTGCTGACCGCTGCGACCCTGACCGGCGACGCTGACCTGCGCGAACTGGCCGAGCAGACACTCGGCGGCGTTGCGGCTCTCGTACGGCGGTATCCCAGGTCCGCGGGCCGGCACCTGGCCGTGGCCGAAGCGGCGCTGCGCGGTCCGCTCCAGGTGGTCATCGCCGCCGACCGACCCGGGCCGGCGCGCGAGGAACTGGTCGGGACGGCCTGGCGATACGCCCCCGCCGGATCGGTGATCGATGTCGGTGAGCCGGACGCGCCCCGACGTCCGCTTGTTGGAGTACCGACCGCTCATCGACGGGTCGCCCGCGGTCTACGTCTGCCGAGGCTTCGTCTGCGACCGTCCGGTCACCACGGCCCCCGAACTCGAGGCCTTGCTCCGCGCCCGCTGAGTGCCTCGTGGGACGGCACCCTTCCTGGGGCCGGCATCGGCGGGATGTTGATCATGCGAGACCCGGCGTTGATGTGTGCCATTCACGACCTGATAACCGATATGTCGCACCGCGAGTCGCATGATCAACGGGAGCGACCCCGCTCTCTCGATCTGGTGCATGGCTTCCCGCTCGGGCAAGCAGCTCCACGCAGGGAATAGCTGATTCTTGCGAATCGTTGAAGCGTATGTAACACTGTAATCAGTGCAATAAGCACTAGTAACACGAGGAGGTTCCTCATGAGGGAACACACGCGAGGGTTCGCAGACGAACCCAAGGACGAGCAGGACAACGAGCCCCGTCGCGGCGGCGGGCATGGTGGACACGGTGGCCCCGGCGGTCGTGGACGTGGTCCGCGGGCGGCCGGCGGCCCCGGAGGCGGTTTCGGCCCGCGGCGGTCGCGGACGCGGCCGGGGGGCGCACCGGACAGCCCGGACGCCACCGATGCGGCGGCCTGGTTCACCGGCCGGCTGCCGGGCGACTGGTTCACCGGAGGCCCTGAGGTCAACGTCGACCGGGACGAGATCGTGGTGGTCGGCGAGCTGCCGGCGCTGACCGAGGAGTTCGCCGACTCGGCTGCCCGTGCGGCTGCCGAGACGGGCCGGATCTCCCGCTTCCGCGAGGACACCCGCCGCGAGCGGATGGAGATCGCCAGGCAGGCGCAGTACCGCTACGGCCGGGAGGTGTCCTGGGGGGCACGTCTGGGCGACACCGAGGAGCTGTTCACCAATCTGGCCGCTCCGGTCATGACCCGGCTGCGCCAGCCGGAGCGGCAGGTGCTGGACACGCTGGTGGATTCGGGCGTTGCCCGCTCCAGGGCTGACGCGCTCGCCTGGGCGGTCCGCCTGGTCGGCGAGCACGCCGACAGCTGGCTCGGCGACCTGCGGGACGCGATGGAAGAGGTCAACCGGCTGCGGGCCAAGGGGCCTGACCTGAGCTGACCTGTCAGCCGATGCGGACCGGACGACCGTCCCGTCGGCCCGGACCAGCCATGAAGGGCGCCGAAGGCACAGCCTCCGGCGCCCTTCGGCTGTCCGGGGGTTTCGAGCGGTCACGCGGGCGCCGGCGTCAGCCGACGTGGTAGAGGATCAGCCAGATCGCGACGCAGTGCGCCAAAGCAGCCAGTGTCACGGCGGCGTGGAAGAACTCGTGATAGCCGAACGTCCGCGGCCACGGGTCGGGCCAGCGGGTCGCATAGAAGATCGCGCCGACCGTGTACAACAAGCCGCCGAGCAGGATCAGCACGAATGCCGTGACTCCGCCATTGGCGAGCAGTTCCGGCATGACGAACACCGCGACCCAACCGAGGGCCAGGTAGAACGGCACCCCGAGCCAGCGCGGCGCGTGTGGGAAGAACATCTTCAGGACGACGCCGCCGGCCGCGCCGGCCCAGACCGCGGCCAGCACCCAGGTCCTGGTCGGTGGCTGCAGCGCGAGCACGGAGATCGGCGTGTAGCTGCCGGCGATGAACACGAAGATCATCGAGTGGTCCGCGCGCTTCATCCAGGTGCGGGCGCGCACCGATGTCCAGGTGTGCCGGTGGTAGGTGGCACTGACGGCGAACAGGCCGATCAGGGTGATGGTGTAAATCGCGCAGGCCAGGGCCGCGCCGGCACTCACCGTGGTCCACGCCAGGATGATCATCACGACGCCCATGACCGCAGCGACGATGGCCGAGTACAGGTGGATCCACCCGCGAGCGCGCGGCCGGGTCGGCGGCGCCGAGGCGTCGAGAACCGCGGTCGTCATGTCGCTACATCGTTCCCGATGACTATGTGAACCCGCTACGTGGGGACCGTGATTTCGCTCCGATGACGGCGACCGCGTCCTCGGCTCGACTGCCGGCCTGCGACCGGCTGTCGGTGGCCCCGCGACTCGCTACCGGCGGCCGCCGACCGGCTCGCGCGAGCCCCGATCCGGCGACGCCGAGTCACGACCGGCCGCTTCGGCTCCGGCAGTAAGGTGCCTGGCGTGAGGCTGCCCGCCGTCGTGTACCGCGTCTACGAACGGCGGCTCATCCGGGGGCTGGTCGGTTCGCCCATTCCGCACCACGTCGGCGTCATGCTCGACGGCAACCGTCGCTGGGCCCGCAAGGCCGGGTTCGACAACGTCGCGCACGGCCACCTGGTCGGCGCGGCGCACATCGCCGACCTGCTGGAGTGGTGCAACGAGTCGCGGCATCGGCATGGTCACCCTGTGGTTGCTGTCCACCGACAACCTGCGCCGGGACGACACCGAGGTCAGGCCCTGCTGGAGATCATCACCGACGTGGTGGACGAACTGTCCGCGCCGGAGAAGGAGTGGAAGCTCCGGATGGTCGGCGCGCTCGACCTGCTGCCGGACGAGATGGCCGACCCAGCTGACCGCCGCCGAACTGCGGACCGCCGACCGCACCGGACTGCAGGTCAACATCGCGGTCAGCTACGGCGGTCGGCAGGAGATCGTCGATGCGGTCAAGTCCCTGCTGCGGGAGGGCGGCGAGCAGGGGGAGTCGCTGCAGGAACTGATCGACAGCGTCGACGTCGAACGGATCGCCGAGCACCTCTACACCTCCGGCCAGCCCGATCCCGACCTGGTCATCCGCACCTCCGGCGAGCAGCGGCTGTCCGGCTTCCTGCTCTGGCAGAGCGCGCATTCGGAGTATTGGTTCTGCGAGGCCTACTGGCCCGACTTCCGGCGGGTTGACTTCCTGCGTGCGCTGCGCGACTACGCTGCCCGCCACCGCCGTTTCGGCGAGTGACTCTCAGCATGGCATCATCAACATGGCACACAACGGAAGGGCGTTCATGGAGGGCTACACCCTGGGCCACACCGCGCGGGATCCGCAGTCGCGCGAGGCGAAGGCCAACAAGATCATCAAGATCATCGGAACCACCGCGACCTGTCGACCGCGCGGGTGCTGGACATCGGTACCGGCGCCGGGTTGATCGCGCAACGCTCTGAGCAAGCACGCCAAGGCGGTCGACAGCATCGACATCGTCGACGACCGGACGACCACCGAGGGGTACACCCAGACCTTGGTCACCGACGAGCGCATTCCGTTCCCGGACGGCACGTTCGACGTGGTGATCACCAACCAGGTGCTGGAGCACGTGCCGGATCCGGCACTGCACCTGAAGGAGATCCGCCGGGTGCTGGCTGACGACGGTGTGGTGTATCTGGCCACCCCGAACAAGTGGTGGCTGACCGACCCGCACTACAAGCTGCCGTTCATTTCCTGGCTGCCGCAGGCCGGTGGCCGGGCAATACCTGAAGGTCACCAAGCACAAGAAGTGGGACATCTACTCGGTGTCGCTGCGCACCCTGAAGAAGTTGGCCGCCGATGCGGGGTTCGACGGTCGAGGACGAGACGATGACCGTGATGCTGGCTCCGGAGGACTACGACGTGAAATTCCCCGAGCCGGCCACTGCGGTGCTGGAGAAGGTGCCCGATGGGGTGCGTCGGGGACTGCTCTATGCCGTACCGACCCACATCAAGGTGCTCACTCCCAAGCCTGACCGCCCGCGGCGGCGGATCCCGTTCAGAGGCCGTGGTGCGGGACCTCGACGCCCGGCATCGCCGTCGGCCCCGGTGACCAGCGGCTCGACCCCCGCGGCGTCGGCGTCCAGCCTGCTCGGCTGGCTCGTCAGGCAGCGTCGTGAACGCCTTGCGGCCGCCGATCAGCAAGCACCAAACCGGACATGATGGCCAGGCCGATCTGGGAGAACACCCGGTCGACCGCGGTCGCTGCGACCGATCTGCGCGACCGGGAGGTTGACCACCAGCGCCACCGCTCCGGCCAGCAGTTCGCGCAGGCCGAGCCCGGCCGGGAAGATGCCGATGGCGGCGGCCAGGATCGCCGGCGTGGTCAACGCGACGGCCTGCGCCGGGTTGATCGACAGGTTCAGGAACGCGAACGAGACGAACACCCGCACGGCGGCGATCAGGACGGTGATCACCTCGACCAACGCGAGCTCGCACGAACATCGGCAGGTAGTCGTCGCGGTGCACGCGCCGCATCAGGTAGATCACGGTGGCCATCGCCAGCAGCGCCGACGAGCACCGCGCCGGTGCCGATCAGACCGAATCCCTGGTAGCTCAGGATCAGCGCGCCGGTGGCCACCGCGCCCACCGCCACCCATGCGCCGCCGGCGATCGCATTCGCCCCGAGCGCCCGCTTGTAGGTGGCCCCTTCGGCGCGCAGCGCCTGGGTGCGGATCATGATGCCCGCCCGGGCAGCGGCAGCAGGTTGGCTGCGGTGGCGATCAAGCGTGAGGCGGCAGGACGCGATCCAGCCGAACGGTCGCCCGGAGAACTTCGCCATGACCTTGAACTCGGCCGCGTTGGCCAACACGGTCAGCGGCGTGCAGACCAGCATCAGGACCGGCGCCATCCACCAGTTGAACGTCTGGCCGTCGGGCAATGCGAGGTAGGACATCACCGCGATCGCGACGAACGCGATCAGCGAGACGATCAGCAACCACCGGCGCGCGGTCGGAGAGGTGGTCCGGCGGTTCAGCCGCCGTTCCAGCGAGGCCAGCCGTGACTTCCAGCCGGGAGCCGGTGCCGGTCTCGTGCACCGGACTGTCGCTCCCGACCCACTCGCGTCGGGAGCGCCGGACATGTCATGAATACTATTCGGCATGCCGGACGCCCCCGACACGCCCCTGCGCGTGCTGGTGCTGGGCACCACCTTTCCGGTGGTGCGCCGGCGACGGAACGCCGGAGTTCGTGCTGACCCTGTCGGCCGAACTGGCCGCGGCGCGGCCACGACGTGACCGTGGTCGTGCCGCGGGTCGCCGGGTGCTGCCGACCGCAGGAACTCGTGGACGGGGTGCGGGTCCACCGCTTCGCCTACTTCCCGCGGCGGTGGGAGAACCTGGCCGACGGCGCGCATCATGCCGAATCTGCGGCAGCGGCCCAGTCGATGGCTGCAGGCGCCGCCGCTGGTGGTGTCGTTCTGGTGGGCGGCCCGGCGCGAGGCGCGCCGCATCGCAGGCCGACGTGGTGCATGCCCACTGGGTGGTGCCCGCCGGGACTGATCGCCCGGCTGCTCGGACGGCCGTACGTGATCACCGCGCACGGAGCCGACGCCTACACCCTCCGCGGCGCCCCGTTCTCCTGGCTCAAACGGTCGGCCGCTGCGCCCACGCCTCGGTCACCGTGCCGGTCAGCGCGGCCATCGGCGACCGAACTGCGCCAGCTCGGCGGCGAGGTCTCCGAGGCCCGTGCCGATGGGCTTCGACTTCGACGCCATCGCGCGCGGAGATCGGCACTCGCCGACCGGTGGCCGGGCCGGATCGCTGATGGTCGGCCGACTGGTCGAGAAGAAGGGCGTGGACGTGCTGCTCAGGGCGATGGTCGGGCTGCCGGAGGCGAGCGTCCGGGTCGTCGGTGACGGTCCGCGCCGGGCCGACCTGGAGCAGCTGGCGGCCGAACTCGGCGTCGCCGACCGGGTCGAATTCCTGGGCAAGCAGCCGCGTCGGGGAGTGCTGGACGCGTTGGCGGCGGCCGCAGTCGTTGCGCTGCCGTCGAAGGTCGGTGCAGGGCGGCGACACCGACGGCGTTCCGGTGGTGCTCGGCGAGGCGGTCGCTGCCGGCGTGCCGGTGGTCGCCTCGGATGCCGGCGGCCTCGGCGAGCACGTGCAGCGACGGGGTGAACGGCCGGCTCGTGCCCGCCGGATCGGTGGACCGGCTGGCAGGCCGCGCTGCGCGACGTGATCGCCGACCCCGAGCACGCCGCGGCCATGGCCGCGGTCGCCAGGGAACAGATGGTCGCCAAGCTCGGGCTGGATGCGGTCGGCACGACGGTACGGCGCGCTGCTGAACGCGGCCGCCGGTCGATGATCGCTGTCATCCACGCCTACAGCCGGCACAACGCCGGCGACGGCCTGTTGGTCGACCTCACCCTGCAACGACTGGCGAGCCGCCGGGAGTCCGGCGTCGAGGACTGTGTCGTGTTGTCCATGGACCCGCCGTCGTTCTCCGATCTGCCGCATGTGGTGAGGATCGGCACCCCGGGGCGGTCCGCGGACCTGCGAAACCGCCAGGGCAGCGGTCACCGGTGCGGCGACGGTGCTCGGCGCGCGGGTCCCCGGCCTGGCGGCCGGCGCGGCGGCCAAGGCACTGCGGGACGCCGAGGCGTTCGTCGCGGTCGGCGGCGGGTACCTGCGGGCCGGTAACCGCACGAACGTCATCGGCACGGCGATCAATCACCTGCCGCAGCTGGAGGCCGCGGCGGCGAGCGGTCCGGCCCGTCGATCTACCTTCCGCAGAGCGTCGGTCCGCTGATCCGGCCGAGTCGGCGACCGGGTCCGCGCGCTGCTGCACCGGATGAGCTCGGTGCACCTGCGCGACGACCGATCGATGGTCGAGGTCGGCGCGGCGCCGACGATCCATCGCACCGCGCGACCTCGCGGTGCTGGAGCTGGCGGACCGGCTGGAACAGGTCCAACCCCGCGCGCCTGTCCGGGCCGCCGGTGATGGTGGCCGGGCGCTGGACGAAGCCCTGGGCTACCGGAGCGGTTCGGCGGCTGGCGCGAGTTGCTCGGCGAGGTGCGATGGGGCGTGCAGGCCGAGGGTGACAGCACCAAGAGCGACCGGGTCTTCTATACCGACGCGTTGCACGTCGAGCCGGCCGGCCGGGTGGCCGAGCTGCTCGCCGGCCCCGAACCCGGACCGGTGGTGTCGGTGCGGCTGCACGGGGCGCTGCAGGCCCTGCTCGCCGGCATTCCGGCGGTGCACCTGGGCTACGAGCGCAAGAGCTGGGGTGCGTACGCCGACCTCGGTCTGTCCGTTGGGTGCACAGCGCGCGCGGCTTCGATCCCGACGGAGGTGGCGGCGCAGGTCCGCGAGCTGGTCGCCGACCCCGGGCCGTTCTGGGCCGCGGTACGGAGCGGGCCAGGTGCCTGCGGGCCGTCGTCGGCGGCGCTGACCGCCGAACTGGCCCGGCGACTGGGACAGTGACCTGGGTCACGTCGAATTGAGCCCAGGCTGAGATTCTCCCTGCCCGAACAGCACAGTTGGTCCATCCTTTTCCCATGTCCATCTGATCGGATGGCACCCGCGCGCACTTCCCGGAATCGGCCGGGTGGGCACCACGCACAGGAAGGCACGGGACACCATGGCGTCGCAGGCCCGCTTGCTCGTCGTCGACGACGAACCGTCGTTGCAGGACATCGTGGCCACGTCGATGCGGTTCCTCGGCTACGAGGTCTCCGTCGCCGGCTCCGGACGGGAGGCTGTCCGATCGGCCGTGGAGATCCACCCCGACCTGATCATCCTGGACGTCATGCTGCCCGACTTCGACGGCCTCGAGGTGATGAAGCGGGTCAGGGCGGCCGGCGTCGATGCCGGCGTGGTGTTCCTGTCGGCCCGGGACACTCCGAAGGACAAGATCGCCGGCCTGACCGCCGGTGGCGACGACTACGTGACCAAGCCCTTCGGGTTGGAGGAACTGGCCGCCCGGGTGGCTGCGGTGCTGCGCCGGGTACGTCCGCCGCTGGACGGCGAGGGCGTGCTGCAGGTCGCCGACCTGGTGCTGGACCCGGAGACATACCAGGTGACGAGGGCGGGCGGGCCCATCGACCTGGCCCCCACCGAATACAAGATGCTGCGCCACCTGATGCTCAACGCGAACATCGTGCTGTCCCGTCAGCAGCTGCTGGACGCAGTCTGGGGACCCGACTTCTACGGCGACGACTCGGTCGTCGCCACCTACATCTCCTATCTGCGTCGCAAGATCGACACGCCGGATGCCGAGCCGCTGATCCACACCCACCGCGGGTTCGGGTACGTGCTGCGGGCGCCGCGCACCTGAGGGTTCGATGACCAGTACCGAACCACGCCGCCGGTGGAGCCTGCGCGCCAAACTGACCGCGCTGGTCATGGTGACGGCCGCCATCGCGCTGGCCGCCGTCGACGTCGTGCTGCCGTTGAACCTGCGCAGCTCCCTGCTGTCCACCAGGGACGCAACCCTGACCGCCGTGGTCAGCAGCGTGCCCAAGGGACACACCTTCGACCTGCAGACCTTGCTCTCGGTGTCCACCTCGAACCCGCTGCGCGGCGAGGTCGGTTGGTCGATCGTCTCGGCGGAGGGCACGGTCAAGTCCGCCCCGCCGCCGACCGGCACCTCCAGCGGCACCCCCGACATTCCCGCCGACCCGACCGTGGACGAACCGACGACGGTCGGCGATGCGAGCGGGGGCAAGGCCGAGTACCGGATCCTGGCCCTGCCGGTCGGGCTGGTGAACTCGTCGGAGTCGGGCTACCTGGTGGCCTGGATGAGCCTGGCCGACGTGACGGCCACCGTCTCGAAACTGGTGCTGACCGAGCTGCTGATCACCGCCGGTCTGTTGATCCTGCTCGGCGCGACCGCCAGCGTGGTGATCCGCCGCGAGCTCAAGCCGCTCGAGGTGATGGCGCGGGCGGCGGACGAGATCTCCGGCGGCAACCTGGACAAGCGGGTCGAGGCCGGCGACCCCGCGACCGAGATGGGCCGGCTGGGCTATGCCTTCAACGGCATGCTCGACGGCATCTCCGACCTGCTGGACGAACGTCGCCGGGCCGAGGAACGGCTGCGGCAGTTCCTCGCCGATGCGTCCCACGAACTGCGCACGCCGGTCGCCGCCGTGCGCGGGTACACCGACCTCTATCGGGCCGGGGCTCTGCCCGACGATTCCGCGGTGGACCGTGCCATGGAGCGCATGGGCTTCGAGGCGCAACGCATGGGTGCCCTGGTCGAGGATCTGTTGACGCTGGTACAGGCGGACGCCGAGGCGACCACCGCGCGGGAGCGGGTGGACCTACCCGACTTGCTGACCGGGGTGGTCGACGACGCCGCAGTGATCGATCCGCGCCGCACCTGGCGGCTGATCGCCGGGCCGGGCGGCGAGGGGCTCGCCGTGTTCGGTGACCGGATGCGGCTGCATCAACTGTTCGCGAACCTGTTGGCCAATGTCCGGACGCACACCCCGGCAGGCACCGTGGCCACCGTGTCGGTGATGCCCGGCGGCGACGACGTCGCGGTCAGCGTCTCCGACAACGGGCCGGGCGTGTCCGACGAAGCCCTGTCGAGGCTGTTCGACCGGTTCTACCGGGTCGATGCCTCGCGCTCGCGAGCCAACGGCGGCACCGGACTGGGTCTGTCCATCGTGGCGGCCATCGTCCGGGCGCACGGTGGCCGCATCATGGCCGCACACACGCCCGGCGGCGGGTTGACGGTCACGGTCCAGCTTCCCAGGGCGACCGGCACGTCGGCGGTGCCGGCCCCGGCGGCGAGCACGGGCGCCGACGCCACTTCCACCGAGCCGGTCGCCGCGCGCTGAGTCCCGCTCCGACCTGTCCCGTCGGTGTCAGCTCGGCGCCTCCTCGACCGGAATCCGGCGATCCAACGCCCATTCCGGTTGAATCCCGGGATTCAGGTTGCGTTGAGCCGGCCGAGCAGGAGCGGCAGTCCCGGCGGCAGCGTGGACGGAGTGACGCGCCAACCGGTCGCCGAGCGTGACCGGTCGATCACCCACACCTGCCGGCAATGCGAAGTTAACGCAGCCGTAGCGCGTCGGTCCCGAGTCGGCCGCTGGACCGCGCGTAGCGTCCGGATTCGTGGGCGGTGGGGAAGCCGCCCGCACGGGAGGCCCCGCATGATCGTGCGCACGATGCACGGAAGGGGGCCGGTTCCGGGCCCCCGCGGCCGCCGGCACTAGCCGACGACCGCCGGGTCCACCGGCCACCTCGGAGTTGTCAGGGCGTTCGGCACCGACGCCCTTGGGGAGTCTTCGTGGCCGCACGCCGCACCGACCGGACCGGAACCAGTACGTCGGAGCGGGAGGGAGCGGCCCGTCCGCACACCCCGCGGCGACGACGACCGGCGCGTCGTACCTACGTCATCGACACCTCGGTCCTGCTGTCCGATCCGTGGGCGCTCACCAAGTTCGCCGAGCACGAGGTGGTCCTGCCGCTGGTGGTGATCGGCGAGCTGGAAGCCAAACGGCACCACCCGGAGCTGGGCTACTTCGCCCGCCAGGCTCTGCGCATCCTGGACGACCTGCGCATCGAGCACGGCCGGCTGGATGCGCCGGTGCCGGCGGGCGAGAGCGGCGGCACCCTGCACGTCGAGCTGAATCACACCGACCCGATGGTTCTGCCCGCCGGATTTCGCAACGACACCAACGACTCCCGCATCCTGGCCTGCGCGCTCAACCTGGCGGCCGAGGGCCGGGAAGTCACCCTGGTGTCCAAGGACATGCCGCTGCGGGTCAAGGCCTCGGCGGTCGGACTGGCGGCCGACGAGTACCGCGCCCAGGACATCGTCCCGTCGGGATGGACCGGGATGGCCGAGCTGCAGGTCGCGCCCGAGCAGGTGGACATGTTGTTCCACGCCGGGTTGGTGGACATCGATGCCGCTCGCGAGCTGCCCTGTCATACCGGCGTCAAGCTGCTCACCGGCACCGGCTCGGCGCTGGGCCGGGTCACCCCCGGCAAGCAGGTCCGGTTGGTCCGCGGCGAGCGGGAGGCGTTCGGCCTGCGCGGACGGTCGGCCGAGCAGCGGATCGCCCTCGACCTGCTGATGGACGACGAAGTGGGCATCGTCTCGTTGGGCGGCCGGGCGGGTACCGGAAAGTCGGCGCTGGCCCTGTGCGCCGGGCTCGAGCTGGTGATGGAGCGCCGCGCGCACCGCAAGGTCGTGGTGTTCCGCCCGCTCTATGCGGTCGGCGGCCAGGAGTTGGGCTACCTGCCCGGCAGCGAGAACGAGAAGATGGGCCCCTGGGCCCAGGCGGTGTTCGACACGCTGTCCGCGGTGGCCTCGCCGGCCGTCGTCGAGGAGGTCATTGCCCGCGGCATGCTCGAAGTGTTGCCGCTGACCCACATCCGAGGCCGTTCGCTGCACGACTCGTTCGTCATCGTCGACGAGGCCCAGTCGCTGGAACGCAACGTGCTGCTCACCGTGCTGTCCCGGTTGGGCGCCAACTCCCGGGTGGTGCTGACCCACGACGTGGCGCAGCGCGACAACCTGCGCGTAGGTAGGCACGACGGGATCGCGGCGGTGATCGAAGCGCTCAAGGGACATCCCCTGTTCGCCCACGTCACGTTGACCAGGTCCGAGAGATCACCGATCGCCGCGTTGGTCACCGAGATGCTGGAGCTGCCCGACCTGGCCTGAGCAGCGTGGCGGGGTTGACCGGAGCTGTCGCGGGTCTTGGCCGTGGTCTCGCGAGGTGACGTACCGCGGTTCGGCGCAGTGCGCACACCTTCGTACCCGACAATGGGTGCGCCGACCCGCCGAGTCGAGGTCGCACGACCGCCGAGGAGATGCCGCATGCCAGCACCGACCCAGCGCCGGGACGACCGACTTCGCCGACGCGGTCGCGCTCGCATCGGCGCGACAGTGCTCGCCGGGGTCACCGCGGCAGGGGTCGGGGTGCTGGTCGCGCTCGCCCCGGCGGCCGTGGCGGTGGATGCCACCGGGCAGGCGCCGGTCGCCGCGTTGGCGACCGCGACGCTGACCACGTCCGACGAGCGCACGATCTACGTGGACCAGACCACCGACCTGCCCCAGAAGAATGCGACGGTCGTCGTACACGGTCGTGGCTTCGATCCCAGAAACCAGCCCACGCTGCAGGTGGGGATCTGCCTGATGGACGGCAACGCGCCGGTGTCCATGGCCAGCTGTCTCGGAGGTGAGATCCCGGGCAAGAACGGCACCAACGAATGGGGCGTCGTCGCAAAGGAGCAGCGCCAGAGTCCGCCCGCGTTCGCTCGGTGGAAACTCGGCCGGTTCGACCTCACCCTGACGTCGGTCAGTGCGGCCAACGACGACGGTTCGGTCGATTGCGCCAACAACCCGTGCGCGGTGTATGTCCGTTCGGAGAAGGACGGCGACCGCTCCGAGGACTTCTCGACGCCGATCTACTTCGCCGGAGCGAAGGTGACGCCGACCCCGACCCCCACGACGACATCGTCCAGCACCACCTCGTCCAGCACCACCACCGCGACCAGTACCTCGACCTCCACTTCCACCTCGACGAGCACCAGCACGTCGACGAGTTCCAGCGAGCCGACCACCCCGCCGACTCCGACGCCGTCCTCGGCGACCCAGGTGACGGTCAACCCGCTGGTGCCGATCCCCGGCACGCTGAAGCCCGGCGCGACCCAGGAAATCGTCTTCGAGCGGTTCAAGGCGGGCGAGACGGTGAAGGTCACGCTGTTCTCCGACCCGATCGCGCTCCCGGACGCGAAGGCCAACGACGTCGGCAACGTCACCATCAAGCTGACCGTGCCAACGGACCTGCCTCCGGGTGGACACACGTTGCAGGCCATCGGCACCGAGTCGGGCACGGTCGGCGTCGCGCAGTTCCAGGTGTCGGCGGTGGTGACCACCCCCAGTTCGCCGTCGCCCACCCCCAGCAGCACACCGCCCACGACCTCCAGCGCGGTCACCACGACCCCGTCCGAAACGTCCAGTGCCCAGGCCACCACCGAGGTCAGCTCGTCGGCCCCGGCGACCACGGCATCCTCCGTCGCACCGACTGGCGAAGGCGGCGGCAACAACCTGCTCTGGCTGTGGATCACCCTGGCCGCGGTGGTGATCATCGGCATCGTGGTGGCGATCGTGGCCGTGCGCAGACACCGCCGCGAACTGGCCGAGGAGGAACTGGCCCAGCAGGAGGCGGTGCTGGCCGCTGCGGCCGCTGCCGAGCGCAACCGGCAGCAGCAGATTCCGCCGGACGACTCGCCGACCAGGGTGATCGGGCACGGGCCGTACGGTCCGCCGCCGAGCCCCGACGGATACGGCCTGCTCTCCGGGCGGGACAACGACTATCCGCCGATGCCGCCGGCGGTCGCCGCGGCCCCGACCGAGGTCGATCCCGCTGTTGCCGGTGGGCCGACCCAGGTGGTCGGGCCGGACGTGCCGGAGCAGCCGGTGACCGGACGGCATTCGATCCCGGACGAACACGACCAGCCGGCTGCGCCCGCCACCGGGCCGCTGCCGGCAGTGCCGGCCGGCGACGATGCCGGTCCGTCGACCCAGGCGTGGACCCCGGACTTCACCGGCGGGCCGAAGCCCGCCGGTGAGCAGGGCACTCCCGATCGTCCGGACGACGCCGGTCCTTCGACCCAGCAGTGGCGGCCGGACTTCGGCGACGACGCCGAGCGCGACAAGTAGTCGCCCGACCACCCTGCCGCTGCGGGATCAGCAGGCGCCACGAGGCTCACGTCGGCGTCTTCTGCCACGCCGGTCCCAAAACTGCGGAGGTGATCCTCGCAGCGGCACCGGTGGAAAGCTGGTCCGCTCAGGGATGAGTCATGGACAACACGTCCAGCGCGGCGTCCAACTGTTCGGCGGTGAGCTTGCCCTGCTCGACGTGTCCGCGCTCGAGGACCACGGCCTTGATCGTCTTGCTCTCCTTGAGGGCCTGCTTGGCCACCGAGGCGGCCTCCTCGTAGCCGATGTACTTGTTCAACGGGGTCACGATGGACGGTGAGGACTCGGCGAACGACCGACAGCGTTCGACGTCGGCCACGATTCCGCTGATGCACCGGTCGGCCAGAAGCCGAGAGACGTTGGCCAGCAACCTGATCGACTCGAGCAGGTTCCGCGCGATGACCGGGAACATGACGTTGAGTTCGAAGTTGCCCTGGGATCCGGCGAACGCAACCGTCGCGTCGTTGCCGATGACCTGAGCGGCCACCATCAGGGTCGCCTCGGGCAGCACCGGATTGACCTTGCCCGGCATGATCGACGAACCGGGTTGCAGGTCGGGCAAGTGGATCTCGGCAAGTCCGGCGCGCGGACCCGAACCCATCCAACGGATGTCGTTGCAGATCTTGGTCAACCCGACGGCGATGGTGCGCAGCTGGCCGGAGGTCTCGACCAGACCGTCGCGGGCACCCTGGGCCTCGAAGTGGTTACGCGCCTCGGTGAACGGCAGACCGGTGGTCTCGGCCAGCTCCGCGATGACCGCCGCCGAGAAGCCGGGCGGGGTGTTGATGCCCGTGCCCACAGCCGTTCCACCCAGGGGCAACTCGGCCAGCCGCGGCAGCGACGAGGTGAGTCGCTCGATGCCGTAGCGCACCTGGGCGGCGTACCCGCCGAATTCCTGGCCCAGTGTCACCGGAGTGGCGTCCATCAGGTGCGTGCGGCCGGATTTCACCACCGTTGCCCACTCCTGGGCCTTGGACTCCAACGCCTGCGCGAGGTGGTCGAGCGCGGGGATCAGCTCGCGCACGACGCCTTCGGTGGCGGCCACGTGGATCGAGGTGGGGAAGACGTCGTTGGACGACTGCGAGGCGTTGACATGGTCGTTCGGGTGGACCTTGCGCCCCAGCGACGCGCTGGCCAGCGTGCCGAGCACCTCGTTGGTGTTCATGTTGGAGCTGGTGCCGGAGCCGGTCTGGAACACGTCGATGGGGAAGTCGGCGTCGAACTCGCCGGCCGCAACGCGCTCGGCCGCCGCGGCGATGGCCGCGGCGATCTCCGACTCGACCACACCGAGCTGGGCGTTGACCTTGGCCGCGGCCGCCTTGATCAGCGCCAGCGCGCGGATCTGACCGCGCTCCAGGCCGCGACCGGAGATCGGGAAGTTCTCGACCGCCCGCTGGGTCTGCGCCTGGTACGCCGCGCGGGCGGGCACCCGCACCTCGCCCATGGTGTCGTGCTCGATGCGGTAGTCAGGGTCGGTGGGCGCGTCGGATCCGAACGCAGCGGTGGGTTCAGCCATGCCGAGAACGGTATCCGCCGGTCAGGGGTGGTTCCAGCCGTGTATGGGTGTCCTTGGCCACCCTTCCTCCGGCGCCCTCCGGCTGGTCGCTCCCGAACTTCCTCTGTCGCTGCGAGGATCAACTTCGGTCAAGACGTGACAGGTGTGACAGTTGGAGACAACTTCATCCTCGTCGTCGAAGTTGATCCTCGCCGAATGCGGGGAGATCGACGCTGGACCGGGGTGATGGATCCGGGCGGGACCAAGGGCCGGGTGACGAGCGGGGGCCGGGTCCGGAGCGTGGGACCATGGCGGGCGTGGCCGATCGACGCAACAAGACCGTCCGCGACATGGTCATCTCCATGGTCGTGCTGGCGGGTGGCGGCGCTGATCTTCGCCTGGCTCTACGGCGGCCTCTCGTTCGCGCCGGGCGGGCCGGTCTCCGATGCCGCTGCGCCGACCGCGGACGTGATCGGCGGGTTCGAACGGGCCGACCGGATGGTCCCGTTCTCCCCGGTGATCCCGCAGCGCATCCCGGCCGACTGGCACGCGAACTCCTTCGCAGTCAGCGACCCGGCGACCATGCAACCGGGTGACCTTCCCACCGTGCAGGGCGGGTGGCTGACCCCGGACGGAGGGTTCGTCACCCTCGTCCAGTCGCAGGGGAGCCTGAACCAGGTACTGCAGGCGCAGGTGGCCAACGCCGATCCGGCGACCGGCACCGTGCACGCGGGCGGCGCGACGTGGTCGGTGGGGCCGGGCCGCCGGGACGAGATCGTCTGGTACCGCGAGGCGAACGGGGTGGTCTACCTGATCACCGGCAGCGCCGATGCGGCGGCGTTCACCGCTGTCGCTGCCTCGATCGAAGGCTGAGCCTGCGCGGACCGGCCGGTGGCGCGCACAGATTCAGCCCTGGTCCTCCTCGGCCGCGGCCAGGGCGGCGTCCACCCGCTCCCGCGCGCCGTCCAGGAACCGCTGACAGACCCGGGCCAGATGCTCGCCCCGTTCCCACAGCTTCAGCGAATCGTCCAGGCTGAGGCCGCCGGCCTCCAGCTTCGCCACCACCTCGGCGAGTTCGTCGCGAGCCTGCTCGTAGCTGGTGCCGTCGGTGAGCGTGTCCGCCGGTGCCGACTCGACGCCGTCCTTGTTGGTCACGGAACTGCCTTCCTGGTGCGCCGGCCCGGTGTGGCGGCCTTGCTGGATCGGCTGGGGTTCTTCGGGGGTTCGGCAGGTGCAGGTCGTCGTCCGGTTCCGGACCGCTGCTGACGGCCAGCACCGCGCCGTCGGCGACCCGGATGCGCAATGGGGCGCCGGCCGGTGCGTCGTCCACCGATCGCACGACGTACCCGGCCGCCTGGACCACGGCATAGCCGCGGGCGAGCGTCGAGGCCGGCCCGAGGGCAGCGAGCTGGGCGCGTCGGTGGGCAAGGTCGCGGTCGATCCCGTCCATGGTGGTCACGATCCGTCCGCGGGACCGCAGGACCAGCCGGGCGATCTCCTCGAGCCGGTAGTCGAGCGGCGCGTGCGGATCGGCCAGCACGGTGGCTCCGGTGAGCCGGGCGAGATGGGCGTGCTCGGTGCGCACCCAGCCGGCCAAGGCGCGTCGCGCACGCGTGCGCAGACCGTCGACGGCGCGCAGCTCGGCCGCGGCATCCGGGACGACCCGCTTGCCGGCGTCGGTCGGGGTCGAGCAGCGCACATCTGCGACGTCGTCGACGATCGGATGGTCGGGTTCGTGGCCGATGGCCGCGACGACAGGGGTGCGGCAGCGGGCCACCGCCCGGCACAGCGCCTCGTCGGAGAACGGCAGGAGGTCTTCTGCGCTGCCGCCACCGCGAGCCAACACGATGACGTCGACCTGCGGATCGGCGTCCAGCAACGCCAGCGCATCCAGGATCTGGGACACCGCGCTGACGCCTTGCACCGCGGCGTGCGCGACCCGGAATCGCACCGCCGGCCACCTGGCCCTGGCGTTGGCCAGGACGTCCGACTCGGCGGCCGAGGCCCGGCCGGTGATCAGACCGACACAGCGGGGCAGGAACGGCAGCGGGCGCTTGCGCTCCGGGTCGGTCAGACCCTCGGCGGCGAGCAGCTTGCGGGTGCGCTCAAGCCTGATCAGCAACTCGCCGAGACCGACCGGGTGGATCTCGTCGACCTTGAAGTTCAGCTGACCGCGCGCGGCCCAGAAGTCGTACTTGCCGTGCACCACGACCCGATCGCCCTCGGCCGGGGGGCCGGGGCAGCCCGGCGACCGTGCTGCGCAGGCAGGTGACCGACATCGAGATGTCCGCTGCCGGGTCGCGCAGGGTCAGGTAGACGACGTTCGTCCGAGAAGTCAGTTGGGCGACCTGACCCTCGATCCAGGCTGCCGGCGCCTTGGCCAGATAGCCCGCCATCCGTTGGGCCAGCGCACGCACCGGCCACGGATTGTCCTTGGAGGTCTCGGCGGCGGTCGCCGGCAGCGGCGGCCGGCCCGTGCTATCGGCGGCCGTCACCGATGCCTCCGCCACCGATCACCGCTGTCCTGGGTCGAGCGCCGCGATCACGGGTGGCCCTGCTCCATGCTGGTGAGCCGGTTGGACAGCAGGGTGACGAAGGCCGGCCGATCGGCGCCGGCCTGCTCCCGGCCCGAGCAGGTCGGTCACCTGGTCGGCGGAAAGCCGGCGCAACCGTCCGCGCAACTCGGCCAGGGTGAGCGCCTCGTAGTCGTCCGGGCTGTCGACGGCGCCGTTGTCGGTCGAGCCCGACCGGCATCGCCGAAGGCGCGTCGTCGTAGTCGACGACGACGGTCGGGGTCGATGGTCGGCGGCGTCCGCGTTCGTCGTTCTGGGCCTGGTCGCGCGGGAGCTCTCGCCGTCCGCGTCGGCGTCAGGTCGGCGAAAGCGTCGGGCTCGTCCTGTTGGGCCCGGTGGGTGGATGCCGCCATGGCAACGAGGTCAAGGGCGATGACCTCGGCCAATTCCTGGGTCGCGTCGCCCGGAGTAGCCGTTCTCGTCCTCGTCAGCGGGTTCGTCGGCGTCCTGCACCGCAGCCGGGACCGTGGTGACGATGCCGCCGGCATCGGCGTCCTCTTCGTCGAAGGTGGCCCAGGACGGGTGCTCGGCCGGTTGCCCACCGATGAGGGACAGCACCTCATCGCCCCGGGTCGCCAGGTCGGCGAACTCCTGCTGCACCCGCATCGACAAGCGCATGGCCTGGCCCGCCGCGGTGACCCCCAGAGTCGGCAGTTCACCGGGCAACTTGCGCAACTGTTCCACTCCGGCGACGACCAGCCCGACGCTGACCCGTACCGGAAAGGGAAAGGTGATCGGCATGGCCCCAGCCTGCCGTATCCGGACGGCGGCCGGTACCCGAGGGTGGTGCGTGGTCTGCGGTGGATGGAGCATTCCGGCCGGGTTCTCGCTCGGCCAGCCCGCGGCGCGCTGGGCACCTACCATGGACCGTGTGACTTCTCCGCGACGCCGCGTTCTGCTGGCCCGCCCGCGCGGCTATTGCGCGGGCGTGGACCGCGCGGTGGTGACCGTCGAGAAGGCCCTCGAGCAGTACGGGGCGCCGATCTACGTGCGCAAACAGATCGTGCACAACAAGCATGTGGTCGCCACCCTCGAGCAGCGGGGCGCGATCTTCGTGGACGAGACCGCCGAGGTTCCCGAGGGCGCGCTGGTGGTTTTCTCGGCGCACGGGGTCTCGCCGGCGGTGCACGCGGAGGCTGCGGAGCGGCAATTGCGGGTGATCGACGCCACCTGCCCGCTGGTGACCAAGGTGCACAAGGAAGCGGTGCGGTACGCCCGGGAGGGCTACGACATCCTGCTGGTCGGCCACCGGGGCCACGAGGAGGTCGAGGGCACGCAGGGGGAGGCGCCGGAGGCGATCCAACTGGTGGACAGCGCCGCCGATGTCGACGCAGTCCGGGTGGACAACCCGGACAAGGTCGTGTGGCTGTCGCAGACCACACTGTCGGTGGACGAGACCCTGCAGACCGTCGACCTGCTGCGCAAGCGGTTCCCGCTGATGACCTCGCCGCCCAGCGACGACATCTGTTACGCCACGCAGAACCGGCAAGAGGTGGTCAAGCAGATCGCCCCCGAGTGCGATCTGGTGATCGTGGTGGGTTCACGCAACTCGTCGAACTCGGTGCGGCTGGTCGAAGTGGCCCTGGACGCCGGTGCTCGGGCGGCGCACCTGGTCGACTACGCCCACGAGATCGACGCGAGCTGGCTGTCCGGAGTGAGCACGATCGGCGTGACGTCCGGGGCGTCCGTTCCCGAGGATCTGGTCGAGGGTGTGCTGGAGTGGTTGGCCGAGCCGCGGGTTCGGCGACGTCGAGGAGTTCACCGCGGCGACCGAGACGTTGACGTTCTCGCTGCCCAAGGAACTGCGCAAGGATCTCCGACCCGCCTGAGGCCGCAGGCCGATCGGGTCAGGCGTGCGCGCTGGTCTGCGACGTGCCTGCGCCCGAGCGGCGACGCAGCGGCTGGGCGACGAGCCGGATCACACCGATCACGACCGCGGCAGCCGTCCCCACCACCATCAGCGGGAACGCCCTGACCACATCGAGTCCGGTGTTGAGCAGGCCGCCGCCCGAGCCGTCGAGCAGTCCGCCGACGAGGATCGCGGCCGCGAGTACCAACGGCGGCTGCACCATGGCGGTGAAGATGGCGCCCCGCCGGACCGCGAGCGCGGCGAGCACGACGCCGGCCACGAAGAGGATCCGCAGGGGCCAGCCGACCGACTGCTCGCTCGAGCTGTTCAGGTCGATGACGACCCCGATCCGCGGTGAACACGACCGCCACCAGGACGGCGCCCCAGGAGTGCAGGCCGCGGACCGTCGGGTACGGCGGACGCGTCGGCGGGCAGGATCGCCCGGCTGGGGGTGCTGGTCACCCCATCACCGTATCGTCCCGTCGCTGTTCAGGGGCAGATCGGCGCCGCGGATCGGAGCATTCCGCGCCGCCGGATCATCGAGGCAACCTCGACGCTCTCCGCTGCTCGCGTCGGTGCGCGGCGGTGCGGGTGCCGCTGTCAGTGGGTTTCGGCCAGCGACACCTCAGGATCGTCGACGTGCGCGGGTGGGGATCCGTCCACCCGCGGCGGGTGCGCCCTGGCGTCGATGCGGCGCGGCGGGTCGATCGAGTCGGTGGCCACCCCCAGATCGGCGAACCGCTGAGCCGTCACCAGCAGCCGGGAGTCGAGCGACCGGGAGGCCGCGTTGTATGCCTCGACGGCTCGGTCGAGTCCGGCTCCCACCCGGTCGAGGTGCCGGGTCACGGTGGCCAACCTGGCGTGCAGATCGCGACCGAGTTGATGGATCTCCTCGGCCGACCTGGACAGACGTTCCTGCCGCCAGCCGAAGGCGATCGTGCGCAGCAGGGCGATCAGGGTTGTCGGCGTCGCGATGAGCACGTTGCGGGCGAACGCGTGCTCGGTGAGCGACGGGTCGATTGTCATCGCTGCGTCCAGCAGCGGTTCACCCGGCACGAACATCACCACGAATTCCGGCGCCGGCTGGAAGTGCTGCCAGTACGCCTTGGAGGCCAGCACGTCGACGTGGGCGCGCAGCGCCCGGGCGTGCTGCCCCATCAACCATGCGCGTCGGTCGGGGTCCGGCGTATCGAGAGCTTCCAGCCAGGCCGCGAACGGCACCTTGGCGTCGACCGGAATCGAGCGATCGCCGGCCAGCCTGACCACCAGGTCGGGCCGCGCGCCGCGATCGGCTCCGGTCGCAGATGTGCCGGCGGCGATGTGCACCTGGGTGTCGAAGTCGCAGTGGTCGACCATCCCGGCCAGTTCGACGATGCGCTGCAATTGCAGTTCGCCCCAACGCCCGCGGACCGTCGGTGCGCGCAGTGCGCCGACCAGCGCTCTGGTCTGGGTTCCGAGGTCGGCCGAGGTCCGGTGCAGCGCCGCCACCTGCTCGCGCAGCCCGGCGTACGCGCCGACCCGATCACGCTCGACCTGCCGTAGCCGGTCCTCGACCCGGACCAAGGCGTCCGAGGCCGGGCCGAGCAAGGCGGCCACGGCTGTCGGGGCCTCGTCCTGGCCGGACCCGCGGGCCCGGGCGGCCAGCCAGCCCAGGACGGCGCCGAGGGCAAGCAGAACCGCGCCGGCGAGCAGCGTCGTCACATCCATGCCTGCAGCATCCAGGTGACCACCGACAGGGGGTGCGCCATCGCCGGCCGGCCCGGCGTCGCCGGCGCCGGAAACGGTCAAATTGCCGTGCTGGACGTCTGGCGTCGGTCCGGACAACGGTCCCGCATGATGGGAATGGGTGACCAGTTCACGGTCAGGTGCGATACAGTCACTGCATGTCAGTCGAGGGTGTCGCCCTGGTGGGTCGGCGCGAGATCGATCTCGTGCGTGTCGCCAGCGCCGCCTGTTGCGCCGCCTGCTGAACCCGACCGTCCACCACGCCGTCGGGGCAAGCTCTCCAACCGCGCGGATCCGCTGACGCATCCGACAGGTGATTCGGGCTGGAGTGTGCGCCCGTCGGCGTCATGCCCAGGGATCTTCCGTTGAGCTCATCCACGCTGCCACAGAACGCGCGCGCCGCCCGCGCTCCCGGCGACGCGCCGCGCCAGGCGGCGCGCCGGCCGCGGCCGGACGCGGGCCGCGGTCAGGGTCAGTGGGCGCTCGGCTACCGGGAGCCGCTGAACCCCAACGAGCGGATGAAGAAGGACGACGACGGTCTGCACTGCCGGGCTCGAATCGAGAACATCTACCGCTACACCGGATTCGACGGCATCGACCCTGGGGACCTGCGCGGCCGGTTCCGCTGGTGGGGGCTGTACACGCAGCGCGCGCCGGGCATCGACGGAGGCCGCACGGCAATTCTGGAGCCGCACGAACTCGAGGACTCGTTCTTCATGCTGCGGGTGCGGGTGGACGGCGGGCAGCTGACCACCACGGCGCTGCGCACCATCGGTGAGGTCTCCACCCGGTACGCCAGAGACAGCGCCGATCTCACCGATCGGCAGAACATCCAGCTGCACTGGATCCGGATCGAGGATGTTCCGGATGTCTGGCAGGCGCTGGAGAGTGTCGGGCTGTCGACCGCCGAGGCCTGCGGTGACGTCCCCAGGGTCGTGCTCGGTTCCCCGGTGGCCGGCATCGCCGCGGACGAGATCATCGACGGCACACCGGCGGTCACCGAGATCGTGGAACGATTCGTCGGCACGGAGGAGTTCTCGAACCTGCCCCGGAAGTTCAAGACGGCGATCTCGGGTTCGCCGCGGCAGGACGTCGCGCACGAGATCAACGACATCTCGTTCATCGGCGCGGTGCACCCCGAACACGGCCCAGGGTTCGACGTCTGGATCGGAGGGGGCCTTTCCACGAACCCGATGCTGGCCCAACGGCTCGGCGTCTGGGTGCCGCTGGACGAGGTTCCCGAGGTGTGGAAGGGCGTCGTCTCCATTTTCCGGGACTACGGTTATCGCCGGCTGCGGAACCGGGCCAGGCTGAAGTTCCTGGTAGCCGACTGGGGGATCGAGAAGTTCCGTCAGGTCCTGGAGCAGGACTACCTGCACCGCACGCTGATCGACGGCGAGGCGCCGGAGATCTGGGACGGGCCACGTGATCACGTCGGCGTGCACGAGCAGGTCGACGGGCGGTTCTACGTCGGGGTGACACCGACCGTCGGCCGGGTGTCCGGCTCCCTGCTCACCCGCATCGCCGACCTCGCCGAGGCCCACGGCTCGTCCCGGGTGCGCACCACCACCGACCAGGCACTGATCATCCTGGATGTCCAGGCCGACCAGGTGGACGGCTTGGTGGCCGGGCTGGCCGACCTGGGTCTGTCGGTCAATCCGTCGACGTTCCGCCGAAACATGATGGCCTGCACCGGAATCGAGTTCTGCAAGCTGGCCATCGTGGAGACCAAGGCGCGCGGCATGGCGCTGGTGGACGAGCTCGAGGCCCGGCTGGGCGACCTCGACGTGCCGTTGACCATCAATGTCAACGGCTGCCCCAACGCCTGCGCCCGCACCCAGATCGCGGACATCGGGCTGAAGGGCATGCTGGTCACCGACCACACCGGTAACCAGGTCGAGGGTTTCCAACTGCATCTCGGCGGCGGCTTGGGCCTGGACGCCGGATTCGGTCGCAAGGTGCGCGGCCACAAGATCACCGGCGACGAGTTGCCCGACTATGTGGAGCGGGTGGTGCGCCGGTTCGACAAGGAGCGGGCGCCCGGTGAGCGGTTCGCCCAGTGGGTCGGACGCGCGGACGAGGACGCCTTGTTGTGAGCGAGAACCGGGCACCCGCGCAGTACTGCCCGTACTGCGGCGAGACGAACCTGTGGCCACACGAGGAGTCGCACGGCGCGTGGTCCTGCCGCGACTGTGGGCGGGTGTTCGCGGTGCGGTTCATCGGCATCGACGGTCGGGCAACCGCCACCGCGCGGACCGGGGAGCGGTCATGATCACCGCCACCAGGTCGGCCACGGAACTGTCGGCCATCGCCGCCGCCGCCGCGGTCGAGCTGGCCGACGCTGATGCCGAGGAGATCCTGCGTTGGGCTGCCGAGGAATTCGGTAGCGGCTTGGCCGTGACCGCTTCCATGCAGGACACCGTGCTGGTGCACCTGGCCTCGACGGTCCGGCCCGGAATCGACGTGTTGTTCCTGGACACCGGATACCACTTCGCCGAAACCCTCGGCACCGCCGACGCCGTCGAGGCGGTCTACGACGTGACCCTGCGCCGCCTCACTCCGGCGCAGACCGTCGCCGAGCAGGACGCAACCCACGGACGTGACCTGTTCGCCCGCGATCCGGATCAGTGCTGCGCGCTGCGCAAGGTGGCCCCGCTGAATCGCGCGCTGGCCGGTTACGACGCCTGGGCCACCGGGGTGCGGCGGCTGGAGTCGCCGTCCCGGGCGGACACTCCGGTGGTCGCGTTCGATCCGACCCGGGGCAAGGTCAAGATCGCTCCGTTGGCGGCCTGGACCGACGATGACGTCGACGCGTACATCACCGCACACGGTGTCCTGCTCAACCCGTTGCTGTCCGACGGGTATCCGTCCATCGGCTGCGCGCCGTGCACCCGCCGGGTCGATCCCGGACAGGACCCCAGAGCCGGCCGGTGGGCCGGGCTGGCCAAGACCGAATGCGGGATTCATCGATGACCACGACGCTGTCCCCGGCCTCCACGACCACCACCGGCGTGACGCTCTGGCTCACCGGCCTGCCGTCCGCGGGAAAGACCACGTTGGCCGTTGCGCTTGCCGACATCATCCGGCTCCGTGGCGATCGGGTGCAGATCTTGGACGGCGACGAGTTGCGCCGGAACCTGTCCGCCGATCTCGGTTTCGACCGGCCATCCCGCGACGCCCATGTCCGTCGGGTCGGCTATGTCGCGGAATTGTTGGCGCGCAACGGGGTGGTCGTGCTGGTGCCGGTCATCGCTCCCTACGCCTCGGCGCGGGACGAGGTGCGCGCGCACCACGCCGCGCACGGCACGCCGCACCTGCAGGTCTACCTGTCGACCCCGCTGGACATCTGCGCCGAGCGTGACGTCAAGGGTCTGTACGCCAAGGCCTTCCGCGGCGAGTTGACCGGGCTGACCGGGGTGGACGACCCGTACGAGGTGCCGACCGATCCCGACCTGCTGCTGGACACCTCGGCCGTCGACCAGGACACCGCCGTGCGTGACCTGCTCGACCTGCTGGACGAGCGGTGGACGAGATGACCGCCGTTGCCGAGCCTGCTGCCGCGCCGGCCGGGTTGCCGTCCGCCCCGGATCATCTGCGGGCGTTGGAGTCCGAGGCCATCCACATCCTGCGCGAGGTGGCGGGACAGTTCGACCGACCGGTGATCCTGTTCTCCGGTGGCAAGGACTCTGTGGTGGTGCTGCACCTGGCCCGCAAGGCCTTCCACCCGGCCTCCATCCCGTTCTCGCTGTTGCACGTCGACACCGGGCACAATTTCCCCGAAGTGCTGTCCTACCGCGACGAAGTCGTCGCAGCGGGCGGATTCCGGTTGGCTGTGGCTCACGTGCAGGACTGGATCGACGACGGGCGGCTCGCCGAGCGGCCCGATGGCACCCGGAATCCCCTGCAGACGGTCCCGTTGCTCGACACCATCGCCGACCAGCGGTACGACGCAGTCATCGGTGGTGCCCGGCGCGATGAGGAGCGGTCGAGGGCCAAGGAGCGGATCTTCTCGTTGCGCGACGCGTTCGGCGGTTGGGATCCGCGGCGGCAGCGACCTGAACTGTGGGACCTGTACAACGGCCGCCATGCACCCGGCGAGCACGTGCGGGTGTTCCCGCTGTCCAACTGGACGGAGTTGGACGTCTGGGCCTACATCGGCGCCGAGCAGATCGTCCTGCCCGAGATCTACTACTCACATCAGCGAGAGGTGTTCCGGCGCAACGGCATGTGGCTGGCGCCGGGAGAGTGGGGCGGCCCGGTCGGCGCCGAGCAACTGGAGACGCGGACGGTGCGGTACCGCACCGTCGGGGACATGTCGTGCACCGGCGCCGTGGAATCCGAGGCCGCCGACGTGGCCGCGGTGATCGCAGAGATCAGCATCACCCGGATCACCGAGCGCGGTGCGACCAGGGCCGACGACAAGCTGTCCGAAGCCGCCATGGAGGACCGCAAGCGCGAGGGGTACTTCTGATGACCGCGCCCACCATCGACGCCGGCCGACGTGGCCTGCTCCGGTTCGCCACCGCAGGATCGGTGGACGACGGCAAGTCGACCTTGGTCGGTCGGCTCCTGCACGACTCGAAGTCGGTGCTCGCCGACCAACTCGAGGCCGTCGAACTGACCTCCCAAGCCCGTGGCCTGGCCACCCCGGACCTGTCGCTGCTGGTCGACGGATTGCGGGCAGAACGGGAGCAGGGCATCACCATCGATGTCGCCTATCGCTACTTCGCCACGCCCGCGCGCACCTTCATCCTGGCCGACACCCCCGGTCACGTGCAGTACACCCGCAACACGATCACCGGCGCGTCCACTGCTGACGCGGTGGTGATTCTGACCGACGCCCGGACGGGCGTGGTCGCGCAGACCCGTCGGCACGCCACGGTCGCGGCGCTGGTCGGCGTTCGGCACCTGGTCCTGGCGGTCAACAAGATCGACCTGGTCGACTACGACGAGCAGGTGTTCCGTCGGATCGCCGACGAGTTCGCCGACTACGCGCTCGGTCTCGGAGTCCCCGAGGTGACGTCGATCCCGATCTCCGCATTGCACGGCGACAACGTTGTGGCCAGGTCCGCGAGGATCGACTGGTATTCCGGCCCGAGCGTGCTCGAGCACCTGGAGCAACTCGACATCACCCAGGACACCGCGGACGAGACGTTGCGGTTCCCGGTCCAGTACGTGATCAGACCGCGCACGGCGGATCATCCGGACTATCGCGGATACGCGGGCCGGGTGGCGGCCGGGACCGTACGTCCCGGCGACCCGGTCGTCGCCCTGCCGTCCGGCCGGCGCAGCACGGTGCTCGCCATCGACACCGCGGACGGCGAGCGGTCGTCGGCCCGGGCCGGCGAGTCGGTCACCCTGTTGCTCGCCGATGATCTGGACATCTCCCGGGGCGAGTTGATCGCCGCCGCCGTGGATGCCCCGCGGCCGGTCACCGAGTTCAGCGCGACCGTCACCCACCTCGCCGAGCGCCCACTGCGGGCGGGGACGCGGGTGCTGCTGCGCCACGGCACCACCAGCACCCGTGCGATTGTCACGACCATCGAGTCACTGCTGGACATCGACACCCTCGCTACGTCCGCGGCGCCGGAGGCCTTGACCCTCAACGACATCGCCCAGATCGGCATCCGCGTCGCCGAACCGGTCGCGGTGGAGGACTTCCGCCCCGGCGGTGCGGTCGGCGCACTGCTCCTGGTCGACCCGGCCGACGGGACCACCCTGGCCGCGGGAATGGTGGGCGACCGGCCAACCGCGTTGCGCGACGGGCGATGTCGCCCCGTCGCCGGTGCCACGACCGACCCCGACTCCCTTCCGACCCCTGGGCCCTGACCGCCCACCTCCCCTCCAGGACGCCACCATGACTCGCCTCACCCGTCTCAAATTCGTCGCCGCCGGCGCGGCCCTGCTGATCGCCGTCACGGCTTGCTCGTCGAACTCCACCGATACCCCGAGCGCGGCAGCGGGTTCCACCGGATCCGCTCCGGCCGGTTCGGCTGCCGGCACGTTGCGCCTTGGCTACTTCGCGAATGTCACGCATGCCGCGGCCGTGCTCGGCGTCGCCGATGGGACGTTCCAGAAGGAACTGGGCGGCACCAAGTTGGAGACCAGCATCTTCAATGCCGGTCCGGCCGCGATCGAGGCGCTCAATGCCGGTGCCATCGACGCGTCGTTCCTCGGGCCGTCGCCGGCGATCAACGCGTATGCCAAGTCCAACGGCGAGGCCCTGCGGGTGGTGGCCGGTGCCACCGACAACGGCGCGTCGTTGGTGGTCAAGCCCGACATCACGTCGGTCGCCGATCTGAAGGGCAAGACGATCGCCACCCCGCAACTGGGTGGCACCCAGGACGTCGCACTGCGGTATTACCTGCTGCAGAACGGGTTGAAGGTGCAGACCACCGGTGGTGACGACGTCGACGTGGTCAACCAGGAGAACGCGCAGACCCTGGATCTGTTCAAGAGCGGCGAAGTGGACGGCGGCTGGTTGCCCGAACCGTGGGCGTCGCGGCTGGTGGTCGAGGCCGGGGCGAAGGTGCTGGTCGACGAGACGACGCAATGGCCCGGCGGCAAGTTCCCCACCACGATCCTGATCGTCTCGAAAACGTACCTGGAGGCGCACCCGGATCAGGTGAAGGCGTTGATCACCGGAGAGTTGGCGGTGTTGGACGAGATCGCCAAGGACCCGAAGTCCGCGTCGACCGAGTTGAACAATGCCATCGGCGACCTGACCGGCAAGAAGCTCGGTGACGGTGTCATCGAGCGGGCATTCGCGAACATCAAGCCGACGTACGACCCTGAGGCATCGGTATGGCCGGCGCAGAGCGACCATGCGGTGCAGGCCGGTCTGCTCAAGTCGGCGCCGGACCTGAACGGCATCTTCGACCTGCGGATCCTGAACTCGGTGCTGGCCGCCGAGGGCAAAACCACGGTCAGCGCTGCCGGCGCCGGCCAGGACTGAGGACAACGCGATGACGACAGTGCTGACCCGGCCGGCGGACGAGGACCACGACGACCCGCGGGTGGTACCACCCGTTCCGGTCGTCGACGGCGCCGCTCCCGCGGTCGACATCGATGCGGTGACGAAGGTTTTCGGCACCCGCGGTCGCTCGGTCGCGGCCCTCGATCGGGTCAGCCTGTCCGTCGCCCCCGGAGAGTTCGTCTGCCTCCTCGGCGCCTCCGGGTGCGGTAAATCCACCTTGCTCAACCTGATCGCCGGGTTGGACGAGCCCACCTCCGGGACGGTGCGGGTCGGGGACGGCCGGCGTTGATGTTCCAGGAGTCGGCGTTGTTCCCGTGGCTGACCGCCACCGCCAACGTCGAATTGGCCCTGCGGTACGCCGGCGTCGCGCGCAAGGAGCGGCGGCCCCGGGCGGCTGAGCTCCTGGAACTGGTCCGGCTCGGCGGCGCCGGATCCCGGCGGGTGCACGAACTGTCCGGCGGGCAACGGCAACGGGTCGCCTTGGCCAGGGCGCTGGCCCAGGGTGGGTCGGTGCTGCTGATGGACGAGCCGTTCGCCGCGCTGGACGCGATCACCCGGGACGTCATGCACGACGAGCTGACCCGGATCTGGAAACAGACCGGGGCCGGCGTGGTGTTCGTGACCCACAACGTGCGCGAGGCCGTGCGGCTCGGCCAGCGGGTGGTGTTGCTGTCCTCCCGGCCCGGTCGGGTGGTCGGCCAGTGGCCGGTGAACATCCGCGGGCCCCGGACCATCGAGCACCCGCAGGTAGCGGCGTTGGCCGCGGACATCACCGTGCGGCTGCGGGAGGAGATCGCCAGCCATGCCAGCCCCTGAGACTTTGCCCGCCCCGCGAACCAGCGGATCGCAGGCCGACGGCGCTGACGTGACACCCGCGTCGGTCGCGCTGGCCGAGCCAACCGAACGTGAGGACACGGCCGCCGTCGGCGCGGGTCTGGACGCCCTGGAGGCCCAGGCTCCGCAGCGCACGCCGTGGTGGATCCGGGCCCGCCGGTCGGTGCTGCCGCCGCTGGTCGCCGTCGCCGTGCTGATCGGGATCTGGCAGTTGGTGTTCCTGTCGGGGGTCAAACGTCCGGACATCCTGCCGTCACCGGCCATGGTCTGGCAGGCGTTCGTCGACCTGTTCGCGGACGGGAAGATTTTCGACGTCGTGTGGACCAGCCTGCACCGCGGGGTGATCGGTTTCGCCCTGTCCATCGTGCTGGGCACGGCGCTCGGACTGGCCATCGCGCGGGTCCGGTGGTTGCGAGCGGCGATCGGCCCGCTGCTCACCGGCCTGCAGTCGCTGCCGTCGATCGCTTGGGTGCCGGCCGCCGTCATCTGGTTCGGACTGTCCGACGCCGCCATCTACTCCGTCGTGCTGCTCGGCGCGGTGCCGTCCATCGCCAACGGTCTGGTCTCGGGCGTCGACCACGTTCCGCCCCAGTTCCTGCGCGTCGGTCGTGTCCTTGGCATGGGTGCCTGGGGCCAGATCCGGCACGTTCTCCTGCCCGCCGCGCTGCCCGGGTACCTGGCCGGACTGCGGCAGGGCTGGGCCTTCGCCTGGCGCTCGTCTGATGGCCGCGGAACTGATCGTCACCTCCACCAAACTCGGCTTCGGCCTCGGCCAACTGCTCAACCAGGGCCGCGACCTGTCCGACATGCCCACCGTGCTCGCCGCCATCATCCTGATCTTCCTCGTCGGGGTCGGCATCGAGGTATTGGTGTTCCGCCCCGCCGAGCGGTCCCTCCTGCGTTCCCGCGGGCTCGGCCCGGCGAGCGCCTGACGCGTGTCAGACCTGGCGGCGGCCACGCCCGCTCAGCGGCCTCCGTTGATCGGTTTGGCACACGGCAGTCGCCACCCGCGGACGGCCGCCGACATCCAGGCATTGCTCGTGGCGGTGAGCGGCACTGCGGCCCGGATTGACCGTTCTCCCGGCCTATCTCGACCTGACCGAACCCGACCTACCGGCCGCGGTCGCCGCCCTGGACGCGCCGACCGCAGTGGTCGTCCCGTTGCTGTTCACCGCGGCGTTCCACGTGCAGGTCGACGTGCCGGCCGCGGTGCGCGACAGCGGCAGCGTCGCCGAGCTGCTGGTGGCGCAGCACCTCGGGCTCGGTGACGACGTTCTCGCGGCGCTGGCCGCCCGGGCGGCGCAGACGGGCATCGAGGACGACAGAGAAATCCTGCTCTTGGCCGTCGGTTCCAGTGACGAGGCGGCGAACGCGGCGGTGCACGAGTTGGCTCAGCGGTGGGCCCGCCTCCGGGCCGGCCCGGTCCGCGCCGCCTTCGCCACCAGTGGCCCTCGGGCGGCAGATGTGCTGGCGGAGCCGGGATTTGCCGGTGCGGTCGTGCCGTTGTTCGTCGCCTCCGGGTTGCTGTTGGATGCGACCGCGACGACGGCGAAGGCGCTGGAAATCCCGGTGGCGGTGCCGCTGGGGACCTGCTCGCCCCGCTGGTGCTGGACCGCTACGACCGGGCTCTGGAGGGCACCCAGTCCGAGAGTTCGGCCCGATCGCGCCACGGACAGTCACCGAAACCGTGAAGAAGTTGTGAGTAATCAGCCGGTCGGCTGACATTATGGGTCCATGCTCGCCGGCCGTGACGCTCTGCTCGCCACCGTCCTCCCTGTGCTGGCCGACGAACGGCCGATCGCGTTGATCGGCGAAGCCGGCGTGGGGAAGACGAGCCTGGTGCGTGCCTTGATCGGGACGGTCGAGGGCCCGGTATTCGAGGGTGGCGCGCTGGCCACCCTGTCCTGGATGGAGCATCTGTGCCTGCGTCGGGCTCTCGGCCGACCGCCGGCGGGCGCGGACCTGCCGGCGCTCACGACCGACGTGCAGCGCGCGGTCGGCACCGGCCTGCTCGTCCTGGAGGACCTCCAATGGGCTCAGCAGGACACCCTTGACGTGATCGGCCGACTCGCCGATCGGGTCAGGTTGTTGGTCACCGTGCGCACCGGTGACCCAGGCACCGGCGCCGCGCTCAAGGCCCTGGCCGACGTCGGTGTCGAGGTGTTCGAGGTGCCACCGCTGGACGAGGTCGGCCGCCCGGGAACTGGTCAGGGCGGTCCATCCCGGGATCGGAGCGGCTGCGGAACGCATCGTGCTCCGCCGCTCCGGGGGGAATCCGTTGTTGCTGGGCGAATTGGCCGGGCACGACGAACCACCCGCGTCGCTGCTGCTGTCGGTCGGGGCGCGCGTGCGCGCCATGGATCCCGAAAGCCGTCGAGCATTCGGCCTGGTCGCGCTGGCCGGGCGGCCGGTCCGCTGGCTGACGCTGGGCACCCACCAGGTCGAGCGATTGCAGGCGGACGGGCTGATCGAGGTGATCGGCGAGAATGTCCAGGTCAGGCACGCACTACTGGCCGAAGCGGCCATCGAACTGATGGACGATGCCGAGCGGCGCGACGCGCACGCTGACCTTGCCCGGACGATGGACGACCCGGGGGAGTCGGCGCGGCATCACGCGTTGGCCGGCGAGACCGACCTGGCCATCCGGAAAGCGTTGGGCGCCGCGGCGGCGGAGACCAACGAAGTGGAACGGGCCGGGCACCTGGCCTTGGCGGCGCGGCTGTCGACCGGCCCGGACGCCGACCAGCTGCGCCTGGACGCGGCCAGGGCACTGGACCGGGTGCACGACTGGGCCGCGTCGCGCGAAGTGCTGGACGCCATCGAGGGGGACGACGTCGAGGTGCGGGCCTGGGCCCTGCTGCTGCGGGCCCGGATGGCGTGGGCCGGTGGCGAACCCGAGCGCATGCGCGATGCGGTCGAGCAGGGGCTGGCGCTGACCGCGGGCGAGTCCTCCGAGGTCGCGGTCCGACTGCGCATCGAGCGCACCCGGATACCGGTGTTCATCGAGTACGACACCGAGACCGGCATCCGATACGCGACGGAGGCATACCAGCTGGCCCAGCGGACCGGTGTCGGGCTGCCGCGGGCCGAGTACTACCTGGGCACCGCGCTGTCCGTCGGCGACGATCCGGCCGGTGCCGCGCACTTGGCCACGGCGATCGAGGACAGCCGCGCCGAGGGCGATTGGGAGACCGAACTCGCCTCGGCGCTGAACCTGATCTCGTTCCACGAATCGGTGGGTGACCCGGCGGTCGGCCGCGAGCTGTCCACCCGGATGATCGCGCGGGCCGAGGAACTGGGCCTGGGTACCTGGGCGGCGTCGTACCGGGTCTGCATGGCCGGCCTGCAGTACCACGCCGGGCAGGTGGTCGAGGCGATCCGGACCTGCCGCCTGGTCGAGGGATCGCCGGTCGACCCGCGCACCCGGGACACCGTGGTGGAGATGGAGTTGTTGAGCCTGATCGATCTCGGCCGCACCGACGAGGCCGAACGGCGGGCCGAGGCTCGCATGCCGGAGGCGGTCAACGACTACCACGGCCAGACCACACTGATGTGGATCCGGGCCGAGGCCGCGCTCTGGGGCGGCCACCCCCGGCGGGCGCTGACGTTGCTCGAGCAGTACATGGACGGTCCGGAGGGTGACCCCAACCTGGGTTTCGGTCTGACCACCCGCGCGTGGGCGCGGTGGGAAGCGGGACTCCCGCCCTTGGCCGCCGCGGGGCCACAGGGCCGGCCGCTGATGGACGGTCTTCCGGTCGAGACCGAGGGCGTGCGACTGCTGGCCGAGGGCAACCCGCGGTCCGCGGCCGAGCTGTTCGCGACCGCGGCGGCCCGCTGGGCGCCGTACCACCGGCGGGGCGACTTCCGGTGCCGCTGGGCGCAAGGCGAGGCACTGCGCCGGGCCGGCGACCGGGAGGCGGCGGTTGCCGTGCTGGAAGCCGTCGAAACCGATGCCACCGAACTCGGCCACCGGATGATCGTCGGCCGGATCCACCGGTCGCTGCGGCAACTCGGTGTGCGTCGGTCGGCCGACCGGGCGGCGACCCAGGGTGATCTGCTTTCCGGCCGGGAGCGGGAAGTGCTGGAGTTGGCCGGCCAGGGACTGACCAACGCGCAGATCGGTGCCCGGCTCGGGATCAGTCGGCGCACGGTGGTCAGCCTGGTCGAGACCGCGTCGGCGAAGCTGGGTGCGACCTCCCGCGCGCACGCGGTCACGTTGGCCGGCGGCAGATGACGGACCCGCACTCGGCGGGGGTGCTCGAGACGGACCGGCTCGACGAGCTGGTGTCCTCCGCCGCCACCCGCGTTGCCTCCGGAACGGCGCTGGTACTCACCGGCGAGTCGGGCATCGGCAAGTCCACGCTGGCCGCCGAGATTGTCGTCCAGGTCGGAGTTCCCACGTTCATCGGCGGTGCGCTGGCGACGTTGTCCTGGATGGAGCATCTGTGCCTGCGTCGGGCCCTGGGCCGCGACCTGGCCGGCGCCGATCCCAGCGCGGTCGCGCTCGAGGTTCAGGACGCGGTCGGCGACGGGTTACTGGTGCTCGAGGACCTGCACTGGGCCAGTCCATCGACGCTGGCCGTCGTCGGGTTGCTGGTGAATCGGGTGCGACTGCTCGCCACGATCCGCAGCGGCAGCGCCGACGCCGACCACGCGACGGCGTCCCTGCTGGACGGCGGATTCGCCGAGGTGAGGATCGAGCCCTGGGACGACGGGTCGGCCGCAGCGCTGGTCCGCGCCTCCGGCACCGCGAGGTCGGCGCAGGACGAGGCGCGGATTCTCCGGTTGGCCGGCGGCAATCCGCTGTTGCTGGTCGAACTGGCGCGTCACGACGTGCCGCCGGCCTCGCTCCGGCTGTCCATGGCCGCCCGGCTGCGCGAGTTGGACCCGGTGTCGCGCGCGACGTTCGACCTGATCGCCCTGGCCGGCCGACCGCTGTCCAGGACGCTGCTCGGATCGACGGAGCTGGCCGGCCTGGAAGCCGCCGGCCTGGTGGTCATCGGCGGTGGTGCCGACCGAACAGTCACGGCGCGGCACGCACTGCTCGCCGAGACCGCCGTGGAGTTGATGGATGACGTTCGCCGCCGGCAGGCGCACGCCACGGTGGCCAGGCTGATCGCCGACCCGGGCGAGTCGGCGCGGCACCATGAGCAGGCCGGCGAACGAGAGCTGGCCCTGGACAAGGCGCTCCGCGCCGCGGACGGTGCCGGAACGCAGCTCGAGCGGGCCGGTCACCTGCGACTGGCGGCCCGGATGGCGTCCGGGCCGGAGGCCGACCGGTTGCGCCTGCGCGCGGCGCGGGTGTTCGACGCCGTCCAGGACTGGGCCGCCGCGCTCGAGGTGCTGGATGCCATCTCGGACACCGATCCCGACGTGCGGGCCTGGGTGGCGCTGCTCACCGCGCGCTCCGCGTGGAAGGCCGGGCGCCCCGACCTGCTCCGGTCGGCGATCGACACCGGTTTGGCGTTGACCGAAGGCGTCGACTCGGAGGTCGGCGTCCGGCTGCGGGTGGAGCGACCCCGGGTTCCCCTGCTGATCGACTACGACATCCCCACCGCCATCGCCTCCGCGACCGAGGGTCTGGCGCTGGCCCGACGTTCCGGTACGGCCGTTGGCCGCGCGCGTCTACTACCTGGGGACCGCGCTCTCGCTGGTGGACGACCCGACGGCCGTCGACCTCTTGACCGAGGCAATCGAGCGGGCCAGGGCCGAGGGTGACAGCGAGACCGAGCTGGCCGCTGCCTACAACCTCATCAACTACCACGAGTTCGCCGGAGACCCGGTGGCCGGCCGTGCGCTGGCCGAGCAGATGATCGAGCGCGCCGAGGAACTGCGCTCCGGATCTTGGGTCGGCGCGTTCACCGTCGGACTGGCCGGATTGCAGTTCCACGCCGGCGAAGTGGTTGCCGCGCTGGACACCTGCGCGCGGGCCGTCGACCGCCCGATGGACGTGCGCAGCCGGGATGCTGCCGTGGAACGGGAACTGCTGAGCCTGCTCGAACTCGGCCGCATCGACGAGGTGGAGCGGCGGGCGCTGGCCTGGGCCGATCAAGCGGCTCACGACCACATGGGACAGTCGTTGCTGGTCCTCATCCGCGCCGAAGCTGCGTTGTGGGGCGGTCATCCGCGTCGCGCGCTGGCTCTGGCGCAGCAGTACCTTGCCGGAATCCAGGGCGACACCAATCTGGCCTTCGGTCTGCCGACCCTGGCGTGGGCGAACTGGATTCGGGCATCGAGCCGCAACCGGTGGCCCCGCTGTTCCTCCGCCGCATGCTGTCCGGCGTCCCAGACGAGGTCAGCGGGGTCCGGTTGCTCGCCCAGGATCAACCGCAGCCGGCAGCCGAGCTGTTCGCCTCGGCCGCGCGGGCGTGGGCGCCCTACCACAAGCGCGGCGACCTGAGATGCCGTTGGGCCCAGGGGGAGGCGCTGCGCCGGACCGGGTCCGAGCGGATCGCGATCGAGGTGCTCGAACAGGTCGAGTCGGACGCAGAGTCCCTCGGCCACCGGCTGATCCTGGGTCGGATCCGGCAGAGCCTGCGCCGATTGGGTGTACAGCGGTCCGCGGAACGGGTCGGCGTCACCGGCGGCCTGTCGGGCCGCGAACGCGAGGTGCTGGAGTTGGCCGGCCACGGGCTGACCAACGCGCAGATCGGTGCCCGGCTGGGAATCACCCGGCGCACCGTGGTCAGTCTGGTGGAGACCGCCTCGACCAAACTCGGTGCCGGCTCGCGGAGCCAGGCCGTGGCGCTGGCCGCCGCGGATCCCGACGCGGCTCCACACCCGGACCCCACAGTGTCGGTGGGATGATCCGGACGTGGGATCGGCCATCCGCCAGGAACTCTCGAACGCGATCACCGCGCTGATCGCCGACCGCCGCTCGGTGGTGCTGGTCGGCGAGCCCGGCGTGGGCAAGACGACCTTGGCCCGGGCGACCGTCTCCGCTCTCGGTCGTCCGGTGCTCGAGGGCGGTGCGTTGGCGACGCTCTCGTGGATCAACCATCTGTGCCTGCGCCGGGCACTCGGTCGCGACCTGATCGGAGCGGATCCCGCGGCGCTGGCCCTCGACACCGTCAATGCTGTCGGCGACGACGGTGTGCTGTTGTTGGAGGACCTGCACTGGGCCGACTCCGGGAGTTTGGACGTGATCGGCCTGCTGGCTGAACGAATCTCGGTTGTCGGTACCGTCAGGACAGGTACGGCCGGCAGCGAGCGGGCGCTGTCCGTGCTCCGCGCCGCCGGGTTCAGTGAGATC
Organism: uncultured Actinomycetota bacterium; assembly: GCA_963834185.1. Taxonomy (GTDB): domain Bacteria; phylum Actinomycetota; class Actinomycetes; order Mycobacteriales; family Nakamurellaceae; genus Nakamurella. The sequence continues at coordinate 248,150 of CAWIAR010000004.1, forward strand.
GCCGTCGCCCCGCTGGACGAAGCGGCGGCCCAAAACCTGCTCCGCTCGCTCCGCGCGGACCTTCGCCCCGAGGACGAGGACACCATTCTGCGCCGGGCGGGGGGAAACCCCTTGCTGCTCACCGAACTCGCTGGACACACCGAACCCCCGGCCTCCCTTCGTCGATCGTTGGGTGCCCGTTTGCGATCGCTCGACCCCCTTACTCGCAGGACGTTCGAACTGATTGCACTGGCCGGGCGGCCATTGCCCACCGACCTGCTCGGGACGGGGGAGGTGAGCGGACTGATCAAGGCGGATCTGGTCCGAGCAAGGGACGGCACGGTCGAAGCCAGGCACGCGCTGTTGGCCGAGACCGCCGTCCAGTTGATGGACGGTGCCGCACGGAAGGTGGCGCATGCCACGCTCGCCAGGTTGATCACCGAACCGGGCGAGTCGGCTCGGCACCACGACCTGGCCGGGGAGCCCGAGCTCGCGCTCGCGAAGGCGCTGCGGGCCGCTGACCTCGCCGGACGGGCCGCCGAGGCCGCCACCCACCTGGCCTTGGCGGCTCGATTGTCCCTGGGAGACACCGCCGATGAACTGCGGTTGCGGGCTGCCGGCGCCTTGCAATCGGTGCACGACTGGCAGGCCGCCGGCGAGGTATTGGATTCGATCGAAGGGGATGACCCGCAGATCCGCGCGCTGGCCGCCCTGCTGCGGGTCCGCGGTGCCTGGGTCGCCGGACGACCTTGGGAGGTTCGGGAGGCGTTGGACTCCGGACTCGCATTGACCGCCGGCAGCGGGTCGGACATCGAGGTGCGGCTGCGGGTGGAACGGTCCAGGGTGCCGATCTTCATCGACTGCGATCTGGCGGCCGGGGTCGAGACCGCCGAGCAGGCTTGGCAGCTCGCCACGAAGACCGGGGTGGCCGTCGACCGGGCCGAGTACTTCTTCGGGACGGCGTTGTCCATCGCCGACCGCCCGGGCGCGGCCGAGCACCTCCGCGCCGCGATCGACCTGGCCCGCAGATCCGGCGACATCGAGACCGAATTGTCCGCCGGACACAACCTGATCGCATACCACCAGTCCCGCGGCTCGCTTGCGGCCGGCCGGCAACTCGCCGACGCCATGCAGGCGCGGGCGGTCGAGCTCGAGCTCGGTCGGTGGCAGAACTCGGTGCGGGCGACGGCGGCCCAGCTCGCTTTCCATGCCGGTGACCTCCGAACGTGCCTGGCCGAGACCGAGCAGCTGTTGGCCAGCCCCGCGGACTCGCGGGCGCGGGACCTGGTGGTGGAGATCCGGACCCTGACGCTCGTCGACTGCGGTCGCACGGACGAGGCCATTCGACTGGTGGCCGACCGGCTCACGCACGCCGTCGATGACTACCGCGGGCTGGGCCAATTTCAGTGGGTGCGCGCCGAGGCCGAAGTATGGGGAGGCCGGCCACGACGGGCACTACCCCTGCTGGCCGACTATCTGGCCGGGCCGCCGGGTGATGTCAACCGGGCCTTCGGCCTGGTGACCTTGGCCTGGGCCAGGCACGAATCTGGCCTTGATCCTGGCGAGCCGGCTCCGGAGCAGTCCAAGCCGATCCTGGCGGCGGTGCCGTTGGAGACCGCGGCGGTCCTGTCGATGGGCACTGATCCCGGCGGCAGCGGCGACACTCTTCGATCGAGCCGCGTCGGCCTGGGCGCCCTATCACCGCCGTGGCGAATTGCGCTGCCGGTGGGCGCAGGGCGAGGCGTTGCGACTGGCCGGCGCCGGCGCGCAGGCTGCAGCCGTTCTCGAATCCGCGGAGTCCGCAGCCGCGTCGGACGGGCACGCGATGGTCCTGGCCCGGATCCGACGTTCGCTGCGCCGGCTCGGCGTCCGGCGCACCGCTGCTCGGACCAGCGACCCGAGCGGACTGACCGGACGCGAGCGCGAGGTGCTCCAGCTGGTCGGTCAGGGGCTCAACAACGCCCAGATCGCAGCCAAGTTGGGCATCGGCCGAAGCACCGTGGTGACCCTGGTCGAATCGGCGACCACGAAACTCGGGGCGTCCTCCCGGGTGCAGGCGGCGTCCTTGGTGCAGGGTTGAGAAGTGCCACGGTTCGTCGTCATCGAGGGAGCCACGTCGGCCCGGCCTGCCCGGCAGGCGATCGCCGAGTTCGATCAGCCGGCGGAGGTCGGCTGGCACGGCGCGCCCGGTCGGCTGTGTGCCGGCGTGGTCAGGACCGAGGACGACGTCGGCCGGGTGGTGCTGGCCGCGCTGGCCGGTGCCGACTTGGTGGTCGACTGCCGGGTCGGCCGGGAGGCCGCCGACCTGATGTGCGACGACCTGCGTCGGCTGGGCACTCTCGATCACCGGATCGTCGACCCCGACGCGGTGACGCTGGACGAGGACCAGCAGGCCCTGCTGGCCGCCATCGCCGCGGGCGCATCGCTGGGTCAGGCCGCCGCCGACCTCCACCTGAGCCGCCGCACGGCCGACCGGCGGCTGGCCGCCGCCCGGAAAGCGCTGGACGCCGCATCAACGCCCGAGGCGGTGGTCAAGGCGACCAGGCTCGGCCTGCTGGGACCGGGTCGTCGGCCGGGCTGAGACCCGCTCCCCGGCTGATCGCGCGGCCCGGAGCCGTCCGGGGATTTCTGGGGGCGTTCGCCGGGTTGTCGTGAGGGCGGGCCGAAGGTGGCGCAGATGTCCGATGATCCGCCGGGCCCGGGACGACAGGATCAATACGTCCCCGAGGAGAAGGAAACGCCAGCCATGCCGTTCACCGCGCCGCTTCCGTTCGACCTTCCGCTCTCGGCCGCCCGTGCCACCCGGTCGTTGCCCATCGCCGGTCGCTCCCGCACAACCGCCACCCGCGTGCCGGCCGCCGGATCCACGCGATCTGCCCGCCGCTCGCCATCCGCCGCCGCCGCCTGACCTCCTAGGCCATCTGCCCGCCGCTCGCCAGCCAAGCCGCGCCGGTCCGGCCTCGCGCGCTGCCTCCGCCATCCTGACACCGGCGTCGATCATGACAACGCTGGTACGCCCGGGCCCGGCGCCTCGCCCCTCCCATGGTGATCGAGGCAACTCTGGACGTCCGGGCTCGGCGTGTGGCCGCCCATGTTGATCATGGCAACCCTGTACGCCCGGGCTCGGCGTGTTGCCCGACACGCCGATGGCCCGCGTACCGGCTTTCCATGATCAACATCGGGAATGACCGCTCCGCGCAGGCCGGAACCCGGACTCCGGACAACGAATTCCGTCAGGTCGGCGCGAATGTGGCGCAGATATCGGATGTCGTGTCGGCGGAAAGCAGACAGGATCGAAGGGTCAAGGAAAGGAACCTCCGATGCCGTTCAGCCTCCCGGTGCTGTCCGACCCGCCGCCGCTCGCCACAGGTGCAGCCCGGCGTACGAGCGATAGGGCTGCCAGCGTCGGGAGTGAGCGGACAACGCAGCCGGTGTCGAGGGCAGCCCAACTCTGGCGGCTCCCTGACGTAGCACCAGGTCACCGCTGAGCAACACATCCGAATCGCCGAGCCAGCGCATCGCGAGGTAACCGGCAGTCCACGGGCCGATGCCCGGGCGCCGCACCAGATCAGCCACCACGTCCCGGACGGCCCGGCCCGGATTCAGGTCGAGCGACCCGTCCGCCAGGTCGCGTGCGGCTGAGGCGATGGTCTCGGCCCGCCGCCGCGGCCCGGCGATCCCGTCCGCGCCCAGGCCGGCGATGGCGGCCGGGGTGGGAAACAAGTGCGTGAGGCCGGCCAGCGGTTCGTCCAGCTTCTCGCCGAGTTGCATAGTCAGCCGGGCCAGGGCGGTCCTGGCCGCCGCCACCGAGACCTGCTGGCCCCACAACGCCCGAAAGAGGATCTCTGCGCCGTCGGCCGCGCCCGGCATCCTGAGCCCGGGAGTCCTCGCCACCGACGGGGCGAGGTTGGGATCGGCGGCCAACTTTGCGTCGATGCCGGTTGGGTCGGCGTCCGCGTCGACCAATCGTCGGCACAGCGCTGCTGCGTGGTCCAGGTCCGCTGGATCGCTGGTGTGCAGGGTCGCAGTGAGCACGCGCCGGCCGGGATCGTCGCTCAGTTCCGCCAGCTCGACTCGGATCATGCCCGGTCCGTGCGTCAATGCGACCGTGCGCTGATAGCCGGACTCGTCGACCCGTTCGACGCCGGCGACCGCCCGGTGGCTCAGGAAGGCCAGCAACTCACGTCCGGCGAAGGGTGGACGTATCTCGATCGCCGCCGTCGCTGTCACCATCCGAGCCACGGTAGCCACGGCGGGCGAGGACGCGAACGGGTGCCGAAGCGACCGAGCGCAGCAGATCCGCGGTCCGAGCCGGCAGCCTCCCGCACCTAGACTGGCATCCCGTGAGTCTGACCCTCGGTATCGTCGGCCTGCCCAACGTCGGCAAGTCGACCGTATTCAATGCCCTGACCAGGGCGAACGTGCTTGCCGCCAACTACCCGTTCGCCACCATCGAGCCCAATGTCGGGGTGGTCCCGCTGCCCGACCCCCGGTTGGACAAGCTGGCCGAAGTGTTCAGTTCGGCCAAGATCGTCCCGGCCACGGTCTCGTTCGTGGACATCGCCGGCATCGTCAAGGGTGCGAGTGAAGGGGCCGGGCTGGGCAACAAGTTCCTGGCCAACATTCGCGAGGCCGATGCCATCTGCCAAGTGGTCAGGGTGTTCGACGACGCCGACGTCGTGCACGTCGACGGTCGGGTTGACCCGTTGTCGGACGTCGAAACGATCAACACCGAACTGATCCTGGCCGACCTGCAGACCCTGGAGCGGGCGATCCCGCGGCTGGAAAAGGAAGCGCGCAACGCCAAGGACCGCAGGCCGGTACTCGAGGCGGCGCAACAGGCGCAACAGATCCTGGACGCCGGCCGAACTCTGTATGCGGCGCGCAACGAGCTGGATATCAGGGCGTTGAAAGAACTTTCGCTGATGACCGCCAAGCCGTTCCTGTACGTGTTCAACGCCGACGAAGTCGTGCTCACCGATGAGGCTCGCCGGGCCGAGTTGACCGCGGCGGTGGCTCCCGCGGACGCCGTCTTCCTGGACGCCAAGGTGGAGTCGGAACTGCTGGAGCTGGACGAGGAATCGGCGCGCGAGCTCTTGGAATCCGTCGGTCAAGAGGAGCCGGGATTGCATGCACTGGCACGTGCCGGCTTCCATACCCTCGGCCTGCAGACCTACCTGACGGCGGGCCCCAAGGAGTCCAGGGCCTGGACCATCCACCGGGGGTGGACCGCGCCGCAGGCCGCCGGGGTGATCCACACCGACTTCGAGCGGGGGTTCATCAAGGCCGAGGTCGTCTCCTACAGCGATCTGATGGCGGCCGGGTCGATGGCCGCGGCCAAGGCCGCCGGCCGAGTCCGGATCGAAGGCAAGGACTATGTGATGGCCGACGGGGACGTGGTCGAGTTCCGGTTCAACGTGTAGCTCCCGCCGTCGCGTCGACGGTGATCGCCGGTCGTCAGGACCCGACCCGGGGCTCCGGTGCGGTCTAGCCTGGATCGGTGGAGCCGCTCGAGGCGCTGACGCGCGCGACGGCGCGGTACGCGCAGGCGCTGGCCATGGTCGCGCCCAACGAATGGGGCTCGCCATCGACGTGCTCGGACTGGCGGGTCAGAGACCTGGCCGACCATGTGGTCGGCGGGAACCGCTTCGCCGCAGCGCTGCTCGCTGGGCACGCCACGCAGGATGCTTACCTCGCGGCCTTCGACGGCGGCTTCGGAGATGATCCCCACCGGGAGTTCGACGTCAGCGCTGCGGCTCAGCTGACCGCCTTCGCCACGGCCGGCTCCCTCGACCGCCTGCTGCCACATCCGGTGGGACGGATCTCGGCCCGGGTGTTTCTCGGATTTCGCGTCGGTGATCTTCTGCTGCACGGCTGGGATGTGGCTCGTTCCCTCGGGAAGGAGGCCACTCTGGACGATGAACTCGTTTCCGAGGTCTGGCACTCGCCGCAGCCGTTCCGTGAGGGTGTCGCCCTGCCCGGTCACTTCGGTGCGGGGCCTTCCGGTGACCTCGCTGACGATGCTCCGCTCGCCGATCGGTTGTTGGACGCGACGGGGCGGCGACCTTGAACCGAGCTGTCGACCGACACCGAATGCGACGGAGTCCGCGTCGACGACGGTGCACGGACATCAGCGCCCGGTGTTTGTCGGATCTGCCAGGGCCCGTTCGTGGTCATGCAGGGCGCGGCACAACCCTCCGGCCATGACACAGGAGAACGACGATGGCAGACGACCAGGCGACCGATGGAGCCCGACCATTGCGGTTCGGGGTTGTCGCCCCGATCAGAACTGACCAACCGGCCTGGCGGGACCAGGTACGCCGGATCGCCGACAGCGGCTATTCGACCCTGCTGATGCCCGACGTGCAGCAGTGGCAGCCGGCGCCGGGACCGACCTTGGCCGTCGCGGCCACTCTCGCCGCCGATCTACGGGTGGGGACCTGGGTATACGCGGCTCCGCTGCGCACGCCCTGGAGTATGGCGTGGGAAGCGCACACGTTGTCGCTGTTGACGGAGGGTCGCTTCGAGATGGGCATCGGAACCGGCAGACCGGGGATGGAAGACGAACTCCGACAGTTGGGCCTCCCGGTGGTGTCGCCGGGTGAGCGGTTGTCCGCGGTGCGTGACGCTGTCACCTCGTTGCGAGACCTGGACGGCCCGCAGGTTCACACGCCGGTGGTCTTGGCCGTGCGGGGTCCGAAGGCCAGGGCGATGGCGGTCGACCTTGCCGACACCGTCACGTTCGCTTCGACGCCCGGCGACTCCCGGGCCGAGATCATCCGGCTGGCGACCGATTTCCGGGCGATCCGCGACGTGGAACTCGCGCTCCACGTCCCGGTGGTCGGAGATGCGGTGTCGCCGTTCATGGCACCCCCCGACACCGACCCGGCAGCGCTGCGCGCCGAGGACTCGCTGCTGATACTTCCCAGCGATCCGGCGGCGGCCATCGAAGAGATCCTGAGACGACGGGAGGAGGGCGGCTTCTCCTACTTCGTCGTCGGTGCCAACGCGGCTGATGCGCTCGCTCCGGTCGTCGCCGAGCTGGCCGGACGTTGAACGTCAGAGCGTGCGGCCGCACCGGGCAGCACACTCACGCCGACGGACGGCGGAGAATGCCGACGTGACCGAGCCCGTCCCGCTGACCACCTCGCTGGCGCGGACCTGGATCGCGTACACGATGGAGGTCGACAACCTCTTCGAGGCAGCCGGCAGGGTGCACGTGGGTCACCACTTCCGGATTGCCACGGCCATGTGGGCCAACGGATTGCGAGTGATCGGCGAGGATGGCGTCACGGTCCAGGAACTGCGCACCGGTGCCAGAGCCGCCTGCAATCTGGGTGGACTCGAGCGTTGGGGATGGATATCCATCGGTGAACGTGGCATCGGACGTCGCCCGGGATACGGCACACACCGGGGGATCCGCGCGGAGACGATGGTGCACCTCACGCCGGCCGGCCGATATGCGAAACGCCGGTGGCCGCGAGGGATGGATGAAGTGGAGCAGCGATGGCGTACCCGGTTCGGTACCGGACCGGTCGATGCGCTGATCGACGAGCTCAGGACGCGTGCGGGTGCCATGCCCTGGGCGCCGCCCGAAGTGTCGCCCACCGACGGCTTCCGCACCAAGATCATCGACGGCGAGCCCGACAGCGACGCAGATCCCGGGTCGGTCCCGCTGGGCGTGCTGCTCGGGAAAGTACTGACCGCCGCAACTCTCGATCAGGAACGCGATGCCGGCGCTTCGCTGCCGCTCACGGCCAACTACCTACGCGTTCTCGACACGGCCACCGTGCGGCTGCGAGACCTGCCCGCCCTGACCGGGATCTCCAAGGAAGGGACCGCGATGGCGGTCGGCTACCTGCAACGCAGCGGGTTGGCCGTCGCCGCGCCCGGGCGGAGCGTGGCCCTGACCTCCGGCGGGCTCGACGCACTGAGCGACTACCGGATCCGCGCCGGCCGACTGATCGACCAGGAGCTACGAGCTGCGCTCACAGCGATACTTGTTCAAACCGAAGCATTGTCGGCGGGAATGATCCCTCCGGCGGGTGGCTGGCGCGGCGAACGACCCTACCGGACCCAAACCGAACGGATTCTGGCCGATCCGACCCGCGCCCTGCCCTGGCACCCGATGGTGTTGCATCGGGGCGGTTGGCCCGACGGCAGTTGACGGCGGGGAGCGGGTCAGGCGGGGGGTTCAGGGTGTGATCACGATGCGTTGGTCGCTCCCGGTGTCGGCCCATGCCCCTTCGACGCCGGACAGCGGTACGGCGCGTGCGTCGACGCGGAACGTGCCGGCGTTGATCTGCGCGGCGAGCTCGGGGAGCTCGGCCAGAATGTCGCTGGTCGACACGGAACCCTGTCCACTGCCGACGATCTGCAGCGGGAACGCCCGCAGCGCCGCGGACAGGATCGGTGCCTCCGGCCCGGCGACGGACCCGATCTGGATCCAGCTCAACGGACGTTCGTCGTCGGTCCGGTGGGTCAGAACGGCGCGCATCGCTGCTGCGGCGGGAGTGCCCCAGAGGTAGTCGATCACCACATCCACCTGGCCGGTCGCGGCCCCGAGTTGTGCGGCAACGTGGTCCGGCTCGCCGTTCAACGACACCACGGCGCTCGCGCCGAGTTCGGGGAGTTCGGCGAGCCGCTCGGGACGACGGCCCGCAGCAACCACCGTCTTCGCGCCGAGGTGGCGCGCCACCTGCACCGCCATGCGACCGGCGTTACCCGTGGCGCCGAGCACCAACACCTGCTGGCCGGCGCGGAACTGGATCCGTCGGCGCAGGGCGAGCCACGAGGACATCGTCGGATTCATCGCCGCGGCAACGCGAACCGCATCTGTGCCGACCGGCAAGGGCACGCTGCGCCGCAGGTCGACAAGCGTCTGCTCGGCCATGGAGCCCAGGTTCGTGTCCGGAAGGATGAAGTACCGCAGGCTGCCGTCGGCCATGCGCCCGACACCGTCGATCCCGGGCACCAGTGGCAACTCGTCCGTGCTGGTGTAGTGCGAGCCGTTGGCCTGCGACCGCACCCGAGGGTGGAGCCCGGCGGCCACCACTTCGACCACCGCCTCGTCGGCGGTGCGCGCCGCGGGCACGGGGAACTCGCCGTAGCTGGGCGGCGCATCGAAGTCGGTGACGACAGCGGCCTTCACAAGGCACCTCCTGATGCGGCAATGTAGTTGGTACTACCAACTACATTAGTGGGTAATCCCAACTACTGCAAGCTAGGCTGACGAGCGTGACGGAAACCATCGAGGACACCGATGCCGTCGATCTGCTCGACGCGCTGGTGCAGCTCTCGTTCGCGGTGACCGCGGTGCTGACCAAAGCAGCTGCCAGACACGACCTGTCGCTGACCCAACTCCGGATGCTGGGCGTCCTACGTGGCCGTGAGCCGAAGATGGCCGAATTGGCAGCATTCCTCGGCTTGGACCGCTCGACGGTCTCGGGGCTGATCGACCGGGCCGAGCGTCGCGGTCTGGCCCGGCGAACAGGCAGTCCCGACGACGGCCGATCGGTCCGGGTGTCGTTGACACCGGCCGCCAACAGGCTGGCCGTCGACCTCGTCGCCGAGATCGGCCGCTCGCTCGCCCCGATGGTCGACCGGCTCGCGCAGGATGACCGCCGCCGACTCACCGCGCTGTTGGCACGCCTGCTCGGCCCGTTGCCGGCGGAGTGAATCGACTGCGGAGCGGTCATATTCCTGCAGCACGATGATCACCGCAGGTGGGCGGCGGTCGCGGCGGCCGCGGATCCCGATCGTGACCGCGCGGCGCCGGCCGACGCCGCGTCGTCTCCCGGCGATCGTCACGGAACCGGGCCGCCCGCATGGGTGTGGCTCGGCATCGTCGTCGTCACGGCGCTCGCGGCGGGCGCCGCGCTCGTCCTGCCCGCTCGGCCGCCGCCCGCGGAGAGCGGCACGGCGAGGATCGGGCTCAGTCGTAGCGCGCGTCGCCCTGCCAGAAGTACCACTGATAACCCCACGGATCGGTCACGTGGCAGCTCCGAGGGCCGTACGGTTCATCCCGCGGTGAGTCGATGTCGACGCCCGCCTCGGTGATCCGCCGGTAGAGATCGTCGACGTCGTCCACACCGATGATCAGCAGGGTGCGATCGGCCGCACTTGACCCGGAAAGGTCAACGCGGCCGGCCCCGACCTGGAGCGTGCCCTCGGTCCACCGCCCTTCGGCATTTCGGACACATTGCGCCGGACCGAAGCCGAACACCCGCGAAAGCCACTCTGCCGCGGCGTCGGCGTCCGGGTAACGCAGGTACGGGGTCACGGAGAGGAAGGCCATGCTCCGAGTCTGAGCCTGACCACCGACAGTGGCAGCATGAGCGGATGCCCGACCAAGGACGAACGCTGGGGGAGCACCGACAGGCTGCGGATCTCTGGGTCCACCAGCAGGTGATCAGCCACAAGCCGACCAATTTCGACAAGCCGCTGGCCCAGCTCTCGCACCTGGCCGACCACGGAAAACTCTGGTTCGGCGTGGCCGGCGGGTTGGCCCTGACCGGGCCGACCGGGCGGCGCGCCGCAACGCGAGGGCTGATCTGTTTGGGTCTGGCCAGTGCCGGGGCGAACCTGGTCGGCAAGTCGCTGATCGGAGGTCCGCGGCCCGACGTCAACACGGTCCCCTTCATCCGCCGGTTACGGCGCACACCGACGTCGGGTTCGTTCCCGTCCGGGCACACCGCTTCGGCCGCGGCTTTCGCGTTGGCGGTGACCGTGGAGAAGCCACTGCTCGGCGCCGCTGTGCTGCCACTGGCCGGGGCCGTCGCCTATTCCCGGGTGCACACCGGGGCGCATTGGTTCTCCGACGTCCTGGGCGGCGTGGTGATCGGGGCAGGTGCGGTCGCGCTGAGCACCGCGCTCAGTCCGCCCGACTGGCTTCGGCGCAAGATCGACGGGCCGCCGGGGGAGAGCATCGAGCTGCCCGCGCTGGGTGACGGACACGGTCTGGTGGTGATCGCGAACCCGCACTCCGGCGAAGGCGTGCCGGGCAGGGTCGACCCGTTGTCCGCGGTGCGCCGCGCCCTGCCCGCCGCCACCATCAGGGTGCTCGCTGAGGGCGACGACCTGGTGAAGATGTTCGACGATGCGGCCAAGGACGCCAAGGCCATCGGTGCGTGCGGTGGCGACGGCACCATCGCCCTCGCAGCGAGAGCGGCGGCCAAACACGGCGTGCCGCTGCTGGTGCTGCCCGGCGGAACGTTCAACCATTTCGCCAGGGCGGTCGGCGCGGACGACGTGCCTGCCACTCTGGTGGCGGCCAAGGACGGCCGGGGCGTGGCGGTCGACGTGGCCACGGCCACGCTGGGCGACGGCGATCCGTGGACGGTCCTGAACACGGCTTCGGTCGGCCTGTACCCGGCCATGGTCCTGCGTCGGGAGAAGTGGCGGGACCGGATCGGCAAGCCGCTGGCCGGGGTCGTGGCCAGCCTGCGGGTGCTGAGCGAGTCCGACCCGATCGAGGCGACCGGTGAACGTGGGCTGCACCATCGGCTCTGGACCGTGTTCGTCGGTGTCAACAAATACCGCCCGCGCACCTCGGCGCCGCTGGACCGGGCGCGGCTCGACGACGGCGTGCTCGATGTCCGGATCCTCCGGTCGGTGCCCGGCCGATCCCGGTGGCATCCCCTGTTCGGTGACCTGTTCGGCGGGATCCTGGGCGGCCGGTTGCGGCGGCGGCGCGAGGACCTGTGGGACCCCACCACCGAGTTCGCGATGACCTCGGTGCCGGAGGTCTCCGCGACCTTCTACCCCAACGACGGGGAACTGTTGTTCGCGCACGACGGCGAAGTCGAGAAGGTTCCGGCCGGCCCGGACGGGATCGATTTGACCATGGCCATCGTGCCCGACCCGCTGTGGGTCTACCGGAAGTGACAGCGATCCGCTGGCTACCCTGACCCGGTGCATCGAGCCCTCCGCGCGCTGGTCGCCTCGGCGTGGGCGCCGTGGGTGCTGCTGGCCCTCTCGCTCGGCGCGCATGTGCTGGTCACCCTGGCCGGCGCCGATCCGTTCCGGATGGTCGATCTCAAGGTCTACATCGACGGCACGGCACATCTGACCGACGGCACGCTGTACGACTTCTACTCCGAGCCGCTGCACCTGCCCTTCACCTATCCGGCGTTCTCCGCGCTGCTGTTCGCGCTGGTCGGTTGGATGAACTGGACGGTGCTGCGGATCTTCTGGCAGCTGGCCAGCGTCGCCGCAGTTGCCTACCTGGTGTACGCAACCCTGAGGTTGCTCGGCCGCATCGGTCCAGGTTCAGCCCGGCCGATCCGGCAACCAACCGGCCTGGTGGTCAGCGTCACCGCGGTCGGCCTGTGGCTGGAACCGGTGCGGACCACGTTCAACTACGGTCAGATCAACCTGTTCCTGGCCGCTCTGCTGCTCTCGGGTGCCGTGGGTTCGCGGTCGTGGTGGCAGGGCACGACGGTCGGCCTGGCGGCCGGGATCAAGCTGGTCCCGGCCATCACCGGGCTCTACTACCTGCTCCAGCGGCGGTTCGCGGCGGTGCTCTGGGCGATCGGGATCTTCGCTGCGACGGTGGCATTGTCGCTGGCGGTGCTGCCGCAACAGACCTGGCGCTATTTCTCCGAACTGATCTTCGACCCGGGACGGACGGGCCCGGTGTGGTCGGCGATCAACCAGTCCTGGCGTGGAGCGCTGGCCCGGCTCGCCGGCCACGAGGTGACCGTGATCTGGACAGTCGCGTGTCTGGTCACTCTGGTGCTGGGAATCTGGGCGACCGTGCTGTGCCTGCGCGCCGGTGACCGGACGGGGGCGTTCCTGGCCGTTCAGTTGGTCGGGCTGTTGGTCTCGCCGATCTCCTGGTCGCATCACTGGGTGTGGGTGCTGCCCGTGCTGGTCTGGGCGTTTGCCGGTCCGTATCGCGGGTCGTGGGCCGCCCGCGGTGTGGCGATCGGCTGGCTGGTCGGCTGCTACAGCTACGTGGTACCGATCCTGATCGTCGCGCAGGGACCGGGCATTCCGCCGGCGTCCCGGCCCGGCTGGCAGTCCTGGCTGGGGTTGGCCTATGTGGTGCTGGGGATGGCCACGTTGCTGGTGATGGGCCTGCTGGCCCGGTCGCGTCCGATCCGGTCCCGGGTGGCCGGCGACGTGGTGGCCGGCGCGCCGACGTAGAGTGGTGGGCGACACGGGAGTCCGGTGCGCCGGGCTGAGAGCGGGGCACGGAGCCCCGGACCGTCGAACCTGATCCGGATCATGCCGGCGCAAGGGACGTCCTCTCCCAGTACCCGTGCCTACCCGTACGGGAGGGCACTGCCTTGAGAATCCTTGGCATCACTAGGCGCCGACTGAAGACGGCGGCAATCGTCACGGTGACCGGGCTGGCGTTGGCCGCCTGCGGGAGCACGGCGGCCACCGGCTCCGCACCTTCGTCGGCATCCGGTGGGTGGGTCGCCGAGCCCGGCCAGACCCGGGTCACCGCGTCGGAGGCCCCGGCCGGGAGTGTCGGCAGCGGAGCTCAGGACAGTAGCGCCCCCGAGAGCGCACAAGCGGCCGGCGGGGCGGTCACCCTGATCACCCACGATTCGTTCAACGTCGACAAGCAGGTGCTGGCCGACTTCGAGAAGTCCAGCGGCATCACGGTCACCCTGCTCGCCCAGGGTGATGCCGGCGCGATGACGAACAAATTGGTGCTGACCAAGGACTCGCCGCTGGGCGATGCCGTCTACGGCATCGACAACACCTTCGCCTCGCGCGCGCTGGACGCCGGGATCCTCCAGCCCTACACCTCGCCCGCCACGGCCGGTGGCTCGGACGCGTTCGCCTCCGGCGACGATCGGCTCACCGCGGTCGACTACGGCGACGTCTGCGTCAACGTCGACCACACGTGGTTCACCGACCACAAGATGGCCGAGCCGGCCACCTTCGAGGACCTGACCAAATCCGAGTACAAGGACCTGCTGGTGGTCGAGTCACCGGCCACCTCGTCGCCGGGATTGGCCTTCCTGCTCGGCACCGTCGCGCATTTCGGCCCCGACGGCTGGTTGAACTACTGGCAGGAGTTGAAGGACAACGGAGTCAAGGTCACCGCCGGCTGGGAGGACGCGTACTCGGTGGACTTCTCCGGGTCGTCGGGCAAGGGCGCGCGGCCGCTGGTGGTCAGCTACGCGTCCTCGCCGCCGTACGAGGTCGCCGACGGCATGACCAGCGCACCGACGGGGGCGCTGCTGGACACCTGCTTCCGGCAGGTCGAGTACGCCGGGGTGTTGACCGGGGCGAAGAATCCGGCGGCGGCGCAGAAGGTTGTCGACTGGTTGCTCTCGGACCAGTTCCAGGCGCAGATCCCGGAGAACATGTACGTGTATCCGGTCGATCGGACGGTGAAACTGCCTGCGGCGTGGGAGAAGTATGCCCCCGTGGCCAAGGACCCGGCGACCGTTCCGGCTGCGGACATCAGCGCCAACCGGGAAGCCTGGGTCGGCAGCTGGTCGGACCTGATGGAGGGCTGAGTTGCTGCTGCGGCGGGCCGGCCTGGTGCTGGCAGCCGCGGTGCCGCTGGCGGCGCTCGCGGTCTTCTTCGTGTACCCGGCCGCCACGCTGATCGGCCGCGGCCTCGTCGGACCGAACGGCCTTGACCTGTCGGGTTTTTCCGAGGTGTTGTCCAGCTCCAAGTTCCGCCGCATCCTCGCCTTCACCGTCTGGCAGGCCGCGGCGTCGGCCGCGCTGGCCACCGCGCTCGGGGTGCCAGGGGCATACCTGTTGTACCGCTGCCGGTTCCGTGGCCGTGCCCTCGTGCGGGCGGTCGTCACCGTGCCGTTCGTGTTGCCGACCGTGGTGGTGGCCCTCGCCTTTCGCACGTTGTTCGCCGCGAACGGTTGGCTCGGTTCGTGGGGCTGGGACGGCAGTCTTGCCGCCATCCTGGCCGCGCACGTATTCCTGAACTATGCGGTGGTGGTACGCACCGTCGGCACCAGCTGGGCGCATTTGGACGACCGGGCCGAGCAGGCGGCTCGGAGCCTGGGTGCCGGGCCGGTGCGGGTGTTCCGGACGGTCACCCTGCCGGCCCTCGGCCCGGCCATGGCCGGCGCGTTCACCATTGTGTTCCTGTTCTGCGCCACCAGCTTCGGCATCATCCTGATCATGGGGGCCGGTCGGTACAACACTCTGGAGACCGAGATCTACCGGCAGACGTGGGACATCTTCGACCTGCGCACCGCGGCGGTGCTGTCGATTGTCCAGGTGATGATGGTGACCGCGGTGCTGATCGTCTCCGGGGTGTTGCGTCGGCGGACCGAGGCGACGCTGCGCTGGCGGGCGGCCGGTGCGGCGGGGCATCGGCTGCGCCGCGCGGACCTGTCGGCGGCGGTGCTGACCGGTCTGGTGGTGGCCGGCATGGCCGTGCCGATGGCGGTGATGGTGCTCCGTTCGCTCCAGACGCCGTCGGGATGGGGACTGGACAACTACCGGTCGCTGACCACCCTCGGCGAGGGCAACGTCTTTCTGGTGCCGGTCACCACTGCGCTGTGGAACTCGGTGCGGGCAGCGACCATCGCCACCGTGTTGGCCGTCGCGGTCGGCACCCTGCTCTCGGTGGTGTTGGCCCGGCGGCCCCGGAGCCGAACCGGTCGGGCCGCCGTGAACAGCATCGACGCGGCGGTGATGCTGCCGCTGGGGGTGTCGGCGGTGACCGTGGGTTTCGGCTTCCTCATCGCGCTCGACGCCCCGCCGCTGGACCTGCGTGGCTCGCCGCTGCTGGTACCGATCGCGCAGGCCACGGTGGCGCTGCCGCTGGTGGTGCGGATGATCCTGCCGGTGTTGCGGGCCGCCGACGACCGGCTGCGGCAGGCCGCTGCGGTGTTGGGCGCCGGACCGCTGCGGGTGTGGACCACGGTCGACCTGCCGATCATGTCGCGGGCGTTGATCGGCGCTTCCGCCTTCGGCTTTGCGGTCGCGCTCGGTGAGTTCGGCGCCACCTCATTCCTGGCTTCGCCGTTGCGGATCACCTTGCCGCTGGTGATCGCCAGGTTGGTGGGCCGGCCCGGGGTCGCCAATACGGGCACGGCGCTGGCCGCCGCCGTCGTGCTTGCCCTGCTGTGCCTGGTCGCGGTGCTGATCGTGGAGCTCGCCGGCGGGCGACGCGACCTCGGTGGACCGGCAGGATTCTGAACCGTGCTTGATCTCGAGCGGGTGAGCGTGACATACGGAACGGTGACCGCTGTCCGCGACATCGACCTGCAGCTGCCCGACGGCCGGGTGCTCGCGCTGCTCGGCCCGTCCGGGTGTGGCAAGTCCACGCTGTTGCGCGCGGTCACGGGTCTGGAACCACTCTCCACCGGCAGGATCAGCTGGGACGGAGCGGATCTGGCCGGAGTCCCGGTGCACCGGCGTCGGTTCGGCCTGATGTTCCAGGACGGCGTGCTGTTCCCGCACCGGACCGTCGGTGGCAACGTCGGCTACGGCTTGGCGCGGTCCGGACGCAGGCGCTCGGCCATCGGCGCGCGCGTCGACGAGTTGCTCGAGCTGGTCGGGTTGCCCGGCTACGCCGATCGCCCGGTTGCCACCTTGTCCGGCGGCGAGGCGCAACGGGTCGCTCTGGCCAGGTCGCTCGCGCCGGAGCCTCGCTTGTTGCTGCTGGACGAGCCCCTCGCGGCGCTGGACCGGGTGCTGCGGGAGCGGCTGCTCGCCGACCTACGCCGAGTGCTGACCAGCACCGGCACCACGGCGCTCTTCGTGACGCACGACCAGGGCGAGGCCTTCGCCATCGCCGACGAGGTGGCGGTGATGGACTCAGGGGTGATCCGCCAGGTCGGCGCGCCCGATGCGGTGTGGCGCGCTCCATCCGACGAGTGGGTCGCCCGGTTCCTCGGCTACACCTCTGTGCTCCCCGGCGAGCCGATCGACACCGGGTCCACCCGCAGCGCGGTCGGCGTCGTCGCAGGCAGCGGCACCGCGGTGGCATTGCGACCGGCCGCGTTGCGCCTGGATCCAGTAGGGCCGCTGACCGGGATCTGCATCTCCGTGGAACTCGGCCCGGACGTCACCCGGCTGACGGTCGACCTCCCGGATGTCGGAGAGGTGTTCGCGACCGCGGCGGGCGATCGGCCGGTCGCGGGCCAACAGGTGCGGCTGCGGTTCGATCCCACAGCGGCGGCGGTGCTGCCGGCCACATCCTCGGGACAGCTGACCTCAAGCGAACAATCATCGGACCAGGAGCCATCGGACCAGGAGCCATCGGGCCAGGAGCCATCGGGCCAGGAGCCATCGGGCCAGGAGAAGTCGGGCCAGGAGAAGTCGGGCCGGGAGAAGTCGGACCACGAGACATCGGGCACAGTGGACCGGTGATCCCGATCCGAACGGCCGCGGTCGTCGATGCCCCGGAGGCGGCCGTCCATCGGGCACTCCGTCGCGTCGACCTGTGGACCCGCACCGCACGGGCGCTGGGCGGCCGCGGGCGGCTGGTCAGCCGGGCCGACGGTGCCCCCCTGCTCGGCGCGGAGTTGCGGGCCGGGGACCGGCTGGAGTTGATCGGCGTCGCCGGCCGGCGCGGCCTTCGGTGCGTGGTGGCACTGGACGACGACGGTCTGCCGCAGATCACCGGCCCGGGCTTCGCGGTGACCAGCCGGGCGACCGGCACGGTCGCCGGCACCCTGGTCACGGTGGACTGCCGGATCGTCGTCCGGGTCCCCGGCGGAACGGTGCTCGGTCGGCGCCGCGCCCTGGCATTCGGGCGGATGCTCATCGGGATCACCACCCTGCTGGCCCGAGAACCGCTGGTGGTGATGGCCGGCGCGGTACTCCGCGACGGCGCCGTTCTGGCCGCCCGCAAGAATTCCGGCCCGGACGCCGGCAAGTGGGAGCTGCCTGGCGGCAAGCTGGAGGACGGCGAGACCGAGCAGGGGGCGCTGGCCCGGGAGCTCGCCGAGGAGCTCGGGGTGCAGGTCCGGATCGGTGACCGGCTCGGCTCCGACGTCCCGCTGCCGGACGGGATGGTGTTGCGTACCAGGCTGGCCGAGTTGGTCGACGGCGCCCCGACTCCGACCGAGCACGGTGAGCTGCGATGGGTCGGTGCGCAGGAACTCGCCGAGCTGGACTGGCTGCCGGCGGACCGTCAGTTGGTGCCCGTGCTGGAGGCGGCGCTCGGGGTCACCCACGGCTGAGGCGGTTCCGTGCGCTGTCACCCGACAGCGCACCGAACGGCGATCGAGGCCGCATTGTCACCTAACGGAAACACGCGGCGTGGCAGTATGCCCAGACGTGGTACCCGTCATCCCTATGCGTCATCCCTGTGGGGGATGACCCAGAAAACCCCTCCGGGAGAACCTTGTGGCACAGACGTCCATTCGAAGCCTGCGGGCCCCCACCCGACGCCTGCGGGCCGCAGCTCTGCTTGCGGTTTCCCTGACCGGAGCGCTGGTGCTCTCCGCCTGCGGTAGTTCGGACAACGCCGGTAGCACGTCAGCCGCCACCACCTCGGCTGCCGCCACCACCTCGGCTGCCGCCGGCTCCTCCGCGGCCATGACCACCGGGTCGTCAGCTGCCGGCTCCGAGTCGTCCGAGGCGGGCTCCGAGTCGTCGTCGGCGTCCGGCTCGGACGGCACCGACGCGTCGTCGTCGGCCGCGGTGTCCCAGGTCGGCACCACGGGTCCGGCTCCGGAAGCGCTCGCGGACGCCGACCTCGCTGCGGCCAAGGCGACGTTGAAGGACCAGAGCACGCTCACGGTCTGCACCTCACTGCCGTACTCACCGTTCGAGTCCGACGACGGCAGCGGCAACATCGTCGGCTTCGACATCGACTTCATGGACTGGCTGGCCAAGGACCTCGGCGTGCAGACCAAGATCATCGATGCGCAGTTCGCCGGCATCCAGTCCGGCCAGGCCATGCAGTCCGGCCAGTGCGACATCGCCGCAGCCGGCATGACCATCACCCCTGAGCGGTCGCAGTCGATCGAGTTCTCGAACCCCTACTACGACGCCAGCCAGACCTTGATGGTGTTGTCCGACTCCGGCATCAAGTCGATCGCCGATCTGAAGGACAAGAAGCTCGGCGCGCAGACCGGCACCACGGGTCTGCTGTACGCCAATGCGCACGCCGACGAGTTCGGCTACTCGGTGGTGGAGTACGAGAAGATCTCCGACGAGACCGCGGCGCTGCAGGCCAAGCAGATCGACGGCGCCATCCACGACCTGCCGGCGCTGAACGACTATGCCAAGCAGCAGAACGGCAAGGTCGAGATCGTGCAGAACTTCGACACCGGGGAGCAGTACGGTTTCGGTGCGGCCAAGGGCAACACGGCGTTGATCAAGGTGGCGAACTACGTCATCGCCAAGTCACTCAGCGACGGCACCTACGCCGAGAGCTACAAGAAGTGGATCGGAGACGTTCCGGCCGGCTGACCGGTCGGTCACCGGGGCCGGGCGGAGCTGCAGACGGCTCGCCCGGCCCCGGCGCATTCCCGCACGTCCCCGCGTCACCGTGCATCCCGTCGAGCGACCCGTAACACTCCACCTGTTCCCCCGCCCCGGACCGGAGGTCGGTCGTGACCCAAGCGATGCCGACAGTCAGCTCGAACCGGCGGATGACCCGCCACAATCGGACCATCCTCGTCCGCACGATCCAGTACGTGCTGCTCGGCGCCGTCGTCGTGCTGTTCGCGGTGGTCGGCGACTGGTCCAATTTCGCCGACCAGTACCTGAACTGGGACGTCGTCAAGGCGCTGTTCCCGCGGATGTTGACCACCGGCCTGGTCAACACCCTGCTGTACACCGCGGGCGCGTTCATCCTCGGACTGGTGCTCGGCCTGATCGTGGCCCTGATGCGGTTGTCCGAGGTGTGGCTGTACCGGGCGATCGCCACGGTCTACGTCGAACTGCTGCGCGGACTGCCCACCTTGCTGGTGCTGTTCCTGGTGGTCTACGGGGTGCCGATTCTGTTCGGTGATGTCAGCTTCCTCCGTGACTTCTACGTCCAGGCGATCGTCGGTCTCGGCACGGTGGCCGGCGCCTACATGTCGGAGACGATCCGCGCCGGTATCCAAGCGGTGCCCAGGGGCCAGATGGAGGCGGCCCGCACGCTCGGCATGTCCAGGACCCGGGCGATGCTCAGCATCGTCATCCCGCAGGCATTTCGCATCGTCATTCCCCCGATGACCAACGAACTGATCCTGCTGGTGAAGGATTCCTCGCTGGTCTACGTGCTCGGCGTCACCGCAGCGCAGTACGAGCTCACCAAGTTGTCACAGGTCGCCGCCAGCGGCGGGATCAGGGGGATACCGAACGGTCCGACACCGCTGCTCATGGCCGGGATGTTCTACCTGGTGATCACGTTGCCGTTTCCCAAGCAGTCCGCGCACTGGAACGCCGGCAGGCCCGGCGAGGAGGCCACTGATGACCGCGAATGTCGGAGCGGGAGCGGCGGAGACGGCACCGACCGGGCAGCCGATGATCTCCATCTCCGGTCTGCGCAAGTCCTTCGGACCGGTCGAGGTGCTCAAGAACATCGACCTGGTCATCAACCAGGGCGAGGTGGTCTGCGTGATCGGGCCATCGGGGTCGGGCAAGACAACTCTGCTGCGCTGCGTGAACCTGCTGGAGAAGCCGAGCTCGGGAAAGATCGTGGTCAACGGGGCCGAAGTGACCGACCCGGAGACCGACCTGGACGCGGTCCGCAAGACCGTCGGGATGGTCTTCCAGCAGTTCAACCTGTTCCCGCACCTGTCCGTGATGCGCAACCTGACGATCGCGCAGACCAAGGTGCTCGGCCGCAAGCAAGTCCAAGTCGCCGAGTCGATCGCCAGGCACAACCTGGAGCGGGTCGGCCTGGCGCACCGGGAGACGGCCTACCCGGCGCAACTGTCAGGCGGCCAACAGCAGCGGGTGGCGATCGCCCGATCGCTGTCCATGGACCCGGCGCTGATGCTGTTCGACGAGCCGACCTCGGCGCTCGACCCGGAACTGGTGGGCGACGTGCTGGCGGTCATGCGCGGACTGGCCCGCGACGGCATGACGATGATGGTGGTCACCCATGAGATGGCCTTCGCCCGTGACGTCGCCGATCGGGTCGTGTTCATGGACGGCGGGTACATCGTCGAGCAGGGACCGCCGGACCAGGTGATCGGCGACCCGCAGCACGAGCGGACCAAGACGTTTCTGCACCGCGTGCTCAACCCGACGTCGGTCGAGGAGGGCGAGGAGTTCCCGGCCCCCCCTGCCGAGATTCCGCAGCCCGAGTTGCCCGATCCGCGGGGGCTGGGACAGTCCACCCAGGACGGCTGAGTCCGGCGATCCTGGCGGCTCCCGGTGGTTGTGCACGCGTCGCCGAACGGGTACCGATGGGTCATGTCGAAGGATCTGAGCAGCACCAAGGAACGCAAGAAGCTCTCCAAGAAGTCGTTCGCCCTGCCCGGCAAGCGCAAGTACCCGATCCCGGACAAGGCGCACGCCCGCAATGCGCTGGCCCGGGTCGCGCAGCACGGCACCAAGGCGGAGCAGAAGAAGGTCAAGGCAGCCGTGCGCAAGCGCTTCCCGAGCATCGGCAAGAAGAGCAAGGCCAAGGAATGGCAAGAAGTCCTAGGGGACTTCAGAACCCCTCGGGTACCGGGACCGCACCGGGCGCGCCTTCCTTGCGCTGTCCCGAGCGTTCGGCCAGCGCTCCCAGCACCACGGCCGCGCTGAGCACCACGGCGCCCAGCCAGCCGATGAGCCCGAGCCGATCACCGAGGAACACCGCACCGAGCACGGCTCCGGTCAGTGGTTCCAACAGCGCAGTCAGCGCGGCCGTCGTTGCCCGCACCCTGACCAGCCCGCGGAAGAAGCAGACATACGCAAGGGCGGTCGGGACGCCGCCCAGCGCCAACAGCAGAGTCACCGACGTCAGGTCGACGTCGAAGGCGAGTCCGCCGGTGAACAGCGCGACCGGCATCAGCAGCACCGCGCCGAGGGTGAAGCCGTAAGCCGTGGTCGCCATGCCGTCCAGCCCGGGCACGGGAATCGCGCAGACCAGGGTGAAGACGGCGAACGAGGCGGCCGACGCCAACGCGAACAGCAGCCCGGCCACGACATGTGCCGGCTGCGAACCGGCGGCGGGAAAGCCGACCAGCAGGGTCAGCCCGACGATCGCGAGCACCAGCACGCCGACCGAGTGCAGGTCGACCCGGCGCCGGCCGGTGAGCTGTTCACCGACCAGCACCATCGCGGGAGCGCTGCCGATGGTGACCAGGGTGGCCAGGCTGACCGAGGTCAGCGACACAGCCGTGAAGTAGCACGCCTGGAACGTGGCCGCCAAACAGCCGACCGCGATCAGTCGGCGGAGGACCGCCCGGCCGCGGGGGAGCGGTCGACGGGAGACGGCGAGCGCGGCCATCAACAGCAGGCCGCCGATCCCGATGCGATAGACCGCAACGGCGGCCGGACCGAGTCCGGTTGTCTCGGCCAGCAGCGTGCCGAGCAGGCCGCCGGTGCCCCAGAGAAGGCCGGCGGCGACGAGGAAGATCAGCCCGGATTCCCGGATCGAGGTGGCAGTGGATGGAAGCCGGGGTGGTGCTGGGGGTGTGCACGGAAGGACTCCTGCGACGTGAGGGATGGGCGGTCGCGGGAGCAGGATCGTCGGGTCACAGCACGCCGGCTGCGGCACGCGGACGGCGGCACCGATCCCGGCCGAAGGGCCGGGGCTGCGACGAGTCCTGCTCAGGAGCCCGTCGGCGGGGTGATGATCCGATGCACCAGCGCAGCGTAGCGGTCACCCCGCCCCGCCTCGTCGATGCGCAAATTCGCCCGCGCGTCTGGTCGGCCCGCCCGTCTGGTCGGGCCTCGTCGCCTCCTGCGCGCTCACCCTGTTGATCATGGGAAACCTGTACGCCGAACACCGGCGTGTTGCGCGACACGCCGAGGAGTGCCGTACAGGGTCTCCCATGATCAACTCGTGTGTGAGGGGGTCACGTCATGCGGCGGTTCGAGCACTCTCGGGGGCCGGGAACGAGGGCGAACCGGAGCGACGCCGGGCGCCGGTAGACTCGATGGGCTGCGCCGCGCTCTCGCGCTGGGGGGCCAGCCGTGCCGGCTGCACCGAAGGTGGACGGCGCTTCGACCCGATCTGTGAAGTGGGAGTACCCGTTCGTGCCGGTCCGTTCCGATCTACGCAACGTCGCCATCGTGGCGCACGTCGACCACGGCAAGACCACGCTGGTCGACGCCATGCTCTGGCAGTCAGGCGCCTTCCGCATCGGGAGCGAGAAGACCGACCGGGTGATGGACTCCAACGACCTGGAGCGTGAGAAGGGCATCACGATCCTGGCCAAGAACACCGCGGTACATCGCGGTGACGTGATCATCAACATCGTCGACACCCCTGGCCACGCCGACTTCGGTGGCGAGGTGGAACGGGCGCTGTCCATGGTCGACGGCGTCGTGTTGCTGGTCGACGCCTCCGAGGGCCCGCTGCCGCAGACCCGGTTCGTGCTGCGCAAGGCGCTGTCCGCCAAGTTGCCCGTGGTGCTGGTGATCAACAAGACCGACCGGTCCGACGCCCGGATCGACGAGGTGGTCGACGAGACCTACGCACTGTTCATCGACCTGGACGCCGACGACGACCAGATCGACTTCCCGATCGTCTACTGCTCGTCACGCGCCGGGCGGGCCAGCATGATCAAGCCGGCCAACGGCGAGATGCCCGACCACGAGAACCTCGACCCGCTGTTCGACACCCTGCTGACCACCATCCCGGCACCCCACTACACCGAGGGCGCGCCGCTGCAGGCCCAGGTGACCAACATCGATGCCTCCCCGTTCCTCGGCCGGATCGGCATGTGCCGGGTCGTCGAGGGCACCATCAAGCGCGGCCAGCAGGTGGCGTGGATCAAGGCCGACGGCACCGTCACCCGGACGAAGATCAGCGAGTTGCTGATCACCGAAGCACTGGACCGGGTGCCGGTCGAGCAGGCCTCCGCCGGTGACCTGATCGCGGTGGCGGGCATCGCCGACATCACCATCGGCGAAACCCTGGCCGACCCGGACGATCCGATTGCCCTCCCGCCGATCTCGGTGGACGAACCGGCGATCTCGATGACCGTCGGCATCAATACCTCGCCGCTGGCCGGTCGTGACGGCGGCAGCAAGCTGACCGCCCGCCAGGTCAAGAACCGGCTCGAGGCCGAACTGATCGGCAACGTCTCCATCCGGGTGCTGCCGACCGAACGGCCGGACACCTGGGAGGTACAGGGCCGCGGCGAATTGGCGCTGGCGATCCTGGTGGAGACCATGCGCCGGGAGGGCTTCGAGCTGACCATCGGCAAGCCGCAGGTGGTCACCCGGATGGTCGACGGGCACAAGCACGAGCCGTTCGAACGGCTGACCGTCGACATCCCGGAGGAATACCTCGGCGGCGGTCACCCAGCTCCTCGCGGTCCGCAAGGGCCGGATGGAAGTGATGACCAACCACGGCACCGGCTGGGTGCGGCTGGAGTTCCACGTCCCCTCGCGTGGGTTGATCGGCTTCCGCACCGAGTTCCTCACCGACACCCGCGGCACCGGCATCGCCTCGGCCCTCTTCGACGGGTACGGCCCCTGGGTCGGCGAGCTCCGGGCCAGGGCGTCCGGTTCGCTGGTCGCCGACCGGCCCGGCCGGGCCACCCCGTTCGCCATGCTCAACCTGCAGGAGCGGGGCACCATGTTCGTCCCGCCGACCACCGAGGTGTACGAGGGCATGATCGTCGGCGAGAACTCCCGCGCCGACGACATGGACGTCAACATCACCAAGGAGAAGAAGCTCACCAACATGCGGGCATCCACCTCGGAGACCACCGAGAACCTGGTGCCGCACCGCGCGCTGTCGCTCGAGCAAGCGCTGGAGTTCTGCGCCGACGACGAGTGCGTCGAGGTCACGCCGACGCACGCACGGATCCGCAAGATCGTGCTGCCGGCCGGCGAGCGGGCCCGCACCCGCGCCCGGTCCAAGCAGTCCTGAACTCGGGGTGCCGGTGTCGCCCGCTCGCTACGGTGAGCCGGTGATCCGCCCGCCCCCCGACCAGAGGGGAGGAGGCGCCGCCGCGCGAGGGTGCGACGCGGCGCGTCCCTCCCTCCGGCCGGGAGTACGCGGAGGTGGACCCGACGCGGGTTTCTCCTGGGCGGGCCCGGGCTGGTCGCCCTGCTCGCTGTCGCAGCGTGCACGCCACCCGGGTTGCCCCCGCCGCAGTCCCCGACCGAGGAGTCGTCCGCGCCCAGCACGGTCCCGCCGGCGAGCCAGGTCGTGATCGGGGTCGATGGCGCCGTCACCGGGTTCAATCCGCATGCCATCGCAGACTTCTCGCCGGCTGCCCGGGCCGTGGCGTCGCTGATCCTGCCTTCGGCCACGGTGGTCCACGCCGACGGCAGTACCTGGTTCGATCCGGCGATCGTCACCGCGGCCGCGGTGACCGGTTCGGACCCGTACGTGGTCACCTACACGTTGAACCAGGCTGCCGCATGGTCGGATGGAACCCCCGTCACCGCAGAGGATTTCACCTATCTCTGGGAGCAGATGCTGGTGCAGCCCGGCACTGTCGACCCGGCGGGCTATCGGCTGATCTCGGCGATCCGATCGCGAGACGCGGGCAAGACGGTCGAGGTGCAGTTCAGCGGCCCCTTCCCGGCGTGGCCGTCGCTGTTCTCGCCCCTGCTGCCGGCGCACATCCTCAAGGACGCGCCCGGCGGGTGGACCGACGGGCTCGACAACGGCATCCCGGTATCCGCCAATCGATACAAGCTGTCGTCCTACGACACGGTGACCGGCCAGATCACCCTGGTCGCCAACGACAAGTTCTGGGCGGCCGCCCCCGGTCCGTCCACGGTGGTGCTCCGGATCGGATCGCCGTCCGAGTTGCTGGCCGCGCTGCGCCGGGGCGATCTGCAGGCTCTGTTCGCCCGGCCCGACGCGGCCGATGCCTCGGCCATCGACCTGGCGGTGCCGCTCGACCGGCGCACCGAAGTGCCGCTGCCGGCGACCACCCAACTCGTTCTGAACACGACGGCCGGACCGACCGAGGCTTCTCGGTGCGTCGGGCGATCGCCACTGCCCTGGACTATCCGACGCTGCGGGAGACCGCTGCGGGTGGGCGGGTGGACGGGCTGCTGCCGGTGTCCTCCCAGGTCTCGCTGCCCAGCACCACCGGAGGACGCCGGCCCGTCCGCACCGCCGCTGGCCATCACCGGCGACGCCGAAGCGGCCAGGGACGTGCTCGCGGACGCCGGCTACCGGGTGGACGGGCTCTATGCCCGCAACGACGACGGCGTGCTGCGGCTCACCCTCGGCGTGGCGACCGAGGACCCGCGCTCGGTGGCCACCGCCAGGGCCGTGCAGCGGCAGCTCGGTCGCGCAGGCATCCTGGTCGACCTGACGCTCGCTCCGCTCGACACTTTGGTCACCGAGCGGATCGCCCAGGGACAGCTGGATCTCGCCCTGCTCACCGTTCCGCGGAGCCGATCCGACACCGTCGCGGCCGCATCGGCGTTCGGCTGTCCGGCGTCGACCACCGATGCCGCAGTCGCGCGGACCGGCAATCTGTCCGGTTACTGCCAGAGCGACGTCCAACAGATGCTGGACAGAGCCCTGGCCGGCCGCGGCGATCTGTCCGGGGTGAACGATCGGACCTGGTCCGACCTGCCGGTGCTGCCGATCGGGCAGCCGACTGCGGTCTTCGCTGTCGGCCCGTCTCTGGTCGACGTGATGGCGGACATCGGGTCCGGGTGGCTCTGGTCCGGACCGCTACAGAGCGTGCCCGAGTGGCCATGACCGATCGGGAAGTGACCGGCGTCGATCCGTGCCGTCTGCGTAAGGTTTTGCCTTCGATCGGTGGTCTGTCCCGGCTGATCTGCGGGTCCGGCGCAGTGCGGCCGGTAACTCCTCGCGCAACGTGCCTGTTGTCCGATTCCTCCGATTGGGAGTTGCCATCACCCGGCAATCGGGTCACCCTTTGGTCACGATCCCGCTGAAGACGGTCCCAGTACCTGGGAACTCTCGTCTAGTGTGGCGCGGTCAGACACGACAGGTGGGTACCGCGCGGTCTGCGCACCAAGGTAACGGTCGATGGGGGCCAGAACCTGCGGACCGGTGGGGACCCAACGAGGAGGACCCTCCATGAAGAAGTCACGGGCAGTGGTACTCACTGCTCTCGTCGCGGGCGCGACACTGGTGGTGGCCGCCTGCTCCAGCCCGGGGCAGTCGACCGGCACCAGCACGCCGACCAGCGCTCCGGCCGCGACCGGCGGCGCCGAGACGATCCGCGCCGGCCAGCGACACCGGTAGTTCCGACACGGGCTCGGCCACGCGGATCCGGTGAGGCGACCGAGACTGCGGCCAGCAGCGGCGGCAACGCGACCAGCGGCGACGACGTCTGCGGCAACCCCGCACGGCGCCTACGACGACCCGGGCGCGCCCACCGGTGCGGTGACGGTCGGCATCAACGAGCTGCCGCTGTCGCTGCAACAACCGCGACGTCGCACGGCAACTCCGTCTACAACGCCTACGCGCTCTACCTGAGCCAGGCCCAGCCGTTCTACTACGACAAAGACCTGAACCTGATCAACAACGACTCGTTCATCACAGTGCGAGATGGTCTCCGAAGACCCGCTGACGGTCAAGTACACGATCAACAAGGACGCCAAGTGGTCCGACGGCGTGCCGGTCACCGCCGACGACCTGATGCTGGCCTGCGTCGCGCAGAGCGGCAAGTTCAACACCGCCGAGCGCCGAGTACAACGACGACGGCACCCTGAAGCCGTCCACCGGTGTCGCCTTCGACTCCGCGAGCCCGGGTCTGGCCCTGGTCAAGGACTTGCCCGAGGTCTCCGACGACAACATGAGCCTGACGCCTGAAGTACATCGAAGCCGTTCGTCGACTACAACGTTGCGCTCAGCCGCGGCGTGCCGGCCCACATCGTGGCCATGAAGGCGCTGGGCGAGACCGACGCCGACCAAGGCCAACGCGGCCATGGAGAAGGCGGCCAAGGCCAAGGACAAGCGCGGCGCTGAAGAAGATCGCCGACTTCTGGAACACCGGCTTCGACTTCACGTCGCATGCCGACCGACAAGTCGCATCTACGTGTCCGACGGCGCCTACATCCTGAAGGACTGGAAGGAGAACCAGTTCATGACCTTCGAGGCCAACCCCGACTACACGTGGGGCCCGAAGCCGTCGGTGAAGACCATCACCATCCAGTACGCCCCGGACCCGACCGCGGCCGTGCAGTCGCTGGCAAACGGTGAGCTGCAGATCATCAACCCGCAGGCCACCGAGGACGTGCTCAAGGGTCTGACCGCGCTCAAGGACCAGGGCATCGAGACCATCAACGGCGACGGCGGCACCTACGAGCACGTCGACCTGGTCTTCACCAACGGCGGGCCGTTCGACCCGAAGAGCTACGGCGGCGACGAGGACAAGGCCAAGGCCGTCCGGCCTGGCGTTCCTGAAGATGATCCCGCGGCAGGACATCGTCGACCGGCTGATCAAGCCGCTGAACCCGGACGCCAAGACTGCGTGACTCGTACAGCTCTGATCCCGGGCTCGCCGAACTACGACGCGGTGGTCGAAGGCCAACGGACTGGCCGACGGCGCAGGACGGTCGACATCGACGGCGGCCAAGAAGATCCTGGCCGACGCCGGCGTGAGCACCTCGACGCCGATCAAGGTCCGGTTCATGTACGCCGACAACAACCCGCGGCGCGCCAACGAGTACCGGCTGATCGCCGACGCCGGCAAGCAGGCCGGGTTCGATGTCATCGACGGCAAGAACGCCAAGTGGAGTTCGCTGCTGAGAACATCAAGGATCTACGACGCCTCGCTGTTCGGCTGGTCAGCCACCTCGACCGGTGCCAGCCAGATCCCGCCGAACTTCCTCGGCAAGGTCGACGGCAAGTGGGTCGGACAGAACAACTTCGGTCAGTACAACAACGAAGATGTCAACAAGTGGATGAACGAGCTGAACGTCACCTCCGATCCCGGCGAAGCAGCTCGAGCTGATCACCAACACCGAGACCCAGCTGGTCAAGGACGGCTTCGGTGCGGTGCTGTTCAACCACCCGGACATCGTGGGTTACGACTCCACGAAGGTCCGGAATGTCCAGGAGATCGCGCTGTCGCCGAGCCCGATCACCAACTACTGGGAGTGGAAGGTCGCCGGCTGACGCCGACTGACCGATAGCCAGCCCGCGCGGCCGGGACGACACACGTCGTCCCGGCCGCGCGCTTCCCGGAGCGACGGCGTTACAGTCGGCCGATCCGGACCGCGATTCCATTCCCGGCCGCCGGTGCGCACGGCGAATGTCGGCCTGCGACCGGTGGTCACCGGCGTGAAGGACGTGTCAGATGGCGACGTTCATCGTCCGGCGAATCATCGCCGCCTTCTTCATCACTCTCGGGGCGACGTTCATCGCCTACATCCTGGTGGCCAATGCCGGTGATCCGCTCGCCGACGGCCGATCAGATCCCCAACCCCGATCAGCGCGCGCAGACGATCGCGACGCTGACCGCGACGCTGCACCTGGACGTCAACCCCATACCGCGCTACTTCATCTGGCTCAAGGGCGTGCTCGGCTGCTTCGTCGGCAACTGCGACTTCGGGCAGACCATCGCCCAGCAGCCGGTCGGGCCGATGCTGGCCAGCGCCCTGAGCAGTTCACTGAAACTGATCACCTTCTCGACCGTGCTGGCCGTGTTCCATCGGCATCACGATCGGCATCGTTTCGGCGCTGCGGCAGTACTCCGGCCTGGACTACACCGTCACATTCCTGGCGTTCCTGTTCTTTGCCCTGCCGGTGTTCTTCATCGGCGTCATCCTCAAGGACCTGCTGGCGATCCGGTTCAACACCTTCCTGCAGGCCGGCGCCGCCTTCAGTTGGGCGTTCATCATCATCTTCTCGCTGGCCATGGGACTGATCGGCTATTCATTGGTGCCAGGGGAGACGCGCAGGCGCCTCGCGATCGGCTGCCGGTGTCTTCGTGGTGTTCTTCGCGGCCCTGTACTACGTCTCCGTGACCCACTGGCTGACCGACCCGAGCCTTGGCATCGTGGTGATCGCGATCCTCTCGGCGCTGTTCGGCCTCGGCATCACCGTGCTGACCGCGGGACTGGCGAACCGCAAGGCTCTGTACACCTCGATGACCACCGTCGCCATCGGTGTCGCCCTGTGGTACCCGCTGCAGTACTTCTTCTACGAGAACATGAACTGGCTGCGGCTGCTCGGACTGCTCGTGGTCGCGATCGCCGTTGGCATCGGCGTCGGGTACGCCTTCGGCGGCGACGACAAGGGCCTGTCCGCCCGGACCGGCGCCTTCACCGCCGTGACCACGTCGTTCGTCATCTTCGCCGACCGCATGATGCGGGCGTGGAAGGCCTACACCGAGAACCCGGCCGTCAATGGCCGGCCGATCAAGACCCAGCTGCCGGCCACCCCGAACATCAAGGGTGACTTCTGGATCATGACCACGGACACCCTGACCCACCTGATCCTGCCGACCATCACCCTGATGCTCATCTCCCTGGCCACGCACTCCAGGTTCTCCCGGGCGAGCATGTTGGAGGTGATGAACCAGGACTACATCCGCACGGCCAGATCCAAGGGCTTGACCGAGCGGACGGTGATCATGCGGCACGCATTCCGCAACGCGCTGATCCCGATGGCCACGGTGGTCGCCTTCGACATCGCCGCGTTGATCGGCGGTGCGGTACTCACCGAGCGGGTATTCGGCTGGAAGTCCATGGGGGCGTTGTTCTCGGACGGGCTGACCAAGACCGATCCGAACCCCGTGATGGCGTTCTTCGTGGTCGGCGCCGTCATCGCGGTGCTGGCGAATCTGTTGGCGGACATCGCCTATGCTGCCCTCGACCCACGAATCAGGTTGACCTGATGACCATTCACATGCCGTCGGATCCGCACGAGACCGACGTCCTGCCGGTCGAGCCCCGCGACGAGATGTCGTTGGAGCAACGCGAAGTCGCCGGCCTGTCCCAGGGACAGATCGTCCGGCGGCGGTTCTTCCGGCACAAGGGTGCGATGATCTCGCTGGTCTTGCTGGTGTTCATCCTGTTGCTCTCGGTGAGCAGCATCGGCTGGGGACCGATTCCCGGCTGGTGGAAGTACGACTACTCCGACATCGTTGCGCCGCCGGGCGGATCAGAGGCGACGTTCTCGTTCCTGTGGATCGGCGGCTCCTTCTTCCACTGGGGTGACTTCCCGTTCGGTGCGCCGTCGGTCGGTTACGACAACTTCGCACAGGTGATGCGCGGCATCCAGCAGACCCTGGTCATCGTGTTGATCATGGGCATCCTGTCCACCGACGATCGGGGTGGTCACCGGCGCGCTGGCCGGCTATTACCGCGGGTGGATCGACTCGGCGATCATGCGGTTCACCGACCTGATGATCACCCTGCCGATCCTGCTGGTCACCGCCGTGCTCGGGTTACGTGCTCGGGGCGCACGGCGTCATCCCGCTTGGCCCTGGCGCTCGGGTTCTTGTCCTGGCAGGCCATGACCCGGTTGGTGCGGGCGGAGTTCCTCACCCTGCGCGAACGCGAATTCGTCGATGCCGCCAGGGTGGCGGGCGCCTCCGACCGACGCATCATTTTCAAGCACATCCTGCCGAACACCGTCGGCGTCATCGCGGTGCAGGCGACGCTGACCATCAGCGGCGGGATCCTGGCGGAGGCGGCCCTCGGCTTCCTCGGATTCGGCATCCAGCCGCCGGACGTCTCGCTCGGCTCGCTGATCTCGCAGTACCAGGGCGCAATGCTGACCGGCGAGCCCTACCTGTTCCTCTGGCCCAGCATCTTCATCATCCTCATCGTGCTGTCGCTCAACTTCATCGGCGACGGCCTGCGCGACGCGTTCGATCCTCGGCAGAAGCGCATTCCCAAGGCCAAGGACCTGCGTGCTTCGCGTGAGGAATCGCGCGATGGCCGATCTCCGTGCTGAGGGAAGTGCGTCCATCGGTGAGTACTGACCGGTCCTCAGGCGAGCGCGGTCACTGCGCACGCGACGACCAGCGCCGCGCCGATCAGTGATGGCCAGCCAGTGCCAGCGCACCGGCACTTCGTCGTGCTCCAGCGCGAGGGTCGTCCAGCCAGCCGGCGTCACGCAGCTCCTCCCACCGGCGCCGGACAACCATCGCGGCCGAGCCGGAGGGAGAGTCCGGCAGGTCACCGGGCCGGACAGCGCCGTATCTCGTCCTTGGCCGAGGAGGGGATCGCATTGCCGGTCCGTGCGGGTGATCCGGCGCGCGGTCGACAGGCCGCCCGGAGCCGGTGCTGCCCACGCAGTGAAGGTGCCATATGCGGTGACCAGGGTCAGCGCCCATTTGGTGTCGACATTCTGGATCGCCGGCCACGGCACATCGATGGTGCGCAGACAGGTTGACCAGGTGCACGCCGCCGTCGTCGACCACGACCCGTGGGTTCCAGAAGATCATCCAGGCCGCGCCGGAGGCCAGCAGCATCCACGGCAACAGGTCCAGCACCAGGGCGAGGCCGCTTCGAATGCTCAGGACAACGGTCGCCAGACACACCACCCACACACCGATGGCACAGCACCCGGCCGAAGGTCGGGCGAAAGACGGTCGGCATCCGACCATCGTGACACGCAGCTGCACATTCGCCGTAGCTGCCGCGTCCGTCGCGCGCCAACGAGGAAAGGTTCAACGCGGCCATGACCGACGCCAGCATCGAACTGACGGGGCCGGCCCTGCGCCACCGAGCCCATCTCTGACCGTCCGAGATCTGGACATCGATTTCTGGGTGGACGGCACCTGGTATCCCGCCGTCAAGAACGCCGAGTTCGACCTGCTGCCCGGCGAAGTTCTGGCCATCGTCGGGGAGTCGGGTTCGGGCAAGTCGACGACTGCCATGGCGATCATGGGTCTGCTGCCGAAGAACGCGCATGTGTCCGGGTCCATCCTGCTCGGCGACCGACAATTGGTCGGAGCCTCGACCCGCTTCTACGGCCGGATCCGCGGCAAGGAGGCCGCGGTCATCTTCCAGGAGCCGATGACCGCGCTGAACCCGGTGTACACCATCGGGTTCCAGATCATGGAGATGCTGCGCACGCACCAGGCCATGGCTCCGTCGGCTGCACGCAAGCGCGCCATCGAGCTACTCACCCTGGTCGAGATCCCGGAGCCCGAGAGGCGGGTCGACTCCTACCCGCACCAACTCTCCGGTGGCCAGCGACAGCGCGCCATGATCGCCCAGGCGCTGGCGTTGGACCCGCGGCTGCTGATCGCCGACGAACCGACCACGGCCCTGGATGTGACGGTGCAGGCCGAGATCCTCAAGCTCATGCGAGATCTCAAGGACCGCATCTCCGCGTCGATCATCCTGATCACCCACGACATGGGCGTGGTCGCCGACATGGCCGACCGCATCCTGGTGATGAAGAACGGGGAGATCCTCGAGTCGGGTATCCGCGGACAAGATCTTCCACCACCCGGAGCAGCCCTACACCCAGGAACTGCTGGACGCGGTGCCGCACCTCGGGGCGGTGGTGGCCACCGAGGGCGTGGAGATCGCCACCCACCTCGACGAAGAGCTGGGTCTCGTGGACATCCCGACGGCCACGGACGGTGCCGTGCCAGCCGAGCCCGTCGACGCCGGTGCGGCTCCGGGGGCCACGGTCGTGCCACCGGAGGCCGCCGACGCCGACGTCTCCGCCGCAGCGGAGACGGCCGTCGCACCGAGACCGCAACCGGCGGTCACCAGGCCGGTCGACGACGGGCAGGTCGACCCGACCAAGCGCGCGGGACCGCCGGAAGGCGTGCCATTGGTGGTGGATCTGCAGCGCATCAACGTCGAGTACCCCAAGCGCGGCCGGGTGCCTGCCTTCCGTGCGGTCTCCGACTTCGACCTGTCCATCGCGGCCGGCGAGGTCGTCGGCCTGGTGGGGGAGTCCGGTTCAGGCAAGACCACCATCGGCCGGGCTATCGTCGGACTGTTGCCGTTCGTCGGGGATGGCACCGCCGACGTGGTCGGTACTGATATGGCCAATCCCGACAAGGAAGGCCTGCGCAAAGTCCGGAACGACGTGAGCTTCGTCTTCCAGGATCCGGGCTCGTCGTTGAACCCGCGGCTGCCAGTGGGTGAGTCGATCGGCGAGCCGATGCTGCTGCACAAGGTGTCCAAGGGCAAGAAGGACCTGTCGAACCGCGTCGAGGCGCTGCTCGACCAGGTTCATCTGCCGCGCGACCTGCGGAACCGCTACCCGCATGAGCTGTCCGGCGGCCAGCGTCAGCGCGTCGGCATCGCCCGGGCACTGGCGCTGAGTCCCAAGCTGCTGATCGCCGACGAGCCCACCTCTGCCCTGGACGTCTCGGTGCAGGCCCGGGTGCTCGACCTGTTCCAGGAACTTCAGCGGGAGCAGGGCTTCGCCTGCATGTTCATTTCACACGACCTCGCTGTGGTGGAAATCCTGTCCCGCCGGATCGTGGTGTTGCATCACGGTCGGTTGGTGGAGATGGGCACCCGTGAGCAGATCCTGTCCCACCCGATCGACGACTACACCAAGCGGCTGCTCGCCGCTGTGCCGGTCCCGGACCCGCAGGAACAGGCCGAGCGCCGACGTCAGCGGGACAAGCTGCTTGCCGCCGGCGTGGGCGTCGACGACGAGTACGAGGTCTTCAGCGCTTGACGTCACCTGCGTCGCTGTCGGGCCCGTCACCGCCGTTGATCATGCAGTTCTCGGTGCGACAAAACGCCTATATCTGGATGTAAGCGGACAAAACGACACACCGATTCCCGCATGATCAACTGGCAACAGCCGGCGCCGCGTGGTCAACCGAGCGGTGCCCATGGCGGGCGCCCGCCTACGGCGATGTGCGGCCATAGGCTGGCGAGTGTGACTCGTCGCCTCCTCGCCGTGCATGCGCACCCCGACGACGAATCGATCACCATGGGCGGCACGCTCGCGGCCGCAGTCGCTTCCGGGGTGCGGGTCACCCTGGTGACGTGCACCCTCGGCGAGGAGGGCGAGGTGATCGGCGACGATGCGGCGGGGCTGGTGGCCACCGGAGCCGATCAGCTGGGCGGGTTCCGGTGGTGGGAGCTGCACCACGCGTGTGAGCAGTTGCGGATCACAGACCGCCGACTGCTCGGGGGAGCCGGGACCTACCGGGACTCGGGCATGGCCGGCATGCCGTCGGCCGATCATCCGAGGGCGTTCGTTCGGGCCGCTCCCGGCGCGCCGGGCCACGAACGTGCGGTCACCGACCTGCTCGACGTACTGGACGAGGTTCGTCCGGACGTGGTCGTCGGCTACGACGCCGACGGCGGCTACGGACATCCGGACCACGTCACCGCGCACCAGGTGATGCGTGAGGCGGCCCGACGGGCCGGCGTTCCGAGGGTGCTCGCGGTCGTCCGGCCGCGTGCAGTTTTTGCCGCCGCCGTGGCCGGGCTCGACGTGCCCGACGGCCTGCTCGCCCCGAAGGACGGGGATCTCGCGTTCGAGGTCGACGACGCGACGGTGGACGTCGCGGTCCCGGTGGGCTGGTGGGCGCCGGTCAGGCAGGCAGCCTTGGCCGCGCACGCCACCCAGGTCAGGGTGCTCGACGGCGGTTTTGCGCTGTCCAACCTGATCGCCCAGCCCGTGCTGGATGTCGAGTACTTCCGGCTGCTCGATGGCGTGCCGGTACCAAGGGCTGTCGATGGTGGTCCGGCGACCGACCTCTTCGGGGGGCTCGGATGACCGGCGAGTCGGGGCCCAGGGTGGACGACACCGGAGGTGCCGATCCGGCTGGAACCGGTGCAGCCGTGGCATCCGAGGTTGGCCCGTCCGGCGCCGACGCCACCGGGCGGACCTGGGTCGACCTGCTCCTGGTGGTCTGGTTGACGCTGATCGGTGCCGCGGTCGGCGTCGTGGCTTTCTTCTTCCTTCCGCTGTGGCTGGGCTCGGTCCCGTTTCCGATCAGCGCGGTGCTGGTCGGCGTTGCCTGCTGGTTCCTCCCGAGGCTGGTGTACCCGCTGACCAGGTCGGTCGGTCTGTCGGCGGCGCCGGTGGTGGCGTGGTTCGTGGTCACCATCGTGCTGTACTTCCTGCCCAACCCGACCTACGCCGTCCCATTGCGGATCTACGCGTACGCCCCGTGGCGGATGCTCGTACTGGTGGGTCTGGGCGCGTTGGCCGGCGCCGCATCCATCGGGCTGTTGTGGGGCGAACACCTGCGCGCGCAGTACCCGAGCAGTGATGTGGATCGCGATCGGGGCTCAGGTCGCCCGCCCGATGCGGGGTTGGGCGCCCGGACAGGGAATACTGGACGGTCGGGGCGCGGCACACCGCGCTCCGCCGCAGCCAGAACAGAGCCGCCGCGTGGAGAACCGTCGTGACCTATGTGATCGCCGAACCCTGTGTCGATGTGCTGGACCGGGCGTGCGTCGAAGAGTGTCCGGTGGACTGCATCTACGAAGGCACCCGGATGCTGTACATCCACCCGGACGAATGCGTCGACTGCGGCGCCTGCGAGCCGGTCTGCCCGGTCGAGGCGATCTTCTACGAGGACGACGTCCCGGAAGCCTGGGCGGATTACACCAGGGCGAACGTGGACTTCTTCGACGACCTGGGTTCGCCCGGGGGAGCGTCGCGGATCGGGAAGGTCGACAAGGACGACCCGTTGATCGCGGGGCTGCCTCCGATGGGCGAGGGTCACTGATCCGCCAGACCGTCACCTCGACGAAGCTCCAGGCGAACGGCGAACACAGATGACCGAGTCCTTCACTCCCGACCCGGACGCGCCCAGGTGGTCGAGCCCGGCCAGCCGGCTGCCCGACTTCCCGTGGGATCTGCTCGCCGCCGCGAAGGCGATCGCCAGCGACCACGAGGACGGAGTTGTCGACCTGTCCATCGGCACCCCGGTCGACTCGGTGCCGATGGCCGTGCGCACGGCGCTGTCGGCGGCGTCCGATGCCCCCGGGTACCCGACGGTGCACGGTCAGCCCGCCCTGCGTGAGGCGTACTCGCAGTGGTTGGAGCGGTCGCACGGCATCCCCGATCTCAACCCTGAGCACGTGCTGCCGACGATCGGGTCCAAGGAACTGGTCGCGTCGTTGCCGGCCCAGCTGGGGTTCGGGCGAGGCTCGGTGGTGGTCATCCCCGAGCTCGCCTATCCGACCTACGTGGTGGGGGTCCTGGCCGCCGGTGCGACCGCGGTCCGGGCCGACGCACTCACCGCACTGGGCCCGGACACGCCGTCGATGATCTGGATCAACTCGCCGTCCAATCCGACCGGGCGGGTGCTCGGAGTTCAGCACCTGGCCAAGGTGGTGGACTGGGCCCGGCGGCGGGGCGTCGTGGTGGCGTCCGACGAGTGTTACCTGGATCTGGGCTGGGAGGCCCAGCCGGTGTCGATCCTGCATCCGGACGTCAGCCACGGCGACCACACGGGTCTGTTGGCCGTGCACTCGCTGTCCAAACGATCGAACCTGGCCGGCTATCGGGCGGGGTTCGTGTCCGGCGATCCGGAGATCATCGGGTCGCTGATCGCTCTGCGCAAGCACCTCGGCTTGATCGTGCCGACCCCCGTCCAGGCCGCGGCGACTGCGGCGCTGTCCGACGATGGACCGGTGGTCATGCAGAAGATGCGGTATGCCAGGCGCCGTGCGGTGCTGACCGAGGCGTTCGAGGAGGCCGGCTTCCGGATCGGCGAGGTCGAGGGACACTCAGCGGCCGGGCTCTACCTGTGGATGAGCAGGGGCGAACCGGCGATGAAGTCGGTCGAGTGGCTGGCCAAGCGGGGGATCCTGGTGGCCCCGGGCACGTTCTACGGCCCGGCGGGGGCGAAGCACATCCGGGTCGCGTTCACTGCGACCGACGAGCGCGTCGCCCAAGCCGCTGCCCGCCTGACTGATTAGCCCGTCCGGGGGATCCGAATACCCCGCAATCCATGTTGATCATGGAAAACCGGTACGGTCATACGCCGCGTGTCGCGCAACACGCCGAGGATTGGCGTACCAACTTCCCATGATCAACAAGCGTTTGGGCTGATCAACTGACTCTTGGCCCAACGGAGAGTCGAGGCGCCGTCGCCGAAGCTATCCACCTGAGGGTCAACGATCCACAACGCCGACAAGGTGATGGCCCGGCGGGAGACGCTCCGCGAGGCTCCGAGGAATGGACCCGGTCCTCGCTCGACTTCTTGCGCCCGGCGCAGGGGCAGTGCGTTCTGCAGAATTGCGCCGGGCTGTCGGGGATCGCCGATTTCGACAGCTGATGTCGTTCGAGCTGCTCGGCAGACTCTCCGGTCGGGTGGTCGGTGTCGATGCGGAACCGGCCGTAACAGCCGATCGAGTCAGGCGTGCCGAGGTGCAGCTCGGCCGCCCGGTGATCGCCTGTCTCGGTACAGCGGCCGAGCTTCACGGCTTCGCGGTGAGGCCGGAGCCGGCCGTTCACCTGACGACGTTCGACGGCTGGTCACAGCGGACACCGGCTGGAGTTGTGCTCCATCAAGCGCCGCCGCGAGCGCCCGCGGTCGAGCGAGCCGGTGTGCTCGTCACCGATCCGGCCGACACTGCCGTCGACCTGGCACGTGCGTCGCCCGAGATCGATGTGCTCGCGATTCTCGATGCTGCTCTGCGAAAAGGCGTCAGCGACCTCGATCTGCAGGCCGCCGCCGACCGCGCCGGCCGTCGACGGGGTGTTGCTCAGGTACGGGATTGGCTACCGTTCGCGGACTGGCGGTCGGACTCCGCCATGGAGTCACGTCAGCGATTCCGGATTCTGGACGCCGGGCTGCCCGCACCCGACCTGCAAGTTGCGGTCGATCTCGGCGATGGCAGCTTCAAGTTCCTCGACCTCGGTTGGCGCAAAGGTCGTGTCGGCTGTGACTACGACAGCGAACAGTTCCACTCCGGTCCCGCGCTGATCAAGGATCGCGTCCGGCACAACAGGGTCACCGATCGCGGCTGGCGAATGTTCTACTCGACCAACCGTGACGTATACGGCGACCCGGCGCCATTGCTGAGTCAGTTGGCGAGCGCGCTCCGATCGAGCGGGTACGAGTTCGGTCGGCCACGTGTACCCGCGAGCGAGATCCCACGTCCGGCCGGCCCGGCGTGCGAGTTGGCGCACCGCTCGCGGTTGTTGTGGTCGGTGCGGTAGGGGCCGAGGGCCCGGGGCGCCCTCGGTATCCTCCGTGCGCTCCGT
Source organism: uncultured Actinomycetota bacterium (assembly GCA_963834185.1). Taxonomy (GTDB): domain Bacteria; phylum Actinomycetota; class Actinomycetes; order Mycobacteriales; family Nakamurellaceae; genus Nakamurella. Next base: position 287,250 of record CAWIAR010000004.1, read on the forward strand.
CAAGTTGATCATGGGAAACACGTACGGCTGTACGCGGCGTGTCGAGCAACACGCCGGTCAATCGCGTACGGGTTTCCCATGATCAACTGACGCAGTGGGCATGCGGAGACGCCACGAGTTAGGGGATTGGGGCGGGAAGCGTGCACCTGGGCCGCGTCAGGCGGTTTCCTCGTCCCGGGCCCAGAGCGGGGTCACCCGGCCGGTCTGGCCGACCAGGTGGATGGGGGTCCGGAACAGGTCGTCGAAGATCCGGACCCGGTCGAAGGCCAGCGCGAACTCGCGGGCATGTCGGGCCTGCGAACGTCGATCGTCCTCGGTCGTGTGCAGGACCACCCGATCCAGCGCCGCTCGCAGCGCGAACGCATCGCCGGCCGGCACGATCACCGCAGTATCCCCGACCGCCTCGCCGGTACCACCGGTCAAGGTGGTGATCACCGGTCCGCCGCCGGCCAGCATCTTCTCGGCCAGTGAGATGCCGAAGGTCTCGACGAAGTCGGGCTCGGGCTTGGTCGGCAGCGCATAGGTCGCGCAGCCCCGCATCAATAGCGGCTTCTCGTCGTCGTCCACATCGTCCAGGAACAGGATCCGGTCATCGCCGGCAGCGAGTTCACGGATATCCGGTAGTGACGGGCCGGTCCCGGCGATGACGAGCTTCACCCGATCTCGCGCCCGGGAGCCGGTGTATGCCTCGACCAACTCGTGGACGCCCTTGGCCTTGGTCACCCGCGACAGGAACAGCACGTAGCCGTTCCGCTCCAGGCCGCGGCGGGCCAGCAGCGCATCGACGTCGGCATCGGCGAGGTCGAGGAACGCGGACGCATCGATCGGCGGGTAGCTGACCGTCACCCGCTCGCGGCACTGCGGCCCGAAGCGGGTCCCGCAATGCCGGTCGACGGCCTCGGCAGCGGCGATGATCTCGTCCCGGGTGTACTGGGACACCGCGACGACCTCGTCGTGAGCCAGGTAGGTGGTCATGGTCACCGCCGCCGCGCCGAACCGTCCGGTGCTCAGGCAGGACTTGATGACGTTGGTGACGTCCGACCCGACAGCCTTGGCGATCGTGTGGATGTCGCCGGCGAGGCCCGCGGCGCGGGCGGCAGTCACCGCGTCGATGACCACGTTCGCGTGCGGCGCCAGGTACATCGAGAGCACGGTGGTCGGGACGGGTTCGGCCAGCAGCTCGACCAGCCGGCCGACCAGACCGGCCAGGTGCCGGCCGTCGGGAACTCGGTAGTCGCCGACCGGATCAGGACGTTCGACGGTGATGCCGTCGCTGTACGGCTGCAGCCGGTCCAGTGGTTTGAGTGGCAGCCCGGCGGCCTGCAGCGTGGTGATGGGCCAGGTGAGCAGCCGCACGTCATCGAAGCCCCTGGTCAAAGCCACTTCGGCGAGATTGCGGGCCTCGCCGGAGTGTCCGCAGATCACCGGATCGGCCCGTACGACGATGACCAGGCGGCGCTCGGGGTGCCGCAGTTGGTCGGTCCGGCTCGTCATGGTGATCCTCCGGTTCCCACGCTGGATCCGTCGACGTCGATGACAATTCGGGAATCGTCATCGAGGCTGTGGTGGTCGATGGTCGGGACGCTGGTGAGACCGGGGACCGCGGCCGACCTGCCTCGGGTGGGCGCGCCGGCCCGCACGTTGCTGGGCGGCGGGACACTGGATCTCGATGGTGGCCGTTCCACCCGTCCCCAATCCGAGGGCCGCGGTCCGAGCTCGATCTGCAGGATGCCGCCGCGATGCAGGTCCTGGGCGCTGATGTGGGTGGACGCCAGGGCCCGGCCGTTCAGCCGAACCGCCTGCACGTACTGCACCGGCGGCGTTTCGTCGATCCCGTCGGCCCCGATCGGGGCCGGCACATGGCCGGTGGTCTCGATGATGAATTCGCCGCCGTCGACCTGCAGCACGCTGCGTTCGAACGCGGGTGCACTGACCAGGAACATGGCCTGGCCGGCGATCGGAAAGAGCCCGAGCGAGGCCCAGACGTACCAGGAGGACAACGCCCCCGAGTCGTCGTTGCCCGGCAGTCCACCGGGTCCCGTGCCGAACTGCCAGGTCAACGCCGCGTGCACGACCTCGGCGGTGCGATCGGGCCGCCCGGCATAGTGGTAGGCCCATGGGACCTCCATGTCGGGCTCGTTGTTCAACCCCTCGAACCGGTCGAGCGCGTAGCCGGCGAGCATCTCCGAGGAGCCAGGCGAACAACCGGGTTGGACCACCGGGTCGGCGCCGAAACCGAAGAACGCGTCCAGCATCCCGACGAACGCGTCGTCACCACCCGCCAGCGCGATCCGCGCCTGCATGTCGTGCACGAGCCGGAACGAGTAGTTCCACTTGCCGCCCTCGTAATACTCCGAGTCCCAGAGCAGACCTGTCTCCGGGTCGAAGGCGTTGACCCACCAGTCGCTGCGCTCGTCCAGCTCGTCGGCGAGTTGCTTGTCGCCCAATGCGCGGGCCACCTGTGCCGTGCAGTAGTGGGCGTAGGCCAGGTCCAGCGTATGGGTGATCGGGTGGACGATGCCGTGTTCGATGAAGTCCTCGCCGTACATCCGGCGCAGGTCCTCGGACAGGTGCACCAATGCCCAGTTCCAGTCCAGGTCGAAGCCGAGTGCGTGGGCGTCGGCCAGCGCCACGTGGGCGATCGCGCTGCCCTGCCGGAAGAATCGGTCGGCGCCACGGGCCATCCGGTAGCCGATCGGAAAGTTGCCCTCTTCCTCACAAACCCGGATCAGTGACTCGAGCAGATCGGTGGCCCGGCCCGACGAGATGGCCATCAGCAACGGCAATTGTGTCTTGTAGATGTCCCACATCGTGCAGATGTCGAAGGCGAACGGTCCGTCGGCCGGCCACCACGGACTCTCGTCGTCGCCGAAGCAAGGCTTGATCAGCGAGTGATAGAGCGCGGTCGCGAACACCTGACGGCGGGCCGGTGTCCCACCTTCCACCCTGACCCGGCCGACGTGATCGGCCCAGCGGGCCTGCGTACGGTCCCGGGTCAGGTCGAATGCGGGCTCGGCTCGGCCGCACTCGCGCAGCAAGTTCTCCTCGGCCTGTTCACAGCCGCGAAGGGAGAAGCCGATCCGAACCTCGACGGTCTGGCCGGCCTTGGCCGGCCCCATGAACAGCAAACCGAACGGCCGCAGCGTGGTCTGCCGGATGCGATCGAAGTCCAGCCGGGTGCCGCCTTCGATCAAACGCCGGTCGTGCCAGAGCATCTGCCGCCAGCCGGGACTGCTGACTTCGATGTACACCGACAGCGGGACGCCCTCGAGTACCACCGTGCCCTTGGCCCGGCCGTTGCCGAGACTCTGGACGTACGCCCGCAACGGGACCGTCTTGCCGTGTTCGAGCGCGAGCCCGCCACAGGACAGGTCGAGCACCACCCTGGCGCTCCGGCACTCCGGGAAGGTGTAGCGGTGCACGGCGACCTTTTCGCCGACGGTGATCTCGCAGCGGACGCCGGTGTCAAGGGTGGCGGCGTAATAGCCGGCCTCGGCCATCTCGTCGTGCAGATCCCAGGCTTCGCCGAGGTCGTCCAACGGTTGCACCATCGGTGTCACCCGGACGTAGTTGTAGTACTTCCGGATCGCGCCGGTGCCGGACTGCTGGAAGTGCGTGAAGCCCGACGCGGTGGTGCTGTCGAAGACTTCCTCGGGCACGCCCTCGGTGTTCTTGCTGTAGCGGCCGTACCCGGTCGGGTAGGCGCCTGAATAGGCGCAGGCCGACACCATGCCCAGGGGCGAGGTCGCGCCCGGATGGGTGTTGCCGACCTGGGGTTTCGGGAACCACCACGTCGCGGCGAGACCGCGCGGCGGCGGCAGGCCGGTCGCGGCGGTCCCGATGAAGGGGTCGATGTCGGTGATGATGGCGCGACTGTAGAGCGCCGGACGGCCCTCGTTGGTTACCGCCAGATGAACGTGCGCTACCGAGTTTGTTTCCGGCTCCCGCCTTCGTCGGCCCGAACGTCAGTCGCGGAAGGCCTTGGCGCCAGCCGATTCCACCCGGACCCACGCCGGTGGGAATTCCGCCCGGGCGGATCTGCGGCGGCCGCGGCAACCCTCGATCACCCGCCCCGCCGCCAGGGCGCCGCCAGGGTCGGCCGCGCCGGCCACCATGGCGCGCAACCGCTCCTCCAGCACGCACGCGTCCTGGTGATCGCCGAGCACCTCCTGCAGATCGGCAAGGGTCGCCAGAAACCGGCTGACGGCCGTGCGTTTCGGCAAGAGCTCAGCCGCGTATCGAGCTCGTTTGCCGTAGATCCGCAGCTCGTGCAGGTCGTCGTCGGGCGGATGCTCGCCGTACTTGACGTCCAATTTGTGTTTGGCCCTGGCCAGTTTGCGCCACTCAGCGGCGGCCAGGTCGGTGAGATCGGCCCAGGGATCGACGACCGGCGGGTCGGCGGCCGCACTGTCCAACTCCGCCAACATGTCCTGATATTCGGGTCGATCCAGGACCGCGATCAGGGCTAGTCGGTCGCGGTCGCGCTCCGCGTCGAGCGAGCCGATCAGCCGTTCGAGGGCCGCGGTGTCCGGCTCGCCGAGTGCTGCGGCCTCCCGGTGCATCCGGTCGATCATCACGTCCAGGTCGCGCACCGCGCCCAGGGTCGCGGCCAGCGCGGACAGATCTTCGCGCAACGTGGTCACGATCTCGCCGTCCAGCACTGGACGCGCGGCCTTCAGGTAGGCCCTGATCCGGCGGGTTGCCACCCGCATCTGGTGAACATGTTCGATGTCACCACCCTGACGACTACCCTCCTCGTTCGTCCGGATCGCCTCGGTGGCCTTGCCCACAACAGTGGCGATGGCGTCGGCGATCTCGGTCGGCATCAGGTTGGGTCGGCGCGGCACCGGGCGCGGCGGGGCGGCAGCGGCCGCGTCGTCGTCGGTGAGCAGGAGATCGGGATCGGGGATGTCGACGACCGGCGGGTGGGGCGCGGCGCTGCGGGGTTGCGGGGTCGGGATCGCGTGCCGCCGTGGGGTGCGCGGAACGGGAATACCTGCGGGTTCGGGGGCTGTCGACGGTGCGACCACCCTGGCCGCCGGGCGTCGGCGCGCGCGGGTGGCCGGTACAGAGCTGGCGGACGACGGGCCGGCGGCGGTCGGTGTGGCCGAAGCGGCGGCCGCGGGCGTGGCCGGCTTCGCCCGGGCCCGGGTGGCCGACGTGGCGGTCGCAGGCTTGGTGGGCGCCGGAGCGGCCGGCTTGGTCCGGGCTCGGGCGGCAGGCGTTGCGGTCTTGGCCGGCTGCGTGCGGGCCCGAGCGACCGGCTTTGCGGTCTTGGCCGGCTGCGTGCGGGCCCGAGCGACCGGCTTTGCGGCCGCTGGGGTGGTCGGGTCCTTGCGGGCTCGGGTGGCGGGCGTGGCCCGAGCGGCGGTGGCGGGCTTTGAGGGCGCCGGTGTCGCCGGCTTCCGGGCTCGAGCCGCTGCGGTGCCGCTGGGGGAGGTGGCCGGGGCGGCGGCGCCGGCCGCAGTGGCTCGGTTCGAGGTCGCCCGCGAGCGGGAGGTTTTCGTCGCGCCCGGCGTCGATTCAGTCTTCACCGTAGACGGTTTCGTTGATCTCCGACGGCGGAGCGCTTGTGCTGGAAGAGGTTCCGGCATCGGACCGTGCGGACCGAGCGGGCGCCCGACGTCGTGGTGGATCAGCAGGCGGGGTCGCCGGGGCGGAGGTCCGTGGCGCACGACGGGCAGGAGGCACGCGACCAGTATTCCGTACCGGCGTCCCGGCTCAGGCAATGGTCGGCGCGTGTCTCATTGGGCGGCATGCAGGACGGTGTTGAGCCCTCCCCAGGAACCTGCTCGCGGCACGGCCTCGACACCGCCGGTCAAGGAGTTGCGACGGTAGAGCAGCCCCGACATGCCGGACAGTTCGCGGGCCTTGACCACCCGCTCGCCGTCATTGTCGCGCAGCGTCAACTTTGTTCCTGCAGTGAGATAAAGCCCGGCCTCGACCACACACTCGTCGCCCAACGAGATCCCGACCCCGGAATTCGCCCCGAGCAGACACCCCTCGCCGATCGTCACCTGCTCGGTGCCGCCGCCGGACAGCGTGCCCATGATCGATGCGCCGCCGCCCACGTCGGACCCGTTGCCCACCACCACACCCTGGGAAATCCGGCCCTCGACCATCGAGTGCCCCACGGTGCCCGCGTTGAAATTGCAGAAGCCTTCGTGCATGACGGTGGTGCCGTCCGCCAGGTGAGCGCCTAATCGCACCCGGTTGGCGTCGCCGATCCGGACCCCGGACGGCAGGACGTAGTCGGTCATCCGCGGGAACTTGTCGACCCCGTAGACGCCGACCACCACGCCGGCGTTGGCGGCCTCCAGTCGGAGCCGCGGCAGGTCGGCCGGCGGTACCGGTCCGAGCGTGGTCCAGGCGTTGTTGGGCAGGACGGCGAAGATGCCGTCGAGATTGATGGTGCGCGGGCGGACCAATCGCCACGACAGCAGGTGCAACCGCAGGTACGCGTCGGCAGTGTCCGCGGGGGGATCGGCCAGCGAGGTGATCCGCGTCTGGATGATCTCGAGTCGGACCCCGCGAGCCGGGTCGGTGCGCTCGGCGAGCCGAAGTTCCGGTTGTTCGGACGGGCCGCCGCCGGACAGCAACGCCGGCGCCGGGTACCAGACATCCAGCACCGTCCCATCTGTGGTCCGGGTAGCCAGGCCGGTGCCGTAGGCACCGTCGGTGAGGTAGGCGCTGCTCATGCGGACGAGCCTAGTTCGCGGCTTCCGGACCGTGGCGGGCGATCAGCCGACCGTGATCGACACCTGTCCCGCCGGCGGTGCAGCGGCGTCGTCATGCCATGCGTGGTCACGCCAGGTGCGTCCGTCGGCCGAGACGACGGAGATACCCATGCTGGTCGCGTGGGCCACCGCCCAGGCTGCCGCCGCGCGGGCGGACGTCGCCGGGTCGAGACCGTCGACGGAGGGGGCGACGGTCGCGGTCCTGCCGTCGTCCGACACCGAAACCACCTTTATGCCACCGAGTTCAGCCTGCAAAGCACCGAGAACAGAGCCGAGTTCGGCGGCCGCTGCGTCACCTCCGGGCACCGGTGAACGGTTCGGTGCTTCGGCGGTCACCGGCTGCGCGCCGGCCCGACAGCTGCCCTGCGGATCCTGCCCGCCGCCCAGGTCGTCGGCCAGGATGGTCGCCTCGTCCGCCCACTTGGCGTAGGCGTCGGGAAACGCCGAATATTGCACCGCCTGCGCCGCTTCGGTGATCGACAGGCCCTGCCAATCGGCCACCTGGACGAGCGCGTCGTAGAACTTTCCGGAGGAATAGACCGGGTCCATGATCTCCGTCGGTTCGCCCCACCCTTGCGACGGCCGCTGCTGGAACAGGCCCAGCGAGTCCCGGTCGCCGTGATCCAGATTGCGCAGTGACGACTCCTGCAAGGCAGTGGCCAGCGCGATGACCCGAGCCTGCTCGGGCAGACCGCGCTCGAGCCCAACGGCGTTGATCGTCGACGCATGCTGGTACTGGACCGCATCCAGGTCCAACCCGGCAGCACCGGCGACCCGGGTGTCAGGCACGTGGCATTCCGGACCGCTCTCGGCGGTCAGCGCGCGGATACCGAAGAACGCTGCGCCACCGACCACCACGAGCGCGCCGACGACGATGGCGGACACAACCACGGACCTGCGCACCTGCCCGACGGTACTGCCGGGCGCGTCACCATCCGGCCGCAACGATGGAGCGCCGGAACCTGCCGCCGCGCTGTCCGGGGCCGTTCGTGCCTGCGGGTACGGTGCGGCACATGTCGCTGGACCTGCACACCGACCCCGCCGACCTGACCGCGCTGCTGGTCGACATGCCATCCGTCTCGGGTACCGAGGGACCCCTCGCCGACGCCATCGAGGCGGCCCTGCGTGGGCTGGGCGAGAAATTCCAGGTGATCCGTTCGGGCAATGCCGTTCTCGCCCGGACCTCCCTCGGGCGTCCGACCAGGGTATTGATGGCCGGGCACATCGATACGGTGCCGATCGCCGACAACGTGCCGTCCCGGCGCGAGGGGGACATCCTGCACGGCTGCGGCACCACGGACATGAAGTCCGGTGACGCGATGCTGCTGCACCTGGCCGCGACAGTGGCCGAGCCGTCCAGGGATCTGACGTTCATCTTCTACGACTGCGAGGAGATCGAGCACGATCGGAACGGCCTGACCCGGATCGAGCGGGATCTGCGCGACTGGCTGACCGCCGACCTCGCGATTCTCGGCGAGCCGACGAACGGCGTCGTCGAGGCCGGCTGTCAGGGCACCGTTTCGGCGCGCGTCACGGTGCACGGCCACCGCGCGCACTCGGCGCGGTCATGGAAAGGGGTCAACGCCATCCACGGCGCGGGTCAGGTTCTGTCGATCCTGGGCGACTGGCCCGGACGCGAGGTCGACATCGACGGATGCCGATACCGGGAGGGTCTGAACGCCGTCGGCATCACCGGCGGGGTGGCCAGCAACGTCATACCCGACGAGTGTGAGATCCGGATCAACTTCCGGTTCGCGCCGGACCGCGACGCCGACGGTGCCGTGCACTACTTGAAGGACCTGTTCGGGGCCTACGACCTCGAGGTTCTGGACGTCGCCGCGGGCGCGCTCCCCGGCCTCTCGGCCCCGGCAGCGGCGGAATTCGTCGCCGCGGCCGGCGGCACACCGGTGGCCAAGTACGGCTGGACCGACGTCGCCCGGTTCGCGGCGCTCGGCATCCCCGCGGTCAACTACGGACCGGGTGACCCGTCCCTCGCCCACACCCGCGAGGAGCACGTCTCCTTGACTCAGATCCGGGACATGACCGAACGGCTGCGCACGTTCCTGAGCTGAGCACGCCCCCGATACCCCCCAGCCCGCGGGGACTTTTTCCGCCCAAACCGGACACGATCCTTGGACTAACTCCCCGCGGGCCGGTGGGGACCCACGCGGCTAGGGTGCACTGCGTGAAGCCAGAGCAGAGCAAGCCGGACGTGGACCGGGACGCAGCAGAAGCCGGCGCCCAGGCGGCCGCCGAGCGGGACGCCGGGACCGGGAACCGACCCGTGGAGGACCGGCGCAGCGAGCGTATGCGCGGGCCGGTGGTACTGCGCGGCGACCAGGCGGAAGGCGCCGGGACGACCGATCAGCGATTGCTCGACTCACGCGGACCGTCGGACTGGGTGCACACCGACCCGTGGCGGGTGCTGCGAATCCAGGCCGAGTTCGTCGAGGGATTCGGCGCGTTGTCGGAGTTGCCGCGCGCCGTCAGCGTCTTCGGCAGCGCCCGTACCAAGCGGGAGCACCCGCAGTACGCGACCGCCCGCCGGATCGGCGCCGCCCTGGCCCGCGAGGGTTTCGCGGTGATCACCGGCGGCGGGCCGGGGACCATGGAGGCGGCGAATCGGGGCGCCAAGGAGGCGGACGGGCTTTCGGTCGGTCTGGGCATCGAGCTGCCGTTCGAGCAGGGCATGAACCAGTGGGTCGACCTCGGGGTCAACTTCCGCTACTTCTTCGCCCGCAAGACGATGTTCGTCAAGTACTCCCAGGCATTCGTCTGTCTGCCAGGGGGTTTCGGCACGTTGGACGAGTTGTTCGAGTCACTGACCCTGGTGCAGACCAAGAAGGTGACCAAGTTTCCGGTCGTGCTGTTCGGGTCGCAGTACTGGGGCGGGCTGGTCGACTGGATCCGCGACTCCGTGGCCGAAGCCGGGAACATCTCCGGATCCGACCTGGACCTGATCCATGTGACCGATGACGTCGAGGACATGATCAGCGTCGTGCACGACGCCTACAAGGCGTGGGAGGAAGTGCACTGAACTTCCTCGGCACCATTGCCGCCGCAAAATTGCCTCGGCAGAATTCCTCGCCAAATTCCTCGGCAAAATTCCTTAGCCGGCGGCCAACACTTCGCAGACAGCCCCGTAGTACCGGGTGAAGCGAGTCGCAGGTGTCGGACTCGCCACCGAGGAGGAAAGAACCATGTTCGACGAATTCGCCATCCTGAGGGCCAGGGCAGCCGAGATGACCGAACTGACCAGGAGCACCACCCGACAGCGCCGCCACGCCGGCGGCCGCCGCGGGTCGGCCCGTGGCCGGGCGACGGCGAAGGCCGGTGGCGCCAAGTGACCGCCGACCAGGGCCCGGGCCGCGTGCTCGGCCACACCCCGTTACTCGACCTCTCGGGGTTGACCGGGCCGGACGACCTGGCCGGCATCAGCGCGATCGAGCGCGTGGCGACGGTCGTCGTGCCGAGGTCGCTGGCCGCCGCCTACACCGCGATCCCGACGTCGGCGGGTGGCCAACACCATCTTCGTCCCGGACGGGGCGACGGTGCGCTCGCACACCGGGTCGCTGAGCGTGGCCGGGGACGACCTCGGCGGCGAGAACGACGTGCTGATCGTCACCGGCATGTTGATCATCACCAGTCCGATCACGGGCAGCCTTCCCGGTCTCATCCACGTGACCGGCAGCGTGCTCGCTCCACGCGGCAGCGAGTCCAAGATCGGCAAGGTGCTCGAGGGGACCGGTGCGGTCATCCAGTACCGCTGGGCCGACGACCAGGACATCACTGTGTTGAGCGGCCAACTGCGGGTCAGCGCAGCCACGCTGGCCAATCCGGCCGGTACCGCTGCCGACGTGCTGATCCTCGCCGGACAGGCGGTGCTGACCGGGACGGTCAGCGAGGTCGGGTACCGACAGATCCTCACGGCCGGACAGGCCGCGTTTCCCGAGTCCGCCCGCGATCAGGTGGAGCCGCGGCTGGTCAGCCAGGGGCAACTGGCCTGGTATCGCAGTCAAGAACCGCGGGTGTTCTACGGCGACACCACGGTGACGGCCGAGTTCCTGGATTTGCTCGACGAGAAGGCGAGCATCGTCGCCTTCGGCGACCTGACCGTTGCCGACGACGTCACCGGCGAGGCACTGCGGGCGAAGGTCAGCGATCTGGTGCTGTTCGGCGACGCCACCGCCCCGCCCAGCGTGGTGCCGACGCTGCAGTTCCTGGCCACCGACGCCTACGGCTCCATCCGGAGCGCGGGTGTCGCCGACTGAGCAGCGGCCGCGCGATGCGGGTGAGACGTTCGCGGTGATGTTCCGCGAGCAGCAGCCCGGACTGCACGCGTACCTGCTCGGCCGCACCGCCGATCCGGCCTACGCTGCCGACCTCACCCAGGAGGTGTTCCTGCGGGCTTGGCGGCACCTGCCGGAGCTGCTGGTGCGCAACGCCGACGGACAGCGGGCCTGGCTGTTCACCGTGGCCAGGAACCTGGCCGTGGACGCCGGACGCCGTGCCCGGACGCAGGCCGACGTCCTCGCCTCGGTGACCACGCTGGCCCCGGCCCGACAACGGTCGGCCGGCGACGAGGCGCAGGCTGTCGACGATCTCAGCCGGGTCAGCGCGGCGGTCGGTCGGCTGCCCGAGGATCTGCGCGTCTGCCTGGCGATGGCGACGGCCGGCGAACTGAATTCCGCCCAGATCGCAGCCGCCCTCGGCATCCCGGCCGGCACCGTGCGGTACCGGTTGTCCCGCGCCCGGGCCCTGCTCAGGCAGGAACTGTTCGACGACGGCCCGGCGACCGGCCCGCCCGCGACCGACACCGATCCGCCCGATCCTCAGGCCCCGACCCACCGAAAGGCACCGATCATGACCGCTTCCGGACCCGACCGCGACGGTCGGCTGGACATCGCATTGGACCGGTGGGCGGACGCGGCCAGGATGTCGGCAGCCGACGGCACCGAGATGCTCGCCTCGATCATGTCCACACCGGCCGCCGACGTCCCGCGACCGAGCGTCCTGCCGCGGCAGGCGCTGCCCCGGTCGTGGTGGCGTGAGCACTCCGCCGGACTGGCCGCGACGCTGGTGTCCAGCGCCAAGGGCCTGCCGGCCGTCGCCTGACCCGGACCGGCGGCCGGCCATCCGGCGGGCGGCGGGACGGTCCCCGGCTCGGCCCGTGGGAAGATGACGGCGTGTTGCGTTGGATCACTGCAGGCGAGTCGCACGGTCCTGCGCTCGTCGCTGTTCTCGAGGGGTTGCCCGCCGGTGTACCGGTGACCTCGGCCGACATCTCCACCCAGCTCGCCCGGCGTCGACTCGGCTACGGCCGTGGCGCCAGGATGAAATTCGAGCAGGACGTCGTCAGCATCCTGGGCGGGGTGCGGCACGGATTGACCATGGGCGGGCCGGTGGCCGTGCAGGTGGGCAACACCGAGTGGCCCAAGTGGCAAGAGATCATGTCCGCCGATCCGGTGCCGGACGGCACCCTGGACGGACTGGCCCGCAATGCCCCGCTGACCCGGCCCCGGCCCGGCCACGCCGACCTGGCCGGCATGCAGAAGTACGGCTTCGACGACGCCCGGCCGGTGCTCGAACGGGCCTCCGCCCGCGAGACGGCCGCCCGGGTGGCGCTCGGCACCGTCGCCCAGCACTACCTGCGGGCGGTGCTCGGCGCCGAGGTGGTCTCGCACGTGGTCTCGCTCGGCGAGGCGGACGCGGTCGACGGCCCACTGCCGACACCCGAGGATCGGCCCGCCATCGACGAATCGCCGGTCCGGGCATTGCATCCCGATTCCACGGCGGCGATGGTGGCCGAAGTGGACGCGGCCAAGGCCGACGGCGACACGCTCGGCGGCGTGGTCGAGGTGCTGGTCTACGGATTGCCCCCCGGCCTCGGCTCGTTCGTCCAGGGCGACCGGCGGCTGGACGCCCGCCTGGCCGGCGCCTTGATGGGCATCCAGGCGATCAAGGGCGTCGGGGTGGGGGACGGCTTCGCCACCGCACGCCGCCGGGGGAGCGTCGCGCACGACGAGATCGATCCGCGCAACCCCGGGGTCACCCGACGGTCGAACCGGGCCGGCGGGATCGAGGGTGGCATGACCAACGGCGAGGTGCTGCGGATCAGCGCGGCCATGAAGCCGATCTCCACGGTGCCGCGTGCCCTGGCGACCCTGGACGTGGTGACCGGTGAGCAGGCTGTTGCCATCCACCAACGCAGCGACGTGTGCGCGGTGCCGGCCGCCGGTGTGGTCGCCGAGGCGATGGTCGCGCTGGTCGTCGCCGACGCAGCGGCCGAGAAGTTCGGCGGCGACTCGATCGCGGAAACCCGGCGCAACGTCGAGGGCTACCTGGCGACCATCGCCCGCACCCGGCCCACCGCAGCCGCGCTCGATGCGGTGGACGCGGGCTGACATGACGAGTGATCCGGCCGGCAGCCGCCCGGCCGTCGTGCTGATCGGCCCGCCCGGCTCGGGCAAGTCCACGGTCGGTCGGGCCATCGCCCGGCTCACCGGGCTGGACCTGCGGGACACCGACGCCGACATCGAACGGGCGTCCGGCCGGACCATCCCGGACATCTTCGCCAACGACGGCGAGGACGCCTTTCGCACGCTCGAACGGGCCGCCGTGAGCGCGGCGCTGGCCGAGCATCCGGGCGTGCTGGCGCTCGGCGGCGGAGCCGTGCTCGCCCCCGAGACCAGGGCAGTGTTGGCCGGTCACAGCGTGGTGTTTCTGGCGCTGACCATGCCCACCGGCGTGCGGCGCACCGGACTCGCCACCCACCGGCCGCTGCTGGTGGGGATGAATCCGCGGGCGACCTACAAGGCCCTGCTGGACGCCAGGCTGCCCCTGTACCGGGAGGTGGCGACGCTCGAGATCGCCACCGACGACCGGAGTGTTCGCGAGGTGGCCGAACTCATCGTCGAGAAGCTGGACCTGGCGCCGGCCGACGTGGGCCGCAGGGACCTGCGGTGAGCGCTGACCCGATGTCGCGGACCATCTCCGACCCGGTGACCGTCCCGGTCACCGGTGCGTCGCCCTACCAGGTCACGATCGGCCGCGGACTGCTCGGCGAGTTGGTCGCCGCGGTCGCCGGCACCACCCGCGCGGCGGTTGTCCATCCGCCCACCCTCGAGGTCACCGCCGAGGCGATCCGGGACGCCCTTGCCGAGGCAGGCACCGACACCCACCTGTTGCAGGTCCCCGACGCCGAGGACGGCAAGACGCTGGAGGTGCTCGGCTTCTGCTGGGACGTGTTCGGGCAGATCGGCCTGGGCCGCACCGATGTGGTGATCGGACTCGGCGGGGGTGCGGTGACCGACCTGGCCGGTTTCGCCGCGGCCACCTGGATGCGCGGGGTCAGAGTGATCCAGGTGCCGACCACGCTGCTCGGCATGGTCGACGCCGCGGTCGGCGGCAAGACCGGCATCAACACGTCGACCGGCAAGAATCTGGTGGGCGCCTTCCACGAGCCGAGCGCCGTGTTCGCCGACCTCGCCACCCTGGAATCGTTGCCGCGCAACGAGCTGGTGGCAGGGATGGCCGAGGTGGTCAAGGCCGGTTTCATCGCCGACCCGGAGATCCTTCGGTTGGTCGAGGAGGATCCCGAGGAGGCGACCGACCCCACGTCGGCGCGGTTGGCCGAACTCGTCCGCCGCGCTATTGCGATCAAGGCCGAGGTGGTCTCGGCGGATCTGCGCGAATCGGACCTCCGCGAGATCCTGAACTACGGGCACACCCTGGCACACGCGATCGAGAAGCGGGAGCGATACCGCTGGCGGCACGGCGCGGCCGTGTCGGTGGGTCTCGTCTTCGCCGCCGAGTTGGCCAGGGCGGCCGGACGGTTGGACGACGCCACCGCAGATCGACACCTGACCGTGCTGTCCCGGCTCGGCCTGCCGACGACCTACGACCCGGACGCGTTCGGCGACTTGGTGACGATCATGGGCTCGGACAAGAAGACCAGGTCGGGAACGTTGCGGTTCGTGGTGTTGGACGGGTTGGCCCGGCCCGGTCGGCTGGTCGGGCCGGACCCGGCGTTGTTGGCCGCGGCCTACTCGGTGGTCGCCGGGCAGCCGGTGCGAAAGGGCGTGGTGGAACTGTGACCGGGGTGAAACTGTGACCGGACGACCTGTCACCGGGCCGGTGCTGGTGCTCAACGGGGTCAACCTGGGTCGGCTCGGCCTGCGCGAGCCTGATGTCTACGGCTCCACCACTTACGCCGAGTTGGCCGAACGGCTGGTCGCGATCGGTGGTGAACTCGGCCTCGAGGTCGAGGTGCGGCAGACCGACGACGAGGGAGAGCTCGTCCGCTGGCTGCACGAGGCGGCCGACCGCGCAATCCCGGTCGTCCTCAACCCCGCGGCCTGGTCGCACTACTCGGTGGCGGTTCGCGACGCGGTGGCGCAGCGCACCGCCGACCTCATAGAGGTACACCTGTCCAACATTCACGCCCGGGAAGAGTTCCGGCACCACTCGGTGGTGTCCGCGGTGGCAACCGGAGTGATTGCCGGGCTCGGGGTCGCCGGGTACGAACTGGCACTGCACTACCTGGCGGAGACGCATTGACCCGTCGCTAGTGGGCGCGCGACGCACCCATGCATCGTCGAACCGGCGGGCCTGCTCATCACCGGCAACAGCGACTATCCGAATGCCTCTCTGCTTGCGGCCCGGATGCACTGCACCTGATGAGCTGCAGGCCCCTGGATCAGGATTCGGGGATCGTCGCAATCGCTTCGATCTCGACCAGCGCGCCCGGATTGGCGGGTGCAACGGCCAGCACCGTGACGGCCGTGCGGTGATTTCCCCACACCGATGCACTCGCCGCGAACGCCGCGTTGGGGTCCACCGCAGGGTCGAGATAGATGGTCATCTTCGCGACGTGGTCGGCGTCCGTGCCGGCCGCGGCGAGCACCGCGAGGACGTTGCGCAGGGCCTGGCCGGTCTGTGCCTCCAGCCCGTCGAGCAAGGTGCCCGACTCATCGACGCCGTTCTGCCCACCGATGTACAGGGTGCGCCCGGCGGGCGCGATCATGCCCTGGGCAAAGGCGGGGCTGGACTGCATGGCCGGCGGGTCCACCTGGGTGAGTTCCGTGGTCATCGTGACATCCCTCCTTCGGGGTGGCGTGAGTCTGTCATCGACCTCGGACATCGCCCTGGTCACCCGTCGCCCGCCGTAGCTGGCCCGGCCGCGAGCAGGTATTCGCGCAGGTAGGGCAGCGCGAAGTCCACCCTGCCGGTGCCGACCGGCTCGATCAGCTCGGCGGCCAGGAGCCGGCGTCGGTACTGGCTCGCGTAGTTGGCGGTGACCCCGAGCCGTTCGGCGATGTCGGCCATCCGTACCGGTCCGCTGTCCTGGGCCATGGCCAACAGGAACGACCGGTCGATCTCGGAGGCCGCGGACAGCGCCGGTTCGTGTACCAGGGTCCCGAGCCGGTCCCGGGCCAATTCGACACCTTCCCTGGCGTCGTCGATGGTGATCTCCGTCCGCTCGGGATGCATCCGCCACACCCGCGAGCCGACGAGTTGCAGCATGAAGGGATAGCCGTCTACGGCATCGACCATGTGGGCCAGTGCCGCGGGTTCGACGCGCCGCTCGGACGCCTCGATCGGCACCCGGAAGCCGCGCTCGACATCGTCGCGACGCACCCGGCCCAGGTGATGACGGTCGGCGCGACGAAGGAAGGTCAGCACACTGTCGTTGACCACGTCGCTGACACTCGAGCCCAAACCGGCGCCGATGAACGCGACGTCGCGGCCCTCACGGAAGGCGTGCTGCAGCGTGGTCGCGACCTCGCGGAGCTCGGCGAGTTGGTTGCGGTGGATCTCATCGACGGTGAGCAGTAGTCCCGTCTCGTGCTCGGCCAGCAGCTCGGTCAGCAGTTCGAGCTGACTTCGCAGGCCGGCGCGCACCACGTGTCGCTCGACGGAATCCCAGGTCACTGCGCCGGCGCTCAACGGCGCGGTGACGCCACGGAGTCGTCGCTGGATCGCCTTGGGATCGAACTCGCGCAACAACCGCGGGAGGTGTTCGGTGGTGATGCGCTCGACGAAGCCCGGCGAGGCGGTCTCGCTGACCACCAACCAACCCTCGGCTCTGGCGAGGTCCTCGGCGGCGTTGAGCATGACCGTCTTCCCCGACCCGCGCGCTCCGGTGTAGAGCGTCGCCCGCCCGCTGGCGCCGGGGCCGTCGGCCAGCGCTGCACTGAACTCCGCGAGAATGGCGTCACGACCGACGAGCAGTGGCGGCGAGACACCGAAGCTGGCCGTGAAGGGATTGCGCATGGACAATAGCGTAGCGGTTTAGAACCTTTTAGTTCGTCCCGGCATCATGCTTTTAACTGCTTTTATAACGCGCTCGGAAAGAGACAGGAGACCAGCATGCGGACGAAGCGGATCATCGTCGACCTGCAGGTAGCGGACCTAGCCACGGCGAAAGACTTCTACACCGAGTACCTCGGGCTGGAAATCGAGGAGTTCAATTTGGGCTGGGTCGCCCGCTACACCTCACCCGAGACCGGGGCCATGGTCCAACTGCTCACCGCCGATGCGACCGCCCAGGCCCAGCCCGCGATCTCGATCCACACCGACGACGTCGAAGGCGCCTACCGCGAAGCCGTCGAGCACGGCTACCAGATCGT
The DNA here is from genome assembly GCA_963834185.1 of uncultured Actinomycetota bacterium. Taxonomy (GTDB): domain Bacteria; phylum Actinomycetota; class Actinomycetes; order Mycobacteriales; family Nakamurellaceae; genus Nakamurella. The sequence goes on from CAWIAR010000004.1 coordinate 304,618, forward strand.
CCATCCGCTGACCGTCGAGGCGTGGGGTGTGCACAGGTTTTTCGTCCGGGCCCCGGACGGCACCGTGGTGAACATCGTGGGCCATCCGGACTGACGGACCATCAGGGCTACTGTGCCGGTCATGACGACCCGGCACGCCGAGCGGCGCGCAGCCCTCCGGGGTCACCTGGCCGATGCCGACGTGGACGCCCTGCTGGTCTCCGACCTGGTCAATGTCAGGTATCTCAGCGGGTTCACCGGATCCAACGCCGCGCTGCTCGTCGATGCCGGGTCTGACGACGCCACCCGGTTCTGCACCGACTTCCGCTACCTGACGCAGGCGGCCGCCGAGGTCCCGGATCTCGAACGCGTCATCGACCGGCCCTGCGGTCCGGCACTGCTGCGGGCCGCCACGGGACGGATCGGGTTCGAGTCGCACATCGTCACCGTCGACGGCCTCGGCGAGTTGCAGGACGCCGGATCGGCCGAGTTGATCGGTCTGTCCGGGCCGGTCGAACGGTTGCGCGCGGTCAAGGACGCCGAGGAGATCGAGGCGATCCGCCAAGCCTGCGCGGTAGCCGATCGGGCTCTCGCCGACCTGCTGGAGGCGGGTGGAATCAGAGCCGGGCGCTCCGAGCGGGAGATCCGCTTGGACCTCGATCAACGCATCCGAGAGCTGGGTGCTGACGACATCTCGTTCGCCACCATCGTCGCCGCGGGGTCGAACTCGGCGATCCCGCACCACAGCCCGACCGACGCGGTCGTGGCGCGAGGCGACCTGGTGAAGCTCGACTTCGGTGCGGCGGTGCACGGCTACCACTCGGACATGACCCGGACGTTCGTCGTCGGGACTCCTGCGGACTGGCAGACGGATCTGTACGGGCTGGTCGCGGCCGCCCAGGGGGCCGGCCGGGCGGCCTGCCGGCCCGGGACAACCGCCGCAGCCGTCGACGCGGCGGCCCGCGACCTGATCGCCGACGCCGGCCACGCCGACCACTTCGGTCACGGGTTGGGCCACGGGGTCGGTCTGATGATCCACGAGGATCCGTTCTTGGCGGCCAACTCCGCGGCTATCATGGAGCTCGGACATGTGCGTCACCGTCGAGCCGGGCGTCTACCTACCGGGGCGGGGCGGCGTACGCATCGAGGACAGCGGAGTGGTTCGCCCCGACGGGTACGAGATCCTCACGCTGACCACCAAGGAATTCCTGGCGCTCTGATCCCTTCGCGGGGTTGGCCGCGTCGGGATCGACATGGCGAAACACAGAAGGGCAGTACATCTAGATCATGGCCTCGACCAGCGACTTCAAGAACGGCCTCGTGCTCAACCTCGACGGCCAACTCTGGACCATCACCGAGTTCCAGCACGTCAAGCCGGGCAAGGGCCCCGCGTTCGTGCGGACCACGTTGAAGAATGTGCTGTCCGGCAAGGTCGTCGACAAGACGTTCAACGCCGGGGTCAAGGTGGAGACCGCCACCGTCGACAAGCGGGACATGACCTACCTGTACAAGGACGGCACCGAGTTCGTCTTCATGGACGGCGACACCTACGACCAGATCCACATCCCCGGCGAGACCGTCGGCGACAACGCCAACTTCCTGCTCGAGAACCAGCAGGCCCTGGTCGCGCAGAACGAGGGTGTGGTGCTGTACATCGAACTGCCGGCGTCGGTGGAACTGGTCGTCTCACACACGGACCCTGGCCTGCAGGGAGACCGGTCCACCGGCGGCACGAAGCCGGCGACGCTGGAGACCGGCGCGGAGATCCAGGTGCCGCTGTTCCTCAACACCGGCGACCGGATCAAGGTCGACACCCGCGACGGCCGATACCTCGGCCGGGTCAACAGCTGATCCGTCCGAGTCGAACGAGCGCCGCGAATGTCCGCCCGGTCCAAGTCGCGCAAGCGTGCCCTGGACGTCCTGTACGCCGCCGACGCCCGCGAGGTCGACCCGGAGACCCTGATCGATGAGCGGGCCGCGGCCAGCGACTACACCCCGTTGGGGGAATACGCCGAGTCGTTGGTGCGTGGCGTGTCCGCGCATCGCGGCCGGATCGACGACCTGATCACCCAGCACGCCGAGGGCTGGGCGCTGACCCGGATGCCCGCAGTCGACCGGACGATCCTGCGGATCGCCGTGTACGAACTGATCTGGTCACCCGACGTACCCGCCGCGGTTGCGGTGGACGAGGCGGTGGAGCTGGCGAAGTCGCTGTCCACCGACAACTCGCCGCGGTTCGTCAACGGCGTACTCGGACCCATCGCCGCCATCGCCCCGTCGCTCCGCGGCTGACTGTCAGCCACCGCTCCGGGTCGTCCGTCCCCGCGGTGCTATTCGGCGTCCAGTTCCGTTCCGGCCGGTAGCACGGACCAGCGCACCAATTGCTCGGTGAGGTCTTCCGGCGTCATGTCGTAGATGACCGCCAGGGAACGCAGATCCTCGGACCGGATGGTGAGCACCTTGCCGTTGTAGTCACCACGCTGCGACTGGATGGCGGCGGCGTAGCGCGCCAACGGGCCGGCCTGGTGCGCCGGGAGTTCGGCCAACCGCTGCAGGTCGATGACGAGCTTGGGGGTCGGGGCACCACGCCGCGCGGCGCGGGCGTCGGGCAGCAGTTCGGCGACCGGTACGCCGTAGAACTCGGCAAGTTCGGCCAGCTTGGCCACCGTCACCGCACGGTCGCCGCGCTCGTAGGACCCGACTACCACGGCCTTCCACCTGCCCTCGGACTTTTCCTCCACACCGTGCAGGGAAAGCCCCTGCTGGGCGCGAATAGACCGGAGCCGGGCTCCCAGGGCATGCGCGTAGTCCTGTGCCACGACGTCTCCTCCATCGGATCGCTGCGTCCCGGCGGGCCCCGACCGGCACGCCCCGCGGTGATACGCAGAGTAGTCGCCACGGAGGCATCGCTCCACCATTGACGCGATTTCGACCACGCGTCGCGACCGACGAGGGTGATCCGGCCCCGACAACCGTGACCGTCGGCAGTCCGCCGGGCCACCCCTGGCGCTACTTCCACCCCTACCGTCCACCCCTCGTCGCGAGGATCAACTTCGACGACGAGGATGAAGTTGTTCCCAACTGTCACACCAGTCACGGGTGGACAGAAGTTGATCCTCGCAGCACCCGGACGTGGACGCGGCGGCGGGAGAGTCCGGCCCCGGGGGTTGTTAGGATCCAAGGCGACGACATCCTTCAAACCCGTCCGGTGAGGCGGGAAAGGAGGTCAGCGATGGCCCCTGCCCGGCCCGCCGACAGCAGCACGGCATCTGGCTCGACCCTTCTCTCCGCGGCCGATCTGGCCCGGACCATCGATCGCATCGCCCATCAGATCCTCGAGCGCACCGCCGGTGACGCCGTCCTGTTGGGCATCCCCACCCGCGGTGTGTACCTGGCCCGTCGGCTCGCCGATCGGATCGCCCTGTTCAGTGGTCGGGACTGTCCGTCCGGCTCACTCGACATCACCCTGTACCGCGACGACCTGCGTCGCCGGCCGCCCCTCGCGCTGCACGAGACCCGGTTGCCCGACGGCGGAGTCGACGACGCCACGGTCGTGCTGGTGGACGACGTGCTCTACTCGGGTCGCACGGTCCGAGCCGCGCTCGACGCGCTGCGCGACCACGGCCGGCCGGCCGTCATCCAATTGGCCGTGCTGGTCGACCGCGGCCACCGGCAGCTGCCCATCCGCGCCGACTATGTCGGCAAGAACATCCCCACCGCCCTGGCCGACGACGTCGTCGTCCGGCTCTCCGAGAGCGACGGGGCCGACTCGGTCACCTTGGTGAGGTCAGCATGACGAGCACGATCGAGGCCCCCGTGGTCACCACGCCTCCGCCGGCGCCCGCGGGACTGCGGCTGCCGCGACACCTGCTGTCCGCCGGGGACCTGGACCGCGAGGCGGCGCTGCACGTGCTGGACACCGCGGCCCGGATCGAACAGGCCATCGGCGGCCGGGAGGTGCGCAAACTGCCGACCCTGCGCGGCCGCACCGTGGTCAACCTGTTCTACGAGGACTCCACCCGCACCCGGATCTCCTTCGAGGTGGCCGCGAAGCGGCTGTCCGCCGACGTGATCAACTTCTCCGCCAAGGGGTCGTCGGTGTCCAAGGGGGAGTCGCTGAAGGACACCGCGCTCACCCTGCAGGCGATGGGCGCCGACGCCGTCGTCTGCCGCCATTCGTCGTCCGGCGCCCCGCAACGGCTGTCGCACTGGGTGCAGGGTCACGTGGTCAACGCCGGAGACGGCACCCACGAACACCCGACCCAGGCGCTGCTCGACGCGTTCACCCTGCGCCGGCATCTGGGCGAGCTGACCGGCCGGCGCGTCGTGGTGGTCGGCGACGTGCTCCACTCCCGCGTCGCCAGGTCCAACGTGTTGCTGCTGTCGACGCTCGGGGCTGAGGTCACCCTGGTCGCCCCGCCCACCTTGCTTCCGGTGGGTGTCCAGACCTGGCCGTGCGCGGTGTCCTACGACCTGGACGGCGCGCTGGTCGGAGCGGACGCGGTGATGATGCTCCGGGTGCAGCAGGAACGCATGAGTGGCGCATTCTTCCCGACCGCCCGCGAGTACAGCCGGTCCTATGGTCTGGACACCCGGCGCCGGAACCTGATCTCGCCGACCGGGATCGTGCTGCATCCCGGTCCGATGAACCGAGGCATGGAAATCACCCCGCAGGTCGCCGACGGCGCCGGCTCGGTGATCGTGGAGCAGGTGGCGAACGGCGTGGTGGTGCGGATGGCCGTGCTCTACCTGTTGCTGGGCGGAGAGGGTGCGGCGTGACCCAGGAAGAGACGACTCGGACGGTGCTCATCGTCGGGGGTGCGCCCTACGGCGAGGAACGCGCCGATCTCCTGCTGGTGGACGGAGCGATCGCCGCGCTCGGCGTGGACGCCACCGCGCACCCTGCGGCTGCGGATGCCACCAGGATCGATGCCGACGGGCTGATCGTGCTGCCCGGTCTGGTCGACCTGCACACGCATCTGCGCGAGCCCGGACGGGAAGACGCGGAAACCGTCGAGACCGGTTCGGCGGCAGCTGCTCTCGGTGGATTCACGGCGGTGTTCGCGATGCCCAACACGGACCCGACGGCGGACACCGCCGGTGTGGTCGAGCAGGTTTACCGGCTCGGCCGGGACGTCGGGCTGGTCGACGTGCACCCGATCGGTGCGGTGACCGTCGGCCGACGCGGTGAGCGGCTGGCCGAATTGGCCGCGATGGCATCGTCGGCGGCCGGGGTACGGGTGTTCTCCGACGACGGTGAGTGTGTGTCCGATCCACTCCTGATGCGCAGGGCCCTCGAGTACGTCAAAGCCTTCGGCGGGGTGATCGCCCAACACGCCCAGGAGCCGCGGCTGACCGAAGGTGCGCAGATGCACGAGGGCGTGGTCTCCGCGCGGCTCGGGATGACCGGCTGGCCGGCCGTCGCCGAGGAAGCAATCATCGCCCGTGACTGCCTGCTCGCCGATCACGTGGATTCCCGGCTGCACATCTGCCACCTGTCCACTGCGGGATCGGTCGACGTGGTCGCGGCCGCCAAGGCCAGGGGCACCCGGGTGACCGCCGAGGTGACCCCGCACCACCTGCTGTTGACCGACGAACGCGCCGAGGGCTATGACCCGGTGTTCAAGGTGAACCCGCCGCTGCGGACGGATACGGACGTGCAGAAGCTGCGGTCCGCGCTGGCCGACGGCACCATCGACATCGTCGCCACCGACCATGCGCCGCATGCCAGCCAGGACAAGGAATGCGAGTGGGACAACGCCAGTCCCGGCATGCTCGGGTTGCAGACCGCGCTGTCCGTGGTCATCGCCACCATGGTGCGGCCGGGCCTGCTCGACTGGCGCGGGGTGGCCAGGGTGCTGTCCGAGGCACCGGCCCGGATCGGCGGACTGGCCGGCCAGGGCCGGCCGATCGCGGTGGGCGAGCCGGCCAATCTGGTGCTGGTCGACCCCGACACTTCCTGGACCGTCAGCGGTGTCGATCTCGCCAGTCTGTCCGCGAACACACCCTTCGAGGGTATGGAGTTACCCGGCCGGGTGGTCGGCACCTTCCTGCGCGGAAAGCAGACCGTCGCCGACGGCGCTCTGTTGTCGGTCCTGGTGATCTGATAAATGGAACGTCTGTGGTTGACCCTGGCGATGATCGGTGTGGTGCTGTTGGCCGCCGCCGGTCTGTGGCGGGGTTGGCGCAACCGGGCCGCCCGGCAGTCCGACCTACCCGACCTGACGGAACCGCCGAGCGCACCGTCTCCCGACCTGATCGAACCGCTGACCGGGCTCTATGTGTCGACGACGGTCTCCGGTCGCTGGCAGGACCGGATCGTCGCGCACGGTCTCGGCCGGCGGGCCAAGGCCGTCGCCCACCTGCGGGTCGACGGGGTGCTCATCGACCGGATCGGCGACGAGCCGCTCTTCATCCCGGGCGCGGACCTTCGCGGGATTCGCACCGCTCCGGGCATCGCCGGAAAAGTCATGGCAACACCGACCGGAATTCTCGTGTTCACCTGGATTCTCGGGCATGTCACGCTCGACACCGGCGTGCGTGCCGATGACCTGGACGACCAGCGGGCTTGGCTGACTGCCGTCAAGTCCCGACTCGACAGCACGGATGGAGCAAGCGCATGACCGTCGCCGACGGCCGATCGAATGGGCCGGGTCACCTTGGCGGCCCGCCCGCCGTGCTGGTCCTCGAGGACGGCACGGTCTACCGCGGCACCGGTTTCGGTGCCGCCGGCACGGCTTTCGGCGAGGCGGTGTTCACCACCGGCATGTCCGGTTATCAGGAGACCCTGACGGATCCGTCGTACCGCCGCCAGGTGGTGATCGCGACCGCGCCGCAGATCGGCAACACCGGCTGGGTGGCATCGGCGGAGCAGGACGACGACGAGTCGTCGCGGATCTGGGTGTCGGGTTTCGTCGTCAGGGATCTCGCGGTGCGGCCGTCGAACTGGCGGGCGTCGACCTCGCTGCCGGCGGAGATGGCGCGGCAGGGTGTGGTGGGCGTCGCCGGTATCGACACCAGGGCGCTCACCAGGCGGTTGCGTACCGCCGGAGCGATGCGATGCGGCGTCTTCACCGAAGTGTCGATCGAGGAGGTGGCCGACCCGAGCGGGCTGGTCGCACAGGTGCGGGCGATCCCGCCGATGATGGGTGCGGACCTGGCCGGTGAGGTCACCACCGCCGAGGCTTACGTGGTGCCCGCGCAGGGCGAACATCGCTTCACCGTCGCGGCACTGGATCTGGGTATCAAGGCCAACACCCCGCGGATGCTCTCGGCCCGAGGGATCACCACACACGTGCTGCCGGCTGACGCCACGCTGGAGGACATCACGGCGATCGGTGCGGACGGGGTGTTCCTGTCCAATGGACCGGGGGACCCGGCAACGGCTGACGCCAGTGTCGCGCTCACCGAGCAGGTGCTCGAGGCCGGCATCCCCTTCTTCGGAATCTGTTTCGGCAACCAGATCCTCGGACGGGCACTGGGTTTCGGTACCTACAAGCTCAAGTTCGGCCATCGCGGGATCAATCAGCCGGTCAAGGATCACACGACCGGCCGAGTGCTGGTGACCGCGCAGAATCATGGGTTCGCGGTGGACGCACCGCTGGGAGTGACCGTGCAGACTCCGCACGGCCGGGCCAGGGTGGCCTTCACCTGCCTGAACGACGATGTGGTCGAGGGCCTGGAATGCCTTGACCGCCCGGCGTTCTCGGTGCAGTTCCACCCTGAGGCCGCGGCCGGACCGCACGACGCGAGTTACCTGTTCGACCGGTTCGTCGACCTGATGGCGGGGTCGCGATCATCCGGGTCCGGCCCGGGCGCAGGCGTCGAGGCGCAGCGTCCGCCCACCGAAGTCAGCAGCAACGGAGAGGTTCACTGATGCCGCGGCGCACCGATATCGGCCACGTCCTGGTCATCGGGTCCGGCCCGATCGTCATCGGACAGGCCTGCGAATTCGATTACTCGGGCACCCAGGCCTGCCGGGTGTTGCGGGACGAGGGCATCAGGGTCAGCCTGATCAACTCGAACCCGGCGACCATCATGACCGATCCCGAGTTCGCCGACGCGACCTACATCGAGCCCATCACGCCGGCGTTCGTCGAGCAGGTGATCGCCGACCAGGCTGCGGCCGGTCATCCGATCGACGCCTTGCTGGCCACCCTGGGCGGCCAGACCGCGCTGAACACCGCGATAGCGCTGGCGCAGCGGGGCACGCTCGAGCGCTTCGACGTCGAGCTGATCGGCGCCGACATCCCGGCGATCCAACGCGGTGAGGATCGACAGATCTTCAAGGACATCGTGCGTTCCGTCGGCGGTGACGTTCCCCGCTCCGCCGTGTGCCACACCATCGAACAGGTGAAGGAGACGGTCGCCGACCTCGGTCTCCCGGTGGTGATCCGGCCCTCGTTCACCATGGGTGGCCTGGGCTCCGGACTGGCCTACACGCCCGAACAACTCGAGCGAATCGCCGGCGCCGGGTTGGCCGCCTCGCCGGTGCACGAGGTGTTGATCGAGGAAAGCGTGTTGGGCTGGAAAGAATTCGAGCTCGAGCTGATGCGCGATGGCAACGACAATGCGGTGGTGGTCTGTTCCATCGAGAATCTCGACCCGATGGGCGTGCACACCGGGGACAGCGTGACCGTGGCGCCGGCGATGACGCTGACCGACCGCGAATACCAGGCCATGCGTGACCTGGGACTGGCCATCCTTCGGGCCGTCGGGGTCGCTACCGGCGGCTGCAACATCCAGTTCGCGATCGACCCGGACACCGGGCGGATGATCGTCATCGAGATGAACCCGCGCGTGTCACGGTCGTCCGCCCTGGCGTCGAAGGCGACCGGGTTCCCGATCGCCAAGATCGCCGCCAAGCTGGCCATCGGCTACACCCTGGACGAAATAGCCAATGACATCACCAAGGCGACTCCGGCGGCGTTCGAGCCGGCGCTGGACTACGTGGTGGTCAAGATTCCGCGGTTCGCGTTCGAGAAGTTCCCCGGTGCCGATCCGACGCTGACCACCACGATGAAGTCGGTCGGCGAGGCGATGTCCATCGGCCGGTCGTTCGCCGAGGCACTGGGCAAGGCCATGCGGTCGATGGAGACCAAGCAGGCCGGCTTCTGGACCGGAAACGACCCGACGGTAGCTGCCTTTTCGGCTGCCGCCACGGAGAGCGAGCTGGGTGCTCTCATCGACTCGCTGAAGGTACCCACCGACGGCCGGCTCTACGGGATCGAGCGGGCGATTCGCTGGGGCGCCACCGTCGAGCAGCTGCACGAGGCCACCGGCATCGACCCGTGGTTCCTCGACCAGATCGCGTTGATCAACGAGGTGGGCGGTCTGGTCGCCGGCGCCGCCGAGGTCGATGACGACCTGCTGCGCACGGCCAAGCGTTACGGACTGTCCGACGCCCAGATCGCCGTGCTGCGCGCCGGTGTCGATGACGCCCTGATGGACACCGAGGAGAAGGTGCGGGCCAGGCGCTGGTCGTCCGGGATCCGGCCGGTCTACAAGACCGTCGACACCTGCGCCGCCGAGTTCGAGGCGCAGACCCCGTACCACTACTCGGCGTACGAGACCGATCCGGCGGCGGAATCCGAGGTGGCACGGCAGGCCGAGCGGCCCAAAGTCATCATCCTCGGGTCCGGGCCCAATCGGATCGGGCAGGGCATCGAGTTCGATTACTCCTGCGTGCACGCTGCTCTCGCGCTGCGCGAGGTCGGGTTCGAGACAGTGATGGTGAACTGCAACCCGGAGACGGTGTCCACCGACTACGACACCAGCGACCGGCTGTACTTCGAGCCGCTGACCGCCGAGGACGTGTTGGAAGTGGTGCACGCCGAGCGGGAGTCCGGCACCGTCGCCGGGGTCATCGTCACGCTCGGCGGGCAGACCCCGCTCAAGCTCGCCGACACACTGGCGGCAGCCGGGGTGCCGATCCTGGGCACCCAGCCCAATGCCATCGACCTGGCCGAGGATCGGGACCGGTTCGGCGCGCTACTGGCAGCCGCGAAGCTGCCGGCCCCGGCCTATGGGATGGCCGCGTCGTTCGAGCAGGCGCACGCGGTGGCCGAGCGGATCGGCTTCCCGGTGTTGGTCCGGCCCTCATACGTTCTCGGCGGCCGCGGCATGGAGATCGTCTACGACGACGCGGCGCTGGCCGACTACATCGCCAGGGCCACCGAGATCACGCCACAGCATCCGGTGATGGTGGACAAGTTCCTCGACGACGCCATCGAGATCGACGTCGACGCCCTGTGCGACGGGACCGAGGTGTACCTCGGTGGGGTGATGGAGCACATCGAGGAGGCCGGCATCCACTCGGGCGACTCGGCCTGTGTCCTGCCGCCGATCACTTTGGGCCGCAGCGACATCGATACGGTCCGTGCCCACACCGAGGCGATCGCCCTCGGCTGCGGCGTCCGCGGACTGTTGAACGTGCAGTACGCCCTCAAGGATCAGACGCTCTATGTGCTGGAAGCCAACCCCCGGGCGTCCCGCACGGTTCCGTTCTCCTCGAAGGCAACCGCGGTGCCGCTGGCCAAGGCCGCCGCCCGGATCATGACCGGATCCACCATCGCCGACCTGCGTGCCGAGGGGCTGCTCACGGCGGTCGGGGACGGCGCGACGCTGCCGATCGACGCGCCGGTCGCGGTCAAGGAAGCAGTCATGCCGTTCCACCGATTCCGTCGGCCCGACGGGAGCGGCGTCGATTCGCTGCTGGGGCCCGAGATGCGTTCCACCGGTGAGGTGATGGGCATCGATGCCGCTTTCGGGCCGGCTTTCGCGAAGTCCCAGACGGCGTCGTACGGCTCGCTGCCCACCTCGGGAACGGTGTTCGTCTCGGTGGCCAACGCCGACAAACGTTCCATGGTGTTCCCGATCAAGCGGTTGGCGGACCTGGGCTTCAAGGTGGTTGCGACCGAGGGCACTGCGGAGATGCTGCGCCGCAACGGCATGGCCGTCGAAGTGGTGCGCAAGCACTTCGAGGGGCCGGGCAACATCGTGGAGAAGATCAGGGCCGGCGAGATCGACCTGGTGATCAACACCCCGTACGGGCAGTCCGGTCCGCGCATCGACGGATACGAGATCCGCACCGCGGCGATCGGTGCCGACATCCCGTGCATCACCACGGTGGCCGGAGCTGCGGCGGCGATCCAGGGCATCGAGGCGGTGATCCGCTCCCACGTCGGAGTGGCGCCGTTGCAGGTCCTGCACGCCCGGCTGCGCGCGGCGTCGGCGACCGGAACGCCCGGCACCGCAGCAGATCCGGCGGTTTCCGCCGAGGAGCCGATCGACGAAGCCGCGGTGCCCGCCTGATGGGAGCCGTCGACGTCGGCTACCGTCGGCTCGCCCGCCCGGTGCTGTTCCGGCTGGGCGACGGCGACGCAGAGACCGCGCACCATCGCACGCTGCGGGCCCTCGCGTCGGTGGGTGAGTCACCGACGCTGGTGGCCGGACTGCGGTTGGCCTTCGCCCGGCACCCTGCTCCGCGCACCGTCTTCGGTGTCGACTTTCCGTCCCCCGTCGGGCTGGCCGCCGGAGTGGACAAGAACGGTCTCGCGATCAGGGCCTGGCCGGCGCTGGGCTTCGGGTTCGTCGAACTCGGTACGGTCACCGCCCGGCCGCAACCGGGCAACCCCCGGCCCCGGCTGTTCCGGCTGCGGGCGTCCGGGGCCGTGATCAACCGGATGGGCTTCAACAACAACGGCAGCGCGGCGCTCGCCCGGCGACTGGCCGCCGCCGGGCCGGTCGGGGTGCCGGTGGGGATCTCCCTGGGGAAGTCCAAACACACCCCGCTGGCCGACGCCGTGGGTGACTACCTGACCTCGCTCGAGGCCGTGCATGATCACGCCGACTACGTCGCGGTCAACGTGTCGTCCCCGAACACCGCCGGGCTGCGCGGGTTACAGGACCGCGGGCCGCTGTCCGAGTTGCTCGGCGCGTTGACCACCCGGGCTCGCGAGTTGGCCACAGCTGGTGGGCGGGACCGACCCGTGCCGGTGCTGGTGAAGATCGCCCCGGACCTGTCCGATGCCGCCGTCGCCGACGTCCTGCAGGTCGGCGCCGACCATGGCATCGCCGGGATCATTGCCGTCAACACGACCCTGTCGAGGGCGGGGCTCGCGCCGGGCGACGTGCCCACCGCCGCCGAGCCGGGCGGGTTGTCCGGGCCACCGCTGCGGGCCCGCGCGCTCGAGGTGGTCAGGTTCGTGCGCGCCCACAGCGACCTGCCGGTGATCGGCGTCGGCGGCATCTCCTCGGCGCCCGACGGGCTGGCGATGTTGGACGCCGGCGCCGACCTGCTGCAGGTGTACACGGGGTTCATCTACCGCGGCCCGGGGCTGGTCAGCGAGCTGAACGCGGCCATCGCAGACGGCGTCACTGCACCCTCGGCGGTCCGATCAGGAACAATGGATAGTGATCGATCTCATCGCCACCATCGTCGCCATCGTCGGACTGGTCTCCGCAGGCGGAGCCGCCGCCTACCTGGGCCTGCTGCAGAACGCAGCGAGCAAGCGAGGTGCGGCGGGTGCGGCGATTGTCGCCGACGTGCGCAAGCGCTGGATCCCCGTACTGGTGGCGGTGGCCGGAGCGGTCATCGCGTTGATTCTGACCGGCGGGCAGACGTTCGCGGACATCATGGCGATCGTCGTCGGCGGTGGATCCGGCGCCTTCGCTGCCCGGCAGTTGACCGCCGTCCGTGACGAGTACCGCACCCACTGATCGGAGCCGCCCGTGACCACCGACCGTCCCTTCGGAGCCCGGTTGGTCGACGCGATGGCGGCGCGTGGACCGTTGTGCGTCGGGATCGATCCGCATCCTGGTCTCTTGGCCGCCTGGGGCCTGCCGGACACGGCGGCGGGGCTGGAAACCTTCGCCCTCAGGACGGTCGAGGCCCTGGCCGGCGAGGTGGCTGTCGTCAAGCCGCAGTCCGCGTTCTACGAAGCCCACGGGTCGGCCGGCATTGCGGTCCTGGAGCGGGTGATCCTGGAGTCGAAGGCGGCGGGCGCCCTGGTGCTGCTGGACGTCAAGCGCGGAGACATCGGGTCCACCATGGACGCCTACGCGCGCGCCTATCTGGCCGACGATGCGCCGTTGGCTTCCGACGCCATCACGGTCTCGCCCTACCTGGGATTCGGCTCCCTGCGACCGGCGCTGGAACTGGCCGCCGCCACCGGTCGCGGAGTGTTCGTGCTCGGCGTGACATCGAATCCCGAGGCCCCGCAGGTGCAGTACGCCGCAGGGCGCCGACGGCCGGTTGGTCGCGCAGACCGTGGTGGATCAGGTCGCCGCGCTGAACGCCGGCGAGACGCCGTTGGGGTCGGTCGGCCTGGTGGTCGGCGCGACCGTCGGTGACACGCCGGTGGACCTGTCGATGGCCAATGGACCGTTGCTGGCGCCGGGCCTGGGCGCACAGGGCGGTACGGCACACGATCTGCGAACCGTATTCGGCGCTGCGCTGCGCGCGGTGCTGCCGTCCTCCAGTCGCGAGATTCTCTCTGCCGGACCCGATCTCGGATCACTCCGGGCGGCTGCGCTGCGGCAGCGCGACGAGCTGGCTGCGGTCTTCGACGTGGCCGCCCATGCCTGACGTGGTCGAACGCGACGTGCCCACCGGTGAGGGGCGGCTGCTGCACACGTTCGATTCCGGCGGCGACGGTCCGGTCGTGCTCTTCCATCACGGTTCGCCGGCCACCGGTGCCCTGCTGCCGCCGATGCTGTCGGCGACGTCGGCGCGCGGAGTGCGGCTGATCGGCTATGCCCGTCCTTCCTATCTCGGATCGACCGCGGTGCCCGGCCGCGATGTGGCGCTCCGCGGCTGCAGACGTCGCGGCAATCCTCGACGCGTTGGGTGTGCCGAGGTGCCTCACGTTCGGAGCATCCGGCGGAGGCCCGCACGCGCTGGCTTGTGCTGCCTTATTGCCGGATCGGGTCCGAGCGGTCGCCACCCTGGCCGGGATCGCGCCATACACACAGGACTTCGACTGGTTCGCCGGCATGGCGGCACCGGGTGCGTTGCGCGCGGCCCGGCAGGGCAAGGAGTCTCGGCGGAAATTCGCCGAGACCGATGATTTCGATCCGTCCGTGTTCGTGGATGCGGATTGGGCTGCGCTGCAAGGGGAGTGGTCGTCGTTGGGTGCAGACGCGGGCGCTGCCGGCTCCGCCGGACCGGACGGATTGATCGAGGACGACGTCGCCTTCGCGTCGGATGGGGGTTCTCGCTCGGCGCGCTCACCGTTCCGGCTTGGTTCGTGCACGGAGAGTTGGATCGGATGGTGCCGGTCGCGCATGCCCAGGCGATGCTGCGCTCGTGTCCGACGGGCGAGCTGCTGGCTGCGTCCGCGTGAGGGGCACGTCTCGGTGTTGTCGGCCGTCCCTGTGGTACTGGACTGGCTCCTCGCCCAGTATCCGTGAGCCAACCCGAGCCGGTGGTCCTCGACCTGCCGTTCCGGGGGACCTGGCTGGCTCGCAACAGCCCCGCTCGACGGGTGCCGTCGCACGGCACGACGATGTTCGGTGTCACGCATGCGATCGACTTCATCGCCGTGGACTCCCGCGCCCGATCCGCGCCGCGGAGTTGGCGGACCGTGCTGGCGTCCGAGCCGCCGGAGTTGTTCCTCGGGTTCGGCGCGCCGATCCTGGCGCCGGTTGCCGGCACGGTGGTGGCGGTGCACGACGGCGAGCGCGACCATCCGGCCCGGCGTTCGCAACTCGCCCTGATCCCTTACGCACTGGGCCAAGCGGGACGGGTCCGCGGCGGAATCGGTGCGATCGCAGGCAACCACGTGGTGATCGCCCTCGGTCCGCGCGGGCCGTATGCGGCCGTCGTGCATCTGCGGTGCGGATCGATCTCTGTGGTTGCCGGTGCCAGGGTGCGGGCCGGAGACCAGGTCGGTGAGTGCGGCAACTCCGGCAACAGCACCCAGCCGCACGTCCATGTGCAGGTCACCGATTCCCTGGACTGGGCAACGTGCCGGGGGATTCCCATCCTGTTCCGCCGTCCTGCCGGCGCGGGCGCTGCCTCGTCCACCGACCGAGCTCTGGATGCCCGGCGAGTCCGAGATAGTGCACGCCTGACCCGCCTGGTCGGTCCCAAGGCCACCCCGCTTTAGCGAGGATCAACTTCGACCGCGAGGATGAAGTGTTGCCAGGTGTCCCACCCGTCACATGTGGGCCGAAGTTGATCCTCGCCAGGGTTGAGAGTTGCTGTTGGGGTTGAGGTTCGACGCCGAGGCTCTCCGGGGACGGTGGCCCGACCGTGACGTGAGCGGCTGTGGATAACTTCGGTTGTGGCAGGGGCACTGTCGGAGGTGCTGAGTAGCGTTTTCGGTATGGCAGGCAGTGCAACACCTCTGGCGGAACGGCGGCAGATCATCGCCGCGGGCCGCGAGGCGACGCGGGATCTGCACACGGTGGGCTACCAATGCCCCAGCGATGAACTGGGCGAGTTGGTCGGTGAACTGGCGGAGATGGTTGCGTTCGGTATGGCGCAACTGGCCGCGGTGGTCGCGGACGCCGAAGCGCGGGGGGTGGTGGAGGCGTCGCAGTGCGCGTCGACCGCGGCCTGGGTCGCCGAGTACGGCTGGCACGTCCGCCGCGACGCGTACACCATCGCGAAGGCGGCGAAGCTGCTGCGCCGCCCCGACCTGACCGACGTGGCCGATTCGGTGCTCACCGCCGATGTGGACCTGGGCACGGCGGTGGTGGTGGCGGGCGAGTTCGACAAGCTGGCGCCGGACCTTTCGGACGAGGCCAAGCCGGTGATCCTGCAGCAGCTGCTCGCGGTGGGCGCGGACTGCGGACCGTCGGGTGTGCGCAGGTTCAAGCAGGAACTGTTGGCCCGGTACGGCGCGGCGGCGAGTTCGACCGGCACCAACAACGGTGCCGGCGGCAGATCGACCTGTCGGCCGGGCGGGAAACCTCACCCGGCGTGTGGGACTACCAGGTCACCATCGACAACGAAGGCCGCGCCGTCCTGGAAGCAGCCATCGGACCGCTGTCGCGCCCAGGGTGGACAAGGACGCCGACGGCCGCACCGTCGGCGAACCCGACGCCCGGCCGGTAGGGCGGCGCCGCGGGGAAGCGCTGATCGAGGCGTTGCGCCGGTCGGTGACCGCCACCCACCCGGCACCGGTGAACCCACCGGCAACCCCAAAGCCGTGGTGATGCTCACCCTGGACTTCGAAACCTGAAAGCCCAGTACGGCGCCGCCCAGGTGTTCGGCACCCTGGCCGACGGGGTGCTGCTCGGCTGCGACACCATCCGCCGACTGGCGTGCGACGCGGCGATCATCCCCGTCGTGCTCGGCGCCGCCGGGGAGATCCTGGACCAGGGCCGGGAACAGCGACTGTTCAGCAAAGCCCAAATCCGCGCCCTGTGGCTCCGCGACCAGCATTGCACGTTCCCCGGCTGCCACGCGCCGGCCGCCTGGTGCGACGCCCACCACCTGATCCACTGGATCGACGGCGGCCCCACCAACCTGGACAACGCCGCGTTGTTGTGCGGCCGGCACCACACCATCGCCCACCGCGACCGGCTGGCCGGCCGACTCACCGACCACGGCATCAATGGGACCTGCGACCAGGCTCCTACCACCCACCCGACCCGCCACCCGCGCGGCGGAACAGCTACGGCGTCCGAGCACGGCACCGGCCCTCAGCGTTACGCCCCGCACGCGTGCCGTCCGACGGGTCGCGGCGCCCTTGGCCGACCCCAAACATCCAGTCCCGGAGGAAGGAACAAGGCCGATCAACCGCGGCACCAACCCGAATCGCCGGACGCTAGGCCGACACATGGTCCGGATGTACATGACGGGACCCACTTCGGGTCCGCCGAGGGTTTCGGTCTGCCAAGTCTGGGCTCCCAGGTCTGTCTGCCAGGTCTCCGGGTCTATCAGGTTCGGCTCTGCCAGCCGCACGGGTGTCGCGAGCGGCGCGGATGTTCCAGGGCGATCAGACCGTCGGGTCGCCGACCGCCGCGCGCTCCGGGTTGGACCGCAGCACGCAGAATTCGTTTCCCTCGGGATCACCGAGCACGACCCAGCCGCGACCATCCGCAGACCGATGGTCGCCGATCACCGACGCGCCGAGACCGACCAACCGCTCGACTTCGTCCTCGCGCGGCACGTCCGGCACCAGGCACACGTGCACCCGGTTCTTGACCACCTTGGGCTCCGGCACCCGTTGGAAATACAGGTTCGGCGGGGCGGGCATCTCCACCCATGTCTCTTCGTCATCGCGACCGAGGTCAGGATCCATCGGCCTGCCGACGACCTCGCACCAGAACTCGGCGAGGCGATAGGGGTCGGCGCAGTCGAAATTCACGTTCAACAGGGACGAGGGCATGGTCGACACCGTGCCAGGACAGTGGCCCGAACGCAGGCGAATTTGCCGGCCGGTCGAGTGCTGCCAGCTGCGACCAATCGAACTCGCCGAAGCGACGGGCCGAAGCGACCGGGCCGAGGGCGACCTGCCGCGGGCGACCTGCCGGAGCGGCCGGAAGGTCTCGGTCAGGTCACGGGTTCGGATATCCTGGCATCTGACATGCACGTCCCCGGCCAGTCAGCTGGGGCCGTCCGGTGCAGGGCCGTTCGAGACGAACGGGAGCCCGAGTCCGGTCGCCAGAGCGCTGCCATACGCGCGGCGCCGCTCACCTGCCCGAGGAGCTGTACATGACGGAAACCCTGGCTGTGCCAGCGGTCGAAACAACCGACCATCTGACCGCCGACGTGGTCAACGGTCTCGACTTCAAAGTGGCCGACCTCTCGCTCGCCGAATTCGGCCGCAAGGAGATCACCCTCGCCGAGCACGAGATGCCCGGCCTGATGGCCCTGCGCCGGGAATACTCCGAGGTGCGGCCGTTGGCGGGTGCCCGGATCGCCGGCTCGCTGCACATGACCGTCCAGACCGCGGTGCTCATCGAGACGCTGGTCGACCTCGGCGCCGAGGTGCGCTGGGTCTCCTGCAACATCTTCTCCACCCAGGACCACGCCGCGGCCGCCGTGGTCGTCGGCCGGTACGGCACCGCCGAGGCGCCGGCGGGTGTCTCGGTCTACGCCTGGAAGGGCGAGACACTCGAGGAGTACTGGTGGTGCACCGACCAGATGCTGCACTGGCCCGCGGCCGCTGATGGGTCGGAGCAGGGCCCCAACATGCTGTTGGACGACGGCGGCGACGCCACTCTGCTGATCCACAAGGGTGTGCAGTACGAGAAGGCCGGCGTCGTTCCGTCCGCCACCGAGGACGACTCGCACGAGTACGCCGTCATCCTCGACCTGCTCCGCCGTTCGCTGCAGAAGGACCCGCAGTACTGGACCAGGACCAGCCCGCAGCTGATGGGCGTCACCGAGGAGACCACCACCGGCGTGCTGCGGCTGTACCAGCTCGCCGCGGCCGGCGAGTTGCTCTTCCCGGCGATCAACGTCAACGACTCCGTGACCAAGAGCAAGTTCGACAACAAATACGGCTGCCGGCACTCGCTGATCGACGGCATCAACCGGGCTACCGACGTGCTGATCGGCGGCAAGGTTGCGCTGGTCGCGGGCTACGGCGACGTCGGCAAGGGCTGCGCAGAATCGCTGCGCGGTCAGGGTGCGCGGGTCATCGTTGCCGAGGTCGACCCGATCTGCGCGTTGCAGGCACTGATGGACGGGTTCGAGGTGGCCACCATCGATTCCGCGATCGATCGCGCCGACATCGTCGTCACCTCGACCGGCAACAAGGACATCATCGGGCTGGAGCACATGCAGCGGATGAAGCACCAGGCGATCCTGGGCAACATCGGCCACTTCGACAACGAGATCGACATGGCCGGGTTGGCCCGCTCCGGTGCGAACCGCCTGGAGATCAAGCCCCAGGTGCACCTGTGGACCTTCCCGAACGGCAAGACCATCCTGGTGCTGTCCGAGGGTCGCCTGCTCAACCTGGGTAACGCCACCGGTCATCCGTCGTTCGTGATGTCGTCGTCGTTCTCCAACCAGGTGATCGCGCAGATCGAGCTGTTCACCAAGAACGGCGAATACGCCAAAGAGGTGTACCGGCTGCCCAAGCACCTGGACGAAAAGGTGGCCAAGATTCACGTCGAGGCGCTCGGCGGTGAGCTCACCAAGCTCACCAAGGAGCAGGCCGAGTACATCGGCGTGGATGTCGAGGGTCCGTACAAGCCCGACCACTACCGGTACTGATCGCGGAGAGCTGAAACCCGTGTGGCGCCGGTCACAATCATGTTGGTGACCGGCGGCCACGCGGGTAAACCGGAGGACGTGTCCGCTTCTACTTTCGTCCTCGCCGGCCGGCCCGTGCACCGGGTCGGCTTCGGCGCCATGCAACTACCCGGCCCCGGCGTCATGGGCCCCCCGAAGGATCACGACGCCGCGGTCGCGGTGCTCCGCCGAGCGGTGGAACTGGGCGTCGATCACATCGACACGGCCCAGTACTACGGCCCAAAGGTGTCCAACGAGCTGATCCACGAGGCCCTGCACCCGTATCCGGACAACTTGGTTCTGGTGTCCAAGGTCGGCGGGCGAAGGGACGAGGCAGGCAACTGGCCGCCCGCCCAGCATCCCGACGAGTTGCGAGCCGGGGTCGAGGCGAACCTGGCAACCTTGGACGTCCCGCAGCTGGCTGCGGTGAATCTGCGGCTGATGAATGACGACGCTGACGACGACAGTCCGACCTTGGATGCTCAGCTGGCGGAGATGTCGGCGATGCGCGACGAGGGCCTCATCGCCGGTATCGGTATCTCCACGGCCACCCTGGACCAGGTGAGGCAGGCGCACGAAGCCGTGGGTCTGGCCTGCGTGCAGAACCCGTTCAGCCTGGTCGACCAAGCCGACCGGCCGGTGCTGGACTATTGCACCGAAAACGGGATCGCCTACGTGCCGTACTTCCCGCTGGGCTCGGCGTTCCCGGGGATGCCCAAGGTGCAGGATCGATCCGACGTGCGCACCGTCGCCAGTCGGCTCGGCGTCTCACCGGCGACGGTGGGTCTGGCCTGGCTGCTCGCCCAGGCACCGAACCTGCTGCTCATTCCCGGCACCTCGTCGATCGCCCACCTCGAGGAGAACCTCTCGGCGGGCAGCGTCGAGCTGTCGGCCGAGGACCTTTCGGAGCTCGGCGCTCCGTAGCTCGATCGCGGCCGGCCGGCCTCGTGCAGATCGACGCGCTGCAGGCGCCGACGGTCGGTCTCAGCGCCAGGGCACCGGTTCGGTGCGCACCGGGCCGGACGTGGCGACGGCCTCGTCGATGGCCAACCCGATGAGATGGTCGTGGCAACCGTCGGCCAGCGGATACGGCTCGGGTCCGGCATCGACAGCCCAGGCGGCGGACGCCGTCAGCACCGAGGCGATCGCGATTTCCTCGTCCATGAACCGTCGGCCGACGAACGGGTTGCGGTACACCACCTTTCCGTCGAAGGAGAGGTGTTCGGTGTCGTGGCCGTCAAGATTGAGATCCTGCCCGAGCTGGTAGCGGCGCAGCTGCCCGCTGACGATGGAACGCGGCTCGGCGGCGGCGCGTCTGTCGACTCCGTTGCCAGGCACGTCTGGCCCATCCGATGGCGGCCCGGCTTCGCTCGGCGGGACCAGCCGGATCACCTCGTCGCCCGAGATCTCGCCGTGAGTTCCGCGGACCAGGACACGGCGGAACCGGAGCTGGTTGTGCCACTGGCCGTCGGTGAAGTCGTACAGACCCGAACGGCCTTCGCCCAGATCGAGGGTGGCCAGCGTGGTGCCGGCCGGCTTCGGCACGTCGTCGTCGGTCCAGCCGTCCCGATTCAACGGATCGACGAGCGGAGCGGTGAAGCGCTGGGCCCGCACCGTGACCGGCTCCCGCCCGACGCCGAGGAACCCGCGAATCATCGATACTGCGTGGTAGCCGTGCGTGGAGGACACCTGCGCCGAGGTCGGCACTCCGATGACGCCGGAACGGATCAGGGCGAGCCGGGCGGCGTGCCCGGGGAGCAACAGGTACTGCTCGGCCACCTGCACCTGCCGTTTGGCCCCGACCTGGTCCCACAGCCGGAACAGCGCGGCGGCATCCGGAGCGGGTGGAGTCTCGGTGAGCACCTTGGCCCCGGCCTCGACCAGGTCGGCGACCACGGTCGCGTTGACCGCCCACGGCACCGCGGTGACCACCAGGTCGGGCTGGGCCCGTCGAACCATGTCGACCGGATCCAGGAACACCGGCACCTGCCAGCGACGCCGAGCCTCGTCGGCTCGCTCCTGACGTCGGGCCGCGACGCCCACCAGCGCCAGCTGTTCGGGTAGGGCCTGGGTCAGCCGGGCGAAGAACTCTGCGCGCCAGCCTGTCCCGACCACGGCGACCGAGACAGGCGCAGCCATCGGCATCAGCGCGTGGCTCCCGATCTCACCGGAAGCGCACCCTTCGCCTCCGATCGCCCACCGGTCACCCTGGGCACGTCTAGCGCACCCCGAGCAGGTCGATGACGAAGATCAGCGTCTTGCCGGACAGCCGGTGCCCCGAACCGGCGGGCCCGTAGGCCTGCTCCGGCGGGATGGTCAGCTTGCGGCGGCCCCCGATCTTCATTCCAGGGATGCCGTCCTGCCAGCCCTTGATCAGCCCGCGCAGCGGGAACTCGATGGGCGCGCCGCGATTCCACGACGAGTCGAACTCGTCGCCGGTGTCGTACTCGACGCCCAGGTAATGCACCTCGACGGTCGCGCCGGGTGTGGCTTCCGGGCCTTGGCCGACCTCGATGTCCTCGATCACCAGCTCGGCCGGAGCCGGGCCTTCCGGGAACTCGACCTCTGGCTTGGTGTTGTTCGTCATGCCGTTCATCCAACACGAGCGGGCCGGACGGAGGTCGCCCGGCTACCGAGTGCGGCAGTGTCGGTCGCGTGTCAGTCGCCCCGCGCGGTCTGGACATCGACGCGCGCCGCGGCGTCGGAGGTCAGCAGCACGACGTTGCCGTCGGGGTCGTCCACCATCGCCGCATAGGGGCCGACCGTGCGCGTCGGCGCCATCCGACCGTGGTACCCGGCCGCGGTCAGCTGGACCCAGCAGGCGTCGACGGCGGCATCTTCTCCGAGATAGAACTCGAGGAGTTGCTGGTAGCCGCCGGTGGGTCGGCTCCAGGTCAGGTCGTAGGTCGCGGCGAAGGACTCGGTGAACAACAGGCTGACGCCGCTGCCCATCCGGTGGATCACGACCCGCTGGCCGGCGCGCGGCTCCGGGACGTCGACGCCGAGCTGCCGATAGAACGCGACCGACGCCGAGAGATCGCGAACCTCGAGGACGAGCATGCTCAGTTGAATCTCCATGCTCCGACCCTGTCACGAGGGCGAACCCGGGCCACGCACGCCATGTGCCACGCCGTGCGCGTGCCTCCGTATGGTGTGCGTCGTGGGCCGGCTGATCGTCATCGAGGGACTGGACGGTTCCGGCAAGCAGACGCTCGCGCGGTCACTCGCGACCCACGCACGCAGCGCGGGGATCAGGGTGGCAACGCTGGCGTTCCCGCGTTACGGCGTCGGGGTGCACGCCGACTTGATCCGCGACGCGCTGTACGGCCGGCTGGGAGACCTCACCGATTCTGTTCACGGCATGGCGTTGCTGTTCGCCCTCGACCGGCGGGATGCGCTGCCCGACATCCATCAGGCCCTCGACCAGCACGACGTGTTGCTGCTGGACCGTTACATCAGCGCCAACGCCGCGTATGCCGCCGCCCGGCTCGGAGCCCCGGACATCCCCAACGACATCGCCGCCTGGGTGCGCGAGCTCGAGGTCACGCGGTTCGGACTACCGCAGCCCGACCTGCAGATCCTGCTCGACACCGATCCGGGCACCGCAGCGCTGCGCGCCAGGAACCGGGCGCGGGCCGAGGCGGGGCGAGCACTCGACCGGTTCGAGGCGGACGCCGCACTGCAGCAACGGACGTCAGCGATGTATGCCGCGCTTGCAACGCAGGAGTACCTGTCGCCGTGGCGCGTGCTCCAACCCGGTCCCGACGGCCATGTGGAGGCGACGCCGGACCTGCTCACCGACGTCGAGTGAGACAAAGGACGCAGAAGCGGGGCCGAGCGGAACGTGTTGGTGTCACTCGGCGGCGGGTTGGGGCGTGTTCGCAGCCGCCCAGAGCGCCTCGCCCAGCCGCTCCCGCCGTATCCGGAGGTCGACATAGGTCAATGCCAACATGGACGCCAGCCAGGCCGTGCCGAAGGCTGCCACCACCGCGGTCACCGCGGTCGACACCAGCATGGCGGTGTTCGCCGACGCGTTCTGCAGAAAACTCATCACGACCATGCCGAGCAGCGCGGCGGCCACATTCGATGCCACCAGCGCCAGGGCGGTGAGGCCGAAGATCCGACCCCGGCCGCCGGTGGTCAGCAACGCCGACCGACGGACCGCGGTGCCGAGATCGGCGCCTTCCATCACCGCGACCGGCGCCGCCATCGACCAGATCAGGAAGATCAGCACTCCGGGCACAACGAAAAGGGCGGTGCCGACGCCGACGGCTGCGGCCACCGCGGCGGCAACGGCCAGCAGCGCGAACCACCGGCGCGCCAGCCGCTGTCGGAAGGCGTCGCCGATCGGCCTGCCCAGGACATCCTGGGAGACGAACACACTGGCCACACCGATCAGCAACACGGTCCAGAACAGTGAGAAGAGATAGGACAACCCGGCGGACGCCAGAATGATCCCGGGGATCGTGGAGTTTCCGCCGTCCAGCAATTGGCCGGCCCACTTGTCGTAGGCGTCCACCGAGTTGCCGGCCGCGAGCACTCCCCACTGGATCAATCCGGCGACGAGGGAACCGAGGGCGGCCAGCGCGCCGAGCGTCCAGAAGTGCTTGCGGACCACGGTCGCGCCCGCCGCCATGACCTCGCCGGCCGTCAGCGGGCGCAGCGGAATCACCCCCGGGCGAGGCGCGGGCGCTTGGCCACGATTCGGGGGAGCCGGAACCACACCGAACCCGGAACTCACACCCACCATCGTCGCACGGCGGCCCCGACCGCGACCGCCCGACGGGCGTGCCGGGCGAACGGGCACCGTGGGGCGCCTCGGGATGACACCATGGGGGCATGAGCGAGCGCCAGCGAGCGAATCATGGACACGCGGTGCGGACGCCGATGCGCAGCGAGGCGAACGCGCTGAGCGAGCGTCAGCGAGCGAATCATGGGCACTCGGTGCGGACGCCGATGCGCAGCGAGGCGAACGCGCTGAGCGAGCGTCAGCGAGCGAATCATGGGCACTCGGTGCGGACGCCGATGCGCAGCGAGGCGAACGCCCGATGAGAGCGCGTGTGCTGGTGGTCGACGATGACCCCGCCCTGGCCGAGATGTTGACCATCGTGTTGCGCAACGAAGGATTCGACACCGCCGTTGTCAGGGACGGGGGAAAGGCGGTCGAGGCGTTCAGGGAGTCACATCCCGATCTGATCCTGCTCGACCTCATGCTCCCGGGGACTTCCGGCCTCGACGTCTGCAAGGAGATCAGGGCCGAGTCCGGCGTGCCGATCATCATGCTGACCGCGAAGACCGACACCGTCGACGTCGTCCTCGGCCTCGAGTCGGGTGCCGACGACTACGTCATGAAGCCGTTCAAGGCCAAGGAGTTGACCGCGCGGATCCGTGCCCGGCTGCGCCGCGCCGACGTCGGCACAGTCGAGCGGTTGCGGGTCGCCGACGTCGAGGTCGACGTTCCCGGTCACCAGGTCACCCGCGAGGGCGAGCCCATCGCACTGACCCCGCTCGAGTTCGACCTTTTGGTGGCCCTGGCCCGCAAGCCGCGCCAGGTGTTCACCCGTGAGGTGCTGCTCGAACAGGTGTGGGGGTACCGGCACGCCGCCGACACGCGGCTGGTGAACGTGCACGTGCAGCGGCTGCGCAGCAAGATCGAGAAGGACCCGGAGCACCCGGAGGTGGTGGTCACCGTCCGAGGCGTCGGGTACAAGGCCGGGACGTCGTGAACCACGGCGGGGCGCCGTGACCGCCGGTCCGCGTCCCGGACCGGCCCGATCGGTCGGGCCGGGCACCCCGAACGCCGGCGCCACCGGCGACTTCACCTTGCCGGGGCTCCCGGTCGCCGGCCTTCCGGTGCCGGGACTCCCGGTCGTCGTCGAACCCCCCGGGCCCACCGATCCGCCGCGGCCACCACCGGCACCGGCGCCGGCAACTGATCGTCCGCCGTCCCGCGGCGCTCGGTCGGCACAAAGGCTCGGTGCGCTCGGGCTGGGCCTGCGGCAGGCAGTGCGTTTCTGGGGCCGCTCACTCCGACTGCGGGTCATCGTGCTGACCCTGCTGTTCTCCACCTTGGTCATGGTCGGGGTCGGGGTGATCGTCCAGCAGCAGATCGTCACCGGCCTGCTGCAGTCCAAGACCGATGCGGCCATCGGTGAGATCGAGGCGGCCAGGGTCAAGGCACAGCAGAGCCTGCAGGGCGCGGAGACCGACCCCGCCTCGCTGACCACAGCGTTGAACACGGCGCTGTCCGAGTTGGGCCGGACCACCGACACCGGGGGGTCGCAGGGCTCGACCGCGGGTGTGTTCGATCCGGTGATCATCCCTGCGCGCAACCCGGAACTCGCGGTGCCGGCCAACCGGGTCGGCGACATTCCGGTCGAGCTGCAGGAACATGTCATGGCCGGCAACCTGGGCACCCAGTACACGACCGTGGAACGGGACGGCCAACAGATCCCGGCGCTGGTCGTCGGCGCTCCGGCGACCACCGACAACGGTTCGTTCGGGGTGTACCTGATCTTCCTGCTGGCCGGCGAGCAGAGCACCATGTCGGTCGTCCAGAACACCCTGCTGCTCGGCGGCGCCGCGCTGGCACTGGCGTTGACCCTGATCGCCAGCCTGGTCGCGGCGCAGGTCGCCCGGCCGGTGCGACGGGCCGCCGCGGTCGCCCAACGATTCGCGGCCGGCTCGCTCGACGAACGGATGCCGGTCAAGGGCGCTGTCGAGCTGACCTCGCTGGCCACCTCGTTCAACGGGATGGCCGAGGCGATCAGGGCACAGATCCGGCAACTGGAGGAGTTCGGCCGGCTGCAGCGCCGGTTCACCTCGGATGTTTCGCACGAGCTGCGCACCCCGGTGACGACAGTGCGGATGGCTGCGGACGTGTTGCACGGTGAGAGATCGGAGTTCCCCCCGCACCTGGCGAGGGCGACCGAGCTGCTCGTTGCCGAACTGGACCGGTTCGAGGACCTGCTCGGCGACCTGTTGGAGATCAGCCGTTACGACGCCGGCATGGCCGAGCTGAGCGCCGAGACCATCGACGTGCGAGCCACCATCAGAATGTGCGTGGCGGCGGCGGCACCGTTCGCCGGGCACGCGGGGCTGCGGATCATCACCGACCTGCCGGCCCAGCCGGTGATCGCCGAGATCGACACCAGGCGTGTGGAACGGATCCTGCGAAACCTGCTGAACAACGCCGTCGATCACGCCGAAGGACGTGATGTGGACGTGGCGCTCGCGGCCGGTGCGGACGCATTGGCGATCACCGTCACCGACCACGGCGTCGGACTCAAGCCGGGCGAGGCCGGTCTGGTGTTCAACCGGTTCTGGCGCGCCGACCCGTCGCGGCAGCGGCAGACCGGCGGCACGGGGTTGGGCCTGGCCATCTCTTTGGAGGACGCCCGGCTGCACGGTGGCTGGCTACAGGCCAGCGGTGCACCCGGTAAGGGCGCCCGGTTCCGGCTCACGCTGCCGCTGCATCGGGGCACGCTGGTCACCGACTCGCCGCTGCCGCTCGGGGTGGACGACGACGCGCCGCGCACCGGCGAGTTCCCCGCCGTGTTGCCGGTCCGACCGGGGGCAACGCGATGAGGACGACCGGCCGTGGGCCGATCCGGTTGGGCGCGGCGGTGGTCGCCCTCGTCCTGCTCGCCGTGACCGCCTGTGCCGGGATCCCCGGGGCCGGGCCCGTGCAGGATGTCAGGGAGATCGGGGACGTCGCCGAGCCTGCCCAGCCCCAGGCCCCGCAAGCCGGCCAGCTGCCCGACCAGATCGTCCGCGGCTTCATCCAGGCGTCGGCCGACACCAATGACGTGCCCTACGCCGCGGCCAAGCAGTTCCTCACCCCGGCGGCCCAAGCGTGGTGGCAGAGCGGTCCGACGCAGGTGGTCGTCCTCGACGACCTGTTCCGGCTCGAGGTCACCGACACCTCGACGGTCACCCTGCGCGGCACCCAGATCGGCGCACTGGGCGCGGATCGGGCCTACCAGGCGGTGCAGGCGAAGCCTTACGCGCACGAGTACCACCTGACCAAGGTCGACGGTCAGTGGCGGATCACCGACCCGCAGAGCGAGGTGCTGATCCAGAACCAGCAGTTCGACGACGCATTCCGGCCGCGCAGCGTGTACTTCCTGGACGGTTCCGGCACCGTCGTCGTCCCGGATCCGCGCTACCTGGAAGGCGGGCTGAGCTCGGCCAACCGAATCACCCGACTGGTCAACCTCCTTCTCGACGGGCCCAGTGACCGACTCGAGCCCGGCGTGCTGAGTCAGTTGGGCCCGGACGCCGAGCTGCGGTCCAACGTCACCACCGACGACGCCGGGATCGTGCACGTCGACCTCAAGGGCGTCACGGTGAGCACTCCGGACGCCAGGGCCGGGCTGGCTGCGCAGATCGTCTGGACGTTG
This sequence comes from uncultured Actinomycetota bacterium, assembly GCA_963834185.1. Taxonomy (GTDB): domain Bacteria; phylum Actinomycetota; class Actinomycetes; order Mycobacteriales; family Nakamurellaceae; genus Nakamurella. Next base: position 332,197 of record CAWIAR010000004.1, read on the forward strand.
TATCCCGACGCCCAGCGGGTGGCGATCACCATCGACGGCGTCCCGCTGACCGGCACCGACTCCAACTCCAACGTGTCCGTCTACACGCCGCAGTCGGTGGACTCCTACGACCCCGATCGTGTCTCGGGAACCGGCCAGGCGCCGACCGACCCCTGGTTCGTCGACCCCTCGGGCGCCATCGTCAGCCTGACCGAGGACCTGGAACCGATGTGGGGACCGGTCGGCACCGGCTCGTACGTCGTCAGTTCGGCCGCCATGTCCGCCGCGAACGGCTCGCTGGCGGCGGTCACGATCGGTACCCCGGACAACGCAGCAGGCCGTCAGCTGGTGCTCGGCCGTCCGCTGGACCACCTGCAGACCACCCCGGTGCTGGTCGCCGACGAGCTGACCCCACCCACCTTCACCCGCACGGGCGACGAGGTTTGGGTGGTGCAGAACGGGGCGAAGAAGCCGCAGGTCATCGCCATCACCACTGGTGGCAACCCGGCGCGCTCGGTGGTCCAGGCGGACGGACTCGTCGGGCTGGGTGAGGTCACCCAATTGGTGCTGTCCCCCGATGGGACCAGGGTGGCGGTGGTCGCCAACAGCCGGCTCTATCTCGGCGTGGTGGCCGTGCCGGTAGCGCCGCCGCGGCGGGCACGGTGGCCGATGCCTCGGGTCCGAAGATCGAGAACCTGATCGCGATCGCGCCCTCGCTCACCAATGTCGGGCCGGTGACGTTCGCCGCGGCCGACCTCCTGCTCGTCGGCGCCAACTCGGGGTCCGGCTTGCGGGTCTTGTACAAGGTCGGGGTGGACGGCCGGCTGGTCGAGCGGACCACCGACGACGGTTTCTTCGGCGATGTGCAGTCGGTCTCGGTGGCGCCGGGTGAGCCGGTGTTGATGAGCTATGGCAGCCGGATCTACCAACTCGACGGCGACTGGCAGACCGGGCGCTGGATCACCCCGTTGGAGCAGCCGTTCCTTCAGGGCACCGCACCGTTCTATCCGCGCTGACCTGGCCGGAAGTCTGCGTTCATCCACAGCTGGGTGCGGCGTCCACATGCCCGTCTCTGGCCGAGCCATGCCGCTGCTGATCGAGGCAGGCTCGGCGGATGGTCGGAAGGTTGAGCGCGCTGGCCCGGGCCGGGGTGGCCACCGCGATGGATCTGGTGCTGCCGTTGACCTGCCCCGGGTGCGGGTCAGCGGCCGCGTGGTGCCCCGGCTGCGCTGCCGAACTCGCCACGCGGCCAAGGGAGCCCGTGTTGCCGGACGCGACCGTGGCCCGGTGGCCGGGCCCGATACCGCCGATCCGGGCGCTGAGCCGGTACCGGGACCCGGTGCGGTCGGCCATCATCGCCGGCAAGGAGCGGGGCCGCCGTGATCTACCGCCGACGCTCGGCGTGGCGTTGGGGGCCGGCCTGTTGCGGCTGCACGCCCTTGGTGTGATCGACGGCGGGATGCTGGGCGATCTGGGCTGGCTGGTGCCCGCACCGACCCGGCGGACCGCTGCGCGACGAAGGGGCGGCGACCCGGTGGCGGCCATGGCCAGGTCAGCGGCCGGCACCGTGGCGGCGGCGGGCTGGTCCTGCGGGGTGGCTCCTTGTCTGTGGACCGGGCGGGGAGCCCGCGATTCGGTCGGCCTCGACGCCGCGCAGCGGGCGGCAAACCTGGCCGGCCGGATCGTCGTCGATCGACGGGCAACGCCGACGCCCGGCGCGGCCGTCGTGCTGATCGATGACGTGCTGACCACCGGTGCCACTGCGTCGGTGGCGTGCGGGGCGCTGCGCGCCGCGGGTTTCCGGGTCGCCGGCGTGCTGACGGTCGCCTCCGTGCCGCGCTGGCGCCGGGCTCGCTGATCGCCCGCGGCGGCGGGTGTCCGGCCCTGAACCGTGACGTCCCGGCCGCGACCGGCCGGTTGCAGAACCGGGCCATCCCGGTAGGTTGGGATCATCCCGGGCATGCCCGGTCGCCAGGTGAGGGGAGGGGCCTCCCGGGGAGCGCAGCAGACCGCTTTCCCGCGTGCGCGCCCGCCGACTCGCCGGGCGCCCTGACCGCCAGGAGGACCCCAGGTGGACATCGTCGTCAAGGGCCGCAATGTCGAGGTTCCGGACCACTTCCGGACCCATGTCTCGGACAAGCTGAGCAAGACCGAGCGGTACGACTCGAAGATCATCCGAGTGGACGTCGAACTGTCCCACGAGACCAACCGCCGGCAAAAAGACACCTGCCAGCGAGTGCAGATCACCTTGTCGTCCAAGGGTCCGGCGATCCGCGCCGAGGCCAGCGCCGACTCCTTCTACAGCGCGCTGGACGCCGCCATCACCAAACTGGAGACCCGGCTGCGCAAGGCGCAGGACCGACGGCTGGACCGGTCGCACGCCCGGGTGCCCACCCACACGGTCGCGGCGACCGTCGGTGACCTGGTCCCGGACCAGGCGCCGGCCGACGCCCTGGACGAAGCAGCGACGGACCGACGCCGCAGTGGCCGACCCGCAGGACGGTCCCGGTCGCATCGTCAGGATCAAGGACCACCCAGGGGACCCGATCACCGTCGACCAGGCGCTGTTCCAGATGGAACTCGTCGGGCACGACTTCTATCTGTTCTCCGATGCCGACACCGGCCTGTGCTCGGTGGTCTATCGCCGCAAGGGCTTCGACTACGGCCTGCTGCGGCTGATGCCGGCGGGGAATGGGGCGGGGCAAACCGCGCACTGACCGCGCCTGCGGCCAGGGTGATCGGCTGTCCATCGCGACCGGCGGACGGCCGAGCGCGGTGCGCCTACCATGGATGGTGCCGTGGGTGGACACCTACGGTTCTGGCTGCGTGCCCGCGGGGCCGCCGAGAATTCGACGCAGTGAGTTCGACGCTGACGGATTCGACGCCTCCCGCCGTGCCGTCGGCCAGTGACGATCGATCGAGGGTGAATACACGTGGTGCTGTCCCGACTGCTCCGTGCCGGCGAGGCCAAGACCGTCAAGCGGCTGCGCGCCATCGCCGACCACATCAATGCCATCGAGGACGACTACACGTCGCTGTCCGACGCCGAGCTCCGGGAGCTGACGGAGAAATTCCGGGCCCGGCTGGCCGACGGCGAGACCACCGACGAAATCCTCCCCGAAGCGTTCGCGACGGTACGGGAGGCGGCCAAGCGGACGTTGGGCCAGCGGCACTTCGACGTCCAGCTGATGGGTGGTGCGGCCCTGCACCTCGGGAACATCGCCGAGATGAAGACCGGTGAGGGCAAGACCCTGGTCTCCACCCTGCCGGCCTACCTCAACGCGCTGGCCGGTAACGGCGTGCACATCGTCACCACCAACGACTACCTGGCGCAACGCGACTCCGAGTGGATGGGCCGGGTGCACCGGTTCCTGGGGCTGGAGGTCGGCGTCATCCTGTCCCAGCAGACCCCCGACGTGCGCCGCCTGGCCTATTCCGCCGACATCACCTACGGCACCAACAACGAGTTCGGTTTCGACTACCTGCGCGACAACATGGCCTGGTCCAACGAGGACCTGGTCCAGCGCGGCCACGCCTTCGCCATCGTCGACGAGGTCGACTCGATCCTGATCGACGAGGCCAGGACGCCGCTGATCATCTCCGGGCCGGCCGACCAGTCGTCCAAGTGGTACACCGACTTTGCCCGGCTGGTGCCCCGGATGATCAAGGACGTCGACTACGAGGTCGACGAGTCCAAGCGGACCGTCGGGGTCACCGAGGACGGCGTGGCCAAGGTGGAGAAGGCCTTCGGTATCGAGAACCTCTACGAGCAGGTGAACACCCCGCTGGTCGGCTTCTTGAACAACGCGCTCAAGGCCAAGGAGCTGTACAAGAAGGACCGCGACTACATCGTGGTCTCCGGCGAGGTGCTCATCGTCGACGAGTTCACCGGCCGGGTGCTGCACGGCCGGCGCTACAACGAGGGCATGCACCAGGCCATCGAGGCCAAGGAAGGCGTGGAGATCAAGGCCGAGAACCAGACCCTGGCCACCATCACCCTGCAGAACTACTTCCGGCTGTACGAGAAGCTCGCCGGGATGACCGGTACCGCCCAGACCGAGGCCGCCGAGCTCTCCCAGATCTACAAGCTCGGCGTGGTGCCGATTCCGCCGAACAAGCCGGTGATCCGGCTCGACCAGGCCGACCTGATCTACAAGACGGAGGACGCCAAGTTCGACGCGGTGGTCGCCGACATCGCCGAGCGGCACGAGGCAGGCCAGCCGGTGCTGGTCGGCACCGCATCGGTGGAGAAGTCCGAGCTGCTGTCCAAGTTGCTGCTGCGGGCCGGGGTGCCGCACGAGGTGCTGAACGCCAAGAACCACGCGCGGGAGGCGGCGATCATCGCCCAGGCCGGCCGCGAGGGCGCGGTCACCGTGGCCACCAACATGGCCGGCCGCGGTACCGACATCGTGCTCGGCGGCAACCCGGACTTCACCGCCGACCTCGACCTGCGCGACGAGGGCCTGTCGCCGACCGAGACACCGGACGAGTACGAGGTGGGTTGGGCGGCCGCGCTGACCGAGGCCAAGAAGCGGTCGTCCGCCGAGGCGGAGAAGGTGCGCGCCGCCGGCGGGCTGTACGTGCTCGGCACCGAACGTCACGAGTCCCGACGCATCGACAACCAGTTGCGTGGGCGGACCGGCCGCCAGGGCGACCCGGGCGAGTCCCGGTTCTACCTCTCGCTCGGCGACGATCTGATGCGCCGGGTCGGCGGTGGCACGGTCGAGATGCTGATGACCCGGCTGCGGATGCCCGACGATGTGCCGATCGAGCACAACTTCGTCTCCAAGGCGATCAAGAGCGCGCAGACCCAGGTCGAGCAGCAGAACTTCGAGATCCGCAAGAACGTGCTGAAGTACGACGAGGTGATGAACAAGCAACGCACCGTCATCTACGAGGAGCGGCGGCGCGTGCTGGCCGGTGAGGATCTGCATGTTCAGGTGCAGAACATGATCACCGATGTGGTCACCGCGTACGTCGAGGGCGCCACGTCCGCGGGCTACGCGGAGGACTGGGACACCGACACGCTGTGGGCTGCGCTCAAGACCCTCTTCCCGATCTCGGTGACCCCGGAGAGCATCGCCGCCGAGCACGGTGACTTGAACCGGGAGACCCTGGTCGCCGCGGTGCTCGAGGACGCGCGAGCGCAGTGGGCCAAGCGCGAGGAGGAACTGACCCCGGAGGTCACTCGGCAACTGGAGCGACGGGTCGTGCTGTCGGTGCTCGACCGCAAGTGGCGCGAGCACCTGTACGAGATGGACTACCTCAAGGAGGGCATCGGGCTGCGGGCCATGGCGCAGCGCGATCCGCTGGTCGAGTACCAGCGCGAAGGCTTCGACATGTTCGCCGCGATGCTGGACTCGCTCAAGGAGGAGTCCGTCGGCTATCTGTACAACCTGCAGGTTCAGGTTGTACCGGCCGAAGAGAGCCAGCAGGTCGGGTCGGCGGAGGAGTCCGCCCAGGGTGCGTCCGCGAGCGGCAACGGTCGCGCGCTTCCGCCGCCGAAGCCGGGGGGCGGCAAGGAAGCCGCCGTCCGCAGGCGCATGCGTCCGGTCGAGGCGCTGCCCACCCAGCAGGCCGAGGCGGCCAAGGCCGAGGCGGCCAAGGCGGAAGCGGCCAAGGTAGCCGCGACCCAGGCCGAGGCTGCGCGGTCGGGTTCGGCGGCCGGTAACGGCGCCACGGAGGCGGCGTCCGCTGCGCCCGCGGCACTGCGCGCCAAGGGTTTGTCGGAACAGCGTCCTCAGCCGGCGCTGAGCTACTCGGGGCCGGCCGAGGACGGCGGGGTGCAGACCACCGGCCAGCGCAAGAGCGGCGGACGGGCGACCGCCACGTCGTCGAAGGAGCCGGGCCGCAATGCGCCGTGCCCGTGCGGGTCGGGCAAGAAGTACAAGCTCTGCCACGGACGGCCGGACAGCGCCAACTGACGCGACCATCCGGGACGTGAACGGTGTCACGCACCGCTTGGGGTCCTGCTTGGTGTTTTCGCTGTGCTCGTCACGGCGGTGCAGGCTGTGCACACCGGGGCGCTCTCGCTGACCGGGTGAACCGGGGCCGGTCCCGGCGGGTATTCGCCGCGGGGTCGCCCCACTCCTGACGGTGGGCGACGACTCCGTCGCCGACCGTCGTAGCGCGGGCAGGGATGCTCATGATCGGCCGACCGACCTCAGCGGGCGTGGTCCGTCCCGGCGCCGCGTACACCGGTGACGTGGAGATCAGGGTGCACGGTGTCTCCGGCACACCGCCGGAGGAACTGCTCGATCGCACGGCCGCAGAGCGGGTGTCGGGCGACCGGATCGCCGGCTTCTACCGGCCGGCCGCACCCGACCAACGCAGGGACGTCCCGCGCGGTGTCGACACCGAACCCGGTGCCCGTGACGCCATCGACGGTGCGCCGTGGCTCGAGGGCTATTCCTGGGGCGGTTGGACCTCCGGTGCCAAGAGCCGGGCGCTGTGGCTGGTACTTGCCCCGTTCGCCCTGGTCAACGTGGCGCCCCGGATGCTTCCACCGGATCGCGGAGACCCGACTGTCCCGCCGCCGCGCCGGTCGATCCGGCTGACCGTCGCCGGGCTGATCCGGATACTGGCGGCGTCGCTGACCGTCACCCTGGTGCTCGGGGTGGCGGCACCGGCCTTGACCACGATCGCGCGTCGCTGCATCCCCGGTGCAACCACGGCGAACCCGTGCAGCGGGCTGCCCACGGTGGTGACCGACGTGCTCGCCCGGCTGACCCCGGCGGCGGCGATGGGGGTGCTGACCGTGGTGCCGATCGCGCTGATCGGTGTGCTCTGGTTGCTCAGCCGATCGTCCGCGCACCGTTACGAGACCGGAGCGATGCAACCGCAGAACGGCCGGCCGGACGACGAGCCCATGCCGCTGACCCGGCCGGACCTGTGGCATGTCGGAGTGGCCGGCCGGCGGCTCCGGGTACTGCACGTGCAGGTGGGCCTGCTCACCGTCACCTCGGTGCTGGCGTGGCTGTTCCCCGCCTCCGGCCTGCGCACCGCGGCGGTCGTGGTCGGGGCGGCCGGCCTGGTCGCGGCCGCCGCGCTCGCTGCGGTACGGCTCGCGGCCGATCGGGACGAACCCCGCCGGTCCCGCATCACCGGAGGCGTCCCACTGCTGTGGATCGGCGTCGCGGCGTCGGCGGTGCTCGACGTGGCGCTGGTGCTCGCCGGTCCACGTGTGGGCGCGGATGCGGCCGGTCTGGACCCCGACCGTCTGGTGGTGGCCGCTGATCATCTGGTCGGTGGCCTGTTCAAGCTGCAGGCCGGGCTGCTCGCCGTGATCGGCGTGTTGATGGTCGCGGCACGGGTCCGTGGCGACGGCCGCGGCCGCGCGATGTTCATGAACGGTTTCGCCGGATTCTTCATCGCGCTGCTGGCGTGGCTGCTGGGCTCGATGATGACGGCCGCGGTGCTCATCCTGGCTCCGGCCTGGCTCGGCACCGACGGATTCGTGCTCACGCCGGCCCGGATCGCCGACGTGCTCGCCGCGCACCCGACCTGGTTCGGCAGCACCACCCGGAGTTCGGGTATCGGCATGCTGGTCGGCGTCGCCACGGCGCTGGTGCTGCTGATCCAACTCGGTGTCAGATACGCCTACCGAAGCCGTACCGGAGGCTCGGCCGCGGATCGTGCGGGGGTCATGGGCGCCTACCGGGTGGCGCCGTCGAACCTGACGGCCGCCGAGCGGCGCGACGCCGACCGGCGGGTCCGGCAGATCGGCTTCCTGCGCTGGTCAGCGCGGCTCGTCGATCGGGTCCCGCGCGGCATCGTGCTGTTCTGCCTGGCCGTGATCGGGTTCCTGATGGTGCAGGGCATCGCGCTCCTGGTGCCGGCGGATTCCCGGCCGGCCGCGCTCGCCTTCGTCCTCGGACAGGACCGACAGGCCTGCGACGCGACCGTCGGCGCCTGCGCGCAGTTGGGCACCGGACCGGTGGCCTGGGGCGCGTACCTGACCGCGGCCCTGTTCGTCGGGCTGCTGTTGCTGGGAGTGTTGGCCTACCGGACGGCAGCCATGCGTCGCGGCGTCGGGGTGCTGTGGGACCTGGCCTGCTTCTGGCCCCGGGACGCGCACCCGTTCGCCCCGCCCTGCTACAACGAACGGATCATGCCGGAGGTCAGCACCCGGATCGGGTTCTACGTCGGCAACGCCGAGACTCCGGGACGGGTGGTCATCGCCGGCCACAGCCAAGGGTCGGTGATCAGCATGACGGCTGCGCTGATCCAGGAGCCCGACGTGCGCCCGCGCGTCGGCCTCGTCACCTTCGGCTGCGTCCTGGACCGGCTGTACTCGCGCTTCTTCCCGCGCTATTTCTCACCCACTCTGTACGCCGAGGTGGCCAGGCGGCTCACCGGACCTGACGGCGCGGTCCGGTGGACGAACCTGTGGCGGGCCACCGACTACCTCGGTGGGGCCGTGCCGTATCCGGCCGGCGCCGGGTCGGCGGCCGCGGCGGCCCCTCCGGTCGCATCGCCCACGACCGGCCAGGATTCGGAGCAGCAGGCCGGGCCGGTGTCGGTGCAGTGTGTCGACCCACGATTCGAGCGCCGGCCCGGGGACGTGGTGTACCCGGTGGCCGGACGGCACTCGGCGTTCTGGTTGGATCCGGCCTTCCAGTGCGAGATCCGTGGCGTGTTCCGCAGGTTGCCCGTCGATGATGACGAGAACGCCTATGAATCAACAGCTCTCAGTACTGAGGTTCCGCCTCGTTAAGTGGTCGTGAGCATGGCGAAAAGTGACGGTGAAGTCGAGATGTGAGTTGTGTGTGCGGTATTGCGGAGTTCGCTCAGCGGTCGTGATACTCGCCGGGCCTCCCTCCTCGCGCGCAAAGATCCTGCTGCGCGCGGCGGTCCCGTCGAAAGGATCCGCATGTCGAAGTCCGTTGTCCGACGCTCGGGCAAGGCCATCCTGATAGCGGGCGTTGCGGTCGCCCTGGTGGTCGGCTCGGGCGGCTTCGCCCAGGCGGCGCCGGCCGCCGCGGCGTCCGCGACCAAGACCTCGAGCGTCATCGTCGTGTTGCGCAACCAACACACCGACCTCGCCCTGGCCAAGGGAAACCGCACCTCGCCCCGCCGGAACGCCTATCGCAGCGACCAGGCATCGGTGATCGGCTCTGCGCGTGCTTATGGTGCCCGTGAGCTGCGGGGCTTCGACACGGTGAACGCCGTGGCGGCCACGGTGAATGCGACGCAGGCCCATGAGCTCGCCGCCGACCCCGCCGTCGCCGCGGTCTATCCGGACCTGCCGATCAGCGCGGTGCCGGTCGGCACCGATCGACCGGCGAGCGCGGCGGGATCGGGGAGCGCACCGACCGCCGCGTCGGCACGGATCTGCCCGAGCGACCCGAGCAAGCCGCTGCTCGAACCGGAGGCACTGCAGGTCACCCACACCGCCTACTCCGACCCCGCGACACCGCAGGCCCAGAAGATCGTGGACGGCACAGGGGTCAAGGTCGCATTCATCGCCGATGGACTCGACATCACCAACCCTGACTTCGTCCGCGCAAACGGTAGCCACGTGTTCATCGACTACCAGGACTTCTCCGGGGACGGAACAGCGGCGGCCACCGGCGGGGCTGAGGCATTCGGCGACGCCAGCGCGATTGCCGCGCAGGGCAGGCAGACCTACGACCTGGCCTCCTACGTCAACGTGGCCCATCCGCTGCCCGCCGGCTGCACGATTCAGATCCGGGGCATGGCACCGGGTGCCAGCCTGATCGGCCTCAAGGTGTTCGGCGCAGCCGCCACGGCCCCGACCTCCCGGTTCATCGAGGCCATCGACTATGCGGTGGCCTCAGGGGCCGACGTGCTGAACGAATCGTTCGGCGGCAATCCGTACCCGGACACCAGCACCGACCCGATCAGCCTCGCCGACGCCAGCGCGGTCGCAGCCGGCGTCACCGTGGTGGCCAGCACCGGCGACGCCGGCGTCACCGGCACGGTGGGCTCGCCCGCCTCGAGCAGCGCGGTGATCGGCGTCGCCGCCACCACCACGTTCCGGTCGTACCTCCAGGAGACCGGTGCCGGCGCCCAGCTGTCCAACGGCACCTGGACCAACAACAACATCTCCGGGCTGAGCTCCGGTGGCATCACCTACTCCGCACGTACCCCGGACCTCGCCGCTCCCGGTGATCTCGGCTGGGCATTGTGCACCGCCGATCTGGACGCGTACTCGGAGTGCACGGATGACAACGGCAACCCCTCACCGATCCAGAACTTCGGCGGCACCAGCCAGTCCTCGCCGCTGACCGCGGGTGCCGCCGCGCTGGTCATCGAGGCGTACGAACACACCCACGGCGGCACCCGCCCCACCCCCGCGGTGGTCAAGCAGATCCTCACCGGCACTGCAACCGACCTCGGCCACCCGGCCTACGAGCAGGGCGCGGGCGAACTCGACTCGTTCAAGGCCGTGCAGGCGGCGCAGAGTTGGCACGCGCCGGCCGCGGCCACCGGCGCCGCGCTGCTGGTCGACAAGACCCAGCTGTCGGCAATCGGCTACCCCGCAGCGTCCGTGGCCCAAAGACTCACCGTGACCAACGACGGTGCGAAGCCGCAGCGGGTCACCGCTTCCACCCGGACGCTCGGCCGCACCGTCGCCACCTCGACCGGAACCGCGGCACTGAACACCGCGACCTCGGCTACCTTCGTCGATGCGTACGGCATCAGCCGCAGTTACGTGGCGGTCACGTTCACCGTGGCCCGCGACGTCGATCGGTTGACGTTCAGCGCCACCGCGGCCAGTGCGCCGTCCGCGAGCCGGGTCATCCTGTTCGATCCGAAGGGCACCTACACCGCCTACAGCATCCCGCAGGGCGCGGCGAACTACGCCATGTCCGACGTCCGCTACCCGGTCGCCGGCACCTGGACCGCGCTGATCGCAGTGCCCACGTCCAGCGCTTTCAACGGCAGTGTCGGGTGGAAAGCCCTCGAACAGCGCTTCACCACCGACGGGACGGTGTACCCCTCGTCGTTCACGCTGGCCCCCGGCGCCAGCCGTACCGTCACGGTGCTGAGCCGCGAGCCGCGGGCGCCCGGTGACGAGTCGGCCTCGGTCCAGTTCAGCGGATCCGCCAGTGGGATCACCTCGGTGCCGCTGACCCTGCGCGCGGTCGTGCCACCGAGGGACTACACGTTCAGTGGCACCATCACCGGCGGCAACGGCCGGGACGCGACCGGCCAGGCCCAGCTGTACTACCTGGACGTGCCCCGGGGACGGCACAACCTCGGCGTCGGCATCCACCTGGGCGACCCGGGCAACGTCGTGTTCGCCACCCTGACCGCGCCATCGGGTCAGAGTTATTCACTCAACAGCAATGTCAACGCAGACGCGACGGCGACGGTGCCGGGCATCCAGGACTACGTCGACAACCCCGTTGCCGGCCGCTGGGTGCTGTCCATCCAGGTCCTGAACCCGGTCAGCGGACAGTTCATCACCTCGCCCTACCAGGTCAAGGTCGCGTACGACTCGGTGTCGGCGTCCGCCCGCAGCCTTCCGACGAGCACCCGGACGAGGCTGGCGGCCGGCACGGCGGTGACCATCCCGGTGACCGTCACCTCGAACTCGGTCAAGGACCTTCAGTACTTCGTCGATCCCCGACTCGACACGGTCGGCACGCTTTCGCTCGCCGAGCTCAGCGGCACCAGCACCTTCGCACTGCCGCAGCCTGCCGACGTCATCCCGTTCTGGTTGGTGCCCAGCCACGTCTCGTCGTTCGCGGTGAACGCGGCCGCGGACCAGCCGGTGAATGCCGACATCTTCTGGCAGGGCGGAAATCCCGATGTGTACGCGGCGGCCACCGGTAATTCCACGACGGCCACGGCGACCGGTGCTCCGCTGACCCCGGGCATCTGGGGGACCGACCTCGGGCAGACCGGCCCGTTCGGTGCGGGCGGCGCCCCGGCCGGGACGGTGACCGTGTCCGCGACGGCCACCGGTCAACTGTTCGACACCGACGTCTCGTCGGACACCGGTGACTTCTGGGTGCAGGGTGTCGCGGACCAGTCCACCTCGACCACCCTCGACCGGGCGTCGATCGAACGGCGACTGGTGGCCGCCCACACCGGTGGCGGCGGCTCGTCCACCGGTCCGCAGCACCCCGGTTCGGGAGCGAAGCCGGTGCAGCGCGCCACGATCATGGTGACGATCACCCCGTCCGGCCCCAAGGGGTCCCAGGTGCACGGCCACCTCTACATCGGTGCCTACGACGGCTACCTCGGCTCCGGCGACGAGTTGGTCGACCTGCCGTACGCCTACACAGTGGGCTGAGCGACATCGACAGGCGCTGCGCCGGCCCGGGATTCGACAACCCGCCGGGCCGGCGGCGGTACGCTTCACCGTCAACCCACCTGCAGCGCGGTCAACCGCCAGCGCCCGTCCACACCCTCGAGCCGGAAGGCCAGGGCCCGCACCCGCCCGGCCCGGCGGAAGACCGCGCTGACCTCGGCGACCCCGTCACCCGGTTCGCAGGATCGCACCGACAACAGCGTCGGCAAGCCAGGACCGGGCACCATCGGTAGGTCCTCCAGACCGGCGAACACCTCTGGCGCACAGTGCGCGCGCAGCTGTTCCACCGGGCGCACGCCGGAGAGTACTTCGACCAGACCTCGGGCCAGCATCGTCGCCGGTCGGGCGACCACAGGTAGGTCCCCGGCCCGCGTCGGCCGGATTCCGATGTCGGGCTCGTTCGACCAGCGCGGGACCTTGGTGAGAACGGTGGCAGGCACTGCCGTCTCGGACCGATAGACAGTCCGTCGCCGGCGAGCAGCCGGCCGCAGCATCCGCACCCGGTCGGCGGCCGAGCGCTCGTCGTCGAACGGCGGCTCGCAGTCGGGCAGCGGGACCAGGTACGGCCAACCCGGTGCCTGCCGTTGGACCGGGCTGGATGGAGCGCCATCGAGGGTGATGGTCATGGGGCGTCCTTCGTGGTCGGCGGGAGCAGGTGTTGCCCGGGCAGGATCAGGTTGGGATCTGGGCCGATGACACTCGCATTGCGCGCGTACCAGGCGCGCCAGTGGCGGTCGACCTGCGCCTCGTCGGAACCGGCCGGCAGGTGAGCGACGGCGATCGTCCACAGACTGTCGCCGGGCCGGACCACGACCGGATCCCCGACCGCGGTCGGGCCCGTCGCGGTGGGGGCCCGTGGCGAGTCGGTCCCGCGCGAGTCGGCCCCGCGCGAGTCGGCCCCGCGCGAGTCGGCTCCGGCGAGCCGGTCCGCGCGAGTCGGCCCCGCAGCCGGCCCCGGTCGAGTCGGGCCGGTACGCGGCTGTCGGGCTCGATGTCGGCCGCTGCGCCTGGGTGTCACGCCCACTCGGCCGCGGGGTCACGGCAGCAGGAGCGGAGGTGACCGGCCAGTCGAGCTCGGGCAGGACGGTGGCGTCCATGATCCGGGCGGTCACCGGCGCGGAGGGCCAGTCGAGCTGCAGGACTGCTCGCGCAGGTCCGGCGTCGTCCCGGTGCGCTGCGCCCCCCTCCTGCGCAGCGACCCGGGCCCGGCCGGCCGGCGCGGTTGTCGGGTCGGCGGCCGTCGAACCACCGGTGCCGCAGGCGACGGTGCCGACGGCGATGCTCACGCCCAGCCCGCCGATCAGGATGGGACGCAGCGCGGCGGGTATCACCCGGCGCAGGGCCTTGCCCGCGGACCGGCCGACCCCGCCCGGCAGCCTGGTCGCCGCGCCCAGAAGGAGCACGGAGCACCCCCAGGTGAGCAGTGGCCAGATCACGCACGACGCGGCCACGAGCACCGCGGCGCCGGCCGGGCCTCCGGCCGCCGTCTGAGCCGCGCCGCGACGAAGCAGGTCTCCGAACGTCGGCGGCATGGGCAGGGCGCAGGCCAAGACGGTCAACGCAGCCGACCCGATCACCGTGGCTGTCCAGCCGCGATGTTCGCCCGTAACGCTGTGTTTGACGCCGTTTGACATGCAATGAAGTCAAACTCTGTCAATAGAACGCTGTCAAGGTATGTGGGTAACTTTTGCTTGCGGGTGTCGCTCGGTGCTGGAACACTGCGCGGTGTGCGTTGGGACCAGCTGTTCGCCGAGTTGGAGTCGCAGTACCTGCAGTTCGCCGCTGCGGCGGAGGACGCCGAACTGAGCGAGCGCATTCGCCTCGAGCAGGGGGCCGTGGTCTTCGTGGCACGGCTGGCCGGCGCAATCGGGCGGCCGGTCCGGTTGTCCGTCACGGCGGGCCGGCCGGTCACCGGTGCCCTGCACAAGGTGGGTCCCGACTGGGTGTTGGTCGGTGAGGCGCCGGGACGGGAGGCGCTGGTCAGCCTGTCGGCGGTCACCGTGGTCGAGGGACTGACTGCGGCGACCGGAGCGCCGGTCACCGGCGTCGCACAGCGTCTCGACCTCCGCTTCGCGCTCCGTGGCCTGGCCAGGGACCGATCACCGGTCGCGCTGACCGTGCCCGGTGGGTGGGGCGCGGCCGGCACCGGCGAGACCGAGCTGACCGGCACGATCGACCGGGTCGGCGCGGACTACATCGAGCTGGCGCTGCACGCCGCATGGGAACCGAGACGGGCCGCAGCGGTGCGTCAGGTGGTGTTGGTGCCGCGGTCGGCGATCGTCGCGATCCGCCCGATGCCGCTGGGTTGACCCCCGCCGCTGCGCGGACCGAGGCCGGGTATCGGTCCGAAACCGCCGGATCGGACCGCGATCACCGCGCTTCGGTCGGCAACTCGGCCGGCAATTCGGCCGGCAGCTCCGCCAGGGCGGAGGCGGAGCGCTGATAGGCCTGCTCGATGTAGGCCTCGAGCCTGGCCCGTTCCACCCGCCACACGTTGCGGCCGCCGATCTGGATCCCGACCAACTCGCCGCTGCGCACCAAGGCATAGGCCTGCGACGTGGAGATGTTCAAGATCTCGGCCACATCGGCGAGGGTGAGGAAGCGATCGGAGGCCATGACGACGCGCCTTTCGTCGGTGCGGCACGCGTTGACGGGATTGGCTGTGGTTTGAGACGGCACCGGCAAGTTTGCCACGATTGCCACTGCCCGTGGCGACTGTCGGTACCTGCCCCGAGCGCTGTGCACAATCTGCGGACCGCTACCGTATTCTGACGGCTACGCGGGTGGTTGTCCACAGCGAATCTTTGACGCCACCCGAACGGACCAGCGGCAAACGTATGATCCCCGCCATGTCCACCCCGGAGCCGCCGAAACCGCGGCGGATGTCCCGGCCGAGCTGGCTGGACCCGCGCATCATCGGTGGACTGGTGCTGGTGATCGCCGCCGTGGTGATCGGTGCCAGGGTCATCGGCTCGAGTCAGCACACCACGCCGGTGCTCGCCGCCGCCCACGATCTCGCCGAGGGGACCGTGCTGACCGCAACCGACGTGGTGACCGTCGAGGTGAACCTCGGCGACGGCACCGGCAAGTACCTGTCGGCCGACTCTGTGGTGGCCGGCCGCGCCCTGCAGGAGCCGGTGCGCTCCGGCGAGCTGGTCCCCGCCGGCGCCCTGGGCGAACCGCTCACCGGCCGGGTGCTGGTCGTGCCCGTCACCTCCGAGCGCATGCCGCCCGGCGTCGGCCACGGGTCCGTCATCGACATCTACCTGATCACCGGCGATGGTGAGAACGCCGTCACCACGCCACTGGCCCAGCAGGTCACCGTGCAGTCGGTGAGCAGCCCGTCGTCCGGCGGGCTGTCCGGCGCGGGCATCAGCCAGTACCAGGTCGCCGTGCTGCTGCCGGCCGACCAGGCGGACACCTTGGTCCGCAAACTGCCGACCGGCGACGCGCTCGTGGTGCTGGTCAGCGGGCCGGCCAAGTGACCGCCGGCCTTGCTCCGGGGCCCGGTGGGTCCGGTGTGCTCACGGCCGGCAGCGGCCACCAGTGGGAGAGCGAGCTGGTCTCGGCGATGAGCCGGCCCGGCGCGCGGCTGCGGGTGGTCCGGCGGTGCGTCGACATCGCCGACGTGGTCGCGGTGGCCTCGACGGGTCAGATCTCCGTCGCGATCGTGGCCGCCGACCTGCGACGGCTGGATGCCGAGCTGGTCCAGCGGCTGCGGTCCGGGCGGGTTGCCGTCGTTGCCGTGCACCCGGCCGGCGATCAGGCGACCGTGACCCGGCTGAACCGGATCGGCATCCCGGTCACCGTGGCCGACGACGCCGGGGCCGAGGCGATCGTCGCGGCGGTCGGCGAGGCGGTGGCCGAACTCGCCACGCGACCGCCGCTCCCCGGGACACCGATTGGTTCGGTGACACCAGGACCGCGCTGGCCGCGCCCGGATCCGTTCGAGCCGCTCCCACCGCCGGCTCCGGCCGGGTCGGGCAACGGGGCCCGCGGCGGGGTGCTGGGCCGGGTGATCGCGGTCTGGGGGCCTACCGGGGCGCCCGGTCGGACGACGGTGGCCGCCGGGCTGGCCGCCGAGATCGCTGCGGCCGGCGTGTCCACGCTGCTGATCGACGCCGATGTCTACGGCGGCGTGCTGGCCAGCGCGTTCGGCCTGCTGGACGAGTCGCCCGGGCTGGCCGGTGCGTGCCGGATGGCGGCGAACGGTCGGCTGGGGCCGGTCGAGCTGACCACGCTTGAGCTGGCGGATCAACGACGAGCTCACCCTGCTCACCGGCATCCCGCGGCCGGACCGCTGGCCCGAGGTGCGACCATCGTCGATCCCGCTGGTGCTCGAGGTGGCCACGAGCATTGGCCGCCGTGGTCGTGGTGGATTGCGGGTTCTCGCTGGAGAGCGACGAGGAGATCAGCTTCGACACCGTCGCGCCGCGACGGAACGGGGCGACACTGGCCGTGCTGTCCGACGCCGACGTGGTGCTGGCCGTCGGTTCGGCCGACCCGCCCGGCATGGAGCGGCTGGTGCGCGGGCTGCTGGAACTGGCCGACGTGCTGCCCGACGTGCAGCCGCGGGTGGTGCTGAATCGGCTGCGGCGCACCGCGGCGTCCCGGGAGGACGCGGTGGGTGCGCTGCGACGGTTCGCCGGGCTGTCGGTGACCGCGGCGTTGGCCGAGGACCGGGCCGGCACCGACCTGGCCTGGCGGCGGGGCGTGCCGCTGGCCGAGGCCGCCGCCGGGTCCCCGCTGCGCGCCGGGCTGCGTGAGCTGGCGGCGTCGCTGAGCCCGCGGGCCGTGTCGGCCGGCTGAGCCCGAACGGCCGGCCGGAGGGCGGACAGGCGGCGGGGTGGTCCGGATGTGCCACCATGTCGACCATGGCCGACCGGCTGTCCGCGACCGACGCCGCCTTCCTCTACGGCGAGGATGCGGCGACCCCGATGCATGTCGGTGGCGTGGTCATCATCGATCCCGGGGACGGGTTCGACTTCGCCGATGTCGTCGAACTGATCCGGTCCCGCTTGGACCTGGTCCCGCGCTATCGGCAGAAGGTGCGGTTCGTGCCCGGCCGCCTTGGCCGGCCGGTGTGGGTGGATGACGACGACTTCGACCTGAGCTACCACGTGCGACGCTCGGCGTTGCCCAGGCCGGGGACCAGGGCACAGCTCGACGAACTCGTCGGCAGGCTCATCTCCCGCCCGCTGGACCGCAGCCGGCCGTTGTGGGAGATGTACGTGGTCGAGGGGCTGGAGGGCGGCCGGGTTGCGCTGATCAACAAGACCCATCAGGCGCTGGTCGACCGGATGGGCGCGGTGGACGTCGCGGCGGCGATCCTGGATCTGGCGCGCAGCCCGCGGACCCTGCCGGACCAGCCCTGGATCCCGACGCCGGCGCCCAGCGACGTCGACCTGGTGGTCGACGCGGTGGCCGACGTCGCCGCCAGGCCGTCCGAGGCGCTGGAGGCGCTGCGACTGGCCACCGTCGACCTGCGGACGGTGCTCGTCCGGGTCGGCGATGCCGCGGGGAGCGCGTTCGAGGTGGCCAGGCGGACGGTCCGGCCGGCCCCTCGGTCGGTGCTGAACCAGCCGACCGGCGGGCAGCGCCGGTTCGCCGGCGTGGCCGGAGACCTCCAGCAGTTCAAGGACATCCGCAAGGCTCATGCCGGCACGGTGAACGACGTCATCCTCACCGTGCTGACCGGGGCGCTGCGCAATTGGCTGCTCTCCCGCGGCGAGCCGGTGACCTCGCACAGCGCGCTGCGGGCGATGGTGCCGGTCGCGTTGCGCACCACCGCCGACGCGGAATCGCCGCCGGTGGCGTCCTATCTCGTCGATCTGCCGGTGGCCGAACCGAATCCGGCGATGCGGCTGCACCAGGTGTCGTTCGCAATGGGCGGCCCACACCGAGTCGGGCACCCAGATCGGTGCCGACTCGATCGTGGAACTCGGGCAGATTCGCGCCACCCACGCTGCACGCGCTGGGCGCCCGGGTCGCCGGGCAACTGTCCCGCCGCATGTACAACGTGCTGGTCACCAATGTTCCCGGGCCGCAGATCCCTTTGTACGCAGCGGGTTCCAAGGTCGTAGCGATGTATCCGGTGGCGCCGCTGGCCAAGGGGCACACCCTCGCGGTGGCCTGCACCTCCTACAACGGCGAGGTGTTCTTCGGGCTGACCGCCGACCGCGATGCAATGCCGGACGTCGAGGAGTTCGCCGACCTGATCACCGAGGCGATCGAGGAGTTGCTGCACACCGTGCCGCCGAAGGCCGAGCGTGGGCGGCCCTGCGTCGGCGCCGGAACCCGACCGTGGCCTCGGTGGAGCGACCTCCAGGTGCGGCACCGAATGGTGCGGCCCCGATGATGCGGCCGGCGGAGTGATGCGAGCCGGCTGAGCCGCGCCGACGATGCGCCGTCTGCCGATCCCGGCGACGGACGATCGGACCGATCAGTGAGGGTGTACATCCCGGCCACGGTTGCCGCGTTGCGGGCGGCGGTGGCCGGCGGGCAGGTCCGCGCGCCGGGCCGACATGCCTTCGGTGCCACCGAGGTTCTCGTCGGGCAGTATCCCGGCGCCGATCTCGAGGAGGTGGAGTACGTCGCGATGCAGGATGCCGCCAGGGCTTCCCTCCGGCTGCTCTCGGCGTCGGACGGAGCGCCGATCCGGGTGGTGATCGCGGCGGACACCGAACGACGCGACCCCCGACCCGCACGGCGACCCGTCCTCGGTGTTCGTCGACGGGCCGGTCGCCTGGCGGGACGTTGCCGCCGTACACCTGGACGGCGCGGACGCGGCCGAGGCGGTCCGGGCGGCGGCGGCGGTGGTCGACCAGGCGGATCTGGGTGACCCGGACGCCGAGTTCGTCCTCGGCACCGCCGAGGACTTCGAGCTCGCCTGGTATGCGCCGGACGAGATCGCCTACCTGGTCGAGGAACTCGGCGACTGAATCCGCTGGGCCGGCCGGACGGCACTGGGGCGGCGGCCCGAACGCACACCAGGCCCCGACCCGGGTGGGTCGGGGCCTGGTGGCCGTACGGACTATGGCGTCGCGTCGGGGTGCGTCGCCATGGCCCGCAGGATCAGGCGGCGTCGAGCGTGTACTCGATCTCCAGGAACAGCTCGACCTTGTCGGCGACGACGGCGTTGCTCGCGCCGAACGCGGCGGTGAAGTTCACGCCGAAGTCGCGACGGTTGATGACGCCGTGGGCGGAGAATCCGGCCCTGGTGGCGCCGTAGGCGTCCACGGTCTCGCCGAGGAACTCGGTCTTCAGCTCGACCTGCTTGGTGGTGCCGCGGATGGTCAGGTCGCCGACCAGGACGAACTCCTCGCCGTCGAAGTCGCGGACCTCGGTGGAGGTGAAGGTGATGGTCGGGTGGTTGGCGATGTCCAGGAAGTCGGGCGACTGGACGTGGCCGTTGCGCTGGTCGTTCTTGGTGTCGACGCTGGCCGCGTCGATCACCGCGGTGACCGAAGCGTCGGCGATGCCGCGCGCGCCCACGGTCAGGGTCGACGAGGTCAGGTCGAAGGTGCCCTTGGCCTTACCGACGGCCATGTGGCGGACCTTGAACGACACGTCCGAGTGCACGGTGTCCGCGGTCCAGGTGCCGGTGGTGAGCAGGGTCTGGGTGCTGGTCATGATGGTTCCTCCTGAGCGATGAACCGGCGGGCTGTTACCGGATCTATGACGTGTCAACCAATTCCTGACCAGACTATTCCGCCGAGTCGGCCGGTCGGAAGCTTGAAAGCTCATATAACGCGTGTGACGATACTCACTCACCGAACGCAACCTGGACCGGGAGCGGTGTGCCGGCCCTGAACAGATGGCCCCGACCGGGTCGGCATGCACGCCGACGCGGCGCGGGAGCGCGGCGCCGAGCAGGCGGCCGTCCGCCCCGTCGGCCGACAGCAGGAGCCCGTTCCGGTGGCTCGGCCACGGCCGGGACGGGCCGCGCAGGCTCCGCAGCGCGTGGTCCAACCGGTCGCCGATGGCAAGGGTCTGGTGCGGTCCGGCGGCGGCGACAGAACCGGGTCAGCAGCTCGAGCAGGTCAGGATCGTCGACGTCACCGACCCGGTCGCAGACCAGCAGGAGCGGGCCCTCGTGCGCGGCCAAGATGCGCCGCACCGCGGCGGCGCCGGTCACCGCGGTCGACGCCGGCCGGCAGGCTTGTCCTGGCCTTCCGCGGCCGCGCCGGACAGCCAGAGCACCGGGATCCCGCGGCGCGCCGCGCCGGTGGCCAGCGTCCGCAGGGCGGTGGTCACCCCGGCGGCCGGTGGGCCCGGCGACCAGCAGGGCCCGGACGTGCTGCCGAGCGCCCAGCCGACCGGACCGGCATCGTCGCCGCCGAGTCCGACCGGCACGCAATCCCGGCTCGGGGACGCCGCGGTCGCCGACGACTTCGTCGAGCTGACCGCGGCGGAGCCGGACGGGCAGCGGCCGGATCACCAGCCGGTCCGGTCGGTCGGCGGTGCCGCGGCGACGTGCTCGTCCGCGATCGCCACCTGTACCTCGGGACCCGCTGTCCCCGAGGCGGGCGCGACCGGCGGCGCCCGGCGTCTCGCCGAGCAGCACGACCGTGCGGAACGACGCCGCGCACCGGTGGTGCCGGGCCCGCGGGCCGCCGGCGACGGCCAGCCGGATCCCGCATTCGCTGACCGCGATCGGCGATCTTGCTCAGGGTGCCGGTCCAGGAGCCGAAGTCCAGCTGATCCAGCAGCGGCGGCGACGGGTTCGAGGCCGTCGACGGCGAGCGCGATCGGCGGCCCCGGTGCACCGGCGCGGCGGTCGATCTCCGCCGAGAGCCGGCCGAACAGGCGCAGCACCAGGCTCGGCTCGGTCAGGTCGAGCCGGGTGGAGGTGGCCGGCCAGTCCGTCAGCGCGGCGAGGCCGGTGCCCGGCGTCGACCAGCACCAGTTCGGCACCGTCCGCGGCCTGCGCGGCCGACCACCTGCGCAGCAGGCCGGTGCGCCCGCTGCCCGGCGGCCCGACGGCCAGCAGCGGCTCGGACGGCACCTGCCACGGCCGTTGTTGCTGCTCGTCCGGCAGGTCGAGCAGGCCGAGGTGGCGCGGCTCGGGCAACCGCAGCCGGGGCGGCAACGGTGGCAGCCAGGGCGCGGCCGGGCGCACCGGTGCGCGAGCGGCCGTGGCCGCGACCAGGGCGTCCAGCCGGCTGGGCCCCGTCCCGGTCGGTCGGCGGCTCGTCGGCGCGGCGTACCCGGGTCGTGGTGCGGGTCGCCGATGTCGAGAGCCGGCCACGGAACAGCACCGGCGACTCCCGACCGCGACGCAGCAGGGCCATGCCGGGCCGGCCGGTGGGCAGGTGAGCTGCATCCGGCAGGTCGAGCACGTCGCGCGATTCGGTCTCGTCCACCACCCGCAGGCAGATCCGGGTGCCGATGTTCGCCCGTACGGCGGGGCTGACCACGCCGGCCGGTCGCTGGGTGGCCAGCACCAGGTGCAGACCGAGCGAGCGACCGCGTTGCGCGACATCGAGCAACCCGGTCAGGAACTGCGGCAGTTCGGCCGCGACGGTGGCGAACTCGTCCACCACGATGACCAGCCGCGGCGGGCACGTCCGCCCGGCCGGCCCGTCGCGACCGCGGCGAGGTCGGACGCGCCGGTCGCGGCCAGGAACCGTTCCCGGCGCCGCAGCTCGGCGCGCAGACTGGTCAGTCCGCGGGCGGCCAGGGCCGGGTCGAGATCGGTGACCAGCGCGGTGACGTGCGGCAACCGGGCCGCCGCGGCGAACGCCGCCCCGCCCTTGTAGTCGACCAGCACGAACGAAGTCCCGGACGGCGGCGCGGCCGCGGCCAGACCCGGTGATCAACGTGATCAGCAGTTCGGACTTGCCCGCGCCGGTGGTGCCGGCGACCAGGACGTGTGGCCCGTCGCGGTCCAGGTCGATGACCACCGGCCCGGAATGCGCCGGTGCCGAGCGTCGCGGTGGCGGCGCCGACCGGCCAGGCCGCGAGCGGATCCAGCAGCGCAGCGGCCCGCGTCGTCGTCGGCGCGGCGGGGGACGATCGGTCAGCGGCGCCAGGTCGCCGGCGGCGGCGTCCAGTACCTCGCCGGCGATCGCGGTGGGCTCGCACGGACGCGGCCGACCCGGCCTCGGCGAAGGTCGCGCCCGTGCCGTCCCAGGACAGCACCGCCGTGCAGCGGCTCGGGTAGCTCACGCACGGTCGGCGCGGTGCACACGACGCAGGTGGGCACGCCGCCGGTCAAGGCCCGGTCGACGGCGTGGGGGTCCCGATGCGCGTCGGGGACCACGACGACCCGCAGGGTCGAGGGAGTCCGCGACCGGTCCGCGTGCGGCAACGCGGCCGGCACCAGGTGGGCCGGCCCTTCGATGGTGAGGTCGCCCGGCGCGTGCAGGGTCGCCGCCTGCAGCACGATCGAGCGGACCACGCCGGCCGCGGCGGGACCCGCGACGCCGAGGACCGCGCCCGGCCGGAGCCGGGCCACCACCGGTACCTCCGCCACCCGGAACCGGCCGGCCGCTCCCGCGGACACCTCCCGGTCCCCGACCCCGACGGTCACC
Source organism: uncultured Actinomycetota bacterium (assembly GCA_963834185.1). Taxonomy (GTDB): domain Bacteria; phylum Actinomycetota; class Actinomycetes; order Mycobacteriales; family Nakamurellaceae; genus Nakamurella. Next base: position 354,997 of record CAWIAR010000004.1, read on the forward strand.
GCCCCGAACTCCGGGTCGGCGGGCCGGCGCTCCCAGAGCCGGGCCGACGGCCCCGCGGCCCTTGACACGGCAGGTCGCCGGGTCGGGATAGCGGTCCCACTCGTCGCGGCGGAGCCGGTCGACCAACGCGCGCTCGGAGGCGGTCCTGGCCGCGGCGGCGGCCCGGTGTTCGGCCAGCGCCCGTCGATGCGACCGGCGACCCGACCACCGGTCGCCCACCGCCGCGACGATCATCGTCGCCGGCCCGGCGGCCGCCATCACCAGGAACAACAGCTGGCCGGTGAGAAGCGCGAGGCTGCCACCGAGCGACGGCGCCGGCCAGCGCGGCCAGGATCGGCAGGGCCCGCCGCTGCCGCTCCGGCGGCGGCCCCGGGTCGGGCGATCAGCTCCGACCGGCACGTGCACCCGGACCGCCGGCGGCCGCGATACCACCAGATGACCCCGACCATCCGGAGTGCGCGGCAGCGGTTGCTCGGCCGCCATCCGGACGGCGAACCGGCTCGCGCCCAGCCGCAGCAGCGCCCCGTCGGGCAGCAGCGCGCCTGCATGCCCGGCGTCTCCGCCGTTCACCGCCAGACCGTTGATCGAGCCGAGATCGGTCACCTGCGGGCCGGCCGCGGTCATCGTGACGCTGGCATGCCGGAGCGACAGCTGCCGGGTCGGCGATCACCAGGTCTGCGTCGGCGCCGCGGCCGATGACCACCGGATCGTGCAGCACCGGCAGCGACCGCCCGGCGTCCGGTCCGGCCACACAACTGACCACCAGCGGACCGCCCACCAGCGCGGACAGCTCGGGCCGGCGGCGAGCCGGTGGTCAGCTGGGCACCGGCCAACAGCGGCGGCGCTCCGACCACCGCGGTGGCGGGAAGTTCGCTGCCCTGAGCATCGCAACGGCGTGCCCGGTGGCACACCGGCGGCTACCCGGACCGCGTCGGCCACCTCGGTCCAGCGCAGCGCCGCCGGCAGCTCGAGGACCAGCTGGGTCGTCGAGCGGCCGTCCGTCACGGACAGCGGGAGGTCGAACGCGGCCACCGGGGCAGTGTCGGTCGGCCCGGCCTGTCGCGGCCGCACCGGCGCCCGGCTGTGGACAATCGGGGCACAGGTGGACAACCAGCCGCGCCGGCCCCGCTCCGGACAGCGCCGGGCCGGGTCCCGATCGCGAGCGACGGCCGCGGAGGGCGAAACCGCGCGGACACACGCTCCGCGTAGGGTCGGTGACCATGTGCGGCATCGCCGGTGAGATCCGGTTCGACGGTCACCCGATCGACCTGGACGCGGTCGCCCGGATGTCGAAGGTGCTCCGCCCCCGCGGGCCCGACGGTGACGGCATCTGGCAGAACGGCCGCATCGCGCTGGCCCACCGCCGGCTGTCGATCATCGACCTGTCCGCGGCCGGCGCCCAGCCGATGACCGACCCGGCGCTCCGGCTGGCCACCGTGTTCAACGGGTGCATCTACAACTACCGCGAACTGCGCGACGAGCTGCGGGCCGCCGGGCTACTCGTTCTTCTCCACCTCGGACACCGAGGTGGTCGGCAAGGCCTACCACCGGTGGGGCACCGGACTGCGTCGACCACTTCAAGGGCATGTTCGCGTTCGCGGTCACGCGAGTTGGACTCGGGCCGGGTGATCCTGGCCCGCGACCGGCTCGGCATCAAACCGCTGTATCTGGCCGAGACCCAGGGGCGGCTGCGGTTCGCCTCGTCGCTGCCGGCCCTGGTCGCCGCGGGCGACGTCGACACCTCGATCGATCGCGTCGCGCTGCACCATTACTTGACATTCCACGCCGTCGTCCCGGCGCCGCTGACGATCCTGGCCGGGGTCCGCAAGCTGCCGCCGGCCACCGTTCGGGTGGTCGAGCCGGACGGGACGTGCACGGACACCGTCTACTGGACCCCTCGGCACGCCCGCGACGCGCAGTTCGCAGGACTCACCGACGGGGACTGGCAGGCGTTGGTGCTCGAGTCGCTGACCACCGCGGTCCAGCGCCGGATGGTCGCCGACGTGCCGGTCGGCGTGCTGCTCTCCGGCGGCATGGACTCGTCGCTGATCGTCGCCCTGCTCGCCCAGGAGGGCCAGACCGGGCTGCAGACGTTCAGCATCGGTTTCGAGCAGGTCGGCGAGTACGAGGGCGACGAGTTCGAGTACTCCGACCTGATCGCCAAGGAGTTCGGCACCGACCATCACCGGCTGATGATCCCGACCGCGGAGGTGTTCGACGGTCTGGCCGGTGCGATCTCCGCGATGAGCGAACCCATGGTCAGCCACGACTGCGTGGCCTTCTACCTGTTGTCCCAACGGGTCTCGCAGCATGTCACGGTGGTGCAGTCCGGGCAGGGCGCCGACGAGGTGTTGGCCGGGTACGAGTGGTACCCGCCGCTGGGGGAGCTCGGTGCGACCGCCGGCGCCGACCAGGCCCTTGACGTCTATGCCGCGCACTTTTTCGACCGGCCGCACCGGGAACTGGCCGGCATCCTGCGGCCGGACTGGCTGGTCGCCGACGACGTCAGCCGGGCCTTCGCCGCCGAGCACTTCTCCCGTCCCGGCGCCGACACCCCCTTGGACCGGGCGTTGCGCCTCGACTCGCTGATCATGCTCGTCGACGATCCGGTCAAGCGGGTGGACAACATGACCATGGCCTGGGGGCTGGAGGCCAGGACGCCGTTCCTCGACCACGAGTTCGTCGAACTGGCCGCCGCGGTGCCGCCGGAGCTCAAGCTGGCCCTGGGTGGCAAGGGTGTGCTCAAGGATGCCGCGCGCAAGGTGTTGCCCGATGCGGTGATCGACCGCACGAAGGGTCACTTCCCGGTCCCGGCCATCATCAATCTCGAGGGCCAGTACCTCGACCTGGTGCGAGACGCATTGCATTCCAGCGCGGCTCGCGACCGCGGACTGTTCGACCCTGACTACGTCGAGAAACTGTTGGCGGAGCCCAACGCCCACCGCACCACACTCGGCTCGAACCAGCTCTGGCAGATCGGTCTGCTCGAGCTGTGGTTGTCGGCGCACGGGGTCGGCTGAATGCCCCCGGAGCCGCTCGGCACGCTCGACCCGCCGGCCGGCCTGGCGCCCGGTGTGGCGGCTGCCATCGAGTCCATCGCCGCCGCTTCGGGGGCCTGGTGTCCGTCGCTCTCGCCCGATGGCACCAGGGTCGCCTACGTGTGCGACCGGTCGGGCCTGCCGAGGTTGGAAGTGGCGTCGGTGCAGGCCGACGATCCCGTCACCGTCTCCGGATCCGACCAGGAGGTGATCTCGGTCGCCTGGGCGCCGACCGAACAGCGCCTGGTCTACCTGGTCTCCCCGGCCGGTTCGATCCGGGCCGAGCTGCACACTGTCCTCGCGGACGGCTCCGGCCGTGCCCTGCTGGCCGGCGCGGGGGAGTCGGAAACCGTGTTCGCCGGGTCATGGACGGCGGACGGCCGCTACGCCTGTTCGATTGCCGACGGCATCGGACCGGGCACCAGGGTGGTCGTGGTGGACCCGACAACCGGTGTCCTGCAGCCGGTCCCGGCCGCGGACCCGCTGGGGTTCAGCGTGGTCACCGCGGTGTCGCCCGACGTCACCGAACTGATCGTGCGCAGCGGACCGCGCAACCGGCGTCGGCTGTTCCTGGTGCCGCTCGATCCCAGCGGCCGGGCGGTGCCGGTCATGCAGGTGCTGGACCAGGCGTCGACCGGGGCCACTGATCCGGTCGTCGCCACCGGTGAGGACGGTCGGTTCGCCGCCGACGACGAGATCTACCTGCGCAGCTATCTGGGCGGGAACTCACTCGCGCTGGTCCGCGTCGGCCGCCTCGGCCCGGACTCGTTCGGCTCGCCCGAACCGTTGGCCGCAACCGGAGCCGACGTGGACGCGTTCGCCCTGCGGGCGGAGTCGCGCTCGGCCCTGCTGGTGTGGAACGTCGACGGCCGGCACCGGGTCGAGCTGCGGCATGTGGGCGAACCGGTCGTGGCAACACCGCCGACGCCGGTCCCGTTGCCGTTGCCGGTGATGGCCGGCTGGGGACTGTCGCGCGATGGCCGCGAGTTGATCGGCGAACTGACCGGTCCGGCCGCGCCGCGGGCGCTGTACTCGGTCGCGCTGCCGCCCGACGACGTGGTGGAACGCGGCGAGGACTGGGCCGGAGCGATGCCGGCACGCCGATTGCCGGCGATGCCGGCGGTGGACCTACCGCAGTTGGTGGAACCTGAACTCCTGCACTACCGCTCGGCCGACGGCACGGTGCTGTCCGGCTGGCTGTACCGCGCGCCGGGACGGGCGACCCCTGGCCCCACGGTGGTCAGTTTCCACGGCGGGCCGGAGAGTCAGGAACGGCCGTCGTTCGCGCAGATCTCGCAGTCGCTGGCGGTGGCCGGGATGTCGGTGTTCGCGCCGAACGTACGTGGGTCGTCGGGCTACGGCCTGGCGTTCATGTCCGCCGACGACGGTGCGGCGAGAGCGTCGTCGTTCCAGGACATTCCCGCCACCGTCGATCACCTCGTCCGGCAGGGCATCGCCGACCCGGACGCCGTCGGCGCCTACGGCTGGTCCTACGGCGGCTACCTGGTGATGATCGCGCTGACCCGCTGGCCCGAGCTCTTCCGGGCCGGCGCCGCGCACGCCGGGATGGCCGACCTGCCGGCGTTCTTCGCCGAGACCGAGCCGTGGATGGCGGCTGCGTCGGTCACCGAGTACGGCGACCCGGTCGCGGACGCCGACGTTGCTGGCCGGCCTGTCCCCGCTCGCCGAGTTCGACCGGCTCACCGCACCGTTGCTGCTCGTGCACGGCGAGAAGGACACGAACGTGCCGCTTTCCCAATCCCTGCGAGCCCAGGCCCGGCTGCGGGAGCTGGGCCGCACGGTCGAGTTCGTGTTGCTGCCGGGCGAGGGCCACGCCATCGTCGGTACGCCGAACCGGGTCACCGCCGCGCTGGCGATCGCCGGGTGGTTCAGCCGATGGCTCGGCCGCGAGGCGAAGGCATGACCACCGAGCCGCCTCGAGACCAGGTGGCAGGCCGCCCAGCCCGCACTGCTGGACGGCTACCCGGGAACCCAGGTGGACGAGGCGTCCGCGACCGATGGTCGGTCTCGATCCGCGATACCCGGACGTCATGGCGGTGCTCGACGGAATCGGCGCCGAGGAGCTCAACGGCAGGGCGATCGCCGAGCAGCACCGGCGAGCGGCCGGGCGGTGTGCTGTTCGCCGCGACCATCGACGGACGGCGGGTGGACCGGCCGTTCCCGCTCGATCTCGTACCCCGGGTGATCGACGCGGCCACCTGGCACCACCTGGCCCGCGGGGCCGAGCAACGGGCGCGGGCGTTGAACGCGTTCCTCGCCGACATCTACGGGGACGCGGCCGAGCCCGGCCGGCGGCTGCCGGCGATCGTCGCCGCCGGGTTGGTGCCGCGTCGAATTGATCAGGGCCACTCCCGGCTATCGACGGGAGGCCGCCGGGATCAATCCGGGCGGGCGGCCGCGGGCGGTGGTCTACGGGCTCGACCTGCTGGCCGACGCGGACGGCCGTTTCGTCGTGCTGGAGGACAACCTGCAGGTGCCCTCCGGACTGGCCTACGCACTGGCCAACCGGACGTCCATGGTCCGCGCACTGCCCGAACTGCGCCCGTTGCTCGACGCCGTCCGCGATCCGGCCGAGTCCCCGGTGCTGCTGGCCGCAGCCTTGCGCTCCTGTGCGCCGCCGGACTGTCCACGACCGGAACCTCGGCTCGTCGTGCTGTCCGACGGGCCGGAGAACTCCGCCTGGTACGAACACCGCACGCTGGCCGAGCAGATGGGCGTCGACCTGGTCGGTGCCGACGACCTGGTCGCGCACGACGGGGGTGTCGGCCAACGGAGTTCGCGGGGCGAGTTGATGCCGGTGGATGTGGTGTACCGCCGGTTCGGCCACGACGAGCTGCTCGACGGCTCCGCGGTCGGCGAGCTGTTGGTCGGATGCGGCTCGCCGCGGAAAGGTGAGCATCTGCAACGCGCCCGGCAACGGCGTCGCGGACGACAAGGCGGTCTACGCGTTCGTCGGTCCGATGGTCCGCTTCTACCTGGGTGAGGAACCGCTGCTGGCCGATGTCGGCACCTGGGTGCTGGCCGATCCGGGTCAGTACGACGCCGTGCGTGGGCGGATGGAGCAGCTGGTGGTCAAGCCGGTGGACGGATCCGGCGGGGAGGGCGTGATGATCGGCCCGGAGTTGACCGTCGACGAGGTCGCCGACCTGGAGCAGCGGGTCGCCGACCGGCCCGAGGCGTTCATCGCGCAGGACGTGGTCGAGTTCTCCACCCACCCGACCCTGGTCCCGGACGCCCAACCGCCGCTGCAGCCGCGGCAGGGTCGACCTGCGGATGTTCGTGGTCAGCGGCGCCGACGGACCGGTCACCCTGCCGGCGGCGCTGTCCCGGGTGGCCCGCGGCGCCGACGGCCTGCTGGTCAACTCGTCGGCCGGTGGTGGCTCGAAGGACACCTGGATCCTGCGTCAGGTGCGAGAAACGGATCTCTCGGACGCCCCCGAGCCCGAAACCCCGCCCAGGTAGCGCCGAAGGCAAGCGACACGCCGTCCAGGCCCGGCGTGTCGCTTGCCTTCGACGCTACTCACCCAGGGTCAGGACCAGGGCGACGGCGCGGGCGGCGCCACCACCGGCGGACGGTCGTTGCAGGTGATGGTGTTGGGCAGGTCCCACCCGGCCAGCCACGGTCCCGGTGGTGTTGACGTCCGCTGCTGTCGTTGCCACCGAGGTCGGTGAGGGAGAACTCGGATCCGCTCGGGGTGAAGTTGAACGACCCGCAGTTGTTCACCCCCACGGCGCCGACGTTGCGGGCATCCACGTTCTCGAACGTCGCCCCGCCGGCCACCCGGGCCGAGACCACCGAGGTCCCGGTGCCGTCCACCTGGACGTCCTTGAAGTGCACGTTGCGTGATCGAGTACAGGTCCTTCACCGGCCAGTCGGAGACCAACATGATGGCGTTGTAGGTGTTGTCCAGGAAATGGTCGCCGGTGACCTCGGATGTCGGCGTCGATCGATGCCTCCAGCGCGTAGAACCAGATCGCGCCGAGGCCGATGTTCCAGTTCAGTTCGTAGGTGCCGGCCCGCACCGTGGTGTTGTCGGTGATCCACAGGTGCCCGGCGAAAGGCTGGGCGCCGAAACGGGAACCGACCTGGATGGCGCTGCCCTCCCGAATCGGGTCGGCGACGAGGTTGTTCGACACGGTGTTGTCGGTGCCGCCGTAGATCGCGATGCCGTTGGCCAGCGTCGGGGTCTGCACGGTGTTGTGGTCGAAGGTATTGCCGGAGTTCGTCGTGGTCTCGGCCCACATGGCCAGCCCGTCGTCACCGGTGTTGCGGACGAAGTTGTTCCGCACCAACGAGTTCGTCACTCCGGTGTGGAAGTTGAGCCCGTCGGCGATCTGGTCGACGATGACGTTGTTGGTGACCTTCAGGTCGGTCATCGGGCCGTCGAACCACATGCCGACCTTGGTGTGCTGGATGTACAGCCCGTCGATCGTCGAGTTGGACAGCGCGCCGCCGACGCCGTTGACCTGGTCGGTGTCGATCCGCTCGGCGACGTCACCCTGGATGGCGAAGCCGGACAGGTGCACGTTGGAACTGCCGCCGTCCTTGGCGTACTTGCCGTAGAACCCGACTCCGGCGTGCACCGAGAGGTCGTCGGCCGGCTCGGGCAGCGCCACCTCGTGGCCCTTGATGATCGTGTACCAGTTGCCGGCGCCCTCGATGGTCACGTTGTCCACGATGATGTGCCGGTTCACCTGGTAGATCCCCGGCGGGATGTACACGGTCAGGTGGGCCTTCTTGGCGAAGGCGATGGCCTTGTCGATGGCCGGGGCCGAGTCCCGCCGGCCGGTGGGGTCCGCGCCGAACGCCCACACGTTGGCGGCCTTGAGCTTGACGTACGGCAGCCCCACCTGCTCGGTGTCCAGCAGGTCGATGACCGTCCACGCCGCCGGCGTGCCGGCCGGCGCGGTCAGCCGGACCACGTCACCGGCCCGGTAGGTCTTGCCGAGCAGCAGTCGCTGCTCGTCGTAGAAGTGCATGGGCCGGAACGGAGTGGTGATCTGCGGGGTCGGCGTGGTGGCGGCCGGCACGCACCCGCACTCGGTGATCCACCAGTCCGGGTGCAGCAGGCCGGCATTCGGGTCGTTGGAGAACGGGTACTGGTTGTACAGCCACGAGTACTTGGAGGTCAGCGTCATCGTCCTGGCGTCGCGGCCGTTGACCGTCACCTTCAGCGGTGCGGTGATGCCGCCGCCGTTCGGGGCGTCCGGCAGGGCGTAGCGGACGGTCAACGCGTTGGCCGCCTTCGGCAGGGTGAACTCGACGTACTGACCCGGGGACAGGGAGACGGCCTTGCGGCCCGAGGCCTCCGCGGCCAGCTGATAGGCGTTCCGGCTCGGGTCCGACGAGAGTGCCGTTGGTGACGGCGTTCTCGGCTTCCTGCTCGACGAACTTGACGGCTGCGCCGCGGCCGGCGACCAGGGCCGGATCCAGCGCGGCGCGGGTCACCGCGGTCGGTGTCGACGACGATCCCCCAGCTGGCCGGCGGCGGAAGCCGGCGCGGCGACCATGCCGGTCAGCAGGAGGGCGGCAGTCGCGGTGATCAGGGGACGGGTCAGCTGCATGGAGGCTGCCTTTTGCTCGGGCCGGTCGACGACGGCGGCGGCTGGGGAGAGCTGTGACGAACAGCACGTTAGGCGGTCGAACGATCGCTGACAAGACCTGATGGAACAGAGAAAAAAGTTGCGCTGATCTGAGCAACTATCAATCGGCAGCTGCTCGGGACGCCAGCAGGCGGCGGAACGACGCCAGCCGACCGGGGGTGGCATGGCCCGCGGCGACCCAACCGTCCAGCGCGCATCCGGTGCCGAGTCCGTCGCCGTCCGGGCCGGTGTGATCGCAGTTCGGTGGGCAGTCGACGGTCGCGGGCAGCAGGTCGTCGAACGTCTCGCAGCAGGTCGTCCGCGGTGACGTGGGCCAGAGCCGAACGATCGGACGCCGGGGGTGTCGATCACCCAGCCGCCGCCGGGCAGTCGCAGCGCCACCGCCGAGGTCGAGGTGTGCCGGCCCTTGCCGACGCCGGTGACGCTGCCGGTGGCCCGGTCCGCGTCCGGCACCAGCGCGTTCACCAGGGTCGACTTGCCGACGCCGGAGTGCCCGACCAGCACGGACATCAGCCCGGTCAGTTCCGCCGCGACCGTGTCGCAGCCCGAGCACGGTCCGCCCGTCGCCTCGGCCGGTGACCAGCACGGTGAGGTCGAGATCGGCGTAGGCGGCGAGCAACTCGGCCGGATCGGCGATGTCGGACTTGGTCAGCACCAGCACCGGGTCCAGGTCGCCGGTGTAGGCGGCGACCAGGCAGCGGTCGATGAAACCGGTGCGCGGCACCGGATCGGCCAGTGCGGTGACGATGACCAGTTGATCGGCGTTGGCGACCAGCACGCGCTCGGCCGGGTCGGTGTCGTCCGCGGAACGCCGCAGCACGCTGCGCCGTTCGCCGATCCGCACGATCCGGGCCAGCGAGTCGGGCGCCCCGGACGTGTCGCCGACCAATTCGACGTTGTCGCCCACCGCGACCGCCCGGCGGCCCAACTCCCGGGCCCGCATGGCGGTCACCGTGACCGGAGTGCGGCCGGTCTCGACCAGGCAGGTGTAGCGGCCGCGGTCGACCGCGATCACCATCGCGGTCTGCGCGTCCAGGTGGGCCGGCCGGGTCTTGGTGCGTGGCCGGGTCCGACGGGCCGGGCGCACCCGGACGTCGTCGTTGTCCCAGTTGTCGGCCAGCCGGCTCAGGGCCGGCCCCCGGTTCGGTCCGGTCCGGCGTGGCCCGAGCATGGCCATCCAGAGCCGGCAAAATCGGGCAGCGTCTTGGCCGTGGTGTCGATGTCGTCGACCACCACGTCGGCGACCCGCAGCCCGACGATCGCCCCGGCGGTGGCCATCCGGTGGTCGGCATAGGACAGCCAGCGGCCGCCGTGCAGGGCGGCCGGCCGGATGGTCAGCCCGTCGGCATGTTCGATGATGTCGCCGCCCACCGCGGCGATGTCGGCCGCCAGCGCGGCCAGCCGGTCGGTCTCGTGGCCACGCAGGTGTCCGATGCCGCGCAGTTCGCTGGGGCCGTCGGCGAACAGTGCGAGCGCGGCGACGGTCGGGGTCAGCTCACCGACGTCGTGCAGATCGACGTCGATCCCGGCAGAGCCTGGTCGGGCCGGTGACGGTCAGCCCGCCGCCGTCGAGGACGACCGACGCGCCCATGTCGAGCAGGATGCCGCGGATGGCGTCGCCGGCCTGGGTGGTGGCCGCCGGCCAGTGCGGGACGGTCACCCGGCCGCCGGTGAGGGCGGCGGCGGCCAGGAACGGGGTGGCGTTCGACAGGTCCGGCTCGATCGGCGCCGTCCACGGGGCGACCGGTCCCGGGGACCACCGTCCACTGGTCGGGCAGGTCGTCGTCGACCGCGACGCCGACGTGCCGGAGCGCGGCGACCGTCATCTCGATGTGTGGCTGGGACGGCACCGGTTTGCCGACGTGCCGCACGGTCAGCGGCCCGTCGAACGACGCCGCGGCCAGCAGCAACCCGGAGACGAACTGGGACGACGCCGAAGCGTCGATCTCCACCGTGCCGCCCGGCACCGAGCCGGTGCCGTGCACGGCGAAGGGGAGGGACGAACCCTCGATGTCCACACCCAGGCGGCGCAGTGCCGAGAGGATCACGTCCATCGGTCGCCGCCGGGCCGCCGGGTCACCGTCGAAGGTGATCGTCCCGGTGGCGGTGGCGGCCAGCGGCGGTACGAAGCGCATGACGGTGCCGGCCAGCCCGCAGTCGACGGTGGCCGGCCCGGTCAGCGGGGCGGGCGACACCTGCAGCTCGGCCGGCCCGGCCGGCTCGATCGACACGCCGAGGCTGCGCAGGGCCGCGGCCATCAAGTCGGTGTCCCGACTGCGCAAGCGCGCCGGACAGCAGGCTCGGCCCGGTCGGCCTGCGCCGCCAGCACCAGCGCCCGGTTGGTCAGTGACTTCGACCCGGGGATCCGGACGGTCGCCCGGACCGGGCCCGCGGCGACCGGGGCGGGCCACTCGGTGGTCACGGGCATGCCGTCATGATCCCGCATCGGCGTCAGCGTCAGCGGCAGCGGACCCGTGCCGTGGCCGATCAGGGTGCCGGTGAGCCGCGCCGAGCCCTGGGTGGCCACCCAGCACTCGGTCCAGTTCTGGACCTTCCGGTTCGCCACCACCAGCGCGCCGGCGTAGGTCGGGTCGGCGGTCTTCATGATCGCTCCGGCCAGCGCGTAGCAGCCGGTCACCTCCGCGTCGGCCGGCTGGTCGTTCCAGGTCAACTGTTCGGCGGTGTGCGGCCGGCTGCAGTCGACGGGCTGACCGCCGATGCCCTGCGCGCAGGTGGCGAACACCGCCGGTGGCACCCCGAGGCCGGCCAGGTGCGCAGTGCCGGTCCAGGCGATCGGGTAGCTGTCGGTGGCCGGCACCACCTCGCACCCGTACCACCGCTGGCCGTAGGCCCACTGCACGGTGCTGGGCACGGTGACCCTGGCCCTGGCCCGCGGATCCAGCCGGCCCAACGGTCCGTTCGACCGCACGCCGCTGACGTACCGGGTGACGGTGTCCTGGCACTGCCGATCGATGGCGATCAGCGCATCCGCCGCCGCCGGCCGACGACGTCGGATAGCCGTCGGTTTCCAGCCGGCCCATCAGGACGAGTTCCGCGGAATGTGGCTCCGAGCACGGCACCGACGTCGACCGCGTCGGTCATCGAGGAGAGCTGCTGCGGGCGCGGTCAGGGGCGCGAGGCAGTCGCCGAGGCTCGGCGCCTCCGGAACGGTCCCGACCACGGCAGCGCCGGCGGTGTTCCGGCCGACCACACCGGGGAACGCGATCACCGAGACCAGGGCGAGCGCGAACGCCACCGCGGCCACGGCGCGCCGATCCATCGGCCATCGCGGAACGCGGTCATCGTGCACGACGACCCGCATCCTTCGATCTTGCAGTCGCGCCGCCGCTCGCGGGAAGCATTTCCGGAGCACACCTCGGTAACAGTTGCCCGGCCCGGGGCTCGGCCCGGGCGAGAACAGCGGTTTCCTGGCCCGGCGCTCAGCCCGGGCGAAGCATTCCTTTCCGCGACCCGCCGATGCCGCCCTGCCGGTCGCGACGGGCCGAGTGCTACCTGACGGGGGCACGACGTCGGGGGGTGGTGCCACCATGGACCCATGTGCGGCCGCTACACCACGACCATGGACCCGGAGACCCTGTACGGGATCTTCGACGCCGTCGCGGACGAGCCTGCGCCGGCCACCGAGCACCAGCCGGGGTCCGGCGAGTACGGCGGTGACGTGCCGCGGCGCCCTCCGCCGGTCCAGTTGCGCGAGCGGTACAACATCGCGCCGACCACCGACGTGCCGGTCGGTGCGCGAGCGTCCGGAGCGCGAGGACGCGCCGTCGGGTCGGCTGCTCGGCCCGGTGCACTGGGGACTGGTGCCGTCCTGGGCGAAGGATCCGGCCGTCGGCAATCGGATGTTCAACGCCCGGGCGGAGTCGCTGGCCGACAAGCCGGCCTTCCGCCGGGCCTACCAGCGGCGCCGGTGCCTGTTCCCGGCCAGCGGCTACTACGAGTGGCGCAAGCCCGGGGCGGGCGCGCCCAAGGGCGCGAAGAAGCAGCCGTTCTACATGACCCCGCTGGATGGCTCGGTGATGGCGTTCGCCGGGAATCTGGGAGTACTGGAAGTCGCCGGAGGGCGAGCCGCTGGTATCGGCGGCGATCATCACCACGGACTCGGTCGGGCCGCTGCAGGAGATCCACGACCGGATGCCGCTGATCCTGCCGGCTTCCGAGTGGTCGGCCTGGCTCGACCCGGCGGCCGACGGCGCCGCGGTCGCGCCGCTGCTGGCCCCGCCCGCCGGAAGCACTGGTGGCCGGTCTGGAGTTGCGGCCGGTGGGCCAGCGGGTCGGCAACGTCCGCAACGACGATCCGGGGCTGATCGAGCGGGTCGAGCCGGACGAGTTCGCGCTGTTCGGCTGAGTGGATCTCGGTCGCGCCGTCGAGTGAGAGCGGGTGCTGGCCCGGGCTCGTGATTGCAGATTTCGGTCAACGGATGGTCTGCACACCGGCCGGCCCGTTGCTCAGCCGGTGCCGATGGCGGCGACGACCGCCCGGGTGGCCCGGACCAGGTCGTCCGGGGCCAGGCTGACCTGCAGGCCGCGGCGGCCGGCGCTGATGTAAATGCGCTCGAAGTTCTCGGCCGAGTCGTCCAGCACGGTGCGCAGCTGCTTGCGCTGACCCAGCGGCGAGATCCCGCCGGCCACGTACCCGCTGGACCGTTCGGCGTCGGCCACCGCCGCCATCGTGGCCTTCTTGCCGCCGACGGCCGCCGCCAGCGCCTTGAGGTCCAGCTGCTCGGCCACCGGCACGACGCCCACCACCAGCGTGCCGTCGACGCTGGCCACCAAGGTCTTGAACACCTGTGCCGGGATCGAGCTCAGCGCAGCGACCGCCTCGTCGCCGAAGTGCTGATTGCCGTCGGCGTGGGCGTACGGATGCAGGGTGTGCGCGATCTTCGCCTTCTGCAGTGCCGCGATCGCCGGGGTGGGGGCACCTGCCATGGCGCCGAGAGTAGGCGACCTCACCATCGCCGGGGTCGCGTCCCTGGCGATGGTGAGGTCGTCGTGCTGTGCGTCGGCCGGAGCCTACAGGCCGGCCGACTTGACCCAGTCCGCGGCGATCTGCGCCGGGTCCTCCTTGTCGTCACCTGCGGCCTTGGAGTTCAGCTCGATCAGGATGTCGGTGGTCAGCTTCGCCGAGACCGCGTTGAGCACCTCGGCGGCCTGCGGGGTGGCCACCGACGGTGGCGATCAGCGGCACCACGTTCTGCGCGCCGAACAGGCTCTCCGGGTCCTCGAGCGAGACCAGATTGTCGGCCTTGATCGCCGGGTCGGTGCTGAACACGTTGCCGGCCTGGATCAGTCCGCTCTGCAAACCCTTGATGGTCAGCGGGCCGCCGGCGTCGGTGACCTTGAACTCCTTGAACGTCACCCCGTACACCTTCTCCAGACCCGGGCACGCCGGTCGGCCGGGTCTTCCACTCACTCGGGCCGCCCAGGATCAGGTCCTTGGCCACCGGCTTGAGATCGGCGATCGACTTCAGGTTGTACTTGGTCGCGGTGTCCTGGGTGACGGTCACCGTGTCCTTGTCCTCTGCCGGCGACTTGTCCAGCACCTCCAGCGTCGGCGTGGCCTTGGCCACCGCCGCCTGCAGGGCGGTGTAGACCTCGTCCGACTTGGACGCCGTGGCCGACGGGTCGAGGTACTGCAGGAGCACGCCGGTGTACTCGGGCACCAGGTTGATCGAGCCGTCCTTCATGCCGGCCATGTAGGCCTCGCGCGCGCCGATCCTGGGCTTGGTGGTCGCCTTGATGCCCTTGGAGTTGAGCGCGGCGGCGTAGATCTCGGCCAGGATGGCGCTCTCGGTGAAGTCGGCCGAGCCGACGATGATGTCGCCGCCCGCGGCCGGCGCACCGGATCCGGACGGCCGCTGTTCCACTCCCGGCGGCGGCCGGGGTGGACGTGCTCAGCGGGTCATTGCTGGAGCCGCAGGCGGTCAGCGCGAGTGCGGCGACCGCGAGAGCGGCGACGAGGGAATGGCGTTTCTTCATGGTTTCTCCTTGGAACGCGGCCGGTCGGCCGGGCGTGGGGATGGTGCGGTCGGTCGGGACAGGGGCATCGACGACGGTGGCAACATGACGACATCGACACGATCGGCAGGACACGATGCGACCGTCCGCCGCCGACGATCGGGTCGGGTTGCGCCATGACTGGTGGGATTCGCTCGCTGGCGCTGCGGTCATGAAGTCACCGTTGCCCCCTCGCGGGCCTCGGCGATCCTGACTTCGGCGGGCAGCGGGCCGGCCCGCCGACGCTGCCGGCGCCCGGTCAGCCCGGGGGACACCACCAGGGCGCCGATCCCGGCGATCAGCCGGTCGCCGACGATGGCCAGCACGGCCACCAGCACGGCACCGCCGGCCATGATCCCGTAGGGATTGACGATGGCCTTGGGCCCGTCGATGAGGTAGCGGCCCAGACCGCCGAGCGAGACGTAGGCGGCGATGGTGGCGGTGGCGACGATCTGCAGGAACGCCGACCGGACGCCCGAGATCACCAGCGGCAGCGCGATGGGCAACTCGACCCGGCGCAGCACCTGGCCGCCGGTCATGCCCATGCCGCTGGCGGCGTCCCTGGCGGCCGGATCGACGGCGGCGATGCCGGCGTAGGTGTTGGTCAGCATCGGCGGGATACCCAGGATGACCAGCACCGCGATGGCCGGTGCGGTGATCGCGGACTCGCCGGGCAGGTTGTCCAGCCCCCACAGCACCAGCAGGATCAACAGCCCGAGGGAGGGCAGCGCCCGCAACGCGTTGGCCACGCCGCCGATCAGCCCGGCGCCGCGTCCGGTGTGCCCGATCAGGGCCCCCAGCGGCAGCGCGATCACGCGCGGCGATGGCCAGCGCGAGGAACGTGTACAGCAGGTGCTCGAACAGTCGATTCCAGATGCCGTCGCTGCCGGACCAGTTGGCCGGGTCGGACAGGAAGGTCCAGACGCCGGTCATGTCCGCCCCGCCCTGGTCCAGGGCGTGGCCAGCCGCACCGAGGTCACGATGATCAGGTCGAAGACCACGGCCAGGAGCAGGCAGAGCACGACGCCGACCACGATCGGGGTGAAGAAGTCCAGCTGGAAGCCTTCGGTGAACAGCGAGCCCAGTTGCGCCACGCCGATCACCGCGGCCACCGAGGCCAGGCTGACGTTGGACACCGCGGCCACCCGCAGCCCGGCGCCGATGACCGGGGTGGCGATCGGCAGCTCCACGGTGAACAGCCGGCGCAGCGGCTTGTAGCCCATGGCGGTGGCCGACGCCCGCACGTCCGGCGGTACCGAGGCGAGCGCGTCGGCCACCACCCTGACCAGCAGGGCAACCGTGTAGATGGTCAGCGCGACCACCACGTTGAGCGGATCGAGGATCTTGGTGCCGATCACCCCGGGCAGCACGATGAACAGGGCCAGCGAGGGAATCGTGTACAGCAATCCGGCGGTGGTGATCAGCGGCGGGTACAGCCACCGGTAGCGCCGGGCCAGCGCGCCCAGCGGGATGGCCAGGAGCAGTCCGACCACGGTCGGGATGCCGGCCAGCCAGATGTGCGCGATCAGGTAGTCGATGATCTTGTCGCTGTTCCGGCTGACCCAACCCCAGTTCATGCCGACTCCGCCGGCACCCGGTCCAGCACCTCGGCGGCGGTCGACCGAGCCCACCAGCACACCGTCGTCGTCCACCACCACCCCCCGGCCGGACGGTGAGGACAGCGCCGAGTCCAGCGCGGTGCGCAGGGACGAACCCGGATCCACCAGCGCCCCACCGAGCCGCATGTCCTGCTCGCGCACCGGCCGGCCGTCGGACACGGTGCGGCGCGTCGACCCAACCCAGGGGGCGGCGATCGGCATCGACCACCAGCAGCCAGCCCTGGCCGCCGGCGGCCGGGTCCACCGCGGGTCGCCCAGGGTGACGGACGGCTCCTCGTGCACCGGAAGCTGCCCGGCCGGGGTGAAACCGAGCGCCCGGAAGCCGCGGTCACGACCGACGAAATCGGCGACGAACTCGTCGGCCGGCCGGTGCAGCACGTCGGCCGGCGCGTCGTACTGGGCGAGCCGGCCGCCGACCGCGAAGACCGCGATCTTGTCGCCCAGCTTCACCGCCTCGTCGATGTCGTGGGTGACGAACACGATGGTCTTGCCCAGGTCGTCCTGCAGACGCAGGAACTCGGCCTGCAGCTGGTTGCGGACCACCGGGTCGACGGCCGAGAACGGCTCGTCCATCAGCATCACCGGCGGGTCGGCGGCCAACGCCCTGGCCACGCCCACCCGCTGCTGCTGTCCACCGGAGAGCTGGGCGGGATAACGGTCGGCCAGCTCCGGTCCCAGCCCGACCCGTTCGAGCAGCTCCAGCCCGGCCTTGCGGGCGGCCCGTCGGCTGGTGCCCTGCAGCACCGGCACGGTGGTGACGTTGTCCACGATGGTCCGGTGCGGGAAGAGCCCGGCGTTCTGGATGACGTAGCCGATGCCCCGCCGCAGGGTCGGCGCGTTGACGCTGCGGTTGTCCACGCCGTCGATCGACACGGTGCCACCGGTCGGTTCGACCATCCGGTTGATCATCCGCAACGAGGTCGTCTTCCCGCAGCCGGACGGGCCGACGAACACCGTGATCCGGCCGGTCGGGATCTCCAGGGTCAACTCGTCGACGGCCGTGGTGCCGTCCGGATAAACCTTGGAGACGGCATCGAAGGTGATCACGCGGCTCCTCCCGACGACCGACCGGCAACAGCCGGAGGCCGGACCGCCGTGGCCCGACGAAGCCGGTGGTACCCGCGTTGGTCCGCGGATATCGCCGGCTCCCGATCGTTCGGGCTCCGACCCTACGCGTTCGCTCCGACAACGCCGCCAGCCTTTCCCGCGACGGCACCCGGTCCGGCCCGGAGTCCCGACCGTCGGATCGGCGGCCGGACGGGCGCAGACTGACGGCGTGATCGAGATCGGCCCGTGGACCGGCCGGGCCGAGGTGCTGGCCATCGCCCGCGGGTCGGACCAGGTCCGGCTGTCGGATGTCGCCCGGTCCCGGATCCGCGCCGCACACGCAGGTGATGGCCGCCGTCGCCGCGACCCGGCCGGTCTACGGCCGGTCGACCGGGGTCGGTGCGAACGTCGCGATCCGTCCGGCCGGCGGTCAGGCCGCTCTCGACCGCGATCTGCTGCTGTCCCACGCGGTCACCGCCGGCCCGCCGGTTCCGCGAGCGGCCGTGCGGGCGATGCTGGCCGTCCGGCTGCGGCAGCTCGCCGACGGCCGCTCCGGCATCTCGCCGGCCGCCGCAGACGCCCTGTGCGCCCTGCTCGATCGGGCCGACCTGCCGGCGATCGGGAGCTGGCATGCCGTCGGCACCGGCGATCTCGGCGCCCTGGCCACGGTCGGGCTGGCCCTGCCGCGGGGGCGTTCTGCAGCCAGGCGATGCGTTGCCGCTGCTCTCGTCCTCGGCGTTGACCGTCGGCCGCGCGGTGCTCGTGCACGCCGCCGCGAACTCCTGGTGGCGACGCAGCGGTGCAGGTCGCCGGTCTCACCGCCGACGTGCTCGACGCCGCGACCGAAGCCTGGGATCCGGAGGCGGTCGGCGCGTCGCCGGGCAACCGCGAGGCCGCGCTCGCCCTGCTGGCCGCACGCGGCGCGTCCGGCGCCGGAGATCGGCGCGGCCGGCCGTGCCGCAGGATCGCGTACGGGCTGCGCACCGCGCCGCAACAGCTCGGCCAGCTGCGCGCCGCGCTCGACCGACTGGCCGACGAGCTCGACCTGGCGATCGCCGACGGACCGGAGAATCCGGCCGTGCTGGTCGACCGAGGCGTCGTGGTGCATCACGGCGCGTTCCAGCTGTTGGCGTTGACCGCCGCGACCGATGGCGTCACCGCGGCGCTGGCCAGGGCGGCCGGCGGCAGCCTGCAACGGTTGGGGCTGCTGCTGCAGCCGCGCGGCCCGGCGCCGGCGTTCCAGGCGGCGGCGCCCGGCCGGTCCGGTCTGCTCGCCCTCGAGTACGTGGCCGCCTCGGCACTGGCCGAGGTGCGGGCCGTGCGCCGTCCCGGCCGGGCTGCAGACGGTGTCCCTGGGCCTGGGGGTGGAGAGCGACGCCGGCCACGCTCCGCAGGCGGTCGGCCAGCTGGAGCGGTCGGTGCCGGCCGCCCGGGCGGTGGTCGCCGCCGAACTGCTCGCAGCGGTCAGGGCGGCGCAGCGGGCCGGACGCGCGGTGACGGCCGGTTCGCCGCGGCTGGCCGCCGTCGCGCAGGACGCGCCGGCCGACCTCACCGGCCTGCTGGACCGACGCCCAGCAGCTGCTGGCGGAGGGCCGGCCCGGGGAATAGCCCCGCGCTGGCGGTCGTTCTGCCAGCCGAGAGCACATGTCTGCGAGAGGGCGGTGAGCAACGGGTGAGCACGGCCACGCTGGAGCGGCCCACCGACCGTCGGCACACGGCGGTAGCCTCGACGTCCGAGGTGCGCAACGGTCCGCGGCATGCGGAACAGGTGCCGAGCACCTCGACGCGGGGGTGGGAGGTGCCGATGGTGACCACATCGGTCGACGAGGAATCACGCCAGGAGGAGTTGGGCCGGCGATTCACCGACGAGGCGATGCCGTTCCTCGACCAGCTGTACGCGGCGGCGCTGCGGATGACACGCAACCCGGCCGACGCCGAGGACCTGGTCCAGGAGACGTTCCTGAAGGCCTACGCCGCGTTCGGCTCGTTCACCCAGGGCACGAATCTGCGGGCCTGGCTGTACCGGATCCTGACCAACACCTACATCAACGGCTACCGCAAGAAGCAGCGGCAACCCCAGGTCAGCGGCACCGACGAGATCCCGGACTGGCAGCTCGCGGCGGCCGAGTCACACACCTCGACCGGGCTGCGGTCGGCCGAGATGGACGCGCTGGACCGACTGCCGGACTCGGACGTCAAGGAAGCGCTGCAGGAGCTGCCGGAGGACTTCCGGCTGGCGGTCTACCTGGCCGATGTCGAGGGCTTCGCCTACAAGGAGATCGCCGAGATCATGGGCACGCCGCTGGGCACCGTGATGTCCCGGCTGCACCGGGGGCGGCGGCAGTTGCGTGAATTGTTGGCGTCGTACGCCACCGAGCGGGGATTTCTTCGTCCGTCGCGCAGCGAGGCGTCGGCGACCGGTGAGGAGGCCTGACGTGGCCGGGCAGCGGGACGACTGCGGGTGCGACGACGTGCTTCGGGACGTCTGGCTGTTCCTCGACGACGAGATGAACCCGCAACGCCGGGCGGCGGTGAAGCAGCATCTGGACGATTGCTCGCCGTGCCTGGAGGAAGCCGGCCTGGACGCCAAGCTGAAGTCGCTGCTGCACCGCAAATGCGGCGGGGACAAGGCGCCGGAGCAGTTGAAGGTGCGGCTGCTGGCCGCGCTGCACGAGGTGACCCTGCAGGAAGTGACGCAGTCGGTGCAGTCCGACGGTGCGGTCACCACCACCGTGACGACCACCACCGTGCTCCGGGGACGCGTCGGCCCGGCCGACTGACCCGCACCGTCGCCACGGTGGCGGCGGCCGGCCGGCCCGCCGGACCGTGCATGCGACGCGAGCCGAGTCCGTCGGCCGGTAGCGGCTCAGGAGTTGGGCCGCTTGCCGTGGTTGGCGCCGGACTTCTTGCGGGCCTTCTTCTTCCGGGCGCGCTTGCCCATGGTGCACTCTCCGATCGTTGCGTCGTCGTTCGCCGAGGGGCGACCCGGCCATCCTGCCACGCACGGCGCGCCGGCCCGGCAACACCGTGTCCGCGCTGCGAGCGTGGTTGGATGCCCTGCGTGGTTGGATGAAGGCCGCCGCAGGTGCAAGCGAGCCGGAAGGGACGGCGATGGCCGAAGAGGTGCGGGCCGAAATGGTGGCCAACGTGTGGAAGGTCGTCGTCGCCGAGGGCGACACCGTCGCCGATGGCGACACCCTGGTGATCCTCGAGTCCATGAAGATGGAGATCCCGGTGATCGTCGAGGTCGACGGCACGGTGACCAAGCTCGCGGTGACCGAGGGGCAGGTGGTCCAGGAGGGCGACCTGATCGCCGAGATCTCCTGAAGCGCTTTCCGACCCGCCCCGTCGGCGCCACCGGCCTGAGAATTCTGCTCGATGTCCACGCTCTCCGATCTGCTGGCCGAGCACACCACGCTGTCCGGGTCGGCGGTCGCCCATCTGCAGCGGCTGGTCTCCGAATGGCAACTGCTGTCCGACCTGTCCTTCTCCGACCTGTCGATCTGGGTGCCGACCGAGCCCGGTGCGTTCATCTGCGTGGCCCAGGCCCGGCCGACCACCGGCGCGACCGCGCATCTGGACGACCTGGTCGCCCGTCCGGTCGTCGCTGCCCGCCTCGATGCTGCTGCGTCGCGCGTGGGAGGAGGAGCGGACGGTGTCCGGCCGCGAATACCCGGCCGACGGCGGCCCGGTCTACCGCGAGGTCATACCGATCCGGCAAGTCCGACGACACCATCGCGGTACTCGCCCGGGACCGCCCGGCGCGGGAACGATCGCACCCCCAGTGCCCTCGAGGTGGCCTACCTCGCAGCGTCCGAGGACCTGTTCGTCATGGTCTCCGACGGGGTCTTCCCGCCGCCCGAACACCCGGGGGAGATGCACACGGGTCCGCGGGCCGGCGACGGCCTGCTGCGACTGGACCCGACCGGCGCGGTCACGTTCGTCAGCCCCAACGCGCTGTCCGCGTACCACCGCCTCGGCTTCGCCGGCGAACTGATCGGCGCCGCCCTCGCCCCGCTGACCCGCGGGCTGATCCGCGACCCGTTCGACGCCGCTGAACTGGCCGCGCGGATCACCGGGCGCCGTGCAGGGCCGGTCGAGCCTGCGGATGGAGATCGAGGCCCGCGGCGCCACCGTGCTGTTCCGGTCCCTGCCGCTGCGCCCGGGCGGCCGATCGGTCGGCGCGTTGGTGCTGGTCCGCGACGTCACCGAGGTGCGGCGCCGGGATCGCGCGCTGCTGAGCAAGGACGCCACCATCCGGGAGATCCATCACCGGGTGAAGAACAACCTGCAGACCGTGGCCGCGCTGCTGCGGCTGCAGGCGCGCCGGTCGAACGGAGGACGGCGTCAGGCACGCGTTGATGGAGTCGGTGCGGCGGGTGGCATCCATCGCGCTGGTGCACGAGACGCTGTCGACGTCCCCGGACGACCGGGTCGACCTGGACCAGATCGTGGACCGGCTTGGTGCCGATGATCACCGACGTGGCCGCCGCGGAGACGCAGGCGCGGATCCGGCGGGTCGGCTCGTTCGGCACGGTGGCCGCGGAATTGGCCACACCGTTGGTGATGGTGCTGGCCGAGGTCGTGCAGAACGCGGTGCAGCACGGCTACGTGGGCGGCGCCGACGGCGGGCAGATCATCGTGAACGTGGAGCGGACGGCCCGGTCCCTGGACATCAGGGTGGTCGACGACGGCCGCGGACTCCCGCCCGGGTTCTCGCTCGAGCGGGCTACCGGGCTCGGGCTGCAGATCGTCCGGACGCTGGTCGACGCGGAATTGTCCGGGTCGATCGGCATGCGCCGGCGAGATGACTCACCCGGCACCGAGGTGATGATCCGGGTGCCGCTGCGCGGCCGGGGTTGACCGGCCGTCGGGGAGTTAATCCCGACAAATCGGGCGCGCAGCTACGAGAAAGTCCCCGCGGGCCGGAGGGCGAATCATGCGACCGCCCCGGCGCGCGGGAGGTGCGCCGGGGCGGACGTGCGGGGGATTCCTGGCGGACGGCGGCACAGGTGGCCGGGCCGTGGCGCGGGAACTACAGGCTGCTGTTGCTGCGCGCGCGGGCGCGGGCCCGGCGGCGCTTGAGCGAGCGACGCTCGTCCTCGGACAGGCCGCCCCAGACACCGGCGTCCTGCCCGGTCTCGAGGGCCCAGGCCAGGCATTCGCTGATCACCGGGCAGCGCTCGCACACGGCCTTGGCTTCGGCGATCTGCAGCAGAGCCGGGCCCGAGTTCCCGATCGGGAAGAACAGCTCAGGGTCCTCATCGCGGCAGACAGCGCGGTGACGCCAGTCCATGGGTGGCACTCTCCTTCATCACAGCGACCGTTCCGGCCACATGTCGGTTGGGGGCATGGTCCGGCGAGAGGTCGTCCCCCCGGTCACACCACGTTCATGCGGGTGTGGTGAACTGATGTCTTCACCGTGCTCGTTCGTGGCCCAAAGAATGCTTCCATGTGCCACGGCTATGTCAAGGGTTGATGACGAACTGGTTACGCAGCTCACGTTCCAGCGTCGTCATATTTCCCTGCTGTTTCCATGATGCCTGATCGGAACGATTCAGAACAGAACTAATCGGGGTGACGTCGATCATCGACCGGTGGCGGCCGGCGAATCGGTCCGTATGACGTCGGCGGGTTGAAAGTGGTCGATCGGGTGGCCGAACGTGCTGTCACCACCCGCTCGGCTGTGCCAATCGGTCACACGAGAACACGGAGCGCATCCGGCACCGATCGGAACTGCACCGGGCTCCATCGACCGACGAAGTCGCCGTCGAGCTGCAGCCCGACGGGTTCGTCGGCGGTCACCGTGAGGCTCTGGACGTCGTCCAGCCGTAGCAACCGCCGGCCGTGCGGGCCCTTGCGGGAGTTCGGCAGCAACAGCTGGCCCGCCATCCTGGCCACGGCCGGCGCATGCAGCGACAGCGCAGCGAACACCCCGAGGCCGCCCTCGGCCGACGTACCGGGGTTGGTCCGGATCGGTCGCGAGCCCAGGTAGGTCCACGGGTCGACGTTGGAGACGAAGACCAGGTGGCAGCCGGTGACCGGGTCGCGCCCGGGAATGTCCAGGGTCAGATGACCGATCTTGCGGTCGGACGGCGAACCAGGCCGCGACGGCCTGCCTGATGTGCAGAGCTGCGGTTACCTTGGCGCCGGCCGCTCGCCGCTGCTCGACCCGTTCGACCACGTCGGCGTCGATGCCCAGGCCGGCGTTGAAGGTGAAGTAGCGATCGCCGGCCTTGCCCAGCGACACCGTGCGCGGCGGGGTCGCGGTGGTCAGCGCCTGCAGGATCTGCTCGGTGGCCGCGGTGGGGTCGGCGGCCACGCCGACCGCGCGGGCGAAGACGTTCGTGGAGCCGCCGGGCACGATCGCCAGCATCGGCGAGTCGGCTCCGGCGCCCCCCGACAGCAGCCCGTTGACCACCTCGTTCACCGTGCCGTCGCCGCCGTGCACGACGACCAGGTCGACGCGATCCTCCGCGGCCTTGGCGGCCAGGTCGGCAGCGTGTCCGCGGGCAGCCGTGTGCTCGACGGTGAGGTCGATCTCGCCGGCCAAAGCGTGGGCGAGCAGGTCGCGCCGGCGCTCGGTGGTCGACGGTGGCGTGCGGGTTGACGATCAGCAAGGCGTGCATCGTTCGGCGATGTTACGGCGTGTTGCCGCCGGCGCCAGGAACCAGCATCGGTGCGCCGGTACCCTGCAGGGGTGTCCCGGTTGTCCGATCCGTCCGGCCGCGGGCAGGTTCCGGATCCGCGGAACCCGCCGCCGATCAGCATTCCGCCGCCGACCCAGGTGCGGGTCGCCGCCATCGTGGTGCTGGTCGAAGCTGCGGCGTTGGTCGGCGTCGGTGCTGCTGACCCTGGCCTCGGGGATCTCCAACGAGGCGAACACCGGCCAGCTGCTGGCCCAGGTCGCCTACTACCTGGTGCTGGCCATGGCCCTGGCCGCGGTCGCTGCCGGCCTGCTGCGGGGCCGGCGCTGGGCGCGCACCCCGGCGATCGTCGTCCAATTGATCACCCTGGGCGTCGGCTTCTACCTGGCCGTGCCGAGCGGGCATCCGGGATGGGGCGTGCCGGTCGCCGCGGTTGTCCCTGGTCGCGGCGTTCCTGCTGGTCGGCAGGGCGGCCGGGCGAATGGATCGAGCCGGTTCCCGCCGCTGTTCGGGCCCGACCCTCGACGGCTGACCTCGAAGGCGCGGTCACCGCACCGCCGCGGACGCCTGGCCGAGCGTCACTCGATGGCAGCGGAGGGGGCAGCTGGTGCGGCAGCGCCGGCATGGTCAGCCGGAACGTGGTCCAGCCGTCCATCGGGACCGCCCCGAGCGAGCGGTAGAAGGCGATGCGACGGCTCGTTCCAGTCGAGCACGGACCACTCGACCCTGGCGTAGCCCCGCTCGGCGGCGATGTCGATCAGCCGGGTGAGCAGGGCCTTGCCCAGGCCGTGACCGCGGGCCGACGGGCGGACGTAGAGGTCCTCGAGGTAGATGCCGTGCACGCCCTCCCAGGTGGAGAAGTTGAGGAACCACAGCGCGTAGCCGACCGGCTCGCCGTCCCGCTCGGCGATCAGCCCGAACAGCGCCGGAGCTGCGGACCGAAGAGCGCGGCCTGCAGTTGGTCCGCGGTGACGTGGCAGTCCTGCGGTTGCCGTTCGTACTCGGCCAACTCGTAGATCATCGCGACCACCACCGGCACGTCGGCCGGGCGGATCTCCCGTATCCCGGTGGTCAGGGCCCGCGGTGCCCTCGTCCACCGTCACACCCCACCCAGCTCGCGCAGCGCGAACGGGACGACGTTGACGTGCTCGAGGGCCGGGGCGTCGTGGTAGCTGCCGAGCACGGTGATCGCGGCCGGGTGCATCGCCAGCTTGCCGCCGTGCGAGGCGGGCAGGCCGATCCATCGGGCGGACAGCACGCGGGACATGTGGCCGTGCCCGATCAGCACCACGTCGCCCTCGGCCAGCCGTTCGCGGGCCACGGCCAGCGCCCGATCGGCGCGCTGCGAGACCTGCGTCCGGAGTCTCACCGCCGGGCGCGCCCGAGGTGAAGATCGACCAGCCCGGAGCGGTCACGTGGATCTCCGCGCTGGTCAGCCCCTCGTACTCGCCGTAGCTCCATTCCGCCAGGTCGTCGACGACGCCGTCGACCGTGAGCCCGGCCAGTTCGGCGGTGCGCCGGCTGCGGGTCCGCGGGCTGCAGAGGACGACAGCGGGGGAGAGGCCGAGTCCATCCAGCAGGTAGGGGATTGCCCTGGCCTGGACCTCACCCTCAGGGGTGAGGTCCAGATCGGTGAACGACGTGTGCCGTCCGGTGGCGCTCCACTCCGTCTGACCATGTCGCACCAGGACGACCCGGGCTGCGTGACCGGTCATGGATCCCTCCGCGTGCCCCGTCGACTCGGTAGGCTCGGCCGACGCTACCGGCTTCGCCCCGCGCCGGCTGGTCGGCCCCCGATCAGCATTCGCGGCGGCGGTGAGGACCGGTTCGGACAGCCGGGGGCGAAACGGCTCAGGAGGCACGAGTGACCGACTCCACCATCGTCGACCCGCAGGAGGCTCCGGAACGGGCCGCCGGAATCGACGACGTCGAGCAACAGCTCGGCCTGTTGTTCGCCCGGATCAGGGCCAACACGGCCGCCGCAGCCCGGCTCATCCACCCGGAACTCGGCACCGGCGCCTACCCCATCGTGCTGCGCATCAACGAGGCCGCACCGGTGCGGATCACCGACCTCGCAGCGCACTTCGGGGTGGGCAAACCGACGATGAGCCGGCAGGTGGCCAACCTGGAACGGATCGGTCTGGTGCAGCGCGCGCCAGATCCCGCGGACCGGCGCGGCGCCCTGGTGTCGCTGTCCGAACAGGGTCAGCAGGAGTTCGCCCGGGTCAGAGCGGTACGACACGAGTGGCTCCAGCGGGTGCTGGGCGAATTCAGCGACAACGAATTGTCCGAGTTCGGCCGCTTGCTGGGCACCTTCCTCCGCGCCCTCTGAACTCCCCCGTCCCCGGGGCGATCGGTCACGCCCGGTGCCTCGATCGCCTGGCACTCCGTCGACCCGCCGGTAACCATCGGCCACGTCGGGCCCGGCCGAACCTGCCGCGGACATCCGCAGCGGGTCGGCCGCTCGCGGATGACGCTGACGCCGGGCCGCCTTCCCGTGACGACAACCACAGCCTCACCTCACACAGAACTAGTTGCTTGCGGCAAGCATTAGGTGTATTGTTGCTTAAAGCAACGAATGGAGGGGTCGTGGATCACCGGGATGTGACAGGTCTGGCCCGCGGGCTGCGGCGGATGTTCGAGTCCAAGCGACTGATCGTCCGACGGATGACCGGGCTCGGACTGACCGAACCGGCCGGTACCGGGCAACTGTTGACCCGGCTCGGCGACGGACCCGCCCGGATCGGCGATCTTGCCCAGATGTTCCGTTGCCACATGTCGGTGAGCAGCCGACTGGTGGCCGAACTGTCCGAGCACGGATTGGTGACCAGGGTCGCCGACCCGTTCGACGGGCGGTCGCACTTGGTGCAGATCACCGAGGCCGGCCGCGACTATCTCCGGCGGTACAACGCCGAGGTCGGACGACTCGTCGACACGGCGCTCGCCGGCTGGTCCGACGAGGACGTCGAGCAGTTGGTCGCCGGTCTGAGTCGACTCAACGATGGCCTCGACCAAGCGCTCGAGGGCATCCCGATTTCCGCCTGACCCTCCGTTCCATCCGTTCGATCCGCTCCACTGCTGCACGCTGCTGCCCGGCGCCGTTGCCGGACGCCCACCACGTTCGCGACACCTGCTGCCACGACACGAGTTCAAAGGAAAGCCATGACCACCCCAAGCACCATCGCCGCGACACCGGTCGCCGGCGCCGGGCGCCACCGCGAAGTGCTCGAAGCACTGTCAGGACTGCTGCTCGGCCTCTTCGTCACCATCCTGTCCTCCACCGTGGTCTCCAGCTCGTTGCCGGTCATCGTCTCCGACATCGGTGGCGGCCAGTCCGCCTATACCTGGGTCGTCACCGCCACGCTGCTGGCCACCACGGTGTCCACCCCGATCTGGGGAAAGCTGGCTGACCTGTTCTCCCGCAAGCTGCTGGTGCAGATCGCACTGGTCATCTTCGTTCTCGGGTCTGCGCTGGCCGGGTTGTCGACCGGTCCTGGCATGCTGATCAGCTTCCGCGTCCTGCAGGGCCTTGGCGCCGGCGGGATGACCGCACTGGCCACCATCGTGATGGCCGACCTGATCAGCCCCCGCGAGCGCGGGAAGTACATGGGCATGCTCGGCGGTGTCATGGGTGTCGCCATGGTGGCGGGTCCGTTGATCGGCGGGGTCATCACCGATTCGTTCGGGTGGCGGTGGAACTTCTTCATCGGCGTGCCGATCGCTGCCATCGCGATCACCGTGCTGCAGAAGACCCTGCATCTGCCTCGCATCCGCCGCACCGTCCGGATCGACTACCTGGGTGCGGGCCTGATCGCCGGTGGCGTCTCGCTGCTCCTGGTCTGGGTCTCTCTGGCCGGTGAGCACTTCGACTGGGTCTCGGTGCCCAGCGCGCTGATGGTCGTCGGGTCGCTCGCTCTGCTGGGACTGGCCGTCTGGGTCGAGCAACGGGCCGCCGAACCGATCATCCCGATGCACCTGTTCAAGATGCGCACCGTTGTGCTGTCGGTGATCGCCTCCGTCGTCGTGGGTATCGCGATGTTCGGCGCGTCGGTCTTCCTGGGCGAATACCTGCAGCTGTCCCGTGGACAGACCCCGACTGCTGCCGGGCTCCTGACGATTCCGATGATCCTCGGCATGTTCATCGCCAGCACGGTGATCGGCCAGGTCATCAGTCGGACCGGCAAGTACAAGCTGTGGATGGCTCTCGGCGCCGTGCTGATGACCATCGGCTTCGCCCTGATGGGCACGCTCGACGCGCACACCTCGTTCGCGGTGATGGGTTGCTACCTCGCCCTGGTCGGAATCGGCACCGGGATGTTGATGCAGAACCTGGTGTTGATCGTGCAGAACGAGGTGTCCGCCACCGAGATGGGCTCGGCGAGTGCCACCGTCGCGTTCTTCCGGAGCATGGGCGGCGCCATCGGCGTTTCGGTGCTCGGCGCGATCCTCGGGACCAAGGTCAACACGCTGATCAGCACCGGCATCGTCAGCGCGCAGGTGCCACCGGCCCAGCTGACCGCGCTCTCCGCGGGACTGCCGGAGCCGGCTGCGGTCAAGACACTGCCGGAGCCGCTGCACGGCGTCATCGCGGATGCGTTTGCCGGCGGGGTGTCCACGCTGTTCACCATTGCGGCGGTGCTCTCGATCGTGTCGATCGTGGCAATCCTGCTGCTCAAGGAGCGCCCGCTGGGCACCTCGACGGCCGTCGAACTGCTGGCCGAGGCCGAGGATGTCGCCGGCCTCCCGGCCGATGAGCCGGTCGACCCCTCCCCAGCAGCACCGACAGCACCGGCAGTGCCCGCCGGAGCGGCGGCGACCGGAGGTCGGAGGTCACGGCGGACGACGGTCATGGCCGGCACCGACTGAGCGCTCAGCAGCACGCACCACTCACGGTCCGGTCCGGCGCTCGCGCCTGGCCGGACCGTTCTGGTGTCGAAGCAGACCGTCGACGGTGTTCTCGACTTGACGGCGCGGCGCGCAGCGTCCAGCGTGAGCGGCATGGGCGAGGTACTGAGTGCGGCCGAGGTGCAGGACGGAATCGCCGACCTGGACGGCTGGCAACGATCCGGGCCTGACTCGATCACTGCGACGTACGTGGCGCCGACATTCCTGGCCGCGATCGCGTTGGTGGACGCGGTGGCCTCGGCCGCCGAGGCTGCCGATCATCATCCCGACATCGACATCCGGTACGACACGGTGACCTTCACCCTGTCCACGCATTCGGCCGGCGGCGTGACCACCAAGGACCTGGCCCTGGCCGCGGAGATCGCGGTGCTCGCGCCGGCGGCCACCGCGAGCCCTGAGCCGGGTGAGTGATCGACAGGTGACGGGCACACCTGGTGCTGTGACGACCAATTCGGGCGCGTCGACCGGCGGGCGGGCCCAGGTCCGGGTCGGGGTCGGCCCGGTGAATCCGGACGACGTGGTGGCCGTGGCTCGCCACGGTGCCCAGGTGGCGATCGGAGATGACGCCCTGGCGGCGATCGCCGACGGCCGGGCGGTGGTCGAGGCGCTCGCCGGAGACACAGCTCCGCACTACGGCATCTCCACCGGCTTCGGGGCGCTGGCCACCACCTACATCTCCGCGTCTCGCCGGGCCGCCCTGCAGACCTCGCTGATCCGCTCGCATGCCGCGGGCTCGGGCACTCCGGTGGAGAGCGAGGTGGTGCGGGCGATGATGTTGCTGCGGCTGTCCACCCTGTGCACCGGACGCACCGGCATCCGTCCGGCCACGGTGACCGCTCTGGCCGGACTCCTGAACGCCGGCCTGACGCCGGTGGTTCCCGAGTACGGATCACTGGGTTGCTCCGGTGACCTGGCTCCGCTGGCCGCCGTTGCGCTCGCGCTGATCGCCGAGGGTGACGTGGTCGACGCGCAGGGTCGGCGTCGACGCGCGGCAGACGCGCTGGCCGCCGCCGGTCTGCCGCCGGTGGTTCTGGCCGAGAAGGAGGGCCTGGCCCTGATCAACGGCACCGATGGCATGCTCGGCCAGCTGGTGCTTGCCCTCCACGATGTCGGCGCGCTGCTCGACCAGGCCGACCTTGCGGCGGCGATGAGCGTCGAAGCACTGTTGGGCACCGACCGGGTGTTCGCCGCCGACCTTCAGGCCCTGCGACCACAGGCCGGCCAGGCAGTCTCGGCCGCGCGAATCCGCGCCGCGTTGGCCGGCTCGCCCATCGTCGCCTCGCACGCCGGACCGCAGGACACCAGGGTCCAGGATGCGTACTCGCTGCGCTGTACGCCGGCCGTCCACGGCACTGCGAGGGACACCGTCGAGCACGCCACCCGGATCGCCGAGCGGGAATTGGCGTCGGTGATCGACAATCCGGTGGTGCTGCCCGACGGGCGGGTCGAGTCCAACGGCAACTTCCACGGTGCACCGGTCGCTGCCGTGCTGGACTTCCTGGCCATCTCGGTGGCCGATGTCGCCTCGATCTCCGAACGGCGGACCGATCGGGCGCTGGATCCGGCACGCTCCCATGGCCTGCCGCCGTTCCTGGCCCACGAGGTCGGCGTCGACTCAGGACTGATGATCGCCCAGTACACCCAGGCCGGGATCGTCGCCGAACTCAAGCGGTTGGCCGTGCCGGCGTCCGTCGACTCGATCCCGAGTTCGGCGATGCAGGAGGACCATGTGTCCCTGGGCTGGCACGCGGCCCGCAAGTTGCGCCGGGCGGTGGACGGCTTGCGCACCGTGTTGGCCATCGAGGTGCTGACCGCCGCCAGGGCGCTGGACCTGCGGGCCCCCCTGCGACCGGGACCCGTCACCGGCGCCGCCCTGGCCGCGGTCCGCGAGGTCGTACCCGGTCCCGGCCCCGACCGGCACCTGGCACCCGAGATCGATGCCGTGGTCGCCCTGCTCGCCGCCGGAGGCGTGCCGACGACGGCGACCACGACGAAGGAGAGCTGATGCCAGCCTTGCCCGGCGCCCGCCCGGTCCGCGCTCACCGTGGCACCACTCTGCACGCCAGATCCTGGGCCACCGAGGCGCCGCTGCGTATGTTGCAGAACAATCTCGATCCCGAGGTGGCCGAGGACCCGGACGCGCTGGTCGTCTACGGCGGTACCGGCCGGGCCGCTCGGGACTGGGCCAGCTTCGATGCGATCTGCCGATGCCTGACCGAGATGGCCGGTGACGAAACTCTTCTCGTGCAGTCCGGGCGGCCGGTCGGAGTGCTCCGCACCCACGAATGGGCGCCGCGGGTGCTGATCGCCAACTCCAATCTGGTGCCGGACTGGGCCACCTGGCCGGAGTTCCGCCGGTTGGAGTCCATGGGCCTGACCATGTACGGGCAGATGACCGCCGGGTCCTGGATCTACATCGGTTCGCAGGGCATCGTCCAGGGCACCTACGAGACGTTCGCCGCGGTGGCCACGAAATTGGCCGCCGCCCGCGGCGACGACGCCTCGGGCGACGCGACCTTGGCCGGTACAGTGACGCTGACCGCAGGGCTGGGCGGCATGGGCGGGGCACAGCCGCTGGCCGTCACCCTCAACGGTGGTGTCGCGCTGTGTATCGAGTGTGACCCTGAGCGTGCTCGAGAAGCGTTTGCGTACAAAGTATCTCGATGTGATCGCGGACTCGCTGGAGCACGGAGTCGCACTCGCCGCCGACGCCAAGCGCGCCGGCAAGGCGTTGAGCGTCGCGGTCATCGGCAATGCCGCAGAGATTCTGCCCGAGTTGCTCCGCCGCGGCGTGGAGATCGACATCGTCACGGACCAGACCAGCGCGCACGACCCGTTGGCGTACCTGCCGGTCGGTGTGGCGCTGGAGGACTGGCACGACTACGCCACGGCCAAACCGGACGAATTCACCGACCGGGCCCGCGAGTCGATGGCCGAACATGTGGCCGCGATGGTCGGCTTCGCCGGATGCCGGCGCCGAGGTTTTCGACTACGGCAACTCGATCCGCGGCGAGGCCCAGCTGGCCGGATACGAAAGAGCCTTCGACTTCCCGGGATTCGTTCCCGCGTACATCCGACCGTTGTTCTGCGCCGGGCGCGGGCCGTTCCGCTGGGTGGCGCTGTCCGGTGACCCGGCGGACATCCATGCCACCGACCGGGCCGTTCTCGAGCTGTTCCCGGACGACGCCGGTCTGCAGCGTTGGATGCGCACCGCCCCGGAGAAGATCGCCTTCCAGGGCCTGCCCGCCCGGATCTGCTGGCTGGGCGCCGGCGAACGGCACCTGGCCGGCCTTCGGTTCAACGAGATGGTCGCCGCCGGCGAGCTGTCTGCCCCCGTCGTGATCGGCCGGGACCACCTGGACTCCGGATCCGTGGCCTCGCCTTATCGGGAGACCGAAGCCATGGTCGACGGGTCGGATGCGATTGCCGACTGGCCGCTGCTCAACGCCCTGGTGAACACCGCATCCGGCGCGAGCTGGGTGTCCATCCACCACGGCGGAGGAGTCGGCATCGGCCGATCCATCCACGCCGGCCAGGTCACCGTCGCCGACGGCACCGAACTCGCCGCGGTCAAGCTGGAACGCGTGCTCACCAACGACCCGATGATGGGCGTGCTCCGGCATGTCGACGCCGGCTACCCCGAGGCCGACGCCGCGGCCGCCCGGCTCGGTGTCACGGTCCCGATGGGCGCCGGTCAGAACCCGCCGGCGGCCGGATGAGGATCACCCCCGGCGCTTCGGCCGCGCGGTTCGAGTCCGCGTGGTCCGAGCTCGCCGGCATCGGCCGGGACCGCCGCAGTGGCGGGTACTCCCGGCATGTCTTCGACGATGCCGACCTGCTCCTGCGCGAGTGGTTCGCCGAACAGGCCACCCGGCGTGGCCTTGATGTGGAGACCGACCGCAACGGCAACATGTGGGCTTGGTGGGGAACCCCGGCACCTGGTGCTGTGGTCACCGGCTCGCACCTGGACTCGGTACCGGGTGGTGGCGCGTTCGACGGCCCGCTCGGCGTGGTGTCCGCGCTGCTGGCGGTCGATGAACTCCGCAGCCGGCGGGCTGCGCCGGCCCGGCCGATCGCGGTGGTCTGCTTCGCCGAGGAGGAGGGCGGCCGGTTCGGCCTGCCGTGCTTGGGCTCTCGCCTGCTCACCGGTGCAGCCGACGCGGACAAGGCCCGTCGGCTGCACGATCAGGACAGCGTCTCGCTGGCCGACGCAGCCAGGCGCGCCGGTGTCGATCCTCGGCACCTCGGGCCGGATCCCGATCGGCTTGCTCTCATCGGCTGCTTCGTCGAACTACATGTCGAGCAGGGCCGGTTGTTGCACACCGCCGACCCGCAGGCGGTGCTGGGCGTGGGCTCGCAGATCGTCGCGCACGGGCGATGGCGGATCACCGTTGCCGGCGAGGGCAATCACGCCGGCACCACCGCGACGCCCGATCGGCACGACCCGATGGTGCCCGCTGCCGCCGCGGTGTTGGCCGCGCGACGAGTGCTCGGCGGACATCGTGGCGCGGTGGCAACAGTGGGTCGGATGCGGCCGATCCCGGGCGGTACCAACGTGATCGCCTCCGCTGTCGAGGTCTGGCTGGACGCCCGCTACGCCTCGGCCGCCGACACAGCGGGGTTGGTCGACGAGATCGTGGCCGAGGTCCGCGAGGAAGCGGCCATGGAGGGGTGCACGGTGACCGTCCACCGCGAGTCGATGTCCGAGCAGGTGGCGTTCGACGTCGGCATGGCGATGCAACTGTCCGACCTGCTCTCGGCGCCGGTGATCCCGACCGGCGCCGGGCACGACGCCGGCATCCTGGCCGCCAAGGTGCCGTCCGCGATGATGTTCGTACGCAACCCCTCCGGCATCTCCCATGCGCCCGGCGAGCACGCAGAGACCGCAGACTGTTTGACCGGGGTGATCGGTCTGGCCGAGGTGCTCGCGGCGCTGGCCGGATGACAACGTTCCGGTGCGTCTGCGCGTGGCTACCGCAGGGGCCGTCCGGACCGGTGGACATCGTTTGCGATGAAACAGGAATCATTACCGCGATCGATCCGGCTGGTCGCGCCCCGGCCGACCACGAGTTGCCCGGGATGGTGGTGCCCGGATTCGCCGACGCCCACTCGCACGTGTTCCACCGAGCGTTGCGGGGGCGCACCCACAGCGAAGGCGCAACCGGCGGGGAGGGCGGGAGCGGCGGCACATTCTGGACCTGGCGGCAGGCGATGTACCGACTGGCCGGTCGGCTCACGCCGGAGACCTTCGGTGCCCTCGCCGAGGCCACCTACGCCGAACTGGTGTGTGCCGGGGTCACCGCCGTCGGGGAATTCCACTACCTGCACCACGACCAACAGGGCCGACCCTACGCGGATCCGAATCTGCTCGGGCTCGTCGCCGTCGACGCGGGCGCGCGGGCCGGACTGGCCGTCACCCTGCTCGACACCGCCTACCTGGCGGGCGGCTTCGGCAGCCCGGTGACGGGCGCGCAGATCAGGTTCACCGACGGCGACGTCGGTGCCTGGGCCGCCAGGGTCGCCGCGCTGCCGCAGACCGTGCGGCACGGTGTTGCCATCCACTCGGTCCGCGCAGTTCCGCCGCCGGCCCTCTCGGCGGTCGTCGAGGTCGCCCGGGGCACACCCACCGGGGTGCTACACGTGCACCTGTCCGAGCAACCGGCCGAGAACGAGGCTTGCCTGGCCGCGACCGGCAGGACCCCGACTGCCCTGCTGGCCGAGGCCGGCGCGCTCGGCCCGCACACCGCGCCGGTCCACGCCACGCATCTGACCGCCGGCGACATCGCCCTGCTCGGAGCGGCACGGACCACGGTGGTCATCTGCCCGGCCACCGAGGCCGACCTGGCCGACGGCCTGCCGGCGGCGGGAGCGCTGCGAGACGCGGGGGCGCGGCTGGCACTGGGTGGAGACCAACACGTGCTGACCGATCCGATCGCCGCGGCCCGCGGCCTGGAGTGGGGAGAGCGGCTGGCCACCGGCCGCCGCGGCACCTTCACACCGGCCGAATTGATGGACGCCGCCACCGTCGCCGGTCACCGGGCGATCGGCTCGCCGGCCGGCCGGCTCGAGGTCGGTGCCCCGGCCGACCTGGTCGCGGTGCGCACCGATACCGTGCGCACAGCCGGCGCCGATCCCGGCCAGCTGATCATGGCGGCGACCGCGGCCGACGTCGCGGTTGTGGTGGTCGGCGGTCGGGTACAGGCCATGGACGGCATGCATGTCCGGCTCGGTGACCCGGGCCGAATGCTGGTCGCGGCGGTGGAAAGGGTGTGGCGATGACGGCAACCGGATCGGTGCTGCTGCAAGGGATCTCGACTCTGGTGACGAATGACCCCGAGGCCGGTCCTGGCCTGCTCGGCCGAATCCCGGACGCCGCCGTGATCATCGACGAGGACCAGATCGGTTGGGTCGGACCGGCCCACCTGGCTCCCGCCGCCGACGAGGAAGTGGATCTGGGCGGCCGCGCGGTGCTGCCGGGCTGGGTCGACTCGCACACCCACCTGGTGTTCGCCGGGGACCGCGCGGACGAGTTCGCGGCACGCATGGCCGGCACGCCGTACGAAGCCGGCGGCATCCTGCGCACGGTTGAGGCGACCCGGGCAGCCACCGACGAAGAGTTGCTCGACCTGGTTCGCGGACGGATGACTGCGATGGCACGGTCGGGCACCACCTGTGTGGAGATCAAGACCGGCTACGGCCTGTCAGTACGCGAGGAGAGTCGCCTGGCCCGGATCGCGGGTAGGGCCGGCGCGGACGAAGTCACCTTCCTCGGCGCCCATGTGGTGCCCGAGGAATTCGCCGACGACCCGGACGGCTACCTGGACCTGGTGTGCGGGCCGATGCTGGACGCGGTCGCCGCGTCGGTCCGGTTCATCGATGTGTTCTGCGAGGACGGCGCGTTCGACGACGCCCGGTCCCGTCGAGTGCTGGCCGCCGGGGAACGGATGGGGCTGCTCGGCAAGGTGCACGGCAATCAGTTGGCTCGCGGGCCAGGGGTCCGGATGGCCGTCACCGCGGGCGCGGCGTCCGTCGACCACTGCACCTACCTGGCCGATGAGGACATCGACGCACTCACCGGTTCGCAGACTGTCGCGACCCTGCTGCCCACCTGTGACCTGTCCACCCGGCATCCACCCGCTCCCGGGCGCGCGTTGGTCGATGCCGGCATCGCGATTGCGCTGGCCTCGGACTGCAACCCGGGCACGTCGGCGACCTCGGCCATGGCCCTGGTGGTCGCGCTCGGTGTGCTCCAGTGCGGACTGACCACGGACGAGGCCGTGTACGCGGCGACCGCCGGCGGCGCGAAGGCGCTGCGTCGGGACGACGTCGGCCGCATCAGCGTCGGGCTGCGGGCCGATCTGCATGTTCTGGACGCCCCTGCGCCGGAGCATCTGGCCTACCACGTCGGCATGCCGCTCACCCACGCCGTCTGGCGCCGAGGCGTGCGCGTTCCCCCGCCGTCGAGTGGGTGATGACCACGCAGGAAGTCGAAATCCTGGAGGGTTCTCGGTGACTCGCCGGCCTCAGCCGGACTCGGCGCGGGGCAAAAGCCTTGGGGTGTTCGCCCCAGCACCTACTCAGGTATGGACGGCGCAGCTGTCGTCGGTGCAGGCCTCGCCGGCGTCACCGGCCAGTACCAACGGAGTGGGCGTGGCTTCGGCCCAGGCCCGGTCGAGCACGCCCGTGAACACGGCGGTCTCCTGCGCGCCGGAAATGCCGTACTTGCGGTCGAAGACGAAGAACGGCACCCCCGATGCCCCGAAGCCGCGGGCCAGCGCCAGATCCTCGTCCACCGCCTCGGCATAGTCGTCGCCCGCCAGCACGTCGGCAGCGGCCTTCCGGTCCAGCCCTACCTCGGCCGCCAGGTCGGCCAGTTCCTCGTGGTCGCCGATTTTGCGGCCCTCGGTGAAGTACGCCCGGAGCAGGCGCTCCTTCAGCTCACTCTGCCGATCATGGTCTGCGGCGAAGTGCAGCAGTCGGTGGGCGTCGAACGTGTTGGCCGGGTGTGCCTGCTCCAACTGGAAGTCCAGTCCGACCGTGGCGGCAATGTCGGAGACCCGCTGGTTCATCGCTCGCGCTTCGACCAGACTCCGGCCGTACTTGGTGGCCAGCATCTCGTCCAGGGTCTGGTCGGTGTGCTGGGGGGTGGAGGGGTCCAGTTGGAACGACCGGTAGGTGACGGTCACCTCGTCGGCATGCGCGAACGTCGACAGTGCCTCCTCCAGCCGCCGCTTGCCGATGTAGCACCAGGGACACACCACATCGGAGAACACTTCGATCTGCACAGTCCTGCCTCGTTCTGTTCTGGGAGCGATTCGCTGCCTGGAGCAACCGCCTGGCGATGCGCCCCATTCCCGACCCGGGCCGAGATCGGAGAACACCGGTCACAGTGGTGGCCCACCCGGACATGTCCGGATGGGCCACCAGCTGTGCAGCCCCGACGCTCTGCCGAGGTCATCTCACTTCTTGACCAGCGTCCAGTTCTTCGTCACCGTGCTGCCCTTGATCAGCTTGACGGTCTCCGTCTGCGGCTTGTAGCCGTCCTTGGCCACGATCAGCGTGAGCGGGTTGTTCCGGGTGTCCAACCAGAGCGCATAGGTGCCATCCTTCCCGGTGGTCAGGGTGTAACTGGACGACCAGCTGTCGATCTCCACCGTCGCGCCGGCCAACGGACCGGCGGCGGTGCTGACCGTGCCGGCGAGCTTGCCCCAGCCGGCCGGCGGCTTGACGGTGAGCTCGACGGGCACGGACACCGACGGATACGGGGTGTTCGACGAGACCGTCACCGCGGCACTGTAGGTACCGGGCTGGGTGATCGCCGGGTCGCCGCCGTTGAGGGTGACCGTGACCGGCGCCGAGGCGCCCGGTGCGAGGGTCAACTCGGTCGGATCCTCCGACAGCCACGAGACATCCGTGTTACCACCCTGGTCGTAGCCCGGCAGCACCTGCACCGTGTTCACCGGCGGCACGAACGCACCACCGGGGTTGCCACCGACCGCGAAGAAGCCGAGCGCACCGGCCCCGCGGTACAGCGCCCGCGCCAGGTTCGGCAGCGCGGTCCAGGCGTCCGCCGTCGGGTCATAGGCGAAGCCCTGGTTGGTGATGGCGGCGCCGTCGTTCACCACACCACCGGCCACCAGCAACTGACCGTTGGCCGCGGTGTAGTAGCTGCCCCACGCGTCCAGCGGCAGGTCAGCGATCGGGCTCCAGCTGTCCGATCCCGGGTCGTAGACGTAGCCGTGTGCGGTGCTGCCGGCGTCGGTGGTGCCCCCGGCGCAGTACAGCTTGTCGCCGATGCCACCGCAGGACTGCCAGGCCTGCGACTCCGGGTAGGCGGCGGCGGACGACCAGGAGTCGGCGGTTGCGTCGTACACCTGGACGTCGGTGCTGCCGCAGGCAGAGGCCGAGCAGCCGCCGACTGCATACAGCTTGCCGCCGAGCACCGCGGTGCCGGCGCCGGCGTGTGGCTTCGGGTTCGCGGCGCCGGTCGACCATGCGTCGCCGGACGGGTCGTAGAGCTCGGTCTTGCCGTCCGGGGAGCCTCCGGGACCCCAACCGCCGGTGTAGACCAGCTTGCCGCCGATGGCGCCGGCGGAGCCGGCCTCCCTGGCGTCGGTTGCCGGCGAGAGTGGGTTCCACGCCTGGGCATCCGCGTCGTAGCGGTACAGCGCATTGCTGTCCGCCGACCCCGTGTAGCCGCCGACCGAGTACACCGCGCCGTCGATGACGACGGCCCGATTGTCCTGGATGGTCTGCGGATAGTTGGCCACGATCTGCCATTCGGCGTTCGGCTGCGGCGAACTCGCGGCCTCTGCCCCAGACGCGGCCGCGGTCGTGCCGGCCTTCTCGGCGGTGGCCTTGGCCGACAACATCGACACGGTGGCCTTGACCGTCTGCGTCGGCGTGCTGGACGCCCTCTGCAGCACGAAGCCGCCGGTCTGCTCACCGATCTTCACCGTGGCCGGCAGTCCGCCGGAATTGGTCAGGGTCAGCGTGCGGGTTGCCGAGGCGCCCCACTTGACCGTCGCCGACAGCGAGGCGGCGTCCACCCCGACCCGGCCGGCCGGCAGCGAGAAGTCCACGTGCGTCGTGGTGTTCGCGCCCACCGATGCGGTCTTGCTGACCGGTCCGTACGCGCCCTTGCTCGCCGTCAGCGACTGACTACCGGTCAACGGAGAGAACATCCAGTAGAACCCGTCGCCGATCGCCGGATCCGACGTCGGTGAGGTGGTCGCAGTCACCGATGAATCGGCGTCCGCGGTCACCTTCGCCCCGTTGACCCCCGATCCGGTGTTGGCGTCGGTGACCACACCGGCCACCAGGCCGCCGCGCACCGGCACGAACTTCTTGGTACCGACGAAGACGTTGTCGAGTTCCCACCACCAGGCGTACGTGCCCGTGTAGTGGAAACGGACCTGGGTGGTCGCCGACTTCGCCGCATCGCCGAGGTGGATCTTGACGTGACCGTTCGCGTCCGCCGTGGTCTGCGTCCACACCGGTTTCCACGTGCTGCCGTCGCCGCTCACCTCGACCGTGGCGGTCGAGTTGGAGAAGCCGTTGTAGTCGGTGTCGAACTCCAACAGCGGATCGGTCGCCGCGCTCAGGTCGAACGTCGGGGACGTCAGGTAGGTGTCCTGGTGGTGGCCGTTGCCCGAGAGGTCCGAGTCGACGATCGCGAACCCGCCCGTACCGCCGGTCAGGTTGCCGCGTGGCTTGCCGTCGGTGAAGACCCAGCCCGGTACGTCGGCCGCGTTGGTCACCGTCCACCCCGCGGGTGCCGTTGCCGCGTCGAAGGTCTCGGTCTTCCCACTGGCACTGATGGTGTAACCGGCGACGGCCGTGGCATCCGGGTCGACCTTGAGCTTGAAGTTGCGGGTGATGTCAGCGCCGCCCACCTTGAACGTGGAGGTGCCAGGCAGGTATCCCGGGTACATCGCGGTGACCGTCAACGTGAACGTGCTGCCCTGTGGAAGATCGACCGAGTAGTACCCGGTGTACGGGTCGGTGTAGATCGGCCCGCCTGGTGCGCCCTGCACATCGATCCTGGCGTACAGCGGATAGTTGTGGCCCGAGCCGTCGGTGACGGTCCCGGTGACCGACCGCGAGGGCACGGCTGTGAGCTTGACGTTGAGCGTCACTTCGCCACCGTCGGTCACCGTGACGTTGCCGGCGGACTTGGTCTTGTAGCCGTAAGCGCTGACGCTGACCGGGTAGTCGCCCGGCGGGATGCTGACCGTGTAGCCACCGTTGGCGTCGGTGACCGCGGATGCCGCGGCCTCTCCGGTGCCGACCGTGACGCTCGCTCCGGCGATGCCAACTCCGGTGGCTGCATCGGTGACCTTTCCGGTGACCTCGCCGCGCGGTCCGGCGGAGAAGGCCGCGGTGCCGTTGGGCGTGCCGAGCCCGGTCGGACCGTCGTAGCCTGCTCGGGCCGTGCACAGGTAGGTCGGGGTGCAGGATCCGTTGAGGCCGGTGGTGACATCGTTCAGGGCGCCGGTGTTGGTGTAGGGGTAGCTGTTCGGGTAGCTCCCGGCGACCGGGTTGCCGCCGAGCGCGTAGATGGCCGCGACCAGCGGAGCGGACAGGCTGGTGCCGCCGTACTGGCTCCAACTCCCGCCCGCGTAGGTGTAGTAGACCGCGAGGCCGGTCTCCGGATCGGCGACGGCCGAGACGTCCGCCTCGGTGCGCTTGGCGCAACCGCTGTCGGTCTGGAAGGCCGGCTTGGCGAACACGATCGAGCACCCGCTACCAGGGCCGCCGTAGCTGTTGTGCCACACCGACTCCGACCACCCGCGGCTGGATCCGGCGTCGCGGGTCAGCGAGGTCCCACCGACGGCCGTGACGTAGGTCGACGCGGCCGGGAACGAGACCCCGTAGTCGTCGTCGCCGGTGCTGGCCGTGACCACCACGCCCGGATGGTTGTAGTACTGCGATTCGTAGGGCAGCAGGGAGTCGTCCTCACCACTGCCGGGAGTGCTGCTGTAGCCGGTGCCGTAGCTGTTGGAGACGAACTTGGCGCCCTGCGCCACCGCCTGGTTCACTGCGGCGCCGAGGTCCTCGAAGGAATTCGAGTCGGCCACCACCAGCAGGATGTTGGCGTTCGGCGCGACCGCCGTGATGGCGTCCACGTCCAGCGCGGCCTCACCGGCCCACCCCTCGTTCGGGGCCGGGTAGTCCGTGCCGCCGCGTTGGTCGACCTTGCGGAATTGTCCGTTGGCCAAGGGCGGGAGGCCGTAGGTCGAGCGGTACACGGCGAGGTCGGCTGCGGCCGTCGGCGCGTCGTAGGCGACCACGGAGGCGATGGTCATCCCGGCGCCGCCGTTGGCGGGCAGCTTGTAGGCCGACTGGATGTCGGTCGGCCCGTAGCCGGACGGAGTGTCGAGATTCGGTACCACGCCGTTGGTCTCCATGACCAGTGCGAAGCAGCGGGCCTGGTCCTTGGCCACCACCGTGTCGCACAACGGGCGGGCACTACGGGCCTTGCTCGGCGGGCCCGCCTGGCCGGCGACCGGCCCTGGGTTGGCCTGGGGTGCTGCCGTCGCGGTGGCCGGTGCGACCAGAGCGACGGTCAGGGCCGCGACGGTCGCGGCCGCAAGGGTGACGCGGTGCCTCCCCGGCCTTGTGAGCCGGTGGAGCCAGGACGGCCGGTGGCCGCCGGGTGTGCTCATGAAACCCTCCGTTCGGCGCCGCCGACCGCGCCCCGTGCGCTGACCGGCCGCGGAGTCACGCTCCGCATCCGGTCTCGACGGTCACGGAGAGAAACCTTCCCGACTCGGTGAAGAGACTGTCAATGATCGCTATGGCGTTATTAACCTGGCTAAGGGATGTTTCGTACGAGATGTCCGCTAATTCATTCTCTCGATGGATTGGCCCACCGGTCTGGACTCGGCGCGAGCACGCTGCGGAGGCGAAATACCGTGCCGCAGCGTCCGATCAGTGCCCGCTCGGGCGGTATGTGCGAAGGCACTTCGCGCTCGAAAGTGTCTGGCAACGTTCATGCAAGATCATTTGTGCTGCTGAGCCCGCGTCCACTATGCGGGATCAATGCGGGATCATCGGCCCTTGGCCGCCGGCGCGCAGTCACCCAGAGTAGCTGATTGAGGCGTGCCTATGGTTGGCCTGACCTCATGAGGCAGTGGTGATGGCCTACTCCCGCGTCGCCCACACCCAGATCGCGGTGTTGCACCGAGCCCCCGGATCGAGCATCCCCCGAGAGCTTGTTGATCATGGGATTCGTGTGCGGCGAACCGGGCGTGTTGCGCAACACACCGGGAATCCGCGTACGGCTTTCCCATGATCAACATCGGGTCGAGTCAGGAGCCTCCCACGCGCGACACCACGACCACTCGGAACCGAAATGCGCTCCGGCTCAGTCGGCGAACGCGGCGGCGATCACCGCGGCCTGTTCGACTTCGTGCACGCGCAACGAACCGGCCGACGGCGCGGCCATCGCCCGCCGCGAGGCACGTTTGATGCCGGCCAACCTCGGCAGCATCTCGGGCAACGCGAGCGCCAGGAACGGCCAGCCGCCCTGGTTCGCCGGCTCTTCCTGCGCCCATCGGAAGTCGGTCACCTTCGGGAAGGCTTCCAACACATGGGAGAGCTTGCGCCGGGGCACCGGGTAGAGCTGTTCGAGCCGGATGACCGCGGTGTCGGTGATCTCGTGCTTGGTCCGGTAGGCGTCCAACTCGTAGAACAGCTTCCCGGAGGTGAGCACCACCTTGGTGACGCCGGCCGGGTCGACACTAGGGTCGGGCAACACCGATTCGAACTTGCCGGTGGTGAATTCGGACACCGGCGAGGTGGCGGACTTGTTGCGCAGCATGGACTTCGGAGTGAACACCACCATCGGGCGATGCACCCCGTCGAGCACGTGACGGCGCAGCAGGTGGAAGTAGTTCGCCGGCGAGGACGGCACAGCGACCGTCATCGAACCCTCGGCGCACAGCTGGAGGAACCGTTCGATGCGGCCGGAGGTGTGGTCAGGACCCTGGCCCTCGTGTCCGTGCGGCAGGAGCAACACGACGCCGGACTGCTGACCCCACTTGGCTTCACCGGACGACATGTACTCGTCGATCACCGACTGGGCGCCGTTCACGAAGTCGCCGAACTGCGCCTCCCACAGCACCAGCGCGTCCCGGTTCGCGACCGAGTAGCCGTACTCGAAGCCGAGCGCGGCATACTCG
The DNA here is from genome assembly GCA_963834185.1 of uncultured Actinomycetota bacterium. Taxonomy (GTDB): domain Bacteria; phylum Actinomycetota; class Actinomycetes; order Mycobacteriales; family Nakamurellaceae; genus Nakamurella. Next base: position 398,079 of record CAWIAR010000004.1, read on the forward strand.
GTCAGCGCCGAGTCGTAGGTGAGGAACTTGCCCTGACCCTCGGCCAGGTGCTGCAGCGGAACCCACTCCTGGCCCGTGTTCTTGTCGACCAGGAAGGCATGGCGCTGGACGAAGGTGCCGCGCCGAGAGTCCTGCCCGGACAACCGGACCAGCCGGCCGTCCATGGCGATCGAGCCGAACGCGAGCAGTTCGGCGAACGACCAGTCGATGCCGCCGTTGCGGGACATCTCGACCCGTCGCTCGAGCACGGTTTTCACCCGTGGATGCGGGGTGAATCCCTCCGGATACGCCAGGTGCGCGTCCGCGATCTGCTCCAGGGTTCCCACCGGGATGGAAGTCTCCACCTTCGGCGGGATCGGCTGCTCGGCCTCCACCGACGGCGACGGCAGCGCCGCGGCCCGCTCCAGCTCCTTGACCTCGTTGAAGACCCGCTCGAGCTGGGTGTGGTAGTCCCGCATGGCCTCTTCGGCGTCCTCGGGGGACAGGTCGCCGCGACCGATCAGCGCCTCGGTGTAGATCTTCCGGGTGGATCGCTTGCCGTCGATGATCTGGTACATCAACGGGTTGGTCATCGACGGGTCGTCGCCCTCGTTGTGTCCGCGGCGGCGGTAGCACACCATGTCGATGACGACGTCCTTGCCGAATGTCTGCCGGTAGTCCACGGCCAGCTTGGCCACCCAGACCGCGGCTTCGGGGTCATCGCCGTTCACGTGGAAGATGGGCGCCTGGATCATCTTCGCCACGTCGGTCGGATATTCGCTGGACCGCGAATGCTCGGGAGCGGTGGTGAAACCGACCTGGTTGTTGATGATCACGTGGACGGTTCCGCCGGTGCGGTATCCGCGCAGCAGCGACAGGTTCAGGGTCTCGGCCACGACACCCTGGCCGGCGAAGGCTGCGTCACCGTGCAGGGCTACCGGCATGACGGTGAAGCCACCCTCACCCCGGTCCAGGAGGTCCTGCTTGGCCCTGGCCACGCCCTCCAGCACCGGGTCGACGACCTCGAGGTGTGACGGGTTGGCCACCAGCGAGACATCGACCTGCCCGTCGCCGAACGGGCGGATGTACTTGCCCTCCGCGCCCAGGTGGTACTTGACGTCGCCGGAGCCGTGGGCCTGGTCGGGGTCGAGGTTGCCCTCGAACTCCCGGAAGATCTGGGAGTACGGCTTGCCGACGATGTTGGCCAGCACGTTGAGCCGGCCGCGGTGCGCCATGCCGATGACGACCTCGTCCAAGCCGTATTCGGCGGCCTTGTTCAGCGCGGCGTCCAGCAGCGGGATGACCGTTTCGCCGCCCTCGAGGGAGAACCGCTTCTGGCCGATGTACTTGGTCTGCAGGAAGGTCTCGAACGCCTCGGAGGCATTCAGCCGGCCCAGGATGTACTTCTGTTCCTCGATCGTCGGCTTGTCGTGCCGCACCTCGACCCGGTCCTGCAGCCAGCGGCGCTGCACCGGGTCCATGATGTGCATGTACTCGATACCCACGGTGCGGCAGTATGAATCGCGCAGCACGCCGAGGATGTCGCGCAACTTCATGTATTCGGCGCCGTTGAAGCCGCCGACCGGGAACTCCCGGTCCAGGTCCCACAGCGTCAGGGCGTGCGACAACACGTCCAGGTCGGGATGCTTGCGCTGGCGGTAGTTCAGCGGATCGGTGTCGGCCATCAGATGACCGCGGGTGCGGTAGGCGTCGATCATCTCCAGCACCCGCGCGGTCTTGTCCACCGCGCCGTGCCGGCCGACGCTGATGTCCTGCACCCAGCGGACCGGCTCGTACGGCAGCCGGAGCGAGGAGAACACGTCGTCGTAGAAGCTGTCCTCGCCCAGCAGCAGGCCGTGCACCCGCTTGAGGAATTCGCCCGACTCCGCGCCCTGGATGATCCGGTGGTCGTAGGTCGAGGTCAGGGTCATGATCTTGGAGACACCCAGGTCGGCCAGCGTCTGCTCGCTCGCGCCCTGGAACTCGGCCGGGTACTCCATGGCGCCGACGCCGATGATCGCCCCCTGCCCGGACATCAGCCGAGGAACCGAGTGGACCGTGCCGATCCCACCCGGGTTGGTCAGCGAGATGGTGGTGCCTGCGTAGTCCTCGGCGGTCAGTTCGCCCTTGCGAGCCTTGCGAACCACCGCTTCATAGGCCGACCAGAACTGGGTGAACGTCATCTTCTCGGTGGCCCGGATCGGCACCACCACCAGCGCCCGTTGGCCGTTGCGGCCGGGCAGGTCGATGGCCAGGCCGAGGTTGGTGTGCGCAGGCGTGACGATCGTCGGCTTGCCGTCGGCCTCGGCGAAGTGCCGATTCATGGCCGGGTGGTCGTTGACCGCCCGGATGATCGCATAGCCGATCAGGTGGGTGAACGAGACCTTCCCGCCGCGGTTCCGCTTCAGGAAATTGTTGATGACGATCCGGTTGTCCGCGATCAGCTTGGCCGGCACCGCGCGCACCGAGGTGGCGGTCGGCACCTCCAGCGAGGCGGTCATGTTGCGGACGACGGCAGCGGCCGCGCCCCTGATGGGGGTGGATTCGTCCTGTTCGGCTGCCGCGGCTGCCTTCGCCTGCTTGGCCTGCTTCATCGCAGCCGCGTCGTCCGGGGTCGCGGTGGTGGTGGTCCGCTTCGTCGCCGTCGATCCGCCATTGGTGTCGCCGGATGGGGCGGTCTTCGTCGGAGTGGCCGTCTTCGCGGCCGGGGGGGCCGGCTTCGACGGTTGCGGAGCAGGTTTCTGTACCTGGGCGGTGGGAGCCTTGGGTTGGCCACTCGGCCGCGGGGCGGGCGGTGGCGGAGGCGGCGGCGTGGCGGGGATCGCCGGGGCCGAAGCGGCGGGGGTGGCCGATTTCGGCATGCCGCTCGACGCAGCCGGGCCCCCATCGGAGGTCGCAACGGTGCCGTTGTCCGAGCCGCCGGTGGACGTTCCTGCGGCTTTCGCGGCGGTTCGCTCCGCCCCCTTGGCCTCGCGTCGATTGTCAGCGAAGTACTCCCGCCAGATCGAGTCGACGCTGGCCGGGTCGGCGAGGAACTGCTGATACTTCTCCTCGACAAACCAGTCGTTCGGTCCGAATTCGGGCACGGTGGCTGACGACACTGTCGCTTCCGCCTGTTCTGTTCTTGTCATCGCGGGTTTGCTCGGTCGATGGGATGAAGGGTGGGGTTTATGGACCCCATCCAGGCTAGACCTGTGTGGCCGGAGGAGCGTGGCGGCGTGAGTGGGATCTGCCACGATTCGTCGGCGAATAGCCCGATGGGAGCAACAGATCGTCGGTCAACCAGCGGATTTCGGTGGTCGTCCGGCCGCCGGAGACTTCCGGGCGTTCCCTGCGCCGAGATCCCGGTCCGGCGGTCAGCCGCCGAACGCGTTGAGCCCGGTCATCGCCCGGCCGAGCACCAGTTGGTGGACTTCCGCTGTGCCCTCGTAGGTCAGCACGCTCTCGAGGTTCGCGGCATGCCGCAGCACCGGGTACTCGCCGGAGATCCCGTTCGCGCCCAGGATCGTGCGGCACTCTCGGGCGATGGCGATGGCGGTCCTTGTGGAGTGCAGCTTGCCCATCGAAACCATCTCAGGCGTGCTGGTACCTCCGTCGGTCGCCCGTCCGACGTGCAGCGCCAACAGGTACGCGGAATTCCAGGCGGTGGCCAGGTCCGCGAACTTGGCCTGGGTGAGCTGGTAGCCGGCCAGCGGTCGGCCGAACACCTCGCGGTCGGCGGCATAGTCCAGCGCGGTGGCCAGGCAGTCTCGGGCCGCTCCCAGTGCGCCGAACAGGATGCCGGTCCGCGCCTGGGTCAGACATGACAGCGGCCCACCGAGCCCGCGCGCGCCGGGCAGTACGGCGGTCTCCGGGTAGGTGCATATCGCTGAACACGAGCCCCGCCGTCGGCGAGGCCCGCAGCGAGAGCTTGCGGTGGATCTCAGAGGCGCTGAACCCGGGCGTGTCCGTCGGGACGACGAAGCCGCGCACCGGGGTGCCGTCCTCGTCGGTGCGGGCCCAGATCACCGCGACGTCTGCGACGGTGCCGTTGGTGATCCACATCTTGGTGCCGTTCAAGGTCCAACCGGCGGTGGTCCGCCGGGCCGTGGTGCGCATGGCGGCCGGATCGGATCCGGCGTCCGGCTCGGTGAGCCCGAAGCACCCGATCAGTTCACCGGCGGCCATGCCGGGCAACCAGCGGTCCTTCTGCTCGTCGGAGCCGTAGCGGTAGATGGGATACATCGCCAGCGATCCCTGCACCGAGACCAGTGACCGGACGCCGGAGTCGCCCGCCTCCAGTTCGAGACAGGCCAATCCGTAGGCGGTCGCTGAGGTGCCGGCACACCCGTAGCCGTCCAGGTGCATGCCCAGAAGGCCCGCGGCGCCGAACTGCTCGGCCAGCTCACGCACAGGCATACCCGCGCGTTCGAACCAGTCGGCGATCCAGGGGCGGACCAGATCGTCGACCAGTTTCCGGGTGGTCTCCCGGATGTCGCGTTCCTCATCGGAGAGCAGCGCGTCGGTATCGAGCAGGTCGGGAAAGGGCAGGGCCATGGATCCGGAGCCTATGCCGCCGGACGGACGGGCTCAGAAACCGCTCGACATCCGCTGGTTCGGTGGGATGCGCGGTTGCGACTGGGCGCGGACGTTTCCGGGTGCGTCGCCCAGGTCAGGGCCGCCATAACGGAGCTTTCGCCATACGCCCTTGAGCCACGATGCGATTGTGCTCATCAGGCACCTTCCCTCACTCGGTGAAGCGGGCTCGGCACTCACCTTGATGGTCGCACAGTGGATCGGTGCCGCGCTGGGAGTTGCGCGCACACGCCCCCGTTCGGGCGTTCACCCCGACTGCTGGAACTCCAGCCTGTTGCCCGCCGGATCCCGGGTGTGGAAGCGCCGCACACCCGGGATCCGGTCGTCCCAGACGATCTCGCCGCCGGCCGCGGCCACCGCGGCGGCCAGCGCGTCGAGGTCGTCGACCGCAATCCCCGGATGAGCCCGCCCAGGCGGACGGAACGGCTCCTCGACGCCGCAGTGGATCTCGACCGGACCGGACTCACCGTCCCGGAACCAGACTCCGCCCCCGGCGAGCAGGGGCGGCTTGTCGATCTCGGTCAGGCCGAGCACACCGGCGTAGAACCCGCGCAACAGATTCTCGGACCCGGCCGGGCAGGACACCTGGACGTGGTGGAACCGCATGGCCATGGCTGCGACCCTATGCGGGGCCCGCGGTGGCGTGGGCACCGCGGCGGGGAAGGTCAGCCCGCCCCGGCGTAGAGCCGTGCGTAGACGCCGCCGACGGCGAGCAGGTCGGCATGGGTGCCGTCCTCCACCACCCGGCCGTGGTCCATCACCACGATCCGGTCGGCTCGTGACGCCGTGGTGAGCCGGTGGGCGACGACGACGGTGGTGCGACCGCGGGCGAGCCGGTCGGTGGCCGCGAGCACCGCGGCCTCGGCGGCCGGGTCGAGCGCGGCCGTGGCCTCGTCCAGCAGCAGCAGATCGGGCTCGACCAGCTCGGCGCGGGCCAGCGAGATCAGTTGGCGTTGACCGGCGGAGAGGTTGCGGCCGCGTTCCTCGATCCGGTGGCGGAACCCGTCGGTCAGCCCGGCGATCGCGGCGAGCGCACCGACGGACCTGGCCGCGGCCTCGACGTCGGCGTCGTCGGCGTCCGGGTCGGCCGTAGGCGATGTTGTCCCGGACGGTGCCGACGAACAGGTGGGGCTCCTGCGGGACCACCCCGAGCCGGCGGCGGAAGGCAGGCAGGTCGTAGTCGCGGACGTCGACCCCGTCCACCCGCATGACCCCCGACGTCACGTCGTAGAACCGCGCGATGAGCTTCACCAGGGTCGACTTGCCGGCTCCCGTCGGGCCGACGACGGCAACGGTGGTGCCGGGCAGCAGGTGCAGGTCGACGTCGGTCAAGGCCGGAGGGGCGCCCTCGCCGGCCGAAGCGTAGGAGAACCCGACGCCCTCGGCGCGCACGTCCCCGGTCAGCCGGCCGACCGCCCTGGGATCGGGCGACGGGGGCGTCGAGGTCGGGGTGCGCAGCAGATCGCCGATCCGGCGCAGCCCGACCACGGCCTGCTGGTAGCCGTCGAAGACCTGGGACAGTTGCTGGATCGGATTGAAGAAGAAGTCCAGGTAGAGGACGAAGGCCAGCAGGGTGCCCACGGACAGGGTCCCGGCGACCAGCCGCTGGGCGCCCACCCCGAGCACCAGCGCGGCGGCGAGCTCCGACAGCAGGGCGATGAACGGGAAGTACACCGAGATCGCCGTCTGCGCACGCATTCTGGACCGGCGGTAGTCGTCGCTGCGGGCGGCGAAACCGGCGGCGTTGGTCTCTTGCCGGCCCAGTGCCTGCGAGACCCGCAGCCCGGCGACGTTCTCCTGCAGGTCCGCGTTGACCGCCGAGACCTTCTCCCGCGCCTCGCTGTACGCCCGGCTCGACACCCGCCGGAAGATCACCGTGGCCACCAGGAGGAACGGTACGGCGGTGAACGCGATGAGCGCCAAAGAAAGGTTCATCACCACCAGCACCACCGCGATGCCGACGAACGTGGCCACCGACACCACGAACGTCACCAGACCGGTCTGCAGGAACGAGGACAGGGCGTCCACGTCTGTGGTCATCCTGGTCATGATCCGGCCCGCGAGTTCCCGCTCGTAGTAGTCCAGGCCGAGCCGCTGCAGGTGGGCGAACTCCCTGACCCGCAACTGATAGAGGACGGTCTCGCCGGCCTTCCCGGCCGCCACCCCTTGCCAGCGCTGCACCAGATAGTCAGCGGCGACCACCAGGAGGGCGAGCCCGGACATCACCCACACCACTCGCATGACCCCGGCCGTGATGCCGTCATCGACGCCGTGCCGGATCAGGATCGGCAGCACCAGGGAGGCCGCGGTGTCCAGCACGACCAACACCAGGGCGACCATCATCAGCGCTCGCACCGGCCGGATCGTCCGGCTCAGCGTGAAGCCGGAGTCCTCGGGCGGTTCGTAGGGCCCGGGGCTGTCGACGACCGGGGGCAGCGCGTCGACCTTGGCCAACAGATCGGGGGTGGCCGGTAGACCACCGACGAACCCACCGCCCCCGCCGGCCCGGCCAGGGCCGCCGGCGGTTGCCCCCGCGGCCGCAGCGACCCGGTCCGACCGGTCGGTGAAGGCATCGTCGGTCGGCGATGGCCAGAGCGCGGGGGTGGTGCCGTCCGGGCCAACGGTGAGATCCTCACTGGCGACGTCGACCCCGGCGGTGTCCAGATCGTCCCGCTCGCCGTCCGGGGTGTCGGCCAACAGCGCCCGGTACATCGCACACCGCGAGAGCAGTTCGTCGTGTGTGCCGTGGTCGATGACCCGGCCCTGGTCCACCACCGCTATCCGATCGGCCAACGACAGGGTCGACCGACGGTGCGCGATCAGGATCGTGGTCCGATCGGCGGTGAGGCGGTGCAGGGTGGCATGGATGGCCGACTCGGTGGCCGGGTCGACCGCGCTGGTCGCGTCGTCGAGCACCAGGACCTGGGGGTCGGTGAGCATGGCGCGGGCCAACGCCAGCCGTTGCCGTTGACCGCCGGACAGAGTCAGCCCGCGTTCGCCGATGACTGTGGCGTAGCCGTCGGGCAGCGCCTCGATGAACTCCGCCGCCTCGGCGGCGAGTGCTGCAGCGTGGATCTCCTGGTCGGTGGCGTCCGGCCGGCCGTAGGCGATGTTGGCCGCGATGGTGTCGGAGAACAGGAAGGCCTCCTCGAACACCACTCCGACGTGCCGACGCAGGTCAGCCATGGTGACCGCGCTGACGTCCGTGCCGGCGAGTTCGACGCTGCCCTCCTGCACGTCGTAGAACCTGGGCAGCAGGAGCGAGACCGTCGACTTGCCGGAACCGGAGCGGCCCACCAAGGCCACCGTCGAGCCGGACGGCACCTCGAGATCGAAACCGTCGAGCACCGGATCACTCGGCACGTAGCCGAACCGCACACCGCGGAAGCGCACGGCCAGCGGTCCGTCGGGCACCGGTACCGGGTCGGCCGGATCGACGACGCCGGCCTTGGTGTCGACGATCTCCAGCACCCGCTCGACCGACGCCCTGGCTTGCTGTCCCACGATCAGGACCGAGGCAATGATTCGCGCGGGGGCGACGAGCTGGGTGAGGTAGAGGGAGAACGCCAGGAAGGTGCCGATCGAGATCGATCCGTGCAGTGCGAGGTACCCGCCGAAGGCCAGCACGCCGACCTGTCCGAGCGCGGTCATCGCCTGCAATCCCGGCGACAGGCGGGCGGTGAGTCGGACGGCCCGCATCCGCTGGGCGAACAGCCCGGCGGCGGCGTTACGCAGCCGCCCGGTTTCGCGTCCTTCCTGACCGAAGCCCTTGACCACCCGGATACCGGTGACGTTCTCCTCGACGATCTCGGCCACTTCGGCGGCGGCCTGTTGCGCCGCCCACGTTGCCGGGAACAGCTTTTCCCTGGTGGCCCTGGTCAGCAGGATGACGGCCGGAATGACCACCAGCGCGGTGAGGGTCAGCAGCGGCGAAAGGATCACCATGACGACCAGGGCGAACACGATCAGGACGATCTGGCCGGCCGCCCACGGCAGCATCGCGAGCAGGCCCTGCACCATTTGCAGATCACTGATCGAGCGGGACACCAACTGCCCGGTGCGGAGTTTGTCCTGTGTCGCCCCGTCCAGCCGCTGCAGCGCCCCGAACACGTCCTGCCGCAAGTCGTGCTGCACGTCGAGGGAGAGCCTGCCCCCGGCCCAACGGCGCAGGAACGACGAGCCGAAGCGGATCAGGGCGAGCACCACGAGGGCGGCAATCAGCCAGCCCAGCCCCTCGGTCGTGCCGGAGGTGGCCTTGTCGACCGCGGCGCCCGTGATCAACGGGCTGAGCGCGCCGATACCTATGCCGCCGAGCGCCGCCACCGCGGCCGCGATGGTGACACCCCGGTGCCGCCAGCAGTAGCCGATCAGTCGCCGGATCCACCCCGCGTCGTGTTGGGGCGGTGGCCCGGAGGCGTCGGCCGGGGGTGCGCCGGGGCTCGCCGGGCGCGGCCGTGCGGTGGTGGACACTTCGCCACGGTAACCACGGTGGCCGACAGACCGGCCAGTACGGTGGCCGGGTGAGCCTGCGCGTGATGTTCGCCCTGCGAGAAGTTCGATGAGCCAGGACCGGGTGCTGGTGGTCGGGGCCGGGCACAACGGCCTGGTCGCGGCGATTCTCGCGGCGCAGGCGGGACGTCGAGTGACGGTCCTCGAGCGGTCCGATCATCCCGGTGGGGCGACCGTGGGTGCGGCCGTGTTCTCCGGTCACGACGTCCGGCTCTCCCGGTACTCGTATCTGGTGTCGCTGTTCCCCGACGAGCTGGCGGACCGGCTCGGGATCCGGCTGAACCTGGCATCGCGGCCCGTCTCGTCGTTCACCCCGGTCGGTGCAGCGCCTACTGCGGACGGCCTACTGGTCGAACGGGTGCCGGGATCGGCCACCGCCGACTCGTTCCGCCGGGTCACCGGGTCCGACGCCGACCACCTGGCCTGGCAAGCCCTGTACGGGGAGCTGGCTGCGCTGGCCACGGTCGTCGCGCCCGCCCTGACCGGGCCGCTGCGCCGCCGGTCGCAGGTCCGCGATGACGTGGTGGCCGCGGCGGGCGGACCGATCTGGACCGACGTCGCTGAGGTGCCGCTCGGCGAGATGATCGTCCGCCGGCTGGCCGACGACACGGTGCGCGGCGTGGTAGCCACCGACGGGCTGATCGGCACGCACACCTCGCTCTTCGATCCAGATCTGTTGGCCAATCGCTGCTTCCTCTACCACCTGATCGGCCGGGGCACGGGGGAGTGGCTGGTGCCGATCGGCGGGATGGGAGCGGTGTCCGACGCGTTGGTCGTGCGCGCCGCGGGGCTGGGCGTGGAGATCCAGTGCGGTGTCGAGGTCACTGCGGTGGCCGAGGACCGTCGCGGGGTGACGGTGTCCGCCCGTGAGACGACCGGCGGTGACGTCGAGTTCGCCGGCACCCAGTTGCTCGCGGCGGTGGCGCCGGCGGTCGTGCAAGGGTGGTTGGGTCGGCCGTCAGAGCGTCCGGTCGGCGCTCAGATGAAGATCAACATGCTGCTGGACCGGTTGCCCCGGTTGGCATCCGGGGTGGATCCGACGATGGCCTTCGCCGGCACCATGCATCTCGAGGAGGGCTTCGACACACTCGAGGACACCTATCGACGATCCGCAGCGGGCGAGATCCCGCCGGTGGTGCCGGGCGAGGTCTACTGCCACTCGCTGACCGACCCGACGATCATGAACGGCGAGCCGGGCGCAACGCTGACCCTGTTCGGGCTGCACACCCCGGTCGGGTTGTTCGACGCGGATCCGGCCGGCGCAAGGGCGACAGCGGCCGATGCGGCGCTGGCCGCGTTGCAGCTGCATCTGGCCGAACCACTCGAGGACTGCCTGGCCCGCGATGCCGACGGCCGGCTGTGTATCGACATCGCCTCGCCGCTGGACGTACAGGCGTCGGTGGGTATGCCGGGCGGCAACATCTTCCACGGCGACCTGTCGTGGCCCTGGCTGGACGACGACGAACCAGCCGAGACGGCCGCCGCCCGCTACGGGGTCGAGGTCGCCGGCTCCGAACGAATCCTGTTGGCCGGCGCCGGCTCCCGTCGTGGCGGCGGGGTGTCCGGGCTGGGTGGTGCGGCCGCGGTTGATGCGTTGTTGGCGGGGTAGCTCCGGGCCGCAGCTGACGCCCGATCGCTCAATTCGGCCACCAGGGACGGCGGTCCGACGGCGGTCGCCCTCGGGGCCAGCGCCCAGAGCACGGTCGTCGCGTGCCGGTGGTCCGCGAATTCCACCGCCAGCTCATCGCCGTCGACCTGCCATGACAGGGCGGTCCGCACCAACTCCGGTCTGATCTCCGGGTCGCATCTGACCCGCACCGGGTACCGGCCCACCCGCTCCCGGAAACCGGCTCTGGCCCGCTCCCATCGCTCGGCAAGAGCCGGCTCGTCCACGCCGGCCGGTTCGTCCAGCACGGTTGCCGCAGTGATCCGGGAGACCCGGTAGGTGCGCGGCGCCCGGCGATGATCGGCGAGCAGATACCACCGTCCGGCCGCGCTGACCAACCCGTGCGGGTCGACCGTGCGTTCGGTGGCAGTGGTACCTGCCCGCGCATACCTGATCCGCACCCGGCGGCGGGCAACCACCGCCTGCTGCAGCACCCCCAGGTAGGGGACGTCGTCCGCCGCCCGCGTCCACCCGTCCGCCACCACAAGGATCCGAGCGGCGGCCGCGGCCGCTTCGTCCCGCTGCGACTCCGGCATCGATGCGGTGAGCTTCCGCAACGCCGAACCCAGGGCACGTCCGCCGTCGACGGTGGACGCCCGGGAAAGGGAGCCCGCGGTCAGCAGCGCCGCCGCCTCGGATCTGGTGAGGCCGGTGAGATCTGTGGTCCAGCCGGGTAGGAGGGCGAAGCCACCCGCTCGGCCGCGCTCGGCGTACACCGGCACCCCGGCCGCAGACAGGGCATCGATGTCGCGCAGAACCGTGCGGGAGGAGACCTCGAGTTCGGCAGCCAGCACGGAGGCAGGGACCACCCCGCGCCGGCGCAGGAGTATCAACAGGGACAGCAGACGCTCGGCGCGCATCTGGTCAGTCTGACAGCGATATCTGACAGCAAGTGTCAGGTATCGATGCCGAAGACCGACCCACGGCCGAACCTGACACCTCGGCGAATGACGTCCGAACGGCCGGATCGCTAGCATCGATGTCCATGGCCAGGATCTTCACCACGAGTTTCGCTGCGGTCTATCCGCTCTATGTCGCCAAGGTCGAGAGGAAGGGACACAGCCGGGACGAACTGGACCAGGTGATCGAATGGCTCACCGGCTATGACGAGTCGGCGCTGGCCGAACAGCTGGCTGCCGGAACCACCTTCGAGGACTTCTTCGCGGGAGCCGACCTCAACCCGAAAGCCGCCATGATCACCGGGACGATCTGCGGCGTGCGGGTCGAGGACATCGACGATCCATTGATGCGCAACATCCGCTACCTGGACAAGTTGGTGGACGAAGTCGCCAAGGGCAAGGCGATGGACAAGATCCTCCGAGCCTGACTGCGCGGCAACAGCTCAGCGCGCGCGGTCCAGCGCCATGGCCAGGTCCGCGTACAAATCGTCGGGATGCTCCAGACCCACGGACAGCCGGATCAGCGACTCCGGGATGGTCGGAGCCTCAGCCGCCCACCGTCTCCGGCGTTCCAGGGTGGACTCGACCCCGCCGAGACTGGTGGAGTGCAACCAGAGTCGGGTGGTCGTGCACACCCGGTCGGCCTCCGTTGCGCCGCCGCGTAGCACGATCGAGATGATCGCCCCGAAGCCGGGGTAGCGCACCTCGGCCAACGCCGGGTGGTCGCAAAGTCGGTCGACCAACGTTGCCGCCGACGCCTGCGCGCGTTCGAGCCGCACCGCCAGGGTGCGCAGCCCGCGGAGCGCCAACCAGGCTTCCGCCGACCCGGGAATGTTGCCCTGCAAGCTGCGCCTGGAAAGCAGGGCCCGGTAGCGCTCGTCGTCACCGACCACCACCGCGCCGAGCAATAGGTCACTGTGCCCGGCAAGGTATTTCGTTGCCGAGTGCACCACGATGTCCGCACCGAGCTCCAGCGGCCGCTGCAGTATCGGAGTGGCGAATGTGTTGTCCACCACCACGATCGCACCGCCGGCCCGGGCACCTGCGGCGATCGCGGCGATGTCGGCGACCTCGAGTGCAGGATTGGTCGGGGACTCCAGCCAGACCATGGCTGCACCCTCGGCCGCGGTCAACACGGCCTCGCTGTCGGTGATGTCGACCAGGTCGGCGCCGAGCCGCCCCCGCTCGACCAGCTCGGCCAGCCGAACCAAGGTCCCGGTGTATGCGTGTCGAGGGGCCACCACCCGCTGCCCGACGTCCAGCAGGTCGAGCACGGTGCAGATTGCGGCCATGCCCGAGCCGAAGGTGAGGCACCGCCCACCCTCCAAGGCGCCCAGGGTCTCCTCGAATGCGGTCCAGGTCGGATTCGCGTAGCGGCCGTACTCCAGGTCGCCGCCGGCGCCGTAGGTCGATGCCATGGTGATCGGCGTGTTGAGCGGCTGATCGGCCGTCCGCGGTGGTCGCCCGGCGACCACGGCGATGGTCTCCGGGTGTAGCGCCAGATCGGAATCGCTTGTCATGACGTTCCTTTCGGGTCAGCCGCACACTGTGCGCAGCCACAGTGCGACGTAGCGGTCGGCATCAACCTCGAGCGCCACGTCGACGTCGGTGGCCGGTCGGTTCTGCGGATTCCACTCCTTCGGCCCGGCGTCCGACGCCCGCCGATCGACCACCGTCTGACCCCGGCCGATCCCGGTGCTCGGGTCGATACGTACGCCGAGCCGTTGGGTGACCAGGCCGTCCGGGGCCACGACCGCGCACACCGCCCCCGCGTCCCCGATGGTCGCGTCGGTCAGGTCGTGCAGGCGGCACATCTCTTCGATGGCAACCGCGGCCAGTTCGGCCCCCGGATCGCCGGGGCGGCGCCGGTCGTGCACGTCGGAGGGGGTGAGCCGGGGTTGCTCGAAGACATCGAGTCCGTACATGGTCAGCGGGATGTCCAGATCGCCGGCGGCGGCCAAGGCGATGGCCGCCGCCTCGGGGTCGTGCCAGACGTTGAACTCGGCGACCGCGGTGGCGTTGCCCACCGAGGCCGACCCGCCCATGAAGACGATCCGCTCGATACCCGCTGCCACCTCGGGATGCGAGCGCAACAGCAGGGCAATGTTCGTCATCGGGGCGAGCGGGATCAGGGTGATCCTTTCCCCGGTTCCGATCGCCGCCAGCAACTGCCGGCGGAGCAGCTCCACCGCCGACCACGGACCGAGCCTGCGATCGGACGGTCGGGAGAACCCGGCGAGCCCGTCGGCCCCGTGCCAGGGGTCGAGCGGGTGCACTCCGGCGAGCAGCGGCCGGCCGGCGCCCTTGGCCACCGGCACTTCGCCCGCCCCGGCCGCGTCCAGTACGTATTGGGTGTTGCGGACCACCTGGTCGACGCCGACGTTGCCGGCCACACAGGTCACCGCCCGCAGCTCCAGATCGGGGTGACGAACGGCGAGCAGCAACGCCAGCGCGTCATCGACGCCGGTGTCGACATCGAGGATGACCGGAGTCGGCGGCATGACCGGGGATCCTTCCAGACGGGCCTTCCGGGCCGCCTGGTCGACCTGACGGTCCTGGCGTTCAGCGGAGCAATTCGCGGTCCAGATCCTCGATGCGCTCGCGCTGCCGGCGCCGGTCGGCCGACTTCATCGCCGCTCCGACCACCAGCGAGATTGCTCCGAGGCCGGGGATGATCCACCAGGGCCAGGCCGCGAAGAACACGATGTCCATCGCAGCACCGAGGAACAACACCATCAGGCCGAGCAGCATGAGGTAGGTGGACAGCGGAACCCGGGCCGAACTCTGCACCTCGCCAGCCTGCCACGCCTTGCATGTGCACCCGGTTTGGTCCGGCCGGAGCCGGTCGGACCGGCCTGATGCGGGTGTAGCGGCACGGGACAGGTGCATGTTCGGTCGTGAGAGGCTGCGAGCCGGGGCTACTGGCCAGTAACATTGCTGGCGATACCCCGCTGGACTGCGACAATGCACCGTCGCGCGTGATCGCGGTCACCGCGCCCCCGGCGCAGGCCGCCGGGCGAGGTCGTTAGCGTGTCAGGAACGAACATCAGCCACAGGACATGAGGTATAGGGAGGTCGACCGGCGATGAACATTGCCGTTTTGGTCAAGCAGGTGCCGGATACGTATTCGGAGCGCAAGTTGCGTACTGGGGACGGTGTGTTGGATCGGGATGCTGCTGATGCGGTGATCGATGAGATCGACACGCGGGGGGTGGAGGTGGCGTTGCAGTTGGTGGAGGCGCAGGGCGGTGAGGTCACGGTGGTGACGATGGGTCCTGAGCGGTCGACCGATGCGTTGCGCAAGGCGTTGGCGATGGGTGCGCACAGAGCGGTGCATGTGGTTGACGACGGTTTGGCGGGGTCGGATGCGATGGGCACGTCGGCGGCGTTGGCTGCGGCGTTGCGGACGCTGAGCCCGGATCTGATCCTGGCCGGCAACGAGGCGTCGGACGGTAAGGGTGGGGCGGTGCCGGCGATGATCGCTGAGCGGCTGGGTTTGCCGCAGGTGACCTCGGTGCGCAAGTTGGACGTGGCTGATGGCGGGTTGACCGCGGAGCGGCAGTTGGAGGGTGGGTTTGCGGAGGTGAGCGCGTCGTTGCCGGCTGTGGTGTCGGTGACGGAGAAGATCACCGAGCCGCGGTACCCGAATTTCAAGGGGATCATGGCGGCGAAGTCCAAGCCGGTGACGGTGTTGGGGTTGGCTGAACTCGGTCTGGACGTGGGGGGTGCCGGGTTGGCGGGGGCGGCGGCGGTGGTGGTGGATGCGGCTGCGCGTCCGGCGAAGAGCGGGGGCGAGAAGGTCGCCGACGACGGCTCGGGCGGGACCAAGATCGCCGAGTACCTGGTCGCGGCGCGGCTGGTCTGACCGGGTTCTGGGACGAGACGGAGGAGTCGAGAAGTCATGGGTGAGGTTCTGGTTCTGGTCGAGCACGCCGACGGTGTGCTCAAGAAGGTGACCGGCGAGTTGCTGGCCGGTGCGGCCCGGTTGGGGACGCCGGCGGCGGTGGTGGTCGGCGCGCCGGGGACGGCCGCGGGGCTGGCCGCCGAGTTGGGCGCGGCCGGCGCGGTGAAGGTGTACGCGGCGGAGTCCGCGGACGCGCAGGGTTTGTTGGTCACGCCGGAGGTGGCCGGGTTGGCGGCGGCGGTGGCTGCGGCCGGTGAGGTGGCGGCGGTGTTGATCCCGGCGACCATCGACGGGCGGGAAGTGGCCGGCCGATTGGCGGTCCGGTTGGATTCCGGGGTGCTCTACGACGCGGTTGATCTGGCTCGCGGGCCCCGATGGCGCGCCGACCGCGACGCAGTCGGTGTTCGGTGGCGGGTACACCGTGCACTCGCGGGTCGCCAAGGGTGTGCCGGTGATCTCGGTGCGGCCGAACTCGATCGACGGGGCGGCCGAGGCCGGCGCAGGCGAGGTGGTGCCGGTGCCGGTGTCGGTGGATGCGGCCGCCTCGGCCCGGGTGACCGCGGTGCATCTGGAAGCGGCCGGGGACCGGCCGGAGTTGTCCGCGGCGTCGGTGGTGGTCTCCGGTGGTCGCGGGGTGGGTTCGGCGGACAACTTCCACGTGGTGGAGGAACTCGCGGACACCCTGGGAGCGGCGGTGGGCGCGTCGCGGGCAGCGGTGGACTCCGGCTACTACCCGCACCAGTTCCAGGTCGGGCAGACCGGCACCACCGTGTCCCCGCAGCTGTACATCGCGTTGGGCATCTCCGGCGCAATCCAGCACCGCGCCGGGATGCAAACCTCCAAGACCATCATCGCGGTCAACAAGGACGCCGACGCACCCATCTTCGAGATCGCCGACTACGGCATCGTCGGCGACCTGTTCACCGTCGCACCACAACTGGCCGACGCCATCAAACAACGCAAGGGCTGAGCAGTCAGGCGGCGGGCCCGGCGTCCTACCCAGGGGGCCGGGCCCGCCGTCGTTTCCGGCGGTGCCCGATCGGGCAGCCGACCCTGCCCCCAGGTACGGACGGTTGCCTGCTCCCTGGCCGGCGAGCAGGCGCGAACATGGGACATGCGTGTCAGGCGACCCGCGCCCCTGGCGGACCACCGCCCCACAGCGGACGCTCCGAGCCCTCGACCCGTCGGTGGACTCCCCGGCGTGCTGCTCGGCCTGCAGCGAACGGCGGGAAACCGAAGTGCCGCAGCCTGGGTCGAGGCAGGCCGGATCGTCCAGCGCGACGGCGACGGCGATCCCGCGAGCACCGGGTCGGCGGCCAAGGGCAGCCTGTTCGACGGCAAGGGACTCGTACTCGGAGATCCCGAGCAGTTCCTTCGGGAGCGACCGTCGCTGGCCCCGAGCGGTGGCCTGCCCACTCTTCCCCCCGACGCGGTCTCCGGCCTGATCGACTGGGGCGATGTCGGCACTGCTTACGCCGACCGGCGCCTGGTCCTGCAACCGCGGGACCGGGCGATCATCACCGATCACTACCGTCGCTGGTACCCGGTGGCCCAAGCGCTGTACCGGCTGCCACTCGCCGCCCGGCTGTTCGACTCGCCGGCAGCGATCATGAACACCATGACGGCCAAGATGATCGATGCTTCGCTGGCCGGTAGCAACCTGAACATGTTCGAGCAGTTCGACCGGGAGGCGGCGCGATTCGGCGGGTCCAGCACCGGAGCTTCGGTAACAGTGAAGCGATTCTGACGCGGGACACCGTCCGCGGCGGGTGAGACCGACGGGCGGTCCGCTTCGGCGCATGGTGCTGATTCTCTTGCCAGTTATATAGCTATCTGGATATATTCGACCTCGTGCACGCGTTCGACGTCCTCGGCGATCCGATCCGCAGGCGTCTGCTCGATCTGCTCAGCGAACCGGGCACGACGGCCCGGCCGGCCGGCGAGCTCACCGGGATCGTCATGCGCGAGTTCGCGATCAGCCAGCCGGCCGTCTCCAAGCACCTGAAGGTGCTGCGGGACAACGGGTTCGCCACTGTCGAGATAGCTGGGAACCGCCGGCTGTATGCCGTGCGGACCGAGCCGCTGACCGAGATCGACGCGTGGCTCGAGAAGTACCGGCGGTTCTGGTCGAATCGCCTGGATGCCCTTGACACGGAAGTCGTCCGCGGCCGCCGCGGTCGTCGGGAGGAGCGGACATGAAGGACAGCGATGCGCCGGCGACGGTTGCCGACCTGGATGGCGTGTTGCGTCGTCGGGACGGACTCCCAGCCGTGCGTTTCGACCGGCACTACGCCACCACGCCCGATGATCTCTGGTCGGCCATCACCGACCCCGAGCGGTTGGCGCGCTGGCTGATGCCGGTGGGCGGCGACCTCCGCCAGGGCGGGACCTACACCATCGACTACGGGGACCAGGGGGTCGCCGAGGGCACCATCCTGGAATGCGATCCCGGGCGGGCGTTCACCGTCACCTGGCAGATCGGCGGTGAACCGGCCGGGTTGGTGTCGGCCCAGATCATCACCGGAGAGCACGACCCGCTGCTGCGGCTCGATCACGTGCGGCTCCCGGAGGACCAGGGCGTCGGCTACGCCGCCGGTTGGCACGCCAACCTGGACCGGCTCGCCGCGGAGTTGGACGAAAACTCCTCGCCCGACGACGTCGATTTCGGGGATCGTTGGACTGAGCTGGTCCCCGGCTACCGCGCGATGGGCGCGATCGCCCTGGCCTGACGCATCGCGATGAGTCCGTCGCGCCGGGCGGGTCGGTAGTCCGAAGAGAGGCGCCGGGTAAATCGGTCCGGGGCCGGACCGAGCGGCGAGAGGAGCCGGCGTGGCGAGCGACGATCGACCGCGGCTCCGCCTGTCGGATGCACCGCAGCGGGCCTTCGCCCACGTGCTGGTGAACACCCTGATCGTCTCGGTGATGAACTACGCGCTGTGGTTCGCGGTCACGTTCTGGATCTACCTGGAGACCACCTCGGTGTTCGCCACCGGGATGATCGCCGGCATCTTCCTGGTGGCCACTGCCGGTACCGGCGTGTGGTTCGGCAGCCTGGTCGACCACCATCGCAAGAAGTCCGTCATGCAGGCTTCGGCTGTCGCCTCCATCGTTGCCTATCTCGCGGCGCTCGCGGTCTATCTGATCGCCGATCCGATCACCTTCACCGACCCGGGTAGCCCGGTGCTGTGGATCTTCGTCGTGCTGCTGATGGCCGGCGTCATTGCCGGCAACTTGCGGTCCATCGCCCTGCCGACGCTGGTCACCGTGCTCATCCCGGAGCCGCTCCGGGATCGGGCGAACGGCTTGGTGGGTACCACCAGCGGGGTGTCGTTCCTGGTCACCTCGGTGATCAGCGGGGTCTTGGTGGCGGCGGACGGCATGCGGTCGGTGCTGGTGCTCTCGATCGTGGTGCTGCTGCTCGGCCTGCTGCACCTGGCGTCGATCACGGTGCCGGGCGACCGGGCGAGCACCGACGACGACGGGAACCGCAAGGTCGACCTACGCGGCACCCTGCGGGTGGTCCGCGGGGTGCCCGGGCTGCTGGCCCTGATCGTGTTCTCCTGCTTCAACAACTTCCTCGGCGGTGCCTTCATGGCGCTGATGGATGCCTACGGGCTGTCGATGGTCTCGGTCCAGACCTGGGGGCTGCTGTGGGGTGCGCTGTCCACCGGGATCATCATCGGCGGTATCGCGGTGGCCCGATTCGGCTTGGGCAGCAACCCCGTTCGGGTGCTGCTGCTGGTCAACATCGTGCTGTGGACGGTCACCGTGTTGTTCCCGCTGCGGTCGTCGATCGTGATGTTGACCGCAGGCATGGCCGTGTACATGTTGCTCATCCCGGCCGCCGAAGCCGCTGAGCAGACCGTCCTGCAACGCGTCGTGCCGTTCGAACGGCAGGGCCGGGTGTTCGGCTTTGCGCAGAGCCTCGAGCAGGCGGCGTCGCCGATCACCGCGTTCCTGATCGGCCCACTGGCCCAGTTCGTGGTGATCCCGTTCATGACCGACGGGTGGGGCGCTGAGCACCTGGGTCCGTGGTTCGGCACCGGTGCCGACCGTGGACTGGCGCTGGTGTTCGTGGCCGTCGGCGTCCTCGGCCTGTTCGCCACCACGCTGGCCCTGCTGAGCAAGCCGTACCGCCGGCTGAGCGCGGCGTACGCCGCGAGTCGCGCGGAGCCGGCGGTCCCGCTCGAGGTCGTCGACCCGATGTCATCCGAGCAGGCCGGATAGCGGGGGAGCGAAGACGAACAGCACTTCGGTCTCGCCGGCGCCGGCGTTGCGCCAGCCGTGATCTGAGCGCGCCGGGTAGGTCGTCGACTCGCCGGCACGGACCATCCGCTCCTCGCCGTCCACGGTGATCTGCAGCGCCCCTCGAAGGACGAACGCGAACACTGCCTCGGAATCCAGGCGATAGGTGCCGCCCGAACCGCCGCCGGGCTGCACGACCGTGCGCATCGCCTGCAGGTGACGCTGGTCGGCCGGTGTCAGCAGGAACTCGCTGACATCGATCCCACCCATCTGCAGCACCGTTCCGGTGTCGACCACGGTCGCGTCCGGGTAGTCGAACAGCGCGCCGATGGTGATGCCAAGGGCGCGGCAGATCGCCAGCAGCGTGGGCACCGACACCCGGGTCATCCCGCGCTCGGCCAGGCTCAGAAATCCTTTGGTGACCCCGGCCCGCGCGGCGACATCGGTCAGCGAACGGTGCTGGGCCTGGCGAATGTCGCGCAGTCTTGGCCCGGCCCGGTGCATGCCGGTTGCCTCGTCCGGGCCCACCACGCCTCCTGTCGGTGGACCGATGGCCGCATCCGTCTTGCTGGCCGGGCCGGTCCGCTGGTACAACGGGGTTTAGTGATGCTAAACCCCGGGCGGCGGTGCCGGCGGAGTAGGGAGCACCTGAGATGTCAGTCAGCGCAGCGCGGATCGACGCCGTACTCGACGCCGTACCCAAGGGTCTGTTCATCGGCGGCGAGTGGCTGGAAACCTCGGGCGGGGTGAAGGTCGAGAACCCGGCTACCGGCGAGGTGCTCGCCGAGGTCGCGGACGCAACGCCCGAACAGGGCATCCAGGCGTTGGACGCCGCGGTCGCGGTGGCCGAGTCCTGGGCGGCGACCGATCCACGTGAGCGCGGCGAGATCCTGCGCAAGGCCTTCGAACTGCTCCACCAGCGTGCCGACGACTTCGCGTTGCTGATGACCCTGGAGATGGGCAAGCCGCTCGCCGAGGCCAGGGGCGAGGTGACCTACGGAGCGGAGTTCTTCCGGTGGTTCTCCGAGGAATCGGTGCGGATTGCCGGTCGGTATTCGATGGCGCCGTCGGGCGGTACCCGGCTGCTGACCATGAAGCAGCCCGTCGGCCCGGTGTACGCCATCACCCCATGGAACTTCCCGCTGGCCATGGGCACCCGCAAGATCGGTCCGGCCATCGCAGCCGGGTGCCCCGTGGTGATCAAGCCGGCGGCGCAGACGCCGCTGACCACACTCGCGTTGGCCGCGGTGTTGGTCGAAGCGGGCGTGCCCGACGGCGTCATCAATGTGATCACCACCTCGAGCTCCGGAAAGGTGTCCGAGCCGATCATCCGCGATCCGCGGTTGCGCAAGCTGACCTTCACCGGGTCCACCGAGGTCGGCCGGCGGTTGATCGGACAGTCCGCCGAGCAGGTTCTGCGGGTGTCCATGGAACTGGGCGGCAACGCGCCGTTCCTGGTGTTCGCCGACGCCGACCTCGACCGGGCGGTGGACGGCGCAATGTTGGCCAAGATGCGCAACATCGGCGAAGCCTGCACCGCCGCCAACCGGTTCCTGGTGCACTCGTCGGTGGCCGATGAATTCGGCCGGCGTTTCGCCGAGAAGATGTCCGCGCTCACCGTAGGACCGGGCATCGACGACGGGGTGCAGGTCGGCCCGTTGGTCGACCGCGCTGCGGTGCAGAAAGTCTCGGAGCTGGTCGGAGACGCTGTGGACGCCGGAGGCTCGGTGCTGACCGGCGGCGAGAAGCTCGGCGACCGAGGCTATTTCTACGCGCCGACCGTCCTCGCCGACGTGCCGACGAGCGCCAAGATGTTCCGCGAGGAGATCTTCGGCCCGGTCGCACCGATCACCACCTTCGACACCGACGACGACGGGATCGCACTGGCCAACGACACCGAGTTCGGTTTGGTCGCCTACGCATTCACCCGAGATCTGACCCGGGCCATCAGGGTGGCCGAGCGTCTGCAGACCGGCATGGTGGGGATCAACCAGGGCATCGTGTCCAACCCGGCGGCACCGTTCGGCGGTGTCAAGGCGTCTGGTGTCGGCCGTGAAGGGGGCGCCGAGGGCATCGAGGAGTACCTGGAAACCAAGTACGTCGGCATCGCCCTGTGACCTGTCACCGGTGACGTTCGACCTGTGACATCTGACCTGTGATCATCCCCTCGACGATCGGAAAACCCTTGTCCAGCACAACCTTCGATTCCGCGGCCGTGGAATCCGCCGGCGGCCCAGGGCTGCCCCAGGAGCGCCGGCTGGTCACCGCGATTCCCGGCCCCCGGTCGGTGGAGATGCACACCAGGCGCGGCGCAGCGGTGTCGGCCGGGATCTCCTCGACCCTGCCGGTGTACACCGCCGACGCCGGCGGTGGCGTGCTGGTCGACGTCGACGGCAACTCCCTCATCGATCTCGGCTCCGGTATCGCAGTGACCTCGGTGGGCAATGCCGCGCCGCGGGTGGTGGAGCGGGTTCGTCGAGCCGTGGGTCACTTCACCCACACCTGCTTCATGGTCACCCCGTACGAGGACTACGTGACGGTCGCCGAGAAGCTCAACGAGCTCACCCCGGGCCGGCATGCCAAGCGCACGGCGCTGTTCAACTCCGGCGCCGAGGCGGTGGAGAATGCGGTCAAGATCGCCCGATCAGCGACCGGCCGGACCGCTGTTGCCGTCTTCGACCACGCCTATCACGGGCGGACGAACCTGACCATGGCCCTGACGGCCAAGTCGATGCCGTACAAGAAGGGTTTCGGCCCGTTCGCCGGCGAGATCTACCGGATGCCGATGTCCTATCCGTTTCGCGACGTTCCCGGCATCTCCGGCAAGGAAGCGGCCGACCGGGCCATCTCGATGATCGAGAAGCAAGTCGGTGCCGACGACCTCGCGGCCGTGTTGATCGAACCGATCCAGGGTGAGGGCGGTTTTGTCGTGCCCGCCGACGGGTTCCTGCCTGCACTGTCCGAGTGGTGCACGGCCAACGGCGTGGTGTTCATCGCCGACGAGATCCAATCCGGCATGTGCAGGACCGGCGACTGGTTCGCGGTCGACCACGAGGGCGTGGTGCCGGACCTGGTCACCACGGCCAAGGGGTTGGCCGGTGGGCTGCCGCTGGCCGCGGTCACCGGCCGGGCGGAGCTGATGGACGCCGTGCACCCAGGTGGGCTCGGGGGCACCTACGGCGGCAACCCGGTGGCCTGCGCTGCCGCGCTCGGCGCCATCGACACCATGCAGGAGCTCGATCTGAACGCCGCAGCGCGACGGATCGAGCAGCTCGCGCTGCCCCGGTTGGTCGCGGTGGCGCAGCGCAGCGGTCGGATCGGCGACGTCCGCGGTCGCGGTGGCATGCTCGCCGTCGAGTTCACCGTCGGCGGCGGACTCGAGCCGGATCCGGCCACCGCCGCATTGGTGGCCAGGGCATGCCACGCGCAGGGCGTCGTGGTGCTCACCTGCGGCACCTACGGCAATGTGATCCGGTTGTTGCCGCCCCTGGTCATCGGCGAAGACCTGCTGGAAGAAGGGTTGGGCATCCTGGAGGCGGCGATCCTGGCTGCCTGACCCTCGGCGAGACCCGGTCACACCTCCGCAGGGCGGCGGCGCCGCTCGGGACGTCCGCCGGCTCGGCCGGCCGCAGACAGGCTGTAGAGCACCTGCCATCCGATGATCAGCAGGATGATCAGCACGAACCAGGCCGGTCGAAGGTGCCCGGCGAACGGCGCGAGCACCAGCGGCGCGGCGATGCAGGGCAGCGCCCACCCGAGCAGCCAGTGCCTCGGCGCCCCTGCGCTGATGGCACCGACGGCGCTCACCAGGAACCAGGCTGTCACCCCTCCGCAGGTCAACCAGGCGAAGGCGACCTCGGCGTCCTCCGACGGATGCTGGGCGAATTCGTCGAGTCCGGCCGCGATGCACACCACGCTGGCCGCGGTGACCAGGTGCAGCGGCAGGCCGAATCTCGGCGGCAGCGTGGCCAGCCGGGTGTGCGGCGCAGCGGCGAAGCCATAGCTGAAGGTGAGCCACCACATCGCCACCAACACGGCAAACGACAGCAGGACGGTGCGCACGAAGGCGTGGGTCCACTCCGTTGTGGCCGCGGCCAGGACGAGTCCCATGACGGCCTCGCCGAGCACGATGATGATGAAGCTGCCGAGACGCTCGTCGAGATGCTCGCGGTTCACGTCGGTGGCGGTGAATTCCGGAAT
This sequence comes from uncultured Actinomycetota bacterium, assembly GCA_963834185.1. Taxonomy (GTDB): domain Bacteria; phylum Actinomycetota; class Actinomycetes; order Mycobacteriales; family Nakamurellaceae; genus Nakamurella. The sequence continues at coordinate 422,056 of CAWIAR010000004.1, forward strand.
CGCGTCGGCGCCCCTGGCCCGGGTCCGCTCGGTGGAGCGCCGGCCCGCCAGTCTGCGGCGCATCCGGGTGTTGAACTGCTCGACGGTGGTGGCGCCGTCGTCGTCGCCGCGGGCGACGACCAGGATGAAGTCGAGGACGAGCGCGGCCGCCCAGAGCCAGAACTTGGTCGGCGGGTGGACCCAGAGCGACACGATCCACAGGATGCTGACGCCGCCGAGCTGGAGCAGCGGCCAGCTCGTCAGCAGTTTGCCGGTGTGCATCGACGCCTGCGACACCAGTGCGCGGACCAGCAGGAACGCGATGGCGAAGGCGTTCGCGCGTTCCTCGAAATGGCTCGGTGACGCCGCGGCCATGACGGCGAACAGGAACGTGGCGACGATCATCGTGGTGACCGCTGCGCGCTCACCCGCGACGTTGGCGTAGAGCACCACCGTCACCCAGCTCAGCCAGATGGCGCCGAACAGCAGGAGGAAGAAGCCGAGTCCGAGCCAGGTCGGCTCCTCGCGCAGCCCGTCGGTGAGCACCGCGATCGCGGCCACCGCGACGAGGTCGAAGAACAGCTCGAGCCAGACGATGCGGTCCACGCCGGACCGGTCGGCCGCCGCCTTCTCGGCCTCGGTGGTCATCGCTGCCCGCTTCAGTCGGAGGCGGCCGAGCCGAGATACGTCTGCAGGCGGGCTATGTCACTGCCGACGCCGCTCTTGGCTCCTGGTGTTTCCAGTACAGCTGGGCAGCCCGCTTGCCGGACCACGTCGGCGATGGGCTCGAATCCGATCGTGCCATCGCCGAGGTCGGCGTGTCGGTCCGCTCCGGAGTCGAAGGCATCGCGGCTGTCGTTCGCGTGGACCAGGTCGATCCGGCCGGTGATGGCGGTGATCCGCTCGACCACGCCGCCGAGCTCGATGCCGGCCGAAAAGGCATGGCAGGTATCCAGGCAGAACCCGACGCCGAACTCTCCGACGGCATCCCAGAGCTGGGCGAGCCGATCTGGGGTGCGGGCCATCGCGCCGTCGCCGCCGGCGGTGTTCTCGATGAACAGCGGGAGCTTCGCGTCCAGCCGTTCCACACACTTACGCCAGTTGTCGATGCCGGCAGCCGGGTCGTCAGTTGCCAGCACGTGCCCGCCGTGCACGATGATCGCTTTCGCGCCGATCTCGGCGGCCAGATCGACCTGCTGCTGCAGCAGTTTGCGGCTGGGGATCCTGATCCGGTTGTTCTGGCTCGCCACGTTGAGCACGTAGGGGGCGTGCACGTAGAGCTCGACGTCGGCGGCGTCCGCTGCGGCGCGCAGCCCCTCGACACCGCCGGCGTGGGCCACGGTCGGCTTCTTCCAGCCCTGCGGGTCGCCGAGAAAGAACTGTGCCAGGCCGGCGCCCATGGTCTGCGCCGCGGCCACCGGGTCGGTCTGGTCGACGTGTGCGCCGACCCGGGTCGGATGTTCGGTGGTGGCTGCCATGCCCGCACTGTACGACCGGGCACCGACAGCTCCCCAACCCAGTTGTCAGCCTGTCTTGTTGCTCAGCGCCACCAGCACGCCGGCCAGGGCGAAGTACTTGTTGGACCCGAAATCGCGCACGGTGGCGATGCCGAACGCCTGCTTCAACAACGCCGCGTCGGAGTCCGAGACCCCGGCCAGGGCGGACGGCGAAGCGGCCAGGATCTCCTCGAGGCTCGAATTCTCGTAGGCCTTGTCCAGCCCGCCCGACAGGTCGATCGATACCGCCATCCGACGACTCCCTTGTCTGCTGGGCCGCTGCCCGGCCCGCCCGGGCAAGCGTGCGCCGGGCGCGGGGGATCGGCAAGACGGGCCGACCGAACCAGGGGGGCGATGCGGGGCCGTACCCTGGAAGCCGATGACCTACCTCGACCACGCCGCCACCACCCCGGTCCTGCCGGCGGTGGTGGCGGGCGTGACCGCGGCGATGGGCGAGGTCGGCAACGCCTCGTCGTTGCACGGCTCCGGCCGAGCCGCGCGTCGCCGGGTCGAGGAGAGCCGGGAGTCGATCGCGGCGGCACTGGGTGCGCGACCCAGCGAGGTGCTGTTCACCTCCGGTGGCACGGAGTCCGACAACCTGGCCGTCACCGGCATCTATCGTGCGCGGCGCCGGCAGGACCGCGCCCGTCGGCGCATCCTCGTCCCGGCGCTCGAGCACCATGCGGTTCTGGACACCGTCGAGTACCTGGCGGCCACCGAGGACGCGATCATCGGCTGGCTCGAGGTCGACGACTACGGCCGGGTCCACGCCGACACCCTGGCCGCGGCGATCCACGAAAACCCGTCCGACGTCGCGCTGATCAGCGTGATGTGGGCGAACAACGAGGTGGGCACGGTCAATCCGGTCCGTGAGCTCGCGGAGGTCGGCCACCGCGACGGAATTCCGCTGCACACCGACGCGGTACAGGCCGTGGGCGCACTGCCGGTCGACTTCGGCCGTTCCGGAGTCGACGCACTCACCTTCACCGGGCACAAACTCGGTGGCCCGGTCGGCGTCGGCGCATTGCTGCTGCGCAGGGAATTGGCGGTGGATCCGATCCTGCACGGCGGTGGCCAGGAGCGCGGCGTGCGGTCCGGAACCCTCGACGTCGCCGGGATCGTCGGTCTGGCCACGGCGGTGACCGACGCCGTTCGCCGTCGGGTCGACGAGGCAACCCGGTTGGCGGCGCTGCGCGACCGACTGGTGCGCGAGATCTGTGCGATCGTGCCGGATGCGGTGCTCTCCGGCGACCCGGGCGGATCCGGGGTCGACGGCGGGCCGTCCCGGTTGCCGGGCAATGCGCACCTGCGATTCCCGGGGTGCGAGGGGGACTCGTTGTTGATGCTGCTGGATGCCGAGGGCATCGAGTGTTCCACGGGATCTGCGTGCACGGCCGGTGTCGCCCGGCCCTCACATGTGCTGCTGGCGATGGGCGTTGCCGAGTCCGATGCGCGTGGTGCGCTGCGCTTCTCGCTGGGCCACAGCTCGACCGACACCGACGTGGACGCCGTGCTGGCCGTGATCGGCCCAGTGGTGGCGCGGGCCCGACAGGCCATGGCGGCCGGGAGTCGCGGCTGATGAGGGTTTTGGCGGCCATGAGCGGCGGCGTGGACTCGGCGGTGGCTGCGGCGCTGGCGGTGGATGCCGGCCATCAGGTGACCGGCGTGCACATGGCGCTGTCGCGGCAGCCGGGCACGCTGCGCACCGGTTCCAGGGGGTGCTGCACGGTCGAGGACGCCTTCGACGCCAGACGCGTCTGCGACTTGCTCGGAATTCCCTACTATGTCTGGGATTTCAGTGCCGAGTTCGCCGAGACGGTGGTCACCGACTTCCTCGACGAGTATCGGGCGGGACGAACTCCGAACCCGTGCCTGCGGTGCAACGAGAAGATCAAGTTCGCGGCGTTGCTCGATCGGGCCATGGCGCTCGGGTTCGACGCCGTGGTCACCGGGCACCACGTCCGGTTGGTCGACGGGGTCCTCCACCGTTCCGTCGATCTGGCCAAGGACCAGTCATACGTGCTCGCGGTCCTGACCCGGGAACAGCTGGCGCACACCATGTTCCCGCTCGGCACGATGACCAAGGACCAGGTACGCGCCGAGGCCGCCCGTCGCGGGTTCGCGGTGGCGGCCAAGCCGGACTCCTACGACATCTGTTTCATCCCGGAAGGGGACACCCACGGCTATCTGGTCGAAAAACTAGGGGAACAAGCCGGTTCCGTGGTCGACGTGGACACGGGCGAGGAACTCGCCGAGCATGACGGCTACTTCGCGTACACCATCGGACAGCGCAAGGGCCTGCGGCTCGGCCGGCCGGCCGGCGATGGCCGTCCGCGGTACGTGCTGGGAATCGAGCCGGTGACCGGTACGGTGACCGTCGGTCCGGTGGAGCGGTTGGATGTCACCGTGCTGACCGGCGAGCGGATCGTCTGGTCCACCGGCCGCGCACCGGAGTTCCCACTGCGCACCGTTGCCCAGGTGCGCGCCCACGGCGGCACCGTCGGCGCGTCCGCCGACCTGGTCGACGGGCGGCTGCGGGTGATGCTCGACCAGCCGATGCGCGGGATCGCTCCCGGTCAGACCGTCGTGCTGTACGACCCGACCGGCAGCTTCGCCCACGGCGCCGCGACCATCGTGCGGACCGGCTGAACGATGTCGGACACCCCCGACCGTCGGCCCTGGACCGACGGAGCCGCGACCGGTCTCGGCCCGATGCCCGGTACCTCCTACGACGAAGCGGCCAGGGTGATCGCCGGCGAGTTGCCAGAGCTGCCACACCTTCCCGAGCTCCCGGCCCGTGGCGTCGGCGCTGATCCGGTCGGTCGCGCGATCGGGTTGCTGGTGGGCCTGCCCGCCGAAGTGGTGCCCTCGGGTTGGCGGTTGTCCCGCCGTCCGGGGATCGACCTGCGCCGCGCCGTCGACGAACGTCAATGGGTTGCAGACGCGGCCGAGCAGCACTTGTCCGAGGCGGACTGGATCAAGGTCCAGGTGCTGGGCCCGTGGTCACTGGCCGCCCTGCTCGAACTTCCTTCGGGCAACCGGGTGCTGACCGACCCGGCCGCGGTGCGTGACGTCACGGCCTCGCTGACCGAGGGCCTGCTCGGCCACCTCGCCGACGTGTCGGTCCGGACCGGTGCCGGAGTGGTGGTGCAGATCGACGAGCCCCTGCTTCCCGCAGTCGTGGCCGGGGCCCTCCCGACGGCGAGCGGTTTCGGCACGGTGCGGGCCGTCGAGGCTGTGCACGTCCGAGATCTGCTGGCCGACCTGGTCGCCGCTCTCGCCACACCCACGGTGGCGCGCGCCGGCGCCGGTACGTCCGTCGGGCTGCTGCGATCGGCCGGCTTCGCCGGTGTCGCAGTGGACTTCACCAAGCTGGGAACGTCGGCCGCCGAGCTCGATCCGCTCGGCGAGGCGCTGGAGGGCGGCACTGTGCTGCTGGCGGGTGTGGTGCCGACCGCTGTCGATCCGGCGGCCGGCCTGCGCGACCGGGCGACACCCCTGCTCGAGGTCTGGCGCAGGTGGGGGTTTCCGCTCGATGCGCTGCCCGGATCGATTGTGCCGACCCCGGTCGACGGGCTCGCCGACATCACCGTCCAGGCCGCGGTTCGGGCGTTACGGGTCGCTCGCGAACTGGCCGGCGCACTGGCGGATCCGCCCGACGACTGGTGAGCTTGTCCTCTCGGGCGTCGGCCCGGGTGTCGCCGAGCCGGAGGTCTCCGTGTCGATCCCGCCCGCACCGCCGGAGGGCTACGGAAGGCGGCGGCAGTCGAAGGTCTTCCTCGACGGTGTCACCGGTGTCCGGCCCTCCGTTCCCACGTCAGGGGACGGCCTGGAAGAGGCGGCCCGCCACAAGCTCGGCGCGGCCGAGTTCGCCTACCTTGCCGGCGGAGCGGGCAGTGAGTCGACTCTGCGCGCCAACCGAGCCGCGTTCGAGCGACGGTCGTTCGTGCCGAGGATGCTCGCCGGCGTCGGGCCGCGCGACCTGACCGTGTCGCTGCTCGGCAGGCTGCTCCCGGCGCCGCTGTTGCTCGGCCCCGTCGGCGTGTTGGAACTGGCGCATCCGGACGCCGACCTGGCCGTCGCCCGGGCTGCAGCGGAACACGCCGTGCCGATGGTGTTCTCGAACCAGGCGTCGGTGCCCATGGAGGACTGCGCCGCGGTGATGGGGGATTCACCTCGCTGGTTCCAGCTGTACTACTCGACAGACGAGGATCTGGTCGACAGCTTCGTGGACCGTGCCGCCCGCTGCGGCGCCGGAGCCCTGGTGGTCACTCTGGACACCACGATCCTGGGCTGGCGGCCGCGGGATCTCGACCTCGGTTCGCTGCCCTTCGCCCAGGGAAAGGGTCTGGCGCAGTACACGTCGGACCCGGTGTTCCGGCGGATCGTGCTGGAGCGAGTGGCGGCCGCTGCTGCTTCGATCGTGACCTCGCCCGATCCTTCCGCCTCGTCGACCACCCGGCCGAAGGTGACGCCGACCGCTGTGCGCTCGCTGGTCAGCATGACCAGGCACTACCCGGGCCGGTTCCGGGAGAACATCCGCTCGCCCGAGCCACGCGCCGCGGTACAGACCTTCCTCGAGATCTACTCGCGTCCCTCGTTGTCGTGGTCGGACCTGGCGAGTCTGCGCGACCGGACCGATCTCCCCATCGTGCTCAAGGGGGTGCTGCACCCGGACGACGCCCGGCGCGCCGTCGATCACGGCGTTGCCGCGGTGATCGTGAGCAATCACGGTGGTCGCCAGGTGGATCATTCCATCGCCGCGTTGGATGCCCTCCCGGCAGTGGTGGACGCCGTGCCCGACCTGCCGGTGTTGATGGACTCAGGGATCCGGTCCGGGGCCGATGTCGCCGTGGCGCTCGCGCTCGGCGCGCGGGCGGTGCTGCTCGGCCGCGCCTACGCCTACGGACTGGCCGTCGCTGGGCGCCAGGGCGTCTCGGAGGTCATCGCCAACGTGATCGCCGAGTTGGACCTGACCCTGGCGTTGGTGGGCCTTGATCACCTGGCCGGTCTGAACCGGGAGATGCTGGTATCCCGGTGATCGATCTCGACGCCGTCGCCACCCCGGGTGCTGCGAGGATCAACTTCGACCGCGAGGATGAAGTTGTTGCCTGGTGTCCCACTCTGTCACATGTGGGCCGAAGTTGATCCTCGCAAGGGGTTGAGTTGCTGAGAGTTGCTGCTGAGATCGAGAGTTCGGCGCGATCTCCAGCGCGAGACTGCGAGGATCAACTTCGACCGCGAGGATGAAGTTGTTGCCTGGTGTCCCATCTGTCACATGTGGGCCGAAGTTGATCCTCGCAAGGGTTGAGAGCTGCTGTGGGGGTTGAGAGTTCAGCACGCTCGCCGATCGGGGACTGCGACCGGATCGTGAGCGGTGGGCTGTGGATAACTTCGGTTGTGGCCGGGGCACTGTCGGAGGTGCTGAGTACCGTTCTTCATATGGCGGGCAGTGCAACACCTCTGGCGGAACGGCGGCAGATCATCGCCGCGGGCTGCGAGGCGACGCGCGATCTGCACACCGTCGGCTACCAATGCCCCAGCGATCAACTTGGCGAGTTGGTCGGTGAACTGGCGGAGATGGTTGCGTTCGGTATGGCGCAGCTGGCCGCCGTGGTGGCGGACGCGGAAGCGCGGGGGGTGGTGGAGGCGTCGCAGTGCGCGTCGACGGCGGCGTGGGTCGCCGAGTACGGCTGGCACCTCCGCCGCGACGCGTACACGATCGCGAAGGCGGCGAAGCTGCTGCGCCGCCCCGACCTGACCGACGTGGCCGATTCGGTGCTCACCGCCGATGTGGACCTGGGGACGGCGGTGGTGGTGGCGGGCGAGTTCGACAAGCTGGCGCCGGACCTTTCGGACGAGGCCCAGCCGGTGATCCTGCAGCAGCTGCTCGCCGTGGGCGCGGACTGCGGACCGTCGGGTGTGCGCAGGTTGAAGCAGGAACTGCTCGCCCGGTACGGCGCAGGGCGGCGAGTTCGACCGGCACCAACACCGGTGCCGGCGGCAGATCGACCTGTCGGCCGGCCGGGAAACCTCACCCGGGGTGTGGGACTACCAGCTCACCTTCGACAACGAAGGCCGCGCCGTCCTGGAAGCCGCCATCGGACCGCTGGTGCGCCCAGAGTGGACAAGGACGCCGACGGCCGACCGTCGGCGAACCCGATGCCCGGCCGGCCGGGCGGCGCCGCGGGGAAGCCCTGATCGAGGCGTTGCGCCGGTCGGTGACCGCCACCCACCCCGGCACCGGTGAACCCGCCGGCAACCCCAAAGCGGTGGTGATGCTCACCCTGGACTTCGCAACACTGAGAGCCCAGTACGGCGCCGCCCGGGTGTTGGGCACCCCGGCCGACGGGGTACTGGTCGGCTGCGACACCATCCGCAGACTGGCGTGCGACGCGGCGATCATCCCCGTGGTGCTCGGCGCCGCCGGGGAGATCCTGGACCAGGGCCGGGAACAGCGACTGTTCAGCAAAGCCCAAATCCGCGCCCTGTGGCTCCGCGACCGACGTTGCACGTTCCCCGGCTGCCAAGCGCCGGCCGCCTGGTGCGACGCCCACCACCTGATCCACTGGATCGACGGCGGCCCCACCAACCTGGACAACGCCGCCCTGCTGTGCGGCCGGCACCACACCATCGCCCACCGCGACCGGCTGGCCGGCCGACTCACCGACCACGGCATCCAATGGGACCAACGACCAGGCTCCTACCACCCACCTGATCCGCCGCCCGGTGGCAGATCGACTCCCACGGCACCCGACAGGCCGCCAGGTCCACTGCGGCCGACCGGACGGACCGGTGCCACCCACCCGTCCGGCTCGCGCCCGGCCGACAGTCCGCGCCCAGCTGACAAGTCTCGACGCGCGAACATACCGCCGGCCATCAACAAGAATCGGCGGACGTAGATCAGGCTTCGTTCGACCGTCGCCGTCGTCGTCGCTCGCTGGACGACGTGCGCCTGCCGCCGGTCAAGGCCAGTGGTCGAGGTGAAGGCTCGGCGTCAAAGTGAGCCAGAGTCTCAGGCCGCGGCGGGCTCCTGCGCCGAGGGTGTCTGCAGTGCAGCGAGTTCATGCACCAACGACTCGCCGGCACTCGTGTCCTGCTGCGTCGGTGAGAACACTCCGTCCCGGATCTGTTCGCCCACCTGAACCAGGCCGAACGAAGACTCCGCCACCTGCATTCCCAGGTTCCTGCCCAGTTGCGCGAGCAGGGCACCAGCCCGGCCCCCGCCACTGCGTCCGCCGTAAGTCACCACGCCCAGGGGCTTGGCGACCCACTCGGCGTGCAGGTAGTCGACGGCGTTGAGCAGTGAGGGTGGCGGGAAGCCGTTGTACTCGGGCGAGACGAACACCAACGCATCGGAGGTGTCGACCGCGCGGGACCACTCCTGGGTGTGATCGTGGACGTACTGACCGGTCCGCGGGTGGTGCGGCTCGTCGAACATCGGCAGGGCCAGCTCAGCCAGGTCGAGCACCTCGACGGCATCGAAGGTGCCCCGCTCCGCAGCCAAACCGGCAAACCAATGCCCGATCGAACCACCGATGCGACCCGGCCGAGTCGACGCGATGACTACTTTCAGTGTGCTCAAGTCCACTCCCCGTACAAGATCGTTCTCTTGGCTAATATATGACGTGTCAACCATCAATGGCGCGGGCAGCGTCCGCACGGACCGGTGACCTCGCTCACGATGCGCAGAGCCGAGCGCCCTGCCTCGGTAGCGACGGTGTCGGTAGTCGGTCGTAACCTCGACCGGTGAGCAAGAGCGCCGAAAACGACCGCATCACCGGGGCAGAGGCGGCAGCGGCAGGCGTCCCGGACAGCGACGTCCCCGCCGAAGCCGCGCGCCGACACGCGGAGCTGGCCGATCAGCTTCGCCAAGCCCAGTTCCGCTACTACGTCCTCGATGCGCCGACCATCTCGGACTTCGAGTTCGACACCTTGCTGCGGGAATTGGAGGCGTTGGAGCAGCAGTACCCGGTCCTGGTGACGCCGGACTCGCCTTCCCAGAAAGTCGGCGGCACCTTCTCCACCGAGTTCGCCTCGGTCGAGCACGCCGAGCGCCTGCTCAGCTTGGACAACGTCTTCACCGCCGACGACCTGGCCGCCTGGCTGGATCGGACCGGCCGCGACGCCGGCGCGGACGTTTCGTGGCTCACCGAGCTGAAGATCGATGGTCTCGCGATCAACCTGAGCTACGACCACGGCCGGCTCGTCCGGGCTGCGACCCGTGGCGACGGCCGGGTGGGTGAGGACGTGACGCTCAACGTCCGCACGATCAGGACCATCCCGCATCAACTGCGCGACGACGGCGGTCACGACGTTCCCGAATTCGTCGAGGTGCGCGGCGAGGTGTTCTTCCCGCTCGCCGGGTTCGAGGAGCTCAACGCATCCCTGGTCGCCGCCGGCAAGGCGCCGTTCGCCAACCCGCGCAACTCGGCAGCCGGGTCGTTACGGCAGAAGGATCCACGGGTCACCGCGTCCCGACCACTGTCGATGCTGTGCCATGGCATCGGTGCCCGGCGCGGCTTCGACATCAACCGGCAATCGGAGGCCTACGACCGGCTCAGGGCATGGGGTCTTCCGATTTCGGACCACAACCAGGTCGTGGGCACGGCTGCTGAGGTGGCGCAGCGGGTGGCCTACTGGGCCGAGCATCGGCACGACGTCGAGCACGACATCGACGGCCTGGTGGTCAAGGTCGACCAGATCGCCTTGCAGCGCCGGCTCGGGTCGACGTCGAGGGCGCCGCGCTGGGCGATCGCGTACAAGTACCCGCCGGAGGAGGCGACGACGCTGCTCAAGGACATCGCGGTGAATGTCGGGCGCACCGGCCGGGTCACCCCGTTCGCGGTCCTCGAACCGGTGCTGGTCGCCGGTTCGACCGTCGGGATGGCGACGCTGCACAACGCCGACGAGGTGGTGCGCAAGGGCGTCAAGATCGGCGACACCGTGGTGATCCGCAAGGCGGGTGACGTCATTCCTGAAGTACTCGGGCCGGTGGTCGAACTCCGCGAAGGCCGCACGCTCCGGGACTTCGTCATGCCGACCCACTGCCCGGAGTGCGGCACCGAACTCAAGCCCGCTCGCGAGGGTGACGTCGACATCCGCTGTCCGAACTCCCGATCGTGCCCGGCTCAACTCCGGGAACGACTGTTCCACCTGGCCGGCCGAGGTGCGTTCGACATCGAAGCACTGGGCTACAAGGCGGCATCGGCACTGCTCGAAGCCGGCGCGGTCACCGACGAGGGTGACGTCTTCGCACTGGACGAGCAGACGTTGCTCACCGTGCCGTTGTTCACCACCAAGGCCGGCGTCCTGTCCGCCAACGGTCGCGGCCTGCTGGCGAACCTGGGCCGCAGCAAGTCCCAGCCGCTGTGGCGGGTGCTGGTCGCGCTGTCCATCCGACACGTCGGGCCAACGGCGGCGCGAGCGTTGGCCCAGCAGTTCGGCTCGATGCCGGCCATCCGGGCGGCGTCGGAAGAGGAACTGGCCGTGGTCGACGGCGTCGGACCGACCATCGCCGCGTCGGTGATCGAATGGTTCACCGTTGACTGGCACGTGGCCATCGTCGAGAAGTGGGCGGCCGCCGGTGTGCGAATGGCCGACGACGTCACCGACCGACCGGAGCAAACTCTGGCCGGCCTGTCGATCGTGGTCACCGGATCGCTCACCGGGTTCTCCCGCGACGAGGCGAAGGCCGCGTTGCTGGGGCGCGGGGCCAAGGCCGCCGGCTCGGTATCAGCCAAGACCGCGTTCGTGGTCGTCGGTGACGCACCGGGCTCCAAGTTCGACAAGGCGGTCTCCCTGAAGGTGCCCATCCTGGACGAGGACGGTTTCCGCGTGCTGCTGTCCGACGGGCCGGACCGTGCTCGGGAGGTCGCGCAGATCGGGCCGGAGTCGGAGACGGCGGGCTCGAGTTGACCGCTACCGTCCCCGATCCGGCAGCCCTCGGCTTCGCGCCGACCGATCCGACGTTCATCGCACATCCGTATCCGGTGTTCGACGCCTTGCGCGCCGCCGGCGCCGTGCTGCACTTCGAACCACGAGACCTGTTCCTGCTCACCAGGTTCGCCGACGTACACGCCGCACTTCGGGACCGGCGGCTGGGTCGGGCCTACGACCACAGGTACACCGCAGAGGAATTCGGCAACCCCGTCCCGGACGACCGCTGGCCCAGGTTCGACGAGTCCGAACGCTGGTCGCTGTTGAACCTGGAGCCGCCGGATCACACGCGGATCCGGCGGTTGATCACCAAGGTGTTCACGGCGCGGGCAATCGCCGGCTTGCGATCCCGGGTCTCCGACATCTCGTCCGCTCAGCTCGACAAGTGCCTGGGTCGCGACGATTTCGATCTGATCGCCGATTACGCGCAGCCCTACTCGGTCACCGTCATCTGCACCCTGCTCGGAGTTCCGATCGAGGACGGACCGCGGCTGCTCGCCTGGTCGCATGCCATCGTGAAGATGTACGAGTTCGCCACCCCGGACCGGGAGCGCACGCAAGCGGACCACGCGGCCGGCGAGTTCATCGACTACGTCAGAGCCCTCATCGGCCGGCGTCGGGAGAGTCCGCGAGACGACCTGATCAGCGAGCTGGTCGGAGTGGCGGATGCCGGCGACCGGCTGACCGAGGACGAGATCATCTGCACGGTGATCGTGTTGCTGAACGCCGGTCACGAGGCGACGGTCAACACCGTCGGGAATGGTATGAAGGCCATGCTGGGCCATCCTGACCAGTGGGCACGGGTGCTCGGCGGCGAGGTCGAGCCGCTCACCGCCGTCGAGGAGATGCTGCGCTTCGACCCCCCGCTGCAGCTGTTCGAGCGCTGGGTGCTCGACGACGGAGTCTCCTTCGGTGGCAGGACTTTCCGGGTCGGCGAGCGGATCGGGATGATGTTCGGCTCGGCCAACAGGGACCCGGCCCGATTCCCGGCCGCGGGCACCTTCGACGTGGGTCGAGGAGATGCCACGCACATCGGCTTCGGTGGGGGAGTGCACTTCTGCATCGGTGCGCCGCTGGCCCGGCTCGAACTCGAGGTGACCGTCGGGCAGCTTCGTGACCGGGCTCCGGACCTCCAGGTGATCGAGGAGCCTGAGTACCAGCCGTACTTCGTCATTCGCGGGTTGACCGCCTTGCAGGTGTCGGCGCACTGAACTCGCTGTCGCGGCTCGGGCTGAGGCGCCCAATGGCGGCCCCACTTCGCTCGGCGACTACGGCGTTTGTTCGAACCACGACGGCGGCGGGCTCTGGTCCGCGACGGTCGCCGTCGCTGCCCAGTACGGATCGGCCAGAGCCCGGTCCGCCAGTTCGGTGGGTCCGGCGAGAATCGTCACCAGGTAGTCGATCTCGGACCCGACGAACCACGACCGGTCCTCCGGCCACATCAGGGTCGGCGAATGGTCGGCCCGCTGCATCGCCCGGGCAGCGGCCAGCGGGCCGTGCCAGAGGTGGTAGTCCCGGCCGGGCAGCTTCAGCGTCGGCGCGGCCGGCCGCTCGATCATCCGGGCGTATCGGTACTCGCGCTCCCTGCTGGAGAGTTCGCTCGCGTCCGGCGCGGGTTCGTCGGGTCCGGATGCGGTCAGATAGCCGAACGAGGTGGTCCGCATCGGGTCGGTGCCGTGGTCGTACAGGTCGCCGAAACCGGTCCAGAGTGCAAAGTGGCACCGCTGGTCCCCGGTGATCGGCGCCAACAGATCCAATAGCTGATCGAGGCGGTCGGGACGAGACAGCCCGGCGTGCCCGATCAGCCCACCGAACGCACTTTCCTGCGGGTCCGCGGCGTTGGCGAAGCAGACGTAGGCGGGGTATCCGGCCGGCATCACGCCGGCCACCGTGGCCCACGTCCCCAACCGCGCTTCGATCCAGGCGCCGGCGGAGGCATCGTCGTCCCAATCCCAGGTCTGCTCGATGCCGGCGTGGCTCATACGGATCAGTCAACGGCAGTCGACGGCCGGCGGCACAGGTACTGCATCGGGGTGGGCTCAGGGTCACCCTGATTTTCGCCTGTTGCCCTTGACGACGTCCTATCGCGATATATCGTTGACGTATCGCGACACGTCGCCGCGACACAGGAGGCAAGAGAGATGACGGCATATGCCTGGCAGGGCGGCGGAGCCTGGGAGATTCCCGAGTTCCTCCGTCGAGCGCTGCACGACAGTGGCATCGGTGGTTCCGGCTTCGGGCACGGCTGGCCCGGCGGCCCAGGTGGTCCGGGACGCACCCGGACCCGCAGTGGTTGGTCCGGCGGTCGGCCCGGTGGACCCTGGGGATGGGGTTCATGGGATCGCCCTGGGCCGAAGGCGCCGCGAGCCGGTCGGGGCGATGTCCGCTCCGCGGTACTGGCGCTGCTCACCGAGGAGCCGATGCACGGATACCAGATCATCCAGGAGATCGGCCGACGCAGTGGCGGCGCCTGGAAGCCGAGTCCGGGATCGGTCTATCCGACCCTGCAGCAGCTCGAGGACGAGGGCTTGGTCCGCGCCGACGAACAGGAGGGTCGCCGGGTCTACCGGCTGACCGAGGCCGGCGAGGAGCTTGCGGCGGAGCGGGCGGAGGAATTCGCCTCACTCTGGGAGGGCTTCGCGCCCAGCGAGGACGACACCCAGATCGGTGACCTGGTGTTCCAGGTCGGGGCCGCGTTCGTGCACGTGATGCGGACCGGCTCGCCCGACCAGATTGCCGAGGCCCGCAAGGTTCTCGCGCGGACCCGAGCGGACCTGTACCGGATCCTCGGAACCGACGGCGACGACGGTGCCGACGACGCCGAGGAGGAGTAGATGACCGCACCGCGGATGCGTGCCGGAGACAGCGACCGGCAGAATGTTGTCGACCGGCTGACGCGGCACTTCACCGACGGCCGGCTCGATCCCAATGAGTACGACGATCGGGTACAGAAGGCCTACGCGGCGGCCTATCTCGACGAGTTCGGAACGTTGTTCGAGGATCTGCCGGAACCGCAGGAGCGGGGTGGCCGTGGCTGGGGTGGCTCGCAGCGGTTCGACTCCTCGGACGCCGGTCGGCAAGCAACCGCATCGGGCTGGCCCGGACAGGGCCGGCACCCCGGTTTCGGGCCAGGAGCTCCTTGGGGTGCCCGGCCGCCCCTGGGTCGGCCGCTGCGTCGCCCGCCGGCAATTCTGGCCGTGCTGGCGGTCGTCATCGGCGTCATGGTGATCAGTGCTGTGGTGACCGGCTTGTTCTTCGTCGGGTTTCCGCTGTTCTGGATCGGGCTGGCGGTGTTCATGTTCTCGCGCGGTGGGTGTCACCGTCGGTGGGCGAACGGAAACACCGGTGGCCGCGCGGGCGGCGGTCGGTACTGACGTTCGCCGCACCCGGCTCAGCGGGTGACGCCCGCCGTGGTTTCGGCCGCGGCGGGCGTCGCGCGTACGGCGCCGCGCAGGACCGACACCAGGCCGATGGCCGACACGATCGCCCAGACGCCTTCCAACAGCAGGAACCCCCACTGCCGGCCGAGAACCGCCTCGACGGCGAGGATGGCCGAACCGACCAGGTTGAGCAGCAGGTAGACCCGCGATTTCGGGTCGAGCATTCCGCGCTGCGCGGCCGCGAACCCGGCCAGCACCAACAGGGATCCGACGATCTGGATGAACTGGGACACGACAGGCTCCGTTTCAGGAGCGTCGTCTTGGCGTTCCGGGTACGGCGCACATCTCGTCCGGGGTGTCCGCAAACGCGGGCCACCACCATTGTCTCACATTTCCGCGCGTGCCCCGTCCGGCCGGCGCCGGATCGTCGGGTGCCCGCTCAGGTCACGACAGCAGCGTCTCCGCGTGGTCCGGGACGTAGCGGAACAGTTCGCGCGGCGGCCGGTCGTACTTGTCAGCCTTGGGCCGCTTCGGGATTTGCACGACCTGTCGATCGACCGGCCGCCACGGAACCGACGACACCAGGTGTGAGATGACATTGAGCCGCGACCGGCGCTTGTCCTCGCTCTCCACCACGTACCACGGCGACTCGGGAATGTCCGTGTGTACGAACATCTCGTCCTTGGCCCGGGAGTAGTCCTCCCAGCGGGTGACGGACTCGACGTCCATCGGTGAGAGCTTCCACTGCCGCATCGGATCGTCCTGACGGCTACGGAACCTGGCCTCCTGTTCGGCGTCCGAGACCGAGAACCAATACTTGAAGAGCATCACCCCGTCGTCGATCAACAACCGCTCGAAGATCGGCGCCTGGTGCAGGAAGCGGCGATGTTCGTCCGGGGTGCAAAAGCCCATCACCCTCTCGACGCCGGCCCGGTTGTACCAGGAGCGGTCGAACAACACCATCTCGCCTCTGGTCGGCAGCTGCTCGATGTAGCGCTGGAAATACCACTGGCCGCGCTGGCGTTCGGTGGGCGCCGGCAGCGCTGAAATGCGCGCGGTCCGCGGGTTGAGGTACTCGGTGATCCGCTTGATCGCCGAGCCCTTGCCCGCAGCATCCCGGCCCTCGAACACCACCACCACCCGTGAGCCGCTCTCCTTGATCCACTCCTGCATGGCCACCAGCTGAGACTGGAGCCGGCGCAACTCCGCCTCGTACCGCTTCTTGGGGATCTTGCGCTGGTCCGGGACCGTGATCGCTTCCGTCATGCGGACATCGTGACAGATCCCGGGGCCGTCGACTCGGCTCCCGGATCCGGAGACCACGGGCGAACGCCATGGGTGGGATCATCGGCCGGATCGGCTGGTCCGGGGCGCGGAGGCAGCGGGTGGAAGGAGGGCCGGTGACCGGATGGCGCGTGTCCTTGCCGGTGGCGGGCCGACGGGTGCTCGTGGTCGGCGGCGGCCCGTCCGCGCTGCCCCGGATAGCCGGCGCCCTCGATGCCGGTGCCCACGTAGTGGTGAGCGCCGAGGTACTGGGCGACACGGTCCTGGATCTCGTCGACCGCGGGCTGGTCGAACACCTGCCCCGGTCACCCACCGAGGTGGACCTCGAATCGGCTGACCTCGTCGTCGCCGTCACGGGCGAGCCGGCTGCGGACGCGGACCTGGCCACCAGGGCCGCCGCGGCCCATCGGCTGTGCCTGGTCCCAGACCGGCCGAACGACCCACGCCGACGGCCGGAGAGGGCCGGGTAGTACTTGTCGGCGGCGGACCCGGCGATCCCGGGTTGATCACGGTCGCCGGGTTGCGCGCGGTCGAACAGGCCGACGTGGTGGTCTGCGACCGGCTGGCGCCGCTGGCGGTGCTGGATCGGGCGCGGCCGGATGCCGAGATCGTGGACGTGGCCAAGATCCCGCGCGGCCGGACCACACCACAGGAGGAGATCAACCGCATCCTGATCGACCGGGCCGGCCGCGGCTCGACGGTGGTGCGGCTCAAGGGCGGGGACAACTTCGTCTTCGGCCGGGGCGGCGAGGAATGGCAGGCCTGCCTGGCCGCCGGCATCCCGGTCACGGTGATTCCCGGGGTGAGTTCGGCGATCGCTGCCCCGGCGGCCGCCGGAATTCCGGCCACCCACAGATCGCTGACCCAGGGCTTCACCGTGGTGTCCGGGCATCTGCCGCCCGGTGCACCCGGGTCGACGCTCGACTGGACCGCGCTGGCCCGCAGCGGTACGTCGATCATCGTGATGATGGGCATGGCGAACCTGGCGTCCATCGCCGAAGCACTCATCGCAGCCGGTATGCCCGCCGACACTCCGGCCGCCACGGTCGCCGACGGCGGGCTGCCCAGTCAGCGGGTGGTCCGGGACCGGCTGGAGCGGATTTCCTCCCAGACGGCGGTGGCCGGGCTCAGGGCCCCGGCGGTGACGGTGATCGGCGCGGTCGCCGCCTTCGATCCGAGCTCCCCCTCCTGACCCAGCGGGTTGAACCAAGGGCCACCATCAAAGGGATCCGCGCGCCGTCGGTTCCATCGATGGCCGAGGGGACGGGGCCGAGCCGCGGCGAGACGGCCTGGTCGTGGGCGCGAGGATCCGGCCGGGCAGACTGGCCGGGTGTCCGACCTGCACATCCGCCCCGCCACGCCCGACGACGACGAGCCGGTGGCCGACCTGGTGGTCGATGCGTACGTCGCCGGTGGTCACCTCGGTCCGGACGACGGTTATGTCCGAGTGCTGCGACGCACCGCCGAACGCCGGGCGCACGCCGACGTGCTGGTGGCCGAGTCCGACGGTGAACTCCTCGGCACCGTGACGATCGTCCGCGGTGGCACGGAGTACTCCGAGTTCGGCGCCGAGCACGATACCGAGATCAGGATGCTGGCCGTCGCCCCGGCGCACGCCGGGCAGGGTGTCGGGGCTGCATTGCTGGCCGAGGTGCTGGTGCGGAGCCGGGGACTGCACGCGCACGGTGTCGCGCTGTACACCCTCGACTCCATGGCGGCCGCTCGAACCCTCTATCAACGCAACGGGTTTCATCGTCGCCCCGACCTGGATCACGAACCGGCCCCCGGAGTGAATCTGCGGGCGTACCGGTTGGACCTGAGCGCGTGACCGCCGGCGGCGGCCTGCGGCTGCACCGAGTGACACCCGCTGACCTGGAGTGGCTGGAGTTCTGGATGCAGCCGCACCAGGAGTGGCACCGCTGGGACGGGCCGTACTTCCCGAAGATGAGTGCCGAGCAGGTCTCCGGATGGATCGAGGACATTCGTACCGGCCGTAACACTGTCGATCGATACGTGATCGGCCTCGAGGGTCGCCGGGTCGGCAGCTGCACCTGGCGTTGGGAACACCGGACCGACGGGTGGGCCAGGTGTGGTCTCGCCGTCTACGACCCCGCCGAACGGGGCCGGGGAATCGGTCGCGCGACCCTGGTACTCCTGGCCGACCTGGTGTTCGGCGAAACCGACGCCCACCGGCTCGATCTGGGAACGTGGTCCGGCAATCACGGGATGTGCGGCGCAGCGCTGGCCGCCGGATTCGTCGAGGAAGCTCGTTTCCGCGAGGCCAGGGTGGTCCGCGGTGAGCGTTACGACTCGGTCTACTTCGGGATGCTGCGCACCGCTTGGGCGAGTCGTGACGCCTGATCGGACCGGCTTCGGACGGATGCCTCGTGCCCGCTGACGGCAGCGCACCGCCGGGCGAACCAACGTCGATCTGGCGCGAGCCGGCGTTCCCGCGGTACTGGACGGCCGCCACGATCAGCTCGTTCGGCACCGCCGTCACCGCGGTCGCTCTCCCGGTGCTGATCGTCGAGGTTCTCGGTGCGTCGCCGGTCGAACTCGGTGTGGTCAACGCCGCGCAGTTCGTGCCGTACGCGGTTCTGGGCGTGTTCGCCGGCGTGCTCGTCGATCGGTGGAGGCGCAAACCGGTGCTCGTCTGGGCGAGCTTGGGACGTGCACTGAGCCTTGGCCTTGTGCCCGTCCTCTGGCTTCTCGGCGGCCTGCACATGTGGGTATTGGCGTGCCTGCTGGTGCTCTTCGGCGCCTGCAATGTGTTCGGGTTCGCGGCTACCCAGTCGTTGCTGCCCACAGTCGTCAACCGCCCGAGACTGTTGGCGGCCAACGCGGCACTCGACCAGTCCGACGCCGCTGCGCAGACCGCCGGTCCGGCACTGGGTGGTCTGCTCACCGGCCTGCTCGGTGCGCCCATCGCCCTCGCCGTCGACGCGGTGAGCTATGTGCTGGACGCGGTGCTGATCGGCACACTGCGGGTCGTCGAGCCGATCAGGGCAGCACCGGCCCGACGCCATCTGCGGCGGGAGATCGGCGAGGGACTGCACTGGGCCTACCGGCACCGCGTACTCGGTCCCCTCGCCGTCTCGGCTCATCTGTGGTTCGTGGGCAACGCGGCCGCCGTGACGGTGTTGAGCTTGGTCGCCCTGCGCGGGTTGGGACTGTCGGCCGTCGGCTTCGGCCTCGGGCTGGCAATTGCCGGGCTCGCCATGTTGCTCGGCGCCTCCCTTGCGACGCGGGCGGGACGCCGATTCGGTCAGGGAGGGGTGGTGACGCTGGCCCGCGCGGGATACCCGATTGCTTGGACCGTCATTGCCTTGCTGCCGACGGCGAGTGGAGTCGCCGCGCCGGGCACCGTCGTGCTGCTGTACGCGGCCTTGGCGCTCCACGGGTTCGTCGGTGGGCTCGAGAATGCGAACGAGATGAGCTACCGCCAGGCGGTCAGCCCTGACCGGCTGTTGGGCCGGGTGAACGCCACGATGCGGGCAGCGAATCGAACGGCGGGCGCGGTCGGCGCACTTGCCGGCGGCGCTCTGGCCGCAGCCGCCGGAACCCGCGTAGCGCTCCTGGTCGCGGTCGGGTTGTTCGTCGCGGCGTTCCTGGTGGCCGCGCTCTCGCCGGTTCGTGGCGCGCGGGACGACGACCAGCCGGTCGAGCAGTGAGCCCGGCTCGCCGGGTCAACGGTCGGCCGGATCTCCCGCTTGCTGGAGCTCGGGGGTCCGGCCCGCCACGACCGCGGTCAGTCCGGCGAGGTGCCCCAGCCGTGCCACTTCCGAAGCGCGGAGCGCGGGCCCGCCCGGCCGGCCCACCAGCACGGTCGTGTCGACCGTGCCGAGGGGCGCAGCGGCCAGATACGTCGACACCAGCTGCCAGGACTCCGGCACCCAGGCGGCTTCCTCGTCCAACACGGTTGCTCTGGTCACCGGGGCCCAGCCTGGCTGCACCGCGCCGAGCTCGGGCGCACCGCCGCCGGCAGCGACCACGCTGACCCGACCCGCGCGGTCCAACTCGACGACCGCTGCCCAGCCGACGCGCAGCACCGTCGGCAACATGAAAGCCAAGGTGTGCACGGCCTTGGCCGGGTCGGCGGCCACCGCCTCGACCAGTTCCCACTCGCGACGGACGTCGGCCACGCCGGGATCCGGTCGCACCGACTCCACCCGCACGCCTGGCACGGACTCCGCGGCGGTGATCAACGCGTCGGGCTGGCGGGTCCGCGGCAGGTCGACGACCAGATCGTCCACCGCCTGGCCTCGGGAGCGTTCCACCACGTCCATCGCCAGAATGTCGGCGTCCACCCCACCGAGCGCGGTGGCGACCGCGCCGAGCATGCCGGGTCTGTCCGGCAGCACCACACGCAGCACGTAGGACATCCGTGTCACTCCCTTGCGCCGCCGGTGGGCAGCGTTCGTGTCGGGCCGAACCCGGCAGGCAACCGGCAATCCGGGTTCGGACAACCGACGGACATTGTCCGACGCACGTGTTTCGGGCAGATCACCGCGGCTGGTTCGATCCTGCCCGAACTGAACAGGACAAGCACCCACCGCGTCGCCTTCTAGGATCGGGAGCGGTGTCCCACCGGCCACCGGCGACATCGCCGGGGTCGGATCCCCGAACACGATGAGGTGGCCGATCCGTGTCCAGTAGTGCTCCCGGCGTTCCCGCCGACCCAGATCCCGCCGGTCGACCGGTGCTGACCAGGGACGATGTCGTCCACCTGGCGCAGCTGTCCCGGCTGGACCTCACCGAGGCGGAGCTGGACACCTACGTCGGCCAGCTGGAGGTCATCCTCGAATCGGTCGCCACCGTGTCCGAGGTGGCCGCAGGCGATATCGAGCCGACGAGCCACGCCGTGCCGCTGACAAACGTGTTCCGGGACGACGAGCCCCGGCCGGGCCTGACCCAGCAGCAGGCGCTCGACCAGGCACCGGCAGCGGTGGACGGGCGGTTCCGGGTGCCGCAGATCCTGGGGGAACAGTGAGCGAGAAGGCAGAGAGCGCCCCGTCGCCGTCAGGTGGCCGGAGCGCAGCGGAGCAGGAACGAACGAAGGGTGCGCAGCAGTGAGTGTGGACGCCGAACTCACCCGGATGACGGCCCAGGCGCTGGCGGGAGCGATTGAGTCCGGCCAGGTCAGCTCGGAGGAGGTCACCCAGGCACACCTGGATCGCATCGCCGAGGTCGACGGCGCCGTCCATGCGTTCCTGCAGGTGTCCACCGACCGGGCGCTGGCCGCCGCGCGGGCCGTGGACGCCGCCCGCGCCGCCGGCGAGGCCGCTGCATCTCCGCTGGCCGGCGTGCCGTTGGCGCTCAAGGACGTGCTGGTCCAGCAGGGTGTGCCGACCACGGCCGGGTCCAAGATCCTCGAAGGCTGGATCCCGCCGTACGACGCCACCGTCACCCGCCGCCTGATCGAGGCGGGCGTGGTGATCCTGGGCAAGACCAACATGGACGAGTTCGCCATGGGCTCGTCCACCGAGAACTCCGCGTACGGCCCGACGCACAACCCGTGGGACCTCGACCGGATCCCCGGCGGTTCCGGCGGCGGATCGGCTGCGGCCCTGGCGTCGTTCGAGGCTCCGCTGGCCATCGGCACCGACACCGGCGGCTCGATCCGCCAACCGGCCGCCGTCACCGGAACGGTCGGCGCCAAACCCACGTATGGCGGGGTGTCCAGGTACGGCGTGATCGCGTTGGCATCCTCGCTGGACCAGGTCGGACCATGCGCCCGCACGGTCACCGACACGGCGTTGTTGCACACGCTGATCGCCGGGCACGATCCGCTGGACTCCACCTCTATCCCGCAGCCGGTACCGGATGTCCTCGCCGGGGTGCGCCGGGGGCAGACGGAGGGTGTCGCCGGGATGCGGATCGGGGTGGTCACCGAACTCGGAGGCGAGGGTTACCAGGCCGGCGTTCTCGCCTCGTTCCGGCAAGCGGTCGACACGCTGCAGGCGGCCGGCGCCGAGATCGTCGAGGTGTCCTGCCCGCACTTCCGGTACGGGTTGGCCGCCTACTACCTGATCCTGCCCAGCGAGTGCTCGTCCAACCTGGCCAGGTTCGATGCGATGCGCTACGGCCTGAGGGTCGACCGCACGTCCGACGGAGCCGCGATCGGCTCCGCCGAGGCGGTGATGTCGGCGACCCGCGGCGCCGGATTCGGCGCCGAGGTCAAGCGCCGGATCATCCTGGGCACCTACGCGTTGTCGGCCGGCTACTACGACGCGTATTACGGCTCGGCCCAGAAGGTCAGGACGTTGATCAAGCGGGACTTCGACGCCGCATTCGGCCGGGCGGACGTGTTGATCTCGCCGGCGTCACCGCTGACCGCATTTCCATTGGGGGAGAAGGCGAACGATCCGATGGCGATGTATCTCAACGATCTCGCGACGATACCTGGCTCACTTGCAGGGATCCCGGCGATGAGCGTGCCGAGTGGGCTGGCGTCGGACACCGGCCTGCCGGTCGGCCTGCAGGTGATGGCGCCGGCGCTGGGCGAGGAGGCCATGTACCGCACGGCGGCCGCATTCGAGGCCGCCTACATCGCCGAGCACGGTCGCACCGTGCCGGAATCGGCGCCGGCATTGGAGGTTTCGTCCCGATGACCACAGCCAGCTCAGCACGCCGAAACTGCTCGGACTACGACGAGGCGATCGCCGCGTTCGACCCCGTCCTCGGGCTCGAGGTGCACGTCGAACTGGGCACCGCGACCAAGATGTTCTGCGGCTGCCGCACCGAGTTCGGCGCCGAGCCGAACACCCAGGTGTGCCCGACCTGCCTGGCGCTGCCCGGTGCGATGCCGGTGATCAACCGGGTCGCGGTGGAGTACGCCATCCGCATCGGCTTGGCGCTGAACTGCCAGATCGCCTCGTGGTGCCGGTTCGCCCGGAAGAACTACTACTACCCGGACATGCCGAAGAACTTCCAGACCTCGCAGTACGACGAGCCGATCGCGTTCAACGGCTGGCTGGACGTCGACCTGGAGGACGGCGAGACCGTTCGCATCGAGATCGAGCGGGCGCACATGGAGGAGGACACCGGCAAGTCCACCCACGTCGGCGGCGCGACCGGCCGCATTCACGGCGCCGAGTACTCGCTGCTGGACTACAACCGGGCCGGCGTCCCGCTGGTGGAGATCGTCACCAAACCGGTCGTCGGCACCAAGGCCGCCGCGCCGGTGGTGGCCAGGGCCTACGTCACCGCGCTGCGAGACCTGTTGCGCTCCCTCGGGGTTTCCGACGTGCGGATGGACCAGGGCTCGTTGCGCTGCGACGCCAACCTGTCGCTGACCCCGGCCGGAAACCCGGTGTTCGGCACCCGCACCGAGACGAAGAACGTCAACTCGCTGCGCTCGGTGGAGCGCGCGGTGCGGTACGAGATCTGCCGACAGGGCGCGGTGCTGACCTCCGGCGGCACGGTGACCCAGGAGACCAGGCACTTCGACGAGTCCACCGGCACCACATCGTCCGGGCGCAGCAAGGAGACCGCCGAGGACTACCGGTATTTCCCGGAGCCGGACCTGGTTCCCCTGGCACCGGCGCCGGAGTGGGTGGAGGAGATCCGCGCGTCGTTGCCCGAACTGCCGTGGGTGCGGCGGGCCCGGCAGCAGCAGGACTGGGGTTTCACGGATCTGGAGATGCGCGATCTGCTCGCCGCCGATGCCCTCGACCTGGTGGCGGCCACGGTGGAGGCCGGGGCGTCGCCGGCCGATGCCCGGTCCTGGTGGACCGCGTACCTCGGCCAGCAGGCCAACGCGCAGGGCGTCTCGCTCGCCGCCCTGCCGATCACCCCGGCCCAGCTGGCGAAGGTCATCACCTTGGTGAACTCCGGTGCGCTGTCGACGAAGCTGGCCCGTCAGGTGGTCGACGGGGTGCTGGCCGGGGAGGGCGAGCCGGAGGAGGTCGTCGCCGCCCGGGGACTGGCGGTGGTGTCGGACGACTCGGCGTTGCAGTCCGCGATCGACGCGGCGCTGGCCGCCCAGCCGGACATCGCCGAGAAGATCCGCGGCGGCAACATCAAGGCCATCGGCGCGATCATGGGCTCGGTGATGAAGGCCACCAAGGGCAAGGCCGACGCCGGTCGGGTCCGCGAGCTGGTCCTGCAGACCCTGGGGGTCGAACCCTCCTAGCCTGACGAGGCCGAAGGTCAGCGCAGGATCTCCACCAGCAGCACCCAGGTGGTGGCCACCGAGCCGACGAACACCGCCAGCACACCGGCGGCCACCCAGTACAGGCCGGCCAGTGCGCCGACCACCAGCAGGATCCCGCCGGCCAGGAACGGCAGGACCTGGGCGATGGCGACCGATGCCCTGACCCAACCGCCGCCGGCCCACCCCGGCGGCGGGTTGACGGATCAGCCGCGTCCCGGCATCGACCGCCAGAATCGCGGCCAACACCGCGAACAGCAGGATCTCGGCGCCCAACAGTTGGACCGGTTGGCCGGGGATGAGCGCGGCGACGGCGGAGATCACCAACAACACCAGCGAGCCGATGGTCGCGGCCGCCCTCGACGTCACTCCGGGCGATGGCACAGGATCGTCGAGATGTTCACCGACATCGCCACGATGATCAGCCCGACCAGTGCGGCGCCCGCCCCCGCGGTGGCGACGAAGAAGTCCGTCCAACCCTCGACCATGCCCGCGGATGCTACGGCCAGCGGGGCGGTGGAATCAGTCCGGACCGCCCTCGCCACCGCCGCCGCCGGCCGGGAGTACGACCACGCGATCGTCGGCCGGTATCGGTTTGCCCTTGCCGTCCTTGTTGGAGGTGGTCATCCAGAACAGTTGGTCCTCACCACTGCCGCCGACGGTGACGGTCAGCAGCCTGCCGTATTTCTTGTCCAGCAACACCTGCGGCGAACCGGTGAACGAGCCCTGCGCGCTCATCGTCACCCCGACGAGTTGCTGGTTGGTGAGCGAGGTGTTGGCCAACTGGGTGTCGCCGACGGCGCAGTCCGCTGCGCCGCCCTGCGCGTGCTTCCAGGTCCACAGCGCATCGCTCGAGGCCAGCGTGCCGTAGTTCGCACCCTCGGAGATCGGGAGCAGGACATCGGCCGACGACCGATGGTCGAGTGCGGCGATCCGGCCGTCGGCCAACGTGCACATGCCCGACGGGTCGGTCAGCCCCGAGGCGTACACCGCGGTTTTGCTCTTGTTCTGCTTCGCGGGTTTGCCGAACTCGTCCAGCCGGAGGATCTTGCCGGTCAACGAGTCCTTTCTGGCGGCCACCACGTTGTTGCCGCCGTCGCCGGTGCCCACGTACAACAGACCGTCGCTGCCGAAGGCGATCCGTCCGCCGAGGTGCGTCGAGCCCTTCGGGATTCCGGTGAAGATCGGCCTTCGGCTGCACATCCTTGCCGAACCGGACGATCCTGGCGTCGGTCCTGGTCGTGACGAAGGCGTAGACCAGACCGTCCTCGCCGTAGGACGGCGACAGCGCGAGACCAAGTAGTCCACCGCCGCCGGTGGTGTCCAGGCCGGTGAGCTCGGCGAATTCCACCGGCTCGGTCTTGGGGGCGATCGAGAGCACCCGCCCGGTGGTCCGCTCGCCGACCAGTGCGCTCTGTCCGTCGGGCAGCACCACCAGTCCCCACGGCGCATCCAGACAGGCAGCGATGACCGCGGGATCGGTGGGCTTGCACGGGTCGGCCGGCGCCGTCGACCCAGGAGCGGACGGGCCGCTGGTGGATGGGCTGGGTGAAGGACTGGACGACGTCGGCGCGGCGGGGACCGACGGGTTCGCCTGGGGCGGGGTCAACGAAGGCTGCACCGTGAACGTCGGGCTCTCGGCGGAGAAGTCGGCGCAGCCGGCGAGCACAACCACTGCCGCTGTGATCGCCACGGCGAGGGCGAAGCGGCGCCGGACGCGGCTCGGCCAGGACCGGAGTGCCGGCCGGGCGGACGGGTGGGAGAACATCGCCGTCCACGGTACGGGGCCGAAAGGTACGGCACGGTGGGTTCGGCCGGACCGCTCGTCGAGCGGTCCGATGCGGTCGTGTATGCAGAAGGACATGACGCGCGTCGTGCTGGTGGGCAGTCCGCAGGTCGCCGACGGCCTTGCCGACCTGCCCGATCATCGCGTGGTGATCATGAAGGACGAGACGGTACCGGAGGCCGGCCGGTCCGCCGCTGTTCTCGTGCCGCCGTTCCTGGCCGGTCCGACCGCAACCAGGGTGCTCGGTGAGCTTCCCGACCTGCAATTGATCCAGCTGCTCAGTGCGGGCGCGGAGCACTGGGTTTCGCTGGTGCCGGACGGAGTGACGCTGTGCACTGCGAGCGGAGCGCACGGCGGTGCCACCGCCGAGTGGGCGGTCGGAGCGCTGCTCGCTGTGCTCCGAGAGTTCCCGCAGTTCGCTGTCAGGCAGGTGGAGCAGCGGTGGGACCAGCATGCGACCGACGAGCTCGGTGGCAAGCGGGTCCTCGTGCTCGGCGCCGGCGATCTCGGTCGACAGGTGCGGGCTCGACTGGAGCCGTTCGGGGTGCGGGTGACGATGGCCGCCAGGCACGGCCGCGATGGTGTGCTGGCCATCGACGACGTGCCCTCGGTGCTCGGGGAGCAGGACGTGGTGATCGTGATGGTGCCGCTGACCCCCGCGACCACCGGGCTGGTCGACGCCGCCTTCCTGGCCGCCATGCCGGACGGTGCCGTCCTGGTCAACGCGGCACGCGGACCGGTGGTGGACACCGACGCGCTGCTGGCGGAGCTGTCGGCCGGCCGATTGCGAGCAGCGTTGGATGTCACCGACCCCGAGCCGCTGCCGGCCGGCCATCCGCTGTGGTCGGCGCCCGGCGTGTTCATCACCCCGCACGTGGCCGGTTCGGTGCCCGGTTCGACCCGACGGGCGCTGGCCGTGGTGCGAGCCCAATTGGAGCGTTTCGCTTCCGGGCAGCCCCTGGAGAACGTGGTCAGCTCGGCCGGCTACTGAGCGGGGTCCCGCGCGCCCGAAGCCCCTGTCCATCGAGATCCAAAACCGGCCAGGTCCGACCCGATCGCTTTGCAGTGTTGACTCACTCGCTGGTCGAAGGAACGACCCTGCGGCGACCGATCAGGTGCAGCGCCCGGTCGGCGTCGCTGCGCTCCAGGTAGGGCACCCCCGCCGTGTGACGGGAGGACAGGGCGATCCGTAGGCCCCGCAGGCCGGCGCGGTGGGAGAACCAGCCGGCGTGCTGCGTGCTGAACTGCACCCTGGCGGTCCGCGCAATGACGGTGTGCCTGGCGAACAGCCGGCGCCACCGGAACACGCTGAGCTCGGGGCCGATGGACCAGCCGGCGTCGCGGGCCCGGCCGAGCGCCACCCAGATCGCGAACGGGAACGGGAGCGCCGCGACGAGAGCCCACCAACCGGGCAGCAAGGTGGCCAGCAGGGTCAGGGCGGCCGCCACCCACAGCGGTGTGGTCAAAAAGCGCCGGCGCGCCCGTTGCGGGGACGGGGTGAGGCGGCTGGGCGGTACCGGCAATTCGGGGAGCGCCCGCGCCAGGAGGTCGTCCACCCGGTTCCTGGCCACGATCGGGAACATCACCCGGCCGGCCGATGAAGCGCCGCCGACGCCCGGCCACCTCGAGCAGCACCTCGCACAACCCGAACCGCCGTCGCCAGAAGCCCTCCACGAGTCGGACGGCCTGGATCCGGTCGATCGCCACGCTGCCGGTGCGTTGGGAGAGCAGCCCCCTGGTGGTCCGCAGCCGATCGCCGTCCCGGAGCAGGGTGAACCGCGCAAGCCGCAGGGAGGTGCTGACCACCCCGACCAGAACCGCGAGTACGAGCAACCCGAGCAGCACCAGAATGGTGGCCATCCCTCGGCCGAACACCACGTGCTGCAGCCACTCCCGCTGCGGCCGGGGCAGGTAATCCTGGGCCCTGGTCCACGCCACGAGACCGCCGGCAACGATGATCGGCACCGAGACGCCGGTGAGCGCGGCCATCAGCAGGTCACGGGTGCCGACCACGGCGATCACCTGGACATCCCCTGACGGCGCTGCTTCGCCGGCCCAATGACGGCGCAGGGTGTTCCTGAGCCGGGCCGCCCCGGCTGGTGTTCGCGACGGGGAGCGCAGCCGCGGGGGCGGCGGGTAGGTCGGCCCCCAGCGGCCGGGCGATGCCGGCTGCGTCGGGCGACAGCGCCGCGCGCAGTTCGGTCAGGCGGGTGCCGGACAGGCAGGACAGGTGAACCGAGGAGTGCTCGCCGTCACCCGGGGTCTGCACGTGCAGCGCGGACACACCGAGAACCCTCTGCACCAAACCGCGTTCGGTCTCCAGTGCGGTGATCCTGGCGATCGGCACCGTCGTCACGCTCCGGTGCAGCACCCCGGCGCGCACCCGCAACAACCCGTCGGCAACCTGATAGGTGTGCGTCCACCAACCGGCGACGGCGCCCAACAGGACGAGGACGCCGATCACCACCCAGGCCCACCAGGGCGCCTTCCATACCGCGATCGCAATCACCGGGATCAAGCGAGCGCACCGCGCGGCCGGTGCCCAACACCAGGTACGCCGGATGCAATCGATGCTCGGCCACCACCCTGGACGGCCCGGCGTCCAGGGTGCGGTCGGAGGTGTCAGACGTCATCGGTGAGCTGATCATCGGCGAGTTGGGCGAGATCGGCGATCCTGGACCCGGACGGACTTCGGCCTCATCACGATCCAGGTCGGCCAGTCGGATGGTGCCGGCCGCCGTGTGGATGTGCAGGGTGGCGACCCGGAACCGGTCGGCGATCGGGCCGTGGTCGGTACGAAGGTGCTGCACCCGGTGCATGGGCACGACGGTGCGGGTGCGGACGTACAGACCGTCCGAGATGTCGATCTCGGCCGGGGAGATCGCGTACCAGAAGATGCGGTAGCGGATGGGCGGGGCGACGAGCACCGCGGCGAGCAGCAGCACTGCGAGCACGGCGACGATGGCCCACCTGATCGTGGCGGTGAACCATGACGTCTGCCAGGCCAGCAGGGCCGCCACTGCGAGCAGGCCGGCCGAGAGCAGCGAACCCCGCACCCGCCAGTAGCCGATCACCCGATGAGGCAGTCGGTGTCGGTCGGCCCTCCGGTCGCCGGGGAGCGGTCCCGGTCCGGGTTCGCTTCTCCCGTCGGCCCGCTCGCTGCTCACCCTCCGAGCCTACGGTCGGCCCGACCTACCCTGCGCCGAGAAGTTACGGAACCATGCCCCGCCCTGAGCACGGGAGATGCGGCCAGGGGGAGATGCGACAGGCCGACCGGCATTCCTGAGCCGCCAGTGGAGAACGACCCACGATCATCGCAGCGGCATCCCCTGGTACAGGACGCCGTCGTCGGTGGTCAGCAGGTCGACGAAGCCCAACCGGCGGTAGAACCGCTGGGCACCGGTGTTGCGCAGGTCGACACCGAGGTGGACGCCCGACGAACCGGCCTGGGTCAGCAGCCCGAATAGCCGCTCCAACATCTGCCTACCGACCCCACCGCCACGGATGTGCTCCAGCAGGTCGATGTGCAGGTGCGAGGGGTACTCCGGAAACGACGGGTGCCGCAGGGCGCCCGGGCGGTGCAGCAACTCCACGAGCTCGGCATGATCACCGGTGGCGGCCGGGTCGACCGGGTGGCGGGCTCTCACCTCGGGCCACCACGACCGCTCGCAGGCCCGCTCGAACTGGTCCGTCTCCAGCGCGCCGAGGGCGTAGCCGGCCGGACCGGCCCCGTCATCGGCGACGAGCGCGAAGTCCGGACACAACGCCAGGTAGGGACCGACGAAGACCTCGCCGAGCAGGGTGCGGTCGGGGTACAGCGGCGTACCGTCCCGCCCACCGTCCCCGGTCAGCAGGCACACGTCGTACAACGCGTCCCGGTCGGCCGGCTGGGCCGAGCGCACCCGCACCGACATCATCCAACGCTCCCCGCCTCGGACCGGTCGGAACGCCGGCCATCCTTGCACCTCTGATCATCCGGCCTAGGGTCTGTCTGTCCGCCAGGCCGACCTCGACGAAGGGCTACCCATCGTGACGACAGCAGGACTTCGCTACCTCGGGGAGGTCGCCCGGTTGCTGCAGGAGGTCGAGACCTCAGGTTGGGAGTCGGTGCGGCGCGCTGCAGTCCTGGTGGCCGACACGGTCGCCGCAGGTGGACTGGTCCATGTCTTCGGCACCGGTCACTCGCATCTGTTGGCGGAGGAATTGTTCTACCGCGCCGGGGGGCTCGCTCAGGTCAACCCGATCCTGGTCGATCCGCTGATGCTGCACAGCGGTGCCGCGCGCAGCACCCGGCTGGAGCGCGTGCCCGGGCTCGCCGCGGCGCTACTGGAGAGCGAACCTGTCGGACCGGACGACCTGATGATCGTCGTGTCGAACTCCGGGGGCAATGCGACCGGGGTCGAGATGCTCATGGCCGCCAGGGACCGGGGGCTGGCGACGATTGCGCTGACCAGCGTGAAGCATGCCTCGGCCGGTTCGGCCCGCGCCGGCAGCGGGCCCCGGTTGCACGAGCTCGCCGACGTCGTGCTCGACAACGGCGGCAGCCCGGGCGATGCGGCGGTCACCCCGGCCGACGGTTCGGTCGCCGTCGCACCTACCTCGACGGTTGTCGGTGCGGCCATCCTGAACGCCGTCGTCGCCGAGGCGGTCGAGCTGCTGCTGGCCCGCGGGACCGTCCCCGACGTGTTTTCCAGCGCCAACCTCACGGGCGGAGACGAGACCAATCGCGCACTGCTGGACACCTACGCCCCACGGGTGAGGGCACTGTGAGGGACAAGTGAGCGAGCCTGCGTCAACGGTCCGGATCGTCACCGAGCGGACGACCGACCCCGCCTTCAGCCAGGTCGGGGTCCCTGCCCTGCACACCGACGAGCGCTATCTGCTGACTGTCGCGCCGGATGGGCCAGGTCGGCGGTTGATCACGCTCACCGCCGCCGGTGAACGGGGCCTGCGCTGGGCTCGCACCCACGCCGACCGACTGGTGGCCGCGGCTGCGCTGGAACCGGCGACCTATGACGAGTACCCCAGGTTCGCCGTGCGCGGCGTGGTCGAGGGGTTCTACGGCCGCCCGTGGACCCACGAGCAGCGGCGCGACATGATCCGGTTCCTTTCCGCCCATCGGATGAACACCTTCGTCTACACCCCGAAGGACGACGTCTACACCCGCCGGCGGTGGCGCGACCGCTACCCCGCGGGCGAGCTGGCCGAGTTGGCCGAGACCGTGCGGGTCGCCACCGAGGCGGGTGTCAGCGTCGCCTACGGTATTTCCCCCGGCCTTTCGGTGCGGTATGGCGATCCGGCCGAGGCCGAGGTGCTGCTCACCAAGCTGGAGCAGATCGGCGCCCTGGGCATCACGGATTTCCTGTTGCTGTTCGACGACGTCCCGTTGACGCTCCCGCACGAGGCGGATCGCATCCGGTACAGCGACCTGGTCACCGCCCAGGTGGACCTGGTGGACCGGGTGCGTCGCCGACTCGACGCGTGGCCGACCGTGCCCACACTCACGGTCTGCCCCACCGTCTACAGCGGTCGCGGCGACGAGCCGGACCTGCGCCGGCTCGCGGCCGGCCTGGACGCTCGGATCGACCTGCTCTGGACCGGTCGGGCGATCTGCTCGACCGAGCTCGACCTCGCCGATGCGGCCACCTTCACCCGGACGACGGCCCGCCCACCGCTCTACTGGGACAACTACCCGGTCAACGACGTGGCGATGACCGCGCAGATGCACCTGGGTGCCTACCGTGGTCGCGACCCGCACCTGTACAGGTTCTGCCGAGGTGTGATCGCCAACCCGATGGAGCACGCGGAGGCCTCCAAGGTCGCGCTGGCCACGATCGCGGACTACCTGTGGGACCCGGTCGGTTACGACCCGGAGGCCAGCTGGCGCGCGGCCGCCCGCGACGTCGCGGGCGAGGATGCCGAGGACTTGCTGCTGTTCGCCGACAACGTGCGGACATCGTGCCTGGAGGAGAGCGACGCACACCTGCTGGCAAACGCATTGGAACACCTTGAGTTCGAGGAGGAGTTCGGCGACCCGCAACGAGGCCGGGCGCAGCTGAGGGCCCTCGCCGAGCGGTTTGTGGCTGCGGCCGACCGATTGCTCGCGCCCACGGCTCACAACCAGTCACTGCTCGCCGAGTTGCGGCCCTGGTTGCTGCAGTTCCGCGGCGGTGCCGACCAGATCCTCGCGATGCTGGACGGCACCGGCATGCTCTCGGACCAGGGCGCGGCTCAGCGTCCTGCGGTCTTCGGAGACGTCCTCGACATGTTCGTCAGAGCCCGAGATCGATGGATTGACACTCGCGGCTCCTAGCCTCCACACTCAGGAAGTAAAGTTTCCTAACTTTGGTTCCTGGCTCGAGGTGGTGCAATGCGGACGACGGGTGGCAGTGACGCGCGACGTCTCTCGACCCACGAGGGCCCGGCCAAGCCCCGGCTCCTGCGCGCCATCAACAACCGGGTCGCGCTGGAGTTGCTGCTCGAGCGCGGAAGTCTCAGCCGCAGCGACATCGCCCGCCTCACCGGGGTATCCAAGCCGACCGCGTCCCAGGTCCTCAGCCGGTTGGAGGCCGCTGGCCTGGTCCTGCCGATCAGCAAGACCGAGGGCCGACCGGGTCGCGTTGCTCAGCTGTACATGCTCAATCCGCGCGCGGGCTTCGCTGCCGCCGTCGACGTGACGCCACGGAAGGTGCAGGCCCAGGTCGCCGACCTCGCCGGCGCCGTCATCGGGGACGCCACGCTGGGTCGCCCGCGACGCGGCGGGACCGGGCCAGGGTGGGCGTTGTCGGCACTGGACCTGGCACTGGAGCAGGCGGGACTGACGAGGTCGGACCTGAAGAGCATGGTCGTCGGCGCGGCCGGCTCCTACGACACCGAGGCGGACCAGCTCAAGTTCGCTCCGCACCTGTCCGGCTGGCAGCGACCCGGCCTGGTCCGCGACCTTGAGGCCGAAATCGGCATTCCGGTGCGGGTGGAGAACGACGTCAATCTGGCAGCCATCGCCGAGCGTCGCGCCGGTGCAGCCCAGAACTTCAGCGACTTCTTCCTGTTCTGGGTAGATGACGGCATCGGTGGCGCGCTGATGGTGGACGACCGGGTACTCCGCGGCGCGACCGGCGGCGCGGGAGAGCTGTCGTACCTGCACCTACCGAGCATTGATCGGATCGTGAGTCCGGTCCGCGGCTCAGTCGGCGGGCTGGAGCGCTGGGTCGACCAGGACGCGGTGACCGCGCTGGCCACCGAACACGGCCTAGCAGGGGCGGATCCGGTCCGCCTGCTGGCCGAGGCCGCCGCCGATCCCACGGCCGGGCGCGCCGACTTCCTGTCGTCCCTGGCGCTGCGCTTTGCCATCGGACTGTCGGCGGTGGTCGCCCTCGTGGATCCGGCAGCGATCATCGTCGGTGGCTCATGGCTCCGGGCTGGCGGCGAACCGCTGCGCGCCCTCGTCAGCCGCCACCTCGACGACGTCGCCGTCTCCACCCCGCCGGTGCTGTGCAGCGCCGTCGAGGGGAACCCGGTACTGGCCGGGGCGCTCTTCACGGCTCTGGACCACGCCCGGGACCACGCATTCAGCGCCACCTGACAATGACGGTCCACTGCGGTCGACCGCGCTCTCCGGAAGGGAAATTCGATGAGGATCGCCGTGATCGGCGCGGGCTCGACCTACACGCCCGAGCTCGCAGACGGACTCGGCCGGCTGGGCGACACGTTGCCCGTCGACGACCTGGTCCTGATGGACCCCGACCCTGATCGGTTGGCCGTCGTCGCTGGACTGTGCCGGCGGATCCTGGACCGGCACGGGAGCACCACGACCGTTCACACCACCGACAGCGTGCGTGCGGCCGCCGAGGGTGCGGCGGCCGTGCTCCTGCAGATCCGCGTCGGCGGCCAGGCCGCCCGGCACCGCGACGAGACCTGGCCGCTGGACTGCGGGTGCATCGGTCAGGAGACCACCGGCGCCGGTGGGCTGGCCAAGGCGCTGCGCACGGTGCCCGTCATCACCGCGATTGCCGACGAGGTCCGGGACGTCAGCCCGGGAGCCTTGATCGTCAACTTCACCAACCCCGTCGGTATCGTCACGCGGGCGCTGCTCGACGCGGGCCACCGGGCCATCGGGCTGTGCAACTTCGCGATCGGCCTGCAGCGCTACCTCGCGGGCGTGCTGAACGTGACGCCGACCGAGGTCGAGCTGACGCATGTCGGGCTGAACCACCTGACCTGGGAGCTCGACATCCGCTTGGCCGGCGGGGATTCGGTTTGGCCCGGCCTGCTGGCCGACCACGGGGCTGCGATCGCAGATCACCTCGAGTTACCCCTGGACCTGCTGACCAGACTGAACGCGCTTCCGTCGTACTACCTGCGCTACTTCTACCTGCACGATGTGGTCGTCGAGCAGAACCGGGCGACACCGACCCGGGCCCAGGAGGTGATGGACCTCGAGCGTCGGCTGCTGGAGTTGTACGCCGATCCCGCCCTCGACACCAAGCCGGACCTGCTGGCGCGCCGCGGCGGCGCGTACTACTCCGAGGCCGCCGTCGGACTCGTCGCGGCCATGCTGGGTACGTCCCGGCAGGATCTGCATGTGGTGAACGTCCGCAACGCCGGCGCGCTGCCATTCCTGTCCGACGACGCCGTGATCGAGGCCACCGCGACGGTCACCGCCGACGGGGTCGTCGTTCGACCGCTCCCCACCGTTCCGCCTGCACTGGCCGGACTCATCGGCCACGTCAGCGCGTACGAGGAGCTCGCCGTCGAGGCCGCGGTCAAGGGCGGTCGCGACCGGGTCTTCACCTCGCTGCTGGCCCACCCGCTGGTCGGTCAGCGGGACCAGGCGGATCGGTTGACCGATCTGCTGCTGGCCAACAACCGGAACTGGCTGCCGTGGCTGACCGGCTGAGCGCCGACCTGCCCGATTCGGACACCGTGCTCGCGCTGGACGGCGGCAACAGCAAGACCGACGTGGTCCTGCTGACGGCGCACGGTGAGGTGCTCGCCCGCGCCCGGTGCGGACCCTTCCTGCCGCACCTGGTCGGTGCATCCGCCGCCGTCGGATCAATTGGCTCCGCCGTCCAGGAGGTCTTGCGCGGCACAGCCGACGGGAGGGCCGGCCACTTGGCCGCCTATGTGGCCGGGGCGGACCTGCCGGAGGAGACCGAGGCGATCCGGGTCGCCC
This sequence comes from uncultured Actinomycetota bacterium, assembly GCA_963834185.1. Lineage (GTDB taxonomy): Bacteria > Actinomycetota > Actinomycetes > Mycobacteriales > Nakamurellaceae > Nakamurella. Next base: position 457,244 of record CAWIAR010000004.1, read on the forward strand.
TGCGTGCCCAGGACTGGACCGACACGGCGGTCGTCGACAACGACACGTTCGCGCTGCTGCGGGCCGGGACCGAGCGCGACTTCGGCGTCGCCGTCGTGTGTGGCGCTGGCATCAACTGCGTGGGAGTGGCGCCCGACGGGACACACCTGCGGTTCCCGGCCCTGGGCCGGATCACCGGCGACTGGGGCGGCGGTCTCCAGCTGGCCGAGGAGGTGCTGTGGTGGGCGGCAAGGGCTGAGGACGGCCGGGGCGCCGACACGGCGCTGGCATCCGCAACGGCGGCCCACTTCGGCACGACGGACGCCACCGCAGTCGCAGCGGGCTTCCACCTCGGCAGGCTCCCGGCGGTGCGGATGCACGAGCTCGTGACCCTGCTCTTCGCCGCCGCCGAGGACGGCGACCCGATCGCGGAGTCCGTCGTGCTCCGGCAGGTCGAGGAGATCGTGCTGCTCGTGTCGACCACGGTCCGGCGGCTACGGATGGAGGACACCGTGGTCGACGTCGTGCTCGGCGGAGGCGTCCTCGCGGCCAGGGACCGCGTTCTGATGGAGCCGCTGACCGCCCGGCTGCGCAACGCGGTGCCCACCGCGCGGACGACCTTCCTGACAACGCCGCCGGTCGTGGGCGCCGGACTGCTCGGTCTCGAACAGCTCTGGGGCCGACGAAAGACAACCGACCCAGCCGGACTCGAGGACGCCCTGCGCCGCGCCCGCGCCGGCATCGGCGCAGGCCTGGCCGGTGCCCGACCCATTCCGACAGGAGCACTGTGACGGCAGAGACAACAGTGACACCAGTACCGGGCCCGCTGCGTTTCGGGCTGGTCGGCACCGGTTACTGGGCCCGCGAGACCCATGCCCCGGCGATCATCGCGGCCGACGGAGCCGAGCTGGTCGCCGTCTGGGGCCGGGACGCCGACGCCGCGTCGTCGCTGGCGACGGCGACCGGCGCCACCGCCCATCCGGACTTCGACGACTTCCTCGCCCAGGTAGACGCCGTCTGTTTCGCGGTGCCCCCGCACGTGCAGGCCGAGCTCGCTCTGCGCGCAGCCGCCGCCGGCAAGCATCTGCTGCTGGAGAAGCCGGTGGCACTCGACCTGGTCACGGGCGAAGCCCTGCTGGCAGCCGTCCGGGAGCGGGACCTCGCGGCCGTGGTCTTCTTCACCCACCTGTTCACCCCCGCCGTGCGGACCTGGTTCGACCAGGTCGCGACGAAGGGCCCGTGGTCCGGCGGGCATGCGGTGTGGCTCGGATCCGCTCTCAGCGACGAGAACCCGTTCAACACGCCGTGGCGACGCGAGCACGGCGGACTGTGGGACGTCGGTCCGCATGCGGTCGCAGCGCTATCGCGCACCCTGGGCCCGGTCCGCTCGCTCACCGTCGACCGCGGCGAGCCGGACCTGACCTACCTGGTGCTGCACCACGAGGGGGGCGCCACCAGCAGCGCGACACTCACACTGTCCGCACCGGACGCCGCTGACGGCTTCACGCTGCAGCTGTGGGGTCCGGCCGGTCGATCCGACCTGCCGATCGACGACGTGGACTCGATCGAGGCTCTGACGGTGGCCGTCCAGGAGCTGACCGCGATGGTCCGCAGCGGCGACCGGGAGCACCCCAGCGACCTGCCCTTCGGGCTGGCGGTCCAGCGGGTCCTCGAACAGGCGGAGCGCGCCGGCCGCGCCCGCGGGGACGGTGCATGATGGCGGACACCTTCCGGAGCATCGTCTTCCCGGAGCGCCGGCAGGTCGAGGTCCGCGATCTGCCGACGTCCAGCGTGCCCGCCCCGGGACCCGGCCAGATCCGCTGCCGGGCGCTCACCTCGCTGGTCAGCACGGGCACCGAGAGCTTCTGCCTCGACGGCACCTTCGACGAGGGCACGTTCTGGCAGGAGTGGGTGCAGTACCCCTTCGCGCCCGGCTACAGCATGACCTCGACCGTGGAGGCAGTGGGGCCCGGCGTGGCAGCGATCGCCGTCGGCGAGCGGGTGGCCACCAGCACCCCGCACACCGAGCTGTTCGTCGCCGATGCGGCCCGGGCCGTCGTCGTGCCCGCTGACGTCAGCGACGAGCAGGCCTGCTGGGCCTCACTCGCCTGTACCACGCAGCTGGGGGTGCGCAGGGCCGAGTTGGTGCTCGGAGAGACTGTCGTGGTCGTCGGCCTGGGCACGCTCGGCCAGCTGGTCGTGCAGTACCTGCGACTATCGGGTGCCCGGCGGATCATCGGGGTGGACCCGGTCCAGGCGCGCCTGGACCTTGCCGAGGCCGCCGGCGCCACCCACCTGCTGCGGTGCGACGCAGGGGCCGCCGTGGAGCGCGTCCGCGAGATCACCTCGGGCGAGATGGCCGACGTCGCGTTCGATGTCACCGGCCATGCCGCCGTCCTGGCCCCCACCACGACGATGGTGCGGCCGATGGGGCGGGTCGTCCTGCTCGGAGACAGCCCGACGCCCAGCCGCCAGCAGCTCGGCCCGCGGATGGTCGCCGGCTCGGTGACCTTGATCGGGATCCACGCCTCGAGCGCACCGGAGGTGGCCACCGGTCGGGACCCCTGGACCTTGGCGGCAATGACACGACTGTTCTTCGACTACCTGCGCAGCGGCCGGATGAACGTGGACCGCCTGCACACCCATACCTTCTCGCCGCGAGAGGCCAACGCGATCTACGACAACCTGCGCCGGGACCGCTCGGGTTTCCTCGGCGTGTTCCTGGACTGGAGGGGCACCTCGTGACCGACCATCGGGAAGCACCGGCCCACGGCCGACTGCGTTGGGGGGTGCTCGGCACCGCCGGGATCAACGATGCCGTCGTCCCGGCCATCCAGGCATCCGAGCTCGGGGAGGTGACTGCCATCGCCAGCCGGTCGCGGGCCAAGGCTGAGGCCCACGCCCGGCGATTCGGTGTCCGCACTGCGTACGAAGGCTACGAGGCCCTGCTGGCGGACCCGGACGTCGACGCCGTCTATCTTCCGCTGCCCAATCATCTGCACCACCCGTGGGTCCTGCGCGCGGTCGCCGCGGGCAAACACGTCCTGTGCGAGAAGCCGATGGCCCTGACCGCGGAGCAGGCGGCCGAGATGCGCGACGCCGCCGACGCTGCCGGCGTCGTGCTCACCGAAGGCTTCATGTACGGCCACCATCCGCGCTACGACCGGGTGCGGGAGATCCTCCGATCCGGTGAGATCGGCCCGGTCCGCAGCATCAGCACCTCGTTCACGTTCGACGCCAGCGACGAACCCGGACTGACCGCGTTCGCGGGCAACCCTGGCGGCGGCGCCCTCTACGACGTCGGCTGCTATCTCCTCCATGTGTCCCGACACCTGCTCGAGCGCGAGCCGGACGCCGTCACGATCGCCGCCCAGTGGTCGAGCGTGCACGGGGGCATCGACATGCTCGCCGCCGGGTTGCTCGAGTTCGGCGAGGTTCCGGTGCTGATTCGGTGCGGCATGTGGGCCGCCGACTCCGATGTCGTCGAAGTGATCGGCCGGCGCGGCCGGATCGTGCTGCCCAGCGCCTTCTTCTGCGCCGAGGGCGCTGAGGGCATCGAGGTTCATGTCGGCGACGAGGTCCGCACCGAACTCATCGCTGCACCGAACCACTACAGCGTGCAGGCCGACGACCTGGCCAGGGCGGCGCTGTACGGAGATTCGCCGCGGTACCCGGACTCGGATGCTGGCGCGAACCTGACGGTCCTGCAGGCCTGCCTGGCCTCCGCACGCGAGCGGCGCCGCGTTGTGCTGTAGCCGATGGTCACTATCGCGTCACGACCCCGATCCGGGCCCGCTGACCCATTGACAGGGCTTGCTCGGGCTAGTTCACTCCTCGAGGAAGGAAAGTTTCCTAACTCAATGTCGCGCTCTCCCGACATTCGCCACGGGTACCGGTGGCCACGAACAACACGAGGTGACGGAATGACCAGATCTCCCCGGCTCCCGCGAGTCGCACTGGCGGTCGCGGCGGCCACGACGCTGACCATCGGCCTGGCCGCCTGTGGATCGTCCTCCGACGCGAACTCTTCCGACGGCGCCGGCGACACGTCGGCGATCAGCATCGCCATGGGCTCGACCGGGGACGACGTCGACGCAGTCTTCACAAATCTGAAGAAGGAGTACGAGGCCAAGTACCCCGGTCGCACGATCAACATCATCGTGCAGGAGAACGACACCTACGAGACCGGGATCGGGCTGCAGACCCTGCTGGCCTCCAACAACCCACCGGACATCTACTTCGAACGACCCGGGGCCCGGCTCCAGGAGCGCATCGGCGAGGGCAATGCCGCCGACATCTCCAAGGCGGTAGCCGACCCCAGGTTCGCCGGCCGGTTCGACCCTGGCGCATACACCGGCATGGTGTTCGACGACAAGACCTACATGGTCCCCTGGACCGGCGATGTCACGAACGTCTTCTGGTACAACGTGGACACCTTCAGCAAGAACGGCATCACCCCGCCGACCTCGTGGTCGGAGTTCTTGGATGTGTGCAAGACCTTGGTCGCCGGCGGAGAGAACGCTCTGGTCGAGGGAAACAAGGACAAGTGGACGGTCGGCAGTATCGCCTCGCACCTGGCCGCGCGCGTGATCGGTGACGACGCCTACGTCGCGGCGGTGACCGGGCAGGCCCCGATGAACTCACCGGAAATGGTGACCGCGTTCGGACACCTGCAGGAGCTGTGGGACAACGGCTGCATCAACCGGGACGTCAACGCGATGGGCGACGAGGAGGCCAACACGAAGTTCCTCCTCGGCAAGTCGGCCATGCTCGGCATCGGCAGCTGGCTGGTTCCCGAGCAGCTCGAACAGGCGAAGGACCTCAAGATGGGCTTCTTCAACATGCCGCAGATCCCCGGCGGGGCCGGCAATCCGAACAGCGTGCTGGGGGTCTCGACCGGATTCGTCGTGAACGCCAAGAGCCAGCACCAGTCCGACGCGCTGGACTTCCTCGCCCTGATGGTGACCCGGACTCCACCAAGCAGTTCGCCAAGTCGGGAGTGACACCGCTGGAGCTCGACCCGTTCGCCGGCGTCGACGCCGACGCGAACACGATCGCGATGGCGAACATGCTCAGCAAGGCGCCGGCTAACGTCACGCCGGCCGACAACCTCGATGTCAAGCGGGCCGACGAGTTCTACGGTGCGGCTGCTGCCGTCATCGGCGGGCTGAAGTCACCGCAGGAGGCGCTCGACGCTGCGCAGGACCGCGTGTCGTCCCTGCCGACGAACTGACGATCCAGGACGCTCGACCCGCGGGTGGGACGACTGCGTTCGGCGCACCCGCAACGGCACGGTGGAGGTGAGGCATGAGGCCGAGCAGTCGTTGGACCCCCTTCATCCTGCTGGCACCTGCGATCACGATCTTCGTCTTCGTCGTGCTGGTCCCGATGATCGGGACGATCGGGCTGAGCTTCACCCGATGGACCGGAACGAACACGATGCGCTTCATCGGGTTCGACAACTACACCCGCGCATTCCAGGACTCGGTTTACCGGCTGACCTACAAGAACACCATCATCTACATCCTGGCGACTCTCGTGCTCGAGGTGGCCGTCGGCTTCGCGCTGGCCGGGCTGGTGTCGGCGAAGGGCAAGCGCACCGCGTGGTACCGCATCACGTTCTTCATCCCGGTGATGCTGCCGATGGTCGTCATCGCGGTCCTGTGGTCCTTCGTGTACGCGTACGACGCCGGGCTGCTGAACTCCGCGCTCGAGGCGGTAGGGCTGGAGAGCCTGACTCGGGTCTGGCTGGGTGATCCGAACACTGCCCTGCTCGCTATCTGCTTCGTCTCGGGGTGGATCTACGCCGGCTTCTACATGGCGATCTTCTACGCCGCGCTCCGGCGCATCCCGTCGTCGATCCTCGAGGCGGCCGCGCTCGACGGTGCCAACGAGCGCCAGATCTTCTTCCGGGTCAAGGTTCCGATGGTGCGGAACATGACCGAGGTCGCCATCCTGCTGTGCATCACCGGCGGCTTCCAGACGTTCGACCTGTTCTACGTGATGACGAACGGCGGCCCGGACCATGCCACCGAGATCCTCACCACCTACATCGTGTCCGTCGTGTTCCGCGATCACGACGTCGGCTACGGGGCAGCCATGTCCGTGATCATGACGATCGTCGTGCTCGCCATCGGTGTCGCCTACGCCAAGCTCCGCCGGAAGGACGTGACCGGCGTTGAGTACTGACACCGACACCCCAATCCCACCGCGCATCCCGATGCCGAAGCCTCGGGTGGACCGCACGGCCCGGCAGGTCATCTCGAACGTGACCTACTACACCCTGATGACGCTCGCGTCACTGATCTTTCTCATCCCGCTCGTCTGGATGGTGCTGTCGTCCTTCAAGACTCAGGCGCAGATCTTCGACTCCCCGTTCAGCCTTCCGACCTCGATCGACTTCGGCAACTGGAGCCGTGCGTGGGACGAGGGGAACCTCGGCCAGTATGCGATCAACAGCATCGTGGTCACGACGGTGTCCGTGTTCGCGATCCTCGTTTTCGGGGCCATGGCCGCGTTCGCGCTGAGCCGGCTGAAGTTTCGTTCGCGGGGACTGCTGCTCGTCGTCCTCGCGCTGGGTCTGCTGCTGCCGGTGCAGTCCTATTTCGTGGCCCAGAGCACCATCCTGAACCGGCTCGACATCACCGACACCCGCTGGGCCCTGATCATTCCGTACATCGGGCTCGGCATCTCGCTGTCGGTGTACCTGCTGAAGGCGTACATGGACTCGCTACCACGCGAGCTGTTCGAGTGTGCTCGGATGGACGGCTGCGGCGATGTGCGGATGTTCTTCGCCATCGTGCTCCCCTTGCTCAAGCCGGGCCTGGCCACGGTTGGGACCTTCTCCGTGCTGGCGGCATGGAACGAGTTCCTGCTCGCGACGCTTTATATCCAGAGCGACGACCTGAAGACCATTCCGGTCGGGCTCGTGGCCTTCACCGGCAAGTACGCGACGGACTACCCACTGCTGTTTTCAGCATTGTCGATCGTGACGATCCCGATGATCGCCATCTACGTGGTTTTCCATCGTCAAGTGATCCAGGGGATCACCGAAGGCACCACCCGATAAGAGGAGTGCCGGACATGGCGGGCGAGATGATGGCGGCTGAGATCGCCGAGCAGCCGGCGGTGTTGGCCCGGCTCCTGCGCGACGGTTCGTCGGCGACGGCGCAGATCACGACGGTGTTGCGCAATCGAGCACCACGGTTCGTGCTGTTTGCCGCCCGCGGTACCAGCGACCAGGCCGCGCTGTACGGGAAGTACTTGGTGGAGGTCCAACTCGCCCTTCCGTGCGGCATGGTCTCCCCTTCGACGTTCACCACGTACCACGCCCGCCCCGACCTGCGCGACGTCCTGGTCGTTGCGGTGTCGCAGAGCGGCGGCTCACCGGACCTGGTCGGGACGGTGGAGGCGGCTCGGACCCTGGGAGCCACCACGCTGGTGGTCACCAACACGGCCGATTCGGACCTGGCGCGCGCTGCTGAGCTGCACCTGGACGTGACCGCCGGCGCCGAGAAGGCGGTCACCGCGACCAAGTCCTACTCCGCTGAACTGCTCGGCCTCTGGCTTCTCGTGCAGTCCTGGCGGGACGCGGGAACCGACCCTGCGGCGGGTTTGCCCGACGCGGTCGCCGGCCACCTCGGCCGCCACCCGGAGGTGGCCACCCTCGCGGACCGCTACCGGTTCGCCGATCGAATGCTCATCACCGGCCGGGGATTTGCCTACCCGACGGCCGGCGAGGCGGCCCTGAAACTGATGGAGACCTGTTACCTCGCGGCACAAGCGTTCAGCGGCGCTGACCTGTTGCACGGGCCGGTCGCGATGATCGACCAGAACCACCCGACGATCGCGATCATCCCGAACGGGGCCGCCGGCCGGGCAATGACCCCTGTGTTGGCTCAGCTAGCCGCCAACGGCGCTGACCTGCTGCTCCTGGGGGGTGACGAATGCGCCGACGTGGGCACCGTTTCCTACCGGCTGCCGACGTTGCCCGAGGACCTCAGCCCGATCGCCGACATCGTTCCGTTGCAGCTGTTGGCCCTGGAGATGGCGCTCTCCCGCGGGCATGACCCGGACGCACCGCGTGGGCTGGCCAAGGTGACCCGTACCCATTGACACCCGCGCCGACGTCCGGCCCACGCCATCTTCGACTGATCAACAACTCCGGCAGG